>CAVVIC010000020.1:0-386466 GCA_963748045.1 uncultured Gammaproteobacteria bacterium
CCTGCGCGACCGCACCGCCGGTTGGCGCGCCGTCGCAACCGGCACTGGCCGCACTTGCGGAGCCTTATGCCGGCGCGTTGCGGGCCGCGGGCATCACGCGCGTGGTAGCCACGGGACCCGATGCCTGGGTCCGAGTAGAAACGTTGTCCGGACCGGTCTATGTCCGATATCCGCAAGACCAGCCGGCAGCCGCCTTTGCACTGGACGTGCGGTCCGATGACCTCTTGGCGACCTCGGACCACTTCGACCTGGCCCGCGACAAGCCAGCGCTCGACACGATCCTGCCCGCTGCAATCCGGGCGGCGGAGACCAACAACGTTCTCGTGTGGGTGCATCGCAATCCCTGGTACTGACGGTCGCCCGGCGGCACCGCGCGATCGCCGCCGCAGCACGCGGAACCGTGCGTCGAAACAGCCTGGCGGCGCTCTTTCCCGCTGCAGGGCGGTTCAAGTCGGTTTTCGGCACGAAATTGCATTAGCGCAGCGCGCACCCGCTGGGGGATCGGCCATTGGCGCGATTGTTGCTGCAATGCAATAACACGTGCACGGAATATCAATTGGACCCGAAGCGACCAGCCAGCGCAGCAGCATTTGTTGCAACAGTTCATGGACCTGCAGTACACCAGCCGCTGACGTACGAGATCCTCTCGGCCGCGAACCGGGCGGATATCCTGCAGCATTTGCTCGACTTGGGTGCATTCGACCGAAGACTGCGCTTTTGTAGTGCATTGCCCGATGCCGCCATCGCGGAATACGTGTCCGGGCTCGATTTCGACCGCGACCTGGTGCTTGGCTATCGCGAGCACGGCAAGCTCGTGGCACTCGTCCACATGGGTGCCTTGCGGACGGCCGGCGAAACGGAGCTCGGCATCAGCGTCGCTCATTCGCGCCGGGGCCGGGGGCTGGGCATGCGCCTGACGAGCGAGGCCTTCCGGCTGGTCGGAGAACGCGGCTTCACCCACGTGCACGTCTATTACATGGACGAGAACCTAGCGATGCGTGCAATCGTCGGCCACTATCCCGTCCCTGTGCATCGCGAAGGCGGCGACAACGAGGTCCGCATTCCGCTCGGCCTCGCGGCGTAGGAGGACCCGGGCAAGGCGGCGTCGAAGCGCCATGCCCTGAAGCCGGTTGCGCCAACGCGCGCTCCACTCAGCGCGACGGCGGAAACCGGCGGTGCCGGACGCGTCGGACTTTCGGGCGCGTCGAACTTCTCGCTCGCCGCCCAGGCCGCGTCCTCGAGCCGCTGCGCCTCGTCGCGCATGCCGGCCGCGGCCAGCACGTCGGCGCGGATCCGCTGCAGGTACGGGCCCATGCGCACATCGTAGAAGCCCTGCCGGTGGTCCCACAGGTCGAGCGCCACGGCGCTTTCGCGCAGCGCGGCGTCGACGTTCCCTGCGCACCAGCGCGACACGCGCGAGATCGCCGTGCGCGAGCGCGACGTGGCTGAGTTTGCGGTCGTGGGCCTGCACGCACGATCTCGTCGAATTGCTCGTGGCCGCCGCCGTGTCGCCCTGATCGAGCAGGAACCGGCCCCAGCGCTCGCGCACCGCAAGCAACGGCTGCTGGTCGCGGCTTCATGTGCGCGATGTAGTCGGCAAGCGACCACGAGAGCGTCTGCGCGCGCCTCGTCGCTGCGACCGAGCCGGTCGAGCGCATCGCCCAGCCGCAAGCGCACGCAGGCGCAGGTCGAAATCGTCGCGCGGATGCTCGATCAAGTCGCGCTCGGCGATTTCGAGGAGCGGCACGCCCAGCGCCGGGCGGCCCTCCGCCGCGAGGCGCTCACCGTAGATTTCGCGCACGCTCGCTGGCGCCGATCGCATGCTGCGACGGCGGCGGCAGGTGCGTCAGCAGCGTCTCGAACTGCGCATCGGCGCGCTTCGCGCTCGCCCGCAAGATGAAGGGTGCGCGCGGCGTCCGCCCCCACGTCCCAGTAGGTGACGAAATCCGGACCGCTCGTCCGCTCGGCGATATCTGCGGCCTTGGCAAACGTTGCGCCCGCATTGAGGAGGTCGCCGGTCTGCTGATAGACCAGCGCGAGGTTGCCGTAGATGGTCTGCAGTCTCCGCATCGTTGCGCGTCGGCAGCCCGCCGGCGACACCGCAGCGCCTCCTTGTGCAGCGCGATCGAGCCCGGGAAATCTCCGCGCATCTGATAGTCGCTGGCGAGCTCCTCGATCGCGGTCACGTAGCCGGTATGGCGCGGCGCGATCTCGCGATAGATCGCCACGCCCTTCTCGAGTGCGGCGCGTCGCTCGGCGTCCTTGCCCTGCTCGGGACGCAGCCGCTGGCCCTCGGCCACCCACCAGTCGGCGCGCAGCGTGCTGTCATTGCGGCCGGCGCGATTGAGCAGCGCATCGGCCTCGCGCAGCAGGTCGGCGCAGCGGTCGGCACTGATCGCTGCATGCATAGGATGCCTGCTGGACCGCGTTGTCGAGCACGGGCTGGCTCAACTCGCCATAGATCCTCTTCGCCAGCTCGACCTTGCGCGCGTTGAGCGCCGCGCTGCGGTCGGCGACACCGAGCTCGCGGTAGATGTCGGCCACCGTGCCGAGCAGATCGATCTGCGTGCGCGGATCGTCGGCGAACTCGCGCTCGATGCGCGTGGCGCCCAGGTCGAGCAGTTCCCGCGCGGTGATCTCGCCGCGCGGCTTGTCGCTGGCGATGCGCGGGTCGCTGGCGCTGAAGATGTCGACGAGGAACGCCTTCGCGGCCTCGGCACGCCGCGCCTGCTGCGCGGCCTCGTTCGCCTCCCACGCGACGAGCGCGACGCCGGTGCCGATCGCGACGACCAGCGCCGCGGCGAATCCCGTGCCGAGTCGATGCCGGCGCACGAACTTGGCAGCGAGCGCGACGCGTCCGATACGCTGCGCCAGGATCGGCTCGTGCGCGCGATAGCGCTCGCAGGTCGGCCGCGAACGCCTCGACCGACCCGTAGCGCCGATCGGGCGCCGGGTCGATCGCCTTGGCGAGGATCGCGTCGAGGTCGCCGCGCAGCGCGCGCCGCAGCGTCGCCGCATCGCTGCCGCCGACCGTGTCGGCAAACGCCGGTCGACCTGTGTCGAGCACAGCGGTGCCTCCGTCGTGTCTGGGTCGCGGACGCCTGCGTGTCGGTCAACGGACGCCGCCCGCACAGCAGTTCGTACAGCATGACGCCCAGCGCATAGACGTCGGCGCGCGTGGTGACCGCCGCTCCGGCGAGCTGCTCCGGCGCCGAATAGCCCGGCGTCGCCATCCGATGCCCGATGCGCGTCAGCGTGTCCGCCCGCCGCCGAGGCATCGTCCGCGACGAGCATCTTGGCGATGCCGAAGTCGAGCAGCTTGACCGTTCCTTCCGCCGTCACCAGCACGTTCGACGGCTTCAGGTCGCGATGCACGACGAGCCGCGCGTGCGCATATTCGACGGCGTCCATCACCTGCGGCATGAGTTCGAGCCGCTGCGTCGACGCCGGCGCGCTGCTCGCGGCACCACTGGGTGATCGGCTCGCCGTCGACGTATTCCAGCGCGAGATACGGCCGGCCGTTGGCGGCGAGTCCGGCGTCGTAGAGCGTGGCGATGTGCGGATGGTAGAGGCGCGCCAGGATGTTGCGCTCGCGCGCGAAGCGCTCGCGCACTGCGCCCGCGAGCAGGTGTACGTGCGGCAGCTTGAGCGCGACCTCGCGCTCGAGCTGGCCGTCCGACGCGCTGCGCGAGCCAGACCACGCCCATGCCGCCCGTGCCGATCTCGCGCACGAGGCGATAGACGCCGATCATCGACGCCGGCCTGCACGTCGTCGTCGGGCGCCCGGTCGATCCGCGGGCGCTCGAGATACTCCGGCGCGGTCGCGGCGCTCGCGTGTCCCAGCACGCGCCGCAGCCATGCGCCTCGCTTCCGGATCGCGGGCACTCCTGCGCGGCCAGCCAGTCCGTGCGCGCGCGCCGTCCGGCAGCTCCAGCGCCTCGTCGAGCAGGCGCGAGAATTCCGGCCAGCGGTCGCGCGGGAGCGACGCGTCGGTCACGGGTGGGCCGTGCGAATGCCGTCGGAGGGGTCCGGCGTACGTCGCGGTCGACGCGTCACGGGCCCAGCATGTCCCGCAGCAGCAGGCGCGCCTTGTCCCAGTCGCGCCCGACGGTGCGCACAGTTCACGTCGAGGATCTCCGCGATCTCCGGGTCGGAGAGTCCGCCGAAGTAGCGCATCTCCACGACCTGCCCCAGCCGCGGCTCGAGCCGCCTCGAGTTCGCGCAGCGCCTCGTGGATGCGCAGCGGCTCGTCGGTCGGCCCGGATCGGCGATCGTCATCGTCAACCCGAGATGCTCGACGCCGCCGCCGCGGCGCTGCGACATCCGCTCGCGCACGAGATCGACGATCACCGAGCGCATCACGCGCGACGCGTAGGCGAAGAACCGGCGCCGGTCGTCGATGCGCAGTGTCTTGACACCGGCGAGCTTCAGGTACGACTCGTTGACCAGCGATGTGGTGTCGAGCAGCGTCGACTGGCCGTCGCGGTACAGGCGGGAGTGCGCGAGCAGCTTCAGCTCCGCGTACGCGGCGCTCCACAGCGCGTCGACGGGCACGCCGTCGGCGTCCGCGCCCTCGTTGATCAGGCGGGTGAACTCACCCACGGCTGCTCCCGCCGGAATTTGGTCTGCGGTTTCTTGCGGCACTCGGGGGCGCAATGGCGGCGGCGCAGGCCACGTCGTGGTCTCGTCTAGGGGTTTCGGACCGGTTCGCCCGGATTGTAGCAATCCTGCCCCAGGTTTTGCGGCGCGATGTCCGAATTCGGTCCCGGATTCCGTTTGAACTGTCGAAGGCCAAGCAATGGGGCGGACCGGGAGGCGCGCGATCCGTGCGCGCCCCGTGGAATCGCAGTCGACGCCTAATGCTCGCACGAAGGACATCACCATGACCGATCGCCATTGCGTGATTGCAGCAGGCAGGAAAGCGGAATCCTCAGGTGCGTTGCCGGATACTCGGCGCACTGCTGTGGGGCGTGGCATCGGTCGCCGCCGCCGCCGACGTCACCGTGCAGCCGGTCACCGGCAGCGGCTTCGTGGTCAAGGACAGCGGCGGCGCGACCGACCGCTTCCGCGTGCAGGACAACGGCCAGGTCAGCTTGCCGGCGGTGCCGGCGGCCGCGACGCAGGCGCAGAGCCTGTGCATCGCCGCGTCGGGCCTGCTGGGTCCGTGCGCGGGCGGCGGGCAGCTACAGCGCGGGCACCGGACTGGCGCTGACCGGTTCGACGTTCTCGGTGGCGGCGCCGTACCAGCTGCCGCAGGCGTGCACGGCGAACCAGGTTCCGCAGTGGAGCGGCGCGGCGTGGATTTGCGGCAGCGGGAGCGGCGGCGGGTCGCTGAGTGGCAGTGGCACCGCGAACTACCTGCCCATCTGGACCGGCCCCGCGACGCTGGCGAACTCCGTCGTCACGCAAAATGCGACGGCAATGTCGGCATCGGCGTGGCAGGACCGCGCAAATACGAGCTGCAGGTCGGCGATCCACCCGGCTTCAGCGGCAACCAGCTCGCGTTGGGCAACTGGCGGCCATGGGCATGTCCTTCGCGCTGACGCCGAGCCGCGTCGGTCTGGCACAGCAACGTCGACTTCTCGCTGCAATCGACGTAGGCGACACGCTCGTGGGCATCGGCGCCAGTCCGACGCACAACCTCGACGTGTGCGGCGGCCAACGCGCAGATCGGCCTCGTCAATACGTCCGAACGGCTCGACGGCGACGATCTCGACGCTACACGAACCGGCTGGAAGTCAGTCCGCTCGACGCGTTCCAGGTGTCGGTCGGCGGGCTCGCGCACCCGCATTTCTGGATCGGCAGCAATGGCAACGTAGGCATCGGCACGACGTCGCCGGTCAACAAGCTGCAGATCGGCTCCGTCGGCGCGATCCGGCTATGCGGCCAATCGACATCGCGTTCGGCAACGGCACGCAGGCGTCGGGCATCGCGCAGACGGCCGAGCGTCGCGCAATGGTATTCGACGACCGACATCGCGCTGATGCCCTTCGGCAACGGCCACGGGCCGGGTTGGAATCAACACGACGACACCGCGATATCCGCTCGATGTCGAGCGACTACGTGACCTTTGGTCCTACCACCGTTCATGGTACTATTTCAACAGAGTTTCGACACGTCGATTCACGTGCTGCAGTACCGTGCGCCGCCAATATCTCGATCCACGCTGAACACCAGGTCCTGGCAACCGAATTCGACGCATATTCCGACGCCCGCATCAAGGACATCGCCGGCATCAGCGACTCGGCGCGCGCGACCTCGACACGATCAATGCGCTCGAAGTCACCAACTACACGCTGAAGGACAAGGCCAAGTACGGAGACAAGCCGTTCAAGAAGGTGATCGCACAGCAGGTCGAGAAGGTCTATCCGCAGGTCGTCTCGCAGCACGTCGACTTCATCCCCAACGTCTATCGGACCGCGCAGCACGGTCACGAAGACTGCGTCCGGCACGCTGCTGCACTTCGACAGCGCGCATGGACTGAGCCCCGGTGCCAGGCGCCTCAAGGTGCTGGCGTCCGGCGATCATGCGATGCAGCAGGTCGGCATCGTGGCCATTCCGTCCGACCGCGACGTGGTGATCGACGCGCCGCACCTGAACGGCGACAAGGTGTTCGTCTACGGCGAGGAAGTCGACGACTTCCGCACCGTGGACTACGAGGGCCTGACCACGCTCAACATCTCCGCGACGCAGGAAATTGCCAAGCGACTCGCGCAGCAGCAGGCGGACCTGGCCGCGCTCGTCGCCGACAAGGATGCGCAGCTCGCCGACTTGCGCGGACAACTCGCGAAGCAGCAGGCGCGCGTCGCCGATCTGGAAAGGCTCGCTACGAAATGAGCGAGATCCGCGCGCAGCTCGCGGCGTTGAAACGCAACGCCGCGCCCGCCCAATGGCACGAAGCCGTCCTGCGTCCCTGAGCGATGTCGCAACCGCGCCGCCATGCGCGCTCGCTGGGGCTGGCGCTCGTCGCGGCGCCGGCCGCCGCGCAGATCGCGGTGCCGGCGGGCACCGCGCTAAACCTGGGCGGCGCCACGCTCAACGTTGGCTGTGCGGACGTCACCGTCGCCGGCACGCTGGCGACCGGAACCGGGCAGCTCGTCGGTGCGCGCGACGTCGTGGTGGCCGGCGGCGGGACGCTCGACGGCGGGTCGGGCGTCGTCGGCGTTTTCCGGCAACTTCGCGCAGTCTGGGACGTTCGCCGCCGGCACCGGCACCGTGCAGATCGGCGACGGCTGCGCCACGACGACCAGCACGTTCACCGGCGCAACCAGCTTCTACGGGTTCTCCACGGCCACGACCATCGGGCATTCCCTCGTCTTTCCCGCCGGCCAGACGCAGTCCGTGGCGCATGCGCTGGCTCTGGCCGGTGCGGCAGGCGCGCTGGTCACGATCCGAAGCAGCAGCGCGGGCGCGGCCGGCAATCTCGCGCTGGCGATCGGCGCCACGCAGACCATCGACTACGTCGACGTCGCCGACAACCATGCGACGGTGCAACCGATCGGCCCTGGCCCGCCGCGTCCTTTCACTCGGTGAAGGGCAGCAACAGCAATGGCTGGTTCCAGCCGACGCGCGGACCCACCGGATACCTCAACGACACCGGATTCAATCAGTGCCTCACCAACGCCAACGCGCTCGCGCCGTGCGCGGCCGCCAACACGGGTGACACCGCGCAATATCCACGGCAGGACGGACGCTTCGGCCGCGATGCCGCGGCGACCGCGGGCGTGCTCACCAAGATCGGCGGCGGTGCCGCGGGCTTCGACTACACGCCGCTCGATGCGGCGGGCAATGCGATTCCGCTCACCGGCAGCCCGCCCGTGCCGTCCGCGACGCCCTCGTGCGTGCGTCGACAACGTGACCAACCTCATCTGGGAGGTGAAGACCGCCGACGGCAGCCTGCGCGACCAGAACTGGTACTACACGTGGTATCGACGGGACCAACGGCGCGCCCGACACCGGTATCGGCGCACCTGAGCGACTCTGCTTCAACGGCGCGCGGTGCGACACCTTCAAATACACCGCGGACGTCAATGCCTCCGGACTGTGCGGCATGAACAGCGGCTGGCGCCTGCCCACGCGGCGCGAATTGTTCTCGATCGTCGACTACGGCGCCTACGACCCGCCGATCGACCTGAACTACTTTCCCAACACCGATGTCGTGACCAACATCCCGCTGCTTCTGGACGAGCGAGCAGGGACCGGGAGTCCGGCGCACTCCTGTTCATCTGGGCGATCGAATTCCAGTCGGGCCTGAGCTACCTCTCGTCCGGTGCCGGCCGCCGAGCATGCATGTGCGTCTCGTGCACGACGGACCATGATGAACCGCGCGATCCGATGCTTGCTCGTCCCGGCGCTGGCGCTGCTGGCGGCGCTGGGCCGCTGCCGTGCACGCGGCCTATGTCGACAATGGCGATGGCACGGTCACCGATACCGTCACCGGCCTGATGTGGGACAAGTGCCCCTATGGCCAGACTGCCAACGATTGCTCGGGCGACAGCGCAATCCGGTTCACCTGGGCACAGGCGCTCGCGCAGACGGTCGGCCTCAACGGAATCAATTACAAGGGCCACAACGACTGGCGATTGCCCAGCATCCGCGAACTGGAATCGCTGGTCAAGATCGGCCTCACGAATCCCACCATCGACGACGTCGCGTTTCCCAACACTCGACCTGACGCAGTGGTACTGGTCTTCCACGCTGTCGGTGCACGACACCACCGGCGCCTGGGCCGTCAATTTCCAGACGGGCGACTTCAACAGTCGTCGATATGACGCTGCAGGCCAACAAGAGCTTCGTGCGCTCGTGCGCAACGTGCTACCGAGACGACGCTTTCGACCTCCTGGCGCCGGACACGACGCCGGACCCGTTCAGCTTCACGCCGCAGACCGGAGTCGCGCTGTCCACGGTCGCGACGTCCAACACGATCACCGTGACCGGGATCAGCGCCGCGGCGCCGATTTCCGTCGTTGGCGGCGACTACTCGATCAATGGCGGCGCCTATACGGCCGCGGCTGGCAGCGTGAACAACGGTAACACGGTCACCGTGCGGCAGACGTCATCAGGCAGCTACGGCACGCTCACCACAGCAACACTGACGATCGGCGGCGTCACGGGAAACTTCAACGTCACGACGATGGCTGCCGCCGTGCTCACGATGACGGCCAACGCAGGCACGACGCCGCAGTCGGCGACGGTGAGCACAGCCTTCGCTAACGCGCTGGCCGTGACGGTGAAGGACGCGGGCAACAATCCGGTGTCAGGGGTCGGCGTACGTTCACGCTGCCGTCGTCGGGCGCCAGCGGCACGTTCCCGGGCGCGGTACTGACCGCCACCGCAACGACCAACGCGAGCGGCGTCGCGACGTCGCCGCTGGTCACGGCCAACGCGACGGTCGGCAGCTACAGCGCGACGGCGACGGTCGCCGGCGTGGCGACCGCCGGCGACCTTCAGCCTGCAGAACACGGCGCCGACGGTGGTGGCGGCGCTGACGGTCACCGGCGGCAACGGGCAGAGCACGCGCGTGTCGACGGCGTTCCCGACCGCGCTGACGGTGAAGGCGACGGACTCCGGCGGCATGCCAGTACCCAACGCCACGGTGCAGTTCACCGCGCCCGCGCAGGCCGCCACCGCGAGCCTCAGCGGAACTTCCGCCATCACCGACAGCAATGGTGTCGCCACGGTCACGGCGACGGCAAGCGCCATCTCCGGCGCGTACCAGGTGTCGGCGACCTCGGGGGCGGGTAGCGCGAGTTTCATTCTCGCGAACACCATCACGATTTCGGCGGGGAATACGTGCAGCGGCAACGCGGCGACGAATGCGGACCTGGTGGAGCAGTACTACGCGGCGATCCTGCGGCGGCCGAGCGACAGCGGCGGGAAGGCGTACTGGATCGGCGAGGTGGACCGGCTGTGCGCGCTGGGGGCGGACCCGAAGCAGGCGTTCTTCCTGATCGCGAACACGTTCTTCAACAGTCCGGAGTACCTGGCGTTCAACCGCGACGACACGAGCTTCGTGACCGACCTGTACATCACGTTCTTCGGGCGCCTGCCGGACGCGGGCGGGCAGACCTACTGGCTGGGCCAACTGGCCGCGGGGATGCCGCGCAACATCGTGATGAGTTCGTTCCTGTTCTCGCCGGAGTTCACGGCGACGATGAACGGGGTGTTTCCGGGGCGGACGGCGCGGGCGGAGACGTACCTGGCGCTGAACCTGTACGGGGGGCTTCTTCCGGCGGCTGGCGGACTCGGGGGCTACACGTACTGGGACGGGCAATTCCGGACGGCGCAGTGCAACGCGAGCCCGGCGGCGGCGGTGCAGGGGACGATCGACACGGTGAGCGCCCTGTTCGTGGGCAGCGCGGAGTATGTGGGGCGGGCGACCACGAACAGCCAGTACGTGCAGGATCTGTACTACGCGGTGCTGCAGCGGGGCGGGGATCTGACGGGCGTGAACTATTGGGTCGGGCAGCTCAACAGCGGCGCGCTGACGCGGGTGCAGGTGCGGCAGTTGTTCCTGGGCAGTCCGGAGATGGCGGCGCAGAGCGCGGCGATCGCGGCCCAGGGGTGCCTGCCGTGAGTTCCGTCCGGGGTGCTGCATTACGGAGCGTTCGCTGTATCAAGCTGGGATTGTGCCCGGTGCCAACCTCCGGCAATCGGTCTCCATCGGTCGCTTGATGGCATCCGGGTCCCGGCCCCAGGTCCCGGGAGAATCCGGACCGTCAGCGATCAGTCCGCCGACCGTGCCGAACGCCGGTGAAAACGACGGCCCAAGGCGGCCGTGCGGACCCCCGCTTCGATGCGAGATCCTTCCGGTTGCCGTGACTCTCCCGGCGGTTGGCCCTGGGTCGCCCGAACTCAGCCGCCGCCGGCCGCCGCGCCCACCACCGCCAGCGCCGTCAGGTTGACGAGCCGGCGCACCGTCGCCGACGGCGTCGCGATCAGCACGGACTTGCGCGCGCCGAGCAGGATCGGGCCGATGGTCACGCCGTCGCCGCCGGTGATCTTCAGCAGGTTGAACGAGATGTTCGCGGCATCGAGATTCGGCATGATGAGCAGGTTCGCCTCGCCCTTCAGCGTCGAATCGGGGTGCACGCGCGAGCGGATCGCTTCCGACAGCGCGGCGTCGCCGTGCATCTCGCCGTCGACTTCGAGTCCCGGCACGCGCTCCATCACCAGCCGCCGCACCTCGCGCATCTTGCTCGCCGACGCCGAGTCGTCGCTGCCGAAGTTGGAGTGCGACAGCAGCGCGACCTTGGGCACGAGCCCGAAGCGGCGGACCGCTTCGGCCGCGAGCCGCGTGATCTCGGCCAGCTCTTCGGCGGACGGATCGCGGTTCACGTAGGTGTCGCCGATGAACAGCGTGCGGTTGGGCAGCAGCAGCCCGTTCATCGCCGCGAACACCGGCGCGTCCGGCCGCCGGCCGATCACGTCGGCCACGTGGCGCAGGTGCGCGTGGTACTTGCCGACCGTGCCGCACACCAGCGCGTCGCCCTCGCCCATCCGCAGCAGCAGCGTGCCGATCAGCGACGGCTTGCGCAGCACCGCCTCCTTCGCGTCCTCGGGCGAGATGCCGTTGCGTCCCATCAGCTGGTAGTAGAGCTGCCAGCACGCCTTGTAGCGCGGATCGCTGTTGATGTTGACGAGGTCGAAATCCTTGCCCGCGGCGAGGCGCAGTCCGAACCGCTCGATGCGCGCGGCGATCACTTCGGGCCGGCCGATCAGCATCGGCCGGGCGAGGCCTTCGTCGACGACGACCTGCACCGCGCGCAGCACGCGCTCCTCTTCGCCCTCGGCATAGGCGACGCGCTTCGGCGCGCGCTTGGCGCCGGCGAACACCGGCTTCATGATCAGGCCGGAGTGATAGATGAACTGCGACAGCCGCTCGCGATAGGCGTCGAAATCGGCGATCGGCCGCGTCGCCACGCCGCTGTCCATCGCCGCCTTGGCCACCGCGGGCGGCACGATCACGATCAGGCGCGGATCGAACGGCTTCGGGATCAGGTATTCGGGACCGAACGACAGGTCCTCGCCGGCGTAGGCCTGCGCGACGATGTCCGACTGCTCGGCGTGCGCGAGCTCGGCGATCGCGCGCATGCAGGCGAGCTTCATCTCCTCGTTGATCGTCGGTCGCGCCGACGTCGAGCGCGCCGCGGAAGATGAACGGAAAGCACAGCACGTTGTTGACCTGGTTCGGATAGTCCGACCGGCCGGTGGCGATGATGGCGTCGGGCCGCACGGCCTTGGCGAGCTCGGGCAGGATCTCCGGCTCGGGGTTCGCGAGCGCCAGGATCAGCGGCGTCGGCGCCATCGCCTTGACCATGTCCTGCGTCAGCACCCTCGGGCCCGACAGGCCGAGGAAGATGTCGGCGCCGACGATCGCGTCGGCCAGCGTGCGCGCCTTGGTGTCGCGGGCGTAGCGCGCCTTGTTCTCCTCCATCGGCGTTGTCGCGGCCCTTGTAGATCACGCCCTTGCTGTCGCAGACGATGATGTTCTCGCGCTTCAGGCCGACGCCGACCATCAGGTCGAGGCAGGCGATCGCCGCGGCGCCCGCGCCCGAGCACACCAGCTTGACCTTGGCGATGTCCTTGCCCACGACCTTGAGCCCGTTCAGCATGAACGCGCCGGCGACGATCGCGGTGCCGTGCTGGTCGTCGTGGAACACCGGGATCTTCATCCGCTCGCGCAGCTTGCGCTCGATGTAGAAGCAGTCCGGCGCCTTGATGTCCTCGAGGTTGATGCCGCCGAACGTCGGCTCGAGGCGGGCGATCGTCTTCACGAGCTCTTCCGGGTCGTTCTCGGCGAGCTCGATGTCGAACACGTCGATGCCGGCGAACTTCTTGAACAGGCAGGCCTTGCCTTCCATCACCGGCTTGCCGGCGAGCGGCCCGATGTTGCCGAGGCCGAGCACCGCGGTGCCGTTGGTGACCACGGCCACGAGATTGCCGCGCGACGTGAGCGTTTGCGCCTCGCGCGGATCGGCGGCGATGGCGTCGCAGGCGGCGGCGACGCCCGGCGAATAGGCGAGCGCCAGGTCGCGCTGGTTGATGAGGCCCTTGGTCGGCGCGATCGAGATCTTGCCCGGTCGCGGCAGGCGGTGATATTCCAGTGCGGCGATGCGTAGTTGTTCGTCCATGTGGTCCTCCTGTGCGCTTCGATGGCGCGGTAAGAGGACAATTCTACTCAATTGGCGTCGCTCGCATGCCATCCGGACGCCGCCGGGCAACGCCGGCATCCACGCAGGGTTTCCTGCGCCGCCCGAATCGCGGGACCGCAATGCGTTTCATTTGCGCGATCATCACCACTGCACCGCGAGCCGTCGCATACGCACCATCGACCGCAGCCCGACTTCTCTGGGTCCCGCCCTTCGGACCGCGAGCCTGGCGCGACCGCGGTGTCTGGGGCGGGCAGTGTAAAATCGAGGCTTGCTGCCACCGTCGGCGCGAGGACTGCGCCGGCCGACGTGGCAACCGGCCGTTCGACCGGCATCGGCCGGAAAGGGAGAGTTGAGCATGGCAAAGAGCGCAGGCGCCGATCTCGAGGCGTGGCTCGCGGCCGCGACGAAAGCGCTGCGGGGCCAACCGGTCGACGGCCTCGTCTGGCACACGCCGGAGGGCATTCCGGTCAAGCCGCTGTACACGGCGGCCGACATCGCCGGCCTCCCCCACGCCGACACGCTGCCCGGCTTCGAGCCGTTCGTGCGCGGCCCGCAGCCGACGATGTACGCGCAGCGGCCGTGGACGATCCGCCAGTACGCCGGCTTTTCCACCGCCGAGGAATCGAACGCGTTCTACCGGCGCAACCTCGACGGCGGCGGCCAGGGCGTGTCGGTGGCCTTCGATCTCGCCACCCACCGCGGCTACGATTCCGACCATCCGCGCGTGGTCGGCGACGTCGGCAAGGCGGGCGTCGCGATCGATTCGTCGAGGACATGAAGATCCTGTTCGACGGCATCCCGCTCGACCGGGTGTCGGTGTCGATGACGATGAACGGCGCGGTGCTGCCGGTGCTCGCCGGCTACATCGTCGCCGCCGAGGAACAGGGCGTGCGCCAGGACCAGCTCGCGGGGACGATCCAGAACGACATCCTCAAGGAGTTCATGGTCCGCAACACGTACATCTATCCGCCGGCGCCGTCGATGCGGATCGTCGGCGACATCATCGGGTACACGGCGAAGCACATGCCGAAGTTCAACTCGATCTCGATTTCCGGCTACCACATGCAGGAGGCCGGGGCGACGCAGGCGCTCGAACTCGCGCTGACGCTCGCCGACGGCAAGGAATACGTGCGCACGGCGCTGGCGACCGGCATGGACGTCGACGAGTTCGCCGGCCGCCTGTCGTTCTTCTTCGCCATCGGCATGAACTTCTACCTGGAGGTCGCCAAGCTGCGCGCCGCGCGCCTGCTGTGGTGGCGGATCATGAAGGAGTTCGCGCCGAAGAACCAGAAGTCGATGATGCTGCGCACGCACTGCCAGACGTCGGGCTGGTCGCTCACCGAGCAGGACCCCTACAACAACGTCGTGCGCACGACGATCGAGGCGATGGCCGCGGTGTTCGGCGGCACGCAGTCGCTGCACACGAACTCGTTCGACGAGGCGATCGCGCTGCCGACGGACTTCTCCGCGCGCATCGCGCGCAACACGCAGCTGATCATCCAGGAGGAAACACACATCTGCAACGTGATCGACCCCTGGGCCGGCTCCTACCTGATGGAAAAGCTCACCCAGGACATGGCCGACGCGGCGTGGGCGATCATCGAGGAAGTCGAGGCGATGGGCGGCATGACCAAGGCGGTCGAGAGCGGCTGGGCGAAGCTGCAGGATCGAGCAATGCGCGGCGGAGAAGCAGGCGCGCATCGACCGCGGCGAGGACGTCATCGTCGGCGTCAACAAGTACCGGCTCGCCGCCGAGGACCCGACTCGTCACGCGCGAGATCGACAACGCCGCCGTGCGCGAAGCGCAGCTGAAACGGCTGGCGGACGTGCGCGCACGCCGCGACGCAGGCGCGGTGGCGGCCGCGCTGGACGCGCTGACCGACGCCGCGCGCGCGGGGCACGGCAATCTGCTCGACCTCGCGATCAAGGCCGTGCGCGCGCGCGCGACCGTCGGCGAGATTTCGGATGCGCTGGAGAAGGTGTACGGCCGCTACCGCGCCCGTACCGAAAGCGTGTCGGGCGTCTATGGCGCGGCGTTCGAGAACGACAGCGCGTGGCAGGACCTGCAGCGGGACATCGCGCGCTTCGCCGAGGAAGAGGGACGCCGGCCGCGGCTGATGGTGGCGAAGCTCGGCCAGGACGGCCACGACCGCGGCGCCAAGGTGATCGCCACGGCGTTCGCCGATCTCGGCTTCGACGTCGACATCGGGCCGCTGTTCCAGACGCCGGAGGAAGCCGCGCGCCAGGCCATCGAGAACGACGTCCACGTCATCGGCGTGTCCACGCTCGCCGCCGGTCACAAGACGCTGGTGCCGCAGGTCATCGCGGCGCTGCGCGCGCAGGGCGCGGCGGACATCCTGGTCGTCGTCGGCGGCGTCGTTCCGGCGCAGGACTACGAATTCCTGGCCGCCGCGGGTGTGGCCGCGGTGTTCGGCCCCGGCACCGTGATCAGCGCGGCGGCGAAGGAAGTGCTCGCCGCGATCCGCGCGACGCGGGCCAAGCAGGCGGCGTGATGCGCCGCACGGCGCGCCGCGATGGCGTGTCGCGGACGGCGTGCATCCGCGCCTGCCCATGAACCGCGCGACGGCGAAAGCCGGCGGCAGCCCGGCGCGTCGAACACGCGCTCGGTGCCGCCGAGCGGACGCTGGTCGCGGGCGTACGCGGCGGCGACCGCCGCGTGCTCGCCAAGGCCATCACGCTGATCGAATCGACGCGCCGCGATCATCAGGCGCGCGGCCAGGCCGTGCTGGAGGCGCTGCTGCCGCACACGGGCCGCTCGATCCGCGTCGGCATCAGCGGTGCGCCGGGCGTGGGCAAGTCGACGTTCATCGAGGCGCTCGGCCTGCACCTCATCAAGGCGGGGCATCGCGTCGCGGTGCTCGCGGTCGACCCGTCGAGCACCGTCACCGGCGGCTCGATCCTCGCCGACAAGACGCGGATGGAGGAACTGTCGCGCGCGCCGCAGGCATTCATCCGGCCCTCGCCCACCGGCGGTTCGCTGGGCGGCGTGGCGGCGCGCACGCGCGAGACGCTGCTGGTCTGCGAAGCGGCCGGGTTCGACGTGATCATCGTCGAGACCGTCGGCGTCGGCCAATCGGAAACCGCGGTCGCGCGCATGACCGACATGATGGTGCTGCTGCAACTGCCGAACGCCGGCGACGACCTGCAGGCGATCAAGAAGGGCATCGTCGAGCTCGCCGACCTCATCGTGATCAACAAGGCCGATCTCGATCCGCAGCTCGCCCAGCACGCGCAGCACACGATCCGGAACGCGCTCGCGATCGTGCGACCGTCGTCGCCCAATTGGCAGCCGCCGGTGCTCGCGCTGTCGGGGCTCACTGGGGACGGCATCGCGCCATTCTGGGGCGAGGTCCTGCGCTACCGCGACACCATGCAGGCGAGCGGCGAGTTCGCCGCCCGCCGCCGCGGCCAGGCGCTCGACTGGATGTGGAATCTGATCGACGCGCGGCTGCGCGCCGATTTCCGTGCGCATCCGGGCGTCGGCGCGCTGCTGCCGGCGACCCTCGACGCGGTCGCCGCGGGCCGCCTCACGCCCGCGATGGCGGCCGAGCGCCTGCTCGCCCGCGGGCGGAAGGACTGACGGCGAGTGCGCGCCGCCGTCGACTTGATCCTCGTCAAGCATCCTGCATTGCGCGCGGCGTAGGGTGGACCACTCGACATCGACTCGAGGCATTCTGTGCCCGGATGTCGTCGCGCTCTGTACTCGGCTGCGGCATTGCGAAGCTCGGGCTTGGCACCCCGAGTGCCCGCGGGCGACCGGAATCCCATAAAATCGACGATCAGCCGCGATTTCAACGCCGTGACCCGGGCTGGCGTTCCCGGCAGTCGGGCCCGCCTTCACGCGCAGAACGAATTTCATCGGAGAGTCCACGCATGCACGAGATCATTCGCGAACTCGAGGAACAGCGCGCTGCCGCGCGACTCGGCGGCGGCCAGAAGCGCATCGACGCGCAGCACGCGAAGGGCAAGCTGACGCGCGCGCGAACGCCTCGACGTGCTGCTCGACCCGGCGAGCTTCGAGGAATGGGACATGTTCGTCGAGCATCGCTGCCACGACTTCGGCATGGCGGACCAGAAGATTCCCGGCGACGGCGTCGTCACCGGCTACGGCACGATCAACGGCCGGCTGGTCTTCGTCTACAGCCAGGACTTCACGGTCTTCGGCGGCGCGCTGTCGGAGGCGCACGCCGAGAAGATCTGCAAGATCATGGACCACGCGATGAAGGTCGGCGCGCCGGTGATCGGGCTCAACGATTCCGGCGGCGCGCGGATCCAGGAAGGCGTGGCGTCGCTGGGCGGCTACGCCGAAGTGTTCCAGCGCAACGTGATGGCCTCGGGCGTGGTCCCGCAGATTTCGGTGATCATGGGGCCGTGCGCGGGCGGCGCCGTGTACTCGCCGGCGATGACCGACTTCATCTTCATGGTGAAGGACAGCTCCTACATGTTCGTCACCGGCCCGGAGGTGGTGAAGACGGTGACGCACGAGGAAGTGACCGCCGAGGATCTCGGCGGCGCGGTCACCCACTCGACACGAGTCGGGCGTGGCCGACCTCGCGTTCGAGAACGACGTCGAGGCCATGCTGATGGTGCGCGGCGTGTTCAGCTATCTGCCGTCCACCAACCGGGAAAAGCCGCCGATCGTCCCCACCGACGATCCCGCCGACCGCCTCGACCACTCGCTCGACACGCTGGTCCCGGACAATCCGAACAAGCCGTACGACATCAAGGAACTGATCTACAAGGTGGTCGACGAGGGCGCGTTCTTCGAGCTCGCGCCCGACTATGCGAAGAACATCGTGATCGGCTTCGCGCGCATGGACGGCTCGCACGGTGGGCATCGTCGCCAACCAGCCGCTGGTGCTGGCCGGCTGCCTCGACATCAAGTCGTCGATCAAGGCGGCGCGCTTCGTGCGCTTCTGCGATGCGTTCAACATTCCGCTCGTCACCTTCGTCGACGTGCCCGGCTTCATGCCCGGAACGGCGCAGGAGTATGGCGGCATCATCAAGCACGGCGCCAAGCTGCTCTACGCCTACGCCGAGTGCACGGTGCCCAAGGTCACGGTCATCACGCGCAAGGCGTACGGCGGCGCCTACGACGTCATGTCGTCCAAGCACCTGCGCGGCGACGTGAACTTCGCCTGGCCGACCGCCGAGATCGCGGTGATGGGGCCGAAGGGCGCGGTCGAGATCATCTTCCGCAAGGACATCGGCGATGCCGCAGAAGATCGCCGAGCGCACCGAGGAATACCGGAAGAAGTTCGCCAACCCGTTCATCGCCGGCAGCCGCGGCTACATCGACGACGTGATCATGCCGCACGAGACGCGCAAGCGGATCTGCCGCTCGCTCGCGATGCTGCACGACAAGAAGGTCGAGAATCCCGTGGCGCAAGCACAGCAACATCCCGCTGTGACCCGCGCCAAGCCCGCCGCACCGCCCAGGTAACAGGACACTCACATGTTCAAGAAGATCCTCATCGCCAATCGCGGTGAGATCGCCTGCCGCGTGATCAGGACCGCGCGGCGCATGGGCATCAAGACGGTGGCCGTCTACTCGGACGCCGACAAGGATTCGCGCCACGTCGAGCTGGCGGACGAGGCCGTGCCGATCGGCCCGCCCCCGTCCGCGCAGAGCTACCTCGTGATCGAGCGCATCGTCAAGGCGTGCAAGGACACGGGCGCCGAGGCCGTCCACCCGGGCTACGGATTCCTGTCGGAGAACCCGGCGTTCTGCGCCGCACTGGAGAAGGCAGGCATCGTCTTCATCGGCCCGAAGGCGCACGCGATGGAGGCGATGGGCGACAAGATCGCGTCGAAGAAACTCGCGCTGGACGCCAAGGTCAGCACGATTCCCGGGCCACAACAGCGCGATCGCCACGCCGGCGGAAGCCGTCGCGATCGCCAAGGGCATCGGCTATCCGGTGATGATCAAGGCCTCGGCCGGCGGCGGCGGCAAGGGATTGCGCGTCGCCTACGACGACGTCCAGTGCCGCGAAGGCTTCGCGTCGTGCAAGAACGAGGCGAAGAGCGCGTTCGGCGACGACCGGGTGTTCATCGAGAAGTTCGTCGAGGATCCGCGGCACATCGAGATCCAGGTCCTGGGCGACGCCCACGGCAACATCGTGTACCTGAACGAGCGCGAATGCTCGATCCAGCGGCGCCACCAGAAGGTCATCGAGGAGGCGCCGTCGCCGTTCCTCGACGACGCGACGCGGCCGCGATGGGCGAGCAGGCGGTGCAGCCTCGCCCGCGCCGTGCAGTACCAGTCGGCCGGCACGGTCGAGTTCGTCGTCGACAAGGACAAGGTCGTTCTACTTTCTCGAGATGAACACGCGGCTGCAGGTCGAGCACCCGGTCACCGAGGCGATCACCGGCCTCGACCTGGTCGAGCTGATGATCCGCGTCGCGGCCGGCGAGCGGCTGCCGTTCGCGCAGAAGGACGTGCGCCGCAACGGCTGGGCGATCGAATGCCGGATCAACGCCGAGGATCCGTTCCGCAACTTCCTGCCGTCGACCGGCCGGGTCGTCAAGTTCATGCCGCCGCCCGAGATTCCCGGGCAGGTGCGCGTCGACACCGGCATGTACGAGGGCGGCGAAGTGTCGATGTACTACGACTCGATGATCGCGAAGCTGATCTGCCACGGCGCGACGCGCGACGTGGCGATCGCGCGGATGCGCGACGCGCTCAACGCGTTCGTCATCCGCGGCGTCGCGTCGAACATCGCGTTCCAGGCGGCGCTGATGCAGCACCCGCGCTTCGTCTCCGGCGATTTCAACACCGGTTTCATCGCCGAGGAGTTCCCCAAGGGCTTCCATGCCGCGAGCCTCGTCCACGACGATCCGCTGCTGCTCGCCGCCGTCGCCGCCCTCGTCCGCCGCCGCTACATCGCGCGCGCGGTGCAGACCACGGGACAGCTGCGCGGTCATCGCCGGAACGTGGGGCACGACTGGGTCGTGATGATCGGCACGCAGCGATTCGCGCTGCGGCTGACGCCGGTCGAGGGTGGCTGCACCATCGAATACAAGGGCGAGACCTACGAACTGCTCTCGGACTGGAAGTTCGGCGAACTGATCTTCCGCGGGACGTGGAACAGCCAGGACGTCTGCCTGCAGATCCAGCGCGTCGGCTGGCGTTACCGGGTCATCCATTGGGGCACGCAGGCCGAGATCACGGTGCTGACGGCGCGTGCGGCGCACCTGCTGTCGCTGATGCCGGACAAGCCCAAGCCGGATCTGTCGCGGTTCCTGCTGTCGCCGATGCCCGGGCTTCTCACCGAGCTCACGGTCAAGGCGGGGCAGGAAGTGAAGGCCGGCGAGAAGCTCGCGGTGATCGAGGCGATGAAGATGGAAAACGTGCTGCGCGCGGAGGCCGACGGCGTGGTGAAGGAAGTGCGCGCCGCGCAGGGCGACAGCCTGGCGGTCGATCAGCCGATCCTCGAATTCAGGTAGCCGGGTCGGGCGAACGCGGGTCCCGAGGCCGATGCCTCGCCGAACCTCCACCCGCGTTTCGCTCCGCCCGACACAGCGCTACCCGAGTGCCGCGATCACGTCGGGCGGCGCCTGCACCAGCTCGATCAGCACGCCCTCGCCGCCGAGCGGGTGTCGCGTCGTTGCCCTTGGGGTGGATGAAGCAGACGTCGTAACCGGCGGCGCCCTTGCGAATGCCGCCGGGCGTGAAGCGCATGCCCTTGCGCCGTCAGCCAGGCGACCGCGGCGCGCGAGATCGTCCACCCAGAGCCCGATGTGATTCAGCGCCGGATCGTGGACCGCGGGCTTCTTCGCCGCATCGAGCGGCTGCATGAGGTCCACCTCGACCTTCGAACGGACCGCGGCCGACGGCGAGGATGTCCTCGTCGACGTTCTCGCGCTCGCTGCGGTAGGTGCCGGTCGCCTCGATCCCCAGCGTGTCGACCCACAGCGCGCGCAGCCGCTGCTTGTCGAGTCCGCCGACCGCGATCTGCTGCAGGCCCAGGATCCGGAATGGCCGATCGTGCATCGAAGCTCCCTCCTCCGGCATGGCCGCGCGGCCCCGGCGGGTCCCATGCCGAGTGGCGGGGATTGGCCGTGCGGGGCGACGCAACCTCTGCGCTGTTACCGACTGCGAGCCGCGTGCTAGGTCGTCGGCTTCGCCTTGCGACCAGGGCCGGCGGGCGGCACATAGCCGGAGATGCGGCACTGCCACGCATCGATCCTCTTGCCGTCCTCGAAGCGCGTCAAACTGCACGTAATGACTTCCCCCGTGGCTTCGAGGCCGGCCAGCCGCCGGCGCACCGTGGCCAGTGGAACGCCCATTTCCTTGGCGATCTCCAGATCGAGCCGCTGTCCGTATTTCTTCAAGCACTGCAGGATTTCGACCACGACTCACACTCCTCTTGAACTGGCCGCTCGCCAGACCGCGCGCGGACCATTCCGGGCCGATGATTGCCCGGCGCACGGAATCAGGCGGACTTCCCGATGGCTCGGGCGACGCGCCGCTATGTGCGGAACGCGGGCGCCCGACGTTGTGCCGACAAATCGACCCGCGCCGCAGGTGATTCAAACGGCAACCGAGCATTATCAAGCATTTCGCCGACAATAGCCAGCGTAGCCCAGATCAAGGAGAGACCCAGTTCCTTGCGCCGCGGCGCCGGCACCGCGTGCCGAGCCGTCCGGCGCATTGCCCTCGGCGATGCTGCGGCCGAGATGTCAGCGGCTCCCTGGCGCCTGAAGGGTTAACGCGAATATTGGCGGGGAAGTTCGGTCCCCGCGTCCGCGACCTCGTGAGCACACATCCCATGATCGTGACTCCTCGGGGGTCGAACGTGGTTCGAGGGACGTGATACCGGCCCTGTCACAACGCATTGCATTTTGCGCGGATTATAGTCCGCAGCGTCGCGTGCCGCGCATTCTGCCGCCCCGGCGATCATGGGCCACTCGCCCGCGGGAAACCGAGCAGCCAGGATGAGCCTATGTGGGAGGCTTTCTCGCCACGAGGTCGATCAGCGCCGACATGCCGCCGTGGCCCTGTCCTTCGTGAATCTCCGCGTCGTACGCGTTCAGTTCGAGAACATCCCATCCGGCAACCTGCACCGCAAGCCAGTCCCGCGTGTACATGTTTTCGCGGCGTGGCGGCCCGCCCGTGCCATAGTCGACCTGCTCCGGGCGATAGCCTTCCAGCAGCAGCAGGCCCCCTGGCTTGATGGCCTCCTTCATGCCGGCAAAGACACCCTCGCGATCTGCCGGCGACAGGAACTGGATGAATATCGCAACGACCGCGTCGTACGTGGCTGCCCTCCAGTCCCATGCATGGATGTCGCCGATCCGGTGCTCGACGCTGACACCACGGCGCGCGGCCAGGCGTGTCGCCTTCGCGATGGCGTTCCCAGCGAAGTCGAAGGCCGTGACCGCCACGCCCCGTTCCGTCAGATGGACGCTGTTGCGCCCTTCCCCATCCGCCACGCACAGCGCGGACTGACCCGCCGCGAGCAAATGCGCGTGAGCCTTCAGGAACGCATTCGGCGCCTCGCCGAAATGGTAGTCCTCGCGCGCATAGCGTGCATTCCATGTCTGTAACGGGTTATCGAATCCGGTCATCTTCGCCAGCCTCCTGTTGATCCGCGTGCGGGCTCTCCTTGCGGCACGAGTGCCTGCGGCGCTCGCTCAGCGTTCGAGGAGCGACCAGAGCCCCACAAACCCGGCCGGGGACATCAGCGGTACGATCGTCACGCAAAGACCGGTACTGAAACGGAGTCAGCCTCGGAGCAGCGCGCCGATGGCGGCAGGGGCAGCGATCGGCAGCGTACCCATCAGAGCTTCGGATACTGCGTTGGCCTGCATTCGGAGTCAATCTTCAAGACGCGGGCCACCACCGGGCTCTTCCGGCCCTGCCCGTCCGCGCAAGTGCGCCCACCTAGCGCGAGACCAGCGTCGGCACCACCAACTGCTTGAGCACCGAGCGCGCGTCGACCGGATGATCCTTGCCGGACTGCACCGTGTGACGATGCGCGCCGATCACCAGCATGTCAGCACCGAGATCGGTGATGCGATTGAGGACTAAGTCCATCACGTGGGCATCTTCGTCCACCAGCACCTCGGTCTTCGCCGCGATGCCATGCGCCGCGAGATGGCGCGCGACCCGCGTGGCGGCGGCGGCCGGCTCTTCATGGGGCGTCGCGATCGAGACGACGAACGCTTCCGAACATCCCTTGATCAACGGCAGGGCGTCGTTGAGCGCATGCGCCGATTGCCGCGTGCTGTCCCACGCGATCAGCGGCCGGCGACCGAACTGCGCGAACTCACCTGCGAAGGGCACGACCAGCACGGGTCGTCCCGACTGAACGACGAGTTGCTCCGCCAATCCGGGAGGAACGCCGGCCCGGCCTGCTTCATCATGCTGGCCGAGGATCGTCAGGTCGTGATACCGGGCGTGCTCGGTGATGAGCCGCAAGAGTTCGCTGTCACCGCCGCGGTTGACGTCGATCCACTCCACACCTGGAAGGTCGACTGTCGCGGCGTCAAATTGCGCCTTGCTGGCAGCGGCCGCCGCCAGATAGCGCGCGCTCGGCCACGTCACGACCACGCCGACACCCCCCGGGAGCGCGCGCTCGCCGAACAGTCCGGTCAGGCGCGCGCCATGCGCTCTGGCCAACGCAACGCCGAGTTCCAGCCGAGCCGCCGTGCGGTCGCCGGAATCAAGATGCACCAACAGATCCTTTACAGCCATGGGTTTGCTCCTGCGTGGTTGTAGTCCCGGCGTGCCACGGCGTACGCGCGAAACGCGTTCGGCCGCGAACACGCGACATCTTTGGTTCAAGGGGCAAAGCGTATTCGATTGGCACCCGCGTGCATATCTTTGGACTGCCAGTTGCCCAATTTACCGGAACACCGGGATCGTCGTGCCTTCTCCGGCCCTGGCATCCTTAACGCGCGTCCTGATGGAAGAAATACCCGGCGCCGGAGGATGGAACGCCTGGCCGGGGAAAGGTCCCCACGCTCGCGATTCCTCGAACAATCCAATTTCATCACCGGGACTCACATCCTCGGGCCACACTCGCGCACCAGCGTTTGACCACTGATGCGGTCGGATTCGGGTGGGCACAGTAGGTGCACCGCGCTCACCGCCTCGTCGGACGTGCCGAGACGCTGGAGCGGAATCATGCGCTCCAGTTCCTCCCTGAATTGGGGAGTGGCCGTACTGAGACCACAGCGCTGCTCGGGAGCAGACAGTCCGGCGTAAGTCCGCTTCGAGGCTTAGCGTCAGGCTGGTGTCGACCCTCTCCGGCCGTTCAGTTTGTCGATCCTGAGCGGCCACAAGCTCCTCAGTTGTTGACGTTGTGCACGGCGGAAAAATGAAGCGACGCCAAGCAACTTGCTCCTACGTTCGCCGTGAGGTGGCCCTCGATTCCCTGCCCGGTCGGATGCAATGAGTCGACGGTCACGGCATACGGGGTGCCGTCTTGGTCGGGTCCGGTGCAACTCTGCTGTGCATGCAGTTGATACAGCCTGCCGAAATGGGTGAGCGGGCCGGACAGCGTGCACACGATTCCATTGTGCAGGGTATCGACGAAAGTGAATGTCAGCGTGACCGACGTATCCGCGACCTGGGTGACTGCGAGTCCGTATCTGGCACGGAAGGCCGGGTCGTTGGAGTTCGGATCGGTGCAGCCACTGATCGACCCGGCCATTGAACCGGAGTAGTTGCCCGACAGCACATAGGGCGTCAGCGTCTGACGCTGAATCGATTTCGTCACGGTCCCGACGCCGGTTACCGTGTACGTCAGCGTGGCGTGATAGCTGTCGGTTGGCTTGAACGATGCGGTGCCCGCCGAGTTGATGTTGTAGCCCTGCCACGGGTTGGCAAAGTAGTAGGTGCCGGTAATCGCGTAGAGCGTGCCAGTGTAGTTGCCGGTTCCGTCATCCGCGAGCTGCGCGGTGTACCAAGTCGGTTTCCCGTCGGATCCGTAGATAAAGAAGGCCAGGAACTGGGTCGTGTTGCTCTGGACGAGGAAGGCGCCCCATCCGGGCTCGGCAGGATCGTAGTAAACGTCGGTGTATTCGAGAGCCTCGGCGCGAATCGTGGCGAAAAGAAGCACAACGATCAATACCAATCGCTTGACCATGGCAGCCTCCTGCGCAGCGAAGAGTCTAAGTATAGAACTGGTGACAAAGTGGCCGCAAGTGGCAGTCGACAGTCGCCGTTCGGCCGGTTCACGCCCGCCGATTTCGGCGTTGCCATGTCCGGTGAGGGAAGTACAACAGCTGTTGGGTGCGTGCAGTTCTACGCCCTGACGCCACCCCGGGGAGCCATACGCGTTGCACTGACGCAGACATCCGCAACTGGCTGACGCACGCCAGGCATGACGAATATTTGCGATGGCACCAGCGGCCTGCTTGCACTACTGGAACTATCGAGTGACGGCAGTGGAACAATGGATCGAACGTCTGCAGTTGGCCGGGTACAGCGAGATTGTCGACGATCCAATTCCGCGGCGACCGGCCCGAATCGGTCGCCGCGGCCTAAAACGGGATGCAGATTGAAACTTCCGTCAAGCCTCTTCAGCCGCGCTGCGCGAGGATCGCCGAATTTGAGCGTGGCAAGACCCCGCGCCAGCGCGCAAACGAGAACCGATGCGAGCACGCCGCAACATCATCAAGGCAACTCTGGCGTATGGCCGAGTTCGAACCCAGACTCTAGATCAATGGGGCGCGTAGCATCAGATGCCATTGCGCTGGACTGATAAGCGCCGAGAAGATGCACATGCTCGTCGACGGCGGGATGACAGCTGAACCCGGTATGCGTTGTGTTCGCTTCCTTCGCGCCCAGGAAGCCGGCACGCCCTCGGGGAGTCGGTGCCCGGCGCATCGTCCGTTTGGGCCTTGTCGCACCGGCGCCACTTATCCATAATTATCTTTTGTTGCCTGCCAAGGCGGCGTCGGTTCCAGGGAAATCATGCGGATCCTGATTCTCGGCGTCACCGCTGCGCTGCTATTGGTGGCTGGTTGTACGCCCGTGGAGGTAGAGGGAGCGGGCACCCCGGCACAGACCGCGTCGAGCGATCCGGACAAGGAGTTCGTCGCACGCGTAGTCGGCGACACTGAGGAGGTCTGGGACACATTGTTCCGTGCCATGGGCAAGCCTTCCTACCCGAAGCCGAGGGTCGTCATCTTTTCAGGAAGAGTGGTCTCCGCGTGCGGCTCGGTGAGCGGCGCGGTCGGACCGCACTACTGTCCGACCGATCGCAAGGTGTACCTCGACACGGCATACTTCGGCGAATTGTCCCGGCGCTTTGGCGCACCCGGCAACTTCGCGCAGGCCTACCTAATTGCCCGCGAGATCAGTCACCACGTACAAAACGCGCTGGGTACGATGCAGAAATTCGAGCAGGCCTTGTCGGGGGTGGAAGAACGCCAGCGTAACGAGATGCGGGTACGCCTCGAGCTGCAAGCCGACTGCTACACGGGGGTCTGGACCGTATTTCGTGCAGAAGCGCAGCCTGCTTGAGCCGGGCGATCTCGAGGACGGCGTGCCCGCCGCCCAAGCGGTGGGTGATCCTTTGACGCACGGCGATGTCGCGTCACGGATGTGGTGGTTCAAGAAAGGGCTCACCACCGGAGACCCGCGGCAGTGCGACGCGTTTGCAGTTTCGCAGCCGTGACACCGGATCGGCGCCAGTAACGTCGAGTGCCTACGACGGCTTGGACAATGCCTGCCGAGCATGAGGCGTGGTCGTTCTCTGCCTTTTGCGACCAAGTATCAGCACCTCGTTCGACATCCGCTGTACGCGATTCATGCTCCTCAGTCCTGTCGGCGGGTGCTTCGCGGGAGGTCAACGTATCGACAGGCCGCATTGGTTTTCGTACATTGCATCCCCTGACCCATCACGGGGCGCAGCCATCGACGATCCAGCGGAGCAGTGCGCTCGCCGGGTCGCACCGAATCACACCCCCGGTCGTGTTTGCCGGGGTTGCCTAGAATCGACAGGGACGCGGCTTTTGCGGCCTATTGTTTGCCTGAGGTGCGGCTCATGCCGCCCGGAGAAGCGATGCTCGACCGTCGCCAATTTCTTGGGGTAATGATCATGTCGAAGGCCGTCCTTGCCCAAGGCGCGGGCGCGATCGTGCTGCCGCCGCCACAAACCACCGGCACCGTGTCGCTGCTGCAGGCGCTGCGCTCCCGCCGGAGTACTCGCGAATTCTCATCGCGCTCGCTGCCTTTCGATGTTCTTTCGACTCTGTTGTGGAGTGCGTTCGGCGTCAATCGGCCGGACAGCGGCGGGCGCACCGCACCTTCCGCCCATAACTGGCAGGAGATCGAGGTCTATGTCGCATTGCCCGACGCAACCTATTCTTACGATGCGCAGGACCACTCGCTGCGGCTTGTAGTCGCCAACGACCTCCGCGCGGCGACCGGGATGCAGGATTTTGTCGCGACCGCTCCGCTCAACCTCATCTACGTTGCCGACTTCGGGAAGATGGTTGATGCGAGCGCCGAGGATCGCACTTTCTATGGCTCGGCAGATGCTGGTTTCGTTGCCCAGAACGCATACCTGTACTGCGCGGCGGCCGGCCTGGCCTGCGTGGTACGCGGCCTTGTCGATCGCCGCAAACTGGCTGCTGCGCTACACCTGCGGATCGATCAACGAATCATACTTGCGCAAACGGTGGGATACCCGAAATAGCCGTAACGTAGCCGGCCCCTTGCGTGCCCGCCAAATGCCGCTGATGCGCCCACTACCCACGCTTCGCATTAACCGCGCACCCGTCCTCACGCTCTGGGGCGCGGTGGTCGCAGAGCGGCTTGGGATGTCGCGCGACACGGCCCTGACCGTCGGTCAGACGCTGGCAGGGATAACGGCCTACTCGAAGGGTGTTCGGCTAGGGATCTATGCGCCGCCAACGGAGCGGCCGCACGAAGCCATGCCGCCACTTCCCAAAGGTGTCGGTAGGGTCAAAGAGGTCCAACTGCTCGGAAGGGTTGTTCACGTCGCCGAAACGCCCGTCGGCCCGCGCGCGATCTCGAAAGGCGAGCTCGTCAAGCCCGAAAATGTGGAGCGCTACCTGCGAAGCAAGTATGGCGAAGCGCTTGATGCGGTGCGCGCCGAGATGGAACACCTAGCGTCGAGCTTCCCGCCTGAGCAGCTGAATCGCGACGGGTTCAATTTCTATGAGCAGTTCCGGCCCGAGGTGCCGCCCGATGAACGAGGCTGGGGCGCGAACGGCATTTTGGAAGTCGCCAAGATACGAGCGCTGGCCAGACGTTAACTACCTCCGCCACTTTTTCGGTGCGCCCGGACCGGTAGGAATGTGCGGATGATCGCAACCGAGTGCCATGCGACAGGACCGCTTCTCGCCGATACCGTCATTTTGGGAGCGCGGAAGTCAAGCCGGCCATCGCCGCATCGTAGATGCGCAAGGAATTCCTGCGAACTGCGGGTAATGGTTCAATTTGGACGGCCGGCCATCAGGCCGTACACGAGCGCTGCGCAATCCACGTCAGGGCGCAGGCGAAGATGTCGATCAAAGCGGGATAGCGTTTCGCGGGTCGGCCAGCAAGGTTAGAAATTCGGCGTTCTCGCGCAGTCTGTCCCACGTCGGATCGGCGCGGAGCATTGGCACCGTCAGGCCGGACGGGACCAGCAGCAGTTGGCGAATGAGGTCGACCGCCTCGCGCTCGTGCCCCAGCATTGCATGGAGTTCGGCAAGCCCCACTTCGCGGGTCCAGCGGCGCAACTTTTCGGGTTCCGCAGTGAGCGCGACGTACCGTTTCATCGCGGCAATGGCATCAGCGCCTCGGCCGAGGCGCGCCAGCGCGCGCGCCCGGTAGAGATCGTTGAGAGCCGGGTCACCACCTGGCACTGCCGCGATTCTCTCCGCCACGTCCAGGGCACTTTGCGCCGCCGCCCGCGCTTCCTCGTCGCGCCCCAGGCGCCGCAGCATATCCGCTTGCCGGCAAAGCAACGCGTTCCGGTCACTTGGGGCCAGTTTCGCGTCGACCAAAGCCTTCGTTGCCTCGGCCGCCCCCTCCTCGAATTGCCGCGCACGCCAGCGCCAGACGGCCCGGATCTCCGGCGACAGCTTTGCAAGGTTGCCCGGCACGTCACCCGCGATGCGAAACTCGGCGAAGGCGATGCTGATCCGGGTCTCGCTATCGTCAGGGAGTGCCGCCGTCCGCGCGATCGCGGCAGCCGTCGCCGCCGGATTGCGGACATAACTGCTGTCGACGATGAGATTGTCCAGGACCGTCGCATTGAGCGGGTCGAGTTCCGCCGCCCGCCGGCGAATCGGCAATGCCTCATCGATTCGCCCCAGGCCGAAGAGAATATTGGCCAGCGTGTTCAGGACCGCGGAATCGTTGGGGAGGACCCGCGCCGCAGCCTGCGAATAGGTCAGAGCTCGCGGCAGGTCGCGCTCGACGCGAAGGTAGTAATTGCCGAGCGCCGAGTCTCCCGCGCCCCCGGCGACCAGTCGGGAAGCGCTGTCCCCCCATCGCTTCGCCTCGGTCTTGTGCCACGCACGCTCCTTGGGATCGGTTGTCTGCTCGTAGGCAACGCTGTGGGCTGAGGACAGGCGTTCCACGGCCGACAGAAACGTCGGATCGAGTCGTACAGCCTCCTCCCAGGCGTTGATCGCTGCCGGATTCGGCTGCCCCTTCCACCACAACGAATTCGCCTTGAGATGCAGTTCGAGTGCGCGTGGGTTCTTGGTGAGCATTTCCGCCGCCGCCGCGGTGCCCTTGGCGCCCCGCATTTGAAACACGTTCGCCACGCCCATCGCCATTTCGCTCTGGAACGAGAACACGTCCTCGATTACGCGATCGTAAGTCTGGCTCCACAACACCGCTTCATCGCTGGCGCGGCGCAGTTCCAACTGGACGCGAACCTGCTTGCCGGTGCGACGCACGTTGCCGGTCACGATCGTGCCGACGCCGAGCTTGCGGCCGATCTCCGCCAGCGGCATGCCGCCTTTGAAGGAAAGCACGGAATTGCGCGAGATGACCTTGAGATCGGGAAGGCGCGAAAGCGCGGCAATGATTTCCGAGTGGATTCCGTCGGTGAAGAACGCATTCTCCGGATCAGGACTCAGGTTTTCCAACGGCAATACCGCCACCGACTTGTCGTCGATCGCTGGAATCTCGGGCGCAGTCAGAGAAGATTGCTTTGCCAGATTCGATGCGGCAGGGAACGGCCGATCCGGCCGTGACACCGGAGGCGGTCGCGTACCTGACCACCAAAGCAGTCCCGCCGCACTGACCACCAAAGTGCCGGCAGCCCACCATGCCTTCCCCGGGAAGGACTTCCGCGAGACCGATGTAGCCGATGTCTCTTCCCACGGCAATACCACGCGATACACCGCAACGGGAAGGTCGATGTGCTTCAACTCCCTCGGGCCGATCGGCACCAGTGGAAATGACACCTTGTTGCGGACCGCTCTCGCCACGTCCTCGGATATGCAGATGCCGCCCGACGCCGCCAGCGGCTCGATCCGGGCCGCGATATTCACGCCGTCGCCGTAGATGTCGCCGGCGCGAAGCACCACGTCGCCAACGTGGATCCCAGTGCGGATCCGAACCTGCCGCTCCACCGGGTTCGCCCTGTTGCGCTCGTAGAGTTGCTGCTGCATTTCCGCGGCACCCTGCACAGCGGAAAGCGCGCTCGGGAACTCGAACAGGAAGCCGTCCCCCATCGTCTTCACTTCCCGCCCCCCATGTCGCTCAACGATTCCGCGCAACAATCCGCGATGCTCGTCGAGCACTTCCAGCGCAAGCGCCTCGTTTCGCTGCGCAAGCGCACTGTAGCCAACCATGTCGGTGAACATGATTGCGGCGAGTTTGCGCAACTCCGTGGATGGCATATGCGAAGAGGCCCGACCGTGTCAGACGTAACCAGCGTCTACGTGGCTTCGGGACACCGCGGGATTTCGCTTGTCCGGAGTCATCGTTCCGATAAACGGAGCAATGGACCGGTCGCGGTGCAGGCACGAAAGTTCGTTGAGCCGGGCATGATGCGTTTCGTGATCGGGGGATAGGGACAAAGTCTTCGGCTGGCGGAGTTGAGTATTGAGGGTTCCATGGCGCGGGTCAACCGTCGAGTTCACGGTGGCAATCGGCTGATCCACTGGGTCAGCGCAGGGCTTTCCGGGCAGGCATTGACGACAAGTTGGTCGCGAACCTCATCTGCGACCATCCGGAAACCGGCCGCGCGCGCAGCAGCCCGCATCCTGATGCCGCTAAAGTGGCTCGACCGCCTCGCCGCGCTGGTGCCGCCGCCGTGCATCCACTTCCACCGCTGCGTCTATGTGCAGCCGCGAATGGCTTTCGCTAGGCGACGCTCTGGAAACGAGGTTCGAGAACCTGACGAAAGCGGCTACAGTGAGCGAAACCCGGCATCGTCGGAAAGACATTTGCGGCAACTTCGTGGCCTATTGATTCGAACCGGCACACTTACGTGATGGCGTGACTCGAACCCGCGGAAGGCGATTGACGTTCGCACGGTTTCCAGGCGTGGGACGCGATCCGCTGCTCCATCTCTCCGGAATGCCGAATTCAAACGCATACGCCCTCCCTTGGTTCGCGTCGTTCTCTCTCAACCACCATTCAACATTGCTGTCTTTCCAGCGGACTGCCTTGATTCCGATGCGAAGAGGTCGCGAAAACCTTCCGTCGTCGACCGCAGCGCAAATCGTGGAGCGGACCAAGCCCAAAGATCGCGGGCATTCCGAAGCCGAAGCGGCTGCCGGGCATCCTTTCCCAACCCGTCGATACGTGGCGTTGCCACGGACCGAGGTGGGTGCGCTGGGTCCGAGCCGGATTGCACGACTTGGAATGGCATCAATTCCCGGGTCAGTTCCTAGATTTCGACCGCTAGACACTACTTCTAGCGCCAGAGTGCGCGAACACGCGCCGAAATGAGCCTCGTCGCGCCGCTGTTCGAGCAGGCCAAGGTGCGTCGCGAACCATCTCGCCGAGTTCGGCATCGGCCGCTACGCCGGGTCGCAGACGTCGACGAAGCTCAAGGTCACGGGCATCGATCTGTTCTCGGCCGGCGACTTCACCGGCGGCGCCGGACACGGAGGAGCTCTGTTCCAGGATGCGGCGCGCGGCGTGTACAAGAAGATCGTCGTGAAGGACAACAAGATCGCGCGGCGCCGTGCTGTACGGCGACACGGTCGACGGCGCGTGGTACTTCCAGCTGCTGCGCGACGGCACGCCGATCGCGGACTTCCGCGAGCAACCTGCTGTTCGGCCAGGCGCATGTCGGCGACTCGGCGTCGCGGGGGCGCGGCCAGCGTCGCGAACCTGCCGGACACAGCCGAGATCTGCGGCTGCAACGGCGTGTGCAAGGGCGACATCGTGCAAGGCGATCACGACGAAGAAGCTGTTCACGCTCGACGACGTGCGCGCGCACACCAAGGCGTCCTCGTCGTGCGGTTCGTGCACGGGCCTCGTCGAGCAACTGCTCGCGAACACGCTCGGCGGCGACTATTCCGAGACGCCCGCGCAAGAAGCCGATGTGCCCGTGCACCGACGCACACGCACGAGGAGGTGCGCACGACGATCGCGCGCGAGAAGCTGAAGACGCATCCCGACCGTCATGGAGTTCCTCGAGTGGAAGACGCCGGACGGCTGCCACAAGTGCCGCCCCGCGCTGAACTTCTATCTGCTGTGCGCGTGGCCCGGCGAATACCAGGACGACAAGCAGTCGCGCTTCGTCAACGAGCGCGTGCACGCCAACATCCAGACGGACGGCACGTACTCCGTCGTGCCGCGCATCTGGGGCGGCGTGACGTCGCCGCAGGAGCTGCGCGCGATCGCCGACGTCGCCGAGAAATACGCAGTGCCGACGGTGAAGGTCACGGGCGGCCAGCGCATCGATCTGCTCGGCGTGAAGAAAGAGGATCTGCCGAAGATGTGGGGCGACCTGGCGAGCGCGGGCTTCGTCTCCGGCCACGCCTACGGCAAGGCGCTGCGCACGGTGAAGACCTGCGTCGGCACGGAATGGTGCCGCTTCGGCACGCAGGATTCGACCGGGCTCGGCATCAAGCTCGAGCAGATGACCTGGGGCTCGTGGACGCCGCACAAGGTCAAGATCGCGGTGTCCGGCTGCCCGCGCAATTGCGCCGAGGCGACGATCAAGGATTTCGGCGTGGTGTGCGTGGATTCCGGCTACGAGCTGCACGTCGGCGGCAACGGCGGCATCAAGGTGCGCGTCACCGATTTCCTGTGCAAGGTCGCGACCGAGGAAGAGGTGCTGGAATACTGCGGCGCGTTCATGCAGCTGTATCGCGAGGAAGCGCGCTTATCTCGAGCGCACCGCGCCGTGGATCGAGCGCGTCGGGTCTGACGCACGTGCAGCGCGCATGTCGTCGACGATGCGGCGGGCCGCGCGCGCTGTACGCGCGCTTCCTGGAATCGCAAAAGATTCGCAGGATCGATCCGTGGGCCGAACGCGCGAACGGCAAGGACGCGGCATGAGTTCGCGCCGCTGGCGACGCTGCAGCCGGCGACCGGCAATCGCCGAGAGATGCGGCCGTCATGAGCTGGATCGACGTCGGCCCCGCGAGCGACATCCCGCGCGCGGCGCGCGCGTGGTGCAGACGTCGGCAGCGTCGACGATCGCGGTGTTTCGCACGGGCGACGATGCAGGTGTTCGCGCTGCGCGATCGCTGCCCGCACACGCGGCGGGCCGCTGTCGCAGGGCATCGTGCACGGCACGCGCGTCACCTGCCCGCTGCACAACTGGGTCATCGATCTGAAGACCGGCGACGCGGTCGGCGCCGGATGAAGGCTGCACGCCGACGCTACGGCGTGCGTCGTCGACGGCCGCGTCGAGATCGACTTGCCGGCGAGCGCCGAGGCGCGCGTCGCCGCGCTCGGACCGCCGCCGTTCGCGGTCTGCGAGCGTGCCTGACGGCGCGACGCAGCGACGAGTGTGCGCACGACGTGCCCGTACTGCGGCGTCGGCTGCGGTGCTGCGTCGTCGACGCGCTGCGGCGGGCGCGCGAGCCTGCGTCGCGGCGACCCGCAGCATCCGGCCAATCTCGGCCGGCTGTGCTCGAAGGGCGCGGCGCTCGGCGACACGCTCGACCTCGAGGGCCGGCTTGCTGCATCCCGAGATCGCGCGGCCGGCGCGCGAGCTGGGACGAGGCGCTCGACGTCGTCGCGCGGCGGCTTCGCGCGACATCGATCGCGAAGCACGGACCGGACGCGGTCGCGTTCTACGTCTCCGGGCAACTGCTGACCGAGGATTACTACGTCGCCAACAAGCTGATGAAGGGCTTCATCGGCAGCGCGAACATCGACACCAACTCGCGGCTGTGCATGTCGTCCGCGGTCGCCGGATACAAGCGCGCGTTCGGCGAGGACGCCGTGCCGTGCGACTACGACGGATCTCGAGATGCGCGGACCTGATCGTGCTGGTCGGCTCCAACCTCGCGTGGTGCCATCCGGTGCTGTATCCAGCGCGTCGCGGCGGCCAAGGCCGCGAACGCGAAGCTGCGCGTGGTCGTGATCGATCCGCGACGCACCGCGACCTGCGACGTCGCCGATCTGCATCCTGCCGCTGACGCCCGGCACGCGACGTGCTGCTGTTCAACGGCCTGCTCAATCATCTGCGCCGCGAGGACGCGCTCGATCTCGAGTTTCGTCGACGCGCACACGAGCGGCTTCGGCGCGGCGATGCGCGCGGCGAAGGACAGCGCACCGTCGATGCCGGCCGTCGCGCGCGGCGTGCGGGCTCGACGCCGGACGACGTCGCGCGAGTTCTACCGCTGGTTCGCGGCCACGCCGCGCACGGTGACCGCGTTCTCGCAGGGCGTGAACCAGTCGTCGAGCGGCACGGACAAGGTCAACGCGATCATCAACGTGCATCTCGCGACCGGGCCGCATCGGCAAGCCGGGCGCGGGGCCGTTCTCGCTCACCGGCCAGCCGAACGCGATGGGCGGGCGCGAGGTCGGCGGGCTCGCGAATCAGCTCGCCGCGCACATGGATTTCGCGACCCGAGCACGTCGACCGCGTGCAGCGATTCTGGAACGCGCCGGCCATCGCGACGAAGCGCCGGGCTGAAGGCCGTCGATCTGTTCGACGCGATCGACGAGGGCGCGATCAAGGCGGTGTGGATCATGGCGCACCAATCCCGTCGTCAGCATGCCGGACGCCGACCGGGTGCGCCGCGCGCTCGAGCGCTGCGAGCTCGTCGTGGTGTCGGACTGCGTGCGCGACACCGACACGACGGCGTGCGCGCACGTGCTGCTGCCGGCGGCCGGCTGGGGCGAGAAGGACGGCACGGTCACGAACTCCGAGCGGCGCATCTCGCGGCAGCGCGCGTTCCTGCCCGCGCCGGGCGAGGCCGGCCGGACTGGTGGATCGTCGACCGAGGTCGCGCGGCGCATGGGCTTCGGCGCCGCCTTCGCCTATCGCGGCGCCGGCCGAGATCTTTCGCGAGCACGCGCGGCTCTCGGCGTTCGAGAACGATGGCACGCGCGCGTTCGACATCGGCGCACTGGCCGAGCATCGGCGACGCGGACTACGACGCGCTCGCGCCGGTGCAGTGGCCGTTGCCGGCGCGGCGTGAGCAGGCACGCACGCGCCTGTTCGCCGACGGGCGTTTCTTCACGCCGGACGGCAAGGCGCGCTTCGTGGCGACGCGAGCCGCGCGCGCCGGCGCAGCGCCGACCGCGGACTTCCCGCTCGTGCTGAACACCGGCCGCGTGCGCGATCAGTGGCACACGATGACGCGCACCGGCCAAGTCGCCGCGGCTCACGGGCCACCACCCGGAGCCGTTCGTGCAACTCGCACCCCGCCGACGCGCAGCGCTGCGGCGTCGCGGCCGGCGATCTCGCGGAAGTCGAGCAGCGCAAGGCGAGCGAGTGCGTTGCGCGCGTCGAAGTCACGGACGGACGTGCGCGCCGGGCACCGTGTTCGTGCCGATGCACTGGAGCGCGCAGTTCGCGAGCGCCGCGCGCGTCGGCGCGTTGATCGCCGCGGTCACCGATCCCGTCTCGGGCCAGCCCGAGCTCAAGCACACGCCCGTGCGCGTGCGCCGTTATGCGCCGGCGTGGTACGGCTTCGCGCTGTTGCGCGACGCCGCTCGACGCACGCGACTGCACGTATCTCGCCCGCTCTCGCGGCGACGGCTTCTGGCGTTACGAGCTCGCGGGCGAACAGCCTGCCGGCTTCGTGGCCCGAGTGGGCCGACGCCGTGCTCGGCCCACGCGCCGAGCGCAGTCGAGCTGCACGACCGCGCCGGCGGCCGTTACCGCGGCGCGCGCCTCGCGGGCGGGCGGTTGCAGGCGTGTCTGTTCGTCGCGCCGACAAAGCAGCTGCCGTCGCGCACTTGGCTCGGCGGTTTGTTCGCGCACGATGCGCTCGATGACGCGGCGCGGCCGCGATCCTCGCGGGCCGCCCGGCAAAGGCCGGCGAAGAATCAGGCCCGATCGTATGCTCGTGTTTCTCCGTGGGCCGCTCGACGCTGCTGCGCGCGATCCGCACGCAGGAGCTCTCTGACCGCGGGCGACATCGGCAAAGCGCTGCGCGCCGGCACGAACTGCGGCTCCTGCGTCCCGGAGCTCAAAGCCCTGCTCGCCGAAGCACACGCTGTGCCGGCTTAGCGCCAGATTTGAGAAATCTAAGGTGGCGCCTTAGAATTCTCAAATGCCATACATCGAGAGACTGCTTGCGCCCCAGCTTCTGAAGGCCGGCAAAGCGTTCCCCGCGGTGCTGCTCACGGGGCCGCGTCAATGCGGCAAGACGACACTATTGCGACACGTTCATCCGCGTGCGTCGTATGTGCTGCTCGAGGATCCCGACGTCATCGCACGCGTCCGCAGCGATCCACGCGCTTTCATCGAAGCGCTACGGCCGCCGGTCATCCTCGACGAGATTCAGAACACACCGGAGCTGTTCAATTACGTTCGCGCGCGCATCGACTCGAGGCCGAGCCGCAGGGGGCAGTGGGTTGTCACGGGATCGCAGGAAGCGGGCCTCATGCAGGGAGTCACCGAATCGATGGCTGGCCGCGTTGCGGTGCTGCATCTCCTGCCGCTCTCGACGCTCGAGTCGCCGAAGGTCAATCTCGTGCGCGGCGGCTATCCTGGCGTCATCAACCGACCGTCCACCGCAGACCTCTGGTTCCGATCCTACGTCCAGACCTATCTCGAGCGCGATGTGCGTGCCGTAACGGCGGTACGCGACCTCGGGACGTTTCGGCGCTTTCTCGCATTGCTCGCCTCACGCACGGGGAGCATTCTCAACAAGACGGACTTGGCGGCGCCGCTCGGCGTGTCCGTGCCAACGATTGCAGAGTGGCTGAACGCGCTCGAAATTACTGGGCAAGTTCTGCTCGTGCCGCCGTTCTACGAGAATTTCGGTAAGCGGTTGATCAAGTCACCGAAAGTCTATTTCGTCGACTCGGGCCTGGCGTGTCACCTGCTCGGTATAGGTAGCGCCGCGGCGCTCGAGAAGTCGACGTTCCACGGGCCGCTGTTCGAAGGGTTCGTCGCGGCTGAGATCGCCAAACAGCAGGTGAATCGCGGCCAACGAGTCGAGCTCTACTATTTTCGTGATCAACAGGGCCTCGAAGTGGATTTTATCGTGCCCCGAGGCGCCGGGCGGCTCGTTCTCCTCGAGGCTAAGGCGACGAAAACTGCAACGCCTGCCATGGCGCGGTCCCTGACCCGGCTGGCGGCGGCAATCAAAGGCCATGACACCCGGACGGTGCTCGTTCATGGCGGCACGAAACGTGGTGGTGCCGGTCGTGCGCTCTCGCCTGGCACCGACGCGATGACGTTGCCGGAATTGCTCGCGGAAAATTGGTGAGCGATTGCCGGCGCAGTCCAAAGCGGATCAGATGTTTCCGCGGAAGCGCACTCGCACCGACTTGGTGCGAAATCCCTCCGCGGAGGGCGCGGCCCTACTCGCCGCGGTTGATGTCGAACACGTGCTGACCTTCGGTCGCCACGCCGTCGCGGATCGGGTCGTGCTCGACCGCACGCGCCGGGATCGGCAAACCCTTGGCCTTCGCGGCCGCGACCGCGCGTACGTGCGACAGATTGCACCGCTTGATCTCTTCCCAGATTCGCATCGTGACAGGCGCTACTCCCTGTCCTCACCGTCGCTTTCGGGTGGCGGGAAGCAGGCCCGCTCGGGGTTTAGCTCACGATAGGGCCGAGAAGCTTCGAACAGGACGCGCTCCTCAGCTAGCTCACGGCGGTCGCGTTCAGTTGAATTTTTCTCGTTTGCCATGGTTTCGGCAATGCCGATCTGCCGAACGCTGTCCGGGAATTGGCCTGCTTCAGCGAAAGCGGCGGCGAGCGTCTCGTGCGACCACCAGGCATCTTGCAGCGCAACGACCCGCTGCGCAGCAGACACTGCTTCGACGCCGTTGCGTACTCCGTCATCTACGCACGCCGAAAGAACCCACGCCTTGTCGTAGTAGGCGGAAGCGAGTTTGGGATTGATCGCAATCGCCTGGTCGAAATCGAGCAAAGCATCCGCACAGTTGCCGCGACAGATACGCATCGCTCCGCGGTTCCTATAGGCGTCCGCCTTCTGACCTCGCGGAGTGCGCGCGACGACCATGGTCAAGTCCCGCTCGGCGAAATCCCACTGCATGCGCCTTCCCCAGATGTAGGCGCGCAGCTCATAGGGATACTTGTGATCAGCGTCGAGGCTGAGAGACTGGTTCAAATCCGCGAGCGCGAGATCGAGCTCGCCCTTTCGAATGTACGCTTCGGCGCGATGACTCAGCGCGTACGCAATATGCCAGCGGTGGACCTGGCCGTTCGTGATGCACAGCGTGTAGAGCCGAATCTGATCGTCCGGCGATGCCTTTCTACCCGCGGAGTCGCACGCGGCCAATCCTGCGTGGCCGGCATCCGCACACAGCACCGATAAAAGAAGAACAAGTGGAAGGAGACTTCGCGCGTTCATGACGTCGGCCGCGCTACTCGCCGCGGTTGATGTCGAACACGCGCTGGCCTTCCGCCGGCACGCCATTGCGAATCTGGTCGTGCTCGACGGCGCGCGTCGGAACCGGCAAGCCTTGCGCTTTCGCCGCGGCCACCTGCCGCTCGTACGCGCGCTCGCCCGAGAGCGCGTGGTGCACGGCGCCGTTGCCTTCGTGGCACGAGTACTCGAGCACCTCGTAGCCGGGCCGCGACGTGATCATGAGCCTGATCGTGAACGGCGCCGTGTATGCGCCGGGGTCGTCGATCGTCGCACGGTACTCGATCATCTCTCGGTCCACGCGCTTGAATCGCTCCGTCAGCTTCAATCGCTCGCTGTTCGGCGGACCGCCGCCGTTCACACCGATGCTCGTGAGATCCGTGAAGTTCGTGGTCTCGACCACGAGCGTGTCGCCCTCGAAGTGACCGCGCGCGCTGCCCAAGTATTGGCGAATGCCGGTGTCGAGCTGCTTGCGGCCGTCGAGCGGAATGACGCGCGTGTCGTGGATCATTTCATAGGTGATGGCGACGGAATCGGGGTTCTGCGTGATGCGCAAGCCGTTGCCGTAGATCACGGGCAACAGCGAGCCGAGCACGCCGCGCGTGATGCAGCGGTCGTACAGCGAGAAGTCGGCGAGGCCGTCGAACGGGCCCGGCCCGAACGTGCCGCGCGTGCGCTTCGCCGCGAGCTCGTCGCCGTGCGCCGTGAGCTTCGGCATCTGCCCGCTCGGCGGATCGACGACGAACGACGAGTAGCCGAAGCTGCGGATGCCGGACTCGTGCTGGAGGAACGTGCCGACGTTCACGTCGAAGTCGCGAGTGCCCTCGTCGCTGGTCGCGCGTTTCTTGAATTCCTCGGGCGTCAGCGACTCGCGGCCCGCCTGGTCGGCCGGCCGGTTCATCGGCACGCCGCGCAGGTCGTCTGTGCTCCAGACGCCTTCGAAGCTCGGATGCCCCCACGACGTGCGTGGAGCCTTCCAGTTCTTGTCGACGTAGACCGCGGCCTGCGTCTCGGCCGGCACAGACCGCTGCGACGGCGGCGGTGCGCCCGGCGCCTTGGTCTGGGCACCGGCATACCCAGCCATACAGCCCGCGATCGCCACCGCGAGCGCGGTGCGGAACCTGGTCTTAGCCATGCTTCCCCCCTCGAGCGTAGTCACAATGCCCCGGTCGCAGCACGCCGCGGAACGGTTCGCAGATAGTACGAACAAACGACGTTGCGTTCATCGGCCGCGTTATTGACGGTTTGTCAAAGTATCAATAGGCTCCCGACTGATCAGCTGCAAACGTCTCACGCTCATATTTCGACTTGGGGGGACTGTGACAACGACGTCCAAAATCGGGGCTTTCGCGTCGCTCTGCATAGTGTCGTTGGGCGCTTCGGCAGCATCTGATCTCGACGCGAAGCTGCTCGCCGCAGCGCAGAAGACCAATCCGACGGATGTCCGCGCGCTGCTCGCGGCGGGCGCCGACGCGAACGCGAGGGCCGCCGACGGCTCGACGCCGATGATCTACGCCGCCCATTTCGGGGACGCCGGCAGCGTGCAAGCGCTGCTCGGTGCGAAGGGCGATCCGAATCTCACGAACCGGTATGGCATAGGACCGATGCACGAGGCCGCTCTTCGGGCAGACGCCGGTCTACTCAAGATACTCGTCGACGCGGGCGCCGAGGTCGATCTCGCGCTGCCGCAAGGCGAAACACCGCTCATGCTCGCGTCTCGGACGAGCGGCGTGGACGCCGTCCGGCTGCTCATCGAGCACGGCGCAAAGGTCAACGTCGTCGAGCAGTGGCAAGGCCAGACGCCGCTCATGTACGCGGCCGCGCACGATCGCGGCGAGGTCGCGGCCGCATTGATCGCGGCGGGCGCGGACGTCAACGCGAGGACTCCGGTGAACGATCTGCCGGAGCGAAAGCCCGCCGTTCGCTACTTCGTCGAAATTCCTTCGGCCGGTTTGACGCCGGTGATGTTTGCAGCCCGACACGGCGCCGTCTGCCGCTTTGCGCGTGCTGATCAAGGCGAGCGCCGACATCAACGCCAGGACGCCGGAGGGTTTCTCGCCGGTCGTGATCGCGCTCGACAATCTGCATTTCGATGCGGCCAAGGTGCTGGTGGAGGCGGGCGCGAAGCGCGGACGGCGGCGGACTCTTCGCCGTGGTCGAGGCTCGCAACCGCGTCAACTATGTCGGCGAGTATCCAGGTTCCGACGGGCGCCGAGAGCTCCCTGGAGGTGCTCAAGCTGATGCTGTCGCATGGCGCCGATCTCATGGACCGCCTGCCGGAGCAGCTGCTCGATCGCGACGCGCGATTCACGCCGCCCCCGCCGAAGATCACCGACCTGGCCCTGATTCGCGCCGCGCGGTCGTCCGATGTCGAAGCGATGCGCGTGCTCATCGAGGCCGGCGCCGATCCTTCGCTGCACGACGAGAAGCGCGGCGGCATCACTCCGTTGCTCGCGGTGATGATGGGACCCGAGCTTCCTTCGCTCATCGAAGCCGATCGTCAGTCCGACCGAAGACGCAGGCGATCGCCGCGATCGACTTCCTGCTGGATCACGGTGTCGAGCCGAGCATCGCGAACGACATCGGCACCACGGCTCTGCACATGGCCGCCTTGCGAGACTATCCCGGCGTCATCCGGCATATGGCCGAGAGAGGCGTCGACCTCAACGTCGCGGATCGCGAAGGGTTTCACGCCGCTCGACTACGCGCTCGGCCACTTGCCGTCGAAGCTCCGCGGCAAGCCGCCGGCCGACATCACTGCCGCCGCCGCTGCGCTTCGCGAGCTCGGCGCGCATGGGAAGGAAGAGCAAAGGACAGCCGCGCGATGAGACGAAGCGTCTCGCAACGGTTGCGTCGCGCTTTCGCATCGCGCGATCGCCGCGGCGTCGCTCATGTCGTGCACGCGCTCGACGCAGCAAGTGGCCGCCGAGCACGGCGCAGTCGTCAGCAAGTACTGCGCCGATTGCCACAGCGATGCGGAACAAGAGGCCGGGCTCGTGCTCGAGAATCCGGATCTCGCGAATCCGGCCGCGCAGCGCGCGAAATGGGAAAAGGTGGTTCATAAGCTCAAGGCGGGGCTCATGCCGCCGCCCGGCGAGCCGCGGCCGAGCGACCAAGCCGTCACGAGCCTCGTGTCTTATCTCGAGACGTCGCTCGACGCGACCGCGCCGAAGCCTGGCCGGCGCGCCCGTACGCCGGCTGACCCGCGCGGCCTACGGCAACGCGGTCCGGGACTTGCTCGGCTTCCCCGTCGACGTCGAAACGCTGCTGCCCCCGGATATCTCGAGCAACGGGTTCGACAACGTCTCGGATACGCTGAAGACGTCGCCGCTGCTGCTCGAGCGCTATCTCACGGTCGGGCTGCGCGTCGCCGCCATGGCGGTGGGCGACACGAAGCTCGGGCCGCGAGCGACGGAGTACCGACCGCGGCTCGACCTCTCGCAGAACGACTGGATCGAGGGGCTGCCTTATGGAACCCGCGGCGGGCTCGTCGTCGAACACTATTTTCCGACCGATGCCGAGTATGAGATCCGCCCGGAGCTGTGGAGAGCGACAGGCAGCACGATCCGCGGCGTGGAGGGGTTCAAGACACCGTTCGAGGCTGCAGATCCTGCTCGACGGTGTCGTCGTTCATTCCGCCGAGATCGGCGGCGCGGAGGACGATGCGCTCTCGAATCGAGACATCGGCAGCGCGGTGACGCAAGTGCGGGAGCGGCTTCCCGTGCGGCTTCCGGTGAGCGCCGGACTGCATCGCGTCGGCGTCACGTTCGTCATGAAGAGCTTCGCGCTCGAGCAGAAGATCCTCGATCCGGCGCAAAGCAGACTTGCCGATCGGCAACGATGCCTATGGCTGGCCGATGATCACGCGCGTGCTCGTCGCCGGACCGTACGAGTCGACCGGGCCTGGCGACACGCCGACGCGCAGAGCCATCTTCACTTGCCAACCGGGCGCTTCCACGAGCGATGTCGCCTGCGCCGAGCAGATCCTGCGGCCGCGTTGCGCTGCGCGCCTACGGCCGGCCGTTGAACGATCGTGGACGTCCAAACGTTGCGCGAGCTCTACACGCGCGGCAGCGACAACGGCCGCGACTTCGAGGCCGGCATCCAGCTCGGGCTCGCGCGGATCCTGAGCGGTCCCGAGTTTCTTCTCTATCACGGGCGTGACCGAGGACGCCGCGGTCTCCGCAGGCGACGAGCCAAGACGACGGCGTCACGCTCGCCTCGCGGCTCGCGCTGTTTCTCTGGAACAGCATTCCGGACGACGCTGCTGCGCGACGACGCCATCGCCGGCCGGCTCTCCGACGCCAGAAGTGCTGGAAGCGCAAGTGCGACGCATGCTCGCCGATCCGCGCGCCGAGACACTCGTGACCGACTTCGCGGAGCAGTGGCTGCAGCTGCGGCTCGTCAATTCGAAGTCTCCCGACCCACGCAGATTCCCGAGCTTCGACGACAACCTGCGCCGCGACATGTTGCACGAGACGGAGCTGTTCCTTACGCTCTGTGCTGCTCGAGGACGCGAGCGTGCTCGACCTGATCCGAGCCGACTACACGTTCGTCAACGAGCGGCTTGCGGAGCACTACGGCATCGACGGCGTGTTCGGCGACGCGTTTCGTCGAGTGACGCTGCACGACCCGAATCGCCGCGGGCTGCTCGGCCAGGGCAGCATTCTGTTCCAGACCTCCGTCGCGAACCGCACGTCGCCGGTGTTCCGCGGCAAGTGGATCATGACGAACATCTTCAACTCGCCGCCGCCGCCGCCGCCGCCGAACGTGCCGTCGCTCGACGAAAGCACCAGCGAGCAGCACTCCGCACAGCGTGCGCGAGCGCCTCGAGCAGCATCGGAAGGCGCCCGTCTGCGCCGCGTGTCACGCGATCATCGATCCTCCGGGGCTCGCTCTCGAGAATTTCGATCCGATCGGTCGTTGGCGCGAGACGGATTCGGGCCAGCCGGTAGACGCGACGACGACGCTACCGGGAGGCATTGCGGTTTCGGGCCCGAGTGGTTTGCGCGAAGCGATCTTGAGCCGTCCCGAGCTCTTCGTTTCGACTTTGACGGAGAAGCTCATGGTGTACGCGCTGGGGCGCCGCCTCGAAGCCGAGGACATGCCGACCGTGCGCCGCATCGTTCGCGAAGCCGCGCGCGACGATTATCAGGTTCAGCGCCATCGTGCTCGGCATCGTGCGCAGCGCGCAGTTTCAGCAAAAGGCGCGCTTCACGACGAGCGCTAGCGCAGACGGTGGCCGACAACGCGCGGTCGCTACCTCGACAGGAGAGTCGAAGTAATGTTCATCACGAAGAAACATCTTTCGCGCCGCACCGTGCTGCGCGGCGCGGTCGGTGCCGCGATCGGCTTGCCGCTGCTCGACGCGATGGTGCCCGCCGCCAGCGCCGCGCCGCCGGCTCAGCTTCGGTTCGGCGCGGTCTACGTGCCGAACGGCGTGCGGCCGGAGATCTGGACGCCGCCATCCGCGGGCAAGCTCGAGCTGCCGCCGCTGCTCGAGCGGTTCGCGCCGTTACGCGAGCACATCAACATCGTGACGGGAATCCGGGCTCCCGGATCCGTTCGGACACCATGTGATCGGGTCGCTGTGGTTGAGCGGCGGTTCCGCGAAACAGACGCAGGCCGCAGACGTGCGACGCCGGTCAGACGATCGATCAGCACATCGCCGACGCGATCGGGCGCGACACGCCGCTGCGCTCGCTCGAGCTCGGCATCGAGGACATCAACAGCTCGTCGAACTCGTGCCAATTCGGCTGGAGCTGCATCTATCTGAACACGTTGTCCTGGAAGACGGCGACGTCGCCGCTGCCGAAGGAGATGAACCCGCAGAGCGTATTCGAGCGAATGTTCGGCGACATCGGATCGGCCGAGGAACGCGCCGCCCGCTTCAAGAGCCAAGGCCAGCATCCTCGATTCGGTGATCGCGGCCGCGAGCCGCTTGAACAGCGAGCTGGCGCCGCAGGACCGCTCGACCGTCGAGGAGTATCTGGAAAATATCCGCGAGGTCGAAAGCCGAATCCAGGCCGCGGGCCAGCGAGCGGAGGCGGCGGGCGACACGCCCGATGCGCCCGCCGGCATACCGGGCTACTTACGACGAGCACGTTCGCGTGATGTACGACCTCATCGCGCTCGCGTGGAGAGCCGACATCACGCGCGTCACCACTTTCATGAAGGGCGTCGAGGCGAGCAGCATCGGCTACCCGCAGATCGGCGTGCCCGAGTCGCATCACATCGTCTCGCATCACGGCAACGTGCCCGACACCATTGCGAAGTACGCGAAGATCAATGCGTACCATCTTTCGCTGTTCGGCGACTTCGTCGAGAAGCTGCGAGCCACTCCGGACGGCGACGGATCGCTGCTCGATCATTCGCTGGTCATGTACGGGTCGGGCATGGGCAACGGCGACAAGCACGATCAGAGCAGAATCCCGATCATGCTCGCGGGATCGGCGGCGGGTCGCCTGAAAGGCGGTCGACACATCGCCAATCCGGATCCGACACCGCTTGGCGAATCTCATCGCCGGGCTTGGACGAAGTCGCGGGGCTCGATCTCGGCAAGCTCGAGAACAGCACCGGAGTGCGTGGAGCTTTAGCTACGTTGCGCAGTGCCCGCGAAAATGGCGGCTCGCCCACAAGCGACCCGCGCGACAGCGACGGCCGAGCTCCGAAGCTCGGCGGCAAGCGCGAGCGCACGCGCAAGACGATTCTCGAAGCCGCGTTCGGACTGATCGGCAACGAGAAGGGCCTCACCGTGCGCATCGAAGAGATCTGCGCCGCGGCGCATATCTCCCGCGGAACGTTCTACAACTACTTCACGAGCCTCGAACAGCTGTTCGAGGTCCTCGCGATCGAGCTCAGTCACGACTTGAACCGGGCGCTCGTTTCGACGTGGGACGAAACTCAGAGCCACGCCGAGGGTTCCAACGCCGCCATCCAGCACTACCTCAACTACGCGCGGCGCGATCCCGCGTGGGCGTGGGCGATGGTGCATTTGAGTGCGTTCGGACCGAGTTTCGGCGCCGAGGCGTGGGAGGCGTGCTACCGCTCGATCGCGAAAGGCATCGAGGCGGGGGAGTTCGACGTGCCGAATGCGACGGTCGGCCGCGATCTGATGACGGGCACGGTCCTGGCTACCGTGCGCACCATGCTCCACTCTGGCGGCGGCCGATCACAGCCACGAATCGTCGCTTACCATTTGCTGCGCGCACTGGGAGTGCCCGACGCACGCGCGAGGGAAATCGCCGACAGTCCGCTGCCGGACATCGTCGTCTAACGACACCTCGTCACGGTCTGGTCAACCGCCAGACGTACGAGATGCGGAAGCCGAGCCCTGCAGACATACCGCGATACGCGACCGTGACGGGGTGGCAACGCGCCGCTCACCGGCGCCGAAACGCCGCCATCGAGATCGCCGGATCAACTATTGCGCCCATCGTTGATCACCGCTCGAGCGGCAGCACGATGGCCTGCGTGCCATTGGTCACCGTGACCAAGAACGCGTTCGGCGGTACCGGAGGACCGCCTGCGGATACGTCCGCCAACATGCCGAGCCCGGCGAAGGTGCCACCATTCGCACAGTGGGCGATCTCGGCCTCCCAGGCATACACGTTGTAGCTCGCGTCGATGATCGACACCCGACCGCTCGACTGACAGCCATTCGCGTTCTGGCCGAGAAAACGCCCATCGGGCTCGAACGAATACGTGGCCATCGGATTCTGCATCTCGTCGTAGACGTACCAGACCCCCGTCAGCAGCGCGAGCGATGAGTCCCGCTCGTGCGCGTCGCGAACGTAATCGAGCGCGAGCCGCGCGTTTGGGCCGGTGCCCAAGATCACGTTCCCGTCGAGAGCCAGGCGCTCTCCGAGCGTAGCGTCGAGAGAGATCGGCAACACAGTACCGCTCCCGGGCCAATGCGGACCCGGCGCCGCATAGCCTTTGCCCGTACCCGTGACTCTATCGCCAACGACGGTGGCGGTGCCGGCGTATTGGCTCACGCCGGGACCTGCGGTTTCCACGGCAATGAGAGCAAACCGGCCGTCGTCCGTGGTGAGCGCCAGCACGTCGTCGAACGTCTGATCGGCATACGTCAAAGTACCGATCCAGATGCCCCCGAAGTTCGCGTTTGAGCCCGGTGGTGCGGGTGGCGGCTGCGCCACTGGCGTGGGTGAAGGCTGCGCCGGGGGCGACAGCTGTGCGGCCGCCGCCGGCGACGAGTTACCGCCGCCCCCGCCCCCGCAGCCAACGACGAGCGAGCCGATTGCGGCAAGCCATAGAATACGCATGTGAAGCTCCTTGGTTGTGCTGTCAACGAAGGTGCATGCTCGGCCCGCTGAGGGCGCTTGGCCTTAGGGAAAGCTGCGGGTTAGCTGCGTTTTCGACGCGGCGCAAAAACGGCAGCGACAGGGTAGAGAAGCCACCCGCCGCGAAGGCGCGCGGAATGTACCGCCCCGTGCGCACTGACTACAATCGACGTGCAGCCTCAGGTGAGCGGCTGCGGCCGGTACGCGCGAAACAGCGCTGCGAATTCGACGGGCGTCACGGGCGTGCTGAAGTAGTAGCCCTGCATCTCGTCGCAGGCGCGCTCGCGCAGGAAGGCCTGCTGCTCCGGCGTCTCGACGCCTTCGGCGACGACCGTGAGGCTCAGCGTCTTGCCCATCGCGATGATCGCCTCGGTGATCGCGCGATCCTCGGCGTCGCTCGGGATCTCGCGGATGAACGAGCGGTCGACCTTCAGCGTGTCGATCGGGAAGCGCTTCAGGTGCGCGAGCGACGAGTAGCCGGTGCCGAAGTCGTCGATCGCGAGCCGCACGCCCAGCGCCTTGATCGCCGTGCAGCACCTCGACCGCCCGCTCGGCGTTGTGCATGACCATGCTCTCGGTGATCTCGAGCTCGAGCAGCTGCGGCGCCATGCCCGTCTCGCGCAGCACCGCCTCGATCTCGCTCGAGGAGATCGTCGTCGGCGAGCTGGCGCACCGACAGGTTCACCGCCATGCGCACCGGCGGCAGCCCGTCGCTGCTGCCAGGCGACGTTCTGCGCGCAGGCGGTGCGCAGCACCCACTTGCCGATCGGCACGATCAGGCCGGTCTCCTCGGCGAGCGGGATGAACTGGGCGGGCGACGACCGAGCCGAGCTCCGGGCGTCTGCCAGCGCAGCAGCGCCTCGACGCCGGTGATCGCGCCGGTCTGGAGATCGACCTTGGCCTGGTAGTGCAGCGAGAACTCCTCGCGCTCGAGCGCGCGGCGCAGGTTCGTCTCCAGCGCCAGCCGCTCGATCGAGTGCGCCTTCATCTCGGCTGCTATAGAACTGGTAGTTGTTCTTGCCCTCTTCCTTGGCGAGGTACATCGCCATGTCGGCGTTCTTCATCAGCGCCTGCTCGTCCTGCCCGTCCTCCGGGATACATGCAGATGCCGATGCTCGCCGTCACGCGGCACTCCTGGCCGAGGATCACGACCGGCTTCATGACGGCCGAGAGGATGTTGCGCGCGACCGCGCCGACCTGGCCGACTTCGCTGCGACTTCCTGCAGCAGCACGACGAACTCGTCGCCGCCCAGCCGCGCCACGACGTCGCTCGCGCGCAGGCAGTCGCTTGCAGGCGCGCCGCGATCTCGCGCAGCAGCACGTCGCCGGCCTCGTGGCCGAGCGTGTCGTTGATGATCTTGAAGCGGTCGAGGTCGATGAACAGCACCGCGAACTTGCGGTTGTAGCGGCGCGCCGTCTCGACGGCGAGCGTTCAGCAGCTCCGCGAACATCGCGCGATTCGGCAGGCCGGTGAGCCCGTCGTGCGTGGCGAGGTACTGGATGCGCTCCTCGGCGCGCTTGCGCGTCGGAGATGTCCTCGACGATCGACATGTCGTACTACGGGCTGGCCGCGCCGATCGCGCTTGACCGCGATCGTGAGCCCCACCCACAGCGGCGTGCCGTCCTTGCGCAGGTAGCGCTTCTCGAGCTTGAACGACTTGATCGCACCCGGAGCGCAACTGCTCGCGCAGGTCGTCGGTCATGCCGTACGTCTTCGGGATGTGTGATGTGCTGCGACCGTGAGCTCGAGCAGCTCGCGCTCGCTGTACCCCAGCATCTCGCAGAGCTGCGGATTCACGTAGATGAACCGGCCCTCGTCGCCGACGTGCGCGATGCCGATCGCCGCGAGCTCCATCGTCGAGGAGAAACGCTGCTCGCTCTCGCGCAGGCGCTCCATGTCGACTGCGCGTTGATAGAAGTGCCCGACCTCGGCGGCCACGACGCGCAGCACGCGCACCAGACCCTGATCGGGCGGCGCGATTCGCGGCGCGTAGAACTCGAGCACGCCGAGCACGGTGCCGCGCGAGCGGACCGCGACGAACAATCCGGAGCGCCAATCCGCGTCGGCCGGTAACAGCGTGCCGTCCGTCCGCGGATCGGTTGCGAGCTCCGCCACCCACACGGGCTCACCGTGGCCCGCCAGCCAACGGGGCAGTTCGCGCAGCGCGCCGATGATCGATTGGTCGGCGGCGGTTGCGCCGGGCGCGATGGAGCGCGCGGCCGGCGTGCCCCACCCGCCGCACCAGCGCAGCCGACCCTGCTGTTCGTCGTACCCCCAAAATGCGCCGGCAGCCCAACTTTGCAGCTCGCAGATCGAATGCACGACGACCTTCAGCGCCTCGGGCACGCCGTCGGTCTCGGCCAGGATCCGTGCGATCGTGTGCTCGAGCTGTTGGAGATGCTCGGTCCGCATCGCGACACTGACGTCGTGCGCAATGCCGCGGTAGCCGCGGAACCCGAGCCGATCGTCGAAGACGGGCTGGCCACTGAAGCTCACGAAACGGGTTGCGCCGTGACCATCGGTCAACGGCAGGATCAGATCACGAAACGCCTGGCGCTCGGCGAACAACTCGCGCTGCGCGCTCCAATCGTGAGCCGCCGACGGGCGCGGGGCACACCTCGGCCATGGTCTTGCCGGGAGTTGCTCGAAGCAACCCGCGGCGTCTGCCGGCTGACGGAGCTGGCAAACCGTGAAACGTAGGGTGTCGTCCTGCTGCCAGTAGCAATCCGCGGCGAGATCGACGACGCACTGCAACTTGGCCTGTGCCTCGCGCAGTGAATCCCCCCGCGCTGCTGCACTGCGCTCCGGTTTGCGCGCGATCGCTCCCTTCCTAGCGCTCATAACCGTTCCTATGACAGACGAGACCCGAGCTCCCCCCGGAGCTCCCGGGCTGCGACTGAAAAGTAACCTTGCAATCGTATTTGGCTGCTAACAATCCCTGCGTTGAGCACGTCTCACTTCCACGCCCGCATTCGCGACGCAGTTCACGACTGGGGCGGTATTGGTGCGGCCGACCGGTCATGCCGTCGCTCCGCGCGAACGATTGAAGCGCTGACTATCGCGAAGTGCACGGCCGTTGGCGGCGTGGCGACGTGAGTCGCACTTTCGATCTGTGCAGCTGGCCATCGACGCGACCGCGCGTCAGGCTTGGCCAAAGATCTCGTCACCCACGCTCATGGATCCGCGCTTAGACTCCACCGCCCCCACCAACTCGACCGCGCCGAACGACGCGACCACAGCGTTCGTCGATCGACGTGTCAGCAACGTCGAGCGCCGGCGGTTGAGCGTACGCAGCATCCTGCAGGGCGCGTTCAGTCCCCGCCGGCGCGCCGGGCGCCGAGCCAGCGATCAGGACACGCCGATCGACTGGCACCATCCGCACCTGATGTTCCTGTCGCTCGTGATGCTCGGGCTCAGCGTGGCCGATGCGTTCCTGACGGTCACGCTGCTGAACAACGGCGCGGAGGAAGCGAACCCGCTGCTCGCGCTGTTCGTGCTCACGCACCCGTCGCTGTTCGCAGGCGTGAAGATGGCGCTGACCGGCGTCAGCATCGTGCTGCTCGTAGCCGTCGCGCAAAGCCGATTGTTCCGCGTGATTTCGGGCAGACTCGTGTTTCAGGGCCTCGTGCTCGCGTACCTCGCGCTCGTGCTTTACGAGGCGTGGTTGCTGCGAGTGCTGGGCTAGACGACAGCTACGGCCGGCAGGGCGACGGCAGATACTGCGTCGGCACCGTGGGCGCGATATACACCGCGGCGTTACCGCCAGCGGCCGTACCGAGCGGGTTCAAGCCCGCCGGTGCCGCCGCCGTGCCGCAGCGCCACACGACGCTCCCATCCACCGATTCATACGGCGTCAGCGTCAACGTCAGTCCGGCGACGAGCGCGCTCGCCGAGTTGCCATAGGCGATCACGATGACGCCGTTCGTGACGTCGATCGACGCGACGTAGTTGCCAGCTCGAATCCGTCGGGTTGGCCGACAGGCCTGCCGCCGCGCGGGTTGCGGGCGCCCGGCCCTTATCCAAGAACGACGTCACGACCGCCGGTTTGGCCGCTGCGGCCAGCTGGAGGCCTTCCGCCACCTGGGCGCGGATCGTGTAGCTCTGGTACGCGGGGATCGCCATCGACGCGAGGATGCCGATGATCGCCACGACGATCATGAGCTCGATCAGCGTGAAACCGGCGGCGAAACGTCGCTGCTGCGACAACGCGTGTAGTCTGTCTGCGCTACCCATGATCACTACTCCAAGCTCAAAGTAATTCGGGCCGCTCAAGCGGCGATGCCGACGTCCGCGTCGGCGTAGACGACCGGGATGTGCTTGCGCGCGGCATAGCTCATCGCGAGCGTCAGAACGGCGCCCGCCGACATGGGGCGGCGCGCCACGAGGGTCTTGATGCGCTGCGTGACCGCCTCGCCGGGCTTGGCGCGATCGGTCACACGCTCGATCGTCGCGAGCACGACCGTGTCGTCGAACGGCTCGGGCTCCGTGTGCACGCGCAGGTAGTCCGGCTCGGAGGAACCGGGCGACGGCTGCACGTTCAGCACTTTCACTTCCATGGTCACGGGCAAGGAGGAGCAAGACGCATGCCACTCGTGTCTGCGAGCCACGATGCGGACCCGATCGGCAGCGTTATGTCGAGCGCCACTGACGCGCCGCGTCAGACAGTGACAGGGCGGCGAGTTGACGTAACGCCGTCTATATTACTATCGCCAACTTGGACGTGATACGGGCCAAGACCCGCTGAGGAACACGCATGACCTCCAAAGGTATTCCGACTCTGCGCTACTTTTCGGCTCGCGGCCGCGCGCAGTTCCTCCGTTACTACTTCCTGAATCGCCAGATCGACTTCACGGACGAAGAGGTCGCGCTCAGCGCCGATTTCGCCGCGTGGGCGCCCATTCGCAGCGATCGCGCGCTGTCCGGTCCGTTTCAGAAGTTGCCGGTGCTGCACTACGACGGCCAGCTCGTCGCCGAGACGTCGGTGATCGCCGCGTTCGTGCATCGCGCGTTCGGTGACGAAGCGCGACTGACGGCCGCCGAGAACCTTCAACACGCGATGCTGCTGTCTAGCCTGTTCGGCGACGTGATGACGCCGGTCGCATTACTGATCTGGCTCGACGCCGCCTACGTGGGCGTCGACCTGGCGGCGGCCGCCAAGCGCTCGCTCGAGCGCCTGAACGCGCAGATGCACAACATCGAGCGCACGCTGATCGAGTGGCAGTGGTTCGCTCACATGGGCAACCGGCCGATCATGGTCGCCGACTGCCTGCTGTGGGAGGAGCTCAGCGTGCTTCAGCACGTGTTCGGGCCGCACGTGCCGCTCGGCTCGTGGCCGGAGCTCGCGCGCTTCTACGCCGAGTTCGCGGGCCGCGCCGTATGCGAGCGCGAGCTGGCCGCGAAACCGCGCCCCGTCACGGGGAGACCCGCCGAGCCGGCCGCGATCGCGAAGCTTCAGCAGGCACTCGCAACCACGAAGTAGCTGCCGTCGTGCTCGCTGCGACCTCTATAATTTGCCGATGACCCGCAAGACCCTCGTTCGTCCGTTCGCCGCGTTGCGGCCCACGCCGGAGCACGCCGCGGGCGTGATCGCCCCACCCTACGACGTCGTGAACACGGAGGAAGCGCGCGCGCTGGCGGCGGGCCGGCCGCAGAGCTTCCTGCACATCTCGCGGCCCGAGATCGACCTGCCGCCCGGCAGCTCGCCCTACTCCGACGCCGCTTACGCGCAGGGCGCCGCGAGCCTCGCGAAGCTCGTCGACGGCGGCGTGCTCGTGCGCGAGCGCGAGCCGTCGTTCTACGTCTACCGCATGACGATGGGCAGCCGCACGCAGACGGGCATCGCATTCGTCGGCTCCGTAGCCGCTTACGAGCAGCACGGGATCCGGCGTCACGAGCTGACGCGCCCGGACAAAGAGAACGACCGCGTGCGCAACATCGCGACGCTGAACGCGCAGACCGGGCCCGTGCTGCTCGCGTATCGCGCGAACGCCGGCGTCGGCGCGCTCGTGCGCGCGGCCGCGGCGGCAGCGCCGCTGTTCAGCGTCACGGGGCCGAACGACGTGCAGCACACGTTGTGGCGTGTCGACGCGCCGCGCGACGTCGCTGCGTTGTCAGAGGCGATGAATGCGCTCGACGCGCTGTACATCGCGGACGGCCATCACCGCTCGGCCGCGGCGGCGCGCGTGGCGGCGCAGCGGCGCGGCAACCCCGAAGCGAGTCACGAGTATTTTCTCGCCGTGGCGTTTCCGCACGACGAGATGCGGATCCTCGACTACAACCGCGTGGTTCGCGATCTGCACGGCCTGACCGCGGATGCGTTCCTGGCGCGAGCTCGCGAATCGTTCGCCGTGACTGCGAGCACCGGGCGTGTCACGCCGACGCGCACCGAGACGTTCGGCATGTATCTCGCCGGCCGCTGGTACGAGCTCGCGATCAAGCCCGAGCTCGTGCCGCGCGCGGATCCCGTCGCGAGCCTCGACGTGAGCCTGCTACAGGATCGGTTGCTCGCCCCCGTGCTCGGCATCGGCGACCCGCGCACGGACTCGCGTATCGATTTCGTCGGCGGCATCCGCGGGCTCGCGGAGCTCGAGAAGCGCGTCGACAGCGGCAGTGCGGCCGTGGCGTTCGCGCTGCATCCGACGCGCATGGAGCAGCTCATGGCCGTGGCCGACGCGGGCAAGCTGATGCCGCCGAAGTCGACGTGGTTCGAGCCGAAGCTCGCCGACGGTCTCCTCTCCCACGTGCTCGACTGAAGACGGAGAAGAGAGGATCTCTCGCCAAGAGCGCCAACGTTCGCCGAGGCGTTTCACAGCAGCGGGAAGGCGCTCAGCACGCCTGGCGGCGTGACGTGCGCCGCGGGTTGCAGGTACGTGCCGTCGAGATCGGCGATGCTCGTGAGGCCGAGCAGCTTCATGTTGACCGTGAGCTCGGTCTCGAGCAGCTCGAGCAGCCGCACCACGCCGCGCTCGCCGCCGGCGCCGAGCGCCAGCGCCTGGATCTTGCCGAGCCCCACCATCGCCGCGCCGCGCGCGAGCCCCTTCAGCACGTCCGTGCCGCGCATGAAGCCGCCGTCGACGACGAACTCGGCTTTGCCGCGCGCGACGCTGACGACTTCGGGCACGAGATCGATCGCGCCGCGGCCCTGGTCGAGCTGCCGGCCGCCGTGGTTCGACACGTAGATCACGTCGACGCCGTGCTGGACGGCGAGCTCCGCGTCCTCGGCCGTCTGAATGCCCTTCAGCATCAGCGGCACCTTGACCGTTCGCTTCAACTTCTCGACGAGGCTCCAGTCCGCGCGGCCGCGATTCGCTTCGCCGGCGCGTAGGGCGCCAAACGGCCGGCCCGCCATGGCCGCTCGGCGGTGGATGTGGCGCTCGCGCCGGCCGAACGTCGGCACGTCGACCGTGAGGCAGATGGCTTTCGCGCCGACGCCGACGGCGCGCTTCGCCGTGTCGAGCAACCAGCGCTCGTCGCCGTCCGGGTAGATCTGAAACGCGAACTGCTCGCGCGCCGCGCGCGCGACTTCTTCGAAGTCGGGCTGCGTCACGCTACTGACGAGCATCAGGCAGCCGAACTCGGCCGCCGCGCGCGCGATCGGCAGCGCGCCCTCGGGATCGATGTCGGTCAGACTCGCGACGGGCGCGAGCAGCACGGGCAGCCGCTGTTTGCGCTTCAGGAACGTGGTCGCGGGATTCGCGCCTTCGACGTTGCGCAACACGCGCGGGCGGAACGCGATGCCGTCGAGCGAGTGGCGGTTGCGCAGCATCGTGGTCTCGGTCTCGGCGCCGCCGCAGATGAAGTCCCAGGCCTCGGCCGAGAGGCGCTTCTTCGCCTGCGCGATGAGCTCCGTGGTCGTCAACAGATCGGCGGTCGGGTCCCTCGGACTAGTAGCGGATTGCTTCTTCGTGGTTCGTTTCGTGGCCATCGCGGCGCGTCTCCAGGCGGTCGTCAGATCGCGCCAAAGTGTACGGCCTGCCGCCGCCGTTCGACAGCGGCCAAACGCAATGGTCGTATTTCTGTAGACTTGCCGGCGGTGTCCACGGAATCGTTTGGGGGAATCCGTATGCGCAACGCACGCACTGCACCGACTCTCGTTGCGATTGGGCTCGCGGCCGCGCTCGCCAGCGGCACCGCCGTCGCGCAGCAGCCGTATACCACGTGGCGCAGCTACGGCGGCGGCGCGCATTCGTCGCAGTACTCGGCGCTGAAGCAGATCGACAAGTCGAACGTGAGCGAGCTCGAAGTCGCGTGGACGTTTCCCGTCGGCGAGCGCGGCTACACGTTCAATCCCGTCGTCGTCGATCGCACGATGTACGTGGCGGCGCGCGACAACGAGATCGTGGCGCTCGACGCGGCGACCGGCAAAGAGCTGTGGTCGCACCCGAACGAAGGGCCGGTCAGCGCGCGCGGCATGAACTACTGGCAGAACGCCAGACGGCTCCGATCGCCGCCTGCTGTATCTGGCCGGCGGCTTCTTGACCGCGATCGACGCCGGCACGGGCCAGAGCATCGATCGAAACTTCGGCGATCACGGCCGCGTCGATCTGCGCGACGCGCTGAAGTCCGACGGCTGGGACATCACGAACGTGCGCCCGCTCGTCACGAGCAACCCGGGCCGCGTGTTCGAGAACCTCGTCATCGTGTCGCTGCCGGCGCAGGGCGCGGGCTACAGCGTCGACGCCGGGCGACGTCACGGCGTGGGACGTGCAGACCGGCAAGCTGCGCTGGATCTTCCACAGCGTTCCGCACCCCGGCGAATTCGGCTACGACACCTGGCCGAAGGACGCGTACAAGACCGCAGGCGGCGTGCACAACTGGAGCGAGCTCACGGTCGACGAAGCGAACGGCATCGCGTTCATCCCGTTCGGCACCGCGCGCTACGACTTCTTCGGCGGCAATCGCGCCGGCAACAACCTGTTCGGCAACTCGCTCGTCGCGCTCGATGCGCGCACGGGCAAGCGGCTCTGGCACCGGCAGCTCGTGCATCACGACCTCTGGGACTTCGACCTGCCGCAGGCGCCGAAGCTGCTGACGATCCACCAGAACGGCCGCGCGCGCGACGTCGTCGCGCAGGCCACGAAGCACGGCTTCCTGTTCGTGTTCGATCGCAAGTCGGGCGAGCCGATCTGGCCGATCGAGGAGCGCGCGGTGCCGCGTCCGACTTGCCGGGCGAGCACGCGTCGCCGACGCAGCCGTTCCCGACCAAGCCGGCGCCGTTCGCCGTGCAGTCGTTCACCGAGCGCGACATCAACCCGTTCCTGCCGAAGGACGAGCAGGACGACTGCTGCGCGATCGTCTGCGCACGTCGCGCAACGAGGGCCTGTTCACGCCGCCGAGCCTGCAGGGCTCGATCAGCATGCCGGGCCACAACGGCGGCGCGAACTGGGCGAGCTCGGCCGTCGACCCGATCAACGGCGAGTTCTACGTCGTGTCGAAGAACCTGCCCGTGATGCTGCACGCGGAGCTGATCGACGACGAGCCGTCGGCGCGCAGCATCGTCGGCACGGTCGTCACGGCCGAGCAAGCCGCGGCCGCGATGGCCAAGGCGAAGGCAGCCGCGGCGAAAGGCCCGGTGCGCTACACGGTGCCGTACGACTTCCTGCGCAGCGCGAAGAGCGGCCTGACGGCGATCGCGCCGCCGTGGTCGCACCTCACGGCCTACGACCTGAACACGGGCGAGATCAAGTGGCGCGTGCCGGACGGCAGCACGCCGGGACCGGGTTTTCCGGCGGATTCCGGCGCGCACTTCCCGCGCGGCGCACCGCTCGTGACGGCCGGCGGCCTCGTGTTCGTCGCGACAGCGCAGGACCGCCAGCTGCGCGCCTACGACCGCGCCACCGGCAAGGTGGTGTGGTCGAAGGAGCTGCCCGGCGGGTCGGAAGGCATTCCGGCGACGTACGAGATCGACGGACGGCAGTACCTCGCGCTCGCGGTCGCCGCCGGCAACGGCCTGTTCCCGCCGACGCTCGAGACGGGTCAACCGCCGGCGCAGCGCGCCTACGTCGTGTTCGCGCTGCCCAAGCGCTGACGTAGACTCGTCGTACTCCCGTCGCGAGCGGGGGTTTGGGTGCTGGCGGCGCAGGCGCGGCGACGGTTCTGTGCGCTGAAGCACGTCGTGGAGCGACTGAATCGGCTAGCGTCCCTTTCGAGCTAGCTAGGGTACGGCCCGAGGTCGCCATGACGCGCAAGCTGCCGTCGTTGCGTGCGCCCCCCGCGAAGGGCGGACCTTTTCAATGTGTCGGGATTCGTTGGCCCTTCGATTGCTGCGAGGCCGCTCGCCACCTCGAAGGTGAGCGGTTCCTTTGCGATGAAGCACCCCCGCTGCCGTTAGCTAACTGCGATCGGGGCGCTGACTGCAACTGCAGCTACCGGCACTTCAGCGACCGCCGGCACGAACCGCGCCGGAGTGCAGACGCCGGTGTGCCGTCGATGGCGAGAAAACCGAACGTAGAGCAGCGTCACGGCAACGGCCGGCGTTCGGCCGACAGCGTCTCCGACGACCCGCTCGACGACACCTACTACGGCTTCGTCGAGAAGCAATAGCGCGGCCGCGGCGGCCGCTAGTCAGGCGCCCTCGCTGCTGCTTCGGTGCTGTACCCGTAACGCACCGCGGGCGTAGCATGCTTAACGCAGTTTCCTCGACCCGAACCCAAAAGCAACAACGAGGGCTTCCCGTGAAACACAAATCTCTGTTGGCGATTGCGGTATCTGGACTGTTGGTGGCCACCGCGGGCACCACGCACGAGAACGATGAACGAGACCGCGCTCTGTCGTCGAAGGCGCGCGAGATACGGATCGGCTACGACATCGCGCCCGTAACGCTGAATACGCGCGGCAAGAACGGTTTGCTCGTCGGGCTTGGCAGCTACATCGTCAATGGGCAGGGAGGGTGTAACGACTGCCACACGAACCCGAACTACGCTCCGGGCGGCAATCCGTTCATCGGCCAGCCCGAGGTGATCAACGCCGCGCAGTACCTTCCGGCGGGCGGCAGTTTGGGCCCTTCACGTCGAAGAATCTGACCCCGGACCAGTACGGCCGACCGGCCGGGCTGACGTTCGAGGAATTCAAGAACGTGATCCGCACGGGCCAAGATCCTGACAAACCGAATTACACGCTTCAGGTCATGCCCTGGCCGGTCTACAGGAACATGACCGATCTCGATTTGCGGGCGATCTACGAGTACCTGCGCGCGATTCCTTCGCTGCCGAACAACCCGAATCCGTCGCCCTGACCCACGCTCAGCAGCCGGCCGGGCACCGCGCCCGGCCGACAGTGAGCAACCCTGATCACCGCTGCATGGCGAGTGGCCCAGAAGTCGAGAACTGCGAATGAATGAAGTCCTGCACGAGGGTGGTTGTTTGTGCGGAGCCGTGCGTTATCGAACGAGCGGCGATCCGGTCCTCGTGAACGTGTGTCATTGCACGTTTTGTCAGCGCCGAACCGGCAGCGCGCTTCGGAATCAGCGTCATATTCAACGAGGCGAGCGTCGAGACCTCGGGTGCACGGAGCCATGTGCGAGCATCGGTCCGACGAGAGTGGTCGTTGGCTGCGTATGGAGTTTTGCCCCACGTGCGGAACGACAGTCGGTTGGACGGCGGAGGTCGCGACCGGGTATGCGCGCCATCGCGGGCGGAACGTTCGACGATCCGAAGTGGTTCACGATCAATCGGTTCATCTGGGCGCGTTCGGCGCACTCATGGATCGAGCCGCCCACCGGGCGTGGAAACTTTCGACCAGGCCCACGCGCCTCCCCCAGCGAGCGACGGGCGTAGCCACGCCGACTTGTGCGGTGTCGCGCACGGGGCGTACGGTCGTGTTGCCACCGCGTATCTCGAGTAGAGCGGCACCGGAGTAGACTGACGGCCTACAAGTCCGGGAAGGGGTCTCGCCGTGCGACACTCTCTCTCTCCATCGTCTCGACTCTGCTGGTGCTGGTCGCGACGGCGCCGGCGTCCGCCTCGGCGCAAACCATCACCGCCGAAGGCCCGGTGGTCTACGGTCACCATCACTTCAACACGACGGACATGGCCGCGCAGAAACGGTTCTTCGTCGACACGCTCGGCGGCACGTCGGCGAAGATCGGCACGAACAACACCGAGGTCATCGAGTTCCCGAACGTGTTCCTGTTCTTCCGGCCGATGCAGGCGCCCACCGGCGGCACGATCGGCAGCACGGTGAACCACGTCGGCTTCTCGGTGCCGGACTTGAAGCCGGTGGTCGCGAAGCTGAAGGCCAACGGCTACAAGATGATCACGAGCGAGTCCGTGGCCGCGACCGTGAAGATCACTGATGACATCGCCGCCGCGAGCCCGACGACGAACATCGCGTTCACGCTGGGTCCGGAAGACATCAAGGTCGAGCTCGTCGAGGTCAAGACTCAAGTTGCGCCGATCCAGCTGCACCACGTGCACTTCTTCGGCGAGCACCGTGACGAGATGCAGGCGTGGTACGCCAAGGTGTTCGGGGCCACAGCCAACCCGGCTAACCCGGCCAGCGCATTCGTGACCGACACTTTGCCCGGCGTGACCTTGAGTTTCTCGCCGTCGCAGACGCCGACGGTGCCAACTCAGGGCCGAGCTCTCGACCACATCGGCTTCGAGATCAAGAACCTCGAAGCATTTACGAAGAAGCTCGAGGCGGACGGCATTCCGCTGACGGTGGCGTATCGCACCGTGCCAGCCCTCGGGCTCTCGATCGCGTTCATCAAGGATCCCTGGGGCACGAACATCGAGATGACCGAAGGGCTCGCGCGCATCAAGTAGGGTTGGAGTCACACATGCACCGTCGCATCGCGCGGCTCGCGCCGCTGCTCGGATTCTCTTTGCTGGTCTCAAACGCGGCGCCCGCGCAGGACGCGGTGCAGTGGGGCTACTACTCAGGCAACAGCGCCACGACGCGCTATTCGCCGCTCGCGCAGATCGACCGCACGAACGTGCGGAACCTTACGATCGCGTGGCGCCACCCGCACGCCGATCCCGCGATCGTCGCGAAGGACCCCGACCTCACGTTCTCGAATCGCTACATGTCGACGCCGATCTACGTCGACGGCCTGCTGTACGTGCCGAACGCGTTTGGCCTGACGGAAGCGCTCGATCCGAAGACGGGCAAGGTCGTCTGGACGCAGAAGCCGCTGATCGATGGGCCCGAAGGTCTGCCGGCGCTGATGATCAGCAAGGGCGTTGCGTACTGGGGCCGCGGCAACGACGCGCGAATTCTCACCGTGCGCCAGCAACACCTGTTCGCGCTGAACCCGAAGACGGGTGCGCCCGTCGCGAGCTTCGGCGACGGCGGCAAGGTCGAGCTCTCGACGGAGGAGTTTCGCTACAAATGGGCGGGCGTGCCCGTCGTCGCAGGCGACGTCGTGCTCGTCGGCGAGTCGATGCTCGAGCAGGATTCGGCCGTCTACAAGGACGGGCCGTCCGGCCTCGTGCGCGCGTTCGACGTGCGCACGGGCAAGCCGCGCTGGAGCTTCAGCCCGATTCCGCGCGACGCGCGCGACCCCGCCGACCGCCACGTGGAAAGACGACGCGTGGAAGTACTCCGGCGCCGGCAACACGTGGTCGACGTTCAGCGTCGACGAGGCGCTCGGTCTCGTCTACGTACCGACGAGCGGCGGGACGAATGACATGTACGGCGGCCACCGCCTCGGCGACAACCTGTACACGAGCTCCGTCGTCGCGCTCGACATGAAGACGGGCGAGCGGCATGTGGCACTTCCAGACGGTGCATCACGATCTGTTCGACTACGACTTGCCGGCGGCGCCGATCCTCGTCGACATCACCGTCGACGGCAAACCGATCAAGGCGCTCGCGCAGCTGACGAAGCAAGGCTTCGTGTTCGTGCTCGACCGCGTCGACGGGCAAACCCGTGTGGCCGATCGAGGAGCGGCCCGCGCCGAAATCGACCGTGCCGGGCGAGTCCACGTCGCCCACACAACCGGTGCCGACGAAGCCGCCGCCGTACGAGAGCCAGAGCCTGACGACGAACGACCTCATCGACTTCACACCCGAGCTGCGCGCGCAGGCGCTCGAGATCGTGAAGCGCTACATCACGGGCCCGATGTTCACCCCGCCGTCGGTCATCGGCAAAGGGCCGGGCGAGACGCTCGGCACGATCCAGGTGCCCGGCGCTTCCGGCGGCGCGAACTGGAACGGCGGCGCGTTCGATCCCGAGACCGGCATGCTGTACGTCGGCTCGCGCTCCGTCGCGTTCGTCGCCGACCTGTTCGCGCCCGATCCCGCGCGCTCGGATCTGCGCTACCGCGCCGGCATGCGCGAGATGATGAACGGCCCGCAGGGCTTACCGCTGATGAAACCGCCGTACGGCCGCATCACCGCGTACAACCTGAACAAGGGCGACGATCGCGTGGGTGGTGCCGAACGCCGACGGCCCGCGCAATCATCCTGCGCTGAAGGGCCTGAACCTGCCGCCGCTCGGCGACCCGACGCCCTCGGCCGTCATCGTGACGAAGACGCTGCTGTTCGTGACGCAGGCCGACAAGAGCACGCCGCGCTCACCCGCGAATGTCGGCGGCACGAAGTTCCGCGCGCTCGACAAGGCGACCGGCGCCACGCTCGCCGAGATCGATCTCGGCGTGGGGCAGAACAACACGCCGATGACGTTCATGCACGACGGCAAGCAGTACGTCGTCGTGTCCGTCGGCAGCACCGATCACCCGGCGGAGCTCGTCGCACTCGCCCTGCCCTAAGGGCGACCACGCCGGCGATCGCGGCGCCTCCTGCGAGGGCCCCTTGCGGGACCGTCTGCGCACAGGGATGTGCGCAGACGAGCCGCAGGGATGCGATTTCCGGCGTGTCCCGCGAGGGGCCCTCGCAGGAGGTGCCGCGATCGCCGGCCCTCAGTCGCGCGCCGTGTCGCAAAGTGTCACCCGCGCCGCCGGCTCGCGGCTCGCGAAGAACTCCGCGAGCGCCTTCGCAGTGTGCGACCTGGCCTTGCGCTTCACGAGCTGCTCGGGCGTGCCCTGCGCCACGATCCTGCCGCCGCCGGCGCCGCCCTCGGGCCCGAGATCCACGATCCAGTCGGCCTCGGCCATCACGTCGAGGTTGTGCTCGATCACGATCACGCTGTTGCCCGCATCGACGAGCCGGTGCAGCACGCGCGTGAGCTTCTCGACGTCGGCGATGTGCAGACCGATCGTGGGCTCGTCGAGCACGTACAGCGTCGATTCGCTCGCGCGTGCACGCAGGTGCTCGGGCCGCACCTTCGCGAGCTCGGTCACGAGCTTCACGCGCTGGGCTTCGCCGCCCGACAACGTGGGGCTCTGCTGACCGAGCGTGAGGTAGCCCAGGCCCACGTCGCGCAGCAGACCCAGCGTGTGGTGGATCTTCGGGTGCGCCGCGAAGAAGCCGACCGCTTCGTCGACGGTCATGCCGAGCACGTCGCCGACGCTCTTGCCGCGAAACTCGATCGCGAGCGTCTCGCTGTTGAAGCGCTTGCCGCCGCAACGTTCGCAGCTCACGCGCACGTCGGGCAGGAAGCTCATCTCTATCTTCTTGATACCCTGCCCTTCGCAACCTTCGCAGCGGCCCGCGCCGGCGTTGAACGAGAACCGGCTCGCGTCGTAGCCGCGCAGGCGCGCCTCGGTCGTCTGCGCGTAGAGCTTCCGCACTTCCTCCCAGATGCCGACGTACGTTGCGGGACACGAGCGCGGCGTCTTGCCGATCGGTGTCTGATCGACCTCGAGCACCCGGCCGACGCCGTCCCAGCCCGTGAGGCTCTTCAGGTTCGCGAGCGCGGCCGGCCTGCCGCGCCGCGCGGCCACGAGCCGCGCCAGATTCTCGTGCAACACGTCGCGCACGAGCGTGCTCTTGCCGCTGCCGCTGACGCCGGTCACACACACGAAGCGCTTCAACGGCAATGCGATGTCGAGCTTCTTCAGGTTGTGGCGCGACACACCGGTCAGCGTGAGCCAGTCGATGCCCGCTCGCGACCGTTTGCTTTCGCGCGCTTTGTCGCACGCGCCGGCACCGCGCGCCGCTTCTGGAGCGGATGCTGCGGCGGCGACGCAAGCATGCGGCCCGTGATCGAGCGCTCGCTCGCGAGCAGATCGGCGAGCGTGCCGTTCACGATGACCTCGCCGCCGTGGCGGCCCGCGCCGGGACCCAAGTCGACGACGTGCTCGGCGCGGCGGATCGTCTCCTCGTCGTGCTCGACGACGACGATCGTGTTGCCTTTGGCCGCGAGCTTCTCGATCGTGTCGAGCAGCAGGGCGTTGTCGCGCGGATGCAGGCCGATCGTCGGCTCGTCCAAGATGTAGCAGACGCCGCGCAGGTTCGAGCCGAGCTGAGCCGCGAGCCGAATGCGTTGCGCCTCGCCGCCCGAGAGCGTCGGCGCCGCGCGGTCGAGCGAGAGGTAACCCAAGCCCACGAGGTCGAGAAAGCCGAGCCGGCTCGCGAGCTCCGGCAACACGTCGCGCGCGATCTCGCGCTCGCGCGCTCCGAGAGCCAGCTTCTGGAAATGAGCAAGCGATTCGGCCACGGACCGCGCGGTGACGGCCGCGATGTTCTCGCCGTGAAACTGGACCGCGCACGCTTCGGGCTTCAAGCGTTGCCCGTGACAGGCCTCGCATGTATCGGGATCGGCCTCGGCCTCCGCCCACCAGGCCTCCTCGCCCGTCTGCTCGACGTCGAACCCGGCGAGCTGCACGCCCGTGCCGTAGCACGCGGGGCACCAGCCGTAGCGCGAGTTGTACGAGAAGAGGCGCGGATCGAGCGGCTCGAAGCTGCGTGCGCACTTCGGGCACGCGCGCTCGGTCGAGTACAGCTCGCCCACCGCGCGGGCGCGGCTCCACTCCGCGCATCTTCGCGACGGCCTTCGCCGCCTTGCGCGCCGGGGCTCGGGCTCCGTGACCTCGACGACGCGCACCATGTTGCGGCCGAGATCGAGCGCCTGCGCGAGCGCGGTCATGAGCTCGCGACCGGCGGCCGGAGTGACGTCGAGCTCCGCCACCGGCAGCTCGATGTCGTGCTCCTTGAACCGATCGAGCCGCGGCCAGGCGTCGGTCGACGTCGCGACACCGTCGACGCGCAGCGTCGCGTAGCCGCGCCTCGACGCCCAGTCCGCGAGCTCGGTGTAGTAGCCCTTGCGGCCGATCACGAGCGGCGACAGCAGCGCGATCCGCTTGTCGCGATACCGCTTCATGACCTTCGCGTGGATCGACTCGACGCTCTGCGCGTCGATGGGCACGCCGCAGTCGGGGCAGTGCTGCACGCCGAGCTTCACGAACAGCAGCCGCAGGAAGTGATAGATCTCGGTCAGCGTCGCGACGGTGCTCTTGCGGCCGCCGCGGCTCGTGCGCTGCTCGATCGCAACGGTCGGCGGAATGCCGTACACGGCGTCGACGTCCGCGCGCCCCGCAGGCTCGACGAACTGCCGCGCGTACGCATTCAGCGACTCGAGGTACCTGCGCTGGCCCTCCGCAAACAGGATGTCGAACGCGACGGTGCTCTTCCCACTCCCGCTGACGCCGGTGATCACGACGAACTTGTCGCGCGGAATCGTGAGATCGACGTCGCGCAGGTTGTGCTCACGCGCGCCGACGATCTCGATCGCGTTGCGGTTGGTCGCAGGCGGAGTCGGGGGCGACGGGCCAGCTGTCGATGGCCCCGACTCCGCTTCGGCTGAATCGCGTATTTCTGCCGCGCCCAACCCGCGCGCGCCCGCGGCGCCGAACCCGCGCGCGGCGATGGAGTTTGGAGACGGAGGCAGGGTTGCCGAGTGCTCCTCGCGAGACCGTCTGCGCACAGGGATGTGCGCAGCCGAGCCGGAGGGACCCGATTTCCGGCGTGTCTCGGGAGGAGCACTCGGCGACCCTGCCTCCGTCGCTGGCACCGAACCATCTCGCGCGCGCTCGTATTCGTCGAGGGCGAGCCCGGTATGGCTAGCGGCGCACAACGCGGATGTCGTCCGGAGTGCCGGTGGCGACGACGAAGCCGCCGGCGTCGCCGCCTTCGGGGCCGAGGTCGACGACCCAGTCGGAGGCGGCGATCACGTCCAAGTTGTGCTCGATGACGACGACGCTGTGCCCCGCCGCCACGAGGCGTTCGAGCGCGTTCACGAGCTTCTCGACGTCGGCGAAGTGCAGGCCCGTCGTCGGCTCGTCGAAGAGATAGAGCGTCGGGCCCTTCGTGCCGGACTCGGCCAGCTCGCCCGCGAGCTTCAGGCGCTGCGCCTCGCCGCCCGACAGCGTCGGCACCGCCTGGCCCAGCGTGAGGTACTCGAGCCCAACGTCCACGAGCGGCTGCAGGCGCGCGCGCACCTCCTTGTGATCCGCGAAGTACGCGAGCGCGTCGTCGACGGTCATGTCGAGCACGTCCGCGATCGACTTCGACTCGCCGCCGCGCAGACGCAAGCTTCACGTCGAGCACTTCGCTGCGGTAGCGGCGGCCGTTGCAGTCGGCGCAGCGCAGGTACACGTCGCTCAGGAACTGCATCTCGACGTGCTCGAACCCGTTGCCCGAGCACGTCGGGCAGCGGCCGTTACCGCTGTTGAAGCTGAACGTGCCGGCCGTGTACTTGCGCTCGCGCGCGAGCGGCTCCTTCACGAACAGCCGTCGGATCGGCTCGAGCACGCCGACGAAGCTCGCGGGATTGCTCCGCGTCGTGCGGCCGATCGGCGATTGGTCGACGAGCACGACGTCGGCGATCTCGCCGGCGCCCTCGATCGCGCGGTGAGCGCCGACTGCGTCCTTCGGCCTGCCGAGAGCGCTCAGCAGACCGTTGTAGAGCACGTCCTGCACGAGCGTCGACTTGCCCGAGCCGCTGACGCCCGTGATCGCGACGAGCCGCCGCAGCGGAATCTCGACGTCGATGTCCTTCAAGTTGTGCTCGGTCGCGCCGCGAATCGCGAGCCGCGCGTCGCTCACCGTCGTCTTGCGCCGGGCGCGCGTCGCGCCGACGCGCAGATCGCCGCGCAGGTAGCGCGCGGTCAGCGTGTCGCCGTTCGCGAGCAGCTCGTCGCCGGTGCCGTTGAACACGACCGACCCGCCGGCGCGCCCGGGGCCCGGACCCATGTCGATGATGCGGTCCGCGGCGAGCATGACCTGTGCATCGTGCTCGACGACCAGCAGCGTGTTGCCCGCGTCGCGCAGCCGCGTGAGCACGCCGACGACGCGGCCGAGATCGCGCGGATGCAGGCCGATGCTCGGCTCGTCGAGCACGAACAGCGTGTTCACGAGCGACGTGCCGAGCGCGGTCGTGAGGTTGATTCGCTGCACTTCGCCGCCGGACAGCGTGCGCGACTGGCGGTCGAGCGTGAGGTACGCGAGGCCCACGTCGGCGAGGTAACGCAGGCGGCTCCGAATCTCGCCGAGCACGAGCTCGGCCGCCTCGTCCAATGGCGGCGGCAACGTCAGACGCTCGAAGAACGCCAGCGAGCGCTCGACGGGCAACAGCATGAGGTCGTGGATCGTGAGCCCCGGAAGCGCCGCGAAGGCGGCGTCGGAGAGCGCGGGCAGGTGACCGCGGAAACGCGCATCGGGCGCGACGACCGCCGCCGCATCGTCGAGCGTGCCGAGCCGCCACAGCAGCGACTCGGGCCTGCAGGCGCGCGCCGCCGCACGCCGCGCACGCGTCGTACGAGCGGTACTTCGACAGCAGCACGCGCACGTGCATCTTGTAGGCTTTCGACTCGAGCCACTTGAAGAACCGCGCGACGCCGTACCACTTGCGTTGCCGCCAGGAGCCTTCGCCGTCGATGACCCACGCGCGCTGTTCCGGCGTGAGTTCGCGCCACGGGACATCGACCGGCACGCCGCGCTGCTTCGCGAAGCGCATCAGGTCGTCCTGGCATTCCTTGTTCGACTTCGTCTGCCACGGCTTGATCGCGCCGTCGGCCAGCGACTTGCCCTCGTCCGGGATCACGAGCCGGTAGTCGATGCCGATCGTGCGGCCGAAGCCGCGGCACGCCTCGCACGCGCCGACCGGCGAGTTGAACGAGAAGCTGTTCGGCACGCAGTCGCCGTACGCAATGTCGCACTGCGCGCAGTGCCGGTGCGCCGAAAACTTGAACGCGCGACCCTTGGAAGCACCCGGAGGGGTGCGCGCGGGCTCGTCCGCGAGCCGCACGGTCACGTGGCCGCCGCCCACCTTCAGTGCCGTCTCGAGCGCCTCGATCAGCCGCGCGCGGTTGTCTTCCGTGAACGCGAGCCGGTCCTGGATGACCTCGATGCGGCTCTTCGTGCGCGCGTGGATGCGCGTGTAGCCCTGGCGCGTCAGGAACGTCTCGATCTCCGCCGCGCTGAAGTTGTCGGGCACGGTCAATCGTGAACGTCACGAGCACGCGCGCAGCAGACGGGCCGACCGCAGGCTCGCGGGAGAGCTCCGCGTAGATCGAGTCCGCGTCGTCGCGGCGCACCGCGCGGCCGCAGTTGCGGCAATACAGCTGCGCGGCGCGCGCATACAGCAGCTTCACGTGATCGTTGAGCTCGGTCATCGTGCCGACGGTCGAGCGCGACGTGCGAACGGGATTCGTCTGGTCGATCGCGATCGCAGGCGGGATGCCTTCGATGCGGTCGACCTGCGGCTTGTCCATGCGGTCGAGGAACTGCCGCGCGTACGGCGAGAACGTCTCGACGTAGCGGCGCTGGCCTTCGGAGTACACCGTGTCGAACGCGAGCGACGACTTGCCGGAGCCGCTGACGCCGGTCACGACGATCAGCTCGTTCAGCGGCAGATCGAGGTCGACGCTGCGGAGGTTGTTCTGCCGAGCGCCGCGGATGCGGATGAATTGGTCGGTCATGGGTATTCGGCATTGTGCCGCAAAACCCGCGTCGGCTCGGGCGGCCGGCAGGCGACCATGACGTCGCATGACGAGACGCCGGCGACACGCTAGAGTGCGGGCGGAGGTTCGCGAATTCCAGGTGGGGGATCGACGATGACGAACACTTCGCGCCGCACGGCGCTGCAGGGCGCAGCCGCGCTGGCAGCACTCGGGCTCGTGCCGCGAGCTCGTGCGCGCGCAGACCGGCGCCGCAGCGCAACCCGCCGCCGCAGCGAAGCCACCGGCACCGAAAGGCACGAAGCTCGTGATGCTCGGCACACGCGGCGGCCCCGGCGTCGACATCGACTCGCAGCGAGACAGCCTCCGCGGTGATCGTCGACGGCGTGCCCGTACCTGCTCGACTGCGGCTACGGCACGTTGCGCGCGCTCGTGCAGTCCGGCCTCGGCTTCCTGAACGTCGACACGCTGTTCTTCTCGCACCTGCACAACGATCACACGGCCGACCTCGCGGCGTTGATGTCGCACCAGTGGACCACGAACAAGAAGACGCCCACGAACATCTACGGACCCTATGCGACGGCGTCGACGGTCGCGGGCGCCCTGCAGTTCATGCGCGCCGACGTCGAGATCCGCATCGTCGACGAGGGCCGCACCGTGCATGCCGGAAACGCATGTTCTTCGGCCACGACGTGACGGCCAGCGCCGACCCCGTGCGCGTGTTCGCCGACGACCGCGTGATCGTGACTGGCCGCGACGAACACGCACTACCCCGAGCGCGCGGTCGCGCGCATGGCGCACCGCTCGCTTCGGCTATCGGTTCGAGACGGCGAACCGCACGATCGCGTTCTCGGGCGACACCGCGTACTCGGCCAACGTCGTGAAGCTCGCGCGCGGCGCCGACGTGTTCGTGTGCGAGGTCATCGACCACGGCGTGTATCAGGATAGGTGGAGCGCGCGAAGGTCGAGGCCGCGGCCGGCAACACCGAGAGCATCGCGCGCCACGTCTCGGAGACGCACTCCCCGCCGGCGGACGTCGGCCGCATGGCGGCGAGGCGAAGGTGAAGACCGTCGTGCTGAACCACCAGCTGCGCGGCCCGGGCACGCCGGGCGGCACGGGCTTTCAGATCTCCGCGTTCATCGACGGCGTGCGCGAGAAGTTCACGCGGCGAGGTCATCGTCGGCGAAGACCAGCTCGTGATCTGAAGACTCTCAGCCCTCCGCGGAGGGATTTCGCACCATCGTGGGGCGAAATCCCTCACGTGAGGGTTCAGTACGCCGACCGATCCACGCGCTCACCGCGCAGATACACGTCGCGAATCTTCCGCGTGTTCGTGATGTCGTCGAGCGGATTGGCCTCGAGCACGATGAAGCTGCCGATCTTGCCCGCGGCCACGGTGCCCGCATCGTCGAGCTTCAGGAACGCCGCGGAGTTCTTGGTCGCGGACACGATGACGTCGCTCGGCGACATGCCCGTCGCGACCATGTCCGCCATCTCGAGGTGCGGGCCCCACGGCGTGTTGCCGTCGGTGCCCATCGAGATCGTGATGCCTTCGCGGCTCACGCGCGCGAGATTGCGCGCCTGGATCGCGAAGAACGCCTGCGCTTGCGGGTTGTCGACGGCCGCAGCTTGCAGCGGCTCGAGCTGCGCCGGCGGCAACGCCGTCGAGAGCCAGCTCAAGTCCGTCGCAACGCCGCGATCGGGCAGGTTCGGAATGATGACGAAGCCCGCGTGGGCTTTCACCAACGCCACGAACTCGTCGTCGACGTCCAGGTCGCGCACGCCGTGCGCGAAGGCGTCGATGCCGCGGCGCACGAGCTCCTTCGCGTCGCTCAAGTAGTACTCGTGCGCGATCGTGCGCAGGCCCACCTTGTGCGCTTCGTCGATCGCGGCACCGTACAGATCGGGCGCGAGCTTCGGGTACTTGCCGAGGCGGTCGTCGACCCAGACCTTGATGATGTCGACGCCGAGCGCCGGCCTGCTCGCGCACGGCCGCGCGCGCTTCGTCGGCCGTCGTGACCCAGTACGGAACGTCGCTGCGGCCCGGCTCCGGCGCCGTGATGCCGCGACCCGCGAGCCGATACAGCGCCGCGCCCGGGATGACTTCTTTGCGCACGGCGAACACGTCGGCGCCGTTGTCCTGGCCGAGCGACAGCGCGGCGCTGACGCCGAAGTACGCACGATGCTTGAGATCGGCGACGAGCGCGTCGCGTTCGCGTGACAGGTGCGTGTGCGAGTCGACGATCGCGGGCATCACGGTGAGCCCCGTGAGGTCCACCGTCGTGGCGCCCGCGGGCACCGTCACCGCCGCGGTGGCGCCGACGATGCCGAAGTGATGGTCGGCTCCGAGCGTGAACGTGGCGTTGTCGATGACCGTGCCGTCACCGACGATCAGACGCGCACCCGTGAAGGCCGTGACTCCGGCGCCCGCCGCCGGTGCGCTCGGCGCCGCGGGAGTGCCCGCGTCCCTTCCCGAGCACGCCGCCAAAACGAGCAGCACAGACGCCGCGATGCCGCGGCCAAGGCCGTGAACGATGGACTTACGCATGGAGCCCCCCAGTTGAATCGCCAACGCACAGCGATCTTAGCGCAGCGCCGGCGCGGGAGCTTATACGGCGACGCGCGCCTCGCGAGCCGAACGCCGCGTAGTGGCCCGGCCGACCGGCCCGGCTCGAGGCTCACGAGCAGCTTGCGCAGCAGCTGTGCCAAACGCTCCTGCTCGCGATCGCTCAAGGTTTGCTCCAGCAGCGCGCCGTCGAAGCGCCGCACGGCCTGTTGCACCACCGTGATCTTGCTGCGGCCCTCAGCCGTCAGCTGCACGAGGTTGCGCCGCTTGTCGGCGCTGTCGGCCAATCCGCAAGACGAGGCCCTTGGCTTCGAGCTGCTTCAAGATCTTCGTCATGCCGCCCGGGCTCATGACGAGCGTCTCGTGCAGCGAGCTCGGCGTCATGACGTGCGGCGGCGCCTCGCGGCGCAGTACGCGCAGCGTGACGAATTCAGCCGTCGAGAGATCGAATTGCTCGAGGAAACGTTGCATTTCCTCGGTGTGCCGCAGCGCCGCATGGTAGAGCCGCAACATCACCTCTTCCGCGGAGGAATAGCCTTCCGGCCAATTCTCCTTGAAGAGGTGCAGCAGCTCTTCCGACGTGCGGCGCGGCGGCATGGGGAACCACCCAGGAAGCGTTCGCTATTCGAACGTCTCGCCCTTCTGGCCCCAGCCGAATCCGTCCGCAGGACGCAGCAGGCTGCGCATGCGCAGGCGATGGTCGTCGGCATTGCGGCCCGGGTTACCCGTGATGACCACCTTGTCGCCCGGCTTCAGCGAGTCGCGCGTGACGCCCTGGCCGGCGAGCGCACCGGCGCCGCCCCACTCCACGCCCCAACGCTGCATCTCGCCTTTGTCGTCCGGCGCCATCACATGCACGAACGCATGCGGATTGCGGAACATGAACTGCACGAGCGTGCCTTCGATCTTGATCTCTTTGCCTTCGTCGTACGTGGCCGTGAACGAATGATGCGCGTACAACGGCGCGGCCAACGCAAACGAACCCAGCAACAGCCCCAAGTACCTAGCCTTCATAGTCGGACCCTCCAAGTCGCCGATGCCGGTAATTTACTAGAAAAACAATTGCGCGGTTGGTTTGCGGTCCCAAGTTTTCTGCGCCGCCCCGGATTCCCGGCGCTTACGCCCCGCTAAGTCCATACATTACAAGGGCTTTTGTGAACAAAGTGTGAACACCACTACGGCGAGGTCGTCGGCACGTCCTTGAAGAACGGGTTGCCGAAGTCGTCCTTGAGCTCGAGGAGGAACTGGTTGTTCTCCTGGCAGATGTATTCGGCGAGCTCCGCACCCTCGAGCCACGGAATGTCCCACGCGACGGTCCACGGCCGCGAATACGCGCCCGGGTCGGTGATCGTGGCTTCGTAGTGCAACGTATCCCGGTTCGGCCGCGAGATGCGCTCGACCGTGGTCAGCTCGTCGGTGTGCATCGTGCCGTTGAAGTTCAGCCACGTCTTCTCGTTGAACCCGGTGGTCTCCACGACGAGCGTATCGCGCTCCCAGTGGCCGACGGAGTAACCGAAATAGGTCGGGTTCAGGTCCTCGCGCTTCGGCAGCGGCCGCCCGTCCGTGTGGATCTCGCGCCAGACGTGCGCGCCGCCCTCGAAGATGACGACGATGCGGTCGGCCTGCTGAATGAACTGCGAAGGATACGGCGTGCCGAACATGCGCGGCCCACCCGGGGGCAGGCAGAAGCCCTGCGGATCGTAGGCGACCTGATTCGCCTTGTTGTACTCGTACATGGCCTTAGTCCACGGCAGGAACGGAATCTTCGTGTCCGGCCCGACCACCTGCTTGCCGAAGTCGGTGATCCAGGGCTGATTCCAGATTCCGTGGCCGCCGAGATCGACCTTGCCGTCGGCCAGCCGCGGCGTCGGCGCGGGGGTTTCGCGCGGAGGCGCCGCGTGGGCCGCCGCCTGCGCGCCGGCCTGCGTCGAGCTCAATAGCATCGCAACGGCCAGGAGCGGTGGCCAGGGTGTTCGATCAACGTGGATCGGACCATGGCGGTTCTCCGCGTACGCGTCATTTACTATCGCCGCTTTCCTGGCTCGAGCCGGCGAACAGCTTCTTGCCCGTCGACAACATCACGGAACGTGCGTTGCCCTTCGTCGCGCCGTCTTTCGCGCGCCAGCCGGTCACGGTGACGACGTCGCCGATCTTCATCGTGTCGCGCGTCCAGCCGCGGCGCATCAATCCATTCGGGCTACCCATCTCGAGCGCCCAGTTCTGCACGTCGCCCTTGGCGCTCGTGACGTCGATGTAGAAGTACGTGTGCGGGTTGGCCCAGTCGACCTTGGTGACCGTGCCCGTCAGGTCGATCGGCGCGTTCGCGTCGAACTCGGCCGCGAACGAGTGGTGAGCGAGCGCGGTACCGGTCGCGACGGCGTGCAGAGTGCGACGGCTACGCCCAAGAATTTCGTGTGCATTGCGATCTCCTCCCCGGCCGGCGCTTCAATTCAAGGTCACGGTGAAATGACCTTTCTCGGCGCCGAACGAATAGGTGCCGGCGTAGGTGCGATTGGTCCACGAACCCAGGTTCGACAGTTTGCCCGTTGCGACGAACGGCAGCTTCTTCCCGCTGGCGTCCGGCATCGCGGCTTCGAGCTTCAGCGTCCAGGTATCGACGTCGAGGCCGACCTTGTCGATCTTGACGGCGTTCGGGCCGGGATTGATCGTGCCGCTCGAGCTCGTTGTTGTGCCAATCGAGCACCAGCAGGATGCGGTGCTTGTCGGCGTCGCTCGTGCCCCAGTATCCGCTCCAGGAGCCTTTGGCCGGATGCCCCACTTGCGCCGACGCGAGCGTGACGAAGAGTATCGAGGCCGCCAGGATCGACAGACATCGCGACATGGTGTTGACCGCTCCAGTGACGGAGCCCCCTTCGGATGGCCCGACTATAGCACCGGCCGCGCCGCGCGCAGGGGGCCTGCGCGCTAGTCGTTGCCGAAGCGGCGCGTGATGTCGCCGTACGCGTCGATGCGTCGGTCGCGGAAGAACGGCCAGCCGGCGCGGACCGCGTCGATCTCGGCCAGGTCGATCGTCTCGACGAGCACGGCCTCGCGGTCCTGCGGCGCGCGCACGAGCACGCGGCCGTCCGGCGCCGCGATGAAGCTCTGCCCCCAGAACTCGATGCCGCCCGAGCCGCGCGGGTCGGGCTCGAAGCCCGTGCGGTTCACGGCCACGACGAAGCAGCCGTTCGCGACCGCGTGACCGCGCTGCACCGTTTCCCACGCGCCGTGCTGGCGCTCGCCGTACTGCGCCTTCTCTTCGGGATGCCAGCCGATCGCCGTCGGGTAGATCAGGAGCTCGGCGCCCTGCATGGCCGTGAGACGCGCGGCCTCGGGGTACCACTGATCCCAGCACACGAGCACGCCGAGCTGCGCGGGCTTCGTCTTGAACACCTTGAAGCCGAGATCGCCGGGCGTGAAGTAATACTTCTCGTAGTACCGCGGGTCGTCCGGGATGTGCATCTTGCGGTACTTGCCGAGGTACCCGCCGTCCGCGTCGAGCACTGCGGCCGTGTTGTGATACAGGCCGGCCGCGCGCTTCTCGAACAGGCTGGCGACGAGCACGATCTTCAGCTCCTTGGCGAGCGCGCCGAGCGTCTCGGTGCTCGGCCCCGGCACCGCTTCTGCGAGCGCGAACTGCGCGGCGTCCTCGCTCTGACAGAAGTAGCGCGAGCGGAACAGCTCCGGCAGCACGACGACGGCCGCACCGCCGCTGCGCGGCTTCGCGCACGCCCGCGATCGCGCGCGCGAGGTTGTCGCCCGTATCCGCGCTCATCGACAGCTGCACGAGCCCGACTTTGAGCGGGCGACCCTTGGAAGTCCCCGAAGGGGGGCGCCCCTTGGTAGTCCCCGAAGGGGGACGCGCCGCCGTCATCGCGGCGTTTCTCGTTCTATCCGCGTGTCGCAGTACGTCGTCTGCGGGAAGCACGCCATGTACTGATCGAGGATCTCCATGGCCTGCGTGGGGCGCACGACGTTCTGCTGGATCTTCGCGCGCACGAGCTCGCTCATGCGCCGGTGCAGGTCGTTCGGGAAGTACTGCACCTGCGCCAGCATGTCCTGCACGGCCATGCCGGGGATGATCTTCTCGATCCAGAAGTTGTCGGGCTCCTCGTGATCGGCGTAGACGTGCGCCTCGGTCACGCGGCCGAACAGGTTGTGCGCGTCACCGATGATGTCCTCGTAGGCGCCCATCAGGAAGAAGCCGAGCAGATACGGTTCTTCCTGACGCGGCGTATGCAGCGGCAGGAACCGGTTGTCGCGCGCCGACACGTAGTGCACGACCTTGCCGTCGGAGTCGCAAGTCAGGTCGACGAGCACGGCGCGCCGCTCGGGCTGCTCCTCGAGCCGATCGATCGGCAGGATCGGGAACGGCTGGCCGATGGCCCAATGGTCGAGCATCGACTGGAACACCGAGAAGTCGCAGAGATATTGATCCGTGAGCGCGTCCTCGAGCTCGACGATCTCGGGCCGCGAGGTGTCTGGGTTACGCTTCAAGGCTCGCAGCAGGCCGGTGCACACGCCGCCAGTAGATGCTCTCCGCCAGCGCGCGTTGCTCGATCGGCAGATAGCCGAGCGTGAAGAGCTGGCGCACTTCTTCGAGGCTCTCCTTCGCGTCGTGGAACGCCTCGAGCAGCTCGGACTGCTTCCGAGTCTTCGGTAGCGCAGTTGAGAATCTTGTTCAGCGCGTGCACGGGCTCTGCCGCGTTCTCTTCCACGGTCAGCGTCTGATTCGGATCGTCCTTCGAGTGCGCGCCGAGCACGGGCACGATGAGCACCGAGTGATGCGCCGTCAGCGCACGGCCGCTCTCGGTGACGAGGATCGGGGTCGGCACTTCGTTCGCGTCGCAGACTTCCTTGACCGTGAAGATCACGGCGTTCGCGTACTCCTCGAGGCTGTAGTTGATGCCGGCGTCCTCATCCGTGTGCCCCTTGTCGTAGTTCACGCCGAGGCCGCCGCCGACGTCGAGGTACTTGAGGCCGATGCCGCGTTTCACGAGTGCCGTATAGACCTGCGCGACCTCTTTCGTCGCCTGCTTCAGCACCTGGATGTCCGACACCTGGCTGCCGATGTGGCAGTGCAGCAGCACGAGCTTCGCCTGCTGGCCGCTCGCCTCGAGCTCGTTGACCATGGTCATGAGCTCGCTGACGTTCAGGCCGAACTTCGAGTTGGTGCCGGAGGACTCCGACCAGCGGCCGGAGCCGCGCGTCGCGAGCCGCACACGCACACCGAGCTGCGACATGTAGCCCGTCGTGAACGCGAGGCCTTTGAGATCGATGAACTCCGAGTACTTCTCCATGACCGGCACGATGTTCTGGCCGAGCTTCTGCCCCGCGATCATCAGCGACAGCATCGTGCGGTCCTTGACGCCGTTGCACACGAGCAGCGTCTCGCCGTCGATCTGCGGCAGGCACGCGATCAGCTCGGCTTTCGAACCGCACTCGAGCCCCATGCCGTACGGCCGGCCGGCGTCGAGCAGCTCGTCGACGACCTCGTGCAGCTGATTGACCTTGATGGGATAGATGCCGCGGTAAATATTGCCGTAGTTGGCCTCGGCGATCGCGCTGCGGAACGCTTCGTTGATGCGCCGCACCTGCGCCCGCAGCACGTCCTGGAACCGGATCAGGAACGGGAACTGCACGCCGCGGCGGCGCAGCTCGGCCACGATCTTGACCATGTCCATCGTCGTGCCGTGCTCGTCGAGCGCGCGAATGCCGACGTGGCCCTGCTCGTTGATGAAGAAGTACGGCTCGCCCCAGCTCTGGACGCGATACAGCTCGATGGCATCGGCGACGGTCCATTCGGCGGGCGCCGGTTGTTTCTTCGGTTGTGACGACATCTCGCTACTCTCCCAGCACGTGAGCAAAGATCAGCGGCGCGACGATCGTCGCGTCGGATTCGATGATGAACTTCGGCGTCGACGCCGACAGCTTGCCCCAGGTGATCTTCTCGTTCGGCACGGCGCCCGAGTACGAGCCGTAGCTCGTCGTCGAGTCGCTGATCTGGCAGAAGTAGCCCCAGCGCGGGATGTCGTGGATGCTGCAGATCCTGCTCGAGCATCGGCACCACGCAGATCGGGAAGTCGCCGGCGATGCCGCCGCCGATCTGGAAGAAGCCGATCGAGGACTTGCGGCAGGTCTTCTGGTACCAGTCGGCCAGCATCATCATGTACTCGATGCCGGTGCGCACCGTGTGCACGTTCTTGATGTCGCCCGCGATGCAGTGGCCCGCGAAGATGTTGCCGAGCGTCGAATCCTCCCAGCCCGGCACGATCATCGGCAGGTTGCGCTCGGCCGCGGCCAGCAGCCAGCTGTCCTTCGGATCGATCTGGTAGGACGGCTTCAGCGCGCCCGACAGCAGGATCTTGTACATGAACTCGTGCGGGAAGAACTGCTGCTTGGCCTTGTCGGCGCGCTGCCACTCCTCGAGCACGGCGCCCTCGATGCGGCGGATGGCCTCGAACTCGGGGATGCAGGTGTCCGTCACGCGGTTCAGGTGCCGCGCGAGCAGCCCTTCCTCCTGCTCCGCCGTCAGGTGCCGGTAGTTCGGGATCCGCACGTAGTGGTCGTGGGCCACGAGGTTGAACACGTCTTCCTCGAGGTTCGCGCCGGTGCAGCAGATCGCGTGGACCTTGCCGCGGCGGATCATCTCGGCCAGCGACAGGCCGAGCTCGGCCGTGCTCATGGCGCCCGCGAGCGTGACCAGCATCTGGCCGCCGTCGTCCAGGTGCTTCACGTAGGCGTCGGCCGCGTCTACGAGCGCCGCGCCGTTGAAATGCCGGTAGTGATGGCGGATGAAATCGGAAATTGCGCCCACGGATCCGGTACCTCAGGCGTCTTCGCGCCCGTCAAAGCGTGGAGATTAGGAAATCACGCCGCGCGCCACAATAGCGCGGCTCGAAATCGACGACTCATCGCCGAGGCGCCGGCACCGCCGGCACCTGCTGCGTGAGGCAATGGAGCGCGCCGAGCCCGGCGATCAGCACGCGGCAGTCTACGGCCACGACCCGGCGGCGCGGGAAGCATTCGCGCAGGATGCCGCACGCGGCATCGTCCTGCGCGCAGCCGAACACCGGCACGAGCACGGCGTCGTTCGCGACATAGAAATTGGCGTAGCTGGCCGGCAGGCGCTGGTCTTCGAGGTACTGCGGCTCCGGCATCGGCAGCTCGACCACCGTGAGCGGCCGGCCGCCGACGCGCAGCGTGCCGAGCTCACGCAGGTTCGCGGCCAACACCGCGTGGTTCGGGTCGGCGCGGTTCGGCTCGACGACGGTGACCACCGTGTCGCGCCCGACGAACCGCGTCAGGTCGTCGATGTGGCCGTCGGTGTCGTCGCCTTCGATGCCGTCGCCGAGCCAGAGGATCTCGTCGACGCGCGAACGCGCCGCGCAACAGCGCGTTCGATGTCGGCCTTCGTTAACGTCGGGTTACGGTTCGGGTTCAGCAGGCACTGCTCGGTGGTCAGCAGCGCGCCCTCGCCGTTGACCTCGATCGACCCGCCCTCGAGCACGATGCCGGGCCGCGCGAACCGCGGCACGCCGAGCGCCTCGGCCATCTGCCGGCCGATCTCCCGGTCGAGATCGAACGGCGGGTACTTGCCGCCCCACGCGTTGTAGTCGAAGTCGACCGCGAGCCGCGGCGCATCCGTCGTCGCACGCGTGACGAAGATCGCGCCATGGTCGCGAGCCCACGCGTCGTTGGTCGGGAACCGATGGAAGTGCAGGCGCTCCGGCGGCGCCGCTGCCGCGAGCAGCCCGCGCACGTGCCGTTCGTGCTCGGCGTGCAGCACGTTGATATGGACGGGCTCGCACTCGGCGAGTGCGCGCACGAACTCGACCATGGCGGGCTCGACGCCCGCGAACACGCCGGGCCAGCTGTCCCGATTGTGCGGCCACGACAGCCACGTCGCTTCGTGCGGCGCCCACTCGGCCGGCAAGCGATAACCTTGGGTCTTCGGCCAATTGTCCTGATCGGAAGTCAAACGAGCTCCACGCGTGAGACGACCCCGCGCGCAATCGCCTGGGCGAGCGCAGAGGGCGCGCATCATAACTGCTACGCCCCATGGCTGAAACACCTGCCGCGAGCCGAAACCGGTATGATGCGGCGATGCTCGAATCAGCCGCCAACGGACCGGCACACACACGCCGCACGGCGTGGCTCGCGGTGTTCGCGCTCGCGCTGCTCGGCAGCGCCGGACCGGCGCCCGCGGCCAGCGTTACGGACGGGACGCTGCTCGATCGCCTCGCCCGAGCTCGAAGATCCGAACTTCGCCCACACCGTCGTGCTCGTGCTCCGCAACGACACGAACGGCACGATCGGTGTGATTCTGAACCGCCCCACGACGCTCGTGCCGGCGAAGATCTTCCCGGAGCTCGCGGCCAGCGTCGGCTCGTATACGGGCAAGCTGTTTCGCGGCGGACCCGTCGCGTCATCGCGGCTACTGTTCCTGGTCCGCGGCCTCGCGGCGGCCACCGTGCAGGGGCCCGAGGTCGTCGAGAAGGTGTTCCTGGCCGGCGACCCGGAGGCACTGCCGGACATCGTGCGGCTCGCGGACGGCACCAAGGAGCTACGGATGTACGCGGGCCACGCGGAGTGGATGCCGGGCCAGCTCGACCGCGAGATCGCAGCCGGCGGCTGGCAGACGCAGCCCGCCACGGCCGAGATCGTGTTCCATGCGAACCCGACCGCGCTCTGGGACCAGCTCACGAAACGCAGCGGCGAGACCGTCGCGGCCGCCGACACGCGCTAGCGGCCGGACGTCTCGAGGCACGACTCGACGCCCCGCGCGCTTGGGTCACGCCAAGAGCGGCCGAATACTCTCGGCAAATTTCAGAAGGTCGCCGAGATCCTTGGCGATGACCGCCTCGACGATGCGGATATCGAGCTCGCGGTAGCGATGCACAGCCAAGTTGCGGAACCCCACCATCCGCTGCAAACGGGCGCCAAGGTCGGCGTCGATGATGCCTTCGCGGACTAGGATCCCAAACGATTCCCGGCTCTCGCTCGGGACTCCGAGCCGCCGTTTGCGAATCGCCATGTTGGCGAGATCGATGGCCGTCTCACACGCCCGCAGGGCATTGAGGATCGCCGCATCCTGCGCCGTGTAGTCGACCGCGAAAGTCTTTCCGGATCGACTAAGCTCCTCACGCGCCCGGGCGATGGAGCGCTGGAGCGACGCGACCTTCTGCGCCAGGACGTCGTTCATCGCGCGTACGCGATCCCGGTCCGCTCGAAGTCCTCGAGAATCCCTCGGACCTCTTCACGATAGTGGCCATAGCGGCTCATCGCAGAGGCTTCCCAGACGAGCACCTGATCGGGCGCCGAGCTATAGAGAGCCTTTCCTTGTTCCAGGACCTCATGGCGCAGCACGTCACCGGCGCGGCGCAGGTCGACGAGGTCGACGTCTCGGCCCGTGCGTGCAGCGACCCCCGCAATCACTCCCAGCAGATCGACAATTGTTTGCTCCGGCGGCAGTAGCACGGCGAGGTCGAGGTCGCTCTGCGACGATTCGTCACCACGGGCGAAACTACCGAATGCGTAGATTGCCCAGGCGTGTGGTAGCGAGGCGAGCACGGCATCACGCGCATCGCTCAGGATTTGCTCGCGCTCCCGCCCCATCGCCTGAACCCCGTCAAACCGTGGAAACCGGGATTCTACGGCACGTCCGCGTAGAATTCCGAATACGTAGCCCAATTCTCGTTGAGACAAGAACAGATGACGGCGTTAGCTCGCGATCTTTCGTCACATTTCGGAACGTCGGTGCGCAAACGCGGCGTGGACTACTACCACAGCCGCCGCGTGGACATCGACATCGGCTCCGAATCGTTCGTGTCGGCGATTGTGAGTGGCAGCACGGAGTACGAGGTGTGCCTCGAGCGTGTCCACGACGAGATTCGCGCTTCTTGCACGTGCCCGCATTTCGACACGGACATGTGCAAGCACATCTGGGCCTGCATCCTGGCCGCCACCGGCTCGCGGACCCGCAGCCAGAGCTGATTCTCCCGGCGCTGTGCGCAACGGACGGTGCCGTTTGCGGCTGCGCGCCGAGGACGAGCCGACGGCGTGGTTACCGCTCGCGTGGGACAGCGGCGAACCGTGGCGTCTGCGGCTCGTCGTGACCCAGGAGCGGCAAGACGAGGCTTGCCGTTTGAGCGGAGTACTGTGGCGCGGCGCCGAGACCATGCCGCTGACGGCGCCCGTGCTGCTGACGAGCGGCGGGATTCTCTTCACGCACGATCGCGCCGCGCGCTACGAGGTCGGTGGCGGGTTCGCGTGGGTGGCCTTGCTGCGCGAGTCAGCAGTCGCTCGTGGTGCCGGCGGCCGAGCGCGACGCGCTCCTGGCCGAGCTGTTCGAGCAACCGGCGCTGCCACCGCTAGATTTAGCTCTCGGGAGCCTGGCCACTCTTCGGCGCCGGTGCACACTTCAGAACCATCAGCCATGCGTGTCATCCATCGTAACCTCCCCGCCCCATCGACATTAATTTCGAAGAGGCCGCTGTCTCACGCATGTTGGTAGAAGGGGTGCAGAGACTACGCCGCGGCGCACGCACGGCATCTTCGCGATTGTCTTCGAACTAGCGGGATTCGAAGCGCGTGGCTGAAGAGCGGCCCGATCGATAGATTCCGACCGCGAGACCGGAAGCGTAGCTCAGCCGTTCGCGGCCGCGCGACGCTTGGGAATTCGCTCGAGATCGGCGTTCAGGTAGACGACGCCGACCTCGCCGCGTTTCGCGATCGCGATGGTTTTCTCGAGCGCGGCCTGCGGCTCGAGGTCGAGATCGGGGATCAGCTCTTTGACGACGTAGTCGGTGGGGCCGGGTCGAACCATGAACAGCGTCGCGCGAGTGCGCACGTTCTCGCCTTTGCCGACCCGCAACAGCCTAAGAAAAAGCGTCGAACGGGTAATGGGCTCGGTGGGTGTGCCCTGGATCACCTGCACGCCGTCCTTGACCGTCTTCGCTCGCTGCTGCGCCATCTCGTCGGAGCCCCGCCGTCGACCGTCCCTGGCCACCGGCTAGTCTCACCGCGCCGCGCGCCGGCCGGCTGTGACGGGAGTCTCAGTGGACGGAGCGGACGCGGTAGTTGCCGCGCTGCTCGTCGAGCTCGAGGGTGATCAGGCCCTCTTTCGCGGCGTGCTCCAGCAGGTCGGAGAAGTTGCGGTAGCCGTAGTAGCTCTCGTCGAAGCCGGGGTACACGCGCTTGACCGTCTGCTTCACGAGCGAGCCCCAGACGTTGGTGTAGTCCTTCTCGAGCGACGCGACGGTCGCCGTGAGCCGATCGAACGCTTCCTGCTGTTTGGTGTCCTGCGCCTTCTTCGGCTGCGGGCGCTGCCGCTCCGACACGCGGATCAGATCGTCGTAGAAGATGAACTCGTCACAGTTGTTGGCGAGCAGATCCGACGTCGAGCTGCGCACGCCGCAGCCGACCACGCGCTTGTTGTTTTCCTTGAGCTTCGAGACGAGCGGCGAGAAGTCGCTGTCGCCGGTCAGCAGGACGAACGTATCGATGTGCGACTTCGAATAGCACAGATCGATCGCATCGACGACCATGCGGATGTCGGCGCTGTTCTTACCGGACGCCTTGGAGCTCGGGATGTCGACCATCTCGAAGCCGTGCATGTGGAACTCGCGCATGAAGTTCTGGAAGCGGCTCCAGTCGCAGTACGCGCGCTTGAACACGATGCGGCCCCGCTCGAGCAGGCGTTTCAGCACGAGCTCGATCTCGAAGCGGCCCTTCTTGTCCTGCTCCACACCGAGGGCCAGGTTCTCGAAATCGACGAACACGGCCGTCGTGAGCTCGTTGCGTAGCGAAGGGTCTGCGGACATGAAGTACCTTGATCGTGGAGATGAGTGGCGAGCCGCGTAGAACGGCGCGAGTCACGGCATCTTGAGCGTTGCGGGAATGCGTGGCAAGCCGGACACGCTAAGCGCGCGCGGCGATCGCCAACGTCATCGCCAGCATCGAGACCAACGTGCGCCAACCGCGACTGCCAACGTGTTTCTGGTTCACTTCGAGCTCGACGCCGGCGTACGCACGATCGCTATGCCGGCGACGCAGGTGCGTCACCAGCCCGTCGGAGGTGCCCCGATACGGATAGTTGCGCCGCAGGACGAGCTCGGGCGCCGCGGCACGCACGGCCTCGTACCACGCGTCGATGAAACGCACCTCGCCCGACCGTCCCGGATCGTAGAGGAATCCGAGGTCGCAGTTGCGTACCTCGCCGTGCAGCACCGGCGTGAAGCTGTGCGACGACACGTGCAGCACGGCACGGCCGGCCGCAACCGCATCATCGACGGCGCTTTCGACCGCGTTGCGGTACGGCCAGTAGTGCGCGGCCATCGCGGCCGCGCGCTGCTCGCGAGTGAGCCCCCGCGTGTACTCGGAAAACACGTTGCGGTGGTACGACGAGCGATTCAGGTCGACGACGAGCCGCGTCGTCGTAGCGGTGAACGGGGCGACACCCGAGCCCCCGGCCGAACGCGCGTGCGACCTCGAGCGCACCGTAGTCGAGCCCGCGGTGCGAATCGAGCACGCCCGCCGCGCCCGCGAACAGGTGCGCGTACCGCGCAGGGACGCGATTGCCGCCGTGCTCGCAGCTAACGAGCGGCTGGCGGCGGCGGGGGCGCGAACGGCTCGCTGTCGGCGAGCGCTTCGCAGAGCTTTTCATAGACCCTCGTGAGTTTGGTGCGCGTCGGCAACAGGCCCACCGCTTTGCCGATCCGTGTGGCGAGCGTGCCGTGGCGCAGATAGTGCTCGAGCAACCGGCCGGTCCCCGCGTCGAGCGCACCGCGCGCGGACACGGCTTCGATCAGATGCTCCCACAACGCTTTGAGCTCGGTGGAACTGCCGGGGAAGCCCAAGCGCGGCAAGATAGCGCTTGTCGCCCACACCCGCGCCCTCGCCTTGCCGCTCCGCGAGCTTGAACAGCTTGCCGAGCTCTGCCGTGCGCCATTCGTTCATGCCGCGGACATCGAGCCATTGCTCCGCGGTGAGCAACCTCAGCACTTCGACGATCAGCGCCGCGTAGGCCACGTCCATGAGCGGCGTCTCCTGCACGTCGAGCACGCGGATCTCGATGGCCATGCGGTCGAAGCGCGCAATCGCGCCGCGCGCGTTGACCCATTCATTGCGCAACACGCCCTCGGGATCGTGCGGGGCGAGATCGCGGTAGATCGGCTCGAGCACGCGCTCGTGGTATTCGCCGATCGAGCCGACCGGCTCGGGCACGACGTCCCCCGTCACCGACGGAATCTTCGCGCAGTTGCCGCGGTACGCGACGAGCCGGTTGTCGAGAATGCCGTTGCGCTCGCCGTCGACGATCGGCGAGCTCGCGGCCAAGCCCGGCAGGATCGGCAGCAGGAACCGGATCGCGGCATGCAGCCGCGCGAATTCCTCGTCGCCGTGAAACGGCAGGTTGACGTGCATGCTCTGCAGATTCGCCCAGCCGTGCCCCTTGCACGAGAAGATGCGATCGAACGTGTCGTAGATCTCGCGCGTACCGTGCGGCCACAGCTCGACGTCGTTCGGGTCCATCCACGGATGCATCGCGGTCGGCATGAGCCGCATTCCCTCGCGGCCAAGCGTGTCGTTCGCAAGCCGCACGTTCGCGGCGAACTCGGCGCCGAGGCCCGCGAGCGAGCGCCGCGGCCCGTTGCACTTGAACTCGATGACGTGCAGCGCGAGCTCGTTGTTCCAGGCGACGGCGCCGTTTTCGAATTCGTCCGTGTGCTCGCCGGCCACGGCCTCGAGCAGCTGATCGGCCGCCGGCGCCACGTCGAGGCGCTCGCCGTCGACGATCATGTACTCGACCTCGATGCCGTACGCGTCGAACAGACGCAGCGGAGTGTCAACCGGCGGGCTTGAACTGTTTTCCGGCATCGACGCGCGTCTTGAAGACTTTCATGATCCGATCGTACAGCTCGTCGCCGAGCACGGCGTCCTCGACGCCGCGATCGATGTTCGGGTTGTCGTTGACTTCCATCAGCACGTGCCGGCCGTTGACCGTCTTGATGTCGACGCCGTAGAGCCCGTCGCCGATGCGCGTTGGCGGCGTTCAGCGCGAGCTGAATGACCTCGCGCGGCGCATGCTGCACGGCGATCGTCTCCGACTCGCCTTCCTTCGTGTGCTGCTCGCCGTGGTGATAGATCTGCCAGTGGCCGTCGGCCATGTAGTAACGGCAGGCGAACAGCGGCTGGCGGTCGAACACGCCCACGCGCCAGTCGAACTCCGTGGGCATGAACGATTGCACGACGACGAGGTCGCTGCGCGACAGGAGGCGCTGGAGGCCCGTCGCCAGGTCCTGCTTCGTGTCCGCGCGGAACACGCCCTCGGAGAACGCGCTGTCGGGCTGCTTCAGCACGCACGGCAGCCCGAGCTCGCGGACGATGTCGTCGGTCTTTGCGCTGCTGACCACCATCGTGGGCGGAATCGCGAGACCGAGCCGCCGCGCGAGCTCGAACAGATACACCTTGTTGCCGCAGCGGATGATCGACTCCGGGTCGTCCACGACGACGAGCCCTTCCGAGCGCGCTCGACTCGCGAACCGATACGTGTGGTGGTTGACGCTCGTGGTTTCGCGGATGAACAGCGCGTCGAATTCGGCGATCCGGCCGTAGTCGTCGCGGTTCAGAAACTCGACGTCGAAACCGTTCGCGCGAGCCGCCCGCTCGAAGCGTCGCAGAGCCTCGCGGTTCGACGGCGGCGAACGTTCATCGTCGTTGGTCAGGATCGCGAGGTCGTGCTCGTACTGCACCGTGCGCCCGGACCGGCCCGCCGGCCCGCGGCGCGCGAAGTGGTTCTCGATGACTCCGCGCAGAAAGTCTCGATGGCTCTCGGGCAGATCGCCGACCGGCAGCGGCGCGATGCTCGACGGCCGCCACTTGCCCGTGGTCGAGGACTTCGAGAACGAGGCGCGCATCAGCGGCACCGGGAACAGGTTGAACAACGCGCGACTCAGGTCCGCATGTCGTTCGGCCAGGTTACAGCCGAAGTAGATGCTGAGCTCGAAGCGTTTCGAGACGATCGTATGCAACGATCGCTGAATCAGCTCCTCGAGCTCGTCGTCGGCGCGCAGCAGCGACCGCGACTTCATGTCCTGGATCGTGGCCACGCTCGGCATCGTGCGTTGGCCGCGCGCCGTCGCCAGCAACGAGACGTAGTAGCCCGCGGTCTGGTACGCGTACGAGTCGCAGAGATTGTAGACGCGCGCCTGGCTCACGCCGCTCAACCGCTCGTCGCGCAGATATGCGTCGGCGCTGATGACTTCGGCGCCCGGGAACTGTAGCGGCCACTGCTCGGGATGATCGACGACGATGAAGACCGTCATCGGCTACGGGACTTCGGCTCGATGACGAGCAGGTTTGCGTCGTACGTCATGATGCCGAGCAGAATCGCGCCGATGAGTCGTTGCACGTTGACGGCATAGTAGCGCGAACGTACGAGCGGGTTGCTCGCCATCGGATCGGCGATCAGGATCTCGCGCGTGTCGCGCCGGTAACCCGTCAGCACGACGAAGTGCCCCACGGGCTCGCCATGAATGTCGTCGTCGACGTTCGTCTCCGACACCTCGCGCGGCGCGCGATACAGGTACGTCGCGCTCAAGCCCGTGATGAGCGGCGTGCCGCGGTTCAGGAACTTGCGCAGCAGCGACGGCTCGAGATCGCGCAGTTTCAGCTTGCCGCCAAGCCGGAGAAACTCGTCGTAACCGCGGGTCGCGCTCTGTATGCGTCGCCACTGTTTGCGTTTCGCCTGCGCTTTCAGGCGCGCGCGGATCTCGTCATTGGGCAGCTCGAACCAGGTGGGGTCGAACAAGTCCAGGTTGTACGTGAACAGCGTGACGTCGTAACCGCGCGCGAGCGCGTGATTCGCGAGGAATACGTCGAGTGTGCCGCCTCGATCGAGCATGCGAGTGTCGGCGATCACGCTCGCGAGAGACACGGTATCGCCGTAGAACCGGTAGATGCCGTGCAGGCACGCGGGGCCGCACGTGACGTCGTCGGGCTGTGGTTCGACGACGAAGCCAAGCCCGGGCTTGGCCGGGCGCGCAGCGAGGCCTTTCGGCTTTCGTTTGAATGTCACGTGGGTCGGCGCTGGCCGCGATCAGCGCGTGGGTGGGCGCGGCGTTCGACTATAACTTGACGTCGATGTCGTCCTGTTCGTAGTCGTCCCAGTCGGACAGTTGTCGCCTCAGGTTCTGTGCCTCGGTCCGCAGCTCCACGCGCTGGCGGGCGGGCTTCTTCTGGCGGCGTGCGTCGCGACTCACGGAACGGTCATCGGAATCGTCAGAATCGTCGCTAGACTCCAAGTCGTCGAAGAAGTGGGCTTCATTGCCGTCCTCCTCGACTTGCTCTTTGGGCTTACGCATCGTAACCCTCCTTGACTGTCATCACCGTCTCCGGGTCTTACGCCCGGGTTGCCGCGTCCCCCGCGGACCACTCGACCGCTGCCGGAGCGCCGGGCGGCGATGAGCTGCGCACTATAAGCCGTTGGCGATACCTGTCAAGACAAGAAATGCCTAGATAAATCCGGTGGTTATTAGATTTCTCTAGGCTCGAATCGGGATCGAGCGGACAGCCAAACCGGGGAGCCTTACGCCGGCCCGATCGTCTTACAGAACACCACCTTATGATCGCCAATGGCGTAGAAGTCGCGGAGCCGCGCCACCTGCCGGTAGCCCGCGTCCCGGTAGAACCGCCGAGTCCGGGCGTAGACCGCCCGCGACGAGGTCTCGATATACAGGCCACCCCCGCCGCGGCGGGCCACGGCGCCCTCGGCAAGCTTCATGAGCTCCTGACCGATACCCTGGCCTTGGGCTGCGGGCGCCACGGCGATCCAGTACAGGTCGTAGCTCTGGCGAGTCAGCGGCACGTTACCCCAGGCGCAATAGCCGACGAGCTGCCCGGCCAGCTCCGCGAAAAAGAACTCGTAGCCGCTCTTCGCACCCCTTCGGAGCCGCTCCTCGAGCAATTCGAGCGCGATCTGCCGCTCCTCGGGGTAGAACACCCGCGTGGCAGCCACGAGCCGACGCAGAGCCGGCAGATCCGCCGGCCGCGGGCGACTGCGGTAGCGCACTTGGGTCCCCGCTGCACCGCTCAATCGGACCTCCGAGGGGTAGCGGCCCTTCGGCGTAGGGCGTCGTCCACTAGCCAGGCGATGGCCGTCTCGATACTCGATGCCTGCCGTCGCGAGCGCAGCGGCGAACCCGGCATCGGGCGACAGGCACGGGTTCGCGTTGACCTCGAGCACCCACGGCGTGCCGTCGGCGTCGACACGCAAGTCGACACGCGCGTACCCGGTGAGCCCAAACAGCTCCCAGCAGTCGCGGGCCAGGCGCTCGGCGCGTACGGCGAGCTCACGCTCCAGCGCAAAGCTGCGGACGGTATGGCGGTACTCGAAGCTATCGGTGTGCCACTTGGCCGCGTAGCCGACGATCGCGGGTTTCTCCATCGGGAAGCCCTCGAAGCGGATCTCGGCAACGGGCAACGCGCGCACGCCGCCGGCCGCTGCGATCAGCGCGACGTTCAGCTCGCGGCCGGGCACGAAGCGCTCGGCGAACCAGTCGCCGCCGAACTCGGCGCGGCGCGTTTCGACCACGCGCGGCACGCCCGCGGCGCCGCGCACGACCGAGGAATCGTCGATGCCGAGCGACGCGTGCTCCCACACCGACTTCACGATCCACGGCCCATCGTCGGCGCCGGCGCCGAACACGGCGGGCGTCGGCACACCGGCCCGAATCAGTTGTTGCTTCGCCAGCAGCTTGTCCGAGGTGACGCCGAGCGCGCTCGCCGAGCACCCCGTGAACGGCACGCCGAGCGACTCGAGCAGCGCCGGCACGACGTGGATCAGCTGGCCGCGGCCATCGAGGGACTCGACGAGATTCACGACCAGACGAGGCGTAAGGCTCCGCGAGCACCCGTTCGAGGCGCGTCAGGTCGAGCCCGATGGGCTCGATGCTCGTGTCGTAGCCGAGCTCTCCGAGCGTGCCGGCGATGGCCTCGGCTTCGAGCAGCGTGTCGCTCGCATCGGGACGGCCCGCGGTGGCGAACGCATCGTGGAGCAGCAGGATTCGCGGGCGCATCGGGGCAGTCGGCGGCGACGCGTTACGACGTCAGGCCGCGGCCTGCGCGGATTCGGCGGCCAGGCGCTCGGTCGTGCAGCGCAGGATCTCGCCGATCAGCGTTCGGTAGTCCATGCCGGACAGAGCCGCCATGATCGGCAGGTCCGAGTGCTCCGGCGTGAGGCCCGCGAGCGGATTGACCTCGAGCATCTGCGGCTTGCCGGCGCCATCGAGCCGCACGTCGACGCGGCCGGCGTCGCGGCACCCGAGGCAGCGCCAGGTCGCGAGCGCCACGTGCTCGACGTCGCGCCGCAACTGGCCCGCCGCGAGCAGCCTGTACTCGACGAGCTCGCGCCAGTTCGCCTTGTTACGGTACGAATAGACGCCTTCGTCCGCGCCGGCACGCAGCGTGACCTCGAGCGTGGCGAGAGCGCGAGCAGCGGCGCCGGTGCCCAAGATGCCGACCGTGAACTCGCGACCGCTGAGGTATTCCTCGACGAGCACGGGCTGGCGGTGCTCCGTAAGCAGCTCGGTACAAACGGCCAGCAACTGCGTTCGCGACTCGACCAGGGACTTCTCCGTCACGCCCTTGCTCGAGCCCTCGCCGGCGGGCTTCACGAACAGGGGCAACGACAACTCGACCGCGACGACGTCGGCCGGCGTCGCGACGAGCGCGAAGTTCGGCGTCGGCACGCCGCAGCCACGAGCGACGTGCTTGGCCATACCCTTGTGCAGCGTCAGCGCACAGACCAGAGGGTCCGAGAACGTGTACGGCACGCCGTACGCCTCGAGCAAGGCCGGCACCTGCGCCTCGCGGCCGAAGCCGGCTACGCCTTCGGCGATGTTGAACACGAGGTCCCAGCGCTGCCCAGCCACGAGCCGGGCGGCGAGCGCACGCACGTGGCCGATTCGGTCGACGGAGTGGCCGAACGATTCGAGGGCGCCGGCGATGGCGCCGATCGTAGCCAAAGAATCGAACTCGGCGACGGCGTGCTCATCGAAGCCGAGCGCCAAATAGTCGTCCTTCAGATCGTAGGTGAGCCCGATCCGCACGTTGCGTCCCTTAGGTTGCGCGTGACCGCGCCGGCTATGATTTGGTGCCGGGGTTCTTGCCGAGTGTACCGTCCGGATCGGGGTACCGACACTCGGCGCCGCGGAAGTTACGCAGCAGCAGGTCGTCGCCGTCGCGGCCGATCACGGCATCGGGCAGCATCGCGATCTTGCCGCCGCCGCCCGGCGCGTCGACGACGTAGTTCGGCACCGCATAGCCGGTCGTGTAGCCGCGCATCTGCGAGATGAGCTCGAGGCCCTTGTCGACCGACGTGCGGAAGTGGCTCGAGCCGCTGATCGGGTCGCACTGGTAGAGGTAGTAGGGTCGCACGCGGATCTTCAGCAACGCGTGGAACAGCTTTTTCAACGTCACGGCGTCGTCGTTCACGCCTTTCAGCAGCACCGTCTGGCTCCCGAGCGGGATGCCGGCATCGGCCAGCCGGCCGCAGGCCTCGGCGACTTCCGGCGTGACCTCGTCGGGATGCGTGAAGTGCAGGCTCATCCACAGCGGGTGGTAGCGGCGCAGCATCTTCGTCAGCGTAGGCGTCACGCGCATCGGCTGCACGACAGGCTGTTTGCTGCCGATCCGGATGAATTCGAGATGCGGGAATCGCGCGTAACCGCGCTAGCACGTACTCGAGCCGGTCCTCGTCGAGCGACAGCGGGTCGCCGCCGGAGATCAGGCAGTCGCGCACGGCCGGCGTGGCCGCGATGTACTCGATCGCGCGGTCGATGTCGGCCTTGCGCAGTGCGCGCTCGCCGCTCGCGCCCACGAGCCGGGCCCGGGTGCAGTAGCGGCAATACACGGAGCAGAAGTTCGTGACCAGGAGCAGCACACGGTCGGGATAGCGATGGACCAAGCCCGGCACGGGACTGTGCGCCGTCCTCGCCGAGAGGGTCTTCTTCCTCGCCCGGGCTACGGTCGAATTCGGCCAGGGTCGGGATCGTGGTCCGGCGCAATCCCTGCTGCGGGTCGACCGGATCGATGAGGCTCATGTAGTACGGCGTAACGCCGATCGGCAGGGGGCCATGGTGCCTGGCGATCGCCGCCCGCTCCTCGGCGGTCACCTGGAGCATGCGCTCGAGCTGCTCGAGGCTGCGGATCCGGTTGCGGTTTTGCCAGCGCCAGTCGTTCCATTCGACCGCCTTAACGCCGGGGAAATAGCGTTTGCGGAACTCGTTGCTCGTCGGGCTGACGACGAAACGGGCTCGCGCCGCGCGGGCGAGTTGCACCGGTGGCGTCAGACCATTGGCACTGAGGTCGCGAAGGGTAAGAGCGGGCCTTTGGACAAGGGAGTGTTCGGCTTGCGCCAAACTCGGAGGTTCTTCCTCCAGAGACAGGAGCTTGCTCACCTGGGGTAAACGTCCATGGGCTCGGGGCCCGTTATTTTTCGTCGCCCGGCAATTCCGTCGTTACCAGGCTGGGCAGACCCTCTGCCCGCGACACGAAAACGGCGGTAAATATAAAACGGCCGGCATGGATTGCAAGTGTTTTCTTCGGCGAGCGTGATCCACTCGACCGTTTGTCGCCGCACCGAAATGTTACCTTCGCCATCACACTTCAGAACGAACCCGAGCGTAGAATACCCGCACGATTCGGAGACTCCTCATGACCAAGAACGCTACTCTGAGTTACGACGGCAAGAGCTATGAAATGCCGGTCGTTGTCGGCACGGAAGCCGAGGCGGCCGTCGATATCTCGCAACTGCGCGCCAAATCCGGGCTCATCACACTCGATAGCGGCTACGGCAACACGGGCGCCTGCCAAAGCAAGATCACCTTCATCGACGGCGAGAAAGGCATCCTCCGCTATCGCGGCTATCCCGTCGAAGATCTGGCCGAACGGTCGAGCTTCGTAGAGTCGGCGTACCTCCTGATCTTCGGCGAGCTGCCGACGGCGGCGCAGCTCGCGGAGTTCCGGCGCCTGCTGGGCGCCCACGAGTACATCCACGAGGACATGCTGCATCACTTCGACGGCTTCCCCGCGAACGCGCCGCCGATGGCGATCCTTTCGGCCATGATCAACGCCTTGGGTTGCTTCCAGCCGGCGTTCATGCTGACCGAGGACAGCGACCACTTCATGGAGCCGGCGGCCCGGCTCATGAGCAAGGTCAGAACAATCGCCGCCGCAAGCTACCGCAAGACCATTGGCCGGCCGGTCAACTACCCGCGCAACGAGCTCCGGTACACGGCCAACCTGCTGCACATGATGTTCTCGCAGCCGCACAAGCTGTATCAGCCCGACGATATCACCGTCCGCGCGCTCGACCAGCTGTTGTTGCTGCACGCCGACCACGAGCAGAACTGCTCCACGTCGACCGTGCGCATGGTCGGCTCGTCGCAGGCCAACCTGTATGCCTCCGTCGCGGCCGGCGTCTGTGCGCTGTGGGGCCCGCTCCACGGCGGTGCGAACGTCGCCGTCATGGACATGCTGACGCAGCTGAAGGACAGCGGCGAGAAGCTCGACGCAGTTCATCGCGCGCGTGAAGGACAAGGACGGCCACGAGCGGCTCATGGGCTTCGGCCACCGCGTCTACAAGAACTTCGACCCGCGCGCGAAGATCATCAAGGAAGCCTGCCACGCGCTGCTGAAGAAGCTCGGCATCAACGATCCGCTGCTCGAGATCGCCATGCGGCTCGAGGAAGTGGCGCTGCGCGACGAGTACTTCGTGAAGCGCAAGCTGTACCCGAACGTCGACTACTACAGCGGCATCATCATGCGGGCGCTCGGCATCCCCACGAACATGTTCACGGTCATGTTCGCGATCGGCCGCCTGCCGGGCTGGATCGCGCACTGGCGCGAGGTCCGGATGGGCACGGCGCGCATCGACCGGCCGCGGCAGGTCTACACCGGCGCCACGAAGCGCGTATACGTGCCGATGGACCAGCGCAAGTAGCGCGATGAACGTCCTCATGGTCTGCTCGGAATTCGCCCCCTGGGCGAAGACCGGGGGACTGGCCGATGCGGTCACGGGGCTCGCGAACGCCCTCGTGGCACGCGGCCACGACGTGCGCGTGCTGCTGCCGCGCTACTCCCATCTTCCCGGAGCCGGGTGCGACGCTGCGGCCACTGCGCGCCGGCCGTCATCGCTTCGGCGAGCTCGAAGCCACGGCCGGCGACCGCGCGACGCCGCGCGTCTATCTGCTCGAGCTCGACGAGCTCACGGCGAGACAGCATCTACACGGCCGACGCGCGCGACGCGGGTCGCTTCCTTCGGCTCGCGTTCGCGGCGCTCGAGCTCCCGGCCGCGTTGGACTGGCACCCCGACATCCTGCACTGCCACGACTGGCACGCGGCACTGAGCTCCCGTGCTGAATCGCGCGGCGCCTGTGGCACGCACGGTGTTGACGCTGCACAACGTCGGCTACCAAGGCGTGTTCGCGGCCGACGTGCTGGAGAAGTACGCACCGCCGCGACTGCGCCGCGCGATCGCGGCGGACGCGCTGGCCGGCGACGACGTGAACTTTCTGCGGGCCGGCGTGCACGCCGCCGACGTCGTCACGACCGTGAGCCCGACCTATGCCGCCGAGATCCGCACGCCGGAGTTCGGCATGGGGCTCGAGGACGTGCTGAACGCACGCGGCGCAGCGCTCGTTGGAATCTTGAACGGCGTCGACTACGACGTATGGGACCCGCGCAGCGATCCGTTCCTGCCGACGCACTTCGATGCGACGAATCTCGCGCCGAAACGGCAGCTCAAGAGTGCGCTGGCCGCCCGTCTCGGCTTGCAGGCGGATGCCACCACCCCGCTGGTCGGCATCGTGACGCGGCTCGCGTCGCAGAAAGGCATCGACCTCGTCACGACCACTCCTGCCGGCGCTGCTGCGCGAGACCCGCGCGACGTTCGCGGTGCTCGGCAGTGGCGACGTGACGCTCGCGAGCACGCTCACGGGCTTCGCTCGCGAGCAGCCGTGGCGCGTCGCGTTCACCGAGGGCTACGACGAGGCGCTCGCGCACCTGATCTTCGCCGCCAGCGACCTGACGCTCGTGCCGTCGCGCTACGAGCCGTGCGGGCTCACGCAGATGTACGCGTTGCGCTACGGCACAATTCCCGTCGTCCGCGCCACGGGCGGTCTCGCGGACACGATCGAGCACTTCAACCCGGCGACCGGCACGGGCAATGGCAGCGTGTTCCGCGACGCGGACTCAGGCGGTCTCTCGTGGGGCCTGCGCACCGCACTCGGCTGGTTCGACGATCGCGCCGCCTGGTCGCGCCTCGTCGCCAACGCGATGGCCGCCGATTTCTCATGGCGCAACCAAGTGCCCCACTACGAGCGCCTCTACCGCAGGCTACTCTAAGACGGAGTCAGGTTTTGCGCAGTTGCGCAGATCCTGGCACCGTCTTCAGGCCGGGACGAGGATCAGGCCCGCGAGCGGCGGCAGCGAGACGACGATCGAGTGCGGGTGGCCCATGCACGGCACGTGCTCCGTGTCGACGACGGCGTTGCCGACGTTGGAGCCGCCGTAGTACTGCGAGTCCGAGTTCAGCACCTCGCGGTAGCGCCCCGACACCGGCACGCCCACGCGATAGCCGTACCGTGGCACGGGCGTGAAGTTCAGTAGCACCACCGCATGCTCGTCGCCGTCGCGGCGCAGGTAACTCAGCACCGAGTTCGGATCGTCTTGCCAAGACAGCCACGCGAAGCCGTCGCTGTCGTGATCGCGCCGGTGCAGCGCGGGCATGCCGCGATACACGCGGTTCAGGTCGCGCACGAGCGCCCGCACACCCGCGTTCCGCGGCTCGTCGGCCACGCGCCACGGCAGCGACTCGTGATGATTCCACTCGCGCGGCTGACCGAACTCCCCACCCATGAACAGCAGCTTCTTGCCGGGATACGTCCACTGGTAGGTCAGGAGCAACCGCAGATTCGCGAACCGCTGCCACTCGTCGCCAGGCATTTTGTCGAGCAACGAGCGTTTACCGTGCACGACCTCGTCGTGCGACAGCGGCAACACGAAGTTTTCCGTGAACGCGTAGATCGGTCCGAACGTCAGTAGGGCGTGATGAAACTTGCGGTGCACGGGATCCATGCTCGCGTACCGAAGCGTGTCGTGCATCCAACCCATGTTCCACTTGAACGTGAAGCCGAGGCCGCCCGTATACGTCGGCCGCGACACCTGCGGCCACGCCGTCGATTCCTCGGCGATCATCAGCGTGCCGGGGCACATTACGTGCGTCGTCTCGTTCAGACGTCTGACGAACGCGACGGCTTCGAGATTCTCGTTGCCACCGTGCACGTTCGGCGTCCATTCACCCTGCTTGCGCGAGTAGTCGAGGTATAGCATCGAAGCGACTGCGTCGACGCGCAACCCGTCGAAGTGGAAGTCCTCGAGCCAGCACACCGCGCTCGACAAGAGAAAGCTCTGCACCTCGTTGCGCGAGTAGTTGAAGACCAGCGTGTCCCAGTCCGGATGCTCGCCCTTCTGCCGGTCGCTGTACTCGTACAGCGGCGTGCCGTCGAAGCGCGCGAGCGCGTGATCGTCCTTCGGAAAGTGTGCGGGCACCCAATCGAGCAGCACGCCGAGCCCCTGCTTGTGCAGCTCGGCAACGAACTCACGCAGCTCGTCCGGCGTGCCGTGGCGGCGCGTCGGCGCGAAGTAGCCCGTGCACTGATAACCCCAGGAGTCGTCGAGCGGATGCTCGGTGATCGGCAGCAGTTCCACGTGAGTGAAGCCAAGATCGCTCGCATACGCGCCGAGCTGACGCGCGAGCTCGGCGTACGACAGGAACTGACCGCTCGCGCTGCGCCGCCACGAACCCAGGTGCACTTCGTAGATCGAGATCGGCTCGCGCAGCCAATCACGCGAACGACGAGCGCGGAGCCACTCGCCGTCGTCCCAGCGGAACCCCGAGTCGGCGGTCGTCACGGCGGCGGTCGCCGGGCGGTTCTCGAACGCGGCACCGTAGGGATCGGTCTTGAGCTTCAGCTCGCGATTGTCGCGCGTGAAGATCTCGTACTTGTACAGCTCGCCGGCGCCGAGCTCCGGCAGGAACAGCTCCCACACACCGGAGTCGCCGCGCACCGTCATCGGGTGATAGCGGCCATCCCAATGGTTGAACGTGCCGACGACGCTGACGCGCTCCGCGTTCGGCGCCCACACGGCGAAGCGGATACCGGGCACACCGTCGATCGTCAGCGCGTGCGCGCCGAGGAACCGATGTGCGTGCATGTGTCCGCCGGAAGCGAAGCGCGCGAGATCGTTCGCGTCGATATGCAACGGGAACGAATACGGATCGTAGCCCTCGTGCCACACGCCGTCGTGCGTCTCGAAGCGCACGCGGTATGGCGACTTCACGAGCCGCTTCGGCCCGGTCCACTCGAACAGTGCCGTGCCGGGCATGCGATCGAGCTCGACCGCAGGCTCCACGAGTTGCACGCGCCGTGCGCTCGGCAGTAGCACGCGGACGCGAACGTTCTTCGTGCCGCGCGCGTGCGCGCCGAGCACGCGGCGCGGGTCGTGCAACCGGCCGGCGACCAAGAGCTCGACGTCGTGATCGCCTGTTGTGGCGGTTGCGACAGAAGTGCCGGCGGGCGGAATCGGGCGCTCGCCGTTTGTGACTTGTTGGTTAGACACGGGCTACGCGGTCGGAGTAAGTTGGTTCCCTATGCGGCAGATTCCTCGGCGTCGATTGGTCAGCCACCTGACGCGCTCGACCATCGCGGTGGTGATGGCAGGTGGGCGCGGCCAGCGGCTGATGCAGCTCACAGACAATCGCGCCAAGCCCGCGACGCCGTTCGGCGGCAAATATCGGATCATCGACTTTTCGTTGTCGAACTGCGTGAATTCCGGCATCCGGCAGATCTTCATCCTGACCCAGTATAAGGCCCAGTCCCTGATTCAGCATGTGCAACGCGGCTGGGGCTACCTGCACGGCGAGCTCGGCGAGTTCATCGACATCGTGCCGGCGCAGCAGCAGCTCGGCGAAGTGTGGTACCGCGGCACGGCGGACGCCGTCTTTCAGAACCTCGACATCATCGATCAGCAGCACCCCGAAACGGTGCTGATCCTGGCCGGCGACCACGTCTACAAAATGGATTACGGTCCGTTGATCGCTTTCCACAAAGAAAGCGGCGCCGATATCACGATCGGCGGCGTGCAGGTGCCGCTCGCGCAGGCGCACGAGTTCGGCGTCATGTCGCTCGGTGCCGATCACCGTGTCGTGAGCTTCGACGAGAAGCCGAAAGACCCGCGACCGATGCCGGGCCGCGACGGCGTGGCGCTCGCGTCGATGGGCATCTACGTGATCAACCCCGAGTTCCTGCGCGAGACGTTGCAGCGCCACGCAGCGGACCCCGAGTCGCGGCACGACTTCGGCCGCAACATCATCCCGGCGGCCGTAGCCAACCGCCGCGTGTTCGCGTACGCGTTCGAGGACGTCGAGACGAAGGCACAGCGCTACTGGCGCGACGTCGGTACCGTCGACGCCTACTACAACGCGAACATGGAGCTCATCCACGTGAGCCCCGAGCTGAACCTGTACGACGAGGCCTGGCCGATCTGGACCTATCAGGAGCAGGTGCCAGCCGCGAAGTTCATCCTCGACGAGGATCGGCGGCGCGGGCTCGCGATCAACTCGATGGTCTCCGGCGGCTGCATCATCTCGGGCGCCTTCGTGCGCGAGTCGCTGCTGTTCTCGAGCGTCATGGTCGACGAGAGCTCGGAATTGTTCCGCACTGTGGTCCTACCGCGTGTCGAGATCGGCCGCAGCTGCTTCATCCAAAACGCGATCATCGACGAGGGCTGCATCATCCCGCACGGCACCGTGATCGGCCGTAACGAACAGTTCGACCGTCAGCACTTCCACGTCACCGACAACGGCATCGTGCTCGTGACGCGCGCCATGCTGGCCGCGCTGCGCCGCGGCCCCTCGCGCTGAGCGGCCGATGAATCCCGTCCTCGCTGCGCGCCGCGCCGGGGTGTTGCTCCATCCGACGTCGCTGCCGGGCTTGGACGCGCAGGGCACTCTCGGACGCGAGGCGTGGGCGTTCGTCGACTGGCTCGCGGCCGGCGGTTTCAGCGTGTGGCAAACGTTGCCGCTCGGTCCGCCGGACAACTATGGCTCGCCGTACTGCCTGCGCTCGGCGTACGCCGGTAACCGCCGCCTGCTCGATCGCGAGCATCTTTCGACGTTGCGTCAACTGCCGCACGGCCTCGACGTGGCCGCACTCGATGGGCGTCACGACGCGCTCTATCGGTCGTTCGCGGCGCTCGCGACGCAAGCGCAGCGACGCGAGCTCGCGAGTTACGCGCGCGCGCAGCGCTGGCTTCTGCCGTACGGGTTGTTCGAGCTCTGTAGCGAGCAGTTCGACGGTGTGCCCTGGTGGCGGTGGCCGCGCGAATTTCGCGATCGCGACTTGCACGCGCTGCGGCGGCTCGCACGCGAGCAACGGGAGCGGTTCCGGGGCATCGTGCTCGAGCAGTACCTGTTCGACCTGCAATGGTCGGCGCTGAAGCGCTACGCGAACGATCGCGGCGTGCTCCTCTTCGGTGACCTGCCGTTCTACGTGGACCGCAACAGCGTAGAGGTCTGGTGGCGGCGCGGGTTGTTTGCGCTCGACGCCTACGGCGAGCCGAGCGAGGTGGCTGGCGTGCCGCCGGACTACTTCAATGCCGACGGACAACTGTGGGGCAACCCGCTGTACGACTGGGACGCGATGCAGCGCACGGGCTTCCGCTGGTGGCTCGACCGCCTGCGCGCGCAGCTCGCGCGGTTCGATCTCGTGCGCATCGACCATTTCCGCGCGCTCGAATCGTACTGGGCGGTGCCGGCCGACGCGACCACGGCGCGCACCGGCGCGTGGCGCCACGGCCGCGGGGCCGAGCTGCTGACGGCACTGCGCTCGGCTTACGGCGAGCTGCCGCTCGTGGCCGAAGATCTCGGCATCATCACGGACGAAGTGCGCGCGCTGCGCGACCGGTTCGAATTGCCCGGCATGGTCGTGCTGCAGTTCGGATTCGACGGCTCGGCTGACAATCCGCATCTGCCGCGACAACATCTGCGCAACGCGGTCGCCTATACAGGCACGCACGATAACGACACGACAGTGGGCTGGTACGCGAGCCTCGACGCGAATGCGCGCAGCGTCGTGTCGCGAACTCTCGGCGTGTCCGAGAATCCGGCGGTGCCGGACTTCCTGATCGACGCGGCCTACGCGTCGAACGCGGCGCTCGCCGTGGTGCCCATGCAGGACCTGCTTGCGCTCGATTCGTCTGCGCGCATGAACTCGCCCGGCACCGTCGTCGACAACTGGCGTTGGCGCTTCTCGTGGTCGGAAGTCCCGGCGTCGCTGCCAACGACATGCCGCAGCCGCGCCACACGCTTCGACCGCCTCCCGAAGACGGAGTCAGGTTTTGCGTAATCGAACAAGGTGCCAGGCCTTGCATAGTTGCACAGATTCGACATCCCCCTATTCGGGTAGACCCCACCGTCGCTCCGCGCGCTGACCACGGGCCGCGGCCCTCGATATCGCAGCGGCGCTGCGGCTCAGGAATGTAGCGACTTCGTGTTGCGATGCAACTCCCTCCCGCATCACCCTCGCCACGAACGCGTCGCACGCCCGACTGAAATCAGAACACCGTTGACCCGATACCAGATCGGAAAGCGCGACCCCATACTCTGCGCAGATCTCCGCAGCTATTAGGTCCAGCGATGGGCGCTCGCGCTCTACGACGCGCGGCGAGAACAGGGCCACCCGAAGTCGTCGTGACCCAATGCACCTGACGACGGTCGGTGTAGATGTCGTGGCTCGACCAACGATAGAGGCCGGGATCAGTCACGATTCCAGCACTCACCGGGTTCATGTGGATGTATCGCAGCAGTACGAGAAAGTACTCATCAACGTCCACGAGAACGGCGTGGTAGCGTCGCTCGAAATAGTGTCCCGTCGTCGGTACGCGCTTCTGAGCAGCGCGCGAGAAACGCGTCGCTATCCGATGCATCAACACACCAAGCGGTAGATCAGAGACCTCAACCAATAGATGTATGTGGTTGGTCATCCAGCAATAGGCATGCAGTCGTGCGCGCGCAGGCTCGAGGACTGTGGCGACGATGTTGTCCAAAACCTGATAGTCGAGACTGTCGCGAAACAGCGGCTGCTGATGATTGCCACGCGCTGTTACGTGGTAAAACCCGCCTGGAACGAACAGTCTCGGGCGTCTCGACATGCGTCGAATCGGTAAACGATTCGAGCCAGTCTCCTGCAAAACCGCCAGTCACCGCGAACACCGTTCTTGGTTAGTTCAGCCAGATCCGGTAACGGCACTTCTGTGCAACTGTGCAAGGCCTGGCACCCGTCTTAAAGCCAGTCCGGGAGCGAGCGGAGCTTGAGGCGGATGCCGGTGGCGGGATGCGGGAAGGAGAGCGCGGCGGCGTGCAGCAGGTAGCCGCCCGCGCCCGGCGGCACATCGCTCTTCGGAGTGCCGCCGGGGCCGAACAGCGGATCGCCGACGATCGGCGCGCCCGCGGCCGCGAGATGGATGCGGATCTGGTCGGGACGCCCGGTGATCGGCTGTGCGGCGACCAACGTGCGCTCGGCTTCGCGGCGCAGCACACGTACTCGCGTACGCGACGCACGGCCCTGCTCCGCCGCCACGTGAATCGACAGCGGGCCGTGCGCCACACGCGCGATCGGCTGCGTCGCGACGAACGAATCGGGCAGCGTGGCGCCCGCGACCCACGCGAGATACGTCTTGACCGGCACGAACTCGCGGAACTGCCGAGCGAGCGACGCGCGCGCGAGCTCCGTCTTGCCGAACGCCATGAGCCCCGACGTGCCGCGCCCGAGCCGATGCGCGGGCGCGGCCGCCGCACGAGTCGGGTCGCTCGCGCGCACGAGTACCAGCAGCGTGCGCGCCGAGAACGGCCCGGCCGGTAACACCTGCAAGCCCGCGGGCTTCGCGACCACGAGCACGTGTTCGTCCTCGAACGCCACGGTGAACGCCTCCGGCGCGTCCGGCTCCTGCCACGGCGGCCGGTGGAACTCGAGCTCGTCGCCGGCCGCAAGCGGCTCGTCGGCCGCGGCGCGGCGGCCGTTCACGAGCACGCGCCCGAGGGCGATCGCCGCGCGCCACTGCGCTTCGTCCGAGTGACGAAACCGGCTCACGTGGAACGCGAGCACGCTCTGCCCCGCAGCCTCCGCCGCCACGCGCGCGCGATAGACGAAGCCGCGGTTTGTGCTCACGCCTCGAACACCGCAATGCCGTGCGGGCCCAGCCAATAGTGCCGCTCGATCGCCGGCACGCCCGCAGGCACCACATCCTCGGGCGCGGTGAGCGTGGTATCGACGATGCGCCGCCACTCGCGCGTCGCGATCTGCGGCAACTGGAGCAGCCGGCCCGTCGAAGCCATGTTGATCATCACGTGCAGCGGTGGCTCGTCCGGCGCGACGCCCGCGAGCGTGAAGCACAGCACGCACGCCTCGGCGTCGTGCCAGTTCGGCGTCGCGAGCTCACGGCCGTACCACTGAATCTCGGCCTGTTGTCCGTCGACGGGCCCATCGAGGAAGCGCGTACGTTTCAGGCTCGGGTGCCGCTGCCGCAGCGCAATCAGCTCGCGTGTGAACCGCTGCATCGCGCGCGCGGCGGGTGTGAACGACCAGTCGAGCCAGCTCACGTCGCTGTCCTGACAGTACGCGTTGTTGTTGCCGCGCTGCGTGCGCAGCGCTTCGTCGCCGGCTGCAAACATCGGCACACCCTGGCTCAGCAGGAGCACGGCCATGAAGTTGCGCGCCCGCTGCGCGCGCAACCTCTGCACGTCGGCGTTATCGGTAGCGCCTTCCACGCCGGAGTTCCAGCTGAAGTTGTCGTCGCGGCCGTCGCGGTTCTCCTCGGCATTCGCCTCGTTGTGCTTGCGGTCGTAGCTCACGAGGTCGTACAGCGTGAAACCATCGTGGCACGTCACGAAGTTGATGCTGTTCTGCGGCGTCTTGTTCGCGGGCCCGTACATGTCGCTGCTGCCCGCGATCCGCGTCGCGACCTCGCCTAGCAGCCCCGGTTCGCCGCGCAGGAATCGGCGTATGGCGTCGCGATAACGGCCGTTCCATTCAGCCCAGCGGAAACCCGGGAACGAGCCGACCTGGTACAACCCGCCGGCGTCCCACGCTTCGGCGATCAGGTGCACGCTGCCGAGCGCTTCCGCAAACTCGATGCTCGCGAGCGCGGGCGAGTGCGCGAGCGGCTCACCGTCCTCGCCGCGCGACAGCACGCTCGCAAGATCGAGCCTGAAACCATCCACGTGCATGTCACGAGCCCAATGCGTCAAGCATTCGAGCAAGTACTGCGCGACGAGCGGATGATTGCAGTTGACGGTGTTGCCGCAACCCGTGAAGTCCAAGTACCGGCCTCGGTCCTTGGGGTCGAGCATGTAGAACATGTCGTTCACGAGACCCTTGAACCCGAACGTGGGCCCCTCCGCGTCGCCCTCGGCCGTGTGATTCAGCACGACATCGAGGATCACGCCGATACCCGCGGCGTGCAGCGCCTTCACGAGATCGCGGAACTCGCGGCGTGGGTCCTCGTCGGCCGCGTAGTGCGCGTGCGGCGCGAAGAACGCGAACGGACTGTAGCCCCAATAGTTCGACAGACCGAACGCGGCGCCGGCCGGCGGCACGTCCTGGGGGTCGAACGCGAACATCGGCATGAGCTCGAGGTCGGTGACGCCGAGTGACTTCAAGTACGGAATCTTGTCGATGAGCCCACGAAACGTGCCCGGATGCGCCACGCCCGAGGAGGGGTGGCGCGTGAACCCTCCGACGTGCAGCTCGTAGATCACGGACTCGGACAGCGGGCGCCGCAACGGCGCGTCACCCTCCCAGTCGTAGTCGTCGGGTGGAGCGATCTGCGCTCGCACGTGCGGCTCGCGACCGCCGGCCATCGCTTCCTCGCGCTGCCACATTGCGTCGCTGACGAGCCGCGCCCACGGATCGAGCAGCTCGCGCCGCGGGTCGAACTCGATGCCCTCGGCGGGCTCCTTCGGTCCGTCGGCGCGCCACGTGTAGTACCACCCGGGCTTCGCTCCGCTGACGAACGCGTGCCAGAAGTCGTACGTGCGATGGCGGCGGGCGTCGAGCTCGAACTCGACGATCGGCACCGCGTCGGTCGCGCCGCGGTAGAGCTTGAGCCACAGCCGCGTCGCGTGCCGGCTGTAGATCGCGAAGTTGACGCCGTCCATCTCTGCGGTGGCGCCGAGCGGCAAGCGCGAGCCCGTGCGCAGCACGAGTTTCGTGACCACGGGCTTCGTCTTGGCGCCGCTCAAAGATTTCGCAACAAGCCGAGCTCGTACGGGTGCGACAAGTTCGCATGCTGCGGCACGGCCCGGATCTCGTATTCCAGCGTCCCGGCCCAGGGCGGTTGCATCTCGAGCCGGTAACGACACACGCCGGCGCTGTCGACCGCGCCGGGCACGAACGGCTCGAGCAGATTCGCCTGGCCGTCGAGGTAGAACGTGCGGTGCTCGGGCCGGCGGTTCTCGGTATAGCCCTGCACCGGCACCACGAGATCGGAGCCGAGCATGCGGTGCACGACGCATTCGACGCGCACGTCCACCGGCAGCAAGCCGTTCAACGTCACGTCGACCTCGAGCGCCACGCGCTGGCCGAACGCGATCTCCGCGAGCGCGTTGCCGACGAGCGTCAACTTCACGCCAGGCCAGGCCGCGCGCACTCGGCTCTTCCACGCGCCAAGATCGCGCGCCCCGCGGAAATCGTCCGCGGCCGCGATCCGCCCTTTGCGCGCGGCCGGCGCGTAGAACTGCTGCACGTAGTCGCGCAACACGCGCTCGCTGTTGAACGCCGGCAGTACGCTGGCCATCGAGCGTTTGCAGAGTTGCACCCACTCCTGCGAATAGCCGCGCTCCCCGTCGCGCGCGTAGTACAGCGGCAAGACCTCGTCCTGCAGGATTTCGTACAGCGTCGTCGAGTCCTGGCGGTCGCGATCCGCGGCGCCCGTCTCGTCGAACGACGGCGGAATGCCCCAGCCGTTCTTGAATTCCCTGCGGCCGTCGTACGCCTCCGCCCACCAGCCGTCGAGCACACTCAAGTTCACGGTGCCGTTGATCGCGGCCTTCATGCCCGAGGTACCGCTCGCCTCGTACGGGTGCACCGGCGTGTTGAGCCACACGTCGACGCCGGACGTCAGCACACGACTCAACCCCATGTCGTAACCCTCGACGAGCAGGATCTTGCCGATGAACGGCGGCAGGTTCGAGATCCGTTGGATTTCGCGCATCATCCACTGCGCCGGCTCGTCGGCCGGGTGCGCCTTGCCGGAGAAGATGAATACGACGGGCCTATCCTCGGCCGCGACGAGCTGTTCGAGCCAACGCAGGTCGGCCAACAGCAGCGTGGCGCGCTTGTAGGTCGCGAATCGGCGCGCGAAGCCGACGGTCAGCACGTTCGGATCCTCGGGGTCGACGAGCCGCAGCAGCCGGTGCACGTGCGCTTCGCTCAGGCCGTTGCGCTGATACTGCAGCGACAACCGCTCGCGCAGCACGCGCAGCATCTGGCTCTTGACCTTCTGGTTCGTCTGCCAGAACAGCTCGTCCGGAATGTCCACGATGCGGTTCATGAGCGCTCGGTCCATGAGCCGCTCGCGCCAGTCGGCGCCTAAGTGCCGGTCGAAAAGCACCGCCCAAGCGTGGCGCAGGAACGTGGCCACGTGAACGCCGTTCGTCACGTAACCGACCGGGTTTTCGGCAGGCGGCACGTCGGGCCACACGTTCTGGCACAACCGCGACGACACTCGACCGTGGATCTTGCTGACGCCGTTCACTGCGCCCGAGCCGCTGATCGCGAGCCTCGTCATGTTGAAGCGGTCGCCCTGGTCCGCCGCGCGGCCGAGGTCGAGCAGCGTGTCGACCGAGACACCGAGCTCGCCCGGGAAGCTCTGGAACTGTCGCGCGACGCGGTCGAGCGGAAACCGGTCGTGACCGGCGCTGACCGGTGTGTGTGTCGTGAACACGGTGCTGGCCACGACGGCCTCGAGCGCCGCCGCGAACGGCACGCCGCCCGTCGTGTGCTCGCGCAGACGCTCGAGCACCGAGAATGCCGCATGGCCCTCGTTGATGTGCCACACGGTCGGCGCGAGATTCAGCGCGCGCAACGCGCGCACGCCGGCCACACCGAGCACGGCTTCCTGCTGCACGCGCAGCTCCTCGTCGCCGCCGTACAGGCGGTACGTGATGTTGCGATCCTCGGGCGTGTTCTCTGGCACGTCGGTGTCGAGCAGCAGCACCGTCACGCGACCGACCGGCGCCTTCCACACGCGCACGTTGATCGTGCGCTCGGGCCCCGGGCACGTGACGCGGATTTCCTGCCCGTCGGCGTCGACCGCGAGCACGAGTGGCGTATTGCGCGGCTCGATCGAGGAGTAGCTCGGGCAACTGCTGGCCGTTGCGGTCGATGCGCTGATTGAAGTAGCCCTGCCGATACAGCAGGCCCACGCCGACGAACGGCAAACCAAGATCGCTGGCCGTCTTGCAGTGATCGCCGGCCAACACTCCGAGACCGCCGGAGTAGATGGGGAAGCTCTCGTGCCAACCATACTCGGCGCAGAAGTACGCGATCAGATCGCCAGGCACGAACCCGTCCGACCGCACAGGACGATTCCCGAGATAACGGTCGAACGCCCCGAGCACGGCCTCGAACTCGAGCATGAAGTCTGGATTCTCGGCCGCGCTGTCGAGGATGCTCTGGTCCACGCTGCGCAGGAACAGCCGCGGGCTGCTGCCGACTGCCCGCCACAGCAGTGGATCGAGCCTGCGAAACAGTTGCCCGGTGCCGGGATACCAGCTGAACCAGAAGTTGCCGGCGAGGTCGTCGAGGCGCCGCAGCGCCGCCGGAAGGCTCGGACTCACCTGCAGCGCAAATAACGTATTCGACATCCCTTCGTCCTTGCGGTCACCGGCCGTCCCTGCCCATTGTATGAGAGGTCGGCACCGCTCGCCCGAATACGCGCTTTGCTCCACCGCCGGCGATCGCAGCACCGCTGTTCGAGGGCCCCTCGCGGGACACGCCGGAAATCGCGTCCCTGCGGCTCGGCAGCGCACATCCCTGTGCGCTGACGGTCCCGCGAGGGGCCCTCGAACAGCGGTGCTGCGATCGCCTCTTCTTGGTCTTGAGCCTGGTGGTGCGCGCGAGACTGGTTGGCGGTGCCGCAGGCGTTCTTGGCGACGCGCACGATGCGGTTCGGAAGTGCCGGCGGTGCCGAGGGGCAGTCGTGGGACCGTCTGCGCACAGGGCCGGGATTTGCATCCTGCAATCCCGGCACTCCCGCCATCCATGGCGGTCGGATGTGCGCAGCCGAGCCGCAGGGACGCGATTTCCGGCGTGTCCCGCGACTGCCCCTCGGCGCCGCCGGCACGCTGTCACTAGACCTAACCGCGCGGCGCCGAGAACGCCGTTAACGAACCGTCATCTGCGCCACGGTGCAGCCGACGGCGAAGATCGGGAATCGGGGCGTAGAAGAGGAGCTCGCCGGTCGCGCCTTCGGTGGCGCCGGCGACCGTGAGGAACGTGCGGATCTCGAAGCCGCCCTGCCCCGCGTCGCGCAACGTCTCCTCGTCCGTGTAGGCGACGAGCTCGTCGCGCCGGTTCGCGAGAAAGCGCTCGAGGAACTGCCGGTCCCAGGCTTCGTTGATCGTGCCGGAGTCCGGCGTCGCGGGCCAATGCGAGATGCCGCCCGTGCCGATCAGCGCGATGCGTTCCGGCTGCGCATCGCACGCGCGACGCAGCACGCGGCCGAACTCGTACGCGCGCTTCAGCGGCGTCAGCGGCGGCCCCTGGCAGTTCACGTTGACCGGAATCACGGGCAGGTCGTAGCGCGGCGTGAGGAAATGCAGCGGCACCATGATGCCGTGATCGAATTTCCACTCCTCGGCGTACGCCACGTCGATATCGGGCAGCATACGTTCGATGACGCGGCGCGACAGATCGGCGTTACCCGGCACGCGATGGCGCTTGATCGCGAGCCACTGCTCGTCCTCGATCGGGCCCTCGTAGTGATCGCCCATGCCCATGCAGTAGGCCGGCATGTTGTTCATGAAGAAGTTCGCGAAGTGTTCGGCCGCGACGACGATCAACGCATCCGGCTTCGCGGCTTCGAGCCGCAAGCGCATCTCGTCGAGCTTGGCATAGAACGCGTCGCGCACACGCGCGTCGGCACGCGCGGCTCGCCCCGTGATGCCGGGCGCGTGGCTGCAGACACCTGCGAATACGAGACTCATCGCTGCCGGTCCTTCAGCATGCTGTAGAGCCCGGCGCGCACGGGCCCGTGCTTGCGCACGCCCTCGCGCATCGCGTTGATGTACACGTCCCACGGCTGCCCGAGTAGCGCCGCGTAGTGCATCAGGATCTGACCGTTGACGCCCATGACGTATAGCAAACCGATGTCGCCGCTCATGATCGCCGCGCGCTCCTCGTCGGTGAGCTCGTACTCCGTCAGCAACGACGCGCGGTCGGAATCGAAACGCTTGCGTACGGCGAGCGTCGCGGTTCAGCTGGTACATCAGCTTCTGCACGTAGTAGAGGCTCATGCGGCTAGCGCCCGAGCGTAGGCACGCGATGCGTGCCGTGCGCGATGCAGATGTTCTTCGTTTCCATGTAGAACTCGAAGCTGTAGTCGCCGCCATCCCGGCCGATGCCGCTGGCCTTCAGTACCGCCGAACGGCGTCGGCAGATGGCGGTTGTTCTCAGAGTTGACCCACACCATGCCGGCCTCGAGCGCGCGCGCGAAGCGGTGCGCGCGGCCCACGTCGTTGGTCCACAGATACCCCGCGAGCCCGTACTTCACGTCGTTGGCGAGCTTCAGCGCCTCGGCTTCGTCGGCGAACGGAATCACCGTGAGCACCGGTCCGAAAATCTCTTCCTGCGCCACCCGCAGCGAATTCTGCGCGCCGGCGAACACCGTCGGCTGTACGTAGTTGCCGCCAGCAGCCGTGCGCGCTCCGCCGACCGGAATCGCAACGCGTTCGGCCTGCGCCAGCTCGAAGTAACCGAGCACCTTCTGCACGTGCTGCGGATGAATCAGCGGTCCGACCTCCGTCGCCGGATCGAGCGGATGGCCGACTTTGATCTTGCGCACGCGCGCCACGAGCCGGTCCGTGAACTCGCGCTCGATCGATTTCTGCACGAGCAGCCGGCTCGACGACGTGCAGCGCTCGCCGTTCAAGCTGTAGATCATGAATACGACGGCATCGAGCGCGCGCTCGAAATCGGCGTCATCGAACACGACGACGGGATTCTTGCCGCCGAGCTCGAAGTGCAGCCGCTTCAGCGTCGGCGCTGCCTGCGCCATGATCGCGCTACCGGTGGCCGATTCGCCTACGAACGCGACCGCGCGAATGGCCGGGTGTTGCGTGACGGCTTTGCCGGCCGTCTCGCCGAACCCGTGCACCGTGTTCAAGACGCCGCGCGGCAGACCCGCCGACGTGCAGATCTCGGCCAGCAACGTGGCCGTGATCGGGCTCCACTCCGCCGGCTTGTGCACCACGGTGCAGCCCGCCGCGAGCGCCGGCGCGATCTTCCACGTCGACAGCATGAACGGCGTGTTCCACGGCGTGATGGCCGCGACCGGCCCGAGCGGCGCACGCAACGTGTAGTTCAAGTGCTCGCGCGCCGGCAGCGATAGACCGGCATCGGCCTCGGGCGCCTTGTCGGCGAAGAAGCGGAAGTTCTCGGCACCGCGCTTGGCGGCCACCGACATGAAGCGGATCGCCTGGCCGGTGTCCAGCGACTCGAGCAACGCGATCTCCTCCGCGCGCGCCTCGATCGCGTCGGCGATCTTGTGGAGCAACGCGCGCCGGTCCGAGCCCGGCAGATCGCGCCACGCGGGGAACGCGCGCTCGGCCGCACGCGCGGCCGCGTCGACGTCGGCCGCATCGCCGGCCGCGACCAAAGCCAGCACGCGGTCGTCGATCGGCGTGCGCGTCTCGAACGTGCGGCCCGATGCCGCCGCTCGCGGCGCGCCGTCGATGAAGTGCTGCACACCACCCTCGGTGTACCGCGCGAGGTAGCCCTCGGCCTTGGCGACGTTGGTTTCGAACGATGGGGTCTGACTCATGGTTTGCCGCCGCGACGTTTGACGTACTCGTGCAGATTGTTCTTCTTGAAGTTCAGGAGCGGATGGAACTCCTGAACGTTCAGCGAGATCGCGAGCGGACTCTGGTCATACAGCGGCGTCAGGTGCGCCGCGAGCACGGCAAACAACTGCTCACCCGCCCGCTGCTGCACGTCGAGCGGCCGGCCGTGGCCGATCAGCGCCGTCACGTGCACGAAGCCGTTATCCGGCGCCTTGTCCGCGATGCGGTACGCGTCGGCGCGATACGCGCGGACGCGCAGCCCGCCGAGCGGGAACACGCCCGTCGTGAGCGCGCAGGCGTGCAGCTTGTCGAGCAGCTCACCGAGCGCGATGCGATCCTCGACGTTGGCGGAGTACTCGATGACCAGGTGGGGCAAGGTGCTTCCCGTCGCGGCTTGACGTAAACTCGAAAATCTCTCGACCACCGTAAATGACCGCCGCGACGGCTGTCAATTTCGCTTTCAGTCAAGCATACCCCGCGAAGATCACCATGCCGAACCGCACTGTCGATCTGGTCGCCCTGCGCGGCTCGATTCCACCGCTCATCACGCCGTTCAAAGGCGGTGAAGTGGATTACGAAAAGTACGCCGAGCTCGTGAACTTCCAGATCGACCAGGGTTCGCACGGCATCCTCGTCAACGGCACGACGGCGGAGCCGTCGACGCTGACGACCGACGAGCGGAACCGCATCGTCACGCTCGCGATTCGTGTTACTGCCGGTCGCGTGCCTGTTGTCGCGGCCACGGGCTCGCAGTCGTTCGCCGAAAGCCGCGTGCTGACGGAGCACGCGCTCGCCGAAGGCGCCGACGCGCTGCTGATCGTGACTCCGTACTACATCCGGCCGCCGCAGCGCGGACTGATCGCGTACTACCTCGAGCTCGCGGTCGGCCACGACGTGCCGTGGATGGTCTATCACATCCCTGGCCGCACGGCCGTCAGCGTCACGATCGACACGCTGAAGACCCTGAAGGACAAGTCGCCGCACTTCGTGGGCATCAAGCAGGCGGTGAACGATCTCGGCTTCGTGTCCGAGTGCCTGCACGAGCTTGGCGCCGATTTCAAAGTATTCGTCGGCCTCGAGGAGCTCAGCTTCCCGATGATGGCCGTGGGCGCCTGCGGCCTCATGAACGCGGTCGGCAACCTGCGCCCTGGCGTGCTGGCCGAGATGTGCGAGGCCGTATTCGCGAACGACATGGCCGCGGCGCGGCGGCTGCACGATCAGTTGCTCGAGATCAACAAGGCCGTGTTCTTCGACACGAACCCGATCCCGATGAAGTACATGATGAAGAAGCTCGGCCTGCTCACGGAGAACGAGCACCGGCTGCCGATGGTGCCGGCCACGGCCGAGCTCGCGGCGAAGCTCGACGGCGTGCTCGCGCGAGCCGGCCTGTAGCGAGACACATGCGCTTCGTCAGCTTCTCAGTCGGCAACTACACGAGCTTCGGTGTCGTAAAAGGCGATGCCGTCGTCGATCTCGGCACCTCGCTCGGCAGGGTTTGCCCCACGCTCGGCGCACTGTTGCGTGCCGGCGAACTGCCGCGCGCCATCGAGCTCGCCACCCAACGCGAGCCGAGCGTCGCGCTCGACACGATCCGCTATCTGCCGCCGGTGCCGGACCCCGAGAAGATCATCTGCATCGGCATCAACTACGGCAATCGCAACGAGGAATACAAGGACGGCGCCGAAGCGCCGAAGTACCCGAGCGTGTTCATGCGCACGCCCGGCAGCCTCGTGGGACACCTCGAACCGATCTGGAATCCGCCCGAGTCCGAGCAGCTCGACTACGAGGGCGAGATCGCCCTCGTGATCGGCCGTGCCGGCCGGCGCATCGCCGAACAGGACGCGTGGCGGCACGTCGCGGGGCTGACGCTGATGAACGAGGGCTCGGTGCGCGACTGGCTGCGGCACTCGAAATTCAACGTGACGCCGGGCAAGAACTTCGAGCGCTCCGGCAGCTTCGGGCCGTGGCTCGTGACGGCGGACGAGATCGCGGCGAACACCGAGTTGCATCTCACGACACACGTGAACGGCGAGCTGCGCCAGGACGACACGACGGCGAACCTGATCTTTCCGTTCGCGCGGCTGATCGCGTACCTCTCGAGCTTTATGCGACTCTCGCCCGGCGACATCATCGCGACAGGCACACCGACGGGCGCGGGCGCGCGCTTCGACCCTCCCAAGTACCTCCACGACGGCGACGTCGTCGAAGTCCACGTGCCCCAGCTCGGCACCCTCCGCAACCCCATCATCACCGAACCGCGCTGATAGCGCGGGCAGTTGGTGCTGTGCCGATCGTAGCGGTCGCGACCAGCCGCACGAGCTGCCGAATCGCGACGGCCCGATGCCGAGCGCCGCGTAGTAAGGAACTTGAGGACAGAGCTTCCTGGCGGTAGTCTCGCCGGCATGCTGAAAACGGTTACGGCCATCGCGGTGCTCGCTGCTTCAGCGGCCGCCAGTGAGCCCGTGGTCACGGAGTTCAGACGCGACGATCAGGTCGTGAAGATCGTTCGCACCATTGACGCCGTAGCAGTCACCGTAGCCTCTGAAACCTGAAGCGAGTCCCGCGCAGTGCGCAGCGCATCGAGCAATGCCTTGTGGCTGTCGAGCACTGCGGGTGGCGGTTGAAAGGTTACGCGCGAGCGGCGTTCTGGGAGTGTGCGGTGTCTTAGGCGGCGGTCGTGCAACCCTGCGGACATTACACAGCGCGGCGCGCGCTCTGAATCGATGTTACCGGTGCGCGAAACGCAGCGCAGCGAAGCGACACGCGGGCCCACTGTGGTTAGGGAGTGGCGGCTGTGCCGAGGCCCCCTCGCGGGACCGTCTGCGCACAGGGATGTGCGCAGCCGAGCCGCAGGATGCGATTTCCGGCGTGTCCCGCGAGGGGCCCTCGGCGCAGCCGCCACGTTTGGCACCGTCGCCAAACGCCCGCGCAGCGACGCGCGGCCACGGTCACAGCGCGAGCGTCAGCCGGGCGAGGTCTCGGTGTGCATCGTGGCCAGGCGGTGGGCGATCGCGTTCGGCGAGCCCGTGTGCCGCGCGAGCAGGTTGTAGACCGAGGGCACGATGAAGAGCGTGAACAACGTCGCGAGGCTCACGCCGGAGAAGATCACGACGCCGAGCGCCTGGCGGCTCACCGACCCCGGGCCGTGCGCGAGAATCAGCGGCACCGAACCCATGACCGCCGCAAACGCCGTCATGATGACCGGGCGCAGACGGACGCGCGACGCTTCGACGATCGCCTCCTTGAACTCCATGCCGCGATCGCGCATCTGGTTGATGAACTCGACGATCAGCACGCCGTTCTTCGCCGCGATGCCGACCAGCATGATGATGCCGATCTGGCTGTAGATGTTCAGCGTCTTGCCCGAAATCGCGAGCCCGAGCAGTCCGCCGGCTACGGCCAGCGGCACCGTGACCATGATCACGAGCGGGTGGATGAAGCTCTCGAACTGCGCCGCGAGCACGAGGAACACCACGAACAGCGCGACGCCGAACGTGAAGTACAGTGCGCCGGACGCCTCTTTGAAGTCGAGCGACTCGCCGCGGTAGCTGATCTGCGCCGTGGCCGGCAGACTCCTTGTGGATCAGGTCCTCGAGCCAGGTCAGCGCTTCGCCGAGCGTGTAGCCGTTCACGAGGTTCGCCGTGATCGTGACGGCGCGCATGCGGTTGTGGCGGTTCAGCTGGCTCGGACCGGCCATGTCCTCGAGCTTCGTCAGATTCGATAGCGGGATCAGGTCGGCGCTGCGTTCCGAACGCACGAAGATGTTCGAGAGATCCGCGTACGACGCCCGCTGTTTCGGCTCGGCCATCAGCACGACGTCGTACTCTTCGCCGTCGACGACGTACGTCGTGACCTGGCGCTCGCTCATCAGCGCCTGGAGCGTCGAGCCGATGCTGCGCGCGCTGACACCAAGGCTCGCCGCGCGATCGGTGTCGACGCGGACCAGGACCTGAGGTTGCGTCTCGCGCAGATCCGAATCGAGACGCGAGAGGCCGGGGTTCGCCGCCCCCTGGGCGATCACGATGTCGCGCCACCGCGCGAGCTCTTCGTAGTTCGAGCCGCCGAGCACGATCTGCACGGGCTGACCGCCGCCGCCGCCACCGCCGCCGCGATTGCCGTTGTTGATGAATGCCGTGATGCGCATGTCCGGGATGTCTTCCCAGCCCTTGTTCAGGATCGCGAGCAGGTCGGTGGTCGCGATCTTGCGCTCGCCCCACGGCTTCAGCGTGACGTTGACGTTGCCGGATTGGCCCGGCTGGAAGCCCGGAACGCTCACGACGCCGCGCTGGATCGTGCCGTCGTCGAAATACGGCTGGAGGTACGACTCGACTTTCTCCGCGGACTGCTGAAGGCGCGCGTAGCTCGTGCCCTCCGGCGCCTGCAATGACGCGTTGAACTGCCCGCGATCCTCCTGCGGCGCGTACTCGCGCGGAATCTTCTGCAGCAACAGGTACGCGCCGAAACCGATCGCGACGCTGACAACGACGGCGGCCCAGGGCGCGCGCAAGCTCGCGCGCAACAGGTTCTGATAACGGTTCGACAGCCACTCGAAACCCTGATCGAGCTTGTGCGTGAGCCGATTGTCGCCGGAGCGACGCAACAGCTTCGAGCACATCATCGGCGACAGCGACAACGCCAGCACTGCGGAGAACGTCACCGCCGCGGCGATCGTCACGGCCAGTTCGGCGAATACGCGGCCAATGCTGTCCTTCAGGAACGCGACCGGAGCGAACACCGACACGAGCACGACCGTCGTGGCAATCACGGCGAACGCCACCTGCCGCGTGCCGTTGTACGCCGCGAGCAGCGGCGCCTCGCCCGTTTCGATGCGCCGATGCGTGTTCTCGAGCACGACGATCGAGTCGTCGACGACGAGACCAATGGACAACGCCAGCGCGAGCAACGTAATGAGGTTGATCGAATAGCCGAACAGCGACAGCACCGAGAACGTCGCGATCAGGCACACGGGAATCGTAACGAGCGGGATCAACGTGGCTCGCAAAGAACCCAGGAAGACGAAGATCACGAAACCCACGAGCGCGGTCGTGATCGCGATCGTGTAGTAGATCTCGCGAATCGCGGCGCTGATGTACAACGAGTCGTCGCCGCTCGTGATCAACGTTCATGCCCTTCGGCAGGTCGTGATTCACGCGTTCGACCTCGGCCTTCACGGCGTCGAGCACCTCGACGACGTTCGCGGTCGATTGCTTGATGATGCCGAAGCCGGTAGTCGTCTTGCCGTTCGTGCGGAACCACCGCTGGTTCTCGCGCGGGCCCACCTGCACGCGCGCGACCTCGCCCAGGCGAATGAGGTGGCCATCCTTCCCCTGCGCGAGCACGAGATCGCGGAACTGCTCGTCAGTCTGGTAGTTGCGGCCGATTCGCACCTGGAAGTCGCGGTCCTTCGATTGGATCTTGCCGGCCGGCAGCTCGAGGTTCTCGCGGTTCAGCGCGGTCTCGATGTCCGTGACCGTCAAATTGCGGGCCGCGAGCGCCACGCGATCGATCCACACGCGCATCGACGGGCCGCCGGAGCCAAAGATGTTGATCTGGGAAACGCCCGGAATCGTCGCGAAGCGGTCCAGCAGGTACCGCTTCATGTAGTCCGTGAGCTCCATCATGCTCAGGCTGTCGCCGGAAAGCGTGAGCCACATGACGGGCTGTTGATCCGCGTCGGCCTTCTGCACGCTGATGTTGTCGATGTCGTCCGGCAGTCGCCGCGTCACGCGGGAGACGCGGTCGCGCACGTCGTTCGCGGCCTCGTCGAGCCGGCGGGTCAGGTTGAACTCGATCGTGATCGACGACTGACCGTCACGCGAGGACGAGCGGATGGTCTTGACGCCCTCTATCCCCGAGAGCTCGCCCTCGAGCACCTGCGTCACGCGCGTTTCGACGATCTCCGAAGACGCACCCGGATAGTTGACCTGCACCTGCACGGTCGGAGCGACGGTGTCGGGATACTCGCGGACCGTCAGATCGCGGAACGCCAAGCGCGCCGAGCGCGATGAGCATGAGGCTCAGCACGGTCGCGAAGACCGGCCGTTTGACGGACGTATCTGACAGCCACATGACGCGCGTCCTCGCCGGCTAGCCGCGCACGCCGGAGCCCGGAGCGCCGTGCTGGTCTTTCGAGCGCTCGCTGACCGCGCCCGCGGCCTCGTCCAACCGCACCTGGATGCCGTCGCGCAGTTTCACGATGCCTTCGATGACGATCGTATCGCCCTCTTCGAGGCCGCTCTTCACCTCGACCGTGCCGAATCGCCGGCCGCCGATCTCGATCTGCTGCTGGCGGGCCGTCAGACCCTCGAGCCGATAGACGTACGCGCGATTCTGCACCTGGAAGATCGCGCCTTCCGGGATCACGAGCGCTTCGTGCTGCGACGTCACCACGTCGACCGTGAGCAACATGCCGGGACGCAGCGCACGGTCCTGATTCGGGACGTGCGCGCGAATCATGACCGCGCGCGTGACGGGATCGACGCGCGAGCCGACCGTGCGCACGATGCCTTCGAACTCGCGACCCGGGAAGCTCACGCTCTTCGCGACGATCTTCGCGCCGGGCGTTCATCGACGCCCAACACGGTCTCGGGCACCGTGAAGTCGAGCTTGATGGTCGAGATGTCGTCGATCGACGTGATCGTCGTGCTTGGCGTCACGAGCGTGCCGGGGCTCACGTTGCGAAAGCCGAGCAGGCCGCTGAAGGGCGCCAGGACGATCCGGTCTTTCAGGCGCGCCACGACGCGGTTCATCTGCGCCTGCATGGCATCGGCGCGCGATTTCGCGATGTCGAGCTGCTGAACGGCGGACAGGCCGCGCTTGCTCAAGTCCTCGAGGCGGCGCAGCTGGTTCCGCGCGTCGTCGAGATTGGCACGCGCTTCGGCGAGCGCGGCCTCCTCTTCCTGGTTCGTGAGCTCGATCAGGACGCTGCCCTTCTCGACGTAGTCGCCGTCCTCGAAGTTCACGCGCCGCACCGTATCGCTGACCTTGGCCGTCAGCGTCACGGATTCGTTGGCTTGGGTGGTGCCGAGCGCTTCGACCACGTCATACACCTGATCGCGGGTCACGGCGGCCGCAGTGACGAGCGGAGCCTGCTGCGCGGGACGGCCCGCGAACCCGCCGGGCGCACCACCCGCCGAGCGCCCGCCGCCCGGCACACTGGCGGCGGGACCGCCGCGCCCCGCCACGCCGTTGTCGTTGCGGTTGCTCGTCAGGTACCAGACGGCCCCCGCGCCGAGCGCGAAGGCCACCATAACGAGCAACGCGTTTTTCATGGGCGTTCGATCCTTGGTCCGTTTGCTTAGGTGAGCTCCGCTTCCGTGCGGAGCATCGAGCGGGACGGGGCTTGAGCTAGACCCGAAAATTATGCCACGCGGTCCGGGTGGGCCCGAACTGCGGGATTCCGTAATGTCTCATTTTTTCTCAAGGTCCGCGGGGTTACGCGCGTCCGCGTCCACGTCCGCGCCACTCGCGAAGGGTCGCCGCCGACGCTAACATAAGGCCATGAGCACCTCAGTCATCACCACGAACGTCGGTACCGACGCGATGGTGTCGATCACCGCCCACGTGCCCGACGACGCCATGAGCGCCGGCCTGCTCGGCACCGAGCGTTCGGGCCACGGCGTGCGGATTCGCGAGGACGGCCTGATCGTCACGATCGGCTACGTGGTGCACGAGGCCGAGAGCCTCTGGATCGGCACGGGCAACACCGTGGTGCCGGGCTTCGTCGTCGGCTACGACTTCGACAGCGGGCTGGCGCTCGTGAAACCGTCGCTGCCGCTGCAGGGGCCACTCATGGAGCTCGGCCGCGCGGACTCGCTGAACGTCGGCGACAACGTCTCGGTCGTGAGCAGCAGCGGCCGGGCGCAGGTCATCGAAGCGCGCGTCGTGGCGAAGCAGGAATTCGCGGGTCGCTGGGAGTACGTGCTGGATCAAGCCGTGTTCACATCGCCACCGCACGAAAGCTGGTCCGGCGCGGCGCTCGTCGACAGCCACGGCAGGCTCTGCGGCTTGGGCTCGCTCGTGATTCAGGGATTCGAAGTGCGCGGCGCAACCGCGACGGTCAACATGTTCGTGCCGATCGAGCTGCTCGCGCCGATCGTCGACGAGATCGTTGCGCACGGACGCCGGTTGTCGCCACCGCGACCGTGGCTCGGCATGCTCGTGCACGACGACCAGCAGGACCTGACCGTGGTCGGCGTCTATCGAAACTGCCCGGCCGACAAGGCGGGACTGCGGCCTGGCGACGTGATCGTCGGCATCGACGACGAACCGGTGAACGGCCTCGCGAACATGTTCCGGCTCATGTGGAGCCTCGGGAGCGCGGGCGTCGACGTGCCGCTGAACGTGCTGCGCAACGCCGAACGCATGCAGCTCAAAGTGCGCTCGGGCGATCGCGCGGGGTTCCAGCGCAAAGGCACGTTGCAGTAAGCACGCCGCGCCGACTCACGTGCGAAATGAAAACGGCGGCCACAAGGGCCGCCGTTTTGCTTTGACTGAAAGTCCGCGAGCTATTCCTGGCGCTTGCGATACGGACGGTGGCAGCCACCGCAGGTCTTGCCTACGGCATCCACCAGGCCCTTCGACGCTTCGAAGCCGTTCTGGTCCGCGGCGTCGGCGAGTGCTTGCGCCGCGTTCTGCAGATCCGTGGCTTTCTGAGTGAAATCCGCGAAGTTCATCCAGATCTCCGGCGTCGCGGCACTGCCCTGCACGATGCTGTTCGGGATGAAGCCTTCCGTGACCATGCCGGCCAGGGTGGCGACGTCATGCGCGCTCTTCTTGAAGACCGCTTCGTCGACCGTCACTTCACCCTGCGCCATGCCACGCAGCTTGCCGACTTTCCATGCGATCGCCTTCATGAGGCCATCACGATAAGTTGAACGCCGCTGCTTCCGGCGTGTCCGGCAGCGCCGCTGCACCGGCCGGGCCTTTCTGACCGCCGCACGAGACGACGAGCATCGGGACGAGCACGGCGGAAAGCAACGTGATGGCAAGCTTCTTCATGACTCAAACCTTCGTGTGATTGGCGCGGGAATGCGAGGCAGCATAGCCAATCCGCTCCCGCGCTCGCAAGTCGAGCTCAGTAAGTCAGCGCACCGGCCGGTGTGTCGCAAGTCTTTGGGTACGCGGCACGCAGCAGCTGCATGAGGTTCGCAGCCGACGGCGCTGGCCGCGGGTTCTGCACGAAGCGCGCTGGCCCAAGTGGGTGCGGCTCGCGGCCGATGTCGGCTTCGAGCCGCCACATACTGCTCAGCACGTCGGGCGTGAATCCGTAGCGCAAGTCCGCGAGAAACACGTGGCGGCTGTCCGCGTATGCGGCCGTGAGCCCTTCGGCGAACCACTCGAAGATGCGGCCGCCGTAGCTCGCGCGCAGCTCCCCTACCATCGCGGTGTCGTCGCGCACGCGATGGCTCCACGCGATCGGACACGGATGCGCCATCGACACGAACCCCACCCAGTCCTCGCCGGCCGTGCGTGCGACGACGCGCCGGTACGGCAGTTGCAGCAGCGTCGGGAACGCGTAGACGACGGGGAGGTCGGCACTATGGGCGGCGAGATCCTTTCGCGCCCACACCACCGCGTCGGCGTTCAACTTCAGGCCGTACAACAGGTAGCCCGTCGAGACCACCAACGTCAGCACGCAGGCCAGCACCGCGCGCTGCGCTCGGTCGCGACGCACGAGCCACGCCGCGATCGCGAGCCCGACGACGAAGATAGCCGTGTACATTGGCTCGACGATCGGCAACGCCGGCAGCGAGAACCGTCGATCGGAGAACGGCGCGAGCAACTGCGTGCCGTAGTGCGTGCAGACGTCGAGCAACGGATGCGACAGCAGCGCGGCCGTGAACAGCAGCACCCACGTCCACGGGCTCGCGCGCGACTGCAGCGAGAATCGCGACACGAGAAACCCCGAAAGCAGACCGACGACGGGCGGAAACCACAGCGAGTGGGTCGTGCCGCGATGCCGCACGAGCATGTCGAGCGAGTCGTCGGCCGCTACCGCGGACACGAACACGTCGATGTCGGGCAGCTCGGCGGCGATCGCGCCCCAGAATGCCGCCTGCGCGAAACCGAGCTTGCGACCCGCCACCGCCTGACCGACTACGGCGCCGACCAGGAGATGCGTGACCGGATCCATGGCTCGCGCGCGGCGTCAGGCGCTGGGACCTGGGGCGGTCTCAGTGCCTCGTCGACGACGAACAGATCGGTCAGCAGCGCGCGCAGGTGGATCGAAGCGTTCAGGTTGTCGATCAGCTGCGAGCTGATGTCGGCGCGCGCGAGCACGAGGCGCAGCGCCGCGAGCGCGATGCGCGCGTCGTTGTCCACGGCGGCGAAGAACGCCGCCCCGGCTTTCGGCAGCTCGCGATCGACGGCCGCGGCGGCGGCCGTCGCCGCGGCGCCGAGCCCGTCGAGGGCCGCGGCCATGCCGTTCAAATGCTCGCGCACCTTGCTGCCCGAGCCACCGCCCTTGTCGGTCTGCCGCCCCTGCGCCGCATAGGCCAGCATGAACTCGTAGCCGGTCTCGATCGCCTCGATGCGTTGCTTGAGATCGTCGCTACTCATCGTTCCACCTGCCAACGTTGCGGATCGTGATGTTCGGAATATTCCGCGCGCGTGATCCAGCCGCGCAGCATGGCACGCGTGAACAGTAGCTTTTCCGGGCGCAGCGCGAAATAGATGTGCAGCATCACCATCGTGATCAGCATCAACGCGGCGAGACCGTGCAGCACGTAGACGATGCCCCAGGTGGCGTCGGAAAGCAGATACGGATTGCGCTTCCACCACGGCGTGTCGATGCGCACGAGCATGGCGCCGCCGGTGCCAACGCGCCGTCAGCACGACGAGCGCGAACGCGTGATGAATGAGTTTCTGCGCGAACGAATACTTGCCGGGCTTCCGCACCGCGCCGCGCGTCGCGCCGCAGCGTGGCCTTTACAATCGCCGCCGCGTCGCCGAAATCCCGGCCGCCGATCCACATCGCGCGGAACCCCTGCTTCAGCAGCACGCGCAGGATGTGGAACAACACGGCCGCGATCAGCACGAGACCCGTGACCCAGTGGATGCCGACCCAGCTGAACGCGAGGCCCAGAATCGGCAGGAACGCGGTGGCCATGAGCGTCAGCACGCAGACGGCGGTGACCCAGTGGAAGGCGCGATCGACGGCCGCATGGCGGGTGACTCTGCCCGCGACCGAAGGGGTGCCGGGGCTTGCGGCGCTGGGATCGGTCACGACTGACGCTATCTGCTGCTTCGGCGCGAGCAACAAACGATACAGGGCGTGGCCCACGATCAGCGCGCATCCCACGGCGAAGAACACCCAGATCAGATCCCACGACATGCCTTGCAGCACTTCGCGGCCGTAAATGTCGCGGCTGACTCGGAGTAGCTCCACGCGCCGAGCTCGGTGACTGCAGGACTTACGACGGACCGAGTCTACGCGTCGCGGATCGCGCGCGTGACCAGGTTCTGCAGCAGCGGAATCTTGAAGTGGTTGAAGTTCAGCGGCGTGGCGCCACGCACCGCGCTCTGGCCCGCCAGCGAGGCCGTCTCTGCCGTCTTCGGCTGACCCGTCACGACCTCTTCCACGACCGTGAGCCGCCGCGGCACGCACTGCACCGCGCCGGCCGCGATGCGGATCGCGTCGATCTTCTCCGACCCCGCCGCACCGCTGACTTTCATGGCGGCAGCGACGTTCACGAGCGGGAAGTCCCACGTGTTGCGGTCGGCCACTTTCTCGAAATAGAAACGCGCCCCGGCCCACTCGGCCGGCAGCCGGATCGCGGTCAGCACTTCGCCCTTCTCGAGCACCGTCATGCGTTCGATGTCGATGTTCGGGCCGATGAAGAACTCTTCCGCCTTGACCTCTTTCTGACCCTTGGGACCCAAGACCACCATCTTGGCGTCGAGGGCGACGAGGGCCGGCGCCGTGTCCGAGGGACTCACGGCCACGCACCGCGAAGCACCGAACAGACAATGCTCGCGGTTCTGGCCTTGCGGCGTGTCGGCGAAACACGTGTTGCCGCCTGCGCGATAGCAGTTCACGCCATAGCGGTAGTACCAGCAGCGCGCGTCCTGACACACGTTGCCGCCGATCGTGCCGGCGTTTCTGATCTGCGGGCTCGCGACTCGGCCAGCCGCAAGGGCCAGCAATTTGTATTTGCCCTGGATCACGGGGCTGCTGCTCGACGTCCGTCAGCGTCGTCAGCGCACCGATCTCGACGCCGCCGTCCGGCGTTTCGCGAATGCCTTTCAGCGCCGCGATGCCGCCGAGGTCGACGACGTACTTCGGCCGTCTTGATGCGGTCCTTGAACCAGTCGAAGCTGTCGTTGCCGCCCGCCAGCGCCCAGCCGTCCTTGCCGAATTTCGACAGCAGCTCCACGGCCCCTTCCACGCTATCGGGCTGGTAGAGCTCGAAGGCACTCATCATGTCTCTGGACATCGGCGCAGCTCCTTAAATATGTGGCCGTTTAGGCCTGGCTCACGCGCTCGCCGCCTGTGGCCGCGCGCATGACTGCGTTCAGGTAATGGTCGTACGCGCCGCAACGGCACAGGTTGCCCGACAGCGCGTGGCGAACCTCGTCGCGCGTGGGATGCGGATTGGCATCGAGCAGCGCGACGGCCGACATGATCTGCCCCGGCGTGCAGAACCCGCACTGCGGACCGAGCTCGTCGATCATGGCCTGCTGCACCTTGTGCAACTCGCCGTTCGCGCCCTTCGAGGCCTTCGATCGTCATGATCTTGCGGCCGCGCACGCTGTGCGTCAGCGTCGAGCACGAGTAGCTCGACACGCCGTCGATGTCGACGGTGCACGCGCCGCACTCGCCGCGATCGCAGCCGAGCTTCGTGCCGGTGAGGCCGAGCTTGTAGCGCAGCGTCATCGCGAGCGTCTCGTTCGGCAGAACGTCGACCGGGCGCATCTGCCCGTTCACGTTCAGCGTCAACAGGCGCTCCACGCCGCCGGCGGATTTCTGGTTGGGCGAGCAGCCGGCCAGAGTGAACAGGTAGCCCGACGCCGATACGGCGGCGCCAGAGGCAATGACACCTTTAATGAACGTGCGTCTCGACGTGGCCTTGGAAACGATCTGGTCGAATTGCGGCTCTGGAAAGTCGCGACCGTTGGTGTTGTCAGCCATGAGGCCTCCCCCTCGGAACGCCGAAGACGTAGGAAATCGAATTGATGCTAGGTGAAAAGCCGTTAGCACTCAATATATACGCGCGGGTATAACGGCCCCGTCGCGGCTGACCCAGCCAGCGTCGTGGCGGGCATACAAGCTCAGATCCCGGCCATCGGCCAGGTCCCTTGATTGGGTCCGCCAATCGTCAGCGAGCTGTGCATGCATACCGAGTCACCGATCGTCCGGTCAAAACGCGCCGAACCGACCCGTCCTGTCATGGTACTTCCAATACTGATACTCTGAATATGAGTTCAGATCGTTTAGGAAATGGGGGGAGTCATGTCTTTAATCACGACCGGCGCACCGCGCCGGAACGGGCGGTTATCCGCTGCCAAACCGCAACTCTTGGGGCTCGCGATCACGTCGGTGCTCGGCGCCGGCGCCTTCCCCGCCATGGTGAATGCCCAGCAGGGAGGGCTCGAGGAAATCGTAGTTACCGCACGCTTCCGCGAGGAGAACCTTCAGAAGACACCGCTCGCGATCACCGCGTTCACGGGCGAAATGCTCGAGGCGCGCGGCTCGACGAGCACGCTCGATCTCGACGCGTTCGTCCCGAACGCCGTGATCGCGCCGCTCGGCGCCGGCTGGGGGTCCACGGCGGCGGCCTTCATCCGCGGCATCGGCCTAGGCGACAACTCTCTGTCGTTCGAGCCCGGGGTGCCGATCTACATCGACGACGTCTATCACGGCCGTCCGCAGGGCGCGATCCTCGATCTGCTCGACATCGAGCGCGTGGAGGTGCTGCGCGGCCCGCAAGGCACGCTGTTCGGCAAGAACACGCTCGGCGGCGCAGTGCGCATCATCTCCAAAAAGCCGCAGGGTTCGGGCGAAGGGTTCGTCGAGCTCGAAACAGGCGAGCGCGATCGCCTGAATGTGCGCGGCTCGTACGATTTCCCGATCATCGACGACAAGTTGATGGTTCGGATCTCGGCGTCGTCGAAGAAGCAGAACGGCTACTTCGACATCCTAGACTACGAGTGCGTGAACGGCGCGGGCTCGCTCGGAGTCGGCGGCGTCGGCATCGCGGCCGGCACGAACGGAGTGGCCCGGCCCGCAGGGGCCCCCGATCCCACGAGTCCGCTGTGGATCGCGTACGCCTCCAACACGCATCCTGCGATCGGCGGTGTGCGGCTCGGCAGCGTGGTCGGCACAACGGACGCGCGCGGATGCGTCGTGGACCATTTCGGCAACGAAAACGTGCAATCGGGGCGCGTCGCCATGCGGTGGCGCGCGTCGGAAAAGGTCGAGGTGAACGTCATCGCCGACGTCACCTACAGCGATCAGGAGGGTGCGCCCGACAAGTACACGGTGCAGCTGCGAACCGACAACGGCGTTCCTCCGGGCGTAGCCGGCGCGATCAACAACTGGAACAACAACATCACGATACCGGTGTTCGGCGTCGGCGGGCAGTTCGACGGACGTTTTCAGACCGCCGGCAAATACACGAGCTATCACCGCTTCGGCCAGGACCCATTGACCGGGCGCATCACGCCGAACCAGAACAACCTGACCCACAGCGGCATGCAGGTCGACGTCGACTGGGACATCACGAACTCGATGAAATTCCAGTCGAAGACGGCGTATCGCAAGTTCGACAATTCGTTCGGCCGAGATTCGGACGGCTCGCCGCTGCCCGGAACCTTCACGTGGGACGTGTCGAAGCACGACCAGTTCACGCAGGAATTCGATTTGAGCGGCGTCACCGGGAAGAACAAACACATCGATTGGACCACGGGCGTCTTCTACTACGACGCGAACGATTCAAACCAGGGGTACAGCAACGGCTACGTCTACACGTCGAACTTCGCGGACAACAAGGACGTCCAGGACCTGAAGAACTGGGCGGTGTTCGCGCACTTCAACTGGCAGGCGACCAAGAAGCTCAGCATCGAGGCCGGCGCTCGCTACACGGACGACAAGAAGGACGCGACCATCTACCGCGTCACGGGCAACGTCGCACCTGCGGGCATCGGAATTTCGCAGTTCGTGCTGATTGACCACGGCCTCGTGTCCGTGAAGTCGCAGGAGTGGTCGCCGAAGCTGGCCTTCGACTACCAGTTCACCGATACGGTGAACGGCTACGTCCAGCTGTCCACGGGGTTCCGCGGCGGCGGATTCAGCCCGCGGCCCGCGAACGCCCTGCAGCTCGCGTCGTTCCAGCCCGAGTTCATCGACAACTTCGAAGTCGGCGTAAAGAGCGACTGGCTGAACCACCGGCTGCGGTTTAACGGCGACGTGTACTACATGGTGAACACGTGACAAGCAGCAGGGGATCGCCGACTGCGCGCCGTGCACGCCGACGCGCGTGAACTCGTTCCCGACCGTGAACACGGGCGAGTCGCGCAACTGGGGCGTCGAAGCCGAGATCCTGGCGGAGCCTGTCGACAAGCTGCGGATCGATTTCTCGCTCGGCTATCAGAACTACCTGGTCACGGACCTCGGCCGCTCGTCCGGCATCTTCATCACGGTTCCGAACACGTCCCCAGACGCGTCGATCCGCGGCGAAGTGCTGTATTCGCCGCGCACGCCAAAGTGGAACACGGGACTTGGCATCTCCTACAAGTTCAACGTGGGCACGAAGGGCACGACGCTGACGCCTCGGCTCGATTACACCTGGCAAGACGACATCTGGTTCACGACCAATCCCGTCGCGGGCATCGTGAATCACGAGGATGGGCGGCAGCCGGCTTACGGCGTGTTGAATGGACGGGTCACCTGGGACATTCCGGCGTCCAAGTGGTCGTTCTCGGTCTACGGCCGGAACCTTACCGACGAGTACTATTTCTTCGGAAAGCTGTCGCTGCTCGGCAACTCCGGCCGGGAGCAGGGCAATCCGGCACCGCCGCGCGAGCTCGGCGCGAGCGTGCGGTTCAACTTCTAGCGCGTTGCTCACGAAGAGGCGCGTTCGGTCCGCCGAACGCGCCTTTTCTTTTGTGCGATCATTCCGCACGAGGCGCGCATGAACATCGAGACCTGGGAGCTACTGAGCTACATCGTCACCACGATCGGCTTCCCCGCGGCGATCGTCGCGTTCCTGTACGAGCAGAAGAAGGAACGCGACAACGAGGAGGAAGAGGTCTATCAGCTGCTGTCGGACAACTACCAGGATTTCCTGAAGATCGCGCTCGAACATTCCGATTTGAGCCTGTATCTCCGCCGAGCACACGCCGGAGCTCACGAAGGAGCAGCGCGAGCGCATGCTGATCATCTTCAGCATGCTGATCTCGCTGTTCGAGCGCGCTTACCTGCTGCTCTACGAGCCGAGGATGTCGGCGCAGCAGCGGCGCCGCTGGCTGTCGTGGGAGGACTACATGCGCGAGTGGTGCCGGCGCGCGGATTTCCGCGCGCTGCTGCCGGAACTGCTCGAGGGCGAGGATCTCGAGTTCGGCGGCTACATCCGCGAGCTCGCCGCCGCATCGGCCCACTCCGTCTAGTGACTCCGTCTTAGTGCGCGGCGTGCTCGCGCGCCCGGCCGGCGCGCAATTCGCTCGGTAACGCCAGGTTCCCTTCCTGGCACGCGTACTCGAACATCTGATAGTGCTCGTCGCGATTCAGCGGCAATGCCACCGTCCACGGCTGCGTGTACACCTTGGGGTCGGTGACCGTGACCGAGTAGTTGATCGTGTTCGCGTCGATGCGCGTGAAGCGCTCGACGATGGAGAGCTGCTCGCTCTGCGGGATACCGCGCATGCGGCCGGTCGCGGCACTCGTCGCGATCGAGCCCTTGTCGTTGAAGTTCGTCGTCTCGACGATCAGCGTGTTGCCCTCGAAGTGGCCGCGCGGATCGCCGTTCCACAGGCGGATGTTGCCGCCGACGTGCGGTCGACCGTCGAGCGGAATGATGCGCGTGTCGTGAATCATCTCGAACGCGATCACCACGTAGCCCGGAATCTGGATGATCTGGTACGCGTTGTTGTAGCCGGCCGGGAACATGCCGGCCGGCATGCCGCGCGTGATGCAGCGGACCCACGGCGTCTCGTGCCACGGCGCATCCTCGAGATGCGCGAGATCGTAGTCGCGCTTGTCCTCGGCCCACTTCATGACCGGCACGCGACCGTCCGGCGGATCGACGACCATCGACCGGCGCTTCGGGCTCATCGGGCTGTCGTGATCCGTCCAGTGCGACGGCGGATTCACGTTCGGACTGCGCGAGCGAGGTGTCCGCCTCGAACGGCGTGCTGTCGAAGTTGACCCACGTGCCCTGCAGATCCGGCTGGCCGTCGGGCGTCCGCGTCGGCGTCCAGGCCGCTTTTTCCGCGGCCGGCTGCTGCGCGGCAGCGCCGACGAGCGTCAGCAACCCGCATATCAGAACGGCTCGTTTGATCATGTTTGTCACTCGCAGGTGAAGTTCGTGGCGACCCAATTCGCGGGATCTTGCTGCTGGCCGGCCGGCCCGGTGTAGCGCGCGGCTTGCGGTTGCGCGCACACGCGCCGCTCGTTCGTCACGCGGCCGTCGGTCACGCGCTGCGCGACCACCGAGTCCGGCGCCGTGCCCTGCTCGACCCAGCTCACGAGCGGCGTCAGCGGATCCCACTCGTTCGGTCCGGGCCCGCCGCCGCAGTGACCCATGCCGGGGAACATGAAGAGGCGCGCGCGCTCGCGCGCCGCGTCGATCTTGCCGCCGAACGTCTTGCCGACGACCTGCCCGTAGTAGTCGAACGTCGGCTCGGGCGGCGCGCCGGCGTCGGCCCAGCCGTGCCACAGCACGAGCTTGCCGTTGTGGCCCACGAGGAATCGCGTGAGATCCGGTTCCGTCGCATCGAGCAGCGACCTTCATGAGGTCGGCGCGCCCGGCCGTGAAGTCGTCGATGTCGAATTCCCACCAGGCCCACTCGGGCGGATTCGCGTGCTTGTCCGGTCGATACGAAAGATCGTTCGCGCGCGACACCGGCACGCCGGGATCCTTCTCGTAGAACAGGAACGCGGCGTGGTCGCGCGCGTTGTAGCAGATGCTCGGGGAACATCTTGTTGCCGGCGTACGGCAGGTACTCGGTCCAGCCGCTCTCGGAGCCGAACGCGCGGCCCTTGATGATCGACGCACCTTTGCTGTCGTACGGCCCGCGGTAGAAGTCTTCGATCGTCTTCAGCTGCCGCTTCGTCAGGCAGTCGTCGGCGTCGACGTCGTTGCTGCACATCTTCGCCGCGAGGTCGCGCGCGGGCAGGAAGTCGCACGCGAGCGGATTGTCGACGACGCCGTCGGTGATTCCATCGCGCGCGTCGCAACGCGCGAGCACGGCGTCGTGCAGCAGCTTCAGCTTGTTCAGGCTCTCGGGCGTGCCGTCGTGGTCCGCGTCGAATGCCAGATTGCCGGCGTAGTGGTCGCGGAACACGCGCTGCAGCAGCCACGTGTGGCCCGCGTTCAGGGCCTCGTAGTACATGACGGGCGCGCCGGCGCTGATGCCGTCGAAATCGTTCGGAAAGCGCTGCGCCTCCATGAGCCCTTCGCGGCCGCCCGTCGAGCACCCCTCGAAGTACGCGTGCGCGGCCGGCTTCTTGTAGTACGCCGCGACGACGGTCTTCGCCGCGGTCGTCGTCGTGTGCACGGCGCGATAGCCGAAGTCGATCTCGGCCTGGCGGTTGTCGAACGCGAACGACGCGCCGGGCTCGGCACCCACATCGTGCCCCATGTTCGTGTTCGCCACGGCGTAGCCCTGCGCGAGGCGCTTGTCGGCGAAATCGAGGTCGCCGTCTTTGGCGCCGTCGCCCCACAGCAGGAACCGGCCGTTCCAGCGCTCCGGCAGCGGCAGCTGCACGTGGTACGCGATACCGGGCGGAATCGCGCCGCGCACGTAGCAGTAGCGCGGCGTGTCGCCCTTCGCCTCGACGAGCTTCGCCATCGTGACCGTGAGCGTCGGCAGCTCGAGCAGCGCAACGCACGCCGCCGCGTCTTGATCGACCAGCCGGCACTGCAGTCGTTGCAACTGCTTCCGGCACCGGCCCTCGGCACGCCGCGCAGAGAAGCGGCAACACCAACGCCATCGCATGAATCGGCCGCAGACGCATAGCTCCCCCCGCCATCGTTGCGCGACGAACGCAGCATACGGCAGCTGCCGCGTCGGCTCCATGCCGGTGCAGTTCCTTTTCCGGCGGAGGGCGTTGCTGCAAGGGCACTCTGCGATTTCCGGCGTGTCCCGCGAGGGGCCCTCGTTCGCCGCTCGCCGGAACGCTTACGCGCTCAGGGAACGCGGACGCGGAACTCGACGGTGAAGCTGGGCTGGGAGGCGCCGCTCGCGGCGGCCAGCGTGCCGGTCGGGGCGATGCGGACGGCCGTGACGTTCGCGTCGAAGCCGTTCGCGTCGGGGACAGGGACGTACGTGTACGGCGCAGCGCCGCCGGGCAGGTTCGAGTAGCTGACGTTCGCCGCGTAACTGAACGAGAGATTGCTCGGCACGCTGCCGTCGATGAACTGCACAGGATTGCCTGCGGCCGTCGAGACGTACATCGCCGCGCCCGAAGGCATCGGATCGACGATCACGAGCGTGCTCGCGTCGACGGTGCCCGACCCCGTGTTCGTGACCGCGATCTGGTAGCGCTGCACGCTGCCGGGAATCTGGTGCGGATTCGTCGAACCGCGCACGGGGTCGGTCAGCACCGCCACCGTCTTCTGCACGCGCAGCGCCGGCAGCCGCGGCACGACGACGAAGCCGCCGGTGCGCGTGTGCGTGACGACGCCTTCCGTGCCCTCGACGCCGGTCACGCGCGCCGACCAGCCGCCGAGCGGCCCACCGATCGGCACGGCGTAGGCGAGCTCGTAGAGCCGCGTTGCCGTGGTCGGGCTCGCGACGACCGTCATCGCTGCGTTGCTGAGCCGCACCGTGCCCGCACTGTCGACGATCGACACGCGCGCCGATGCGATATCGAAGTTGCCGAACGGATCGCTGATCGTCGCGCGCACGAACACGGTGTCGCCAGGATAGAAGTTCGCGAGCGCCGCGCCGCCGTTATAGGCCGCGCTCCAGGTCTGCACGCTGTCGACATTGATGACGGTGGCACTCGGCAGCGACACGCGGCTGTAGTCGCCCGCGGTCGCGCCGACCGGATACAGCTGCGTCGATCGGGCAACGACGTTCGGCGCCGTCTGCGTCAGACGTCACGCTGAACGTCGACCCCACGGGGAACGTCGTCGCTGCGGCGTTCGCGATCACGAACGTCGACAGCAAAGGCGAGCCGGTATTCAGCGTGACCGTCTGCGTCGCCGTGCCGATCGTGCCGGTCGCGCTGTTCGCGAGCGTCACGACGACCGTGCGCGTAGTGCCACTACCGGTACGCGCCAACCACAGCGGCACCGCGATGTTGCCGGCGGGCAACGTCAGCGGTAGCGCGAGCGCCGGGACTCAACGTCCACGTCACCGGCGTGCCGAACGCGACGGTTACGGCCGCGTCGCTGCCCGGCGGCGTGCGCGAGAGCAGCACCGACGGCGAGCTGCGCAGATACAAAGGCTTCGTGCCCGACGACGGAATCGCCGACGGCGACACGATCAGCTGCGGCGCGGCCGGTGTCGCGCCGGGGCCGCCGGGGTTCGTGACCGTCGCCGAGTTGTTCAGCGGCGTGCCGGGCGAGGTGCCGGCCGCGATTCGCACGTCGAACACGATCGTCGCGCTGCCGTTGGCCGGCACCGCGATGCCGCGAACGTCGACCCGGCCGGTGCCGTTGGCGCCTGTGCCCAATCCCGTCGAGAAGTTCGTCGCGCCGGCCGGCACGCTCACGACATTCAACGATGTGAATTCGGCGGCCAGATCGTCGACGACGGACACACCACTCGCGGCGACGCCGTTCGTCTCGACGAGCGTGATCGTGTAACGCAGCGTGTCGCCGGGATCCGGGTCACCGCCGTTCGAAGTCGACGACGGTCTTCGTCGACGTCGACAGGGTCGGACCCACGACGACGGTCGCGTCGCTGGCCGAGTTGTTCGCCGCATTGATGTCGAAACTAGCGCTTGCGACGGTGGCCGTGTTCGTCACGTTCGGCACGGCGGCGCCGGCGGCCGTGACCGTCAGCGTCAGCTGCGGCAGCGACGCACCGGGGTCGAGCGGCGGCGGATGCGTGCACGTGACGTTCTGCCCCGACGCGGCACAGCTCCAGCCCGTGCCGACGCCGGACACGAACCCGAGACCCGCGGGCAGCACGTCGGTCACGGTGACCGTGTTGTCCTCGCGCTGCGCGCCGGCCGCGTTCGCGACGGTGAGCCGATACGTGTTGTTCGCGCCGACTGTGAAGTTGCCGGTGTGCGTCTTCGTCAACGACAAGTCGACGACGGGCTCGCTCGTGGCGCTGACGACCTGCGCCGTCAGCAGCACGAGGTCGCCGCCGGACGAGAACTGCGTCGTGGCCGAGGTTTGGCCCGGAGACAGCAACGTAGAGACGTCGAACGTGTCGACGTCCACGCCGTAGCTGTTCGCCACGCCGAGCGAGTTCACGGTGCCGTCGTACGGCTGCGTCGCCGGGTCGCTGCCCGCCACCACGATGCCGTCGTCGACCGTGGTGCCGTTGAAGCTCAACGCTTCGCTGAAGCCGTTCAGCGCGGTCGAATTGCCGGGGTCGCCTTCCCACGCGACGATCGCCATGCGGCCGTCGATGTTCGAGCTCGGAACCCTGAAGCCATCCGGATTCAGCGTCACGGCGCTGCCACGAAAGTACTGCAAGCCGTCGAACACGTTCACGGCGCGCAGCCGTTCGCTCGCGGAGCCGTAGATCGCGATCACGGACCAGCCGGCCGCCACCGCGCTGCTCGCACAATAAGGAGTTCCCGTGTTGACCGTGAGCCCGCCGAACGTCAGCGTGGCGTTGCTCGTGATGCGCGACGTCACGTCGGCGAAACCACCGAAGAACGGATAGCTGTTGCCGGTGGTGGTGTCGACGAACGTGGACGAGAACGTGCGCGCCGCCGTGATCGTCGCGCCGTTCAACGTCACGCTCGTGTCCGCGGTCGATCCCGATCCGCCCCAGTACAGGTACGCGGCGACGATCGAAGATCCCGCCGGAATGCCGGCCAGGGCCTGCGAGCTCGTGGTGCCGACGGCGCACGGGTCGCCGGTGTTCGCTTGCGTGCGCAGCGAACCGCCGGTGGCGACGAAATTGATGTTGCCCGTGAACCGGGCGTAACGCGTGATCGGCTGCGCCACGGCAAACGCGGGCGCGAGCAGCAGAGCCAGCGAGGCCCCACGCTAGAAAAAGGCGATTCATTTCGTCTTCTGGTCGCTGGCGAGCCGAACGGTGCGCAGTGTCCCGCCATCGGACATAACAATTCGCGAACAGCTCGACAGTTTCTCCGGAAACTTGAGTCGCGCAGTCGACGAAAGCTAGACGAGCATCACAAGCCTCCGGCGCGCGACTTTGCAGAATGCGCGCCGGACACCCGCTGGTATCGATCGCACGGATGAGATCTACGCCTGCGCCTATCGGTTGGCCGCAAGACGCGCGCCACCGGTTATGGCAAATCGTCGTCGTTACGCTCACGGCTGCACTGCCGTGCGGCGCGCATGCGGCCGGCACCGCGGCCGGCACGACGATTCAGAACACCGCCACCGTCAGCTTCTCCGTCGCGGGCACGCCGGCGTCGACGAACTCGAACGCGACGTCGGTCACCGTGGCCGAGATCCTGAACGTAACCGTCACGCTGCAGAGCCCGACCGTCGCGACGGTCGCCGGCGCCACGAACAAAGCGCTCGTGTTCCGCGTGACGAACACCGGCAACAGCAACGAGACGTTCACGCTCGCAGGCCTGAGCGCTCTCGTCGGCGACGACTTCGATCCAGTGCCGGCCACGCCGTTCCTCTACATCGACACCGACGGCAGCGGCGACCTGTCGGCGGCCGACGCACCGTACGTCGCGGGCAGCAACGACCCGACGCTCGCTGCAGATGCCAACGTCGGCGTGATCGTCTTGAACAACATCCCGGCCGGGTTGGCCGATGGCACGCGCGGCCGCAGCCAGCTGCACGCCGCAGCGCGTACCGGCACGGGCGCGCCCGGCACCGTGTTCGCGGGCCAGGGCACCGGCGGCGTCGACGCGATCGCGGGCACGAGCGGCGGCCAGGCGCAGATCTACGGCGAATACCTCGTCGGCGCGGTGAACATTTCGGCCGTGAAATCGCAAACCGTGACGAACACGTTTCGGCAGCAGCGAGCCCGTGCCCGGCGCGACCATCGCGTACCGCGTCGTCGTGACGACCACCGGCACCGGCACTGCCGTCGGCGCCGCGTTCCGCGACGCGATCCCCGCGAACACGACTTACGTGGCCGGCAGCTTGAAGCGCAACGGCACGACGCTGACGGACGGCGACGGATGCCGACACCGGCGCGTACGTCGTGGCGCCCGCGCCCGCCGTCACGGTGGCGCTCGGCGATCTCACGTCCGCCGCCGGCACTCAGACCCTCGAATTCGCAGTGACGATCAACTAGCTACGGAGATGTCCCCGATGCGCAATCGAATTGTTTGGCAGTTGGCCGCCGCCGTCGGCGCGAGCGCACTGCTCGCGGGAACCGCCGCGGCACAATCGACGGAGCGCGGCTGCATCGAGCTCAAGACCACGGCCGAGCTCACGCAGCAGTACGTGGACGACAGCGGCAAGTCCGCGACGCGGCTCGTGCCCATCAGCAAGGTGGTGCCCGGCGATCAGGTCGTGTGGACGATCGTCGCGAGCAACGTCTGCGCGAAGCCCGCGGCCGACGTCGCGATCACGAACGCAGTGCCGCAGCACATGCACTACCTCGGCGATACGGCGTTCGGCCCGGGCTCCGCGATCGAGTTCTCGCTCGACGGCAAGGCGTTCGCTGCGCCGCAAGCGCTGACGGTTCCCGCCGCCGACGGCGGCAAGCGCACCGCACGCGCCGACGAGTACTTGGCGATCCGCTGGGTGCTCGGTCGGCCCATCGGCCCGAGCGAGACGCTGATGGTGCGTTACCGCGCCGTCGTTCTGTAGTCCGTTTTCGCTGCACGGCCGCATCGGAAGCGCGGCCGTCGGTTAGTCAGTAGCAAGGAGAAGTGAAATGACGACCCTCGCCCGACTTGGTCTGCGCGTTACGCTCGCGAGCGTGCTGGCCCTAAGCGGCTCGCTCTGGAACACCGCGTACGCGCAGTTGACGCCCGCCGGCGTCTCGATCCAGAACCGCGCCACGGTGAACTACTCGGTCGGCGGCGTCGCCGCAGACGGTGATCGAGAGCTCGCCGACAGGTAACACGACGCCCGGCGCGAACGCCGGCACGAACACGACGTTCGTCGTCGACAACCTGATCGACCTCACGGTCGCGGAGTCGTCCGGCAACGCCACGATCACGTCCCCCGGCGCAACGGGCGCGACCGGTGCCGTGCTCGCGTTCACCGTGACAAACACCGGCAACGCGGCCGAGGGCTATCAGTTGTCGCTGAGCGAGGAAGTCGCCACGGTGCTGTTCGGCAACACCGACTCCTTCAACGTGGGTCTGCCGAATCTCCAGATTCGCGTGGACGAGGACCCGAGCAGCGGCGGCGGCACAGGCAATCGACACCTACGACGGCACCGAGACGGCGACGACGATCAACACGCTCGCCCCGGGCGCGTCGATCAGCGTGTTCGTGCTCGGCAACATTCCGCTTTCGGCGCTGAACAACGCGTACGCGAACGTGCGCCTACAGGCCCGCACCGCGGTGGCCGGCAGCAACGGCGCAACGCTCGAAGTGCAGTCCTCCGGCGCCAACAACCCGGCGACGGTCGAGATCGTGTTCGGCGATGCCGGCAACGACGCGACCGAGAGCGCCGCGGATCAGTACGCGGTCCGCTCGGCGGCGTTGACTGTGACGAAGGCCGCGACGGTCATCAGCGACCCGTTCGGCAGCGCGAGCCCGCGCGCCGTGCCCGGCGCCGTGGTCGAGTACGCGATCACGGTTGCGAACGGTGGTCTGACGCCCGCGAGCGGCGTCGCGGTCAGCGACCCGCTGCCCGCGAACACGACGTTCGTGATCGGCGCTTACGGCGGCTCGAACAGCGTGCAGATCGTGGGCGGCGCCGCTGCTGCATGTGTGGTCGAGACACCGACCGACACGAACGGCGACGGCTGCTTCAACAACGGCACTTCGCTGATCGTGAACGCAACGGCTCTCGGCAACATCGCGGCCGGCGGCAACACGATCGTGCGGTTCCGCGTCCGCATCAATTGATGCCCTACGCTTAACCACGATGGGTGCGGCCGCCACGGCGCGGCCTCGCGAAACTCGCGGCACCGCGCCGCGCCCGACAGTCAGGACTTCTCCACGGCAGGGCGGAGCAGCACAAAGCTGCTCCGCCCGCGCCGTTTCTTCGCGCCCCCATTTCTCTCTCTCCCTTTCTTCGTCTTCTTGGCGTTCTTGGCGCTCTTGGCGAGAGATCTCTTGCATTCCTCTTTGCCTTCCTTATGACGACCACCGCACTCGCGGCCACCGCGCCAGGCACTCCGATCACGAATCGCGCGACGCTCGACTTCGTCGGCCCGGCCGGCGCGGCGACCGTGCAGAGCAACGAAGTCTCGCTGCTCGCGGCGCCAACACCCTCGCGCGCCGCGCTGTCGTTGCTGCGCACCGACCCCGCTCGCGGCAGCGCGTTGGTCGCTGTCGCCGACCGAGTGCCGTAGCACCGCTGGCCAAACGCCGCTGCCGCCCCCGCTCGCGAGCGACGGCAAGCCGTGCTACCGCTCGGCCAGGCGCTACTGCTCAGCATCACGAGCACGGTGCACGGCGGCGAAGCCGTGTTCCTGGACGTGCTCGACGCGGACCGCAATCGCGACTCCACGAAGATCGACCACATCGATCTCACGTTGACCGCGGCCGGCGGCGACACCGAAACCGTGGTGCTCGAGGAAACCGCGGTCGACTCGGGCCGCTTCGTCGGCTACGTGCAGACGCGCGCGACCGCGGCGACAGCCGGCGACTGCGTGCTTCAGGTGCAGCGCGACAGCAAGCTCGCTGCGAGCTACACCGATCCGCAGAACGCCGCCGACACGACGACGGCGACCGCGCTCGTCGATCCGTTCAGCCGCGTGTTCGACTCGCGCACGGGCGCGGCCGTGGACGGCGCGCGCGTGCGCCTCGTCGACGCCGCGACCGGTGCACCGGCGGGCGTGCTCGGCGACGATGGCACGAGCCGCTTTCCAGCCGAGCTCGTGACGGGAGAGGCCGTGACGGACGCAGGCGGCACGGTGTACTCATTCCCGGCAGGCGTGTTCCGTTTTCCGGTCGTGGCGCCAGGCGATTACCGCCTCGAGATCGAGCCGCCGCAGCGCTACGGCTATCCGTCACAAGTGGCGGAGGCCGACCTCCAGACGTTGTCGAGCGCGCCGTATCGGCTCGCGCCCGCCTCGTTCGGCGGCACGCTGCCGGTGAGTGCAACGGCGGCGACGGCCGTCGACGTTCCGCTCGATCCGGTCGGCAGCGTGCTGCAGCTCGACAAGACCACGCAGGCGAAGTACGCCACAGTCGGCGACTTCGTGCCGTATGTCGTCGCGACGCGCAACGCGAGTGACGCGCCGCTGCGCGACGTCGCGGTGACGGATCGGCTGCCGCCGAACATGCGTTACCAGAAGGGTTCGGCCCGGCTCGAATCGGGTGCGCCGCTCGTTCCGGAGATTTCGGCCGACGGACGAACGCTGACGTTCCGCTTGGGCACGCTCGGCGCCGGTCTGCGGCTCGCCGTGCACTACGTGGCCGTGATCGCCACCGGCAGCGCGGAACCGAAGGTCGTGAACCGCGCGACCGCAGCGGCGGGCAATGGCGTTCAATCGAACGAGGCGACGGCCACCGTGCAGCTGCGCGAAGATCTGTTCCAGAGCAAAGCGGTGCTGCTCGGCCGCGTGGTCGAAGGCGCGTGCGATGCACCACTCGAAGGCGCGGCCGGCGTGCCGGGCGTGCGCGTGTATCTCGAGGACGGCCGTTACGCCGTCACCGACAACGAAGGGAAGTACCATTTCGAAGGGCTCGCGCCAGGTTCGCACGTGGCGCAGCTCGACACGATTACGCTGCCGATCGAGCTCGAGCCGCAGCGCTGCGGCGCGCCCGTGCGCCGCGCGGGCAACGCGATCTCGCAGTTCGTCGACGCGCGCGGCGGCGGGCTAGCAACGGCCGATTTCGTGCTCGCGCGCCGTGCCGCGCCGACCGGCGACACACGACTCGGGCTCACGACAAGCGCCGCGGCCGAAGGCTTCACTCACGCAGCGACGGTGACAGCGACGGGCGTGCCGCTCTCCTCCGCCGAGCTGCTCGTGCTGTTGCCGGTCGGGCTCGAGTACGTGAACGGCAGCTCACGACGCGGCGACGCGCCGGCCGCCGATCCCGAGATCGTGGCCGGCGCGTTGCGCTTCACGCTCGGCACGCTCGCGGCCGACACCGGCACGACGCTCTCGTTCTCGACGCGGCAATCCGGCGCGCCGGCCGGCGTATCCGACTTGCCCGTGCGAGCCGTGCTGCGCTTCGCGACACCGACCGAGCCGTCGCAACAGACGGCGCCCGTCGTCAACGTCGTGCATCGCGATGCCGCGCAGCGCGAGAACGAGCGCTACACGTTCTCGCCGCGCTTCAACGCACTCGCCACCGAGATCGACGCGGTCGACCGCGACGAGCTCGAGCGCATCGCCGCGAATTGGCGCGACGTGGCGGACGTCTCGATTCAGGTCGTCGGCCACTCGGATCAGACGCCGATCGCGGCGAAGAACCGCGCGCGCTTCACGGACAACTACGCGCTGTCGCGCGCCCGCGCACAGGTCGTCGCCGACGACCTGCGCAGAGCGTTGCCGAACGCCACGTTCATCGTCGAAGGCCGCGGCGCCGAGGAGCCGATCGCGCTCGGCACGGACGCCGCGAGCCTCGCGCGCAACCGGCGCGTCGAGATCGAGATCACGGGGCTCAAGACCGTGGCCGCAGAAACATTTGCCGTGGCGACGGGCGCGGCGGAAACGCCACCGATCGCGACCGCGGGCTCGCTCGACACGGGCGTTCGCACGGCCGTCCCGCCGCCGACGCGCGACTCGACCGTGCGCGACGACGAGCGCCAGGCGCCGATCGATCTGTCGACGCTAGAACCGAAAGTCGCGTGGCTGCAACCCGCGGATGGTTTCGCGCCGGCGGTGCCGAGCATCCGCGTCGCGATCGCGCACTTGCCCGAGCAGCGCGTGACGCTCGCCGTGAACGGCCGGCCCGTCAGCGAGCTGAACTTCGACGGCGCCGAGACAAACGCGGCGAAGACCGTCGCGCTGAGCCGCTGGCGCGGCGTCGACCTCGTCGACGGCGACAACAAGCTCGTCGCAATCGTGCACGCGGCCGACGGCAGCGTGGCCGAGCAGTTCGAGCGGACGTTGCGCTACGGCAGCGGCGGCGTGCGCGCGGAGCTCGTCGCGGAAGAATCGCTGCTGACGGCCGACGGCCGCACCGAGCCCGTGCTCGCGCTGCGCGTGTTCGACGCGTCGGGCCAGCCCGCGCGGCCCGGCACGCTCGGCGCGTACAAGGTCGATCCGCCGTATCGCACCGCCTTCGAAGTCGCGACGCTGCGCGACAACCCGCTCCTGTCCGCGAACCGCGAGCCGACGTTCGCGGTCGGCGACGACGGCCTGGTGCGCATCGCGCTCGAGCCCACGGTGCAGACCGGCGCCGTGGTCCTGCGGCTGCGCTTCAACGAGCGTCAGGAGCAGGAGATCCGCGCCTGGCTCACGCCCGAGCAGCGCGACTGGATCTTGGTCGGCATCGCGGAAGGCACGGCCGCGTACACGAAGCTGAACGCATCACTCGAGCCGGCGGACGTCGAGGACGGCTATTCGAGCGACGGCCGGATCGCGTTCTTCGCGAAGGGCCGCGTCAAAGGCTCGACGCTGCTGACGATCGCGTACGACTCGGCGCGCGACCGCGCCGAAGCCGAGACAGCGGCTGTTCGGCGCGATCGAGCCGAACCGCTACTACACGCTGTACGGCGACGCCGTCGAGCAGCGCTTCGAGGCGGCGTCCACGCGCAAGCTGTACTTGAAGATCGAGCGGCGCGCGCTGACCGCGATGTTCGGCGACTTCCAGACCGGCTTCACGCTCACGGAGCTCGGCCGCTACAGCCGCAGCCTCACGGGACTCAAAACCGACTTCGCCGGCAAGCACGTGCAAGTCAGCGCGTTCGCGGCGGACAACCGCGAGACGTACGGCCGCGACGAGTTCCTGGGCGACGGCACGTCGGGCCCGTACAAGCTCTCGCGCACCGATCTCGTCGCGAACAGCGACGGCTGCGCATCGAAGTGCGCGACCGGATCCGCAGCGAGGTGGTCGTCGAGACGCAGCAGCTCGCGCGCTTCATCGACTACAGCATCGACTACCTGACCGGCGTCGTGACGTTCAGGCAGCCGATCGCCGGCCGCGACCCGGCATTCAACCCCGTGTACGTGGTCGCCGAGTACGAAACGTTGACGCGCAACGACGGCGGCACGACGGCCGGCGCGCGCGCGACGACGCGGCTCGCGGGCGACAAGCTCGAGCTCGGCGCCACGCTCGTCGAGGAAGGCTCGGCCACCGGCGACACGCGACTCACGGGCACCGATCTGCGCTACCGGCCAAACGGCGCGCTCGAGCTGCGCGCCGAGGTGGCGCAGACGGATTCGGCGAACCCCGCGCGCGGTGAAGCCGGCGCGTATCTCGCCGAGGTCAAGCGCGTGACCGAGCGTCTCGATCTCAAGGCCTATGCGCGCGAGCAGGAGCCGGGCTTCGGCGTGGGCCAACAACTGCTGACCGAAGCGGGGACCCACAAGGTGGGCGTGGACGCGCACGCGAAGCTCGCGGGCCGCTGGACCGCGCGCGGCGAAGCGTTCCGCCAGGAGAACCTCACGACCGGCGCCGACCGCGAACTCGTGAGCGCCGAAGCGCGCCACGAGAGCGACGACGCGACCGAAAGCTTCGGCGTGCGCCGCGTCGTCGACAGTTTGCCATCAGCCGGGTCTTCGACGCCGGGGCCGCAGAGCGGCGAGAAGTTGAGCGAGCTCGTGTCGATCGGCGGCAGCCGCGACGTGGCGAACGACCGCATCACGCTGCGCGCGCTGACGGAGCAGGCCTTGGATCACCGCGACGAGAGCTTGGACTTCCCCGAGCGCACGACGCTCGGCGTCGACTACCACTTCAACGCCGCGACCACGCTGTTCGGCGAAGTCGAGGATGCGAACGGCGCGAACATCGACGCACGCATGACGCGCCTCGGCGTGCGCAGCGCCCCGTGGGCCGGCACGCAGCTCGCGTCGAGCGTGAGCCACGAGTTCAGCGAGTACGGCCCGCGCGTGTTCGCGAACGTAGGGCTCACGCAGTCGTGGCGCATCGGCTCGAACTGGGCCATGGACGCAGGGCTCGACCAGAGCCAAACGCTGACGGGCACGAATACCACGGCCACGCGACCGAACCCGGCCGTGCCGCTCGTCACCGGCAACTTGAGCGAGGACTACACCGCGACATTCGTCGGCGGCCAGTATCGCGCCGAGCTCTGGACGTTCACCTCGCGGCTCGAGCGCCGCGACGCGCAGAGCGCGGATCGTTGGGCGTTCCTGGCGGGCTTCTTCCGCGAGCCCGTAGCGGGCCGTGCGCTGTCGCTGACGGCGCATTGGCTGAACAACGACGCGACGGCGAGTGCGAGCCGCACGGCGGACACGCGGTTCTCCTACGCGTACCGGCCCGTCGACAGCCGGCTCGTGATGCTCGAACGGCTCGACCTCGAGAGCAACGACAGCATGAGCGCGATGTCGACCATCGCGACGGCGCGCCTCGTGAACAACCTGAATCTGCACTGGCAGATCGGTCAGAAGCTCGAGATCGGCACGCAGGTCGGCGCACGGTTCGCGCGCAGCACGATCGACGGCGAACGCTACTCTGGCTGGACGTCGCTGCTCGGCATCGATCTGCGCCGCGACCTGACCAAGATGCTCGACATCGGCTTGCACGCGACGGAGCTGCATTCCTTCGCGGCCGGCACGCGCGAGCAGTCGATCGGCGTCGACGTCGGCATCAACGCCGCGAAGAATCTGTGGTTGTCGGTCGGCTACAACTTCCGCGGCTTCCGCGACGAAGAGTTCGACGCGAGCCGCTACACGGCGACGGGGCCGTACATCCGCTTCCGCTTCAAGACCGACCAGGATTCGCTGCGCGATCTCGATCTGTCGCGGTTACGGCCGGGCGGCCCCATCAGTAGACGTTAGCAGCCGACGACCGCGTCGCCGACGCGGTGCACGGAGAGCTGCCGGAGCAGCACGATCGTGGAGCGCAGCTCGCCGGTCGCGGGATCGGCGGTGGTTGTCCACTCCCTTAAGCTCACGCGATCGCAGGTCGCGCCGCGCTCGAGGCTCGCAAGCGTCAGCGTGTGCGCCATGCCGGTCGTCACGGGCCGCGCGGCGCTCAAGACCACCGCGTGGTTCACGTTGTCGTACTCGCTGAACTCCCACAGATATTCGGCGAGCCCGCGCAGCGCAGCTGCGTCGAGCGGCTGCACGTTCAGTGTCCCCGCGAAGTCGCCCGCGGTATCGAGATCGACGCCAGCGCGGTCGAGATAACCACAGCGGAACACGCGCAAGCGCTCGTAGCGTTGCGGGTCGCCGTGCGGCACGCGGTCGAATTCGTAGTAACGCTCGGTCGAAGTGTTGCCGACGAGGTCGAGATACGTCGGCGCCTGCTGCGCCACGGTCTCGGACCACGCGAGCGCTGCGTTCCAGTCGTCGGTGCAGAGCTCGTGCTGCGTGGCCGCGTTGACGTCGAGCTGGCGAGTCTTCAGGTGATACGTCGCGACCTGCGAGAACGACTGCGGCGCGGGATCCGAGAGGAAACCGAGCGGCGTGCGCGGCGTGCCAGCATAGAGTTGTGCCGCGAGCACCGCGTCGTCACTCGACACTGCTGCTGCCGCGCCGCCCTCGCCCTCCGGCGGCACCGTGCAAGCGCCGATCGCGATCGTCGTCGCCGCGACCGCGAGCCACGCGCGGAGTCTGACTTCCATGCAAACCCTCGTCCCGGCACCCGCGTGCCGCAACCGAGTTATCGGCTGCGGACCGGCCGACTTGAGGCCGCACGATCAGGCATGGCGGTGCGACTGCGCGAAGTCGGTGATGAAGCGGTTCACGGGCACGACTTGCGGCTCGATGCGTTGGTACTCGCCGAGCCACTTGAACGTGACGCGCGCCTGCTGCACGGTCACGACCTTGCAGGCCTGGCCCGGGTAGAGCAGCGACTCGTACACGTCGCCGGGTTGTGGGTATTTCGGCATCGCCGGGACTCGAATCCTCGAGTCCCGGTTATCGACCGGCGGCGGCAATTCTTTATCTTTGAGAAACCTCGATTTATCGAGTTGACCGTGCCGGGGCGTGGGGCTACGGTCCTGTCATGGCGAAAGTGATCCAGTTACGACATGTCCCCGACAGCCTGCATCGCAAGCTGAAGGCGCGTGCGGCCCTGGCCGGCCTGCCTCTGTCGGACTACTTGATTCGTGAAGTCCGCAAGATCGCGGCATACCCCACGGCACAGGAGATTCGACAGCGTCTTCGATCACGGCCGGCATATGGCGGCACGATCGCGCCCACCGAAGCCGTGCGCGCCGAGCGCGACAGCCGGTGATCGTCATCGACGCGTCCGCACTGGTCGAGCTACTGCGTTCTCCGATTAGACCAGCACGGACAGCGGCGGCTCGTCGAGCGCCGCACGCTGCTCGAGCAGCGCCTGCACGTGCTCTTCCCAGTAGCGCGGTTCGCCGAACCACGGGAACGCGCGTGGAAACGCCGGGTCGTGCCACCGACGCGCGATCCACGCGGTGTAGTGCATCAAGCGCAGCGCCCGCAGCGCTTCGATCAGTTGCAGCTCGCGGTAGTCGAACTGGCAGAACTGGCCGTAGCCTTCGAGCAAGTCACCGAGCTGCGCGGCCATCTCGTCACGCGAGCCCGCGAGGAACAACCACAGGTCCTGCACGGCCGGGCCGTTCACGCAGTCGTCCAAGTCGACGAAGTGCGGGCCGGCGTCGGTCCACAGCACGTTGTTGCGGTGGCAGTCACCGTGAATCCGCAGCTCGCGGTAGCGGCCCACGTCCGTAAAGCACATGTCGATCGCTTCGATCAGCTGTTCCGTCACGTTCTCGTAGCTCTCGACGAGATGCGGCGGCAACCAGTCGCCCGCGAGCACCTGCTCGACCGCGCGCGCGCCGAGCTCCTCACGATCGAGCGTCTGCCGCGCGCGGAACCGCCGCGTGCCGCCCACGGCGTGCAGCCTTCCCAAGAAACGGCCTAGCCACTCACGATCCTCGCTCGTGCCGAGCTCGGGCCAGCGCCCGCCGCGCCGCTCGGACAGCGCGAACCGGTAGCCCTCGTGCTCGTGCAGCGTCTTGCCGGCGTGTTTGATCGGCGGCACGACGGGGATTTCCTGCGCCGCCAGCTCGAGCGCGAACTCGTGCTCCTCGATGATCGCGGCATTCGACCAGCGGCCCGGCCGATAGAACTTCGCGACGACGAAGCCCTCGGCCACGCCGATCTGGTACACGCGGTTCTCGTAGCTTGCGAGTCCCAAGATGCTGCCGGTGCACTCGTAGCCGAAGGTTTCGGTCGCGCCAATGATGACGTCGGGCGTCAGGCGCTCGTACGGGACTGCATCCTGGTCCGCCGATTCCGATCGAGCGCGGCCGCTGCGTTTGCGAGTCATCCTTAATCACCGGAGCAATAGTGGTCGCCGCTGCGGCGGATCATAACAAGGTGGCCACCGCGCTGGCGGACTCTATGAGCTGCCACCTTGCGGCCCGATGGCGAGGTCGTTCATATTGCTCTCGAGACCAAATCGAGGACGGACACCTTGACCCGACTCGCTCTGCTCGCGCTGGCGGCGCTTGCCAACACGTTGTTCGACACCGCGTGTCACGCGCAGGAAACCAACCTCCCGGCGGAAACCTGGGTGGAGCCTGTGCCGGTTCAGCGTCCGCCGCCAAATTACCCGTCGGGCGCCCAGCAGATCAGTCTCGAGGGGTGGGTGGCACTGAGCTACATCGTCTCGAAGGATGGCGCGGTCACGGATGCGATGATCGAAGACTCCACCGGCAGCGAGAGCTTCGAGCGAGCTGCGTTGGACGCCGTTCGCAAGTGGCGATACAAGCCTGCAACTCGCAACGGCGAGCCGATCGAGCACCCGATGACCCGCACCGTGATCCGCTTCATGATCAAGGGAGCAACCGGGGCGAGCCGCGACTTCAGCGTGAGGTACAGAGAGATCAACCGCGTCCTCGCCGCGGGCGACGTGCAAAAAGCTCAAGAGTTGCTCGCGGACCTTAGCGACAAGGCGCGTCGCAATCTGTACGAGGACGCGTGGTTCTGGTGGTTGAAGTACACCGTTCTAGCCGCCGGCAAGGCCGCCGACCGTGAAGAGATGCTGAAGGCATTGAGCGCCGCGGTCGGCTACGAGAACGACTATCTGCTGCCGGATATGTTTCTCGCGGCATCCTCGCGCATGTTTCTTCTGCGCTTGCAAAACAATGACCTCGGCGGCGCACTCGACGCCTTCGAGCGATTGACGACGTCGAAGGCGGCCAAGGAGTCGAAGGATTACGAGCGCGTGGTGACCGCGCTCGGCGCCAATGTTCAAGAGATTCGCAAGTACATCACTAGCGATGCGACGCTGCTGAAAACGGGGCGCGTTAGCCCTCATGAGTATTGGGTGCACACCCTAGTCCGCCGCTCGTTCTCGCTCGGCGATATCGACGGGGACCTGCAGGCGCTCGAAGTGCGTTGCAAGCGCCAACAGACGCGTTACGCCCCAGTGACCGATCAGCACACTTGGACGGTGCCGGCTAGCTGGGAGAAATGCGGCGTCTACGTTCACGGGACGCCCGGCGCCACGTTCAAGTTCTACGAGTACCCGGACCGCAGCTGAGATCCCGGTATGATCTGCAGCTGCAGATTGAACCAAGGAGCGAACAATGATTGCGGTATTCGGCGCGACAGGTAACACGGGGCGAGCGACGGTCAAGGAGCTGCTGGCGCTCGGCGAGAGCCCGCTCTGCATCGTGCGCAACTCGGACAAGGCCCGCGAAGTGCTCGGCGAGGACGTGCGCACTGCCCTTGCCGACATCACCGATCGCTCCGCGATGGAAAAGGCGCTGCAAGGCGTCAAGAGCGTGTTCGTGGTGACCGGGCACAACCCGCAGGCCGACGAACAGCAGATCAACATTCTCGAGGCTGCCAAGGCGGCGGGCGCGAAATACTTCGTCAAGGTGTCCGGCGGCAAGGCGATCGTCGGTCCGAACGCGGAATCCGTCGTGGGCCGCGGCCACTATGCCGTCGAAGAGGCCCTCAAAAGCAGCGGCCTGCGCTGGACGATCCTGCGCCCCGGCTTGTTCATGCAGAACACGTTCGGGCAGGCGACGTCGATCAAGACCGACGGCAAGATGATCATGCCGTTCCCGGCACAACTGCCGCTGGCGTTCATCGACGTGCGCGACACCGGCGCCCTCGCCGCGCGCGTGCTGCGCGATCCGGGCAAGCACGCGGGCAAGGTCTATGAGTTCACGGGCGTGCTGACCAATCTCGAAGAATTCGCCAAGGTGTTCTCGCAGGTGCTCGGCAAGCCCGTCACGTTCGTCGCCGCAACCCTCGAGCAGGCCGAGCAAGGCATGCGTGCACGCAACCTGCCGGACTGGCTCGTGACGCACCTGGTGGCCGTGTCGCGCGCGGCCGAGAACGGCGCGTTCTCGACCGAAGCGACGCAGCCGATCAGGGACATCGTCGGCCGCGCGCCATTGACGACCAAGCAGTTCGTCGAAGCGTACAAGAGCATGTTCAGCTGACCGGCACACCCGGCGCAGCGAATTCGATTGCGGCTGCCCCCCATAGGGGCTAGTGTTCGGTAGCGCACCAGCGCCGCGGGCACGACCGTGCCGGCGACCCATCAAGGAATCCAACCATGGCGATCGGGGTCTATTTCTCGCCCGCGGCTATGTCCGCGGCAAAATACGACGAGTGCATCGCGCTCTTGCGGCAGGCCGGCGCGGGTCATCCTTCCGGACGCTCCTATCACGCCTGCTTCGGCAGCGCCGACAAGCTGTCGGTGTTCGACGTCTGGACGTCGCAAGCCGCCTTCGACAAGTTCGGCAAGACGCTGATGCCGATCTTGACGAAGCTCGGTATCGACACCGGCCCGCCGCAAATCGTCCCGATCCACAAGGTGCTGACGCGGCCGAAAGCAGCCCCTGCCAAGAAGAAGAAGCGCGCGTCGCCCAAGCCCGCCGCGCGTCGGAAAGCCAAGAAGAAGCGCTGAGCAAGCACCAACGCCCCTCGAGTCGGAGCACCGCTGATGAAGAGCGAAGAAGCCAAGCCTCTGCTAGTCGCCGCGCAATCCGCCGCCGATTGGTGTCGAGACACGCTCTCGATGCGCGCCGGCGCCGGCGGCTTCAGCAAGGACTACCAGCACGGCGAGGCGGAACGAGCTGCGTTGCACGTCGCGCACTCGATCGCCATGTGTGACGTAGCGCGCCTGAAGGCGATCGTCAACGGGTAGCCTGCCTCTCGAGGCGCAAACCTCGACTGGCTTCAGGTCGCGGCCGGTGCGCGCCAGCGAGGCCCCGACTCGCCGAGTCGGTCGGCCTCTTCCGGGCCCCAGCTTCCCTGCGCGTAGCGATGCAGGGGCGTCTTCATGCGGGTCAGCGGATCGATGATCCGCCAACTCTCAAGGACCGCGTCCTCGCGCGTGAACAAGGTCGTGTCGCCGGCGATGGCGTCGCCAATCAACCGCTCGTAGGCGCCCATCTCGTCCTCGCCGCTATTGGCGACGTAGAGCTCGACGTCTTGGCCAACGAGCTCGACACCGGGCTTCTTGGCGCGAGCACCGATAGCAATGGCAATGCGATCCGGACCGAGCCTGAAGCGGAGGTAGTTGCCCCCGTCTGCGATCTCCTCGGCAAACACCTGCTTCGGCGGATGTTTGAACTCGACGAGCGCTTCGGTCGCAGTGGCTGCCAGGCGCTTGCCGGCACGGATGTAGAACGGGACGTCCGCCCAACGCCAGGAGTCGAGGTGCAGCCGCATCGCCGCATAAGTCTCGACATCGGAGTCGGCCGGCACGCCCGGCTCCTCGCGGTAGCCGTCGTACTGACCGCGGACGAGGCTGGCGCCGGTCACGGTACGAATGGACTCCAGCACGCGGTTCTTCTCGTCCCGCAACCCGTCGACACCGCGGCCGACGGGTGCGTCCATGGCCAGGTGGGTAACGACCTGCAACAGATGGTTCTGGACCACGTCGCGAATCGCGCCCACCTCTTCATAGAATCGGCCGCGGCCTTCCATGCCGAGCGTCTCGGCCATCGTAATGGTCACGCTGCGGATGTGGTCGCGGTTCCAGACGGGCTCGAGGAAAGCGTTCGCGAAACGAAAGTAGAGCAGATTCTGGACCGATTCCTTGCCGAGGTAGTGATCGATCCGAAAGACGGCCGACTCAGCGAACACGCTGTGCAATACGCGATTCAACTGCGCGGCCGTTTGCAGATCGCGGCCGAAAGGCTTCTCGACCACGACGCGCGCGCCGTCGGAGATGCCGGCTGACTTCAGAGCCAGGATCACCGTTTCGAACAGGCTCGGTGGAATCGCGAGGTAATAGAGCGGACGTTTGCTCTTGCCGAGCGCTTGTTTCACTCGCTCGAAGGTGGCGGCGTCTCGGTAGTCGCCGTCGACGTATCGGAGGTTCTCGAACAGCCTGCGCTTGGCTGCGGAATCCTTGGGATCGCCGAAACGCGCGAGGCCATCGGCCACACGTTCGACGAACGACTCGTCGTTCATGCCCGCCCTGGAGATCCCGATGACCGGCAGGTCGACGCCTCGTTCGATCAGCCCTTGAACGGCCGGGAAGATCTTGCGGTGCGCGAGATCGCCGGTAGCACCGAATAGCACGAGAGCGTCCGCGGGTTCAGTAGCCATCGGTAGAGCATACGCCCGTCGCGATCAGCCACCCGACACCTGCTTCGCAGAATTGTGATCACCGTTCGGACTGCGGCGCACGATCGAGCGCCGCGACGTATACCGCGAGCGCGGCGTCGAGCGAGCGCTCGCGCGGCTGCGTCGCGCGCGTCTCGGCTGCGAGCGGCGTGGTCGCGAGCAGCGCATAGAGCCACTCGGCGCCGCGATGAAACTCCGGCGTCACGCCCACGCTCTCGTACGTGGCCGCGATCTCGGCCATCTCTGGCGCGAAACGCGCGGCCGTCGCCGCCAGGAACGGCACGCGAGCGCGCATGCGCGTGAGCGCCTCGGCCTGGCTGCCCGCGAGCTCGCGCATGAGCGCCGCCCGTACGCCGAGCCGCTCGGCCGCGAGCAGCACGGCGGTCAGCAGCGCGTCCGTGCCTTTGTTCAGTGACGAGTAGGTCATCTTCAGCGCCGAGGCCGTGCCAATCTCGGGGCCCAAGTCGATCAGCTCGAGCTCCGACACCTTGAGATCGAGCACGGCGCGACGCGCGGCGCCCGACACGTAGAACCGCGTGCGCTCGCCACCCGGGCTCGGGCCCCGACCCACGATGCCGACGTCGACGAACTCGCGCCCGGTTGGCACGACGGTGGCCTCGATCGCGCGCACCGTGGCCGGCGCCACGGCGTTGCAGTCGACGAACGTCGGCCGCGCGCCGGTCTCGCGGATCGCGAGCGCGGTCTCGGCCGCAAAACCGCGCGCCGCGGCCGGCGGCACGATCGACAGCACGAGCGCCGCGGAACGGACCACGGCCGCGAGCGAGCCCAAATCCTCGATGCCAGCCTTCGCGGCCAGCGCACGCGACGCGCCGCTGCGGCCCTCGTCCGGCCGTCACGACGCGGTAGCCGGCGCGCACGAGCGCCCCGCCGACGGCGCTGCCCATGTCGCCCGTGCCGACGACCGCGATCGTCATGACTGCGTGATTCATCGGTCACTCTCCTGCAAAGGACGGGCGTAGAATTCCGCTCATCATAATCGCGGCCGCCGCTTGCTGCGGCTGTCTATTTCGGAGCCTCACATGCCGCTATCCCGTCGTTCGCTCGTCGGCGCAGGTGTCGGTCTCGCCGCCGCCGGGTTACTGAAGCCGTTCGCAAGCCGCGCGGCCGAGCCGCGCTTCGCGGCGGATCCCGTTCACGCTCGGCGTTGCGTCCGGCTTCCCGGAGCCGAATGCCGTGGTGCTTTGGACTCGGCTCGCGCCCGAGCCGTTCGCGCCAGGCGGCGGCATGGCGAACGCGCCGGTCGAGGTTCGTTGGGAAGTCGCGGGCGACGACGCCTTCAAACAGATCGAGCGCAGCGGCACCGCGTACGCAACGCCCGAGTGGGCGCACTCCGTGCACGTCGAGGCCACGGGGCTCTCGCCCGGCCGCGACTACTGGTACCGCTTCACGAGTGGCGGCGCACGCAGCCCCGTGGGCCGTACGCGCACCGCGCCCGCGCGCGACGCGACGCCGGCGGAGATCAGGATCGCGGTGGCGAGCTGCCAGCACTACGAGCAAGGCACGTACGCGGCCTACCGCGCGATGGCGGCCGAACGGCCCGATCTCATCGTGCACGTGGGCGACTACATCTACGAGGGCCGCGGGCAACGCGCCGTGCGCTCGCACGACGCGCCCGAGGCGATCACGCTCGAGGACTATCGGCTGCGTTACGCGATCTACAAGTCCGATGCGAATCTCAAAGCCGCGCACGCAGCGAGCCCGTGGATGCTGGTCGGCGACGATCACGAGGTCGCGAACGACTACGCTGGCGATCACTACCTCGACTTCGAGCCGGCGCTGTTTCATTCGCGCCGCGCGGCCGCGTACCAGGCGCACTACGAGCACCTGCCGCTACCGCACCGGTTCGTGCCGTTCGACGGCCGCCAGCGGCACTACACGACGCGCGCGTTCGGCACGCTCGTGAACCTGAGCATGCTCGACGGCCGCCAGTACCGCTCGACGCAGGCGTGCGACAACGGCCCGCTCGTGCTGCCGTGCCCCGAGCTCTACGCCGGCGAGCGCACGATGCTCGGCGCCGCGCAGGAGCAGTGGCTGAAGGACGCGCTCGGCGCGAGCCGCGCGCGCTGGAACCTGCTCGGCCAGCAGACGCTGTTCGCGCACGTGGACGAGAGCCCCGACAAGGAACGCCGCTACTGGGCCGACAACTGGAACGGCTATCCCGCGGCACGCGGCCGGCTCGTGGACTTCCTCGCGACGCGCAAGCCTTCGAATCCGGTCGTGTTGAGCGGCGACATCCACGCGTTTCTCGTCAACGACGTGAACACGCGCGCCGGCGAGCCCGACTCCGGCATCGTGGCGACCGAGCTCGTGACGACGTCGATCAGCTCGGTCGGCCGACCGCAGCAGGGCTTCGACGCGTGGCGGCCGAAGAACCCGAACGTGCATCTCGCGCGCAGCGACGCGCGCGGCTACCTGCGTCTGTCGGTTAGACCTGAGCGGCTGCACGCGGATCTCGTGGCCGTGGACGACATCAAGCGCGAGGACTCGCCGACGCACGTGCTCGCGGCGTTCGACGTCGTGGACGGCAAGCCGGGCGTCGTGCGCTAGGGCTAGCTACGCGCCCGCCAAAATCCCGGCCTTCTCCGCCGGTGGCCGACGGCGATAACCAAGATCTCTCCTCTGGGTTCGCGCGATAGTAGATTCGGTACGGAACCGCGCGATCGTTCGGACTCGAACTTCACCACGCGCCACTCGCGCCGCCAACGGTTGCTCAGCGATAAACCCAAGCGCACGGCGCACCTCGTGAATCAGCGCGCGCCCCAACCCTTGCGGCTCTCCTCGTAGAACTTGGCCGCTGCTCGCAGCTCCTCCTCCGCTTCTCGGAGGAGGCGCACTCGCGTCATGTCAGCTGACGCTCGATCTCGGAGATCGCCTCCTCGGCGTCCTGTGCGTGAGTGCCGCCGTTGTCATACTCCCGAAGACGACGCTCCGCCTCGTTCAGCCAAAGCTCGTCGACGTCCTCGTCTTCTCCGGGCTCCAAGCTCTCAATCAACCGAAGAGCCAGCCGCGCGCTCTCTCGATGTGACAACTGAGCGGCTTGTTCCTCAACGCTCGTTTGGTCGGGTTTCATCGGCCCACCGTAGATCCGCCAAATTCAGTCGTCAATGCTCAAATCAGGCGATTCGACGAATTTGTCACATAACGTCGGGTGTCGCGGCACATCGCACTTGCGCCACACGCTTGCGAGCCAAGGCTGTTGCTCGAGGGGTAACCCCGGCGGGCGATAGTAGTGCTCCAACTCTGCGAACGACGCCGCTTTCAGAAACGTGCGCCATGCTTCGAGGTCGTGATACGCGCCGTACCGGCCGCGATTCCAGCCCTCCTCGTTGCTTCCCCGCGGGTTCGAAGCGAAGAGAACGCCGTCGGGCTTGAGCGCCGCGTGCAGCTCTCTCAATACACGCGGCAGCTCTTGAGCTGGCACGTGGAACAGCGACGCATTGGCGAAGATGCCGTCGAAGCGGCCGGAGGGAAGCTTCAGCGCGAGGAAGTCCTGCTCCCAGACCTCGCAGCCACTGTGCTCGCGTGCCATGGCGGCGAACGGCGCCGAACCCTCGAGGCCGATCGGCTCGTGGCCCAGCGCACGAAACGCCGCCAAGTCACGCCCAGGGCCACAGCCGAAATCGAGTATGCGCAACGGCGGCGCGCCGCGTACGTGTCGCAGCAGCGCGTCGATGTTCTGCGTCACGTCATGGTCGCGAGTGCCGTTCCAGAACTCGACCGCGCGCTCACTGTAGTGCGCGAGCGTCTTTGCGCTAACGAGCGTCAGATCCGCCGGCGGCTGTGTCATCGCGATACTTCATACCTTGTTCATGGCGACTGCCGTTCGGACTTGTCCACGACCTTGTCACCGGCGAATCCCACAACCCAGACGGTCGGAAAAGGCCAAACCGAGTAGCGGTATTCGATCTCAGCGCCCGGAAACAGACTCGCCTTCAGCTCACTCATGGGAGCTCCCATGGCGTGCTTTACAGCCAGAGCAGTATCCCCAACGCTGACTCGCTCGAACCCCGCGTGTAGGGCCTGTGCTCTCGCGAACACGTAGACAACGGGCCCGATGAGGACCACAAGGATGATCGCTGCAATGGTTGATCGAGTCGCCATGCCACTACGGCTCGCACTGGAGCTGATTGTGGGTTTCAGTCTGCGCCACATGTTGAAAGCCGCAGCGCTGGTAGAACTCGTACGCACGCGCGTTGTTCAAGGCTACCGATAGCCTGACGGTTTTGCCGCGCTTGTGTGCCTGATCCACGATGTCACTCAGGATCCGGCTACCGATCCCGCGATTCTGATGCGAAGGTTGGATCTGCATTTCACCGATTTCGACGAAACCCGTTTGATCGAGAATTTCGATCATGCCCACGCGCTCTCCGCCGACCTCGATGATGGAGATCTGCCCGCGGTCCCAGCATTCGTTGGTGTCGCGCACGTGGCGTGCTTCATCCCAACTTCCGAAGGTCGCGATGAAGAGTTCTCGATAGACGCTCCGCCGCAGCTGATCGAGCCAACGCTGGTCGTTGACCGCTGCGCGAAGCAAGCGGTAGCGCAGGCCGTTACTGATGCGGAAGGGTTGTCGCATGACGATCGGGGTTACCGTCGGCCCACGACCGACAATGGCTGGCAGTATTGACGATACCTGCGATCACCGACTAGCAGGTCGTTGAAAAAGGATTTCGAGACGGTCGAGGCGGCGATTCGTGCTTCGCAAGTCATTGATTGGTAGTCATGCGATGAATCAAACCATCGAAAACACTTTTTCAACGACCTGCTAGCCCTAGTTGCGGCTGACCACCGTGCGGTGCAACCCGTTACAAGGGTGCCACCACGCGCTTGTTGCTCCGAAGTGTCACCTATGTCCCCGACCGCTCAGGCACATGGCGGGCGGAGCCAGCTACTCGCTCACTTCAAGGCTGACGTCGTACAGCGGAACGATAGTTGATAACTCCGCCAAACATTCGCGCATCACCTCTCGATGCTCGAGATCGATGCTATGGCGCGATCCGGCGAACGCCTTTGAGCCTCGCTCAAAGTCTTCAGCTAAAAATGCCGGCGAAGCGTAGTGATTCAAAGGCGACGGGCCTTGCCGCGATCGAAATCCGCCCTGGCATCAGCGGCAGGGCGAAGTGGCGCGCGCCTTGCGCATGCAAGGCGCGTGACACTTTGAACTGTCCGCTGCATGCGCTCGTTGTGCGTCAGCGCGACGCGACGGGACGCAACTCGTAGACCCTCGCTACTCTGGATGCGGCTTCTACATCGCCACGGCTCAGTGCTTCGCGCACGTCGTCTAGCTTGTAGGCGTCCTCGGGCTTCAGGTAGGGGGACCACCCTGTCTCGTCCTCGACAAGCTCTACATCGACCTCGGCTACGTAGCGCCCAACGTGTACGAATTTCGTGCGTTTGCGACTGCTCATTTCAGCCTCGCGAGAAAGCCGTTAGTCCACCGTCTCGGATCGGGTCGATATGCCGTTACTAGCACAGCTGGGCGGTCCTGGCCTTGAGGAATTCCCCACACGATGTGGATAGGTCGGCCAACCGAATCGGATTCTAGCACCAGCACCGACGGCCCTCTGTGGAACGTAGGGTAATCCTCAACCACGACTGCGTCTTGGACCCCATTCACAGCGTCGCGAACAGCGATGGCATCGTTCGCCATCTCCTCGTAGCCGTGCTCGGAGATCAGGAAATCCCCGCCCGCAACCAGCCGCTTAACGGCCTCTAGAGTTTCGCTCATCTCAAAGTTGGCAGTCTTTCGGGCTCACTGACGCACGACGCCGCAAATCAGCGACGCGCCGATACGCGTAACCCAGAACACATTTATGGTCGGTGCGCGCTCGCTGCATTTGCTTGTTAGGCGACTGCGACCACGCTTCTTGCCTTGCTAACATCTAATCCGCTCTCAACGAGCTACGCTTCGCAACCCAGGCGAAGGCACCGACACCGACAGCTGGCGCGAAAACCAGTACCAGACCAACAAGGGCGTCAGGCGCGCGCGATTGCCATGCCCAACTCCAAACCAGCACCAGCAGAAGCGAGTAGCCAATCAACACCGCTGGTAGCGCGCGCCTGAATAGATTCGCGAAGAAGACGAACATGGCGAGCGCAAATTGCACCAATACACCAGCACCGATCCATAACATGACAGCGGGATCGCCTAGAGCAAACGCAGGAGATGACATCAGCATCAATGTTGCGCCGAAGACCGCGATGGTTCCTCTACGGCCGAACATCGAGGACGACGTCAGGTTCGCATGAAACGTCATCGGGTCGCCTAACGACTGAGTTGAGCGGCCGCACGCCGACAAGTAGTTTGTGGCACTTTATCCGTCCGCTCAAACTGCTTGTTAGGCGTCGCTGGCATCAAGGTGCTCACGCTGATGCGGAGTGACACGCGACACAGACCTTGTTGCCCTCGGTGTCGCGGAAGTACGCACCGTAGTAGTGGGCGTGGTATTCGGGCCGCAAGCCCGGTGCGCCCTCCGACGTTCCGCCGTTCGCCAGGGCAACTGCATAAGCTTGCTCGACGATGACCCTGGACTCCGCCAGGAACGCTACCATCTGGCCGTTGCCCACCGCGTGCGCTTGTTCATCGTAGGGGCTGCCAATGAGAAAGAGAGGCCTCGGCCCTGGTTCGGACTGCCACCCAGCCCAGGGACGACTCTTCTCGCAGAAGCGCTCCTTCGCACCTAGGATCGGCATCAGCGCTCTGTAGAACGCGAGCGCGCGATCGAAGTCTTTGACGCCGACGAAGATGTGCGAGAACAAGCGTGGTGCTCCGACTACGGTGGTTGCGACGCCTAACGAGCCGGTAGAAAAACCCCGCGAAGGAAATCACTTCCAATATAGAGCCGTATAAGCCACGCTGATTTTGAAGCAGGCGGCGCGCACCAGTCGACTAACAAAACACGCCGAGAATCGACGAGCGTGCCGCTAACGCGACGCGCTACTCGTATCGACGAAATCGCAAAAACGTTGCGCGAGTCGCGAAGCTGGTTCATTTTCGGGTTTTTTCTACAGGCTCAACGCCGCGCATCAGCGACGCGCCGATGCGCCAAACCCAGAACACATTTATGGTCGGTGCGCGCTCGCTGCATTTGCTTGTTAGGCGCTGGCACGAGGCAACTGCTTTTCGAGATGAATGCGATCGTAAGCACCGCTGGCCCCGCGCTCGACTACCCTATATCCCCGTCCCTCGTAGTACGCCACAACCTCCGGAAGGGCGGCATTCGTGTAGAGCCTAAGCGCTCTGATCCCTCGGCGCAGCGCGACCTCTTCTGCAAATGCCATCAGATGTTTGCCAACGCCCTGTCGTTGTAACGAAGGCTCCACAGCAACCGAACTGAGCTCCAGATGTTCTGGCCTCGCGGTGAGCGGTCATGGTACCCACCAGCTGGCCATCACGTTCGCAAACATAGACCTCCCCCGACTCAATGAGCGGGAGGAACTCTCTCGTCATCGACGAAGGCGGTCTACCGATGCGCTCCGTGTAACAGGAGAAGGCGGAATCGACACAACGTCGGATCGCTTCTAGATCGCTGGACGTCGCGGTGCGTATCTTCATCGAAGCGCAGCCATCAAACTGGCGCCTAACGAGGCTGTAGAAAAACTCGGCGTGAAACAACTGAGAGCATATTCCGGGGTCTTTCAACCATTGCCGACATGTTGATCGTCGCGCACAGCGCGTTTTACGAAGCCGTTTTGCCGGGCTCTTCGACCGTAACGCCTCGCCGGGGGTTTTTCTACAGGCTCAACGCCGCAAATCAGCGACGCGCCGATGCGCGTAACCCAGAACACATTTATGGTCGGTGCGCGCTCGCTGCATTTGCTTGTTAGGCGCTTGGCACTGCGCCGCATCTTGAGCTCGCTGTCGCGTACGCCGACGCCGACGCAGGAGCGGACGTCGCGGCACTTCGCAGTTAGCCACGAGGCCTAGCCGTGCATCGTCGAAGTTGCACCGAATGCTAGCGACACTGAATGCGACTGTGCGGCGCAGTGAACCATATGCCGCGCGCGTGCCCATGACCCAGAGTTAGCAAGAATGAGCGACGAGGTCAGTACTGCCAGACGTCCCTAGCGCACTGCGGAACTTGAGCACAAGCTGTCCGAAGCTCGCGGACTGAACTGCGCTGCACGCGATGAACGTGCACGAGACCGCTCACGCGAAACCACCGGAGCAGCATGCTATAGACGAGAAAGTACATCGCTGATATGCGCCTAACGCCGCAAATCAGCGACGCGCGATGCGCGTAACACAGAGCATCTTTATGTCGGTGCGCGCTCGCCGCTGCTACGACATGACCCAGCTGACAATGCCAGCGCGACTCCATGAAAAGGCGCGAACGGCTCAACGGTTCCGGCATGAACCTCGAGCCGATAAGCTGAATCTGCGGTCACCGTCGGACGAACCTCGAAACTCTACTGCCGTTGAAAGAAGTACGCGAGAGAGCACGCCGAGCGTACGCCAACCTTTTCGGCACGCGAGCGGAACGACTTCTCCGACGATCTCACCCGTACTTGCGCGAAACTGAAGATAACCGCCTTTCAATCGCCGTCCAGGAGGACGTTAATCGATCCTGCCCATCTGGTGACAGGTCGTAGACATGCGCGACTTCACACGTGTACGAAAGAGGCGCGCCAAGCGTGCTACCGCCTGTTAACGCTGACAACACGAAGAAGCGAAACGAGTCGGCCAGCATGCATCGCGATGGCTCCTCAGTTGCGCGCTAACTTTGATGTATTGGACAGAAATGTCGCTTTCGCATTTGGACGAATCCGGCGAATAATCCTGGAGACCGCCCCGAGCACCCGCAGGCGCTAGGCCGAGTGTCCGATATTCCCGCCGTCAAGAAAAGCCGCGGGGGCACCGAAACCCGCGAGCACCGTGCGCTGGTCCGTGGCTCGCGCCCGCCGCGCTGTGGTCTAATCCGGCCGATGCGAACCCGCCCCCTCCTCTTCGGCCGCCTCGCCGCCGCTCTCCTCGCGTGCGGCTTGCTCATGGGCGCGCCGAGCTTCAGCCAAGAGACCACCGCCGTGAAACCGATCATTCCATTTCCCACCGAGACGCGCACGCTTGCGAACGGTCTCAAAGTCATCGTGATGCCGATGCCAAGCGACGGCCTCGTCGCGTACTGGACCGTCGTGCGCACGGGCTCGCGCGACGAGTACGAGGCCGGCCACACCGGCTTCGCGCACTTCTTCGAGCACATGATGTTCCGCGGCACGGACCGCTTCCCGGCGGAGGAGTACAACCGCATCGTGACGACGATCGGCGCCGACACGAACGCGTACACCACGGACGACCACACCGCGTATCACTTCACGATGGCGGCCGAGGACCTCGAGCGCGTCATGGAGCTCGAGAGCGATCGGTTCCAGAATCTGAAGTACGCCGAGAGCGCGTTCCAAACCGAGGCCGGCGCCGTGTACGGCGAGTACCGCAAGGACCGCACCGAGCCCCGACTTCACGCTCGACGAGCAACTCGTGGCCACCGCGTTCGAAAAACATCCGTACGGCCACACGACGATGGGCTACGAGCGCGACATCGCCGCGATGCCGAAGATGTACGACTACTCGCGCACGTTCTTCGCGCGCTACTACCGGCCCGACAACGCGGTGCTGTTCATCGCAGGCGCCGTGACACCGGCGCAGGTGTTCCCGCTCGTCGAGAAGTACTACGGCCAATGGCAACGCGGCTACGTGCCGCCGCAGATTCCGGTGGAGCCCGAGCAGAAGGCCGAACGACGCGTCGACGTGCAGTACGACGGCCAGACGCTGCCGCAGATGCGCGTCGTGTACAAGCTGCCGGCCTACGACCCCGCCGACAAATCGGTCGTCGCGATCGGCCTCTTCGCCGATCTCGCGTTCGGCGAAACCAGCGCGACGTACCGCAAGCTCGTGCTCGAGGAGCAGGTCGTGGAGCACCTCGACGCAAGCGGCTCGTTCCACCGCGACCCGTCACCTGCTCGACATCCACACGCGCATCAAGGATCCGGCCAAGATCGACTACGTGCTCGGCGTGATCGACGCCACGGTGGCCGAGTACCGCGCCGCGCCGCCGGATGCCGCGCGCCTCGCGGCGCTCCAGCAGCGACTGAAGTACGGCTTCCTGATGAGCTTGCAGACGCCGGAGTCCGTCGCGGCGCGCCTCGCGCAGTTCCTCGCCGTGAGCGGCGATCTGACCGGCATCGATCAGCTCTACGCCACCTACGCGGCCATCACGCCGGCCGACGTGCAGGCCGCCGCGCAGCGCTATCTCGAACCGGCGCGACGCACGGTAGGCGTGCTCCGGTCGCGCCAGTGACGCGCGCAGCTCTCATCGCCGCCGCGTGCGGGGCGCTGGCGCTCGCCGGCTGCGGCCGCGCGCCGCCGCCCGCCCCCACTTCAACCGAGGATTCGCCCGTGGTGCTGATGCCCGTTTCCGCCGACCCGACGATTTCGTTCTCTTTGCAATTCGCGGTCGGCTCGCAGAACGACCCGCCCGGCAAAGAAGGGCTCGCGTTCCTGACGGGCCAGATGCTGACCGACGCCGCGACCGAAGCGCGCTCGCTCGACCAGATCCTCGCCGCGCTGTACCCGCTGGCCGCGAGCTACTCGATCCGCGTCGATCGCGAGCGCAGCACGCTGACGGGCCGCGTGCATCGCGACAATCTCGACGCCTACCTCGAGCTCTTCACCGACGCGTTCCTGCACCCGAAGTTCGCGGCCTCGGACTTCGACCGCGTGCGCAGCGACGCCGTCAACGAGCTTCGAGAACACGCTGCGCTACTCCTCCGACGAGGAGCTCGGCAAGGCGGCGCTGAACGCGTTCGCGTTCCGCGGCACGCCGTACGCGCACCCGACCGAAGGCACGGTCGCGGGGCTCAAAGCCGTCACGCTCGACGACGTGCGCGCGTTCTACCGCCAGCACTACACGGCCGGCAACGTGCTGCTCGGAGTCGGCGGCGGGTTCGACGACGCGGTCGTCGCGCGCATGAAGGCAGCGCTGAAGCGCCTGCCGGCCGGCGGCCCCACTGCGCCACCCGCGATCTCCCCCGCCACGACCGGCGATCGTTCCGCGGTGCTGATCGACAAGCCCGGCGCCGACGCTTCGATCAGCTTCGGCTTCCCGATCGACGTGCATCGCGGCGAGCGTGACTTCTACGCGCTGTGGATCGCGAACTCCTGGCTCGGCGAGCACCGCAACCAGTCGAGCCACCTGTTCCACGTGATCCGCGAGGTACGCGGGCTGAACTACGGCGACTACTCGTACATCGAGGCGTTCCCCGAGGGCGGCGAGCGCACGATGCCGCCCGTGAACGTGCCGCGCCGAGCGCAACTGTTCGAGATATGGATCCGCACGCTGCCGAACGCGAATGCACCGTTTGCGCTGCGCGCGGCGCTGCGCGAGCTCGAAGAGCCTCGTCGACGACGGCATGACGGCCGAGGACTTCGAGCTCACGCGCACGTTCCTGAAGAAGTACTCGCTGCACTTCGCGGAGACGACATCCGCGCGGCTCGGTTACGCGATGGACGACAAGTTCTACGGTATCGACGACGAAGGCCACCTCGCGCGCTTCCGCCGCATGATGGACGAGCTCACGCTCGACGACGTCAACGCGGCCATCAAGAAGCACTTGCAGTACAAGGACCTGAAGATCGCGATCGTGACCGGCGACGCGGCAGGCATGCGCGCCACGCTCACGAGCGACGCGCCGACGCCGGTCACCTACACGACGCCGAAGGCCGACGAGGTTGTGAAGGAAGACCGCGAGATCGCCGCCGTGCCGTTCGCGATCTCGGCCGAGCGCATCGGCTCGGTGCCGGTGACGGAAGCGTTCGAGCGCTGAGCGGCCGCTACTTCAGACCCAGCTTCTCGCCGCGCTTGAGCAGGCGCACGGACTCGGCCAGCCGCCGCATCTTCGTGTCCTCGCGCTTCGCCGCCTCGATCCAGCCGAGATACTTGCGGCGCTGCTCTTGCGTGAGCCTCTCGAACGTGGCCCACGCGCGCGGCTCGGCCTTGAACGCACGCGCGATGTACGGCGGCACCTTCGCGAACGTGCGGCGTGCGGGTGGATCCGGCACGCGACCCGTCGGCGGGACGCACACGACCCGCCGGTGCGAGCAAGCCGCGCGCCTCGACCTCGGCGTAGCGACGGCGGTTCGACTCCGACCACACGCTGTCCGACCTGCGCGGCGTGAACTTGCGCGCGAAGCGGTCCTCGTCGAGACGCCGCACGAGGCTGTCGACCCAGCCGAAGCACAACGCCTCCTCGACGGCAGCCTCGTATTCGACGGCGAGCGTGCCCGTGTGCTGCTTGTGGAACACGAGCCAGATCTCGGCGACCGAGGCGTGATTGCGTTCGAGCCACGCGCGCCACGCTTGGCGGCTGCGGACGTCGATGGTGCGAGTGGCCTTCGCGGGCATGGGGTTCGTTAGCGCCGCGGCTCGAGCGGCTCCGGTGCGCGATCGCGCAGACCACGGTCGTCGAATTCGACCACGCGCGGCGCGCCTACGCCGTCGAAATAGTCGAGCGTCGGTTCGACGGCGAGCTCGCCTGCGTCTGCGACGCGCACGTAGTAGGCGCGGCTGTCGCGGCACCGGGCGCGCCACGCGGGCGCGTCCGCGCCCGCATAGACATCCACGACGTCCTCGCACATGAAGCCCGCGGCGCGAATCGCAATCACGAACGTGCTGTTGCGAACGCTCTCGGACATCGTGCGCAGCTCGTCGAGCTTGCGGCTTGCGGGCGAGTCTCGCCGGCGCCGGCGCGGCTGCGACTTCGGCCTGCGCGAGCACGCGCGGCTGTTCCGGCGTCGTGCGACACGTCGGCGGGCTCGTGCAGCCACCACGCGGCACCCGCCACCGCCGCGGCCGCCACGCCGAGTGCGACCGCAAGCCGTTTCATGATTCGCGATGCGCGAGCGTGCGCTCGATGCGCGGGTCCGGCACGAGCCAGATGAAGGCGACGGCCACGTAGAACACCTGCGGCGACGTACGGCACCATGAACGTCGACGCGATGCCGACCACGTAGAAGACGAGCGACACTTTGCCCTTCCAGTCGCCTGCCGACCGCCGCGTGCAGCAGCGAGTCCTTACCCTGCGAGCGGATGATGGCCATCTGCAGGATCGTGTACGAGATCGCCGCGCCGAACAGCACGACGCCGTACAGCGCCGACGGCGTCGGCGCGAAGTGGTTCTCGCCCATGAACCCCGTGGCGAACGGGAACAGCGAGAGCCAGAACAAGAGGTGCAGATTGCTCCACAGAACGCCGCCCGACACGGTCTTGACCGTGTGCAGCATGTGGTGGTGGTTGTTCCAGTAGATGCCGACGTACAGGAAGCTCAGCACGTAGCTCAGGAACACCGGGATCAGCGGCACGAGCGCGGCGAGATCCTCGCCGTGCGGCACTTTCAGCTCGAGCACCATGATCGTGATGATGATCGCGATGACGCCATCGCTGAATGCTTCGAGCCGAGTCTTACCCATCGCGCCTCCGCTGCGTATAGGCCCGACTATAGCTCAACGGCGAGGCACGCAAGCACTGCGTCGCGGTCGCGGAAGTCGTCGAAGCGCAGGTCGTCGAACATCACGAGGTGCGTCACGCGCGCACGGCGGTGATCCGCACCATGCCGCGCGCGCCGGGCGCGACCGTCGGCTCGAGGCCCGCGTAGCGCAACGTTTCGGCGACCGCGGCCGGCGCCAGCCGCAGCTTCGGGTAGCTGCTGACCTTCATGCGCCACGCGGCGCCATCGCGCTCGTGGACGATGTCGTGCACGAGCATGTGATCGGGCTGTTCTTCGAGGAAGCAGGTGTGGATGCGATTCGCGTCGCTGCGCACGGGGATGAAACGCGCATCGCCCGTGGCCGGGTGCATGTAGTCGCGGAACGTGACGACGAAGCGCCCGCCGGGCCGCAGGCTCGCGGCCACGTCGCGCACGAGACGTTCGACGTCGTCGGTCGATTCGAGATGCGTGAGCGTGTCGCCGAGGCAGACGATCAACGACGCGGCGGTCGACACGCTGGCGCCGGAAGTCGAGCAGATCGGCTTCGACGGTGCGAATCGGCAGCCCCGCGCTGTTCGCACGCAGCACGTCGAGCAGCTCGCGCGACGTGTCGAGCGCGACGACTTCGTAGCCGGCGCGCGCAAGCGGAATCGCGTGCATGCCGAAGCCGGCGCCAAGATCGATCGCAAGGCCGTCGCCCGGAACGAGCGGCGCGACATCCTGCGCGCCTGCCGCGAGCGCGGACTCGACGCCGCCGGCCATCCAAACGTAGATCGGCGCCAGCAGCTGCTCGTAGTGTTTCTGCGCCGTGCTCAGAACTTGATCTTGTCAAGGAAGGCCGTGAGCTCTCGGTTGAACTCGGCGGGCTTCTCGAGCATCAGGAAGTGGCCCGTGCCCGCGAGCTGCGTGTCATCGAAATTCGGCAGCACTTCGCGCGTCTTCTGCACGTCTGGAACCTGTCCCGTGCCCGCGACGACCTCCAAAGCCGGCGCGTTGATCGCGTCGGTCCAGCGGATCGACCGGATCGAACATCGCGGCCATTGCACCGGCAGCCGTCGCTTCGGGAGCGCCGAGCATCATCTTCAGCACATGGTCCTGGATCGCGGGCGACGTGGTCGGCACGAACATCGAGCGGATCATCGTCTCGCGCGTTTTGAGCCCTTCGGGGCCAGTGACCGGCGGTGGTGCGCTGAAGTTCGGCGGCGGGAAGCCGCGCATGTCGAGCGGACCGTCGACGGCGACGAGCCCGGCGACACGGCCCGGGAACATGTGCGCGTACTGCCGGATCACCGGCGCGCCCATGCTGTGACCGACGAGCACGATCTTGTCGGCCTTGTTCTCCACGCGCACGGCTTCCACCGCACGCGCGAACAGATTCATCGAGAGCTTGCCGTCCTTCGGCAACTGGCTCTTGCCGTGGCCCGGCAGATCGAGCGTGACGACGCGGTACTTCTTCGAGAACGCCGGCACCTGCTGGTCCCACGACGAGAGGTCGCAGGTCCAACCGTGCACGAACACGATCGTCGGACCGGAGCCGACGGACGTCGAATTGATCGAGAGACCGTCGACCGTGGCCGCAGACAGCGGCGCAGCGAACGGAATGGCGAGCAGCAGAGCGAGCACGAAGCGGCGCATGGAGTTCCCCCTCGGAGTGAACGTGGCTGCCTAGCCTACGACCGGGGACTGGCGCTCGCAATGCTCAGCGGTCCTTCCATGCCCGCGCGAGCAGCGCGAGCGCGAGGATTCCGAGGGCCCAGAGTGCGCTCAACAAGACCAACGACTTGTGAACGCTGAGATCCTCGAGCCGCCAATACGTAATCACGACCAGGTGCCCCAGAACGAAGAGCGCCAAGGCGACTGCGCTGATGCCGCGTACGGTCCGTGATCCGCGAAACCCGGTGTTCATATTCGCGCTCCGTTGGCGCGCCCAACGTCACCTGGCCAGCCAGAACACGACCGCGAAGAAGCACATCAGCACGACGGCGACAAACGTGTAATCGAAAATGGTGCCGCGCAGGGTGCGAACGGGCTTCCATTCGCGCCAGGACATTTCGGTGGCCGGCCAGGCCTTGTACCTATCGATGATGCGATTTTTCAACGACAAACCGTAGCCGCACACGAGCGAAAACGCTGCGGCAACTCGGAACAACGTCACGATGAAGTCCGGGTGAACGAAAAAGGACGCGACGAGGAAAACAACGCCTTGCCCCATCGCGAAAGCCTCCAGTATGTGTGCCTGCCGTCGGCTCGGACGCAGTTCCTGATACCAGAGCCCACTATTCAAGAGCCGAACCCACTTCGGAATCTCGACAAAGTCGTCTGTTGGCTTGTTCATTGCGTACAACTCCTGCTCCAGTAGATCGACATCCATGTCAAAGGTGGCGGCCAGAGCTCTGAGCGAGGCATAGCTGACTCTATGTCCCGCCTCCACGCGCTGAACTGTCCTGAGACTCAAGCCGCTCATCTCAGCGAGTTTTTCCTGCGAAAGAAGCTTGCCCTCTCTCATGGACCTAAATGACATTCCAGCCTCCAGCCACCGGGGGCGAGAAAGTAGTCGAGATCGCGCGCTGTCGGTGACGCCAGGCGCCGCCTTTTTGCCGCCAGCGGCGTTCCTTCACCAGAGTCAGACAGTTTCGCGCAGCGCCCCGTCTGCCGCCATCTTGGCTTCCAAACCGAGCTTCACCCGTGGCCACTCGGACTCGATGACGCTGTACAGCGCGGAATCGCGAATTCTCCCGTCACGCATGACCATGTGACTGCGCAGCACTCCCTCCTCATTGGCACCGAGCCGCAGAATCGCCCGTCGCGACTTGGTGTTCAGTACGTCCGTTATGAACTCCACGCGATTGCAACCCCACTCTTCGAAGGCGTGCCGCAACATGAGGTACTTCGCCTCCGTGTTCACGTAGGAACGTTGCCACTGCTGTGCAAGGAACGTAAAGCCTATCTCAACGCGCCGATGATCGCGGTTGATCGCCATGAACCTGGTGCTCCCGACGACTGCGCCTGACGCGAGATCAACGGTCGCGAATGGACGTTCGAGCTGCGCGGCGTAGCGGGTTTCGGCCTGCTTCAAGAACTCGGGCAGTTCGTCCGGATGCGGTACGAGCGTGACCGGGATCGACCACAGTTGTCCGTCCGCGATCGCGGCGGCGAGGCCTGGCAGGTGGGCCGCACTCAGCGGCTCGAGCGCGACGCGCTTTCCGCGAAGCGCCACCCGCTCGATCGGGACGTTGGGCTTCAACATGGCCCGGCCACCTGGCGCTCTAGCTCCCGAAGGACCTCTAGGGTAAATGTCTCCCAGCCCTCGGCCGACAAAGCGATAGGGCGGGCACGCCTAACTTCCTCAACAGCTCGCGCTGGAGTCAGGCCTTCCGTAGCGCACAGGTAGTAGGTCAGAAACATGCCGGTTCGATCCTTGCCCGAGCTGCAGTGCACCAGCACGCCGCGCCCCGACTCGATTGAGCCGAGCGCAAATCGCAAGGCCCGCGGCAAGGCCTCAACGCACGCCTGGAGATCGCCGGACTGAGGCGGCGCGGCATCTGAAAGGGGCGCGCAACTGTAGTCGATACCAGCAGCGACGAGTTCTTCAGAACGGACGAACTCTCCGTCGTTGACAGAAAGGATGGCGCCAATTCCGCCGCCCGCAAGTTCCTCGGGGCTCCAGGCGTCGCGATTCGGACCACAGCGGCCGGCAATGACTCCTTCTCGCAGCCAGAAGACGTTGCGCATCGAGATCATCACCTAACGCGCGCAGCGCGCTCACACCGCGATCGGCGCCTTGATCGCGCGCGTGCGCCTGGTAACCCACGAGCTCGAAGTCCTCGAACCGGTAGTCGAACAGGCTCGGCGGCCTGCGCTTGATCACGAGCTTCGGCAGAGGCAGCGGTACGCGCGCGAGCTGTAGCTCCACCTGCTCCAGGTGGTTCAGATACAAGTGGCAGTCGCCGCCGGTCCACACGAGCTCGCCCGGCGCGAGATCCGTCTGCTGCGCGAGCATGTGGATCAGGAGCGCATACGACGCGATGTTGAACGGCACGCCTAGAAACACGTCGGCGCTGCGCTGATAGAGCTGGCAACTCAACCGCCCGTTCGCGACGTAGAACTGGAACATCGCATGGCACGGAGCCAGCGCCATCTGGTCGAGCTCCCCCACGTTCCAGGCGCTCACGATGTTGCGGCGCGAGTTCGGATCCTTGCGCAGCAGATCGAGCGCGCGCTGGATCTGGTCCACGTGGCCGCCGTCGGCCGTGCGCCACGTGCGCCACTGCGCGCCGTACACGGGCCCGAGGTCGCCGTGCTCGTCGGCCCATTCGTCCCAGATCGAGACGTCGTGCTCGTGCAGGTACGCGACGTTCGTGTCGCCTTTCAGGAACCACAGGAGCTCGTGGACGATCGAGCGGATGTGCAGCTTCTTCGTGGTGACGACCGGAAAGCCCGCGCCAAGATCGAAGCGCAATCTGGTAACCGAACAGCGAGAGCGTGCCGGTGCCGGTGCGATCTTCCTTGGGCGCGCCGTGATCGCGGATCGCGCGCACGAGCTCGAGATACTGGCGCATCGATCAGCGGGCGCGCTTTGGCTTTGGCGGCGGCCGGTGGCGATGCCGGCGCCGGCGCTGGCGCCGCGCCGCCGCGGTACGCGAGCCACAGCAGCACGAGACCGGCGACTATGAGCGGCAAGGACAGAATCTGCCCCATCGTGAGCCAGCCGAGCGCGAGATAGCCGAGCTGGATGTCCGGCACGCGCACGAACTCGACGACGCTGCGGAACACTCCGTACCCCAGCAGGAACACGCCGGACGCCGCCATCGTGGGTCGCGGCTTGCGCGTGTACCCCCACACGATCAGGAGCAGCACGAGGCCTTCGAGGAACGCTTCGTATAGCTGGCTCGCGTGCCGTGCCTGGCCGTGATAGACGACGCCCCACGCCGAGTCGGTGGGCTTGCCCCACAACTCGCCGTTGATGAAGTTGCCGATGCGGCCGAGCATCAGGCCGGCCGGCGCCCACGGCGCGATGAAATCGCCCAGCACGAAGAACCGCTGGCCCACGTAACGGCCGTAGATCCCCATGGCGACCAGCACGCCGGCGAGCCCGCCGTGGAACGACATGCCGCCCTGCCACACGCGGTAGATGCTGCGCGGATCGGCGAGCAGCTCCTGCGTGCCGTACACGAGCATGTAGCCGATGCGGCCGCCGATGATGGCGCCGAGCGCGGCGTAGAACACGATGTCGTCGACCTGCTCGGGCTTGATGTGGCTCCACGGCTTCTGCGCACGCGAACGCATGCCGAGCCACGCTACGATGAAGCCGGCGAGGTACATGAGGCCGTACCACCGCACCTGCAGCGGGCCAAGACTGATCGCGACAGGATCGAATTCAGGGTACTGGAACAAGCAACATTCACCAGCAGCTGCACGAGCCGGCACCCAGTGTAGCCGCGGCCCCGCGACACGACCAGCCACCACGGCCACGTCGAACTGCGAGCGGGTGCGTTGCGGCATGTCACGCCCTCGCGGATAGTGCAAGGCATGCGCAACCGGCTAGACGAAGAGACGAGTCCGTACTTGAAGCAGCACGTCGGCGAACCCCGTGCAATGGCAGCCGTGGGACGCCACAGCACTCGCGGCGGCTCGCGACAGTGGCAAGCCCATCCTGCTGTCGGTCGGCTACTCGGCGTGCCACTGGTGCCACGTGATGGCGCACGAGAGCTTCGAGGACGACGACACCGCGCGGCTCATGAACGAGCTCTACGTCAACATCAAGGTCGACCGCGAGGAGCGCCCCGACCTCGACAAGATCTACCAGACGGCGCATCACCTCTACACCGGCCGCCCAGGCGGCTGGCCGCTCACGGTGTTCCTCACGCCCGACACGCACGTGCCGATCTTCACCGGCACGTACTTCCCGAAGGACCGCCGCTACGGCATGCCGGCGTTCCGCGAGGTGCTCGCGGCCGTCGACGGCTACTTCCGCACGCAGGGCGACGAGATTCGCCGCCGCGGCGCGGGCCTGATCGACGCGCTCGGCCAGGTCGACACGCACAGCGGCGACGACTTCGGAGCGCTCACGCGCACGCCGCTCGCAGCACGCGCGCACGCGGCTCGAGCAGAGCTTCGACGACGAGCACGGCGGCTTCGGCGACGCGCCGAAGTTTCCACACCCGAGCAACCTCGAGCTCCTGCTCGCGCACTGGCACGCGAGCCTCGGCAAGGAGGCCGACGAGCACGGGCTCACGATGGTCACGCACACGCTGAACTGCATGGCCGAAGGCGGGTTGTACGACCAGCTCGGCGGCGGGTTCTATCGCTACAGCGTCGATCGCGAGTGGGCCATCCCGCATTTCGAGAAGATGCTGTACGACAACGCGCAGCTGCTCTCTGTGTACGCGAACGCGTACGCCGCGACCGGCACGCCGCTGTACGCGCGCGTGGCGGCCGAGACGGCCGACTGGGTGCGGCGCGACATGCAGGACGCGCGCGGCGGCTACTACTCGACGCTCGATGCCGACTCCGAGCACGAGGAAGGCAAGTTCTACGTGTGGACGCCGGCAGAGTTCGACGCACTCCTGACGCCCGAGGAAAGCCGGGTCGCGAAGGTGGCCTACGGTCTCGACGCGGCCGCCGAATTTCGAGGGCAAGCACTGGCATCTGTGCGCCGCGGCGCCTGCGGCCGAAGCGGACACGGCCACGCTCGCCGAGCGCACGCGCGAAGCTGCTCGCCGCGCGCGAGAAGCGCGTGTGGCCGGGCCGCGACGACAAGCTACTCGTGAGCTGGAACGGCCTCATGATCGGCGCGATGGCCCGCGCGGCGCGCGCGCTCGGCCGGCCGGACCTCGCCGAATCGGCGACTCGCGCCGTCGACTTCGTCCGCGCGCGAGCTCTGGTCCGACGGCCGCCTGAAAGCCACGTACAAGGACGGGCGCGCGCGGTTCGCGGGCTATCTCGACGACTACGCGTTCCTCGCGCACGGGCCTGCTCGAGCTCTTGCAGTGCCGCTGGCGCACGAGCGACCTCACGTTCGCGTGCGAGCTCGTCGACGTGCTGCTCGCGCACTTCGCGGACGAGCGCGGCGGCTTCTTCTTCACGGCCGACGATCACGAGCAGCTGATCCACAAGCCGAAACCATTCGCCGACGAAGCCGTGCCGGCCGGCAACGGCGTGGCCGCCGTCGCGCTCGTGCAGCTCGGCCACCTGCTCGGCGAGCAGCGCTACCTCGACGCGGCCGACGCTACCGTGCGCGCCGCGCTGCACGCAGTCGACCGCTACCCCGAAGGGCCACGCGACGTTGCTGCGCGCTCTCGACGAGCTCGCTCACTCCGCCGGAGCTCGTCGTCGTGCGCGGCACGCCAGCCGAGCTCGCCGCGTGGCAGCCCACGCTCGACGCCGGCTACCACCCGCACCGCCTCGCCTTCGCGATCCCGAACGACACCGCCCTGCCCGGCCTGCTCGCCGAGCGCGTGCCGCGCGCCACGCCCGTCGCCTACGTCTGCACCGGCATGACCTGCCGCGCCCCGATCACCTCACCGGCCGAGCTGTGAAGACGGTGCCAGGCCTTGCGCAGTTGCACAGAACGGCTGCGTTACCATCGTTCGTGAGTGCGTGCCACTGGCCGTTCTGCGCAACTGCGCAAGGCCTGGCACCGTCCTAACGGGCGGTGTAGCGCTCGCGGCTGCGGACCGACGATCGGCGCGCCGGCGGGGCCCTCGAATTCGATTGGCACCGAGACGAGCGCGCCACCGCGATTGCGCTGCACCACGAAGTGCAGGTGCGGGCCGGTCGTGAAGCCGGTGTTGCCGGAGTCGGCGAGGTATTCGCCGCGCGCCACGTGCTGCCCCGGCACCACGCGAATCGTGTTCCAGTTCAGATGGCCGTACAGCGACATCGTGCCGTCGTCGTGCAGCACGCGGACGACGTTCGCGCGCGGCCCGTCCACCTTCAGGTCCGTGCCGTGCTCGAAGAAGTCGCTCGCGACCTCGATCACGACGCCCTCGCGCGCCGCGAACACGTGCGTGCCGATCGGCATCACGAAGTCGATCGCGTACTGGCTCGCCGGATCGCCGTGCGTCCTGGTGTCCGGGAACGCCTGCGACACGCAAGACCGTCGTCGACAACGCGAACGGCAACCGGTACGGCTGCGCGGGCGTGTGCTCCGCCTAGGCTCGCCCGGCAGGAACTGGAACTCGTACTGGAAGCCGATATTCTGCCCGGGCACGGCCTTGCCGACCTCGAGGACCGGCACCTCGCTGCGCGGCGGTAACATCGTCAGGCCGTCGCGCGGCGTGTTCGACGCGACGTTTTGCAGCTGCGACAGTCGATACGCGAGCTGGATCGGCGCGTAGAACGTGTTCTTGGCGATCAGCGCGAGGCCCGCGTCGTCCTCGCGCTGGAACAGCTGCACTTCGGGCGGCTCGAATCGCTTCGTGAGCTTCGACTGCTCGTAGGGCTGCGCCGAGTCCGGCTGGCGGTCCGTGTACACCGAGACGCCGTTCGCGTCCTTGTACTTGAAGAGCTTCTGACCCTCGGCCGCGGACGCGAGCACGAGCGACGCCAGCGCGAGCGACGCGCCGAGAGCTCGGACGACTGCGGGAAACGCGCTGCGCATTCGAATGCGCGTTCGGATGAGCCCACTCTGCCCGCGCCTTCAGGCCAAGGACGCCGGTCACAGTGCCCGCAACGCAAGCGCCGCGCGGACTCGGTGGTGATCGACCTCGTCGACCGTCGCCTGACCCGACCAGCGCGCGCGCAGATGCGCCCACGACATGCCGGCCGCGAGGATCGCCGGCGAGCAGTACCAGCACGATCCAGGCGATCAGCTTCGTGCTGTCGGTGCTCACGAGGTTGTAGTAGATCAGTATCCAGAGCACGACGGCGGCGAGCGCCGTGCAGAGCACGATGCCGAGCACGCCGAGCGAGCGCGCCGTCGTGCGCAAGAAGAAGAGCCAGCCCATCAGCATAACGAGCCCCGCGAACGCTACGAGCGGCCCCATGTTCGCGCCACTGCGCGCAGGGCCCACTCGACGTAGTTGAAACGCGTGGGGTTCCAGGTCAGGCACACGAGCGCGAGCGCGAATACGAAGCGCAAACCGATGCCGCCCATGCCGATGCCGCCGGACTCTTTCGCCACGTGACCCCCGTTACTTCAGCTCGAGGCGCCGCCACTCGAAGCCGTCGCGCCGCAACTCGTAGCTCGGCCAGTACACCGGATCGAGCTTCATCGTGATGACTTCGGGCACGTCGTTGAACGACATCGTGTTCAGCCGCACCGACTCCTTGTCCGCGACCGCCGTTGCGCTTTCACGAACGAATCGAGGTCCGGCGTCGGCTGCCCGTCGACGGCCACGACGCGGCGGCCCGCGAACAAGCCCGAGCGGCTCGCCGGCGAGCCGAAGTTGAAGTAGCTGACGTAGACACCGTTCAACGCCACGCCGCGCTGCACGGCGAGCTCGCGATGCGGCGCCTGCACGAGCGCGCCGGCCCAGCTCACGACGCGCTCGATGCCGAGGCCGTCGAGCGCGACCGTGTTCACGCGGCCCGTGACTTCCTTGCCGTTCCGCAGCACCGTGACCGCGACGGTCGGCTGCTGCGCGGCCCGCTCGACTTCGCGGAACGTGTTCGCGAGCGCTCCGTCGATGCTGAGCAGCAGGTCGCCGGCCTTGAAGAAATCGGCGGCCGGTGAGCCGGCAACCTGGTCGAGACGGCCAGCACTTCGCGCTTCTCGGGGTTGTGCGCTTCGTAGCGCGTGACCCAGCTGTCGGGCAGGTCCACCTTGCGCGCGGTTGCGAGCGGCATCTGCGCCCACTCGACCTCGATCGAGCGCAGCGACTGGGCGCGGCGCATGCCTTCGAGCATGTCGACGATCACGTCAGACTGGATGCCCATGTTGACCTGCGTGAGATCGCGGCCGGTCTGGTACGCGAAGCTGGCCCACATGCCGAGCACGCGGCCCTGGAAGTCGACGAGCGCGCCGTCGAAGTCGGTGGGCCCGTTCACGAGCGACACGACGTCGAGATTCGTATCGCGAAACCGCAGCGTGCGCGACAGCGGGAACGAGGCGGCCGCGACGCTGGCCACGGCGCTCGATTGCGCCTGCGTGCGGAAGTCGGGGCTCAACCCCACGACGGCCACTTGCTGACCGGCCACGATCGGTTTCGTCACGAACGTGGCGCTCTTGACCGGCGTGTTGCCGAGCAGCTTCGGGTCGTACGAGATGACCGCGAGGTTGTGCAGCGGGTGGATGTACTCGACGCGGCCCGGAATCTCGATGGTGCCCGCGAACGTGAGCCGCACGTCGCCCATCGCGACCGGCACGGTGTTGCGATCGACGACGACCCAGCCGCGCTCCGCGTCCGCGACGAGCCCGGTGCCGTAGTAGTAGCGGTCGGCAACGCCCGACACCGTGTACGGCATGTCGAAATTCACGAGCACGAGCGACGGCGACAGGACCTGGACGTGCTTCTCGCCCTGGCGCGGGAACGTGGTGCCCGCGCTCGCCGTGAGCGCCTCGCGCGGCGGGCTCGCCTCGAGCGCGGCGCACGGCCAGATGCCCTGCGTGTCGTCGCGGTGGCAACGGCGCGCCGGGAACCAGCTGCGATCGTTCTTCACGATGCGCTGGCGCTCGTTCTGCGGCTCGTCGAACGTCACGAAGCGCACGGTCATCTGGCTGTCGGCCGGAGCGGCTTCGATCACGTGCTCGAAGTCGTTCAAGTCGTTGACGGGCTTGCCGTCGACGGCCGTCACGATGCTGCCGCGCGGGATCGCGGCCTTGCCGAACACGTAGCCGGGATTCGCGACGTACACGCCCGCCACGGGCCGATAGAAGTGCCGCGCCTGCTGGTACGACAGCTTGTGGAACACGCCGTCGCCGTACTCGATGTATTCGTCCGGCGTGATGTCGTTCAGAGTTCGTCACGGGCAGCGAGCGCTCGATGCGCTGGCCGCCGCGCTCGATCGACCAGCTTGATCTCCTGACCGACGGCGTCGTCGAGCGCGCCCGCCAGCGGCACGAACTCGGCGATCAGCTTGCCGCCGACCTCGACCAGGATGTCGCCGGGCTGCAGCGCGCTCGCGGCCGGCGACTTCGGAATGACCTGCTCGACGACGAGCATGCCGGTCTGTTTCGGATACGCCTGTGCGCACGCGCGCTTCGGTGTCGCGCGCCAATCCCAGAGCGCCGCAGCTCCGCGAACGGCTTGTGCACGAACTCGGTCTCGAGCTCGCCGCGCGGCACCGGCTGGCCGGCGCGGATCTTCGCGAACGCCACCTGCACGCGATCGAGCGGCAGGAAGAAGCTCGACGCCGCCTGCGTGTTGGCGCCCGCGTTCAACGCCACGACGCGGCCTTCGATGTCGACCACGGGCGAGCCCGACGAGCCGCCCGACGTGCTCGACGCTGCCTGCAGATAGAACGTATTGAAGTCGTTGTAGTTGCCGCGGCCGTAGTTCGGCGCCTGCCGGTCGAGGCGCGCGATCGTGCCGGCCAGAATCGACAGCTGCTCGCCCGCGTCGTTGCCGACGACGCGGATGTCGCGGCCGATCTGCGCGGCTTCCGGCACGAGCTTGAGCTCGGTCGGCTTCATGAACTGGAGCTGCTTCGGGTCGTAGCGGAAGAAACCGAAGTCGTGGATCGGATCGCGATACACCGGGATCAGATCCACTTCTTCCTGGTTCAGGAACACGGCCTGTGCGCGCACCGGGCCCGGCGTGACGACGTGGCGATTCGTGAGAATCAGTCCGTGCTCGGCGTCGACGACGAAGCCCGTGGCCTGGGCCGACGAGTTGCGCTCGGTGTCGAACGCCCGCGTGCTGTCGATTTGGATCGACACGACACCCGAAGCGATGCGCTCGAGCGTCTTATTCCACGTGGGTTCCTGTGCTGCAAGCGGGCGGCCGCCGAGCGCGGCGGCCGTCAGCAGCACGCCGAGCAGCAGAGCTCTAATGTGCGTCATCATCGTCGATTCTATGCTTGCGACTCTGCGTGTGACCAGCGGCGGCGGTTTTTGCTCCCGGCGTTGAGTCCCAGCGCCTGCCGCATGAAGCAGCCGCTTCGCGGGCGCCGTGGCGTTCACGGCGCGCAAACCGAGCGCGCGCAGGGGCGCCGCCCAGCTCGGCAGACGGAACAGGCGATTCAGCGCGTCGAACGCCGCGAGCATCTTCAGGTTGTCGCCCTTGCGCTCGCGCTCGTAGCGACGCAGCACTCTGGCGTCGCCGGGGTCTTCGCCCGCGAGCACCGCGTCCTCGATGACGCGCGGCGAGCGCCGCCGCATCGAGCAGGCCGAGATTCATGCCCTGCCCCGCGAGCGGATGCACGGTGTGCGCAGCGTCGCCGACGAGCGCGGCGCGCGCCGTCGTAGTAACGCAGCGCGTGCAGCGCCTGCAACGCGAAACCCGCGCGCGCGGAACACGCCGTGAGCGCGCCGAGCACGCCCGCGCTCGCGACCTGAAGCTCGGCGAGAAATTCGCCGTCGGTCGCGGCGAGCAGGCGCTCCGCGTCGCGCCGTCGGCAGCGACCACACGATCGAGCTGCGGCCGTCCGCGAGCGGCAGGAACGCGAGCGGCCCACCGGGCAGAAAGCGCTGCCACGCGGTCGAGCGATGCGGCGCCTCGGTCGTGACGTGCGCGACGACGGCCGTCTGGCCGTAAGCGTGACCCGTCACGGGCAGATCGAGCAGCCGGCGCACGGCCGAGTCGCTGCCGTCGGCAGCGACGAGCAGCGTGCCGGCCACGCTGCCGCCGTTGGCGAGCTGCACCGTCACGCCGCGCGCGCCGACGTCGATCGATTCGAGCGCGGCGCCGACGCCGATCTCGGCGTTCGGCGCCGCCGCGAGCACGTCCGCGAGCACCGTGCGCAGCAGGCTGTCCTCGACGATGTGCCCCAAATCGGGCTCGCCGATGTCGGCCGAATCGAACTCGAGCGCGCCGGCGCGTGAACGGCTGCTCGCCTTCCCACACGTGCATGCGCCGATACGGCGACGCGCGCGCAGGCCGAGCACGCGCGGCCACACGCCGACCTGCTCGAGCAACTGCTGCGACGCGCGCGACAGCGCGTACACGCGCAGATGCACGTCGTCGGCGCGCCAGCGCGGCAGAGGCTTCGCGTCGAGCACGTGCACGGCGAGCCGATCGGCCGCGCGGCCCGTCGCGAGCAGCGCCGCCACGGCGAGCCCGACGGTGCCGGCGCCCGCAACGATGATCTTCGTGTGTGCTCGCGCGGTCACGAGAGCGGCAAACCGCGCGCGAGCCGCGGCAGGCGACCGGCGTTGCCCATCGTCTGGCGCGCGAGCAGCGCTTTGGCGCCGGGCAGGAGATCGAACGCGACGAGCCCGATGCCGCGGCCGAGCCCGCGCCGGGCAGCGACTCGCCGAACAGCTGGATCAGGCCGTGCGTGAACGTCGAGACGCGCTCGCGGTCGGCCGCGCGCCAGGCGGCGTAGCGGTCGAGCGGCTCGGCGGCGCCGACGTCGGCCGTGCCGCCGCCGGCATTCGAGCGCGTCCGCGAGCACCTCGGCCAGCGTCGCGACGTCGCGCAGCGCGAGGTTGAAGCCCTGCCCCGCGACCGGGTGCAGGCGCAGCGCGGCGTCGCCGATCAGCACGGCGCGCGGGCCGTGCACGGCGCCGCTCGCGATGCGCACGAGCGTATGCAGATGCCGCGCGCCGATGCGCGTGAAGCGCCCGAGGCGGTAACCGAACGCCGCCTGCAGCTCCGCGCGAAACGCATCGTCGGGCAGCGCCAGCGATCACCTCGGCCACCGCGCGACGGCAGCGTCCAGATCACGCGCCGTTCGGCCGCTCGTGAGCGGCAGCAGCGCGATCGGCCCGCGCTGCGTGAAGCGCTCGAATGCGCGGCCCGCCGGCGGCGCCTCGGTCGCGCAGTTGAAGATGACGGCGCGCTGCTCGTAGTCGTGCTCGAGCGCGTCGAAGCCGAGCGCGGTGCGGACCGCGGAGCGCGCACCGTCCGCGGCAACGACGAGCTTCGCGCGCACCTCACGCGTTTCGCCGGCCTGCTCGATCGTGGCGGTGACGTGCCGCTCGTCGCGCTCGACGCCCAAGACTTTCGCCGGCGCGAGCGCCGTGAACCGCGGCGCGCGCTTGCAGCCGCTCCCAGAGCACGCGTCCCAGCGCCTGGTTCTCGACCGTGTAGCCGAGCGCCGGCACGCGCTCCTCGGCGGCGGAAATCCGCGCGGCGCCGAACCGGCCGCGCTCGGAGATGTGAATCGTACGAATGGCCTCGGTATAGCCCTTGAGCTCCGCCCAGAGGCCGAGGCTCGCGAGGATCTGCTGCGAGCCGTTCGCGAGCGCCGTGACGCGCGTGTCGAAGCTCGGCTGCTCGAGCTGGCGCACCTCCTGCGCTTCGACGAGCACGGTATCGAGCGGCAGCTCCGCGAGCGCGCACGCGAGCGCGGACCCCACAGCGCCGCCGCCGACGATCAGCACGTCGCAGTCGCGGCGCGCGGCCTGCGTCACGCAGCGCCCGCCATGTGCTGCTCGATCTCGGCCACGGTGGCCGGCAGGTCGCGCGTCAGCACGTCGGGGCCGTCGCGCGTCACGTGCACGTCGTCCTCGATCCGGATGCCGATGCCGCGCCAGCGCTTGTCGACGTTCTTGTCGCCGGCCGGCACGTAGATGCCGGGCTCGATCGTCATGACCATGCCGGGCTCGAGCAGGCGCCACTGCTCGTCGAGCTTGTAGTCGCCGACGTCGTGCACGTCGAGGCCGAGCCAGTGGCCGGTCCGGTGCATGAAGTAGCGCTTGTAGGCCAGCGACTTCACGAGCTGCGGCACGCGGCCCTCGAGCAGGCCGAGCTCCTTCAACCCGCGCGTGATGACGCCGACGGCCACCTCGTGCGGATCGTTCCAATGGTTACCGGCCACCGCCTTCGTGGTGGCCGCTTGATTGGCTTCGAGCACGAGCTCGTACAGCTCGCGCTGCGGCTCGCTGAACCGGCCGTTGACGGGGAACGTGCGCGTGATGTCCGACGCGTACATGCCGTGCTCGCAGCCGGCGTCGATCAGCACGAGGTCGCCGTCGGCGAGCTCGGCGTTGTTCGCGCGATAGTGCAGCACGCACGCGTTGCTGCCGCCGGCGACGATCGCCGGATACGAGCAGTCGGCGCCGTGGCGCCGGAACTCGTGCAGGAACTCGGCCTCGAGCTCGTACTCCTGCACGCCGGGCCGCGTGGCGAGCATGGCCCGCTTGTGCGCGGATACGGCGATCTTGGCCGACTGGCGCATCACGGCCACCTCGGCGCGGCTCTTGAAGAGGCGCATCTCGTGCAGCAGGTGATCGAGCGCCACGAGCTCGCTCGGCGCGTGACCGCTCTGCCGCTTCGAGTTCAGCGTCTGGATGAACGCCAGCAGGCGCTGGTCGAACTCGTGCGCGCCGAGCGAGTAGTAGACGCGGTCGCTGCGCTCGAGCAGCCCCGGCAGGATGTCGTCGAGATCCGTGATCGGGAACGCGTCGTCGGCGCCGAACTCCGCGACGGCGCCCTCGGGCCCCGCGCGCGGCCCGTCCCAGAGCTCGCGGTCGGGATTGCGCTCGCGGCAGAACACGAGGAACTCGCCCTGCGGCGCGGCCCGGCACGAGCACGGCCACGGCTTCGGGCTCCGTGAAGCCCGTGAGGTAGTAGAAATCGCTGTCGGCGCGGTAGATGTACAGCGTGTCGCGGCTGCGAACGCGCTCGGGCGCGGCGGCCAGCACCGCAATGCCGTTCGCGCCGATCAGCTCCATCAGATCGCTTGCGGCGGCGCGCGAATTCCTTGCTGTTCACTAAGGGGTTGCCTCGCTGTCAATGCCTGTCCTGGCGGCGGCCTCGCGCCGCGGCGCGAGCTCCTCGAACACCATCTGCACGCCGGCGCGCACGTACTCGCGCAGCTCGGCCAGCGCGAAGTCGGCCTGATCCTGCCCGCTCGCCTCGTCCTCGCTCAAGCCGGCGCGGCTGATCTCGGTGAAGTCGCTCGACGAACTTCCGCGATGGCGCCGGCTTCGCCGCCGTCCGGCGCGCGGGGGCCGCGCGCCGCGAGCTCCGGCGCGTTCGCACCGAGGCCGGTCACGAAACCGTGGCACCAGAGCGCCAACGCCTGCACCTGCTCCTCGATAGGCGCGTCGTCGTCCGGCAACAACGGCTCGAACTCGAACCCGGTCTCCTCGAGCATGCGCGAGCTCGCCGCGACGAAGTTCGCGAGCGATGCGCCGAGTTCCTCGGTCGCGTCGAGCTCTTGATCTTCCAGGCAATCTTCGAGCCAATACGCGGCGGCCGGCGCAGCCGCCCGCACACAGCGCGCCGCACACGCCGCCATGCAATTCCGCGAGCGCGACGACGGCGCCGGCCTGTGCGAGCGAATCGCGCAGCGAGTCGTAGTCGAGCGGCGTGATGGCGGGTTCGTTCGTCACTTGGATCCGCACGTGGTGCGCATTGCGCATGCTAACACCGGCGTCGTCGTTATTGACCGTCAAGGAGGCCGGTTCTATTCTGTTCAAATGACGACCGAACAAACCAACCAGCGCTTCGACCTCGAGCTGCGGCGCCTCGAGAAGCGGCTAGAAGAACTTGTCGTGCTCTGCCGGCAGCTCCAGGAAGAAAACCAGTCGTTGCGGCACCGTCAGGACATCCTGATGTCGGAGCGTGCCGGGCTGCTGCACAAGAACGAGCAGGTGCGCGGCCGCGTGGAGGCCATGATCGGCCGCCTGAAGGGCATGGAGCAGGCCTCGTGAGCGAGACCTTCGCCCATGTCACGATCCGCATATTAGAGAAGGAATATCAGGTCGCCTGCCCGGCCGCGGAGAAGCCTTCGCTGATGGCTTCCGCGGAGCTTCTGAACGCCAAGATGCGCGAGATTCGCGACAGCGGCAAAGTCGTCGGGCTCGACCGCGTCGCCGTGATGGCGGCCCTGAACCTCGCCAACGAGCTCATCAAGGCCCAGGGCCAGGACGAAGAGCTGAAGCACATCGTGGGCGTCAGGATTCGCGCCATGCGCGAACATTTGGACTCAGCACTCGGCCCGGCGAAGCAGCTCACTCTATAATCGCTTCGGTGCTCCCTGCGGTGTACGACGCGGACAAAGTCTCTCGGACCCTAAATCATGGCTCAGGGGTTACGCTCTGTCGGCGGCCGTGTGCATATCCGGTCTAACCGGAAAGCCTTAAGCCTCGACGGCCTACCCCACTTGTTGCTCCGGTTCGAGAGCAACAGTTCGTGACGGCACAGGCGGGGAGCATCTCCTCTCAACTCCAGGCGGAGCGCCGGCAGTTGCGACAGCGCATCCGCGCCGCGCGGCGCGAAATGCCGCCGGCGGCGCGCGCCGCCGCCGATCGCGCGATCGCGCGCCACATCCTGAAGTCGCCCGAATTCCGCAGCGCGCAACGCATCGCACTGTTTCTCGCGTTCGACGGCGAGCCGTCAATGCAGCGTGTCATCGCCGCAGCCGCCGCGCGCGGCAAGCGCGTGTACGCGCCCGTGCTCACGGGCGGCAAGATGCACTTCGCCGAGCTCGATACCGGCGGCGCGCTCGCGACCAACTTCTTCGGCATTCTGGAGCCGCGCGTCGGCTTGCGCATCGACGCGCGCGAGCTCGACCTCGTGCTGACGCCGCTCGTGGCCTTCGACGACCGCGGCGTGCGCGTCGGCGTCGGCCGCGGCTACTACGATCGCTGCTTCCGCTTCCTGCTGAACCGCCACCACTGGCGCCACCCCAAGCTGATGGGCGTGGCCTACGAGCTGCAACGCGCGCCGCACCTGGTCCGCCAGCCGTGGGACGTGCTGCTCGCGGGGGCCATCACCGAGACCGGCGTCCGTCGCTTTGGAGACTTAGGGCCATGAACTACTGGCTGATGAAGTCCGAGCCCGAGACCTTTGGGATAGACGCGCTGGCCGCCCGCCCGCGCCGCACCACGCATTGGGACGGGGTGCGCAATTTCCAGGCCCGCAACTTCATGCGCGACCAGATGCGGGTCGGCGACCTCGCTTTCTTCTATCACAGCAACTGCGACGAGCCCGGCATCGTCGGCATCGTGAAGATCGTGAAAGAAGGCTACCCCGACGACTCCGCGTTCGATCGAAAGGACAAGCACTACGACGCGGAGAGCGATCCGAACAAGCCGCGCTGGTACATGGTGGACGTGCAGTTGCAGCGCAAACTGAAAGCTACGATCACGCTCGCAACGTTGCGCGAACACAGCAACGGCGCGCTACGCGGCATGTTGTTGCTCAAACGCGGCAATCGTCTGTCGATCACGCCGGTGAGCGCCGCACATTGGCGATTCATCCTCGATCTTCGAGTGAGCGATGCACTCGTGTGCACTGCGTCGGCAGAGCATCACGCGTGCTCAAGATTGTGCAGCGAATCACACTCTGCACGCGCTCGCGCGCGACAAAGATGCGCAAATTTTTCTAACACGCTGGAAATCTTGATTGTTTTATATATACTCAACGCCGTCTATCCCGACAACGGAGACTACCCATGGCTAAGAAACGTAAAGTTAAGCGCAAAGTAGCGAAGAAACGCGGCAAGAAGAAAACTGCAAAGACGAAGACCCGCCGCAAAAAGCGCTAACTGAAATTAGCGTTTGCGAGCCGACTCTAAAGGCTCAACAAGTGTAGTGCCCGCAGAATTGCGGGCACTCTCTTTTTGGGAGGGGCACTTTGATGACGCAAGACGCGAACAAGAGACAAGCCGCTGCTGAAGCGTTGTCCTTCATCAAAGACGGCATGGCGCTCGGCGTCGGCACGGGCAGCACAGTCGACATTTTCATCGAGCTTCTCGCGCCTCTCGCGAACAAGCTCGGCGCGGTCGTGTCGAGCTCCGAGCGCAGCACCCGCAAGCTCGCGGCGGCCGGTATCCGCACCGTCGAGCTGAACTCCACCGGCGACCTCGACCTGTACGTCGACGGCGCCGACGAAGCCACGAAGCACCGACATTTGATCAAGGGCGGCGGCGGCGCGCTGACGCGCGAGAAGATCGTGGCGGCCGCGTCGCGCCGCTTCCTCTGCATCATCGACGACACGAAGCTCGTCGCAACGCTCGGCCGATTCCCGCTGCCGATCGAAGTCATCCCGATGGCGCAGTCGTACGTCGCGCGCCAGATGGTCAAGGCCGGCGGTCAGCCGATCTGGCGCCAGGACTTCGTGACCGACAACGGCAACCACATCATCGACGTGCACGACCTGAAGATCGTGAACCCGATCGAGCTCGAAACCCGCTTCAACCAGATCGCCGGCGTCGTGACCGTCGGCATCTTCGCGAACCGCCCGGCCGACATCCTCCTCATCGGCGGCGCCGCCGGCGTCAAAACCATCCAATAACGACGAGAGTGCCGTGCAGAGTCGCGGCATTCCGCGCGCTCGCGCGTGAGCGTTCGGTCGTCGCGACGGGACGTCGCTGACGCGCACGGATACGCGCGGCGGAGCCGAAACGGACGCACGCGGCGTGCCGCGGCGATGATTGAATGCCGGCGTCGCTGAGTGCCGCGAGAGCGGCACGAGAGAGTGGCTGGGGGACTAGGATTCGAACCTAGGTTCTCGGAGTCAGAGTCCGATGTCCTACCGCTGGACGATCCCCCAATCCTGGAATCGCGGACCGCACGCTCCCCGCCGCAGCTCGTCGGCGGGAGCCGACCTAGCGCTTCGAGTACTGCGGGCGGCGACGCGCCTTGCGCAGACCGACCTTCTTGCGCTCGACCTCGCGCGCATCGCGCGTCACGAAACCGGCCTTGCGCAGCGTCTTGCGGAGCCCTTCGTCGTAGTCCATCAGCGCGCGCGTGATGCCGTGGCGGATGGCGCCGGCCTGGCCCGTGGTGCCGCCGCCGCTGACGGTGACGTGAAAGTCGAACTTGCCCTCGGCCTCGGCGACCGTCAAGCGGCTGGCGCACGATCATGCGCGCGGTCTCGCGGCCGAAGAACTGGTCGAGCGGCCGGCCGTTGACGACGATGTCGCCGTTGCCCGGCTTCATGAAGACGCGCGCGGCGGCGCTCTTGCGACGGCCGGTGCCGTAGTTGACTTCGGTGGCCATCGGCTTAGAGCTCCAGGAGTTTCGGCTGCTGCGCGGCATGCGGATGTTCCGCGCCGCGTACGACTTTGAGTTTCTTGAACATTTGCCGGCCGAGCGGGTTCTTCGGCAGCATGCCCTTCACGGCGATCTCGATGGCCCGTTCGGGGTGCGTCGCGAGCATCTTCTCGAGCGGCTCGGACTTCATGTTGCCGATCGTGCCGGTGTGCCGGTAGTAGATCTTGTCCTTCAGCTTGCGGCCGGTGACGCGGATCTTCTCGGCGTTGATCACGACGATGAAGTCGCCGGTATCGACGTGCGGGGTGTAGATCGGCTTGTGCTTGCCGCGCAGCCGGTGGGCCAGGGCCGTCGCCAGGCGGCCCAGCGTCTTGCCTTCGGCGTTCACGAGGTACCAGTCACGCCGGACAGAATCCGGCTTGGCGGAGAATGTTTTCATGCTATCGAGCCTAGATAGAGCCGGTGCGACCGGCCAAAGAGGCGGAATCTTACTGACGGCCGGCAGCCCACGCAAGCCAAGAGACCGCGCGGAGGCAACCTTCTTATAATGCCGGCCAATGCCCACCTCGCCGCCTCGCATGCCATTCGGCTCGGCGCCCTCGCCGACCTGGGCTGACCGACTGATCGGCGCGCTCGATCAGGGGCTCCGGGCGCTCGCCGCCCCGGCGGCCGCGACCCGCCCGTCGCCCGCCGCCAGCCTCCCCGACTCCGATCTGACGGCCGAAGAACGGCGCGCAGAGCGCGGCCCTGATGCGCGTGAATCACGCCGGCGAGATCGCGGCGCAGGCCTTGTACACCGGCCAGGCCCTGCTCGCGCGCGACGAAGCGACGCGAAATCTGCTCGAAACCGCAGCGCGGGAGGAACGCGACCACCTCGCGTGGTGCGCCGAACGGATCGCCGAGCTCGGCGGCCGACCGAGCGCGCTCGACCCGCTCTGGTACGCGGGCAGCTTCGTGATCGGCCTGCTGGCCGCCACTCGCAGCGACGCCACGAGCTTAGGCTTCGTGAACGAGACGGAGCGCCAGGTCGAGGCACACCTGCGCGATCACTTGCAGCGGTTACCCGCGATCGGATCGAAGAGCTCGGCGATCCTTCAACGGATGGCCGCCGACGAAGCGCATCACGGCACGATCGGCCGAGCTCGCCGGCGGCGCCCCGCTGCCGGAGCCGATTCGGCGCTGCATGAGCTTCGGCGGCGAAGTGCTGACGGCGAGTCGCATTGCGCGTGTGACCGTTGTCACACATCCGAAGAGTTCTCGCTTTCCTTGTGACTGTTGTCACACATCCAGCCACTTCTCCCTTGCCAGTTCGACGGGAATTGATTAAATACAGCGTTAAGTCAAACCGGAGTCCCGTTGTATGGAAGAAGCCCTACGGCCACTGAGCGATGTCCCGGCAATCAATCGTTTCCTGAGCTACTGCCGGGTCAGAACGATCCCCGGCAAGACGGTCATGATTCATGCCGGCGATCTTCCCGACGTTCTCTACTACATCGTCGACGGCTCCGTCGAAGTGATGATCGAGGACGAAGACGGCAACGAGATGGTGCTGGCCTACCTGAACAAAGGCCAGTTCTTCGGCGAGATGGGACTGTTCTACGAACAGCCGACGCGCAGCGCCTGGGTACGCACCCGGTCGGAGAGCGAGATCGCGGAGATGACCTACCCTCGCTTTCGCCAAATCGCCGCCGAGAGCCCGGGCCTCGTGTTCGAGCTCGCCACACAGCTCGCCACGCGCCTCGATCGCACGAACAGAAAGCTCGGCGACCTCGCGTTCGTCGACGTCACGGGCCGGGTCGCGCACGCGATCATGGATCTGTGCCGCGAGCCGGACGCCATGACACACCCCGAAGGCATGCAGATCAAAGTGTCGCGACAGGAGCTGTCGCGGCTCGTCGGCTGCTCACGCGAGATGGCCGGCCGCGTGCTCAAGGTGCTCGAAGATCAAGGTCTGGTCCGCGCCAGCGGCAAGACCATCGTCGTGTTCAACGCCCGCCGCGAGCTGCCGAAGATGCGCGCGACCGAGGCGCTGCGCCGCGCCTGCGCTTCTCGAACGCAGCGCGGGCTACTTCAGCCCGCGCTGCGCTTTGATCGTCTCGTAGGCGGCACGCACTTCGTGCGTCTTCTGCTCCGCCACACTCTTCATCGATTCCGGCAACCCGCGAGCCACGAGCTTGTCGGGATGGTGCTGACTCATGAGCCGGCGATACGCGGTCTTGACCTCGTCGTCGCCGGCCGTCGCCGCGACTCCGAGCACGCGATACGCCTCCGCCAGCGCTTCGGCCGACGTGGGCCCGCCTCTCTGCCGGCCGAAGCCGCGCACGAGCGCCTCGATCTGCGCCACTTCCGCGCGGCTCACGCCGAGCGCGTTCGCCACGCGCTCGAGCAGCTGCGCGCTTGCCGGCGTCGATGGCGCCTGCACCGACCGCAGCCTGCAGCTGTAGCTGCACGAACGCGCGCGCGAGATCGATGCGATCGCCGATCTGCCGCCGCGAGCGCGTCCGAGCCGGTCGGTCAACGAATAGCTCGCGTTCTTGCCGCGCGTGAAGCAGTCGATCGCCGCGTTCGTGAGCTCGGGCGTGAGCCTGCATGCCTTGCATGATCTGCCGCGCAACGCGGATCTCGTCTTCCGACACACGCCCGTCGACCTTCGCGACGCGCCCCATGATCTCGAACGCGACCTCGAAGAACAGCTGACTGATCGAGTGCGACGGACGGGCGGCCGTCGCGCGCGCTTCGGCCTGCATGTCCGCCTGATGACCGAGGATGACGCCGGCGACCGCGCCCCACGGACCGGCCAGCGCACCTATCAGTCCACCGATCGCCTTACCGAACCACTGCATCGAGCTCCGCCGTCCCTGCTCTTCGCGCCCTTGAACCGCGGCCGCGGTTGCCGAGGGGCGCCTCGTCGCTTCATTATCGTGCCTTTGGACGGCAGCGCAAACGAAATGGCAGCGGCAACGGAAGCCTTGTTCGAGTCGAATCTGAAGAGCCTCGCAGCTGATCGCACGAGGCAAAGTGCGCGACATCTATCGCGTCGACGCCAAGCGGCTGCTGATTCTCGCGACCGACCGGATGTCCGCCTTCGACGTCGTGCTGCCGGACCCGATCCCGGGCAAAGGCATCGTCCTGACCGCGATCTCGAACTTCTGGTTCGCGAAGCTCGAGGGCGTGCTCCCGAACCACCTGACCGGCATAGACCCGGCCAGCGTGCTCGACGGATCCTCGCGACCACGCCGTCGGTCAAAGACCGCGCCGTCGTGGTGCACGACCTGAAGGCGCTGCCGATCGAAGCCGTCGTGCGCGGCTACCTGATCGGCTCGGGCTGGAAGGACTACTGCAAGACGGGCCGCGTCTCCGGCGTCGCTCTGCCGCCCGGCCTCGAGCTCGCCGAGCAGCTGCGCGAGCCGATCTTCACGCCGAGCACGAAGGCCGCGACGCGGCCAGCACGACGAGAACATCTCGATGGCCGAGGCACGCAACCTGCTCGGTGCGGAGCTCGCGCGCAAGGTCAGCGAGAAGTCGCTGGAGCTCTACACACGCGCCACCGAGTACGCGCGCACGCGCGGCATCATCATCGCGGACACGAAGTTCGAGTTCGGTCTCGACGAGGGCGGCGAGCTGCGCGTCATGGACGAGGTGCTGACGCCCGACTCGTCGCGCTTCTGGCCCGCCGACAGCTACAAGCGCGGCTCGTCGCCGCAGAGCTTCGACAAGCAGTACGTGCGCGACTACCTGGAGACGCTCGACTGGAACAAGACGGCGCCCGGGCCACATCTGCCCACCGTCGTGATCGAGCGCACGCGCGCGAAATACGTCGAAGCGCTGCAGCGCCTCACGGGCAACGCGCCGCCGTGAGTCGCGCGGAGCCGACACGCGTGGAGCGCAGCCGCCGGCACACCGTGGAGCCTCCTGATCCAATACTTCGAACGCCGCCTGTGGCCCGACGCGCTCGACGGGCGACGACGCGCGCGCCGCGGTGGCTGACGGCGCTCGTTACGCGTTCGCGCTGCTGCGCGACTACGTCGCAAGGCGACCTCTCTCTGCGCGCGATGAGCCTCGTCTATACGACGATGCTCACGATCGTGCCGTTGCTCGCGTTCGCTTCTGCCGTGCGAAGGGCCTCGGGCTCCACCGCGAGCCTCGAGCCGCTGCTCCAGAACTTCCTGGCGCCGCTTGGGCCGCGCGGCGCGGAGATCACGACGCGCATCGTGAGGTTCGTCGACAACGTGCAGCGGCTCGCGCTCGCAAGCGTCAGCGTCATCGTGCTTGCTGCTCTCGGCGCTCTCGCTCGCGCAGAAAGTCGAGGGCAGCTTCAACTTCGTGTGGCGCGTGGATCGGCCGCGCAGCTTTGCGCGCCGCTTCAGCGAGTACGTGAGCGTGATCTTCGTCGGCCCGCGCTCATGAGCGTCGCGATGGGCCTTTTCGCCACGCTCGCAAGCGCCACGGCGATGAACTGGATTCGGTCGATCGAACCGATCGGCACGTGGCTTGTGAGCCTGCGTTCGCTGACGCCGTACGTCATGGTGATCGCGGGCTTCACATTCCTGTACGTGTTCGTGCCGAACACGCGCGTGCGTCTGAAACCCGCGCGTGATCGGCGGCGTGTTCGCGGGCGTGCTGTGGGCCGGCAGCGGCAGTCTGTTCACGACGTTCGTGGTCTCGGTCAGCCGCACGGAAGCGATCTACTCCGGCTTCGCGATCGTGATCGTCGCGATGCTGTGGCTGCATCTGTCGTGGGTCGTGCTGCTGCTCGGCGCGCAACTCTCGTTCTACGCCCAGAACCCCGACTACTTGCGGCTCGGCCAGCGCGCCGAGAGCCTCGGCAACGCGCTACGCGAACGGCTCGCGCTCTCGGCCATGCTGCTCGTGGGCCGCGACTTTGCGACCCCGGGCCATGGCTGGCGCATCGAGAGCCTCGCGGCGCGAGTCCGCGTGCCGCGCCACCTGCTCGCACCCGTGATCGGGTCGCTGATGGACGCGGGGCTACTGACGCGCACGAGCGAGCAGCGGCTGATGCCCGCGAAGGACCCGCGCAACATCGAGGTCACCGCAATCATCGACGCCATGCGGCGCGTGGACGTCGATTCGCACAGCGCGAACGACGACTGGAACCCGACGGTCGGCGCGCTGGCGGACGGCATCGAGCGCGCGATTCGCGACGCCGTGGGCCCGCGGTCGCTGGCCGATCTGGTCGACGCCGATGTGCAGAGAGAAACGGTTTCCTAGCCGCCGCCGGCCAGCGTGAGCCCGTCGACGAGCACCGAGCCGCAGCGCACGGTGCCGCGCGTGTCGATGTCGGAACCTACGGCCTGGATTTGTTGGAACAGTTCCGCGAGATTGCCGGCGATCGTGACCTCGTTGACCGGGTGCACGATCGCGCCGCGCTCGACCCAGAAACCCGCCGCACCGCGCGAGTAGTCGCCGGTCACGGTGTTCACGCCCTGACCGAGCAGCTCACCGACGACGAACGCCTGATCGCAGCCCGCAATCAGGTCTGCGAGCGAGCCCGCCGTGGGCTTCACGAGCAGGTTGTGCACGCCGCCGGCATTCGCGGTGGTCGGTAAGCCCGAGCCTGCGCGCCGAGTAGCTCGACAGCACGTAGCCTTGCAACACGCCGCCGGCCACGAGCCGTCGCTGCCGCGTCGTCACGCCCTCGGCGTCGAACGGCGCGCTCGCCGAGCCCGCGCGGAATCCACGGATCCTCGTCGATGTCGATGAACTTCGGCAGCACCTGCTTCCCCACGGCGTCGAGCAGGAACGATGCGCGCCGATACTGCGCCGTGCCGCGAATCGCGGCGCAGCAGGTGTCCGAACAAACCCTTCGCGAGCTCGGCCGGATACAGCACCGGCACCTTGCGCGTCGATAACGGCCGCGCGTCGAGCCGCTGCAGGGCGCGGCGCGCAGCCTCCTCGCCCACGTGCTCCGGCGCTTCGAGATCGTCGGGGCTGCGGCTCACGGTGTACCAGTAGTCGCGTTCGAGCGAGCCGTTCGACTTCGCGACGACGCTGCAGCTCGTGGAATAGCTGCTCGTCGGATAGCCGCCGACGAATCCGTGCGAGTTCGCGTACACGCGGTGGCCGACACCGCCCGATACGGATGCGCCTTCGGAGTTCGCGATGCGCGCGTCGAACCCGCGTGCCGCGTTCTCCGCGCGCAGCGCCATCGCCGTCGCGTGGTCGACGTCGATATCCCACGGGAAATACAAGTCGAGGTCACGCGGCGCGGCCGCCATCAGCGCCGCGTCCGCGAGCCCCGCGTATTCATCGGCGGCCGTGAAGCTGCCGATGCTGAGCGCTTTGCGAACGGTGTCTTCGACGCCGCTCGGCGAGAAATCGGTCGTGCTCGCGCTACCTTTGCGCGTGCCGCTGTACACGGTCACCGCGAGACCGCGGTCGCGCTGACGCTCGACCGATTCCACCTCGCCCATGCGCACGGTGACGGACAGACCTTCTTCGTAGCTGACCCCGGCTTCCGCCTGATCGGCACCGTGACGACGTGCGATCTCGACCGCCTGCGCGGCGAGCGCTCCGAGTGTTTTCGCAACCGCGTTTGCCGTCCATTCAGGTCATTCTAACTGCTGTACAATGCACCGATGAAACCATTGGTCGGCGTCATCATGGGGTCGAAGTCGGACTGGGCGACGATGACGCACGCCGCCGAGACGCTGAACCGAGCTCGGCATCCCGTTCGAGACGCGGGTCGTATCGGCTCACCGCACTCCCGATCTCCTGTTCGAGTACGCCGGCAGCGCCGTGCAGCGCGGCCTCGAGGTCCTGATCGCCGGGGCCGGCGGCGCCGCGCATCTGCCCGGCATGACGGCCTCGAAGACGCGCCTGCCGGTCATCGGCGTGCCCGTGAAGTCGCGCGTCGCTGTCGGGCATGGACTCGCTGCTGTCGATCGTGCAGATGCCGCGCGGCATCCCCGTCGCGACGGTGGCCATCGGCAAGTCGGGCGCGGCGAACGCCGCGTTGCTCGCGGCCGCCATCCTCGCGAACAAATACCCCGAGCATCGCCCGCACGCTCGATCAATACCGCGCCACGCAAACGCGGCAGGTGCTCGAGCATCCCGACCCGCGCGACGCGTCGTAGCGTCCCGGCGGTCGATCGCGACTCTCCCGCGCATGACTAGACCCCGCGTAGGCATCGTCGGCGCCGGCCAGCTCGGCCGCATGCTCGCACTCGCGGGGTACCCGCTCGGCATCGACTGCACCGTGCTCGATCGCACGGCCGACGCGCCCGGTGCGCAAGTCGCGGCATCGGTGCAAGGCGCGCTCGACGATCCGGCCGCGCTCGCGAAGCTCGCCGCCGCCGTCGACGTCGTGACGCTCGAGATCGAGAACGTGGCCGTCGCACCGCTCGAGGCGCTGCTCGAAAGCATCGACGTGTTTCCGCCGCCGCACGCGGTAGCGGCCGCGCAGGACCGGCTCGCGGAAAAGACGCTGTTCCGTTCGCTCGGGATTCCGACCGCCGAGTTCGTGGCCGTGGACTCGGAAGCCGACGCGGCCGCCGCGACTCGCTTCGGCTGGCCCATCGTGCTCAAGACGCGTCGCATGGGTTACGACGGCCGCGGCCAGCGCGTCGTGCGCTCGCAGCAGGAGCTGGCTGCCGCGTGGCGCGAGCTCGGCCGGGTACCGTCGATCGCCGAGGCCTGGGTCAAGTTCGAGCGCGAGGTGTCGTTGATCGGCGTGCAGGGCGCGAATGCTTCACGCGCGTTCTACCCGCTCGCCGAGAACGTGCATCGCGACGGCATTCTGGATACGACGGTCGCGCCATTCGCAGATGCCGGATTGCAGCGGCAAGCGGAAGCCTGGCTCGCCGCGATCATGACGAAGCTCGACTACCGCGGTGTGCTGACGGTCGAGTTCTTCCACACATCGCGCGGTTTGGTCGCGAACGAGATGGCGCCGCGCGTCCACAACTCCGGCCACTGGACCATCGAAGGCGCCGAGACGAGCCAATTCGAGAATCACCTGCGTGCAGTACTCGGCTGGCCGCTCGGCGACACTCGGCCGCGCGGGCACGCCGCGATGCTGAATCTGATCGGCGAGCTGCCGCCACGCGACGCGGTGCTCGCGATCCCTGGAGCGCATCTGCACACCTACGGGAAGGACTCACGCCCCGGCCGCAAGGTCGGTCACTGCACGCTCGTCGACAACGACCGGACGCGCCTGCTCGAACGCCTCGCTGCCCTGCAGGCCGTAGTTGCCGGGAAAACGTGATTGCTACCTCGTAACGCCTAAGGCTTTCGGTTAGGCTTCGGAGCTTCATATGGCCGAGCGCGACTCGACGGGGATGTACTGCGAGCTCTTCCAACTCAAGGAACCGCCGTTTCGGCTCACGCCCGATCCCCAATTCCTATTCGCCAGCAAACAGCATGCACGCGCCAAAGCGTACATGGAGTCGACGATCTGGCTCGCCGACGGTTTCGTCGTGATCACGGGCGAGATCGGCTCCGGCAAGACCACGCTGATCGAGAGCTTCCTCGCCGAACTGCCGGAAGACATCGTGCTGGCCCAGATCAACCAGACGCAGCTCACGCCGGTCGAGTTCCTCCAGGCGCTGCTCGTCGAATTCGGCTTCAAGCCGTTCCGCAAGCCGAAGGTCGAGCTGCTCTCGATGCTCAAGGACTTTCATGGTCGAGCAGTACGCGGCGGGCAAGAAGATCCTGCTCGTGATCGACGAGGCGCAGAACCTGTCGCGCCAAGTGCTCGAGGAAGTGCGCATGCTGTCGGGCCTCGAGACGAAGAAGGAAAAGCTGCTCCGCATCATCATTGCGGGCCAGCCCGAGCTGTCGCGTAAGCTCGACTCGCCGCGGCTACAGCAGCTCACTCAACGCGTGCGGTTGCGCTTCCACTTGGGCGCACTCTCGAAGCGCGAAACCCACGAATACATCGACGCATCGCCTGAAAGTGGCGGGCGCGGAAGGCCGCACGATCTTCGATTCCGCCGCGTGCGACACCGTGTTCCGCTTCACGGGCGGCGTGCCGCGTCTAATCAACGTGCTGTGCGACACGGCCATGCTGTGCGCGTTCGCCGAGGAGCGAATGTCGGTGGACGAGCACGCTCGTGCGCGCGGCCGTCGAAGAGCTCCAGTGGGTGGAGTACTCCGAGCGCATCCGCAGCCACGACCAGAGCCCGACCAGCACGGGCCGCTTTTCGACGCCCGACAATACACCGCTCGCGAAACTCGAGGTGCTGCTGCACGATCAGCTCGTCGGCGAGTTCATGCTGCCGCTCAGGGCGTGCGATCATCGGCCGCACGCCGGACAACGACGTGCAGATCCGCAGCAAGTTCATCTCGCGCCACCACGCTCAGATCGTCTCGGACCACACGCAATCGGTGGTCGAGGATCTGAACAGCACGAACGGCGTGTTCATCCGCGCGGAGCGAGTCAAGCACCATGCGCTCGCGGACGGCGACATCATTCAACTCGGCGAGCACAAGTTGCTGTATCGCGACCTGCGCACGATGCCGGGCCAACGCCGGGAGCTGGTGGACGCGGAGGCCGACGAGGCCAGCGACGAGGGCGACGACACAGGACTCGACGAACGACCGTCCGACGAGGACGAGGCGCTGGAAGAGGAAACGCCGCGCTAGCGATCGCTACGCGCGCGGTGGTCGCGGCGCGTCAGCCACACGAACGAGCCTGCAATCAGGCTGCCGATGCCTACCACCGTGCAGATCGCGGGCCAGTACCAATAGTTGACGTAGAGCCGGGCAATCAGCGCGATCAAACCGATCGCAAGGTAGTAGAACGGCAGAGCCTCATAGAGAGGTTTCGACAACCACATGCGCGGGTAGTCTACGCCGACTTTTGGGCGCCGCCAGACACCACGCGCAGCAGCCAGCTTAAGACCGAGTCCCTGAGCCCTTCGACGTTCAGATCGACCTCGCCGCGAGCCTCGCGAGCGAGGCGTTCTTCCGTTGCATCGAGCAGCGGCTTCTTGAACTCGGCTTCGGTCATCGTCGCGTCGAAGTTGATGGCCATGGGGCACTCGCGTTAGGTAACTCGGAGTAGCCTAGCCGGTCGCCGTCGCGAACGCGGTGAACCCATTCACGACGATGGTTTGACTTAAGAGGGTGCCTCTTCAGGTTTGCGTGCCGCCGACGGTCATCGAGTCGACGCGGATCGTCGGTTGGCCCACGCCGACAGGCACGGACTGACCTTCCTTGCCGCACGTGCCGACGCCGCCATCGAGCGTGAGGTCGTTGCCGACCATCGATACGCGCGTCAGCACCTCGGGCCCGCTGCCGATCAGCATCGCGCCTTTGACGGCCACCGTCTTCTTGCCGTTCTCGATCAGATACGCCTCGCTCGTCGAGAAGACGAACTTGCCGGACGTGATGTCGACCTGGCCGCCACCGAAGTTCGGCGCGTACAGACCGCGATCCACCGACGCGATGATCTCTTCCGGATCGTACTTGCCCGGCAGCATGTACGTGTTCGTCATGCGCGGCATCGGCGTGTGCGCGAACGACTCGCGCCGACCGTTGCCGGTGGAGCGCGTGTCCATGAGCCGCGCGTTCAGCTTGTCGAACATGTAGCCCTTCAGCACGCCGCGCTCGATCAGCGTGTTGCACTGCGTCGGCGTGCCCTCGTCGTCGACGTTCAGCGAGCCGCGCCGCCCAGCCAACGTGCCATCGTCGACGACCGTGCACTGCTCGGTCGCCACGCGCTCGCCGATCCGGCCGGTGAAGGCCGACGTGCCCTTGCGGTTGAAGTCGCCCTCGAGACCGTGGCCGATCGCTTCGTGCAGCAGGATGCCGGGCCAGCCGGCGCTGAGCACGACCGGCATGTTGCCGGCCGGGGATGGCATCGCGCCCATGTTCACACCGGCTATGCGCACGGCTTCCGCCGCGATCTCGAGCGGACGTCCATTGCCGGTCACGACACTGTAGTCGCCGCGACCACCACCGCCCGCGTAACCCTGTTCGCGGCGGCCGTCCTTTTCCATGATGACCGAGACGTTCATGCGCACGAGCGGCCGCACGTCCGCGGCCAGCGTGCCGTCCGACGCCTGCAGCAGCACGATCTCGTAAACGCCCGCGAGGCTCGCCATGACCTGGATGACGCGGCTATCCATGGCTCGCGTGCGGCGGTCGATGTCGGCCAGCAGCTGCACCTTGTCGCTATCGCTCATGCTGTCGAGCGGATCGATGTCGGTGTACAACGGCCGGTAGCTCACAGGCCGTGCGACCTTGACCTTGCCGCTGCCCTGCGCGCGCGCGATGCCGCGTGCCGCGACTACGGCGTCCTGCAACGATTCCTCGTCGAGCTGATCGGAATACGCGAAGCCGGTGCGCTCGCCCGTCACGGCGCGCACGCCGACACCTTGATCGATGCTGTAGGCGCCCTCTTTGACGATGCCGTCCTCGACGGTCCAGGTCTCGTAGCGCGTGAGCTGCAGATACAGATCGGCGTAGTCGAGCTGGCGCGACATTGCTGCGCCGAGCGCACGATCGAGCGCCGCGAGGCTCAGCCCGTTTGCGGCGAGCAGGTGCTCGCTCGCCGCGGCCATCGAATCGACGGTACCGACGTCGGACTGTTGCGGTTCCAGCATCGAAATTCTCCTAAAGCTCGCGACGGTGTTGCACCGTCGGAAAGCGCTGCCGCAATTCTGCGAGGCGTGCCATGTCGAGGTCGACGCACACCACGCCGGTGCCGTCACGCAATTCGCCTAAGATCTCGCCCCACGGGCCGATGACCATCGAATGCCCGTAGGTCTTGCGCCCGCCGGCGTGCTCGCCCCATTGGCCTGCCGCCACGACGTAGACGAGCGACTCGATCGCACGCGCCTGCAGCAGCGACTGCCAATGCACCTGGCCCGTCGGCACCGTGAACGCGGCCGGCACCACGAGCACGTCCGTGCCGAGCACGCTCAGGCGATGGAATAGCGCCGGGAAACGGATGTCGTAGCACACCGTCTGGCCTATACGGCCGATCGGCGTCTTCGTGGCCACGACGCGCGTACCCGCCAGCGTCGTGTCCGACTCGCGGTAACGTTCCGCGGCGCGGCCTGGCACGTCGACGTCGAACAGATGGATCTTGTCGTAGTGCGCTGCGATCTGCCCGCTCGGACCGATCAGCAGCGAGCGCGACGACGCGCGTTGCCCGCCGTCGCGAATCGGAATCGTGCCGCCGACGAGCCAGATACCGTGGCGCTTGGCCATCGTCGCGAGGAAGTGCTGCGCCGGACCGTCGCCGAACGCCTCCGTGGCCGCGACGCGATCCGCGTCGGTGGCACCCAAGAACGAAAAATTCTCCGGCAGCACGACGAGCTCCGCGCCGCGCGCAACCGCGTCCGCGACGAGCCGGCCGGCCTCCGCGAGGTTGGCCTGCACGTCACGCGTGCTCGTCATCTGGAGGGCGGCGGCTTTCATCGCTGGGCCACTCCCGGGCGCTGCCCGAGGCCGCCCGGCGGCAGTTCGGCGCACGGCGCGCCCTTCTGCATCTCTTCTTCCGACAACTTTTCGACCATCGGCTCGGCCCAGGTGCCCGTCACACAGTACGAGGCGCGGCCAATGCCACTCAAGGGTTTCTTGAAGATTGCTCTGAAGATCAAAAACGCGGCCACGCCCACGGGACCTGCGATCAGCGCGCCGACCGTCGGCAGCATCTTGCTCGGCTCGGCCGTGACGATGGCCTGCTGACGGTAGTCGTGGTCGCGAAGGCCGGTGCGGCCGATCATGCCGACGTCGGCGACGGGGCCGGTGAGTTTCAAGTTGTCCGTGTAGGCGTTGCCGTCGATGATCACGAAGTCGGCGGTGATTTCGTCGAACACGAACCCGCGGTTGAAGACGTCGCGGAAGTCGAGTGCGAGCCGCCGCGGCAGCGCACCGAAGCTCAAGAGCCCGGCCATGCGGCCTGCACCGCCCGGCTCGACGTCGATCAGGCTGCCCTTCTTCGTCTTCAAGGACAGATCGCCGCCGATGTGATCGAGCCAGGCACCCGACGGTGGACCGGGCCAGTGAACGCTCGCGGTGATCTCGCCGCTCTCCGCCACGACGAACGTCGAGAAGCCGAGCTGCTCCAGCATCTTGCCGACATTCGTCGAGGTCACGGTCGCGGCGAGCCGCGTCGTGTCGCCGTCCGCACCGTCGGCGCCGACGAACCAACCGCCGGTGCCTTGTGCGGCGAAGCTATCCGTCGCGCTCTCGAACGACACGAGCCGCAGCCCCAGCGGATCGGACAGGATCTCGGCGTTGAGGCGCCCGAGCTGACGCTGCCCGAAGCCAAACGCGTCGGCGTGCAGCTGCACGCCCGGCAGCTCGCGCGGATCGAGCGTGTTCTGCTCTGGCGACCGCCGCCGCTGCCGGCATTCAGGTACAGCCGCTTCATCACCGCGACGACCTGCGGGTCCTTCGCGAGATCCATCGGGACCAAGATCGTGCCCGCGATCGCGTTGCTGTCGAGTTCGAACTGCCAATCGTCGGTGCGTCGCCGCGCACTGACCTTGGAGCTGCCGAGCTGCTGGCCGAACACGTAGAAATCCGCGATGTCGAGATCGGCGCCCGCGAACGCGCCACTCCAGTGCGAGCGACGCGATGGGTCGCCGCCGTCGGATAACGCCATCCAGTCGTCGACGCGCAGCACGGGCAAGCTGCCGTCGATCGTCACGCCCTGGTCGGCGCGAAACTCCGGCAGCGCGCCGCCGAACCTGAGCGCGGCGCGGCGGAAGATGAACTTGCCCTCGGTGTTTGGATCGGTGTCGAAGTCGAGCGCGAACCGGCGCGCGGGTCCGATGTTGCCGCGCATCTCCATGCCGTTCGCGGGGAACGACATCTCGACCTGCAGGTTCGTCGGTTCGCCGGGCGCTTTCGCAAACGGCTCAGGGTATCGCAACGCGACGCCCGCCAGGTTCGAGTCGACGGTGATCCGCCCGGGCGCGGTCGCTGCGCCGGCCGCCGCGGGGATCAGCAGGCTGCCCTGCCAGCGCGTCTGGCCCGCGAGCCGTTCGCCCTGCGGCAGGTTGAACGCCCGCACGACGGCGTCGATCGTGACCTCGCCGTCGAAGTCGATGCGCGCGTGGTAGCCCGGCGTGTCGACCGTTTGCACGGCGGCCGTCACGGGGCCGTCCAGGAAGATTCCCTGGATGCCTTCGCCATGCAGCATGCCGTCCGCAAGCGAGAGCCCGCCGTCGATCTCGGTCCAATGCGGCCCGAAGCCGCGGAACGCGAGCTCGCCGTCCTTGACCTTGAGCCCGGCCGTGAGCCGGTACGCTTTCATGTTCCGCAACGGCAACATGAGATCGAAGCTCACGTCGCCCGTGCCCGCGAGCGCCTGAAGCCGCGCGAATCGATCGCCGAGGTAGTGCGAGATCAGCGGCGCACCGTCCAGGAACGCGAGCACCTGGTCCAGCTTGCCCGTGGTGTCGGCCACGACCGAGAGCTCGCCGTTGCGCAAGTCGGGGATCGCGACGCGCACTTCGTCGGTGTGGTTGCCGAGCACGCGGCCGCTGCCATGCGCCGCGAAACGCGCGTTCACGAACTCCACGGTGCCGTGCAGATCTTCGGCGACCGGCCAGTCGGGCACGAACGCGAGCTGCGTCTTGATCGACCTGCACCGTCGCGCGGAACTCGCCTTCGCCGCCGTCGAACGGGAACGCCCACAGGGGTCCGACGAACGTGACCTCCGCGCTCTCCGCTCGCCCGCCGCGCAGCGCGGCATCGAGCCACTCGACGACGCTGGTCGGCATCATCGCCCACCGGGAAGTAGCGCGGCGCGACCGCGATGTCGAAGCCGGACACGGCGGTGCGCAGATCGAGGCGCGGCGAGCTGCCGTCCATCGGCAACGTGAGCTCGAGGTTCGTGCGCAGCGTCGCGTCGCGCGTCGCGACCACGAGATCGTCGCTGACGACGCGCACGGCATCCTGCCCGGCGCGCCAGACCACGATACCGCGCAGATCGGCTCGTCGAGCCGCGAGCGGAGCAGCCCCGGCCAATCGAGCGCGGCGCCGGAGGTCTTGAGCTCGAGGCGGCCGCTGCGCGCGTCGGCGTGCACGTCGCCCGCGAGCGCCGTGACACCAGGCCAATGCTGGTACGGCAGCACACTGAGCCCGGCGAACTCGCCGGCCACGGTGTATTCGGCCTGCCCGTCGGCGTCTTTGCCGACGGTGAGCTCGAAGTTGCGCAGGTCACCGCGCGGCGCCAGCGCGAGCCACGCGTCGCGCCACTGGCGCTTCCGGCAGCGGAGCGACGAACGGCGTCAGGTCCTCGAGTGCGCAGGAAGTTGCCGCGCAGCCCGACCCGCTCGACGCCCGTCGCCGCGAGCGCGACGTCGATGTCGAGGTTGGCTTCGACGGGCCACGCGCGCGTCGCGTGCGTGACGTTCACGTCCTTCAGCGCCACGTGCCACACGTCGCCGTCGCGCTGCCAGTCGCCGCGCAGCGCGATGCGCTCGAACACGCGGGTCGGAGTAGCCCGGCGTGCTCGACATCGACACGTCCGCGAGCTTCACGTCGACGTTGCCGCCGACGAGCTCATTCGCGCGCCACTCGAGCCAGAGCGCCGACGTCGCCGCGGCCGCTGCGCGGCGCGAGCGCCGTGGACGGCAACAGCTGCGCCGCGACCGCGAGATCCACGTCGTCGATGTCGGTCGAGAGCCGCCAGTCGCCCGTGAACTGCGCGCCGGGCACGTCGTCGTCGGTCGCGATGACGGCCTGCACCGTGACGTCGATCCGGTTCGCGAATTCGCGCGGCGGCTTGGCGCTGGCCTGCGACCTTCAGCACGTCGCCGTCGCGACGCATGCTGGCGGCGACGTCCTGGAACGCCCACGCGATGCTGCGCGCGGGGTCGAGATACAGCACGCGGCTGTCGCGCACGAGCACGTCGATGTCGGGCGGTACCGGGAACGTTGGGTCGCGGTTGGCCGCGCCCTCGCAGCCGGTAGCCGCCGTCTCGGTCTTCACGAGCGTGAGCTCGGTGCCCTCGAACGTGAGCCGGTCGACGCCGACTTCGCGCCCCGTGAGCAGCTGGAACGCGAGACGGAACGGATTGAAGCCGACGTTCGCGGCACGCGCGGTGATGAACGGCGCCGCGGCACCGCAGCGCCTTGACGCTCGCGTCGCCGAACTCGAGCTCCGGCCCGCGCCAGCTCCAGCCCGCGTCGAGGTGCGCGAACTGAAGCTCGAGGCCGAGCTCGCGTCGCGACCCAGGCCTTGACCTCGTCCTGGTGCGCCGGCAACTGGCGCAGCAGCACCTGCGAGCCGCCGATCACGAGCACGACGAGCGCCACGACCACGGCCTTGGCGATCAACGTACGGCGAACGATCTTGCGAAACAGCGCATCTCGGCTATAACCGCGACTTACATCAATACGACGTCGAACTGCTCCGGCGAGTACAAGCCCTCGCTCTGGAGCCGAATGGGCTTACCCGTGACTTCCTCGAGCTCCGCGATGCTGGCCGAGTCCTCGTCGAGCAGCCGCTCGATCACGCTCGGCCGGGCGAGCACCAGCAGCTCCTGGAAGTCGAACTGCCGGTGCTGGCGCAGGATCTCGCGGAAGATCTCGTGGCAGACGGTCTCGGCGGTCTTCACGAACCCACGCCCCTCACAGCTAGGACACGCCTGGCACAGCAGGTGTTCCAGGCTCTCGCGGTTGCGCTTGCGGGTCATCTCGACGAGCCCCAGCGGCGACACGTTCATGATCTGCGTCTTCGCGTGGTCGCCGGCCAGCCGGTCGGTCAGGGTCTGCAGGACCTGCCGCCGGTGCTCCTCTTCGACCATGTCGATGAAGTCGATGATGATGATGCCGCCGAGATTGCGCAGCCGCAGCTGCCGCGCGATCGCCGCCGCCGCCTCGAGATTGGTGCGGAAGATCGTTTCTTCCAGGTTCCGGTGGCCGACGTAGGCGCCCGTGTTCACGTCGATCGTGGTCATGGCCTCGGTCTGGTCGAACACCACGTGCCCGCCGGACTTCAGCGGCACCTTGCGGTGCAGCGCGCGATTGATGTCGTCGTCGATGCCGTAGATGTCGAAGATCGGCCGGTTCTCGCTGTAGAGCTCGATCAACGGGGCGAGGCGCGGCACGAAGTTCTCGGCGAACTGCTTCAACTTGACCAGCGTGGCCTCCGAGTCGACGCGCACGCGCGCGATGTCGGGGCTCGACGAATCGCGCAGCACGCGCAGCGGCAGCGGCAGGTCCTCGTACACGAGCGCGCCCGGCGGCGTGTGCGTGGCCGTCTCCTCGATCGACTTCCAGAGCTTGTGCAGGAACGTGAGATCGGCCCGCAGCGCTTCGCGCGTCGCGCCTTCGGCCGCGGTGCGGACGATGTAGCCGGCCTCGGGCGCCGTGACGCGCAGCTCCTCGACCAGCGAGCGCAGCCGTTCGCGCTCGGCGTCGTCCTCGATGCGCGACGACACGCCGATGCCGGCGCTCGCCGGCGTCAGCACGAGGTAGCGCGACGGGATCGTGATGTACGTCGTCAGGCGCGCGCCCTTCGTGCCGAGCGGCTCCTTCAGCACCTGCACGAGCAGCTCCTGGCCCTCGCGCACGAACTCGCGGATGTCGGGCTCGCCGCCGTCGCTCGGGCTGCTCCACGTGCGGGCTGCGCGCGATGTCGGACGCGTGCAGGAACGCCGTGCGCTCGAGGCCGAGCTCGATGAACGCGGCCTGCATGCCGGGCAGCACGCGCGACACCTTGCCCTTGTAGATGTTGCTGATCACGCCGCGCCGGCTCGCGCGCTCGATCAGCACTTCCTGCAGCACGCCGCTCTCGACGAGCGCGGCGCGGACCTCGCTCGCCGTGGCGTTGATCAGGATTTCTTCGCGCTTCATGCGGCGGCCACTGCCTGCTGCCAGAACGCAGATGCCGTGGCGAGCCAGCAGCACGGCGGTCTCGTACAGCGGCAGGCCCACGACGCTCGGAATAGCTGCCGCGCAGGTGCTCGACGAACACGGCCGCGTGGCCCTGGATGCCGTAGCCGCCGGCCTTGTCGAACGGCTCGCCGGTGGCACAGTAAGCCCGGCGCTCGGCGGGCGTCGTGGCACGAAATCTCACTTCGCTCTCGCAGAGCAGCGTGTCGGCGCCGGCCGATGTCTTGAGCGCGATGGCGGTCAGCACGCGATGCGCGCGGCCGGACAGCGCGGCGAGCATCGCCTCGGCCTCGGCGGCGTCGGCCGGCTTGCCGAGCACTTGCCGTCGAGCACGACGGCGGTATCGGCCGCGAGCACGGGCCGCGTCCTCGCCGCGCTCGAGCGCGCTCCACACGGCCGCGGCCTTGGCCGCCGCGAGCCGCAGCACGTACGCGTCGGGCGCCTCGCCGGGCACCTGTTCCTCGGGGATGGCGGCGGGCCGCACGCGAAACGGCACGCCGATTTGGCGCAGCAGCTCGCTGCGCCGCGGCGACGCCGAGGCCAGGTACACGAAATCCGTTTTCATTCAACGCACTATAGCGCGACGTGAATGACGGAGGTCGAAAAGGATGCTGAAGAGGAACGAGGGTGCCAGGCCTTGCACACGTTGCGCAGAACGGCTGAGTGGCCCCAGCGCGACACCCACGGGCCGCGTCGTTCTGTGCAACCGTGCAAGGCCTGGCGACCCTCTTCAGGCGCGGTGGTACGGGTGGTGTTCGAGCAGCGACCAGGCGCGGTAGAGCGCCTCGGCCACGACGATCTTGGCGAGGCCGTGCGGCAACGTCAGCGGCGAGAGCGACCAGCGGTCCGAGGCGCGCGCGAGTGCAGGCGGGCGAGAGGCCGTCGGGGCCGCCGATCAGGAAGAAGACCGGAGCGCCGACACGCATCCAGCCGTCGAGCTTCGCCGCGAGGTCCTTCGTGCTCCAGGGCTTGCCGCGCTCGTCGAGCGCCACGACGTGCGCGCCGTCGGGAATGGCCGCGCAGCAGGCGCTCGCCTTCGTCGGCGATCGCGCGCTCGACTGGAGTGCTCGCGCGGTGCGGCGAGCGAGCGGGAGCGTTTTGATTTCGAGCGTGCAGCGGCCGCGCAAGCGTTTGGCGTAGTCGGCGGCGCCGTCGTCGACCCAATCGGGCTGGCGGTTGCTGGCCGTGAGCAGCGACAACCGCAGCATGCCAACGCGCGCGTGCTACGCGCCGGCCTCGGCCACTTCGTCGCGCGCGCCGTGATGTCCCAGAGCTTCTCGAGGTTGTAGAACTCGCGCACGCGCGGCAGCATCACGTGCACGACGAGGTCGCCCAAATCCACGAGCACCCACTCGCCGGCGTTCGCGCCTTCCACGCCAATCGGCCGGAAGCCCGCTGCTGCTTGCTCTGCTCGACCACCGCGTGCGCGATCGCGCGCACGTGCCGATCGGAGCGGCCGCTCGCGATGACCATCGCGTCGGTCACGGTCGTCAGGTGACGCACGTCGAGGAACGTCGTCTCGAACGCTTTCAGATCTTCGAGCGCGTGGGCGACGACCTGGGCGACGGTCTTCGGACTCTTGCGCGCGCTTGGTGCGCTTGCCGGCTGGACTGCGGCGCCGTCTCGCGGGCGCTTTGGCGCTGGCGTGGGAATCGGTTGTCGGTCTGAACTGCTTTCTTCCTAGGCGGTTTCGGCATAACACTCCGTTTCGAGGATGATCTGCCGGACACTGTCCGGCACCAGGAACTTCGGGTCGACACCCGCGCGCAGCGACGCGCGCAGATCGGTCGACGCAATCTCGAGCTGCGTCACGGGCTGTATATGGATGCGGCCCGCGAGACTTAAAGTGCAGCTCGTGCGCCTGCACCGTACGGCGCTCCAGATACAGCTCGCCGAGCGAGCCGCCGCGCGGCGCGTCCCACCCCGGCCGCTGCGCGACGACGACGTGCGCGAGGTCGAGCAGCTCGCGCCACTTGTGCCAGTAAGGCAAGTTCAGGAACGCGTCCATACCGAGCAGCAAACACAGCGGCCGGTCGGGGAATTCCGCCCGGAAGCTCGTGAGCGTATCGAACGTATATGACAGCCCGGGGCGCTTCAGCTCGCGGTCGTCGGCAAAGAAGCCGGGCTCGTCCGCGATCGCGGCCTGCACCATGCGCAGGCGCAGCGCAGCGTCGGTCGACGGCGCCGTGCGATGCGGCGGCGACGCGGCCGGCACGAAGTGCACGACGCGCGAGATCGAGCGCGCGCTTCAGCTCGAGCGCCGTGCGCAGGTGCCCATAGTGAATCGGATCGAAGGTTCCGCCGAAAATGCCGATCGGTTGCATGCGCTAGCGAGCTCGCGCGCCCTCTGCGGGGCGTAACAGTGAAATCAAGAGGTCCGTCAGCGTAGTCCATGGCTCGGCCGGAAACACGCCTTTCAGCGAGGCGTCGACGCGCGCGGCCTCCACGATCAGAGCGCGCAGCCGCGACGCCTTGAAGCGGCGCAGCGCCGCTTTCACGAGCGGCTGGCGGCGCTGCCACACGCCCGTCTTCATCAGCGCGCCGTCGACGTTGTCGCCGTGGCGCACGGCATATTCGAGCCGCGCGAGCAGGCTGATGTCGCGGTTCAGCACCCAGCTGATCTGCACCGGGTGCACGCCCTCGGCGCGCAGCCCGTGCAGGATCTTGAACACGCGGCCCGTCTCGCCCGCGAGCACCGCGTCGGCCAGGCCGAAGACATCGAAGCGGCTGTTGTTCGCGACGAACTCGACCACCTCGCCCTCGTCCACCTCGCGCCCTGCGGCCGTGAGCGCGAGCCGTTTGATCTCCTGATCCGCCGCGAGCAGGTTGCCCTCCACGCGCTCGGCCAGCGATTGCGCGGCCGCCGTCGTGAGCTTGAGCTTCGCTGCCTGCGCGCGCTGCTGGATCCAGCGCGGCAGCTCGCCGCGCTGGATCGGCCAGACGTCGACCACGACGCCGTGCTTTTCGATCGCCTTGACCCACGCCGAGCGGCTCGCGGCCGAGTCGAGCTTCTCGCCCACCGCGACGATCAGCAGCGTGTCCGGGTCGTTGCGCTCGCGCGAGCGCTGCGATCGTGCGGCTGCCTTCGTCGCCGGGCTTCGGCGTTGCCGAGCCGGATCTCGACGATCTTGCGCGACGCGAACAGCGAGAGATTGTCGGCGCCGGCCGCGAGCTCGGCCCAGCGGAAGCTGCGATCGGCCGCGTGCAGCTCGCGCATCGTGAAATCGGCGCGCTTGGCCGCGGCGCGAATCTGCTCGAGCGCCTCGTCGACGAGCAGCGTCTCGTCGCCGGCCACGAGGTAGACCTTCGCCAGACCGTCGGTCAGGTGCCTGTCGAGTTGCCGCAACGGTAGCTTCAAGCGCGTTCCGCCTACGGCCCTTCGAGCTGCGTGAGCGGCATGGCCTGGTCCTCGAGCAGCACCGGCACGCCGTCACGCACGGGATACACGAGCTTGCCGCTGCGAGTGACGAGCGCTTCCTCGAGCGGCTCGGCCACGACGATGTCTTCGCGATTCCTGATGCGCTGCGCCGCGATGCGCTCGTTCAGGAGCGCGAGCTCGCGCTCCGGCAGGAGCTCGAGCGACGAGCGGGTCACGGGGCAGCACAGGATGTCGAGCAACGTTCGATCCAACTCAACTACTCCGACCGTCGGGCCGCGGCACGGGATCGTACCCGGACCCGCCCCACGGATGACAACGGCCGATGCGCTTCGCCGCGAGCCACACGCCGCGGCGCGCACCGAGCTCGCGAATGGCCTCGGCGGCGTACGCCGAGCACGTGGGCTCGTAGCGGCACGTCCGGCCGAGCCAGGGCGACAGCGTGAGCTGGTAGAGCCGAATGGCGCCGAGCAACAAGCGACGGGCCACTGCGGCGGGGAAACCGATAGCACTCAACGCGTGCGCCGCCAACGGGCGGGGCCTCCGGCTACGTCTTCGACCGCGATGCCGCGTGCGGTGAGCTCCTGGCGAATGCGGTCGGCCTCCTTGAAGTTGCGTTCGCGCCGTAAAGCGTCGCGCTGTGCGACCAAGGAGTCAATCTCCGCGTCCTCGCCGTCGGCTACCGTCGAGGTTTCCAAAGGCAACAGACGAGCCAACGCTGACGCCACTCAGCTGCCCCTTGAACCAGGTCACGGGGTCGGCGCCGAGCAGGCCGAGCAGCCAGCCGCCGGCGCGCAGCGACTCGCGCCAGCGCGCGCTTCTCGGCCGCGTCCGTCGCGCGGTTCGCGGCCCGCACGAGGCCGAACAGCTCGGCGACGGCCTCCGGCGTGTTCAGGTCGTCCTCGAGCGCCGCGAGCACGCCGGCCGGCGGCTCGGTCGGCCGGCGCAGCCGCGAGCGCGCCCGTGATTCCCGCGTCGCGCAGCGCGCCGTACATGCGGTCGAGCTTCTGGCGCGTCTCGCCGACGAGCTGGTCCGTCCAATCGAGCGGCTGTCGGTAGTGCGCCGTCAGCAGCGCGAGCCGAATGGTCTCGCCGCCGTAGTCGGCCAGGAGATCCTTGATCAGCTTCACGTTGCCGAGCGACTTCGACATCTTCTCGCCGTTGGCCTGCACGAGCCCGTTGTGCATCCAGTAGCGCGCGAAGCGCTGCTCCGCCGTGCGCGCACGTGCTCTGCGCGACTTCGTTCTCGTGATGCGGAAAGACGAGATCGACGCCGCCGCCGTGGATGTCGATCGTGTCGCCGAGATGCGTCTCCGCCATGGCCGAGCACTCGATGTGCCAGCCGGGCCGGCCGCGCCCCCACGGGCTGTCCCAGCCGACGATCGTCAGGCGGCGACGGCTTCCACAGCACGAAGTCGGCCGGGCTCTTCTTGTACGGCGCCACCTCGACGCGCGCGCCGGCGATCATGTCCTCGGGGTCGCGGCCCGACAGGTGGCCGTAGTCCGCGTACTTCGGCACGTCGAACAGCACGTGGCCTTCGGCCGCGTACGCGTGCCCCGCGGCGATCAGGCGTTCGATCATCTGAACGATCTGCGGGATCGTCTGCGTCACGCGCGGCTCGATGTCGGGCGGCGCCACGCCGAGCACGTCGAGATCCGCGTGAAACGCTTTGAGGTACCGCTCCGTGATCACGCCGATCGGCGCGCCCTCCGCCGCCGCGGCGTCGTTGATCTTGTCGTCGACGTCCGTGACGTTGCGGGCGTAGGTCAGCGTGTAAGTTGCGGCGCAGCAGCCGGGCCAGCACGTCGAACACGACGTACGGCCGCGCGTTGCCGACGTGCGCGTAGTTGTAGACCGTGGGTCCGCAGACGTACATCGTCACGCGGCTTGGGTTGGCCGGCTCGAAGCGTTCGCGGGTGCGGCTCAGCGTGTTATGGAGAACTAGCGCCATGCGGGGCGGGACTTCGAAACTGCAATCACCGTCGCCATGATACCAAGCCGGCCGCGGTGGCCGGGTGGCGGACGACGATTCCGCCTATAATTTCGCCCATTAACGACACGGACTGCTGCCATGGCCAACGAATTCGCGGCGCGCACCAGCGTCGAGCAAGTCGAGGAAGGCGCCGAGCTCGCGCCGAAGTTCGACGCCGACGGCCTGATCCCGGCCGTCACCACCGATGCCACCAGCGGCGAGCTGCTGATGGTCGGCTACATGAACGCCGAAGCGCTGCGCAGGACCATCGAGACCGGCGAAGCGCACTACTGGAGCCGCAGCCGCCAGGTGCTCTGGCACAAAGGCGCGACCAGCGGCCTCGTGCAGAAAGTCACCGAGCTCATGATCGACGACGACCAGGACTGCGTGTGGCTCAAGGTCGCTGTCGCGGGTGGCGCGAGCTGCCACGTCGGCTACCGCACGTGCTTCTACCGGCGCATTCCGCTCGGCAAGGGTTCGCAAGGCGCTCGAGTTCACCGAGACCGAGAAGGTGTTCGATCCGCAGGTCGTGTACGGCGACGTGCCGAATCCGACGAAGCTCTGAAGTCGGCGGTATACGGTCGCTGCGGGCACTCCAATACCTCAACCTCTTGACGAAAGGGGAAGCCGATGAGAGACCGACGTACGTTTCTCAAGTCCCTGGCGGCGACGGGCGCGGCGTTCATGGCGCCTTCGGGCAGCCTCTTCGGCCAGGAGCGCATCAACAAGGTCAACGTCCGTGGCGGCGCGATCGACGTGCACCACCATTTCGTGCCCCCAGGCCAGAGCGCCGGCCCGCGCCCCTGGTCGCCGCAGGCATCGCTCGACCAGATGGAGCGGTTCGGTATCGGCGTCGCCATCCTGTCGATGACGCAGAACGGAGACCTGCTCTACAACGGCACTGAGAAAGGGCGCACCGAGATCCGGCGCGGCAACGACTACGCCGCCGCGTTGGTGCAGAAGTACCCGAAGCAGTTCGGCCAGATGGGCGGCGTGCCGCTACCCGATCTCGACGGCTCCCTCAAAGAGATCGAGTACGTCTACGACACGCTGAAGGTGGACGCCATCGGGATCTACAGCAACGACAACCAGGGGCGTTGGCCGGGCGACCCGTACTTCGAGCCGATGTGGCAGGAACTGAACCGCCGCCGCGCCATCGTCTACATGCACCCACTGGCGCCGCAGTGTTGCGGCAACCTGAAATACGGCCCCGCGGCGTCGATGCTGGAGTACGACTTCGACGTCACGCGCGGCGTGGCCAGCATCGTGGTCAACGGAGTGATGTTCCGCTACCCCAACATCCGCTTCATTACCGTCCATTCCGGCGGGGCGGTGCCGATGCTGGCCGGGCGGATGAAGGACCGCGTGCCTGCGGGCGCGCAGATGTACCTGCCGAACGGCCTCTATGCGGAGCTGCGGAAGTGGTACTACGACATCGCGCACGCCAGCTTCCCCTGGCCCATGGCTGCGATGCGGGCCTTCATGCCCGAATCCCAGATCCTCTTCGGCACCGACTACTCGCCGGAGCCGATCGAGTCCACGGTGAACGAGTTGCCGGGGCTGTCGCTGCCCAAGGGGTTCGAGCAGAGGATGTTACGCGGCAACGCCGAGCGGCTGTTTCCGAGGTTCAAAGTCTGACGGGCTGGCAGTGAGCGGAAGGCGCCGTACTCGGCGTAACCCTCGGGACCCGCTACGCAACGCCGACGAGCCGCGCACCACGACGGAACAGACGCTCCCCGAGCGCGTCGAAGCGAAACGCGGCGACGAAATCACCAATGCCGTACGCCGGCCGTGAGCGCCGCACCGCAGCCGCGTGCGTACGCGCCGACTCGATGGCCCCCGTCAGAGCGAGGGTGAACGCGGCAATCGCGAGAATATGCACGTGCGCATTCGGCCGCGCCGCCGCCTGGACGGCACACTCGGCCGCTTCCTCGAACCGCTCGAGCCGCACGAGCGCGAGCGCGCGCGCGCCGAGCATGCCGAACAGCATGGGATCGAACGGGCTCAGGCTGCGCGACAGATCGGCCGCACGAATCGCAGCTTCCGGCTCTCCGGCCTGCGCGTGCACGAACGCGAGCGTGTAGTGCCCGAGCGCGAAACTCGGACTCAACTCGATCGCTTGCTCGAGCTCCGCGAGGGCCGGCTCACCGCGATCCTGCAGCCACAACGCGCGGCCCATGGCCCAGTGCGCCGCGGGGTCCCGATCGTCGATCAACAGGCTGCGACCCGCCGCGTCGAACGCGCGCGCTACCGCCACGTCGCGCTCGGCCCAACGTTGAAACGCATCCTGGAAGTGCGTGAACGACAGGCCCGCGTACGCTCGCGAGAACGTCGGGTCGAGCCGGATCGCCGTCTCGAAGAATTGCCGGGCATGCTCGTTGTCCTGTCTGCCGAACAGGTACATGTGCCACAGGCCGCGATGGTGCGCTTCCCAGGCGTCGAGCGAGCTCGGCGGCTTCAGAATCGCGCGGTTGCGCTCGACGATCTCGATTTGCTGCGCGATGGCGGCGACGATCCGGTTGCCGATCTCATCCAGCACCGCCAGCGTTTCGGGCAATGACGCCTCGAAGGTCTGCGCCCACACGATGTGGGCCGTGCGCGTCTCGACCAGCTCCACGTCCGCGATCAGACGGCCGTCGGTGCTGCGATATCTGCCGCCGACCACGTAATCGGCGTTCACGATACGGCCTGCCTGCTCCGCGCCGACACCACGTTGCGCAAGTGCGAACGCGGTGCCCTGCGCGATCACGAACAAGCTGCGCAGCTTGGCGAGACGCGTGATGACGTCGTGAGCCAGTGCATCGGCGAGCCCGCCGCGAACCGGCGGCGTACCTACCGTCGCGACGAACGGCAATACGACCACGGAGGCACGCCGCGCCTGGCCAGTGTCGGCGCCTTCCGTGACGGTCGTAGCCGGCGCCGGCGCTACAACCGTTAACCCTGCCCGGCCCTCGCGCGCCGTTCGCCACGCTTTGCGCAGTGGCCGGGCATCGAGCCCCTCGGCCTCGAACAAGCGTGCAGCGGCGGCGAGGTGCTCCTCCCCCTCGCGCAGGCGGTTGCACTGCGCGAGGCTCGTGAGCAGCACCTCATGGACGCGCCGGTCGAACGGCGCGAGCTGTCGCCAACGTTCGAGCAGCGCGTCGCGCTCGTCGCCAGGCGTACGCCCCGCGAGCTGCTCGAGCAACGCGATCTCGAAACTGCGAAACCGTTGCCGCTGTGCCGTCAACCAGGCGTTGAAGAGAGGACTGTCGTCGAGCTCGAGGCCCTGGAGAAATTCCCCCCGAAACAGGCGGAGCAGCCCACGCTGTGCGGCCGGACCGAGGGGGGCGAACCCTGCGCCCGCTGCACGACTCACTGCCGCGGCATCCACGGCAACGTCCGCCAGATCGATCCTGAGCGAATCTTCGAGCGCTTCGAGCCGCGCGCGCTCCGGCTCGTCGACGAGCCGCCGAATTCTGCAGAGACTCCAGCGCAGCTCCGCCCGCGGGTCGTCGAGCCCGTCCCAGAGGAGCTCGCAGAGCTGGCGGCGCTCCACCGCCGCGGGCGCGAGCACCAGGTAGGCAAGGAGTGCGCGGGCCTTGCGCGATGGCGGCAGCGCGAGCTGCGCCCCGGCGCGCTGCAACGTCATGCGCCCGAGCAAGCCGAGCTCGAGCCCGTGCGCCGGCTGAAGTTGGCCGGCCGGGCCGGCCGGCATCGAGCTTCCCACGTTGATTCCCACGCCCGCTCCCACGCGCAGCCCTTAGCGTACGCGAATCGGGCGTTGCCGCAACGGCGCGACTCCCCGAGCGCAACGGCACAAAAGGAGATCGCGATGAGCGCTTCGCTGTATCAACGTCTGGGCGGTGCAACCGGCATCGCCCGCATCGTCGACGATGTCATGGCCGCGCATCTGCGCAATCCCCTCGTGAAAACGCGGTTCGAGAACATCCCTGATCTCGGCCGCGCCAAGCGCATGGCGTGGGAGTTCTTCTGCGCGGGCGCCGGCGGCCCGGAGCCTTACACGGGCAAGGACATGCTCGCGGCCCACAAAGGCATGAACATCAGCGAGCAAGAGTACCTGGCCGCGATGGACGACATCGTGGGCGCGCTCGGAAAAAGCCGGATCGACGACGCGACCAAGGGCGAGGTCGTCGCGATCCTCTACTCGCTGAAGGACAACATCATTCGCGTGTGACTGCGCGTCCGAACAGGCCGCGCGCCGCCGATCGGAGGCCTTAGCCGAACAAGCGGTGCAGGTCGATGACGACTCCCGAGAGCGCAGACACCTGGAGCGGTGTGTCCAGTTCAGGCTCATCGACAAGCGCGTACGCACCGTCCTGTGGAGAACGGTGGCGCACGAGCCGCTTACCGCCAAGATCCACGAGCCAAAACTCCGGGATGCCGTGGCTCGCGTAGAGAGGCCGCTTTGTGTCGCGGTCGAAAGGCAGCGACGTGGCGGCGACCTCGATGATGAGAAGCACGTCGGCTGGCTGCGGATGGCTCCCACTGTAGAAGTCCTCGCGCCATCGCAGGAGCGCCAAATCCGGTTGCGGCTCCGAGTACTTGCTCAAACGCACGGGGTTCTGGACGAGCACGATGGCCGCGTCGCCCACGGCGCGTACGAGAACCTGGTTTAGACGGTGGACTGCCGCGGCGTGCGAGCTCCCGGGAGGCACCATGTCGATGATCTCGCCGTCGATCAGCTCGACACACGCTTCGGGCGCGAGGATCCCCACTTCCGCCATGCGGTAGTAATCGTCAACGGTGAGCCGGTGACGACGCGCTAGATCTGCGGCGGCGTGCGACATGGATTCACTATAGCCCCGGGATGCGTACGGGTGAACGAGGATTCACCGTAACGCCCGCAGGCCCCCGACACCTATCTGGGAAACTGGTCTATTCGCGGCGTTTTACAACGGCGTGCCGTGGATCAAGCGGCGCCGCGGGCGCGAAAATGTCGCCGGGTTCTTCCAAGCAGTCGGCGAGCACCTCGACTTCCTGAAGTTCGAGCCACCGCACATCTTCCGCTTCGACCCCGCCAGTCGCATCGTGAAGTTCCGCCACGCGCCGAACACCTACGGACAGGCGATGGCCTACCGCGGGACCTGAGCCGCAGTGTCGCGATTATCGGCACATTGGCGGGATTCGAAACGCGTTCCAGCAGCACGAGAAGTATCTCAGTCCGCCTCTGGCGCATCGCTGCCGCGAGCCAGCAACCACGCCGCGCAACGCCACGCGAGCAATGCGCCCACCACCTGGGCTGCGATGAAAGCCGGCACGTCCCCGGGCCGAATGCCCGCGAACGTGTCGGACAACGCCCGCGCAACCGTGATCGCCGGATTCGCGAACGACGTGGACGACGTGAACCAGTAGGCGGCGCCGATCCACGCGGCCACCGTCCACGCGGCGCGGTCCTTCGAGCTGCCAAGCGCGACGAGCAGCAATCCGAACGTCGCGACGACTTCCGCGAGCCACTGTGACGCACCGGCTCGCGCATGCGTGGAAGTCTGAAGCAGCGGCAAATCGAACATGGCGTGGGCAAGCAGCGCGCCGGCGCAACAGCCGGCGACCTGAGCCAGCGCGTAAGCCGCGGCATCTTTCGGGGCGAGCGCGCGGCGCAGCGCCGCGACGAGCGTCACGACCGGATTGAAGTGCGCACCGCTGACGGGCGCGAGCACCGTGATCAGGACGCCAAGCACGGCCACGGTGGCTGCGGTGTTCGCGAGCAGCGCGATCGCGGCGTTACCACCGGCCAGCCGCTCGGCCATGATGCCGGAGCCGATCACCGTGGCCGCGAGCAGCAGCGAGCCGAGCGCCTCCGCCGCGAGGCGGCGTGGCAACGTCACGTCGCGTCGTCCACGCGCGTGTGGCCGATCGCGTCGAGCTTTTCCTGCAGCTTCAGCCGATCGAGCGTGCGGATCGGCAGGCTCGTGAAGATCTTGATGCGGTTCTCGAGCTCGCGGAATGCTTTCCGGAACGCGAGCCACACGCTGGGCTATCAGGGCCGCGCGCGGCGGCAGGATCCGGCGACGCCCCAGTGCGCCGTCATCGGCTGGCCGGGCCACACGGGGCACACCTCGCCCGCTGCGTCGTCGCAGACCGTGAACACGAAATCGAGCCGCGGCGCGCCCGGGCGCGGCGAACTCGTCCCAGCTCTTGCTGCGCAGATCCGCCGTCGGCAGTTGCATGTGCTTGAGAAGCTCGATGGCGATCGGATGCACCGTCGCCGCGCGGGTGGCTGCCGGCGCTGAAGCCGCGGAACCGGCCTTTGCCCCAGTGCTCGATCAGCCGCTCGGCCAGGATGCTGCGCGCCGAATTGCCGGTGCACAGGAACAGCACGTTGAACGGTACGTCTTCGTCGGACAACGGCTTGACCATGGAGAGCTCTCGCTGTCGCAGCGCACGCGCGAACGCCACTTGGCGACATTTTCGTGCCGCGACTATTACGAAATTGTTGCGCGGCGGCCCGTTGGCCCCGCTCACGACACGCAGCCGCAGCGTCGGTTGTCCCGCCGAGTCGACGAGGCCGTGGTCGAGCAGCCACGCGCGCGCGTGCGCGCCGTCGCCGTCGAACCAGGCGCGCGCCGAGCCCTCGCGGAAACGTGTAGCCCCACGCGTCCATGTCGCGCAGGCAGCGCGCTGCGCCGAAGCCGTCGAGCCGCTCGGCGAGCAGCACCTGCAGGTAGCAGACGCCGCACTCCTCGTCGTCGCGTGCCGCCGGCGTCGGTCGCGAGCGCGGCACGGCGCGCGTCGTCCATGCAGATGAAGTGACAGAGCTCGTGCAGGAACGAATGCGCGGGCGTGTCGGCGCGCACGTACACGGTGTTGCCGATCGAGCCCCGCTTCCGTGTCGCCCCAGTACGAGCCCGGGATCGCGGCGCCGGCGGGCACGCGCTCGAGACGCGCGCCGTAGGCGCGCGAGCAACGCATCGATCTGCGCCGCGTCGAGGTCGCGCCAGCAACACGACGGTCGCGGTCGGACGAGCGGGCGGCAACGGCAGCCATCGCGCACGGCTCAGATCTTCGGCACGACGGCCGGCGCAGCCGGCGGGCGTCGTTGCCGGCCGATTCGATGCGGCGCATCACGCGGCGCGCGAGATCCTCGGCCAGAGCGCGCCGCAGGACTTCCTCCTCGGAGGCTTTCGCGAGCACTTGCGTTTCGTCGAACGTGTAGCTGCGCGTGACGACCAGCGTCTCGTGATCGATGACGTTCTTGCCGGCGACCTTCAACGAGAACGTGACGGAGTAGAACACTTCGTACTCGCGCGGGATGTTGCGCGCCGAGACCGACAGCACGCGCTGCCCACTCTCGTCGGCCGCGATGTCGAGCACGGCGGCGCCGTCGTCCGGCGCGCGCAGCACCTCGCGCTCCGCGCTGGCGCAACGTGTCGGTCAGCGCCAGCAGAAAGTCCGAGTGCGCACTCCGCGTGGTGACGTAGGTCTTGCCCATCGCAGACGGCAACGAGCCGGCGCCCTGCAGATGGAAGCCGCAGCCCGCGAGCACCGAAACGCCGAGCACGAGCACGCCGCGCAGACCGCGCTTGCGGAAAAAGGCGAGGCGTGAGTGTTGCATCCGACGCACCGACGGTGGGCTCGTGGCAGAATAGCACCGAGCATTAACGACTTACACCGCGCATGGCGTATCCATTCAAAGACATCGAAGCGAAGTGGCAGGCCTACTGGGAGCGCCAGCGACGTTTCGCGCGCCGGCCAAGGTCGACACGTCGAAGCCGAAGTACTACGTGCTCGACATGTTCCCGTACCCGTCGGGCGACGGCCTGCACGTCGGCCATCCCGAGGGCTACACCGCGACCGACATCGTCGCGCGCTACAAGCGCATGCGCGGCTTCAACGTGCTGCACCCGATGGGCTGGGACGCGTTCGGCCTGCCGGCCGAGCAGTACGCCGTCCGCACCGGCACGCATCCGCGCATCACCACGCGAGCGCAACATCGCAGCGCTTCCGCGGCAGCTCGAAGCGCTCGGCTTCTCCTACGACTGGGAGCGCGAGGTCAACACCACCGATCCCGACTACTACAAGTGGACGCAGTGGATCTTCAGCAGCTGTTCGAGCGCGGGCTCGCGTACCAGAGCGAGCTGCCCGTGAACTGGTGCCCGGCGCTCGGCACGGTGCTCGCCAACGAGGAAGTCATCGACGGCAAGTCCGAAGTCGGCGGCCATCCCGTGCGTGCGCCGGCCGCTGCGCCAGTGGATGCTGCAAGATCACCGCGTACGCCGACGGCTGCTCGACGACCTCGACGCGCTCGACTGGCCCGAACGGCACGAAGGAGATGCAGCGCAACTGGATCGGCCGCAGCGAAGGCGCGGAGGTCGACTTCGCTGTCGGAGCCCGGCGCAAGCACGGCGTGCGATCGCTGCGCGTGTTCACGACGCGGCCCGACACGCTGTTCGGCGCCACCTACATGGTGCTCGCGCCCGAGCACCCGCTGGTCGACGCAGCTCACGACCGCCGCGCCAGCGCGCCGCGGTCGACGCGTATCGCGAGCAGGCCGCGCGCAAGAGCGAGCTCGAGCGCACCGAGCTGGCGAAGGACAAGACCGGCGTCTTCACCGGCGCGTACGCGATCAACCCGGTCAACGAGCGAGCAAGATCCCGATCTGGATCGCCGACTACGTGCTCGCGAGCTACGGCACCGGCGCGATCATGGCCGTGCCCGCGCACGACGAGCGCGACTTCGAGTTCGCGCCGACGCTTCGGCCTGCCGATCGATCCGCACCGTGCAGCCGCCCGCGGACTTCGACGGCAACGGCGCATACGCTCGGCGACGGCGTCGCGATCAACACCGGCTTCCTCGACGGCCTCAACGTCGCGCGAAGCCAAGGCCGACGATGATCGCCTGGCTCGAAGCGCGAAGCGCATCGGCGAGCGCCGCGTCAACTACAAGCTGCGCGACTGGCTGTTCTCGCGCCAGCGCTACTGGGGCGAGCCGTTCCCGATCCTGCACGATTCGATCGACGGCAAGCCGCACAGACTGTGAGCCGACGCCGAGATCTGCCGGTGCGTGCTGCCGGAGCTCGACGACTTCAAGCCGACGCGGCTCGCCGGAGGGCCCGCTCGCGAACGCCGACCGACTGGCTCGAGACGTCACGACCCGACGGCAAGCGTACGCGCCGCGAGACGAACACGATGCCGCAGTGGGCCGGCTCGTGCTGGTACTACCTGCGCTATCATCGATCCGCACAACGACGAGCGGTTCTGTCGACCCGGCAAGCTCGAGAAGTACTGGCTGCCGGTCGATCTCTACGTCGGCGGCGCCGAGCACGCCGTGCTGCACCTGCTCTACGCGCGCTTCTGGCACAAGGTGCTGTTCGACGCGGGCGTGTGCTCGACGCCCGAGCCGTTCGCGAGCTCGTCAACCAGGGGATGATCCTGGGCGAGCTCGAGTTCACGCGTCGACGGCAAGCGCGTCGACCGACGAGCTCGTCGAGAAGACGCGGCGACCGCTTCGTGCTCGAAGACGCGACGCCGTCGAGACCGACGGTCGAAGCGCGCGCGTTCAAGATGACCAAGAGCCGCGGCAACGTCGTCAACCCGGACGACATCGTCGACGCACTACGGCGCCGACGCGTTGCGGCTCTACGAGATGTTCATGGGGCCGCTCGAGCAGGTGAAGCCGTGGAACACGCGCGGCGTCGAGGGCACGCACCGGTTCCTGAATCGCGCGTGGCGGCTCGTGGCCGGAGCCAGCGCCGACGACGGCGGCGGCACGCCGCCGCTCGCCGACGTGGAGCTCACGCGCGAGCAGGCGCGCGTGCTGCACCAGACGATCGCGAAGGTCACCGAGGACATCGAGGCGCTGCGCTTCAACACGGCCATCAGCACGCTGATGGAGTTCACGAACGCGGCCTATAAGTGGGACGGCGTGCCGCGCGCGGCGGCCGAAGCGTTCGTGCTGCTGCTGGCGCCGTTCGCGCCGCACCTCGCGCGAGGAGCTCTGGCAGCGGCTCGGCCACGCACGAGTCGCTCGCGTATCACGCGTGGCCCGTGGCCGACGCCGCGTATCTGAAAGCCGACGTGCTCGAGATTGCGGTGCAGGTCAACGGCAAGGTGCGCGGCAAGATCCAGGTGCCGGCCGAAGCGGCCGAAGCCGAAGTCATCGAGATCGCGAAGGCGGATCAGAACGTCGGCCGGCATCTCGCCGGCCAGACGGTGAAGCGCGCGATCTACGTGCGCGGCCGCATCGTGAATTTCGTCGTCGCGGCCAGCTAGGCTCGCGACGCGCGCCGGTGATGTCCAAGCGCATCGTCATCACGTGCTGGGGCTCGCACGGCGATCTGTTCCCGTACATCGGGCTCGCGCTGGCGCTGAAGAAGCGCGGCCACGCGCCGGTCATCGCGACGATGCCGCTCTACCAGCAGAACGTCGAGCAGGAAGGCATCGACTACGCGGCCGTGGGCCCGACCGTGGACGTGACCGACTTGAGCCTGTTCGAGCGGGTCATGGATCCACGCAGGGGCAGCGAAGTCATCATCCGCGAGCTGCTGTTGCCGAAGCTGCGTGAGACGTACGGAGAGCTGCAGCGCGCCGCCGCGCGGCGCCGATTTCGTCGTGAGCCACCCGATCTGCTATGCGACGCCGGTCTTCGCCGAGCGCGAACGACTGCCGTGGGTGTCGACCACGCTCGCGCCGATGCTGTTCTTCTCGCGGTGCGGACCCCGCCGTGATCCCGCATGCTGCCGCGCTGAACAGCCTACCGCTCGTAGGCACGTGGCTCGCGGGCCAGGCGCCGGCGCTGATGCGCGGCATCACACGCAAGTGGATGCTGCCCGTGGCGCAGCTGCGCACGGCGCTCGGCTATGCCGCCCGGCGCGCATCCGTTGTTCGAAGGCCAGTTCTCGCCGCTCGGCACGCTCGCGATGTACTCGCGCGTGCTCGCCGACGCCGCAGCGCGATTGGCCGCCGAACGTCGTGCACGCACCGGCTGCGTGTTCTACAACGGGCCGGAAGGGCTCGACGCGAAGCTCGAGGAGTTCCTCGCAGCCGGCCCGCCGCCCGTGGTGTTCACGCTCGGCACGTCGGCCGTCGGCGCGGCTGGACGCTTCTATCACGAGAGCGCCGCGGCAGCTGCGCGGCTCGGCATGCGCGCCGTGCTGCTGACCGGCGGTATCGAGCAGAACAAGCCCGACGGCCCGCTGCCCGACAGCGTGCTGCTCGTCGATCGTGCGCCGCATCAGCTGCTGTTCCCGCGCGCCGCTGCCGTCGTGCATCAGGTCGGCGCCGGCACGCTCGGCCAGGCGCTGCGCAGCGGCAAGCCGATGCTCGCGGTGCCGCACGGTCACGACCAGTTCGACAACGCGCTCCGCGTCGACGAAGCTCGGCGTCGCGCGCACGCGTGTTTCCGAAGCAGTACACGGCGGCGCGCGTCGCGCGCGAGCTCACGTTGCTGCTCGACGCGCGCTATCGGCAGCGCGCGGAGGAAGTGGCGGCGATCGTGCGGCAGGAAGGCGGCGCGCGATGCGGCCGCAGCTGCGATCGAGACGCTGCTAGGCTGAGCGGCGCTGCGCCGCGTAGCCCGCGACGAGCACGAGCACGATCAACACCAGCACCGCGTAGTTGCCCACGCGCGCATACGGCGTCGCGCCGGTGTAGCCACGCACGGTGTGCTTCAGCACGGCGGCCTCGAACTGCGGCACGCTCGCAAGCACGTGGCCGCGCGGATCCGACGACGGCCGTGATGCCGGTGTTCGCCGCGCGCAGCAAGTAGCGGCCGGCCTCGGCCGCGCGCACGCGCGCGATCTGCAGGTGCTGGTGCGGCGCGATCGAGTTGCCGAACCACGCGTCGTTGGTCACGTTCACGAGCAGGGTGGCGTCGGGCAGATAGTGCAGCTGCTCGGCGCCGAACACGTCCTCGTAGCAGATCGTGATCGCCACGCGCTCGCCGGCCGCGTCGAGCGGCGGTTGATCGGCCGCGCCGGACACGGCGTCGCCGGTCGGCAGGTTCATGTAGCGCATCCAGTCGCGGATGAAGCCCGGCACCGGGAAGTATTCGCCGAACGGCACGAGATGGCGCTTCACGTACGATCTGCACCGGATCGGTCAGCGCCACGACGATGTTCTGGAACGACTCGCTCGCTGCGCTCGCGCCGGGCGGCAACCGCAGGCTGCCGAGCAACACCGTGCTGCCGCGCTTCGCGACGCGTCTTGCGCAGACTCGCGAGGTAGTCGCGCACGTACTCGATCAGCGTCGGGATCGCCGCCTCGGGCCAGACGATCAGGTCCGTGCCGGCGTTCTGCTCGGTGAGGCCGCCGTACAGCGCGAGCGTGCCCGGCAGCTGCTCGGGTTTCCACTTCATGTCCTGCGCGATCGCGCCCTGCACGAGCGCGACGCTGATCGCGCGCTCCTTCGGCTGCGTGAACTCGCGATCGTGCGCGCGCGAACCCCGCGCCCCACACCGCGAGCGCCACGAGCGACGGCGGCGGCGCGCTCCGCGGTTCGTGCCGAGCGCGAGCGTGACGACGGCGCCAGCCGTCAGCAGCACCGCGTAGCTCATCGCGTGCAGGCCGGCGAGCGGCGCGAGCCCCATGAGCCACGAGTCCGTCTGGCTGTAGCCGGCCGAGAGCCAACCGAAGCCGGAGAACATCCAGCCGCGCATCCACTCCGTCAGCACGAACAGCGCCGGCAGCACACCGAGCCACGCCACGGCGCCGCGCGTGCGAAACCATCGCGCCGCGACGTAGCCCGCGAGCGCGATGAACGCCGCGCACACGGCGTCGAGCCCGACGTCAGGAACGCCGCGACCGGCGAGCGGCGCCCCGCCGATGATGCGCACCGCGATGTACGTCCAGTACGTGCCGAAGCCGAAGCTCGCCGCAGCCGTAGACGAAGCCGATCCGGGCCGCGCGCCACGGCGCGGCGTCACGCCACAGATAAAGGAGTACCGCATACGACAGCGGCGCGATCCAGAACTGGCCGAACGGCGCGAACGCGAGCGGCAGCACCGCTCCGGCCAACGCAGCGAGCAAGGTAATCACCTCACCGCGCGCGCCCGCGGCTACTCGGTGGCGGGCGGCGGCAGCCGCGTGACTTCGAGGGTGTGCAGGCGCCGGCGATCGCCGCGCAGCACCTTGAAGCGGAGGCCCGAGTAGTCGAGCTGCTCGCCGCGGCGCGGCAAGCGGCCGAGCTCGTGCATCACGAGGCCGCCGACCGTGTCGTAGTCGGCGTCGGAGACATCGGTGTTGAAGAATTCGTTGAATTCTTCGATGCGCGTGAGCGCCTGCACGACGAACTTGCCGCCGTCCTGCGGCTGGATCGGCGGCGCCGCGTCGGCGTCGTGCTCGTCGTCGATTTCGCCGACGATCTGCTCGAGCACGTCCTCGATCGTCGCGAGCCCGGCCACGCCGCCGTACTCGTCGACGACGATCGCCATGTGGTTGCGGCTTTCGCGGAACTCGGCGAGCAGCGTGTTCAGACGCTTGCTCTCCGGAATGAACACGGCCGGGCGCAGCAGCGTCTCGAGGTTGAACGCGGCGCGGTCGCGGATGTACTGCTTCAGCACGTCCTTCGCGAGCACGATGCCGACGACTTCGTCGCGGTCGTCGCCGATCACGGGGAAGCGCGAATGGTTCGACTCGCTGATGATCTTCAGGATTTCTTCCGGAGTTTGATCCTTGGATACGACCACCATATGGCTGCGCGGCACCATGATGTCGCGCACCTGCGTGTCCGTGACTTCGAGCACGCCCTGCAGCATCGCGAGCTCGTCCGGCGTAAGCACGCCGCGCTCGCGGAAGCCGGCCAGGAATTCGACGATCGTGCTCGCGATCTTTGACGTCCCCGCGGCCTTGAACGAGCCGGGACCACCAGCCGGATACGCCGGTGTCGCTTGGGTTTGATTCGTCTGACATCGAACGGATTTTAACCTGAATACGGGTCCGGAAACCCGAGCGCGGCCAGGAGCTCGCGCTCGCGCGCTTCCATCGTCGCGGCCTCGGCGCTCGTTTCGTGATCGAAACCTTGAAGGTGCAGCACGCCGTGCACGACCATGTGCGCCCAGTGCGCAGGAGCAGGTTTGCGCTGCTCGCGCGCCTCGCGCTGCACCACGGCGGCGCAGATCACGAGATCGCCGAGCGGCAGCAGCTCGGCGCCGGCGGCGCCGGGCGGCCGATCCGCACCGAACGACAGCACGTTCGTGGGGCCACGCTTGCCGCGGTAACGGGAGTTCAGCGCCGCGCTCTCCTCCTCATCGACGATGCGCAGCGTCAGCTCGCCGCGCGCGGCCTTCCCCAGCGCATGCCGCGCCCAGGCGCGCAGCTTCTGTGGGGAAGGTGTGGCCGCGACACCCGCTGCATCCTGCACCGTGACGGCGAGCCGGCGCGCACGCGCCATCACTTGCCCTCGGGTTGTGGGCTCTGCGCCTGCTCTTCTTCGCGCGCGTACGCCGAGACGATTTTCTGCACGAGCGGGTGGCGCACGACGTCCTCGGCGCCGAAGTGGATGAACTCGATGCCCTCGACGCCGCCGAGTATCCGCCCGACCTGCTTCAGCCCCGACTCCTTGCCGCGTGGCAAGTCCGTCTGCGTGACGTCGCCCGTGACCACCGCGCGCGAGCCGTAGCCGATGCGCGTCAGGAACATCTTCATTTGCTCGGGCGTCGTGTTCTGAGCTTCGTCGAGGATCACGAACGACTCGTTCAACGTGCGGCCGCGCATGAACGCGAGCGGCGCGATCTCGATGACGTGGCGTTCGATCAGGCGCCCGACCTTGTCGAAACCCATCATCTCGTACAGCGCGTCGTACATCGGGCGCAGATACGGATCGATCTTCTGCGTGAGGTCGCCGGGCAGGAAACCGAGCCGCTCGCCCGCTTCGACGGCCGGACGCACGAGCACGATCCTGCGCACGGAGTCGCTCGCGAGCGCTTCGACGGCGGCGGCGACGGCGAGATAGGTCTTGCCGGTGCCGGCCGGGCCGATGCCGAACGTGAGGTCGGACTCGCGCATCGCCTTCGTGTACGCGATCTGATGCGGGCCGCGCGCGCGCACCGCGCGCCGGCGCGTGTTGATGACGAGCGCCGGGGTCCGCGCCACCTTCGTCTCCAGCATCGGCGCGCACGTGCTCCACGAGCGTCATGTGCACGCGCTCGGCGTCCACCTCTTCCGTCTCGGCAAGGTCGAACAAGTCCTCGAGCACGCGGCGGCCGCGTTCGGCCGCGGAATCGGGGCCCGCGAGCTCGAAGCGATTGCCGCGGTTGTTGATGCGGATGCCGAGCTGGCGCTCGATCTGGCGCAGGTGCTCGTCGAATTGGCCACCGACGCGCGCAAGCCTGCGCGGATCGTCCGGCGTCAGCACGACGGTCAGCGACGGTTCGGACTTGTGCTGATCAGGCAACGGACTTCTGTGTCGCACTTGAAACGAGGCGACCCCTCAAACTGTTGCGCATCGGCTGCGTGATGAGCACGTCGGCGAACTGGCCGACGAGCTCGGACGGGCCGATGAAGTTGACCCAACGCTGGTTCTCGGTGCGCCCCGCGAGCTCGCGCTCGTTCCTGACCGAGGTCTTCTCGACGAGGATCCGCTGCACGGTGCCGACCATGCCGGCGCTGATCGCGGCGGCCTGCTCGTTCACGAGGGCCTGGAGCCGCTCGAGCCGCTTCTGCTTGATCTCGTACGGCATGTCCGCAAGCTCCGCGGCCGGCGTGCCGGGCCGCGGGCTGAAGATAAAACTGTAGGACTGATCGAAGCCCACGGTGCGGATCAACGCGAGCGTCTGCTTCGAAGTCTTCGTCCGTCTCGCCGGGGTAGCCGACGATGAAGTCCGTCGAGATCGAGATGCCGGGCCGGACGGCTTTCAGCTTGTCGATCTTCGCGACGTACTTCTCGGCCGTGTAGCCGCGCTTCATGAGCTTCAGCACGCGGTCCGAGCCGCTCTGCACCGGCAGGTGCAGGAAGTTCGCGAGCTTTTCCACCGTGGCGTACGCGCCGACGAGCGAGTCGTTGAACTGCGCCGGGATGCGACGTGGTGAAGCGAATGCGCTCGACGCCGTCGATCTTCGCGACCTCGCGGATCAACGCGGCGAGATCGGCTTTCGTGCCGCCGTCGGCCGTCGGGCCGCGATACGCGTTCACGTTCTGGCCGAGCAGCGTGATCTCGCGCGCGCCGAGCTCGGCCAGGTGCCGCGCTTCCGCGAGCACGTCGGCGAGCGGCCGGCTGATTTCCTTGCCGCGCGTGGTCGGCACGATGCAGTACGAGCACGCTTTGCTGCAGCCTTCCATGACGGACAGGAACGCCGTGCTCTGCGAGGTTTGAGGCCGCAGGAATCTGGTCGAACTTCTCGATCTCGGGGAACGACACGTCGACGACGCGCGGCGTGCCGGTGCGAACCTTGCCGATCAGCTCGGGCAAACGGTGCAGCGTCTGCGGGCCGAACACGATGTCGACCCACGGCGCGCGCTTCATGATCGCAGCGCCTTCCTGGCTCGCCACGCAGCCGCCCACGCCGATGATGAGGTTCGGGTTCTGTTCTTTCAGCTCGCGCCAGCGGCCGAGCAGCGAGAACACCTTGTCCTCCGCCTTCTCGCGCACGGAGCACGTGTTGACGAGCAGGATGTCGGCCTCTTCCACACCGTCCGCTTTGCTCGCGGACAACGAGCTGCCGAGCACGTCCGCCATCTTGGCGGAGTCGTACTCGTTCATCTGGCAGCCGTAGGTCTGGATGAAGTAGCGCTCGGCCACGTCAGAACGGAATGTCGTCGTCGAAATCGCCAGGCGGCGCCGCTGTCTACGCTGTCGTTCACTGCCGCGGGGCGTGGTTGGCTGCGCAGCTGGCTGCTGCTGCGCGGTGCGCTGGCGCCGGCGCCGCCGCCCTTGCTGCCCAACATCTGCATCTCGTCGGCCACGATCTCGGTCGTGTAGCGGTCCTTGCCTTCCTTGTCCTGCCACTTGCGCGTGCGGAGCTTGCCTTCGATGTACACCTGCGAGCCCTTGCGCAGGTACTCGGCTGCGATCTCGGCCAGGCGGCCGAACATCGCGACGGCGTGCCACTCGGTGCGCTCCTGTGCCTCGCCGGTCTGCTTGTCCTTCCACGCTTCCGTGGTTGCGATGCGCAGGTTCGTGACGGCGCTGCCGCTCGGCATGTAGCGAGTCTCGGGGTCTTTGCCGAGATTGCCGACGATGATGACCTTGTTGACGCCTCGTGCCATGCAAGCTCCTGTTTTGCGGGCCTCTTTGGGCCGTTCGTCTGACTGTAAGCGGCAGGTTGCCGGGGCGGATCATTGTACGCCGCGGTCTCCGCAAAGGCACTCGCCTTTCCTGTCACAGTCGCGAGAAATGCTGCGCCAGGGCCGCCTCACAGAATGCCAGCATCATTGCAGACGCTGGCGCCCTGTCACCCGTTGGGGCCGAGCGAAGGGAACCGCGTTTTGATGTTTTGATGCTTCATGCCTCAGCATCATTATGCTAGGTTGCGGCCATGAGGACTACGTTGACTATCGACGACCGTATTGCCAAGGCGCTGAAGGCGGTCGCTCACCGGACCGGCAAGCCGTTCAAACAGATCGTGAACGAGACTCTGCAAGCCGGGCTCGCCGCTCGCGAAGCACCGAAGGCGAAGGCCTACCGCCTGAAACCCGTGTCCCTCGGAGGTCCGCTGCCGGGCATCAACATCGAAAAGGCGTTGCGACTGTCGGCTGCGCTCGAGGACGACGAAATCGCCCGCGAGATCGAGCTGCGCAAGTGATCCTCATCGACGTCAACCTGCTGATCTATGCCGTCGACGCCGACTCGCCGCATCATGCGCGAGCACGGCGTTGGCTGGAACAAACACTGTCGGGTGACACTCCCGTTGGCTTGCCATGGGCGGTCGCGCTGGCTTTCCTGCGCGTGACGACTCGCGCCGGCATTCTGCATCGCCAGCTGTCAGCCGAGCACGCCATCGAGTTCATCGACGAGTGGCTAGCGCAGCCCTATGTCACTCTGATCGCTCCTGGCGATGCCCACTGGCCGATCCTCAAGAATCTGCTGCTCGAGACGGGCTCAGGCGGCAATCTGACATCGGACGCCCACCTCGCCGCCCTGGCCATCGAAACTGGCAGCGCGCTCGCTTCGGCCGACCACGATTTTCGCCGTTTCGCGGCGCTGAAACTGATCAACCCGCTCGTCACACAGGACTGATTCGACCGAGCCGCCACGTCCTGGCGCGAAACTTGCTATTCCTTCTCGCCTTGCTCGGAATCCCGGGAGGAATCTCGTGTTGACCAAGATTTGGACAGGGACGTTGCTGCTCGCGGTCGCAGGCTCGATCCTCGTGCAGCTCGCCGCGGCCGGCTCGGCCGTCGTGGCGGGAACGGCCGGGCTCGTGCTAGTGGCGTGCGGCACTTTGCTCGTTGCGCGCCTCTCCCACACGCCCGCCGGGCTGCGCGCACTGCGCGTCACACTGCGGGAATTGCGCGCCGCACGTCAGTCGCCGCACGACGGCGAATTGCAGCTGCACTGGTTCCTCCAGGCGGCAAACTTCTTCCGCTACGGCAACATTCGGCCGGCAGAGGAAGCCGCGCGGCAGATTCCGGACCCCGTGCTGCGCCGCGGCGCGGAGCTCGTGCTCGACGGCTTTCCGCGCCCCCAGCTTAGCGTAGCGCTGCAACGGCAGATCGCCGAGCAACGCGAGCGGCTCGTGCGGCCGGTGGAGCTGCTGCGCGCGATGGCCGGCTACGCGCCGTCGCTCGGCATGTTCGGCACGCTGCTCGGCCTGCTGCAGATGCTGTTCGGCACGAGCAGCGGTGACGTCAGCCACATGGGCGCGGCCATGGGCTTCGCGATGATGACCACGGTGTACGGGCTCGTGCTGTCGAACCTCGTGCTGAAGCCGCTCGCGACAAAGCTCGAGCAACGCAATCGCCGGTACCTCACACAGAGCATCGTGGCGATGCAAGCCGTGATGCTGCTGTACGAACGCCAGCACCCCGAGTACATCCGTGACGTGATCAACGACGTGCGCGTGCCGCGCGCCTCCGTGCACCACGCCTTCGCTACCGCGGCCGGAATGGCGCAGTGATCTTCGCGCACCGCAGCGAGAACGACGACGCCGAGTTCATGCCGGCGCTGCTCGACCTCGGCTGGGACGCGGAAGACCGCGACGACACGTGGCTCATATCGTTCGCCGACTTGATCAGCACGACGCTTGCCATGGTCGTGCTGCTGTTCGGCCGCGCGGCGTTGACGACGCCGGCGCCGGACGCGGTGGCACTCGTGCCGCCGCACATCGCAGCGCCTGAGCCGGCTGCGCCGGCTCCGGTCGCCGAGGCACCCGTGGTCGACACCGAACCCTCGCCCGAGAGCCGGCTCGCGTCGCTCGTCACGGCGCGATTCGCCGGCCGCATCTCCGCCGAGCAGCGCAAGGAGGGTGTCGTGCTGACGATCCCCGAGGTGGCGCTGTTCGATTCCGCGCGTGCCGAGCTTCACTCGTCCGCCCTACCGTTATTGAACGAGCTCTCGGCCACGTTGCGCGAGGTCGGCGAAGCGCAGATCTCCGTCGAAGGCCACACGGACGACCGGCCCGTGCTCGGCGGCGAGTTCCGCTCGAACTGGGATCTGGCGTCCGCGCGCGCGAACGCGGTCACCGCGTTCTTCCTGGCGCACGCCTTCGCGCCGCAGCGCCTGCACTCCGTGAGCTTCGCCGATACGCGGCCCGTGGCGGACAACGGCAACGTCGACACGGTCGCGCCGCAAACCGGCGCGTGGAGCTCGCGATCGAATTCGCGCCGGTCACGGCGCGCTAGAGCCCGCCTTCCGGGTGCATCGACGTCTGCCGCTACCCTGACTACGACGGTGTCGAGAATATCGGCCCCCCCACGATTTCATGACATCCCCTGACAGGTTCGGCGCGGCATACTCCGGCACCGGTCGAACCGAGGCCCAGCCGCGCTTTGCGCCGCGGTTTGGCGGGGGCTTATAGTGTTCCGGTCCGGCCGACCCTGCTCCACGCCCGTAAGCCCACGCATGAAAACCATCCAGATCCGCGGCGCGCGCACGCACAACCTGAAGAACATCGACCTCGACCTGCCGCGGGACCAGCTCGTCGTGCTGACGGGTCTGTCGGGCTCGGGCAAGTCGAGCCTCGCGTTCGACACGCTGTACGCCGAAGGCCAGCGCCGCTACGTCGAGTCGCTGTCCGCGTACGCGCGGCAGTTCCTGTCGATGATGGAGAAGCCGGACGTCGACCACATCGAGGGCCTCTCGCCCGCGATCTCGATCGAGCAGAAGAGCACGTCGCACAACCCGCGCTCCACGGTCGGCACCGTCACCGAGATCTACGATTACCTGCGCCTGCTCTACGCGCGCGCCGGCATTCCGCGCTGCCCCGATCACGGCGAACCGCTCGAGGCGCAGAACGTGTCGCAGATGGTCGACAGCGTGCTCGCGCTGCCGGAAGGCACCAAGGTCATGCTGCTGGCACCGGTCGTGCAGGCGCGCAAAGGCGAGTACAAGGCTCAGCTCGACGAGCTGAAGTCGCAGGGCTTTCTGCGCGCGCGCATCGACGGCAAGGTGGTCGAGCTCGACGACCCGCCGGCGCTCGACAAGCGCAAGAAGCACAGCATCGAGGTCGTGATCGACCGGCTCGCGGTCAAGCCCGACATTCAGCTACGACTGGCCGAATCGCTTCGAGACCGCGCTGAACATGGCCGACGGCGTCGCGCTGATCGCGCTCATGGATCAGCCGAAGAAGGCGCCACTCGCGTTCTCGAACAAGTTCGCGTGCCCGATCTGCGGCTACAGCATCCCGGAGCTCGAGCCGCGTCTGTTCTCGTTCAACAACCCGAGTGGCGCCTGCCCCGACTGCGACGGCCTCGGCGTGCGCATGTTCTTCGACCCCAGCCGCATCGTCGCGCACCCGCACCTGTCGCTCGCGGGCGGCGCGATCCACGGCTGGGACAACCGCAGCCATTTCTACTGGGGAATGATCCAGTCGCTCGCGAAGCACTTCAAATTCGACGTGACGGTGCCGTTCCAGGATCTCGCGGAGAAGCACCGCAACATCGTGCTGTACGGCAGCGGCGACGAGAAGATCCAGTTCAAGTACGAGAACCAGAAGAAGGGCAACCACTGGGAGTGGCGGCACGCGTTCGAGGGCATCATCCCGAACATGCAGCGCCGCTACACGGAGACCGAGAGTCAGGCCGTGCGCGAGACGCTCGCAAAGTACCAGAGCACGCAGACGTGCAAGACCTGCAGCGGCACGCGCCTGAACGCCGCCGCGCGCAACGTGTTCGTGCAGGAGAAGCCGCTGCACGAGATCACGAACCTGAGCGTCATGGCCGCGCTCGAGTTCTTCGGCGCGTTGAACCTGGCCGGCTGGCGCGGCGAGATCGCCGACAAGATCGTCAAGGAGATCGGCAATCGCCTGAAGTTCCTGGCCGACGTGGGGCTCGGCTATCTCTCGCTCGACCGCAGCGCGGATTCGCTCTCCGGCGGCGAGGCGCAACGCATTCGGCTCGCGAGCCAGATCGGCTCGGGGCTCGTCGGCGTCATGTACATCCTGGACGAGCCGTCGATCGGCCTGCACCAGCGCGACAACCAGCGGCTGCTCGACACGCTGCTGAACCTGCGCGACCTCGGCAACACCGTGCTCGTCGTGGAGCACGACCGGGAAGCGATCATGGCGGCCGACTACGTCGTCGATCTCGGCCCCGGCGCCGGCGTGCACGGCGGCCAGATCGTGGCGCAAGGCACGCCGAAGCAGATACTCGACGAACGCCGCGTCGCTCACGGGCCAGTACCTCTCGGGCCGGCGCGAGATTCCGCTGCCGAAGGAGCGGCGCGACGTCGATCCGAAGCGCACGCTGAAGATCAGCGGCGCGCGCGGCAACAATCTGAAGGGCGTCGACGTGGAGATTCCGGTCGGGCTCATCACCTGCGTGACCGGCGTGTCGGGCAGCGGCAAGAGCACGCTCGTGAACGACACGCTCTACCGGCTCGCGGCGCAGCGCATCAACGGCAGCAGCGAGGAGCCGGCGCCGTTCCATGCCGTGAAGGGCATCGAGCACTTCGACTACGTGATCGACATTTCGCAGGACCCGATCGGCCGCACGCCGCGCAGCAACCCGGCCACGTACAGCGGCGTGCTGACGCCGATCCGCGACCTGTTCGCGCAGGTGCCGGAAGCGCGCGCGCGCGGCTACGAGCCGGGCCGCTTCAGCTTCAACGTGAAGGGCGGCCGCTGCGAGACGTGCCAGGGCGACGGCGTGATCAAGGTGGAGATGCACTTCCTGCCCGACGTCTACGTGCCGTGCGACACGTGCCACGGCAAGCGCTTCAACCGCGAGACGCTCGACATCCGCTACAAGGGCAAGAACATTTCCGAGGTGCTGAAGCTCACGGTCGAGGACGCGCTCGCGCTCTTCCGCAACGTGCCGTTGGTGGCGCACAAGCTCGAGACGCTGATGGCCGTGGGCTTGGGCTACATCGAGCTCGGCCAGAACGCGACGACGCTGTCCGGCGGCGAAGCGCAGCGCGTGAAGCTCGCGAAGGAGCTGTCGAAGCGCGCGACGGGCTCGACACTCTACGTGCTCGACGAGCCGACCACGGGCCTGCACTTCCACGACATCGCGCAACTGCTCGAGGTGCTCTACAAGCTGCGCGACCAGGGCAACACGATCGTGATCATCGAGCACAACCTGGACGTGATCAAAACCGCGGACTGGATCATCGACTTGGGGCCCGAAGGCGGCGCCGGCGGCGGCGAGCTGATCGCAGCGGGAACGCCGGAGCAGATCGCGGCCGAGCCGCGTTCCTACACGGGGCTGGCACTGCGCGCCGCGTTGCCGCACGCCGCGCGCGGCAAACGCGTCAACGCGAAGTAGCGCTGGTCAGCTGCTCGGGCAGCGCGGCTTCCCAGCCGCCGCCGAGCGCTTTGTAGATCCTCACGACCGCACGTGTTGAGGTCGGTTTCGCTCGCCGCCACCGCGTCTTCCGCTTGCAGCACGTGCGCTCCGCGTCGAGCAGACGCAGGAAATCGACGCGCGCCTTCGCGGTACCGCACGCGCGCGAGCTCGGCCGCTTCGCCGCGACTGCCGCGGCCTGCTCGATCGACCGACGACGAGGCGCTCGCGGTGCGCGCCGTAGACCGACGAACGCGGTCTCGGTTTCCTCGAGCGCGCGCAGCACCGTGCGGTCGTACGTCGCGAACGCGGCGTCCGTGCGCGCCTCGGCCGACGATGCACGCGCGCACGGCCACCGCTGCCGAAGCCCGCCCCATGACAGCGCGGGCGTCAGGCTCCACGCGCGGCTCTGCGACTTCGCCGAGATCGCTCGCGTCACCGGCGATGAAGCCGATGAAGCCGGTCAGCGTGAGGCGCGGGAACAGATCCGCCTTCGCGAGCGCCGATGCGCGCGGTCGCGGCCGCGAGATCGCGCTCGGCGGCGCGGATGTCGGGCCGGCGGTTCAGCAGGTCCTCGGGCGCGCCGACGGCGAGCGTCGTGAGGTGCGGCGCGATCTCGCGCGGCGCGAGCTCGTCCGTCGAGCGCGCCCGGTCGCTGAGCCGAGCAGAACCGCGAGGCGATTCGCCGCGGACGCCTCGGCCGCAACGAACGCCGGAATCTCCGCCTCTGTCGCGGAGAACCGCGCGCGCGGCGCTCGACACGTCGAGCTGCGTGCCGCGGCCCGAGCCCGTAGCCGCACCTTCGTGAGGCTCGAACGTCTCGCGCTGATACTCCAAGTTCGTGCGCGCGACCGCGAGCCGCTTCTGCGCGCCGCGCAGCTCGAGGTAGTTGCGCGCCACTTCGGCCGCGACGAGCACTTGCGCGTCGCGCAAGCGCGCGTCGGCCGCGCCGGCGTCGGCGCCCGCGGCTTCGACGCCGCGGCGCACTCGACCGAACAGGTCGAGCTCCCACAGCGACGCGACACCGACGTCGTTGCTCTTGACGTCGATGCGCTCGTCGCCGAACCCGGGCTGTTGCCCGTGGCTCTCGCTGTGCGCGATCTCCGCGGTCACGTCGGGCCAGCGCGTCGCTTCGCGCGCGCCGAGCAACGCGCGCGCCTCGTTCGACGCGCGCAGCCGCGATCTTCAGATCGAGGTCGCCGCGCGAGCGCGCGTGCGACGAGATCGTCGAGCACGGGTCGCCGAACTGGCCCCACCACTTGGCCTCGAACGGCTGCTCCTCGACGCCGGCGGCGTCCGCCGCAACGAATTCCGCGGGCGCCGTCTCGGGCGCGCGGTAGTTGGGGCCCACGGCGCACGCGGCAAGCAGCAGCGCGAGGGGCGAAACGTATGCGAGTCTCATTGTATTACTCCGAAAGTCGAGCGTCACGGCACCAGCGCCACGTGCGCGAGCTCCGGCGCCGCGGGCTTGCGCACCGCCGTCACGAGCCGGCGCACGACGTAATAGAACACCGGCGTCAGCAGCAGGCCGAACAGCGTCACGCCGAGCATGCCGGCGAACACCGCGACGCCCATCGCGTGGCGCATCTCGGCGCCGGCGCCGGTCGCGAGCACGAGCGGCACGACGCCCATGATGAACGCGATCGACGTCATCAGGATCGGCCGCAGCCGCAGGCGGCAGGCCTCGAGCACGGCGTCCCACGTGCTCGCGCCCGCGCTCCTCACGCGTGCGCGCGAACTCGACGATCAGGATCGCGTTCTTGCACGCGAGGCCGACGAGCACGAGCAGGCCGATCTGCGTGAAGACGTTGTTGTCGCCGCCCGAGAGCCACACGCCCGCGATCGCGGACAGCAGCGTCATCGGCACGATCAGGATCACGACGAGCGGCAGCGCGAGGCTCTCGTACTGCGCGGCCAGCACGAGGAACACGAGCAGCACGCACAGCGGGAAGACCCAGACGGCCGTGTTGCCGGCCAGGATCTGCTGATAGGTGAGCTCGGTCCATTCGTACGTCATGCCGTTCGGCAGCTCCTTCTGCGCGAGCCTCTCGAGCAGCCGCTCTGCGCCTGCCCGGAGCGAGAAGCCCGGCGCCGGGCCGCCGTTGATCTCGGCGGTCGGATAGCCGTTGTAGTGCTGCACGATGCTCGGGCCCGAGGTCTGCGTCGAGCGTGACGAACGCGCCGAGCGGCACCATCTCGCCGTCGTCGTTGCGCGTCTTGCAGCCGCAGCATGTCGTCGGGCTCGAGCCGGAACGTCGTGTCCGCCTGCACGTTGACCTGGTAGGTGCGGCCGAAGCGGTTGAAGTCGTTGACGTAGAGCGAGCCCAGATACACCTGCATCGTCTCGAAGATGTCGGTCGAGCGACACGCCCTGCGCCTTCGCCTTCTCGCGGTCGACGTTGGCGCTCGATCTGCGGCACGTTGATCTGGAAGCCCGAGAACAGGCCCGCGAGCCCCGGCGTCTGGTCGCCCTGGCCGCACGATCTTCTGCGTCTCGCGCGTACAGCGTCCTCGAAGCCGAGGCCCGCGCGATCCTCGATCTGCATCTTGAAGCCGCCGACGGTGCCGAGCCCCTGGACCGGCGGCGGCGGGAAGACGGCGATGTACGCGTCCTGGATGCCTGCGAACTTGCGGTTCAGAGCGCGGCCGCGATCTCGCCCGCGGAACGCGTCCTCGTGCTTGCGCGCCGTGCGAGAGTCGTTCGAGCACGACGAACGCGATGCCGACGTTCGGGCTGTTGACGAAGCCGTTGATCGACAAGCCCGGCGAACGACACCGCGTGCGCGACGCCGGGCTCCGCGAGCGCGATCTGCTCCATGCGGCGGATCACGGCCTCGGTGCGATCGAGCGTCGCCGCGTCCGGCAGCTGCGCGAACGCGACGAGGTACTGCTTGTCCTGCTGCGGGACGAAGCCGTGCGGCACGTCGCGAAGCCGAGCCAGGTCAGAGCCCAGCAAGCCCGCCGTAGACCGCGACGCGCGACGCCCGCGCGGCGCAACACGCGGCCCGTGACGCCGCACGTAGCGCTGCGCGAGACGCTCGAAGACGCGGTTGAACGGCGTGAAGCACCCAGCCGAACGCGGCATCGATGCCGCGCTGCAACCGATCCGGCGGCGCGCCGTGCGGCTTCAGCAGCACGGCCGCCAGCGCCGGCGACAGCGTCAGCGAGTTGAACGCGCGAGATCACCGTGCTGATCGCGATCGTGAGCGCGAACTGCTTGTAGAACTGGCCGGTCAGGCCGCTGATGAACGCGGTCGGCACGAACACGGCGAACAGCACCAGCGCGGTCGCGATGATCGGGCTCGTGACCTCGCGCATCGCCTGGGCGCGGCGGCCATCGGGCGCGAGGCCGCTGCTCGATGTTGCGCTCGACGTTCTCGACGACGACGATCGCGTCGTCGACGACGATGCCGATCGCGAGCACGAGGCCGAACAGCGACAGCGCGTTCAGCGAGAAGCCGAACGCGTGCATGACGGCGAACGGTGCCGATGAGCGACACCGGCACGGCGGCGAGCGGAATGATCGACGCGCGCCACGTCTGCAGGAACAGGAGCACGACGAGCACGACGAGCAGCGATCGCCTCGAACAGCGTGTGGACGACGGCGTCGATCGACTCGCGCACGAACACCGTCGGGTCGTAGACGATCTCGTAGTCGACGCCCTCGGGGAAGTCCTTCGTGAGCTCCGCCATCTTGGCGCGCACGTCGTCCGAGACGTCGATCGCGTTGCTGCCGGGCCGCTGGAAGATCGGCAATCGCGACGGCGGGCTTGTTGTCGAGCAGCGCGCGCAGCGCGTAGCTGCTGGCGCCGAGCTCGACGCGCGCGACGTCGCGCAGGCGCGTGATCTGGCCGTGCTCGCCGGTCTTGACGACGATGTTCTGGAACTCGTCCTCCGTGACGAGCCGGCCCTTGCGTGTTGATCAGCGAGCTGGAACTCGGCGCGCGTTCGGCGCGGGCGGCGCGCCGAGCTGGCCCGCGGCCACCTGCACGTTCTGCTCGCGGATGGCGCGCACGACGTCGCTCGCCGTCAGGTTGCAGCGCCGCGACCTTGTCCGGGTCGAGCCACACGCGCATCGCGTAGTCGCCCGCGCCGAACGACGCTGCACGTCGCCGACGCCGTCGATGCGCGCGAGCTCGTCCTTCACGTGCAGCGTCGCGTAGTTGCGCGAGGTAGAGCCTGTCGTAGCGGTCGTCGGGCGAGATCGAGGTGCACGACCATCGTGAGGTCCGGCGACGACTTCTTGGTGACGACGCCGAGCCGCTGCGTGACCTCGGGCAGCTTCGGCAGCGCCTGCGACACGCGGTTCTGCACCTGCACCTGCGCCTTGTCGAGGTCGGTGCCGAGCGCGAACGTGACGGTCAGCGTCATCGACGCCGTCGCTCGTCGCCTGCGACGACATGTAGAGCATGTCCTCGACGCCGTTGATCGCCTGCTCGAGCGGCGACGGCCACGGTCTCGGCGATGACCTTCGGGTTCGCGCCCGGATAGAGCGCGCGCACGACGACGGTCGGCGGCACGACTTCCGGGTACTCGCTGATCGGCAGCAGCTGCAGCGAGATCGCGCCGGCGATGAAAATGATCGCCGACAGCACGCCGGCGAAAATCGGCCGCTTGATGAAGAAGCTTGAGAAGTTCACGGCGGACCAGTCCTTGTACGCGAACGTTCAGAGCCACGGCGCCGCGACCGGCGTCGAGCTGCGCGAGCACGCGGTCGCCGCGGTCCATGGCCACTTGGGTCGCCGCGACGGTGACGCCGGGACGCACGCGCTGCAGGCCGTTGACGATCACGACGTCGTTCGCGTCGAGGCCGCTGCTCACGACGCGCAGGCCGTCGATCGAGCCGGCCCGTCTCGACGGGCCGGTAACGAACGACGTTCTGCGCGTCGACGACGAACACGAACTTGCGTCCGAGATCGGTGCCGACCGCGCGGTCGTCGACGAACGCGGCGCGTGAACTGCTGCGGGCTCACGAGCCTGCATGCGAGCGAACAGGCCCGGCGTGAGCCGGCCGTCCGCGTTGTCGAGCACGGCGCGCGCGCGAATCGTGCCGTGGTTCGCGTCGACGCGGTTGTCGACGAAGTCGAGCTTCGCGCGGTGCGGGTAGCCCTCCTCGTCGATCAGGCCCACGTTCACGTCGGAGCTACCCTGCCGCCGTGCACGTGCTTCAGATAGGTTTGCTCGTCGATGTCGAAGTACGCGTACACCGGCGAGACGGACACGAGCGTGGTCAGCACCGTCGGCGGCTCGACGAGATTGCCGACCGTGACGACGGCGCGCGACACGCGCCCCGCGATCGGCGCCGTCACGTGCGTGAACGACAGATCGAGCGCGGCCGCGTCGAGCGCCGCGCTGACCGAACGCGAGCTTGGCGCCGGCGACCGTGACGTCGGACACGCGCTGCTCGAACTCCTCCTGCGAGATCGCGCGCTGGTCGAGCAGGCGCTGTGCGCGGTCCGCATAGGAGTGCGCGAGCGTCGAGCTCGGCGGCCGCGCGGTCGCGCTCGGCGCGCAGACGATCGACGGTCGGCCTTGAACGGCCGCGGATCGATCTGGAACAGCAGCTGGCCCTGCTTCACCGCGCGCGCCTTCGACGAAGGCGACGCTTTCGACGTAGCCGCCGACGCGCGGCCGGACGTCGACGCGTTCCACGGGCTCGAGACGCCCGGTGAAGTCGGCCCAGTCGCGGACCTGATTGAAAAGGACCTTGGCGGCAGTGACTTCGGGCGCCGGGGGGGAGGAAGGGGCGCCGCCAGCCTGGCCGGATGTGCATCCGGCCGCCGCCAAGGTCGCGAAAACCATTGCGAGGACGGGCAAACCGCTGCGAGAGTTCATAACAATCCTTTGTCTTCTAGGGGGTTAGCCGAAACCTTCAGCGTCTGCGAGGTCCGTTCCTAAAAGCTCCCAAGGCCTCGCTTCGCTCCCCGAGCGGTGTTACTATACCGTTCAGTTACGCTGCATGGTACTTACCGGTTAGTTACATGTCAACACCGCAAAAGCAGGTTCCTGCGGCGTCGCCGTTCGACGCTCGACTCGCAAGTGCGACGAGAAGTGCGTGTGCACGCGATCGGATCTTCGAAGCCGCGAAGAAGCTCTTCTATAAGTCCGGCATCCGCGGCGTCAGCGTCGATGCGATCGCCGCCGAAGCGAACACGACGAAGGTCACGCTGTATCGCGTCTTCGAGTCGAAGGACGAGCTGATCGTCAAGGTGCTCGAGGAGCAGGCGCAGCGCTGGTCGAAGTGGTGGGACGAGATCGTGGCGCGCCACCCCGGCAAACCGCGCAAGCAAATCGAAGCGCTGTTCGAATCCTTCCGCGACGAGCTCACGAGCGATGCCGCCGAGCGCGGCTGCACGATGGCGAACGCGGCCGTCGAGCTCGAGGAAGATCACCCGGCGAAGCTCGTGATCCGCGAGCACAAGCAGGAACTGGGGAAACGCATGCGAGCGCTGTGCCGCGAGATGGGCGCCAAGCACCCCGATCAGCTCGGCGACTCGCTGATGCTGCTATTTCGCGGCGCGTTCTCCGCGCGCCTCGTCCACGAGGGTCGCGAGCAGATCGCCGTGGTCTACGCCGCGGCGAAAGCCCTGCTCGACTCGGCCTCGCTCGGCGACAACACCTCCCGCTGATCCGAAGGGGGAGTCCCTCCTCTCCCCCGTTCCGCTACTTCTTCTCCGGCATCTCGTACAGCTGGTAGATCTCGCAGGTGCCCTGCCCGGCGACGGATAGGAACTTCCGCGTGAGCTCGAGGATTTCTTCCTTCGACGCCGCTTTCATCAGCGCGTAGCCGCCGATGACTTCCTTGGCTTCGGCGAACGGCCCGTCGGTGACCGTGACCTTGCCGGCCGAGCTGCGGTGCACGCTAACGCCCGTCGCGCCGAAGCTCACGCCTTCGGTCGCGAGCAGCCACCCCGCCTTCATGCCCTCTTCGACGAGCTTGCCCATGGCGGCCATCTCGTCCTTCGACGGTCCGCGGTTGCTCGGTTCGTGCGTGAAAATACTGATGAAGCGCATGGCTATCCCTCCAGGGTTTTGGTTTGCCTACATCTATACGTCGAACGACGGAGTGGCAAATCGACATGCCCCGGAAAAAAGTTTCGAGCCGCCGGCCGGGCCCCAGGGTTGGCGCGGGTCGCGCGCCCGGCGATACTCAGGCCGGTCCACGAAGACGCCCAAGGGGGATTCCATGCGCTATGTTCTGGCGATCCTGGCGTTCGCGTTCGCGTCCGCGAGCGGCGCGCAAGTCGACAACGCGACCGTCAACCGCATCATCGACGAGGCGTTGAACCACAGCGAGCTTCCGCAGACGGCCGCGTACCTCACCGACCGCATCGGCGGCCGCATGACGAACTCGCCGCCGATGCGCGCGGCCGAGCAGTGGACGCAGGAGCAGTTCCGCGCCTCCGGCCTCAAGAACGTGCGCACCGAAGGCTTCGACTTCGGCCGCGGCTGGTGGATCGAGCGGATCGAGGTGCGCATGCTCACGCCGCGCGTGCTGCCGATGCGCGCGATCCCGGTCGCGTGGACGCCGTCGACGAACGGCACGATCACCGCGACCGTGATCGTCGCGCCGCTGCGCCGCGAGCGCGACTTCGACAAGTGGAAGGGCAAGCTCAAGGGCAAGATCGTGCTCGTGAGCGAGCCCGGCGACGGCTCGGAGCCGGACCAGGCGCCGTTCACGCGCCAGCCGACGACGACTCGGCAAGCTCGACACGTACGAGCAGCCCACCCGCTCGGAAACCGCGATCGCACGCGGACTCAAGCGGTTCGGTGTTCGCCGCGAAGGTCGACGCGTTCCTCGCGAGCGAAGGCGCGGTCGCGTGGCTGCGGCAGTCGAATCGCGACGGCGGCTTGCTGCACGGCGAAGGCTACGCGTACCGCGTCGGCGAGACGCCGAAGGTGCCCGGCATCGAGCTCGCGGCCGAGGACTATCGCCGCGCTCGCGCGGCTCGCGAAGACCGACAGCGTGCGCCGACGGTCGAGCTCACGAGCGCCGTGCGCTACGACGACGCGACCACAACGCCTACAACATCATCGCCGAGATTCCGGGCCGCGACGCGAAGGCCGGCTACGTGATGGCCGGCGCGCACCTCGACAGCTGGGTCGCGGCCGACGGCGCCACCGACAACGGCGCGGGCTCCGTCGTCGTGATGGAGATCGCGCGCGTGCTCGTCGCAAGCTCGGCGTGAAGCCGCGGCGCACGATCCGCTTCGTGCTCTGGGCCGGCGAGGAGCAAGGGCTGCTCGGCTCGATGGCCTACGTCGAGCAGCATCTCGCGAAGCGCCCGCCCGTCACGCGACCCCGAGCTCGCGAAGCTCTCGCCGTTACAACACCTGGAACACGCGCTGGCCGATCACGCCGCTGCCGGGCACGCCGAGCTCGCGGCGTACTTCAACCTCGACAACGGCTCGGGGAAGATTCGCGGCATCTACACCGAAGGCAATCCGCGGTCGCGCCGATCTTCCGCGACTGGCTCGCGCCATTCGCGAGCATGGGCGCCACGCAAGTCGTCGCGCGGCCCACGGGCGGCACCGATCACGTGTTGATGCAGTCGGTCGGCATCCCGGCGTTCCAGTTCATCCAGGACCCGCTCGACTACAACAGCCGCGTCCACCACACCAGCGTCGACACGTACGACCACATGAAGATCGCGGACCTGAAGCAGGCGACGATCGTCATGGCGTCGTTCCTGTGGCAGGCGGCCGAGCGCGCGGAGCCGCTGCCGCGCATGCCGCGTGGCGACGAAGCCGGCCGAGACGAATCCGTTCGCGTACGAAGACGACGACGATTGACGGAACACGCTAGGATTCGCCCCGCGGCGTCGGAGCCGCAGACGTGAGGAGCGGTTTCAATGACTAACGTTTCCCGCCACCGCCAAGCCGAGCCAGTTCAAGGCCTGCGGGTCGCCGTCACGGGCGCCGCCAGCGGCATCGGCGCGGCAACGGCACGGCATCTTCAGGCGCTGGGCTGGCGAGTGGTGTGCCTCGATCGCAATCTTGTCGGCGCGCGCGGGACGGCCGGCGCCGAAGGCGTCGCCATCGAGATCGACGTGGCCGACGAAGCGTCGACCATTCGCGCATTCAAAGAAGCCGGCGCCGCCTGGGGCGGCCTCGATGCGCTCGTCACGGCGGCCGGTGTAATCGAGACCACGCCGTTCTTCGAGACCTCGGTCGCGCAATTCCGGCGCCTCTTCGACATCAACGTCATCGGCTCGTTCTTGAGCGTGCGCGAAGCGGCCAAGCACATGCAGCGTGGCGCGCGCATCTGCATGCTCGCGAGCATCTCGAGCTACACGGGCGGCGGCTACGTCGCGAGAGGCGCCTACGCCACGAGCAAAGGCGCGGTGCTCACGATGATGAAGAGCTGCGCGCGCGAGCTCGGCCCGCAAGGCATCGCAGTGAACGCCGTGGCGCCGGGCTTCATCGACACGCCGTTCGTGGCCTCCGCGATGAACGACCCCGTTCGGCGCAAGGAAGTGGAAGCGGCGGTGGGCAAAGTCGGCACGGCGGAGCAGATCGCGGAATGCTGCGCCTGGCTGATCTCCCCGGCCGCGGAGTTCGTGCACGGCGAAACGCTGATTGCCGACGGCGGCATTCTGATGCGCTGAGCGCGCGTCTAAACGGCGGCATCCCGCGACGTTGTACGGCGGCCTCGCCGTTCTCCTGATGCAAGCGCTCGACAACAGTCCGCTGCCGAACAACCCTGCCGTGAAAGAGGCGCTACGGCGGCTCGCTAGCTGAGCGCTCCGCTCGGGTTGTGCGCTCGCTCGACCCGGACTAGGCTTTCGCCACCGCAGCGGCTCCGAGTATCACCCGTGCAGCGTGCTACTGTCGACCGGCTGGCTCCTGACGTGCATCACGGCGTGCACGATTGCAGGCTGTGGCGCACCACCGCCCGCCAACCAAACCGCCAAAGAACTACACGCCGTCGCGCGGCCCCGCGCCGAAGACGGCGGCCGAGCGCGGGTTCACCGGCGTCTTCCTGCCGACCGGCACGCTCGAAGAACCCGCCGGCCTCGCGCAGTGGCAGAACACGCCGTGGCCGAAGAGCCCGCCGTTCACGCCGGCCGGCGCGGCCGAGTCGCAACGCCTGAACGACCACGGCAACTTCACGGCGTGCGCGCCGGGCGGCCCCGTGTTCCACATGTGGGAGGTCGGCCTGTTCCCGCTCCAGCTGCTCGAGGCGCCGGGCCAGCTCGTGATCCAGCGCGAATCGAGCGGCATGGTGCGGCGCATCTATCTCGACGGCCGCCGCCATCCGCCGGACGACGAGATCGCCGCGACGTGGAACGGCCATTCCGTCGGCGCATGGGACGGCGACGTGCTCGTCGTCGACACCGTCGGCACGAACGGCCGCGCACGCGCCGCGAACGGCGTGGGCTCGAACGCGAAACCGAGCAGCCTCGACGCCGACCCGCGCTTTCCGTTGAGCGACGCGCTGCATCTCGTCGAGCGCATGCGCCTCGTCGCGAACGACGAGCTGCTCGAGGACGAGATCACGATCGAGGACTCGAAGTACTACACGGAGAAGGTGGTGATGAAGCACTACTTCCAGCGCCGGCCCGACATCGACATGCTCGAGTACTTCTGCGGCGACAATCCGCGGCGCGACTGACGCAAGGGGCGAATCATGCGAATTCCACACGGTTTGTCGCTCGCGCTCGCGCTCGTGCTCCTGACGACGGCGAGCGCTGCCCTCGCCCACCACTCGTTCGCGGTGTTCGACCGCACGAAGAAGGTCACGCTGACGGGCACCGTGAAGGACTTCCAGTGGACGAATCCGCACGCGTGGATTCAAGTGGACGTGCCGGACGAGAAAGGCCAAAGCACCGAATGGGGCGTCGAGTGCGGCAGCCCGAACATGATGGCGCGCACGGGCTGGAAGAAGACGACGCTGAAAGCCCGGCGACCGCATCACGGTGGTCGTGAACCCGCTGCTCGACGGCCGCACGAACGGTTCGCTCGTCACGGCCACGCTCGCGGACGGCACGGTGCTCGGCCCCGGCGACGCACCGCCGCCGAAACCGCTCGGCGCGCAGTAGCCCGCGTCAAAGCAGCGCGGCGCCGCGTTCAGTCCACCTTGCCGAGATACCTGTCGTACCAGGCGAGCACTTCCCGTACGAGATCATCGCGCCGCAGGCGTACGTCGTGCGGCGTATCGAACACGATGTGGCGCTTATCCGCCGCCGGCGCGCCGAGCATTTCGAACAGCGGGTTTTGCGAGGTCTCGAGCGGAAATGTCCAGTCGTAGCGGCCGTTGACCATGAGGACGGGCTTCGTGAGCCGCGGCGCGAAGTCAGCCTGATCGATGCCCGGCACGCGATTCTCGAACTGGAAGAAGCCGCCGTCGAGCAGGACGACGGCCTTTAGTCGTTCCTCGAGTGCCGCGAGAATGACGCCGTCGGCGGCGCCCTGGCTCACGCCGAGATAGCCCAACCGTGCGACATCGATGTCGCTGCGCGTCTCCAGATAATCGAGCGAGCGGCCGAGGTCCTTCGACCATTCGATCAGCGTATCCCGCGCGAGTGTCGGCCCCGGATCCGGTGGCGCGCCGGTCTGGCGTTCGTAGAGGTACTGATACACGGGGTAGATGACGGCGCGGCCGCTTTTCACGACGAAATCGATGAACGTTAGATCGCCGAGATCCTTACTGTTCGGCAATCGATTGACTCGCGCGCTCGGGAAGAAGACCACCGCCTGAAATGGCGGGTGCACACGCGTTGGCAGAAACACGTACGCGGCCATGCGCTCTTTTCCATACGCCGTGTTGAACGTGACCTTCTCACGCGTCCAATCTTCCGAGGCGTCGGGGGCGGACTCTACGACCGCATTGAGCGGCGTCTTGTCGTAGGCGTACATGTTTCGGTAAAGGGCGAACACTTCGTCGCCGGCGGGCTTCGCCTTGCTAAAGTCTCGTTTGAATAGTGTTATCGGTGCGAGTGCGTTTGCCGGCATCTCACCTGCATTGACGACACAGCGGATGCCGTTCAGCGGTGAACGATCGAACGGGGGCAACGTCTCGGGCGCATAAGAGGCAGGGAGCCGGCCGAGCGCGTAGCGCAGACCGTCGGCTGAGGCGTTCCAGCTCCACTCGCGCACGTTACCGACCATGTCGTAGGTGCCGTATGGACCGAGTGCGTTGGACTTGCCGACTTCGGAAAGCGTCTCCGAGCTATTGCTGAACATGGTCGGGAATCTGTCCAAATTGCCAGGGGACGTCTTCCAGGACTGAACGACCGCGGGCAGGCGTCTTGCCCGCGAACTCCGCATACGCGGCCGCCTCGTACCAACTCACGCCCGCAACCGGGAAGTCGGCCTTGCCCTCGGGGTAGTGGCCTCCTGCCCAGGTCGAGGGTCCCGACCGGCCGGTCGAGTCACGAAACAGCGCCGTCGCGTCGGTCGAACGACAGCGTCACTGCCGTCGCGAACGAACGGTTGCTTCCAGTAGGCCGGCGTTGTCGTAGCCGCCTTGGTCGACGAAGTCTTGATATTCGCGATTCGTGACCTCGTATCGATCGATGAAGAACGGCGGCAGGTCGTAGAACCACGATGCCGAGGGTCGCCGAGATAATCGCCCCAGATGCCGCCCTCGACTGGAACCATGCCCTGCGGGGACTTCGCGACACGCTCGAGGTCGAAGTTCACGGTCGGGCCCGAACAATGGCGCGGTGACCGAACTCGCCGAGACCGTCTTTCGAGACCTTGCCGCGCAGGTAGCCGTTCGGAATTCGACATGGTCGAACGGTGTCGTTCCGAGCTCGCAGCCACGTCTCTGCGGGAGTCCGTAGTCCTTGACCTCGACGAGCGCACCGTCCGGCGTCGAGTGAATCGATACGTTACGCGGCTCGCGGCACGGCCGCTCGCTCGAGCTCGGGATCTCCGGCCAGGTACTTCTCCGCCTCGACGACCAGCGGGAACGCGCTGCCTAGCGTTCCGCTGCGGTCAGCTTCGCGATCTGCGGTATCGCCTCCTCGCGGACCCAGCGGCGGTGCTCCGTCACTCGGTACGCGGCCACTGCCACGGCCGCTGCCGCGACGAGCGCCGCGGCAGCGATCGCGACCAGCCAGCGCTGGCTGCGCCACCGCGGCCAGCCGTCGAGCCCGCGGCCGATGGCTTGCAGCTCGGTCGCCAGGTCCGCGGCCGATCGCGTAGCGATCGGCGGGGTTCTTCTGCAGAGCTTGCAGCAGGATCGCTCGCACGGCCTCGGCAGCGTCACGACCGCGGGCTCAGCCGGCGCCGGCGCCTGGCCGATCGTACGTCAGCGTGTCGAGCACGCCGGGCCGCTCGTACGGGTTCGTGCCCGTCAGCGCCTCGCACAGCGTGACGCCGAGCGAGAACAGATCGCTGCGTGCGTCGGCCGGCGCGCCGAGTCGATCTGCTCGGGCGACATGTACGCCGGCGTGCCGATCACGACGAGCGTAGCGTTGCCGCGCGTCGCACGGCGAGCATCGATTCGCCCGGGCGTCGGTTGCGGCCGCAGCACCGCGATGCCGAAGTCGAGCACCTTCACGTAACCGTCGTCGCGGATCATAAGTTTTCGGGCTTGATGTCGCGGTGAACGATGCCTTTCTCGTGCGCGGCCGCGAGAGCGCGCGCGACCTGGACGCCGACGTCGAGCGCGTCGCGCAGCGCGAGCGGGCCGAAGCGCAGCCGCGTGCCGAGCGTCTGGCCCTCGACGAGCTCCATCGCGATGAACGGCGTGTCGCCGACCGTGCCCGATCTCGTGGATCGTGACGATGTGCGGGTGATTCAGCGCGGACAGCGTCCGCGCCTCGGCGCGAAACCGGTCGAGACGGTCGGGATCGGTCTGCGTTTCCGCGGCGAGTACCTTGAGCGCCACGCGGACGCTCAGCTGCTCGTCGACGGCGTCGTAGACCACGCCCATGCCGCCGCGGTCGACGGCACGCACGACGCGGTAGCGCGAGCCGACAAGTTGGCCGGGTAGTAGATCGAGGTGCTCGCTCACCACGTTCCCTCGAGGCGGTCGTTGACGCGTAGAGTATCAGAAGGTACGTCAGCGCAAAGTAGCGGGCTCGCGTCGGAACTTGGCGCCCGTGGTGAACGCGAGCGCGTTCGCAATCAGCGACGCGACGAACATCGTTACGGCCATCGGCAGCAGCGTGTTGTCGAAGTAGATGCCGGAGATCGCGCCGAACACGGCGCCCGATGAGAACAGCATGGTCGTGTACAGCGACGACGCGCTGCCGGCCAGCGAGCCGAAGTGGCTCATGTACTGCGATGTACCCGAGGGCCCGATGAGGCCGAAGCACGAGACGATCACCGCCACCGGCAGCACCACGAGCCAGATCGAGGGCGCGCCTGCGAGCACGGCGAGCAGCAAGAACGTCACCGAGGAGATCTGGATCAGCAAGCCGTAGCGGAAGAACTGCGGAGCGCTGTTCGTGTTCAGCCGCCGCATGCTGAGCCAATTCGTGGCCACCATGCCGATCACGCCCACGCCGAAGTACGCCGGGAAGATCTGCGGCGACACCCCGAAGTAGTCGATGTACGCGAACGACGCGTTCGTGATGAACGTCATGAACACGGCCGCGCTGAACGAGCCGGCGAACGCGAACGTGATCGGATGGCGGCCGCCGGACGGGTTCTTGTACGCGATGACCTGCCAGCACTGCTTCAACGTCGAGAGGATCGGAGAGATTGCGCCACTCGCCGGGGCGCGTCTCGGGCACCGCTAGCGCGTAGTACACGACAAGCACGCGCCGCGTACGCGGCCTTGAAGAAGAAGATGGAGTGCCAGCCGAAGCGCAGCATCGCGGCACCGAGCGTGGGCGCGATCGCGGGCGACGCCAGCATCACGAGCGTGACCATGGCCATGCGCTTGCCGAGCTCCTGCACGGGGTACACGTCGCGCACGATCGCCCAGCAGATCACGGTGGCGAAACCGGCGCCGATGGCCTGCACGAAGCGGAACCACTGCACCTGATCCGCGGTGGTGGACATTCCGATCGCGAGCGACGCGAGCGTGAAGATCACGAGCCCGATGATGCCGATGCGCTTGCGGCCGATCTGATCCGAGAACGCGCCGCCGAAGAACTGCCCGATGCCGTAGCCGACGAGATACATGCTGAGCGTGTCGTTCATGCGCACGATGCCGACGTCGAAGGCCTTCGCCATCGCGGGCATCGCCGGCAGATACATGTCGATGCTCAAAGGGCCGATCGCGACCAGCGCGCCGACGAACAGGATCAAGTGCGGCGGCACGGCGACAGGACGCGCCGCGCGCGGCGCTGGTGGAAGGCGAGCTCATCGGGGGGGGCGTTCGACTCGGACTTTAGGCGGCCGTCATTGTACCTTTCGCCCGCTCAAGAGGGTGCCACCCTACTTCGGCGGCGGCGACGGCGGCCAGTTGCCGTCGAACGGCGGCCAGTTCGGCACCATGGCTTCCTGCTCGGGGTAGAACATGGCCGCGTAGACCTCGCGGATCTTGCCCTGCTCTATGTAGAACCACTCGCCGAGCAGGTTGCGGCGCATCAGCACGCCGGGTTTTCGCTGGAACAGCGCGAGACCGAGCACGGCGCCGGCTTCTTCGTCGACGACGGGGTAGCGGCGCGCCGTGACGGCGAAGATGTTCGTCATCGGGCCTTCGGCCGTGCAGTCGGTTTGGCCGCCGGTCGGGATCGGGCGCTGCGTGGTGAGGTTGCCGTTCTCGATTCGCACGCAACCCGGGTGCGCGATGATGATCTTGCCGTCGTGCGCCGAGAGCCCGTCGAAGTAGCTGTTCGTGATCGCGACGAGATCCGTGCGCGAGAGCCGCTGCGCTTTCGGAATCACGCGCTCCGGCGGCGGGTGCGCGAGCAGATAGTCGGGATCGTAGAACGCGGCGTTCGCCTGCGCGCCGGCGTTCGGCCCGATGCCGGGATCGCCCTTGCGATTGATGACCCACTCCGCTTCCGTGATCTTGCGGTCTTCGACTTTGATCCGCAGCGTGACGATGGCGGGGCCGGCGGCTTCGTCGATGCGTGCCGAAGTACGCGGCTTGCTCGGTGGTGGAATCGAAGTAGCGGCGCTGGAGCTTGCCGAGCGCGGTGGCGGACTGCCACAGGCCGGTGCCGTTGTTGCGCACCATGCGCGTTCTCGGTTTGGCGGAAGCCGGCGGAGAGCGGCGCGGCCGCGGGGTCGTGCTTGACGAGCGCCGTGAGGTACGCGTCGAGCGTGGACTTGAGGCAGGCGCGGTCGCACGTGGTGGCGGCGTTGGCGCTTGCGCGGCGACGAGGGCGAGCGCGGCAATCAGTAGTGAGCGGTTCATGTGCGCAGAGTAGCAAGCGGCGTTCGCAGCCGCCAATAACCCTGAGTACCTACTTCGATTCGGCGCATTCCGCCTGGGCCGAGGTCGGGACACGCAATTCTGAAACAAGCCCGCCTCAAGCGAGGGTGACCGCGGCCTAGCCAGGTTCCCGGCGCGCGCGCAGCCGCGGGCCGCGTGCATCACACCCTCTCCGGCGCAATCGTAAGGGCGTCTAACGATCTGAGTTGCGGGTTCTACCGGTCCGTTCGGAAGGCGCCCTACCGATCTGCGGCATGCCACTAGGCACTACCACCATGGACGCTCTCTCGCTCTGTTGACTTTGCAATGCAAAGTACTTGACGATAACTCTGGGTGACAATGAAGAGGTGGCCCCGTGGCTCGAACCGGAGTGCAATCCCTGTGGCTGCCGCGACCGATGGCGATCGCGCCGACGCTGGATCCGAACGCGATCCCGGGGCCCCTACGCCGGCGCTACGCGCTGCTGATCAACCCGTTCTATCGCAAGGACCCGCACGCGAGCTTCGGCAAGCACGTGCTCACGCCGACGCTCGCGCTGACGACCATCGCGGCCGCGACGCCGCCGGACTGGCACGTGCGCTACTGGGACGAGAACCTGCTGCAGGGCCCGCCGCCGCTCGATCCGTTCCCGCGAGGTCGTCGGCATCACGGTGCATCTCACGTTCGCGAAGCGCGCGTACGAGCTGGCGCGTTGGTATCGGCAGCGGGGCGCGAAGGTCATTCTCGGCGGGCTGCACGTGCTCACCGCGCCCGAGGAGGCGGCCCCGCACGCCGACGCGCTCGCGATCGGCGAAGGCGTGCAGCTCTGGCCGCAGATCCTGCGCGACGTCGAGGCGGGCACGCTTGCAGCCGGTCTATCGCGGCGACTATCGGCAGGCCGTATCGCGACGATCCGGCGCCGCGCCGCGACCTGCTGCCGCGCGACAGCTTTCTCACGACGACGAGCCTGATCGCGACGCGCGGCTGCCACAACCGCTGCGGCTTCTGCTATCTCTCGACCGAGGGCCTGCACATGCCGTATCGGCTGCGCGACGTCGAGCAGGTCGTCGCCGAGTTCGCAGCCGACGGCCAGCCGTACGCCGTGTTCGTCGACAACAATCTCGGCTCGCGGCCCGACTACCTGCGCGCGCTCTGCCGGGCGCTGCGGCCGCTCGAGAAGATCTGGAGCGCCGCGGTCACGATCGACGTGACCGACGATCCGTCGCTCGTGCGCGAGATGGCGCTCGCCGGCTGCACCGGCGTGTTCGTCGGCTTCGAGTCGCTGAACGACGACAACCTCGACGACGCGCGACAAGCACACGCCCGCGCCCGAGGACTACGCGCGCCGCGTCGCGGATCCTGCACGACCACGGCATCCAGGTGAACGGCAGCTTCGTGCTCGGCTTCGATCACGATCGACGCCGACGTGTTCGAGAAGACCGTCGAGTGGATCGAAGCAGAACCGGCTCGAGTGCGCGACGTTCCACATCCTGACGCCGTATCCCGGCACGCCGCTGTTCCGGCAGCTGGACGCCGAGAAGCGGCTCCTGCATCGCGACTGGAGCCTCTACGACACGGCGCACGTCGTCTTCAGCCCGAAGCACATGACGGCGGAAGAGCTGCAGACGGCTACGCGTGGTGCTATCGGCGGCTGTTCTCGCATCGCGTCGATCTGGCGCCGGCGGCCGGAGGACTGGCGCGCGGTGCTGCCGTATCTCGCGATGTCGTATCTCTACAAGCGCTCGAATCGGCTCTGGCATTGTCCTGATCCGCCACCGGCTGACGCGCGCTCGTGTGGCGGCCGCTCGTCGAGCTCAGCCGCCGGCGTCACCTGCACTTCCGGCGCCGGCTCGCAGCGCGGAGCGACGACGTCCGAGAAGCACGCACGGTGATCAGCGCCGGCGTGTAGGCCCTCGCTAGCCTACGGCCCGACGGCGCGCCCGTCGTCGTCCCACACCTCGACGTTCGCGATGCCGAGGCCGCGCAGCCCGGCTTCGATCTTCGCGCGATCGCCGATCACCATCCACACGAGATCGTTCGGCTTGACCACCTCGCGAGCCGCCGCGCGCACGTCGTCGAGCGTGAGCGCGCGATAGCGTTGCGCCAGAGTCGCGGACCAATCGAGCGGCCGATTCACGGCGGCGGCGTTCGCGATCGAGTTCAGCACGTTTGCGGCTTGCTCGAACGAGCCGGGTAACGCACGGATCGCCTGCGTGCGCACGCGCTCGAATTCGTCGGCCGAGAGCGGCCGCGCAGCATTCAGATCCGCGAGCTCCTTGCGTAGCTCCGCCACGCTCTCGACCGTCTTGTCCGTTTGCACGGGTGCCGAGATGTACCACAGTCGCGGGCCTTTCCCGTCGATGAACGAGCTGCGCACGCCGTACGACCAGTGCTTGTCCTCGCGCAGATTCATGTTGATGCGCGAGGTGAACAGTCCGCCGAACGCGCTGTTCATCGCGAGCTGCGAGAGTGCCGTCGGCGCGGCCGCCGGCGTCGTCGCGCGGCCCGCGAAGATCACGCTCTGCGGCGAGTTCGGCCGGTCGACGAGGATCACGCGCGGCGCCGACCGTGCGGGCGCCGCCACGGGCGCCGGCGCCGGAACGGCCAGCGCGGGCGCCTTCCAGTCGCGGAACGCCGTCTCGAGCGCGGCCGTGGCGGCCGCGTGGTCGACGTCGCCGACGACATAGAACGTGACGTTGTCGGGCCGGATGCGCTCGCGCTGGAAGCGCACGAAGTCGTCGCGCGTGAGGCCGCGGATCGAGTCCGTGTTGCCGCTGCCCGTGAGCGGCACGCCGTACGCGCTGCCGGTGCCGTAGATCACCGGCGCGGCCAGGCGCAGCGCGAGAGTCGTGGGCTGCGCCTTCTCCTGCTGGATCTGCGCGAGCCAGATGCCGCGCACGCGCTCGAGATCCGCGGGTGCGAATGCGGGGTTGCGGACGACGTCCGCCATCAGCGCCAGCGTCGGCACGAGATTCGGCTTCAACGCGGAAACGCGAACGTCGCTCGTGCCGAGTGTAGCGCTCGTACTCAACTGCGCGCCGAGCCGTTCGGCCTCGGCCGCGATCGCCTGCGCCGAGCGTGTGGTGGTGCCCTCGTCCAGCATGCCGATCGTGAACGCCGCGCGGCCGAGTGGGCCGCCGAGATCCGTGTCGAAGCCGCCGCCGAATTGCGCGAGCACTTCGACGAGTGGCGCACCGGCGCGCCGCGCGACGACCACCTTCGCGCCGTTGCCGAGCGTGGCTCGCTCGATGGCGGGAAACGAGAACTCGGGGGTGCCGTCGACGGTAGGCAGCTTGCTGCGATCGGCGTGCTGGTCGCTCGCGGCCAGGTTGCCGAACGGCACCACATCCACCTGGTGATAGCCGCGCGCCATCCACTCACGCGCGACCGCAGCCACGTCTTGCGGGCGCGCCTCGCGCATCCATTGCAGCTCGCGCCGGTAGAAGCCGGGGTCGTCGGCATAGAGCCAATCCTCCGCGAGCACCACGGCCTTACCGGAGAAGCCGCCGACGCGCTCGGTGCTACGCACGAAGCTCGCGTAACGCACCGTGCGCGCGCGCTCGAGCTCGGCACTCGTGGGCCCGCTCGCCATGAACGCAGCGACTTGCGCGTCGAGCTCGCGCGCACCGTCCGCGGGGCTCACGCCATCGGCGAGTGTGAGCTCGATCTCGAGCGTGCTCGCAAGCTCGTGCGACTCGAGGTAGGCGGTGACGTCGGTGGCGATGCGCTTGTCGTGGACCAGCGCCTGATAGAGGCGCGACGACTTGCCCTGCCCCAACACGCCCGCAGCGAGCGTCAACAACGTGCTCTCACGCGTTTCGAACCCCGGCACCGCCCAGGCGCGGTAGATGCGCGTCTGCGGCACGCGGTCGCGCAGGGTGTCGTGCGTGTTGCTCGCGCGGAGGGGCACGGCCGCTTCGCGGCGCGCGACGGGCGGCCCCGGATCGATGTCGCCGAAGTACTTCTCGACCTGCGGCCGCGCGGTCGCCACGTCCACGTCGCCCACGAGCGCAAGCACCGCGTTCGCGGCGCCGTAGTGATCGCGGAACCAGGTGCGCACATCGCTCAACGACGCGGCGTCGAGATCCTGCATCGATCCGATCGTGGACCAACTGTACGGATGACCTGCGGGGAAGAGCCCCGCCAGCATGTTGTAGTCGACGCGACCATACGGCCGGTTATCGCCCTGGCGCTTCTCGTTCTGCACCACGCCGCGCTGCTCGTCGAGCCGCGCCTGATCGACGACGCCGAGCAAGTGACCCATGCGGTCGCTTTCCATCCAGAGCGCGAGGTTCAGCGCCGTGTTCGGCACTGTCTGAAAGTAGTTCGTGCGATCGAACCACGTGGTGCCGTTCATGTCGGTAGCACCGACGGACTGGAGAGGCTCGAAGTACTCGTTGTTGTAGTGCTCCGTGCCGTTGAACATGAGGTGCTCGAACAGATGCGCGAAGCCCGTCTTGCCGACCGGCTCGTCCCGCGAGCCCACGCCGTACCACACACCGACGGCGATGACCGGCGACTTCCGGTCGGTGCTGACGATGACGCGCAGCCCGTTCGCGAGCGTGAAGGTTTCGAACGGGATGTCGACGTCGGGCAGCGCCGCGGCGGCGCGGTCACGCTGGGCATTGGCGGCCAGCGTGAACGCGAGCGTGAGGGACAATGCGACGACTGCGAGGCGAGAAGGTTTCATGGGCGTGCCCCTTGCCGAGGACAGGGGCTCAGCCTAGTACTGGCGAAGACACGCCGCCAGTGGCTCCGAGCGTTTCACGCACGCCATGGGGCTGCGGCCAATGGAGGACCTGCTCGGCGAATCCTGGGGAAATCGCCAGAAACGCGACGTGCCATGTTCGTGGCCTTGCTAGCAGAGTGCTAGCATGCACGACACGATGGCAACCCTTACGATCAGAAACGTCCCTGCCCGAATCGTCCGTGGCCTCAAGGCGCTTGCGAAACGGCGAAAGACATCGATGGAGCAAGAGGTCCGTGAACTGCTCGAAGAGTACGTGGCGGAACGTTCGTCGCTGCTGAAGCAGATCGAAGCGGGGTGGGAACGCCAGCCGCGCAGACCCAGCGCTCGGGAGATCGACGACTGGATCAACGCCGGCCGCGAATGAGGGCCGTCGTCGACACGAACGTCATCGCCTACTACCTACTCGGTACGCCGGAGTTCGCGGCCGAGACTCGGCAGTTCTGGGAAGGTGGTCACGAGCTTCTCGCTCCCGCGATCTGGGAAGCAGAGCTTGCGAACATCGTGTGGATGTCGATTCGCATGGGCGTGCTGCGGGGCGTGGACGGCCCCGCAAAACTGCACCTGGCGCGGCGTCTCGGGATCCACACAGTCACGACGCGGAGCCTGTGGCACGGTGCGCTGCTGCGCGCGTTGCAGTCCGGAGTTGCCGTGTATGACACATTGTTCGTGGAACTCGCAGAACGCGAGCGGGTATCGTTCGCAACGTTCGACCGGCGCGTGCTGAATTCCTGGCCCACGATTGCGCGTCGACCCGCGGACATGTAAAAAAGCATCGTGCCGAAACATCGGATCTACACAACGAGCTTCGCAAGCGTCTATCCGCTCTACGTGGCCAAGGCGGAAAAGAAGGGACGCACGAAAGCAGAAGTCGATGAAGTCGTTCGTTGGTTGACGGGCTACAGCCCGAAAAAGCTCGAAGCCCAGATCGAAAAACGAACGGACTTCGAGACTTTCTTTGCCGAAGCTCCTCGCCTGAATCCTTCCCGCACTTTGATCAAAGGCGTGGTCTGCGGCGTCCGGGTGGAAGACATCGAAGAGCCGACGATGCGGGAGATCCGCTATCTGGACAAGCTGATCGACGAGCTGGCAAAGGGCAAAGCGATGGAGAAGATTCTGCGGAAGTAACGCATCTCGCGCCTGCGACGCTACTCCGCCTTCAACGTCTCCACCGGATCGATCGTCGCCGCGCGCCGCGCCGGCAGCATAGCTCGCGAGCGCCGCCGCTGCGAGAATCACGGCGAGCGCTGCGACGTACGCCGTCGGGTCCGTCGGCGCGATGCCGAACAGCAGCGACGACATCAGGCGCGTCACGCACGAGTGCAGCGACGAGACCAATCGCTAGACCTACGCCGCGTCAGCATCAACCCGTGCCGCAGGAACATCGCTGCGCACTTCGTGCGGCTGCGCGCCGAGCGCCAGCCGGATCCCGATCTCGCGCGACCGTTGCGAGACGACGTACGCGAGCACGCCGTAGATGCCGAGCAGGCCGAGCGCGAGCGCCATGCCGCCTGCGATCGCGAGCATCACGAGCGTGAACGACGTGCGCGCCAGCGAGCCGGCGTACAGCGTCTGCATCGTGCGCTCGAGCGCGATGGGCACGCTCGCATTGATGACCACACCTGCTGCGAATCTCGGTCAGGAGGCCCGCCGTGCCCGCGCGGTCGGTGCGGATCACGAACGCGACAGGCGGAATCCCGAGCAACGGGCCCCCGAACGCGTTCTCCATCAGGATCGACCAGTACACGAGACTCGGCGCGGCCGCATAGAGCGACGTCGTCCTTCAGGTTCTGCACCACGCCGATCACTTCGCGCCACGCGTCCGTGCTCCGCCGGCGGCCGAATGCGCATGCCGAGCGCGGCCGCCGGCTCGCCCGCGATCTCGCGCGCGAAGTCCTCGGACACGAGCGCCACCTTGCCACCCGCGTCGATGTCGGCCCAGGTCAGATCGCGGCCCGCGACGATCCGCGTGCCCATTGCCGCGAGGTAGCCCGGCGACACGAATTTCATCCTGCGCGGCGGCGGCGTGTTGCCGCCCGCGAGCGGCCGGCCTTCGATCGCGACCGGCGCGTCGATCGTGAACGGCGCGCCCTCCATCGGCAGCGTGCTCGTGAAGCCAGCGGCCTGCACGCCGGGCAGCGCCGTGATCGCGTCGAGGATCTCGTGATCGATGCGCGTGTACGCCTTCGGATCGCGAATGCAGCTCGCTCGGCGCCCACGTGCGCACCGTCTGAATCGGATCCGGGTCCACGAAGCCCGGATCGACGTTGCGCAGCGCATCGAACGTTCGAATCATCAGCACGGCGCTCACGACCAGCACGAGCGCGAGCGCCACCTGCACCACGACCAGCGTGTTGCGCGCCCTGGCGCGCTCGCGGCCCGCGCTCGCGCCGCGCGACGCGCCGAGCGCGCCCGCATCGGCGTGCACCGCGTGCTTCAGCGCCGTGATCGATCCGAATACCACGCGTCGAGACGAGCGCCACGGCCGCCGTGAACAGCAGCACGGGCGGATACACGGCGATCTCGCTCGAGCCGCGGCAGGTTGCTCGGGCCGAGCGAGACCAGCACCTGAAGTCCGACGTACGCGAGCACGAGTCCGAGCGCGCCACCGAGCGCGGCAATCACGAGGCTCTCGATGAACAGCTCGCGCGCGAGTCGCGCGGGCACGGCGCCGAGCGCCGAGCGAATCGCGAACTCCTGCCGTCGCGCGTCCGCGCGCACGAGCATCAGGTTCGCGATGTTGGCGCAGGCCACGAGCAGCACGGCACCGATCGCGCCCATCAGCACCCACAACGTGCTCGCGACGCCGCCGACGAGGTCGTCCTTCAGCGGCCGCACGACCGGCGCGATTCGCCAGTTCTCGACCGCTTCGCGCGTCAAACCCTGCTGGGTCGGCCAGGCCTCGCGCCAGATCGGCAACATGCGCTCGAGGTCGGCGCGCGCTTCGTCGGGCGTGACGCCCGGGCGCAACCGCGCGAGCGCGTTCAAGCCGGTGAAGCGTCGTGATGTCGGCTCTCGCGGGGTCGAACGGCTGAGCGACGATGATGTCCGGCTGCGAGTTCATGGCGTCGAAGCGAAACTCCGCCGGCATGATGCCGACGACTTGCGATGGCCGCGCGTCGACCATGAGCTCGCGCCCGAGCGCCGCTTCGTCGCCGGCGAACCGGCTCCGCCAGAACGCATACGACAGGATCACGGGCACCGGCCCCTGCGCCGCGGGCCCGTGCTCCTGCTCCGTGAACCAGCGGCCGCGCATCGGCTGCACGCCGAGCGCCTGCAGCATCCCGTGCGAAACGCGAAGCGAGCGTATCCGCAGCGTCTCGCCGCCACTCGTGAGCGTTTGGCCACCGTCCGACCACACGCCGAACTCGGCGAACGTCCGGTTCTCCTTCCGGTACGTGAAGTACATCGCGGGCGACGTGCCGAGCTCGGCGGCCGCCGAGGCCCGAGGCGGGATGCCGAATCCGCACGAGCTCGCCCGAGTTCGGGTACGGCAGCGGCTTCAACAGCACCGAGTAGACGACGCTGAAGATCGCCGTCGTGGCGCCGATGCCGAGCGCGAGCGTCAGCACCGCGGCGATCGTGAAGGCCGGGCGGCGCGGCAGGCCGCGCAGCGCGCGGCGTAGGTCGCGGCCGATGGATTCCAGGAAGCCGGTGATGTTCATGCGATGGATCTCCCCGAGCACGCGCTCGCCCTGAGCTTGCGTTTGCGACTTTCGTGCCAGGGCGCCGCGGAAACAACCTGTTGATTTGGCACGGGTGCGTTCAAGCCGGCGACGACACCGCTCGCGGGGTGTCGCAGATCCGCACAAGGGCGTCCCGACTGCGGGACGCCGAATCCCGCGCACCTCCACGCAACGAAGGCTCGACGCGCCACCTGGCGTTGGCATGTCGCTTGCTCTTGCAGTGATGCGGAGCACACCATCCGCCGTACTGAGCGCTTCGGGGGGAAATCGTGAACCAACTAAAACATGCGCTGCGCGAGCTCAAGCTGCGCCCCGGACTCTCCGTCGTCGTGATCCTGATGCTCGCGCTCGGCATCGGCGCTACGACCGCGATGTTCTCGCTCTACCATCAGATCCTGCTCAAGCCGCTGCCGGTGCCCGAGCCCGATCGGCTCGTGAATCTCGCGGCACCTGGACCCAAGCCCGGCGGCGGATATCGGGATCTCGCGATCGGCGACTTCGACGCCAAGTTCAGCTATGCGATGTTCCGCGATCTCGAGCTCGCGCAAACCGGGTTCACGGGGCTCGCGGCGAGCGCCTACTTCATCGCGAACTTGAGCTTCGGCGGCCGCCCACTTGCGGGCACCGGATGGCTCGTGTCGGGCAATTACTTCCGCGTGCTGAACTTGCAGCCCGCGCTCGGCCGGCTCATCGGCCCCGAGGACGAGCCGCGCATGGGCGAATCGGCTGTCGCCGTACTGAGCCACGAGTACTGGCAGAGCCAGTTCGGCAGCAACCCGAACGTGATCGGCGAGACGCTCACGGTTAACGGCCACGCGCTTCAGATCGTCGGCGTCGCGCCTGCGGGCTTCAGCGGCACGACGCTCGGCACGCGTCCCCAGATCTTCGTGCCGGTCACGCTGCAAGCGCCGATGCTGGGCGGCACGCCGGCAGAGCCCGAGAACCGCCAAAACTATTGGCTCTATCTCTTCGCGCGGCTCGCGCCGGCCGTCACGCTCGAACGCGCGGCCGCGCAGCTGAACGGCATCTACTCCGGAATTCTGAACGAGGTCGAGGCGCCGATGTTGAGCGGGCAGCAGTTACCCGCAGGAACGCTCGAGCAGTTTCGCACGCGCCAGATCGCGTTCGTCCGGGGCTAGTGGCAGGAGCAACCTGCCCGCCACTGCGGCGCGACCGCTCACGCTGCTGCTCGGCGTGACGGTGCTCGTGCTGCTGATCGTGTGCGTGAACATCGCGAACCTGTTGCTCGCGCGCGGCGCGGCCCGAACCGGAGAGATGGCGATTCGCGCGTCGCTCGGCGCGAGCCGCGTCTGGCTCATACGGCAACTGCTCGTCGAGTCGTTCGTGCTGATCGCGATCGGCCGCTCTCTACGACCGCGTGGAGGAAACTCTAGCCGCACAGCCCGGCGTGCTCGGCGTCGGCAGCACGTGGCTCCCCGTGCTCGGCAAGTTCCCGCAGACCGCGCCCTTCTCGGTCGAGGGTTTCGACGCCGCTCCCGGCGCCGACACGAACGCCGGTATCAACATGGTCGGCTCTGGTTTCTTCGACACGCTCGGAATACCTCTGCGCGCCGGGCGGGTATTCACGGACCGCGACACGGCCGACGCGCCACGTGTTGCGATCGTCAACGACACCTTCGCGCGCAAGTTCAATATCGGCGGCGAGGTCGGCAAGCATCTCGGCCCCGGCAACACGACCGACTACAGCGTCGAGATCGTCGGCATCGTCGCCGATGCGAAGCTCGACACGCTGAAGGGTAGCGCGCCGCCGGTCGCGTACCTCCCGCGCCGCCAGTGGGTCGATTCGGTCCAGTCGATGTTCTATTACGTACGCACGGGCCTGGATTCAGACGCGTTGCTCGCACAACTCCCCGATGCAGGTGACCGCCGCGCGGTGCACCCCGTGGTTATCGCTAACCACGCGTTCGCGATTTCCACAGAGAGCTGGCACGCCGTTGATGAAGGACGGCGAAGACTTCGACGACATCGTGTTCGTAGACGAAATAGAACGCGAACGGGAATCGCCGCGTCAGTACGCGGCGAGCATCCAGAAAAACGGGCGCATAGGCCAGTGGCGTCTCGGCCGCCTTTTCTATCGCAGCGTCCAGCTCGAGGAGAAACTGGATCCCTAAGCCCGGCTGTTCCGCTTCGTACCATGCTGCCGCTTCATCGGCTTCAGCCTCCGCGCGCGGCTGAAGGTTGACTGACTTCAAGCCCGGCGAAGCTTCGTCAGCAATTGGTCACGCACCTCGCTCCAAGGCCGGCCAGTCTTCGGGTTCGCGCGGTACTCTCTGAGCCGCTCTTCAAGAATCTGTTGATGCTCGACCGGCACCGGAACCCTCTCGGGATCCTGCGCAATGCGATCCCAAAGGTCCTGAACGAACGCGATACGTTGCTCTTTTGGAGCATCGTCGAAGCCAGGCGGCACTTTGAGGTTTGTGCTCATACGACCGGATTATAGGCCTCGTCCGAAATCAGGCGCTACGCGCAAATCTGCGGATAGCTTCGATATATTCGACTACGAGTGACGGCCGCGCCGCCGCCAGCGCCGCACGACGCGGTTCCACCACATGATCGCGCCCGTCACGAACATCACCGCCGGTATCGCGCCGACGATCGCCCACACGGCTTTCGTCGCTTGGTCGCAGAGCCCCGGGCCGTCGCACGGAATACCGATGCCGTTGATGCGACCGAAGTGCAGGTACGCGAGCCAATAGAGCGCGCTGTCGACGAACCGAGTGCCGGCGTTTTCATTCGTCGGCGGCTCGCAGCCAATCGGCCAGCGCCACCGAATTGATCGGGGAAGCACAGATACATTCCGCTCGCGGCGAGCACCAGCAGGAAGAGAAAGCTCCAGAAGCCGAAGACGCCGTGCAGCTGCCACGTGAAACGCCGCCACCCCACGCCGCGATGCAGCGTGAGGTTCTCGCGCCAGCGCGCGCTGCCGGGCCACCAGATCACGGCGCCGGTGAGGCACATCAAGAACACGGCAATCGCGCCGGCGCCATTCACCATGCGGCCCGTGGAGCCGGAGAGCAGATTGTCGTGCAGGTCGATCAGCGCGTCGACGAGCCAGATGCCGAGCGGCACGTTGGCTTGGGCTTCGAGTGGCGAAACGCCGCGCGTGAGGACGTCCGGTGTCGCAGCCACGTAGAGCTCGTTGCGATAGACGAGCACGCTGCCCGTCACGCTGATGAAGAAAACGTAGAGACCTAAGCCGATGCCGCTCCACAGATGCACTTGGAAGATCGCCCGGCGCAGCCACACCTTCTGCGGCTGGCGGACCCAGCGCTGCCAGGCGGTACCTCGAGCGGCGTCAACCAGTTCGCGCTGCAAGCTCTAGATCCCCGCGTACCACGACCAGCCGTTCTGGATCTGGCCGTACGGACCGTTGTCGTCGAACTCGCTCGTCACGACGAGCCCGCGCAGGAACTTCATGCTCTTGTAGCCGAGCTGCGTCTCCACGCGCACGCGCAGCGGTGCACCATGCGCGATCGGCAACTCGCGGCCGTTCATGCCGTAGGCCAGGATCGTCTGCGGGTGCAGCGCGTCCAGCATGTCGATGCCGTCGACGAACGCGTCGTAGCAGTGGAACTGCACGAATCTCGCGTCGGACCGAATGCCGGCGGCCTCGAGCACGGCGCGCAGCGGCACGCCCGTCCATTGCATGATGGCCGACCACCCTTCCTCGCACGTGTGGCGCGTGATCTGCGTGCGCGAGCGCATGCGCTTCAAATCCTCGAGCGAGAAGCTGCTCGGCTTCGCGACGCTGCCCTCCACCGTCAACCGCCAGTCTGCGAAACCGTCGCGCAGCAGGCGCGCGTAGTCCTCGGCGAACTCTGCGACGAAACCGCCCTGGCTCGCGTCGGAAGGATCCGTGGTGCCGATCGCCGGCGCCGCCGAGATGTCGCGGACGTTGTATTCGCGAGCCAGCGACTGCCTCGGCAACAGCAGTCGATGCGCGTTGTACGTGAGCCAGTCGCCCATGCGCAGCACGTTGCCGTAAGTGGGCGGTTCGCTCGCGGAACAGCCGGCGAGCGTGATGGCGGCCGACGATGCCAGACCCTGGATGACCGCGCGACGCGTTGTCGATCGCTTGTTCATGTCATCTGCCGACGATCATCGCGCGCATGTGCCGGCCGAAACCGGTTCGCACGGTCATGGCCACATGCCCGACAACGAACACGAGAAGCACCACGAATCCGAAGAAGTGCAGCGTGCGCGCGGACTGATGACCGCCGAAGACGCTGAGCAGCACGGGGAATGCGGCGACGACCTGCGGCGACATCGCGAGCCCGGCGAGCACCATGAACGGCAGCACAACGAAAGCGATGCTCGTGTACGCCCACCGCTGCAAGAGACTGTACGCGCCCGCGCCGCCGGCCGCAGCGCTGCCGCGGCCAAAGATCGCGCGAGACGTGCCTCGTGATGACACCGAGCGCGAAGTAGAACGCACCGGCCGACCACGAAGAACCAGCCCGCCAGGAAATGCAGGCTGCGCGCCCAGCCGTTCTCGTTGAAGATCTCGATCGTGCGACTGGCGCTGATCGGCTTGTTCGCGAGCGCCTCGAAGGTCACGGTCTGCTGCCACGCTTCGGGCCGATGGTTGTCGTTGAGCGGCAATTCGAGCCATGCCGGCGTGAGATCGTTACCGACCTCGCCCCAATACAAGCGCGGATGCGCCATCAAGACATAGAACCCGCTGTAGGCGAGCGTGAGGATGGAGAGCGCGAGAACCCAGTGGCAGACGCGCACCCACAACGCGTGGCGTTGCGGCGTGGCGTGGCTCGATGGCGTTGCTCATTTCGTCGGCTTCCGGCGTGGCCGCCGGTTCGCAGCATCCGGAGTACGCGTCCTGCTAGCGGTTCTCACTGTCACTACGTCCTCTCGAATGGCGGTGAGTGTTGCAAGTCACTGACGCACGTAGCGCAAGTGTGTGGCAGCTGGACTATCAAGAACCTTGTCAATGCGAAACTGCGGCCCGGGCTCGCGTAGGTTCTCGAAGAGACGCCGCCCACCGCCGAACAACACGGGTGCCAATGCGATTTCGAGCTCGTCAACGACATCCATGGCCAGGTACTGCTGGATCACATCGGCTCCACCCGCGATACGAATATCACGACTGCCTGCGGATTCCCGAGCCAGCTCAAGGGCACGCTTCGGCCCGTCATTGATGAAGCAAAAGGTCGTCCCACCCGGGCGCGCCCAGGGTTCGCGTTTCTCATTGGTAAGAACGTATACCGGCGTGTGAAACGGAGCCTCCTCTGGCCAGGCGCGCTCGCCTTGGTCGAACATTCGCTTACCCATGATGTGGGCGCCGATGCGCTCCGTGGTGCTGCGAAGCAGGTCATTGACCGGGCCGGTCTCTCCCCCTGGTCCGAGCTTGAGGTTCTCGCGGAAGTACTGTTGATTGAGGATCCAGGCCATCAGCGCGCCCCACTTAGCGCCCCAGTTCTTGTACTCAGAATTCTCCATGGTCATTCCTTCCGGTGCCATGTAGCCATCGAGGCTAAGCCCAACGTTGACGAATACTTTACTCATGCTTCTCCTCTCGCATGTTCGGATGTCGGCCTAACCCTTCGAATCGTGCCCGAACAAATTATCACGGCTTGTGCGTCGACGATCATAGCTCGTTGCTTTCCGACTCCTCGCGCGCCATTCTCGTGCGCAGGCGGTCTTCGCCGCTGGAGGAAGAAAGTCATGCGAGTCGTATCGTACAGGCGCGAGTGGATGCTCGGCTTAGGCGTAGCGCTGCTCGTCGCCGGCTCTGCCGCGGCGCAAACGGTCCAGAAGCTACCCGAGGGCGCCGGCGCGATCGGCAAGGGCCCGGACGCCATCGTTCTGCCGGGCTACGCGGACGTGCCGCGACCGCCGGCTTTCGACGAGGCGAAGCGCCGCGAGGTGCTGCAGCAGTCGACGCTCGTCGACGACTCCTCGCCGCAACCTGCCTTCCTCGGGCAAACGCGCGCACCGAAACCTGCTCGAAGCCTCGCAGTACCGTCTCGAGGTCGCCGCCGAAGGCCTCGACCGACCGTGGTCGCTCGCGTTTCTTCCCGACGGACGCATGCTCGTCAGCGAGACCCTGCGCGGCCTGCGCATCATCGAGCGCGACGGCAAGGTCGGCGCACCGATCACGACCGGTCTGCCGCTCGATTTCAGCAAACGCGGGCAGGAGCTGCTCGACTCGGTGCCCGATCGCGACTTCGCGCGCAATCGGACGATCTACCTCCTCTTCCGCAAGCCGCCGCGCGAGGCCGGCGACATCGGCAAAGGCGAAGAGGACTTCCCGATCCACTACCCGCAGATCGAGATGGCCGCGAGCGCGCAGCTCTCGAAGGACGAGCGCAGCCTCACGAACGTGAAGATGCTGCTCAACGTGCAGGGCATCGAAGGGCGCATGGCGCAGGGGCCGGACGGCAAGCTCTACATCACGTCGCGGGCCGCTCGCGGGCCGCGGGGTTCTGGTGCGGAACTGGACGCAGCCCCAGTTGCCGGGCTCGCTCATGGGCAAGGTGCTGCGCATCAACACCGACGGCTCCGCGCCCGCGGACAATCCGTTCGTCGGCAAGGCCGATACGCGCCCCGAGATCTGGGCGTTCGGCGTGCGCGACGCGCAGAGCATCGCGTTCGACGCGCAAGGCCGCCTCTGGACGGCCGAGAACGGCCCGATGGGCGGCGACGAGGTCAACCTCATCGAGAAGGGCAAGAACTACGGCTTTCCCGTCATCTCCTACGGCCGCGAGTACTCGGGCGAGCTCATCAACGGCGGGCTCACGAGCAAGCCGGGCTTGGAGCAGCCGATATATTTCTGGACGCCGTCCGTCGCGCCGTCGGGCATGACGTTCTACACCGGCGATCTCTTTCCCGAATGGAAGGGCAATCTCTTCATCGCGACGATGGCGCCGCGCATCGGCCGCAAGGTGATTCGGCTGGTGCTCAACGAAACGCCCCAGGGTTGGCGCGTGGCTGGCGAAGAGTGGCTGCTCACGGAGCTCGACGGAATGCGCTTTCGCGACTTGAAGCAAGGGCCGGACGGCGCGCTCTACGCGATGAGCGACGCTCGCACGCCGGCGGGCGACAAGATCTACCGGATCGTGCCGAAGTAAGTTCGAATCGATGGCCTCATGGGGGTAAACATGAAAACGCGTCTTTCCCTAGGCGTGACCTTCGTCGTGTTCCTGATCTCCGCGCCGGTAGGCGCCCAACAGGCGGCGGCCGTCCAAGGAGTGTCCGGCGGGGAGCCCTGCAAGGGTTCGCCCGTGTGCGCGTGGAGCCGCGAGCGCAATCTCATTTCCCACGAAGTCCGCACACCCGATCTGAACTTCAAGTTCGCGTACCCGTTCGCCTTGCCGGAAGGCGGTGGCGGCGTATCGGCCGTCGCGATCAATTCGAAGGGACACTTGTTCGCGTTTCAGCGCAACTCCGCCGGCAAGCCGCAGCTGTTCGAGTTCGACGCGAGCCACAAACTCGTGCGCGCCATCGGCGAGGACGTCATCGGCCACCAGAACAAAGCGCACGGCATCGCGATCGACGCAGCGGACAACATTTGGATCTGCGACGAGAACGGCGACACGGTGATGAAGATCAGCCCGGAGGGAAAGCTGCTGATGACGATCGGCGTTCACGGGCAGCGAGGCGATTGGGACGAGGCGAAAGGCCAGCGCTTGCTCTGGCAGCCGTTGCATCTCGCTTTCGCTCCGAACGGCGATGTCTACATCGGCCAAGGCCACGCGAACGAGAGCCCCAACGACGTCGACAAATCACCAACCAACAGCATTGGTGCCGCGCGCGTTCTGCATCTCGACAAGAACGGTAAATTCATCAATCAGTGGTTCGGCAATCACGCCGGCCAGGGCCACTTCAGTATGGTCCACGGCATCGCCGTGAATCCCGACAACGGCAACGTGTATCTCGCCGACCGAGAGGAATACCGTTTGGTCGTGTACGACGCGCAGGGCAAGTTCTTGCGGACGATACAGATGCGAAACCTCACGTGCGCTCTCTACGTCGACCCGCACAAACAGCTGTGGCTGGCGACCGGTCAGGACGGCCAGATCTTCAAGATCGACTGGGATGGCAAAGTGCTCGGCGCGATCGGCAACGGACCGGGCACTGGCGACGGCCAATTCTCCGAAGCCACTTACATGGCGATGGACGCGCAGGGCAATCTCTACGCGGGCGATACCGGCAGCGCTCGGGTCACGATGATGGCTGCCTCGACGAAGTAGCCCGGCGTGGGCGCGCCGTCGCCCGGCGCCACCGGCAGCACGTGTGTGTGCACCCTCCCCGCGGCGATCAGAAGGGTACGTATCGATCACCGGCCGATTCGAAGGTGACCTTCCGATCTCGCGACCGGGCACATCACCCGGCGCTCTCTGACCGCGTTCAAAGATCGCAACCCACTCCGACCGTACAGATGCTCCAAAGACCGAATATCGGCCAGATGCCGGCCGTTAACAGCGAAACCACGATCAACCCCACATGCTTCCAAATCAGCGGTTCCGCTCTAGCGAGACGGCGCGATATGAAACCGACAATCGCAAGCGAAAGAACAAGAGCAGTCCATTGCCGGGTTCGGCGCGATCAGGACTGCTCAGCGAGGGGTGTTCGTGAGTTCCCCACTCGTGAAGACAAAGTAGGACCGTTCCGTCGGCGTCCAGCACCTGCCCGAAGTAATCGTGAGCAGGACTTGTCTGGGGTTGGCCAAACAACCGATCCTCGACTCCGAGGCGGTCAATGCCCAGCGACTTGATTGAAACCGACATAACGTTGCCCGCAAATTCTCCCGGTGCATTCGATGTTAGCAGACCATCTCAGGCAGAACGCAAGAACACATAACGTTGATGTTCGGACAGAAATGTCAGCTCGAGTGTTGCAGCACGGTGCGCGCGCGTTTGCGCGGCGCGAACGCCTACTTCGGCTTTCGGGGTCTGCACCCCGTGTCGTTAGATGCAGGAAGCGCTCCCGTTGGATGCGTTGGGTGCTCCGCGGACCATGAACGTCGCCGCTAATCCTGCCGCAGCGCCTGAAGCGGGTCGATCGACGTCGCGCGCCGCGCCGGCAGGTACACGGCCAACATAGCGATGGCCGCGAACGCCACCGCCACCGTGGCGAACGTGCCCACGTCGAGCGCTTTCAAACCGAACAGCATCCCCTGCAGATACCCCGTGAGCGCCATGGCGGCCGCCACCCCGCTCGCAACGCCGATGCCGACGATCAGCGCGCCGCGTCGCAGCACGAGCGCGAGCACCTCGCTGCGTTGCGCGCCCAGCGCCATGCGCACGCCGATCTCTTTCGTGCGCTGGCTCACGACGTACGACAGCACGCCGTAGATGCCGATCACGGCGATGAATCCCGCGATGGCGCCGAACACGCTGAGCAGCGCGGCGTAGAAGCGCGGCCGCGTGGTGAGCCCGGACACGATGCGCTCGAGCGGCACGGCGGCATCGATCGCGAGGCGCGGATCGATGTCGCGCACGATAGTGCGCAGGTCCGCCATGATGGCGAGCGGGTCGCCCTTCGTGCGTGCGGCGAACGCGATGCCGGTACCGCCCGTCGTCAGAAAGAACCGATCGGTCTGCGGCGAGCGCGGCGCGCCGGCACGGAGCGACTCGATGATCTGCCGCGCGTCGAGGAACACCGCGCGCTCGGGCGCCTGCTCGAGAGCGCCGAGATGGACGTCACCCACGACGCCGGCGACCGTCACCGTTACGCCATTCACGCGCAGCGTGGCGCCGACGGCGGACCGGCCGGGAAAGTAGCGCTCGGCATACGCCTTGGTCACGAGCGCCGCGGGGCCGGGCTCGGTCCGCTCGTCGAGCCAGCTGCCCGCGACCAGGTGCGCGCCCAGCGCGCGCAGGTAAGCAGGGCTCATCTGCCGGGTCTGAGCGATCTCGGTCATTGTTTGTGTTCTTTGCTCTTCGCGCATGTCGGCGTCCGTCTTGCCTTCCGGAACGATGTTCGCCGAGACGAAAACGAAGGACGGCAGCAACGGCGGCGCTTCGGAAAAACCGGCGGCGGTGATGCGCGGATCGCTCGTGAGTCGCGCCGCGAGCGTTTCCGCTACCTCGAGCTTGCGCTCCGCTGTGGAGTCCCCCGGCACCACGAGGTCGAAGGCCAAGGCGCCGCTCGTATCGAACCCCGTGTCTAGACCTGTGACCTTCAAGAAGCTGTGCACGAGCAACGCCGCGCCGATGAGCAACGCCATCGCGAACGCCAGTTGCACCGCGGCTAGCGCGTGGCCGAGACGCGTGTTGCCGGCATGCGCGGACATCTGCGCCGCGGACGCGTGGCCGCGTTCGCCGTACTTGGAGAGTCGCAGCGCCGGCAGCAAGCCGAAAAGCACGCCGGTCACGGCCGAAGCCACGACGACGAACGCCAGCACCATGGGGTCGATCGAAATCTCGTCGATGCGCGGCAGCACTGAACCCACGGCGAGCGGAAAGCGCGGGCTCACGTAGCCGACGGCCGTGGACTTCAGCAGCGCAACGCCCGCAAACGCGAGCGCGATCGCCGCGAGCCCCGCGCACCCGGCAAGCACGATGCTCTCCGTGAGCACCTGCCGCACGATGCGCGCGCGCGTGGCGCCGAGCGAGCGGCGAATCGCGATCTCGAGATGGCGCCGCGTGCCACGCACGAGCATCAGATTCGCCACGTTCGTGCAGACGATCGCGAGCACCACGGCGACGGCCACGGTGAGCACGCGCAGCGCCGGCGCGACGGCCGCCGTCATCTGATCGAGGTTGCGTACCATCTCGAAGCGCGGCGCGGCGCCCAGCTTCGGCTCTTTGCCGCGCATCTGCATGCCGAGCGTATTGGCCTCCGCACTCGCGGCCGCGAGAGTTACGCCGTCCGCGAGCCGCGCCTGCGCGGGCAGGAAAAAGAATCCCGGGCCGGCCGGCGGCGGGACGTACGGCGTCCAGAACGCTTCGTCGCCGAACACGGTGGGCATGACACCGACGACCGTGTGCGCACGGCCGTCGAGCTCGACTCTGCGGCCGACGATGCTCGGATCTGAATTGAGATAGCGGCGCCACATCGATTCGCTGACGACCATGACGTCCGTGTCGGGGCGCTCGTCGTCCGGCAACAAACCGCGCCCTTGCAGTGGCGCGATGCCGCGCATGAAGAAGAGTGCCGGCGACACGCGTGCGCCGTAGAGCTGCACGCTGCCCTCGGGCGTTGCGAGCACGCGGGCGTCGCGCTGTATGAGCCCCACGTGCGACAGCGTCTTCGAGTTCTTGCGCCACCATTCGAAGTCGGTGAGATTCATCGCCGTTCGCCGAACGGCCACGCCACCGAAACCTTCCTCGGCCGGCACGTTCTCGACGATCTGCACGAGTCGGTCCGCCTGCGCGTAAGGCAGCGGCCGCAGCAGCACGGCGTCGACGACGCTGAAGATGGCCGTGGTGGCGCCGAGCCCGATGGCGAGCGTCAGCACCGTGATCAGCGTGAGCCCGGGGGAGCGACTGAAACTGCGCAGCGCGTAGTGAACGTCCGCTGCAATCTCGGTGCGAAGCGTCATGTGGCTGTTCCCCCGAAGTCGTTGACCGGCGTCTTGGCTCGCATTTTGGAGCAAAGGCCGTGCCAGCGGCGACGGTGCGCAGGTGATGCACACCGCGGCGCCTCAGTCCCGAAAACTGGACAGAGATCCCCGATTCCGGGACGTCTTTCCAAACGGCAACCGCGGCGCTGCTGTTATGGGTGACTAACGCGAAACGGGACCGGCACGCCGTCGGAGCGCGAGACGCGCCACCTCAAAAGACGGGACAGATCGACCGGTTGCGGCCGCGACAGGACTCGCGCACCTCCGCCCGCACGAGCGTATCGACGACATCGAGCACGACGTGGGAACCCGCCAACGACGGGTTGGTAATGTACCGACCATTGATGCCGATAGACGGCGTAGCGCTGACACCGTACTGCCGATTGAGCTCCACCGCGTGCTGGAGTTTCGCGCGTACACCGGGCGAGTTGAACGCTTCGTCGAACGTTTTCGTATCGACACCGAATCGCCCGAAGAACGCCTCAATGGCGTCTGCAGTCGCCAGCGGGTTGCCTCGCGCGTGAACCTCTTCGTAGAACGGCATCCGCAGCTCGTCCAGCTTGCCGAGTACTTCAGCGGTGTAGAACGCCTGCGCGTGGAGCATGGCCGTCGGTTTGAACATCGACGGCACGCGCACGAGTTCGACGTAGCCAGGTTGGCGCCGACGCCAGGCCTCGAGCGTGGGCTCGAACGAAAAGCACGGCAGGCAGTCGACCATGAAGAACTCTGTGACCTCGATCTTGCTCGCGCCCGAAGCCGTGGGAACGGGAGCAGGCAGCACTCGGTAGTGTTGTCCCGCCACGATTTGCGCCGACTCTTGCGGCGGGCCCACGTGGATGCTCGCGTTCTCTCCTACCGGGCTTCTTTCAGCGTCACCAGCCTCGGGAATCGCGCCGTGGCGGAACAAGCTGGAGCTCGCAAGCACCGCGGCCACGAGAACGACAGCCGTCAGGCCAAACCACGAAGCGAAGCGGCGCGTGGCTGCCGGCGGCCTCTCGGCGAAAACGTACGCAGCAGCCTCCCCGAAAAATTCGGGCCGTGGCGCGCCGGGCGAATCGCCGGCGAGCGCCCGATGAACGAGCCAGGCACCCGAGCAGCGCGCGCAGGTCGCGAGGTGAGCGTCCACTTCGCAGCGCTGTGAGGCGCTCAGCGAACGCACCGCGTGATCGTCGAGAATCGTGTCCATCTGGTGGCAGTTCATATCAACTCTCCGTTCGGGCCAGCTGCAAAGCAGCAGCAGATTCGTCGTTCATGAGTCTTCCGAGGCGTGCGCGTGCGCGATGCAGCCTCACGCCGACGGCGTTCTTCGAAAGCCCCGTCGTGGCCTCGAGCTCTGCGAGCGTGTAGCCCTCCGCATGCAGGGCCAACAGAGCGCGTTGCTCGGGCTCGAGCTGCGGCCATACTCGACTCAGGCGCTGTCGCCTCAGACTCGCCTCCGCGAACTCCTCAGGGCTCGGGTCCGTGCTGAGGGCGAGATCGGCGTCTGCGGTTTCGGTTGTCGCCGCAAAGGGCGAGCGCACCCGGCGTCGAGCCGCGTCGACAAAGATGCGGTATTGCACGTGCAGCAGCCAGCCGCGCGGATATTCCAGGCGTTCGAGGCGGTCGAGCGCCGAGAACGCGCGGAGACAGACTTCCTGAACGAGATCCTCTGCGTCCGCACGCGAGCGAGTCAGCCGAACGGCAGCCCGATAGAGCGCGTCGAAGTGGGGTCTTACCACCGCCTCGAAGCGTCCCGAACCCGGTTTCTCGGCGTGGTCGCTCATTACTCCCTAACACGTCCGAACGGCGGATCTCTTACAGCCGTCGCCCAGGGTGCCGCGAGCGTAGACTTGCCACGAGCCACTCACGGACGAGGAGACGGGACCATGACCCACATCAGCAAAGCCGGAACATTCCAGCTCGGTGATCGCACCGTCAAGCGCCTGGGATACGGCGCCATGCAACTCGCCGGACCGGGCGTGTTCGGGCCGCCGAAAGATCGGGCGGCGGCGGTGGCGGTGCTGCGCGAGGCGGTCGCGAGCGGCGTCAATCACATCGATACGAGCGACTACTACGGGCCGCACGTCACCAATCAGATCATCCGCGAAGCGCTGCACCCCTATTCCCGCGATCTCGTGATCGTCACCAAGATCGGCGCCAGACGCGGCAAAGACGGGTCGTGGAACGTCGCCAACTCGGCAGAGGACCTGACGAGCGCCGTGCATGACAACCTTCGCCACCTGGGATTGGACGCGCTCGACGTCGTGAACCTGCGCTTCATGTTTGGCGCGCACGGCCCCGCCGAGGGCTCCATCGAGGCGCCGCTCGCAGCGCTAGCGAAGCTTCAGCAGCAGGGACTCGTCCGCCACATTGGTCTTAGCAACGTGACGCGCAAGCAAATCGCCGACGGGCGCGCCATCGCGGAGATCGTCTGCGTGCAGAACCAGTACAACCTCGCACACCGGGACGACGACGCGTTGATCGACGAACTGGCTGCGGAAGGCATCGCCTATGTGCCGTTCTTTCCGCTCGGCGGGTTCGCGCCGTTGCAGTCGACGGCGCTGTCCGATGTCGCCAAGAGTCTTGGTGCCACGCCGATGCAGGTGGCGCTTGCGTGGTTGCTGCAGCGGGCGCCGAACATTCTGTTGATTCCCGGCACGTCGTCGGTTGCGCATCTGCGCGAGAACCTGGCGGCGGCAGCGCTGAAGCTGCCGAGCGACAAGGTCACCGTGCTCAATCAAATCGCGAGCACCGTGGCGGCGCCAGACCACGTGGCGCACTGAATTAGCGAGCCGCTTGTTCGCTCACGCCTTGGGTCGCATTTCTCGCCCAGTGGGATCGGTCTCCAACACTGATTCGTGCAGAGCACCAAACGACCGCAGGGGTTTGCCATCGGTATCCGTTTGAAAAAGACTCCAAAGGATATCCCCGACCTCAGGCTCTGAAGCGTCGTGTCCGTCCAGCAGATAGCCCAACCCAAAGAGCAGCTCAGCCTGCATGCCCCGCACGACGTCTGTGAGGTCCTGGTCGCGGACGCCACATCCGCGCAACCTCTTCAACGCGTGTCCAATGCCAGTATACGGACCGTCCTTACGCCGATCGGAGTGAGCGATATACGCGTCGACAGAAAACGCAGGAGCTGCGGGAATCCCTCGTCAACCTCGGATTTCGTCCATCCCTCGGGACGTGGCGCGCCGAGCTTCCGAAACGCTCGGTGAGCGACGCGATGTCGGTAGGAATGGTCATCTGCCTGACCCCGCTGCGTAAAGTTGATACACGGCCACGCGGCTCCCGCACCTCCGCGGAGGGCTCGTCGTCATCACGCATGTCCGCCAGCCGATAGCCGAACCGCGGAATCACGCGCCCGTCCGGCCGCTGGAAGTACAGCCGACTGCTCCGCGTCGCGCTGGATGCGGAAGCCGCCCTCGTGCAGCAGCCGGTGATGATGCGAACAAAGTAGCGTGAGGTTGTCGAGGCTCGTGGCGCCGCCTTCGGCCCAGTGCTCGATGTGGTGCGCGTCGACGTAGTGCTTGTGGTCGCAGCCAGGGAACGAGCAGCCGCGGTCGCGCGCCCAGAGCGCGCGTTTCAGCGGGCTCGACACCGTGCGCTGCTTGCGCCCCACGTCGAGCGGCGTGCCGTCCTCCGCTTCCGCCGACCGTGACGAGGCTGCCGTCGCAGGCGAGCCGCTTCACGCTCTCGACCGGCAGATCGGCGCGACCGATCCCTCCGCGGAGGGCTGATTCGTCGACGTGCACTACCACCTGGTAGCGATCGGCCGCAGACGAGCTCGCGGCTTCGCCGCCCTCGAGGTAGCGCTTCGCGATCGCGACGAGCGCATCGGCCTGCTGCGCGCGCCACGCGTTCGCATCGAACTCGACGCCCGCCGGCGCCTCACCCGCCGCGACCGCACGATCGAGCGCTTGCGAGATGACTTCGCCCTCTTCGATCGGCAGCTCCACGCTCATGCGCATCACGCCGCGCGCGGAGTCGCGGAACAGCGTGACCGAGCGGCGCTCCCACGCGCGTTGCGCGATGCCGGCGGATTCCGGCCGGCCGTTGCGGATCTGGCGGCAGCGCTCCTCGACTTGCGCGGCCGTGGACGTCAACGCGTAGCGGAGCAGCACATCCTCGTCGTGCCATTCGACGACGCGCGTGAGCGCGCGCACCTTCGAGTACGACAAGCGCCCCTCCGCGAACGCCGCGCCGATCGACGGGAAGACTCCGCAGCGCCTGCGCCGTGCGCACCTTCTCGCGCGCCGCCGAGAGCGAGATGCCGCAGCGCCACGCGAGCCACTCGGCGCAATTGAGAAAGCTCCACTTCGCCCAACCCATGCGGTCGTCGAACTCGCGCACGAGCGTGAGCAGGCGATGCGTTTCGGCGTTGAGCTTGGCGGCGAGCGTGCAGATGGCGGCGTCGAGATCGTCGATGCTTTGGGCCGGAAATTGCGGGTGGCTCTGCGTGCGCATGGCGAGGCTCCCTTGCTGGTTTGTGTACTGTGATTATAACCAGTAGTGGCGCAGAGCCCAAATAACAAACAGTTAGTTAGCAGCGAATTTCGCGAGCGCGAAATTCAACCCAACGATTCTCGGCAGCCTAGTCATTGAGAAATAGCCGCGTTTCTCATTGCTCGAAGGAAACCCGTCCGTGATTCCGTTTGGGTTCGCGGTAAAGTTGGAAGTCTCGACAATCAGCACGCCATCCTGCCATCTGGCTTCCACTGCGCTGACGGACCGGGTTGCGCAAGCCAGATACCACTCACAGAGTTCGCTCGCGCGTCGCTTTTCGTCGGTGAGCGACGGAACATCGCGACCTTCTACAACGATACCAATGAGCCAGCCAGTCGCTCCGCCTTCCGTGCGAGAGGGATTGATCGTTACGGTGACACTGTCACCTGCACGAATCGTGAAGATGATCTCTGGCGAATTCCAGCGCTTCGGCGGACAAGAGTGTCATGGGTCGTTAGGTAGCAGCGACAAAATTGAATCTCACATCTTGGGAACGTGGGGCAATCTTCTTAGGAGTGACCGGCTGTCTCCGTGGGTGCGAACGACGCCTCGTTGAACGTGATTTTCGCCACGTGCTGCCCCAACCTCCGATAACTCTCCCACTGCGCCTCATCAAAGAACTGATCCGACGTCGTCTCGTGCGGAAAGTCCGGATGCGCCGCGTGGTACTGCAGCACGTCGGCCGGCTCGCGCCCCGTGAGCGAAGCCTTCACGTACACGATTCGTCCCACGGAGCCGTCGCGATACGTCACCGTCGCAAGCGCCGCGTGCGCGCGCGAGTACTCACGCCGATCACCCTCCGCCGACAACGACGCGTACCCGCCTTCCTCGTTCCACTTGCCGCGCCGCAACCGCTCGAGCGTCGTGAACACGCCCGGATCCTTGTCGTACGTGTCGTTTCCGAGGTCGTCCTTGCGCGCTCTGAGTGCCATAAGCTCATCCTCATCGAGGAAATGAATCTCCGCGCCAAAGTCGAGCCGCGCCTTCCGAATCAACTCCGACAAACCAGGAAACTCGAAATCCGGATCCGCCTCCGCATCGATCAACACGATCACCGGCAGCTTCCGCCGAATCAGCTCGTAGCCCGCGAGATTCTCGAAGTGCCCGCCGTCCGTCAGGTTCCACAACCGAATGCCGGTGCCGCGCAGTCGGGCGAGGAGCTCGGAGAGCAAGCCGCGATAGACGGGTAGCCACGGCCCGGTCCAGCCGCGACCCAAGCCGCTATCCCACCAGTACCCGAGCCGCACGTTCGCGAACGTCGCGAGCAGCGCGAGCGGCACGGTGGTGCGCGCGCCGAGCGCGGACGAGAACGCGGCGCCGGACAGGCTCACCCAGCGGCCGAGCGTCATGACTTCCGGCTCGTCGCGCAGGCGCTCGAGGTTGAACACGGCGTGGCCGTCGGCTGGCCGCGCGACGAAGCCGATCTGCTCGTCGGCGATCAAGTGGTGACGCACGCCCACGCTCAAGCCGCCAGGGCCCACGGCCAGCGGCACGCCTTTCCTGTCCTGCACCTGCACGCCGGTGCGGCCGTCGACCGTTTCGTTGATGGTCACGTTCACGAGATGCAGCGGCGCGCCCTTCGCGGCTTGCGAGCGCGCGGGCGACGCCGGCGCCTCGTGCGCCGCGAGCGGCGTGCTCGTGAACCACGCGCGCACGCCGTGCACGCCGCGCGCGAGAACGTTGCGCACTTTCTCGATGCGCCCCGGCTCGTGCGGTAGCCGCGGCCAGTTCCAGTAGCGGTCGCTCGGCAGGTCGTCGCCGTCGATGACTTCGGTGATGTGCGCCTGGTCGTCGTCGAGGCGCTTGCGGTTCGAGGCGCCCAAGTACGCGCGCGTGAGCCGATGCGCGTAGAACGTGTGCAGCGACGACGCGTTGAGCAGCGAGCGCACGCTGCCCACGGTGGCGACGACAAGAAGGAGCAGCAACAGCACGCGGCCCGTGAAGGTGGGGCTTCTGGCCGCGGTGGTCGGGGAGGCCACGGGATGCTGTTGCTGCTCCGCGAACAACGTATCGGCGTAGCCGGGCGTCTCGCCCTGCCACGCCACTGCATGCGAAACGGCGTTCCACGTGACGAGCCACGCGCCGAGCACGAGCACGGCCACGGCCCAGCTCACGATCGACATCGGCACGCGCACGCCTTTGCCGCGCCCTTCGCCGCCGAGGAACACCAGCAGCTGTCTCCCAAACGCGGCCACGCCGCCGAACGTGCCAAGGACGGCCGCGAGCGCGGTCGTGAGCTTCGTGAACCCGTTCTCCGCACGGAACAGCGCGTACGCCGTGGCGCCGAGGCTGTCGACGGCGCCGATCACCGCCACGATGGCGACGGCCACGAGCGCACTCTTGAGCCACCGCGTGAGCCGGTTGCGCGAGCGGCTGGCGTCCGCCACCTGCTTCTCGACGCTGCCGACGTGCAGGATCGACAGCAGCCAGTTCAAGATGGCGGTGGGATTCGTGAGCACGGACCACAGCGTGGCCGCGAACGCCACCACGGCGATCGCGACGGCGGCGACGAGCGGCGGTGGCCACGTGCCGTCCGCGTTCGGCGCCGGGATCCAGCCGATGCGCCACGCCACGGCCAGCAGCACGAGCACGACGAGATCGGTGCGGCGAAACACCTGCCGCTTCGACAGCGGCATCCCGATCACCCAGTACGCCCACGCGGTGGGCAGCACCCACAGCGCGAATAGCGGCGTGAGCCACATGAACCATGGGCTCGCGACGATGCCGTGCGGCTGCGCCGCGGCCGAGCCGCACAGCGGCATGAACCTGCACAGAGTCGGGTACAGGGACGCGAGCCGCATGTCCGCGTACTGGAGCGCGACGAACGCCGCGATGACGGCCACCGCGAGCACGGTCTGCACCGCGAGCCAGTTGCGTACCGTCACGGTGATCAGCGCGAGCAGATCGCCCGAACCGCGCGGCGCGAGATAGCGGCCGTTGTCGCGCAGGAAGCGGAACGTGGTCTGGCCTTTCGCCGGGTGCTCGGCGCCCGTGAGCACATTCGCGACGTCGGCGACACCTTGAATGTGTTCGCGCGCGAACAGTCGACCGAGAAAGCTGCCGAAGTAGCCGCCGCCGGAAACGGTGGAAAGAAAATCGATGCGCCCGAGCAAGCCGCCGGGCTTGCCGGTCTTCGCCTTCGCGAGCGCTTGGAACACCCCGAGGCAGAACGTGGCGCTGCGAATGCCGCCGCCGGAGAGGCCGAAGCCGATACGCGGGCCGTCCTGTCGGCAGACTCGCACGCTTCGCGGCGCTGGCGCACGAGCTCGGCTTCGAAGCGCTCGAGCTCGGGCGGGTATGCGGCGTCGGCGCTGGCCGCAGCCGGCGGGTTGTTGTTCATCGCAGCGTTCCCCTTGGGGCACAAGCTTGAGCGCGGTCGAAGCCCGCGCAACGCCCCAGGCGATTCTCGCTCAGCACCCTGGGTTGCACCCGTCCTAAATGAGCGGAAGTGTCCGGTTGGTGACAGATCTCGCCCCCCGGAGTGGTTATTGTTGCCAGATAGACGGAGACCCTGATGACCCTCGACGACATCATCCGCACCCGGGCAAGCGTTGCGCTGCCCATGATCGGCGCCGACAAGGCGCTCGCCACCGACGTGCAGACGCGCCTGGCCGCCATCGGCGTACTCGACCCGCCGGCCGACGGCGCGTTCGGCCCCGTGTCGCACTGGGCGCTGGCACAGGTGGTGAAGCGCCTCGGCATCGCGGGCATACCGGTGCTCGACAAGTGGCTCGCGCAGGCGCTGATCGACGCAGCCGCGAGCGGCACGCTGTTTCCGCTGAAGACGCCGGCGTCGCTCGAAGGCCGGCTCGTGAAGGCGATGCTTGCGGCGAACCAGTGGGTGGCGCGCCATCCGGACTGCGTAAACGTTGTGTACGCCGAAGGCATGGACGCCGACGGCACGGTGAACGACGACGCGCCGAACGTGTTCAACGATCTGCGCGTGGTCTTGCGCGTGAACCGCGCGGGCAATCCCGAGATCGTCGAGCGCTGGGACGCGACGACCGAGCCCGGCAAGTACTACTCGAGCGTGCAGAAGATCGATCCGCGCGGCGCCGCACGCGTCGCGTTCGGCCAGTACAAAGCGTGGTCCGTCGGCACGCACCGCGCAGGATCCCCGACGGCGCACGAAGCACTGGTGCAAACCGCGCCGATCAGCGTGTTCCGCGACTTGAACGAGGACTTCGAGCGGCAAGGCGACGCGCAGTTCGACGGCCTGTTCGGCATCAACCAGCACTGGGGCTACGATCTGCCGAAGTCCGACATCGGCCGCGCGAGCGCGGGCTGCCTCGTGGGCCGCACGAAGTCGGGCCACCGCGCGTTCATGGCGCTGTGCAAAGCGGACCCGCGCTACGTCGCGAACAACAGCTACCGGTTCATGACCACGGTGTTGCCCGCGGTGGACGTGTCGGGTTGATGCTGGCTTAGCGCGCCCGCGTACGTGCCACCGAGCCGCCTAGGCAACCAGACGTGGCTGGGTTCGTGTGTATGGTGCCCCCTCGTCGAATCGGTAGGGTTCCTACGAATCCAACCGAGATCGGTAGGCGCCCTTTCGATCTCGCGGGAGGGACCCACACACGCACAGGCGCGCGTCGGGCGGGCGCCGGAAACGGCGCTAGCGCCGCCGTGCGCCCCACAGCCGCTCGTCGAAGCTGAACGGCTCGGTGTTGGCCACACGCACACCCGCGAACTGCGCGTGCGCCACGTTCAGGACGTAGTTCTTCTCCTGCGGCACCAGCACGGACGGCACGACGAGCGCGAGCCCATCGCCGCTGTCGAGCCACGCGCTGCCGACGTCCTGGCTCGCAGCCAATACGCGCGGCGGCCGCGCGGCGGAATGGCGCTCGACTTTCGCCTTCGCCGGCAGCTCGAGCGTGACGAGCACGAAGCGCATGGCGCGCGCTTCGAGCGCGAGATGCACGATCGTCTCGAGCACGGCCAGCGCGCGCGACTCGGCCGCGTAGACGACGGCGGTGCCCGCCGGATTCCAGCGTCCGCCGTAGCGGCGCGCGCCCTCGCCCGACAGCGCTTCGCCCGCGCGCTCGCGGCGCACGAGGCGATACACGTTCGTCACGTGTAGACGCCGTAGTCGATGCGGCGCAGCAGCGTCTCGACTTCGTCGGCGCCGGCCTGGGTGACGAGCAGGTCGAGCGGCGTCTCGCCGGCGAGCCCCGGCTGCGGGCGGCGCAGCCACGACATCGCAGCTTTCGCATCCGCGAGCACTTCCTCGGCCACGGCCAGGACTTTCGACAAGCGATACAGACGGTCGCTGGTCGCGGCGTCGAGCGCATTGCCGGCGGCGCGCGCGCGACGCAGCGTGGCTTCGCTGATGCCGAGCAACCGGGCGAGCTCGGGATCCGTGAACGCCGCGTGCGCCTTCAGCTTGTCGACGGCTTTGAACTCGAGGCCCGCCAGGATTCGCTCGTGCCAGCGGCCAAGCTCGCGCACCTCGCCAGTGCCGGCCAGCAAGGACTCGAGGCGATGTTTGTAAGCGCGCTTCTTACCGCTCATATGAGCGCGGATAGCGTACGCTCATACGCGAGCGGGATGCGCAAGCGCTCGAGGCGGTGGCGTTCTCAGTGCTTGGTGACCGAGCTGGCCGCGAAGACGCCGGTCTTCAGCGCGTCGTGTACGCGCTCTGGTCCAGCAGCTCGACGCGGTTGCGGCCTTTGACCTTCGCGCGGTACAGCGCCTGGTCCGCGAGCTGCAGCCCGCCGCGTGGCTGGCGCTCCCGGCTCGGCTCGACGACGGCCACACCCAGGCTGATCGTGATGGTCGAAGCCGCGGCGTCGCCCAAGTTGTCGAGCGCCAGCGTGCCGACGGCGCGACGCATGCGCTCGGCGAGCTCCTGCGCATCGAACGCCTCGACGTCGTAGAACACCGCGGCGAACTCCTCGCCGCCGTAACGGGCGAGCACGTCCTGCGGGCGCGTCACGAACGTTTGCAGCGTCGTGGCCACGCGCTGCAACGCATGGTCGCCGGCCTGGTGGCCGTAACGATCGTTGTAGGCCTTGAAGTGATCGACGTCGATCAACAGGATCGTCAGCACGCGATCCTCGGCGCCCGCACGCAGCCAGAGATTCTCGAGGTGCTCGTCGAACACGCGGCGGTTCTTTAAGCCGGTCAGCGCGTCGCGCTGCGCGAGGTCGGCGATCAAGTGGCTCTCGAGGAAGCTGCGGCGCGACGTGCGTTCGAGATGCAACGCCACGAAGCCGCACGCCGCGGCGACGAAAACAGCAGTAGGCAGGAGCTGAGGATCAGACCGCACCGGCAGGCCGAACACCAACGCCGTCGACCACGAATGACGCGACACGGTCAGAGTCACTGCGAGCAGTGCGACGCGATAGCGCAGCCCGTGCACGAAGAACGGACCGATCACTAGCAGCGGCAGCAACATCAGCGCTTCGATGCGCCCTCCGGCAGCGGTGCTGGCCACGATGATCGCGACGAGCGCGTTGCGGATCGGCACGAGCACCTGCGCGAGCGGCATGTAGACGCGCGCGAACCACGGACTGAACGCGACGGCCGTGAGCACGACCGAGCACACCATGCCCGCGACGAACTGCGGCGAATTCGAAAGTGCCCCACGCGTGGTTCATGATCTGATCGGCGCCGCGCGAGCTGGCGATCAACGATCACGAGGACGGACGCGACGCGGATCAGCGTGCGATCTTCGGCAAGCCGCGAGCGCAGATACTCGGCTTCGAGCGGCGTGCCGAACGAACGGCTCGCAACGCCGCGCTCGAGCTCCTGCGCATACTGCGAGCTCGGCAGCGTTGCTGAATTCGATCCTGAAGACTTCCGCCATCGCGTAACGATAGGCGGAATGCGGCCCCCAGGCTGTGATGGGGTCCGCGTAATGCTCGGGGTCAGTGGCCGCCGGTCGAGCAGGTCCCAGTGGCGGCCGGCGCGGTCCAACACGGCCGGCAGGTCGTCGGCCAGCAGGAACCTATCGGCCACGAGCTTGTCGGCGGCCGCCCGGATTTTGTCGAGATACGCCTGCTTCGAGGCATAGCGTTCCGCGATCGCGGCCCGCGGATCTTTCGCCGCCGTGCGCGCGGCGGCCGTCGCCGGGAATGGAATATACGAGCCGAGCAGCGGATACAGCGTGTCCTCGCCGCCGATCGCAGCGTTACGGAAATTCCAGCCGGTGTACGTAGCGAGCGGTGCCTCGATGTCGGGCAAGCGCACGCCCGCGAGCTCGATCCCGTCTTTGTCCGTCTGCGGCACGAGGTACGGCAGTGTGGTGCCTGCGGCGCCGTCTTTCGCGACGAGCGGGTTCGGCGCACGCGGCCCGGCCGGCAACTGCTGCGGCGCGCGCACTCCGGGCAACGCCGGGAACGCGACTTTGGCCGCGGGCACGAGCGTGGCGTTCGCGAGCTGCGGGTAGCGACTCGCCGGCGGCACCTTATTGCTGCGCAACCAGTCGTCCATCGCGACCAGCAGCGCCCGCATCGTGAGCCAGTAGTCGTTCGGGTTCTCGCGCTGCGCGCCGAGGCGCGCTTCGGCGGGCGGAAAACGCGCCGGGCCGTGCTGCGAACCCGTGAGGAAGTACACGCGCTCGTGGTCAGGCAGCGCGAGATCCTTTGCACCGTCCGGTGTCGTGTGGATTAGCGCCGCGGAACGCGCGCCGCCCCAGTACTCGACGCCGGTGTTCGTGTAGAAGATCTTCGGCTTGAAATCCTTCGCGCGGGCGTTGTCCAGCGCACCCTCTTCCGCGCCCGTGACCGGGTCGCGCAGTGCTTGGTCCGCGAACGGGAACGCGGTCGCGTCGAACTGGCCCAAGCCCGTCGGCGTAGCCCAGCGTCGGTTCAGATCGAGCCGCGATGCGCCCGAGATGTGCGCCATCACGCCGTCGAACACGAGGCGGCTCTTCTCGTCGCCGTTGAAGCCGAAGTACAGGAACGTGCGCAGGAACCGGCCGCTCTGCGACGAACCGAACGCGAGCGCGCGCTGCGCTTTGACCGGCGCGTCCGGCGCGTACTTGATCCACGCCGCCGTGTCGCGCACGGCCGCGAAGCCCAAGCCCGCGACGGGCGGGTTCGCCGCCTCGTACGTCGAGCTCGTAGGTGCGGCCCGCCTGAAAACCGCCCTCGAGCGACACGTCGTTGCCGTCGACCTTGAACTCGGCGCGCTTGAACGCCGCCGGTCTACCGAGCGCGCCGTCGCGCACGGAGAGCGTTGCGCTTGCCGCAGCGGCGTCGGCCGGCGCGTAGCGGAGCAAGTCGGCGAACGTGACCGTCGGCGCGGAGCCCGTCGGCGTCAGCGTCGCGCGCACGCGGCCTTTGACGCCCCCGGCCGCAGGCACGTCGATGCGCACGGCGCCAGCGCGCTCCGGTACGTCGAACTCCCAGCCCACCCACACGACCGTGAAGCCGCGGCGCAGCAATAGGCCGTCGCCCATGTCGTTCGGCGCAGCGCGATCGAAGCTCGTGAGCACGGTCTTGTTGCCGCGGTTCACGACGTCGAGCAGCAGCGTGCCGTTGCCCTTCGCTGCGTCCTTCGGTTTCAGGATCGAGAGATCGGCCGAGAGCTCGACCTTGCCCGCGGCGTTGCGCGGCGCTTTGTCGAGATCGACGATGACCTGGTTGCGTGCGTTCGTCGGATCGACGGCGAAGCGGATGCGCCCCGTCAGCAGCTCATAGGCGCCGGCATCGCCGAACGCGGCGCCATTCTGCACGTCGGTGCGCGTCGCGATGTCGACGCCGACGACCTCGGCGAGAGCGAGCGCGGGCGCCGCGCCGAGCAGCGCGCACGCGAGGATCGCCCTCACTTCTCCGCCATTTCCTTCATGCTCTTCAAGCCGGCTTCGAAGCGCGTGCGCCGTCCGGCGACGTCCGCGTCCTTCGCAGCCTTGTCGGCTTTGTCGGACACGTCGTACATCAGGGTGTACAGGATCTTCGAGGTCTTGTCGGTCACGGGTTTCACTTCGAGGAAGCCGTGATAGAGGTTGTAGAACTTGCCTTCGACGGCGGGCTGCGTGTAACCGTAGGAGAGATCGGTCTTCGCGACGAGGATCTCCGTGACGCGGCCCATGGCCAGCACGCGAACCGTGCCCATGTCGCCGGTGCCGGACGTGATCTGGCAATCGACGTTGAACCACTTCGAGATGTCGCAGTAGCCGCCGATCTTGGCCCACGTTTCTTTCGCCGGTTTCGCGACGTCGATTTCCATCTTGATCGTGGTGTATTCCGGCTCCGCGGCGCTGAGCAGCTGCCCGCGAATTCATCACGGCCAGCGCGCCGAGCGCGACCAAAGTCAGCAAACGTTGCATGCGGATTCCCCCACTGCGGTCTTGGTGCGCAGTTGCCGCTAGTATGCGCCCGGACCGCCCCGCCGTGCACGACGCAGCTCCTTTTCGTAGCGCTCGAGCCGGGCGGCCAAGACGCGCAGCACGTGCTCGCACGACGCCATCGTCGCTGGGGCGAGGCCATTCAGCAGCGTGAACACCCAGTCGACCGGCGGCGTGCGCTGGCCTTCGAGGAGCCGTCGACCCGCGGGCGTTAGCGCCACTTGAATGAGGCGCCGGTCCTGCGGGCACGGCAGCAGCTCGACGACGCCCGCCGCCGCGGCCGCGAGCGCCCGATTCCGCGCGGAGGGCGGCGATACCTTCAGCAGGCGCGCGAGGTCGGCGAACGACGGCGCACCGCCGCAGCGCTCGATCGCGTGCAGCAGGCGGGAACGCGCGTCGAGCGGCAGCGCGCGCGAACCATCGAACGCACGCGCTTCGTGCAGGCGGTCCGCCGCGTCGATGATCGCGTACAGGAACGCGGTGGCCTCCACGTGCTCGCTCCGCCCGACGCGCTGCTTCCGCTCGGCACGCTCACGTTGCCCGATCAGCTCGCGATAGCCGAGGCGATCGAGGCTCGGGTCAAACGGTGATTTCGGCGAGCTCATGTGGGTAGTGTCCCCGCGCGCGACTCGAAGGGCGCTTCCCGAAAATGGCCACTTTCGAAAGTAACTTTCGAAAGCCCCGGCAATCGGTAGGCACCTTTCCGATCGCTGGGGAGGAGACAGCACACACAGAGGTCGCCGTCGCGCTTCTGAGGGCCGGCCGCGGCTTCGGGTGCGCCCGCGCCCGCCGGCGTCCGCGGTGCGGCGCCGCGCCAGCGGCGGAATCGGTTACGCTTGGCGCTCCACGCTCGGGGGGACGAACCATGTACCGACGAATGACGCTCGCGCTCGCGAGCCGCAACACCGCAACCACCACTACCACTGCAACTACCGCGACCGCTGCGGCCACCGCAGCGGCCATCGCCGCGATCACGCTCGTGGCCGCGGGCATCGCGCACGCGCAGCCGCCCGCGCCCGCCAACCCCGACCTGCCCGAGCAGCAGCGGCTGCGCGCGTTCAGCCCGGGCGGTCCGCTGACGACAGGCGTCGATTTGCCGCGCTGGGCCGCACCCGCGAACCCGCTCGCCAACGCCACGCCGGTCACGGACGCCACGCTCGCGAACCCGTCGCCGAACGACTGGCTCTCGTGGCGGCGCACGCTCGACGACCTCGGTTTCTCGCCGCTCACGAGCGTCACGAAGGACAACGTCGGGCAGCTCCAGCTCGTGTGGTCGCTGGCGTTGCCGCCCGGGCCGAACGCGGCCACGCCGCTCGTGCACGACGGCGTGATCTACGTGCACTCGTTCGGCGATCACGTCCAGGCGCTCGACGCCGCGACCGGCGCCGAGCTCTGGCACTACGCGCGGCAGCTGCCCGAAACCGCGCGGCCCACGCTGAAGCGCAACATCGCGCTGTACGGCGACAAGGTGTACCTCGGCACGTCCGACGTGCACGTCGTCGCGCTGAACGCGAAGACCGGCGCGGTGGTGTGGGACACGCCGATCACGGAGCCCGGCAGCGGCTTCGGCCTGACGGGCGGGCCGCTCGTCGCGCACGGCAAAGTCATGCAAGGCGTGAACGGTCAGGCGCCGGGCGGCGCCTACATCGTGGGGCTCGACGCCGACACGGGTAAGGAAGCGTGGCGCTTCTACTCGATCGCGCGCCCCGGCGAGCCGGGCGGCGACAGCTGGAACGGCCTGCCGCTCGACAAACGCACGGGCGGTTCGGTGTGGACCGCCGGCAGCTACGACGCGAAGCGCAACCTCGCGTTCTTCGGCCCTGCGCCGACGTACGACACGGGCCCGCTGCGCGACTCCATCGCCAAGCGCGGCACGACGAACGACGCGCTGTACACGAACGCCACGATCGCGTTGAACCCCGATACGGGCAAGCTCGCGTGGTTCTTCCAGCACGTGCCGAACGATCAGTGGGACTTCGACTGGGCGTTCGAGCGCCAACTGCTGACGCTGCCGGTGAACGGCCGCGACCGCGAAGTGCTCGTGACGTCCGGCAAGGAAGCGCTATACGACGCGCTCGAGCTCGACGGCGGGCGCTACGCGTTCTCGATGGATCTCGGTCTGCAGAACATCATCACGAAGGTCGACCCGAAGACCGGCGCGAAGCAAATCGATCCGAAGCTCGTGCCGTCGCGCGAGAAGGCCATCGTCGTGTGCCCGCACGCGGGCGGAGCCAAGAGCTGGATCCCGGCGTCGATCAATCCGCAGACGAAGGTCATGTACGTGCCGCTCGTCGAGTCGTGCTGGACCTGACGCCCGTGCCGGCGGATCAGCGCGGCAGCCTGTCGACCGGAGTGCGCTGGAGCATCCGACCACGCCTCGACAGCGACGGCCGCTACGGCCGCATTCAGGCCGTCGATCTCGCGACGCGCAAGACGCTCTGGACCGAGCGGCAACGCGCTCCGCAAACGACCGGCGTGCTCGCGACGGCCGGCGGTCTCGTGTTCGCGGGCGCGCTCGACCGCTACTTCACGGCCTACGACGCCGCGAGCGGCAAGGCGCTGTGGCGCTCGCGCCTGACCGACGTGCCGAGCGCCGCGCCGATCACGTACTCCGTGAACGGCCGGCAGTACGTCGCGATGGTCGTCGGCTACGGCTCGCCGCAGTCGATGACGTTCCCGATGCTGACGCCCGAGATCGACCTGCCGGTCGTGCGCAGCTCCGCGATCGCGGTGTTCGCGCTGCCTGGCACCGTCTTTACCGGCCGTTGAAGAACGTCGCGAGCGACTGCTGCTCGCACTTCGCCGCGGCCGCGAACTGCGGGTCCGTCGACGTGCAGCGCGCCGTACGCGATGCGCCGCGCGAGCAACGCCAGCTCGAGCTTGTACGGCAGCGCGATGATTCGATTGCGCTCGGCGGACGGCAGCTCGCGCGCGTCCGCGAGCTTCGCGTCGGCCGCGTGGTTCGCTTCGCACGTAGCCCGTCAGCGGAATCGGGCGGTCGTCGGCGAGGCCGGCGGTCAGCGCCAGAACCGCGCCCACCTCGGCGCGCGGCAGCGTGCGCACCGCGTCGCGTATCTGTGCCACCGTTAGAGACGCCGGCAGCTTGCCGGGATTCGCCGCGAAGTAGTCGTCGATCAGCGCGTCCGTGGTCGTGTAGCTCAACTGGTGGTCCTCGAGCCGCGTCGAGGCGTACCAATGCGCGTCGTACAGCGTCGGCGCCGGAGCGCGCGGTGCGCGCGCTCGCAGTCGCGCACGCGCGTCGCTGCGCGGAAAAAGAACCGCAGGTAGTCGTCGGACGTCTCGAGCGCGGCCGGTGACAGCTGGCAACCGGACGCGCGCACGTCCGGATGCGCGGCGAAAAAGCCGCACTGCGCGACCTTCGCGAACATGCCGCCGTTGCAGGCGCCGCTGACCATCACGACCTTGCCGGCCGCGCCTCGAAGCGGCTCGAGGTCCGCGGGCATCAGCGTGAGCCCGTGGCCCCACAGCGGCGCGCCGACCGGGCCCGAGTGCCCCACCTGCACGAGCAGCGTGCGCGCGCGGTCGGCGCGCAGGACGCCGGTCAGCACGCTGTTCAACCCCGCGGCGTCGGCCGCGTAGTCCGACGTGAATGTCGGCGCGCTTGAACTGCGTGCGGCCGTCGACGATGTAGCTCGTGTCGTTGCCGTCGACGCCGGGACCGTGGCCGAACAGCGTGACGTAGCGCAGCGAACCGAGCTTCTGCGCGTCGAGCGCCGCGCGAATCTCGGTCATGCGCGTCGGGATGAACAGCGCGTTCGCGATCGGCGTGCCGGCCGAGCCCCACAGCACGACGTTGCGCGGCCCGAGCGGTGCGGGCGCCGGCGACGCCAGATCGACGAGCTTCACCGGCGCGCGCTTCGGCCGTTTGCCGAGCGCCACGTCGACGAAGTACTCGAGGTTCCAGTGGCTCAGGAAGAATTCGTTGTAGAGGCTCTGGCCGCGCGAGCGCGGGATCGCCGTCGGCCGGCGCGGCCGGCGGGAACATCACGGCCCGCGGTTGTTGCAGCTCGGTGTTGTCGGCGGAGTCGGCGATGTTGCCGGCCGCCAGCACGCGGCCGGCGTCGACGACGAGCACCGTCAGCGTGACGTCCCAGCTCGGGTTGTCGGGCCCCTCGCCCCGCGGCAGCTGCGCCAGCATGTCCTGCGCGAGCACGTTCTTGCCGATCGCCAGAATCGGAATCCTGGAGTTGCCGCTGTCCGCGTAGCGCAACGCGCTGCCGTAGCCGCGCTGCTGCGCGACGCGCTCGTACAGCGCACAGCTGTTGCAGTTCTCGGAGCTCGCGAGCCACACCTCGAGCGCCTCGGCTCTGCTCGCGAGCCCGCACAACACCACACCGGCCATCACCAACGCATGCGGTAAGCCTAACAAAATGGAGCTACACTCGGGGCATGAGCAACGACAATCGAGATTTGCGCAGCCTGCTCACGGAGCTGCACGAACGGCTCGGCCAGGCGAAGGCGGTCGATCCGAATCGCGCACGCTGCTCGCGACGGTGGCTGCGGACATCAAAGGAGCGCTCGAGCGCGCGGCGGCGCGAAGCCCACCGCGGCCGAGACGAAGCTCCAGGCGCTCGCGGCAAATTCGAGGTGGAGCACCCGGCGCTCGCGGAAGCCGTGCGCGACGTCATCGACGGCCTCGCCAAGGCCGGGATCTGAACCGCTCGACTACTGGCCGAAGTTCAGATCGAGTTCGACGTTGTCGGGGATCGAGAAGTCGTAGCCCTTCGTGAAGCCGATCCAGCGTGCGATGAACAGCACGCTAACCCAGATCGTGAGCGACAGCGCCCGGCAAGTCGCGCGGCGGAGGGTGGGCCCTTGTCCCAGGCCGCATCGCGGCCCTCACGTTCTCGAACACCAACATGTTCACGCGCCGCCAACAGCAGCGCCAGCATCTTCAGGCGGAACGCCGTGTTGCCGGTAGTACGTCACGGAGTTGACGACGAACAGCAGCACGCCGGTGACGGCCGAGATACCGAACGCGACCCATGTCCAGCGCAATAGATCGTTGTGCAAACGCGAGAACGGAGCGCTGCGTGCTCGGCCAGCCGAGCAGTCGCAGGTCGACGACCAGGATCGTGCCGAACACGGTGGCAGCCGTCATCACGTGGATGGCTTCGACGATCGGCATGGCCTTCAGCGAGCTGCGCAGCCACTCGCTCAAGGCCGAGTCGTGAATCACGCTGAACGATGCTGGGAGTATCCACGCCGTATTACCTTCGAATGTCAGCTCAGCCGAGGTGCAGCGAGCCCCAGACTTCGACGTCGTAGGCGATCGCACGACCGAGGAAGATGATGAAGAGCCACAGCACCACGGTTCCCGCCGCGACGAGCTTCGCGCCGCCGGAGAATTGCGTGTCGCCTGACGTATGCGAACGGCCGCAAGCGTCCGGCCGAACGCCAAGGCGCTCAGGATGCCGATGACGATCAAGGCTCATCTTCAGCCAGAACGACAACGCGGACGCCTCGCGCACGGGTTCGCCGATGGACAACACGATCCCGGTGATCGCCATGACGCCGAATGCCGACCCACATCCACGGCGAAAACCGCTTCCATACGGCAGCGAACGTCTCGTCGGTGCTGACCTAACCCGAGTACGCGGAGCGTGATCATCAGGACACGGCGATGAACACCACACCGATCATCACGATGTGGATCGACTGCAGCAGCGGCGTCACCCACAGGTGCGACTGCACCCAGATGCTGAGCGGGTGTCGCCAAGCGAGCCTGCGCGAAGTCGAGGAACACGACCGGTTACCCGGATCAGTTGTCGTCGTCTGCGGAGGCGGAACGACGTCGCCGCCGATGATCTCGTGCCCCGTGACGGTGTCGCAGTTCTTGCTGGCCGCCGGCGGCGTCTTCACCGGGCACTTGAACAGCACACCCTGGCGCGCACCGGCCGGATCGCCGTTACGCAGCGGATGCAGCGACACCGTGAAGATCGTGCCCGGCGGGAACGAGTTCACCGAGATGCCGTCCTTCGCCGACTGCGCCGAGCCCGCCATTTCGACGGCCCACACGACGGGCTTGCCGTCCGCGGTACGCTCGACGTTCTTGCGCTCCGTCGTTCATCGGCGCGAAGAAGATCTGCAAGTGGTTCGCATCCGGGTTCACGCGCGTCACGACGCCGGTGAAGGTCTTGGTCTGCTCGGCATCGAAGATCGAAAACGAGTGATGCGCCCACGCCGGCACGGCTGCCACCAAGGCTGCGGTGACCAGGACGCTGGCGACTTTGCTCTGAGTACTCATATCGCTACTCCTCAATTGCTCCATAACGAAATCATTGGCCGCTTGGCTGCGAAGCACTCCATATCGGGAACTTCGTATAGAGCTAGCTTACGTCTCCGCCCCTGAACCGCGCCTAAACTTAGACGCGATTGGAATTCTAAATTGAAGGCGTTTCGCGCGCGACTGGCGGCGGCACTAATAGGACGCCGCTCCCCGGCCAGACAACGCAGCATCGGCGCGGGTTTCAGGCCGATCCGGGCCCCGCGTTGCGGGACCCGGCCGACCTTATGTATCAAGATTTGCTAGGCGAAGCTCACTTCGGCGCGGCCGGCGGCCGCGGAGTGATCGTCGCCGGATCCCAGTGCTCGTCGGCCTTGCCGTCGACGAAGCGCCAGGTGTCGAACCACGACGTGTTGTACTTCTTGCCCGGGTTGTTCGGATCGTCCATCTCGCGCGTGCGGTCAGGACGGTCACGTAGTCGCCCTCGGCCATGACGGCGACGACAGTTCGCGGTCAGCGGACCGCAGTTGTCGGTGCGCTTGACCTTCATGACCTGCGTGAAGAAGAACACGACGCCCTTGAGTCCCGACGCCGCGTTCGGGTTGTGCTGGTGGTAGGCGTCCGTCAGCCACTCGCTGGCGCTATCCCACTGGCCGCACTGCAGGAGCTCGCGCTCGATGTGCAGCGCCGCCTGCTTGTTGCGGTTCAACTTCGCGTCGCTCGCCTTGAACAGCGACTCCGGATCCTTGACGCCGACGACCGGCTCCGCCTGCGCGAACGCAACGCCCGCCGCGAACAGAGAAACCAGACCCAAAACAATGCGTGTTTTCATTTGTGCCCCCTAATGGCTAGGTGGGCGCATGATCGGCAATAACTAACCCGCGAGTCAATTGGCGGCACTGCCACCCCCCTCGATTCGGCGCGGCCGGCGTCAGTGCGCGTCCGCGGCCACGAGCCGCTCGAGCAGCCCGGCCGTGTCCTTCTTGCCCTGCGCGAGCGCCACGTCGCGCGGCGTCTGGCCGTCGGCGCTCGTCTGTTTCGTGTCGAGCGGTGCGCCGATGTCGTGCAGAAACTGGATGACCTCGGACCACCCCTGGAACGCCGCGCCGTGCGCCGCCGTGAGCCCCGCGATGCGCGGCCGCTGGAAGCCGAGCGTGAGCTCGCGCGTGCGGCCGCCGACGTCACCGCCGGCCGCGAGCAGCAGCCTTCAGGGTCGCGACGGCAGCGGCGCCGGTCTTGTAGCGGCCGATCGTGGGGAACTCGCGGAAGACTCCGTACCAGTGGCCGACGCCCGCCGCCGCCATCACGGGCGTGATGCCGAACACGTTCGCGAGATTCGGATCGGCGCCATGCTCGAGCAGCAGTTTTACGGCGGCGTCATCGCTGGCCTTCGCCGCAACGTGCAGCGCGGTGGCACCCGTGTTCACGACGAGCGTGTCGGGGGTGCCGTCGACGAAGCCGCGATCGCCGGGCTCGTTGCGCAGCGGCGTCTGCTGCTTCAGCCGCATGTTCACGTTGGCGCCGCGGTCGAGTAGCAGGCGCGCGACGTCGAGACCCGGGCGCGCGTCGGCGACCGGCAGATCGTTGCGGCGGCTGTCGGGAATCCGATTCAGCTCGATCGCGACGTATAGCGGGCTGCGGCCCCACCAGTCCCACTGGTTCACGTCGGCGCCCTGCGCGATCAGCTCGGCCGCGGTGTCGAAGTGGCGGTTCAGGAGTGCGAGCACGAGCGGCGTGATGCCGTAGGGATCCGAGAGGTTCAGGTCGGCGTGGCCTTGCGCGAGCTCGACGACGCAGGCGGTGCAGCCTTCGCGCGCGGCGTACAGCAGCGGTGTGAAACCGCCCGTCTGCATGATCTTGATGCGCGGCTCGGCCGTCACGCGCCGCTGCCAGTCGCGTGCAATCCCGCGCGCATTCACGTCCGCGCCGTGGCCGACGAGCACGCCGCACGACGGCCGGCTGCTTCTGCGCTGCGGCCCACATCAGGGCGGACTGGCCGCCGAAGTGCTCCGTCGCGTTCACGTCGGCGCCGCGCTCGAGCAGCAGGCGCACCGTGTCGTCGTGACCGGTGCGCGCCACGACCATCAGCGCCGTCTGGCCTTCGGGGTTAGGGGAGTTCACGTCGGCGCCGGCATCGAGCAGCGCTTCGACGATTCGGTACTCGCCTTCCACAGCGGCTTCCGCGAGCGGCGTGGCGCCGTAGTCGTTGCGCGACTTCGCATCGGCGCCGCGCGCGAGCAGGCGCTGCACGAGATCGACGTCGCCGTGGTGCGCGGCCCAGTGCAACGCCGTGGTGCCGTCGGCCGAGCGCTCGTTGACGTTCGCGCCGGCGGCGATCAGCGCGAGCGCCGCGTCGCGGTGCCCGGCTTCGACCGTATCCGGCAGCGATGGCGGCGCCTTCGCGTCCGCGATCGGCAGCGCGAGCGCCAGCGTGCAGACTGCGAGAGCGCGCGCGACCACTTTAGACCGCCGCGAGATCGCCCGTGCTGTTGCCGAGCGACTGCGCCGGCACGCGCGCGCGCTCGAGCAGCGTCAGGATCAGGTTCGCATGCGGCGTGTCCTGCGCGAATTGGAGATGCTGGCCACCTTTGACGCGGCCGTACCCGCGGCCGAACACGACCGACGGCAGCGGGTCGGCGTTGTGCAGGTTCGAGTCGCTCATGTTGCTGCCGTACAGCAGGATCGCGTGATCGAGCAGCGAGCCGTTGCCGTCCGGCGTCTTCGCGAGCTTGTCCAGAAAGCGCGCGAACACCTTCGAGTGATACGTCTGCACGACAGCGAGACGCGCCATCTTCTCGGGACTGTTCTGGTGGTGCGACAGCGGGTGGAACGCGTCCGAGATGCCCACCTGGTTGTAGGTGCAGCATGCTGATCTCGGCCGCCATCATGAACGACGACCACGCGCGTGAGACCGGATTGGTACGCGAGTGCGATCAGATCGAACATCAGGTTGATGTGCTCGTCGAACGACGCCGGCACACCGGCCGGCGCGTCGGGCAGCGCCAGATGCGAGAAATCCTGGTCCCCCATCTTCTGCACCTGCCGCTCGATCTCGCGGACCGAATCGAGGTACTCGGCCACGCGCGTCTGGTCGGCAGCGCCGAGCGTGCCGCGCAACGAGGTGCTGCTTTCGCGCACCATGTCGAGCAGGCTGCCGGTCTGCGAGATGATCGCCACGCGCTCGGCGGCCGTGTCGCCCTGACCGAAGAGGCGGTAAAACAGCTTGCGCGGGCTGTGCTCCATCGGCAGCGGCTGCGCGGCGCCGCGGAACGAGATCGTCGAGCCGAAGCCGCAGCCGAACTCGGGGTTGCACGCCTGACCGCTCGACGCCTTGACCTCGGTGCAGAGTTCGAGCGACGGGAACAGCGTGTCGGCGCCGAGCACGCGCGCCGCAAGCTGATCGGCGGAGACGCCGCGCTGCGCGTCGCCCGTCTTCGGCCACAGCGGCGACGAGCACGACAGCCACGTGCCCGGGTTGACGGTGTGCACGCCGGCGCCCTCGGCCGCCTTGTTGCGGAGCCCACTGACGATCGTCATGCGGTCCTTGAACGGCTCGTACGGCTTCAAGAGTTGCGGCAGATCGAACGAGCTGCCCGCGGCCGTCGGCCGCCAGCGGTCCATGACGGCGCCGTGCGGCAGATAGAAGAACCCCATCTTCGGCTTGGCCGCAGCGGCGGTCTGCGCGAGCGCGGTACCCGCCGGAATCATCGCGTCGAGCAGCGGCAACGCCACCGACGCGCCCATGCCGCGCAGCACGGCGCGGCGCGAAAGATGCTTCTTGCTGATGAACATCCGGACCCCCCGCGCCCTAAAGCGCGCCCTCCGTCTGCGGCTGGCCTTTGCGCCGGAACTGCGGGCTCTCGACGATCCCGAGCACGAGCGTCGAGAACCGGTAACGATCGTCCGCCGCCTGCCGCACGATGCGGCGCACCGTCGGCATATCAGTGTACTCGAGCGATCGGCCGAGGCCATACGTCATGAGCTTCTCGGTCAGCGTCTGCACGAACTGGTTCGGGTGCGCGAGCAGCGCGTTACGTAACGCGACGGGGCCCGCGACGGTGGTGCCGCCGGCCAGTTGGCCCGACGCGTCGATCGGTGTGCCGGCCTCGAGATCGCGCTCGCGCCACCGCCCCACCGCGTCGAAATTCTCGAGCGCGAACCCGAGCGGATCGATCACGCCGTGGCAGCCGTTGCACGAAGGGTTCTCGCGATGCGCGACCAGCCGCTCGCGCACGGTCGTCGCGGCTTTACCCGCGACGTTCTCGGCCAGCGGCTTCACGTTCGGCGGTGGCGTGGCCGGCGGCGCGCCGAGCATGTTCTTCAGCACCCACTGGCCGCGCAGCACCGGCGACGTGCGGTTCGGGTACGACGACGCGAGCAGCACGCCGCCCTTGCCGAACAGGCCGTAGCGCCGCTCGTCCGTGAGCTCCACGCGCCGAAAGCGCTTGCCGCGCACGTCGTTGAGGCCGTAGTGCAGCGCCAACGTCTCGTTCACGAACGTGTGCTTCGCCGTGAGCAGGTCCAGCACGCTCGAGTCGGAGCGGAAGATGCTGTCGACGAACAGTTTCGCTTCCGTCACGAAATACTCGCGGATGCGGCCGTCGACGTCGGCGAACACGAATGGATCGGGCTTCAGCCCCTCGAGCTCGCCGAGTGCCAACCACTGAAACGCGAAATTGCCGGCCAGCGACTCTGCGCGCGGATCGGCCAGCATGCGGCGCACCTGCTGCTCGACCGTGCGCGGATCGGAGAGACCGCCGGACGCCGCCACGCGCAGCAGCTCGTCGTCAGGTATGGAGCTCCACAGGAAGAACGACAGGCGCGACGCGAGCTCCAGACTCGAGAGGTCGTGCGCCGCGCCCGGTGCCAGATCCTCCGGTCGCGGTTCGAACCGGAACAGGAATTTCGGATGCGCGAGCACGCCCGACACCGCGTATTTCACGCCCTGCTCGAAGCCGCCGTTCGCCGCACCCTGGTCGTAGAGGCGCATCAGCCGGGGCAGGTCGTCGTCGACGAACGCGCCGCGGAACGCGCGCGCGGCGAGCGAGCTCACGATCCTGCGCGCGCACGGCGCCTCGTCCGCGGCCGCCTCCGGCTTGCACACGAAGATGCGCTCGCGGCTCGGCGTGTCGCTGAGTCCCGTCGCCTTCACGGGCCCGAAGATCTCGATCTGGTTCAGCGTCAGCACCGAGTCCTGGCCGCCGCCCGGCACCTGAGCGAACAGTTGCCGGTCGGACTCGGCGAACGAGCGATGCAGGAACGCGACGCCCACCTTGTGCGGCCCGGCCGTGGTCGTGAACGCGATGTTCTTCAGGCGCGCGTTGATGCGGTCGACCGCGGGCGCGCCCTGCTGATCGAGCGCCTTCAAGTCCTCGCCGCCGCCGATGTCGAGCTGAAAGAATTTCTTCCCGTCCAGCGTCGCGATCAGCGTGTTCGCGTGCTCCTGGTTGAACTCCCATAAGCCCGTGACGAGGTCGCCGATGTTGAGCCGGTACTCGCCGTCGCTTGAGAAGTAGTGCTCTACAGCCACACCGCCGCGCGTGCCGAGCGGCAACCCTTCGACGTGGAACTGCTGGCCGCGCGCGTCGCCGATCACGTACGGAACGCCGACCGGCCTTGCCGCAGGCGTGCCGACGGCCTGCTCGCTCACCGTGCGCGCGGCACTGAGAAACTGATCGATGAACGACGGCGACACGTGCAGCGCGTTCGCGATGTTGTCGAAGCCGGCCTCCGCGCCGTCGACGGGCAGCAGCGCCGCGGCGTCGACGTCGAGCGCCAGCAGGTCGCGAATCGCGTTCGCGTACTCCGTGCGATTCAAGCGATGCGGGTTCACGTAGCCCGGCTTCGGCTCGGGCGCCGCTCTGTCGAGGCTCGCCTCGAGCCAGCCGGCGAAGGCGTCCGCGTCCTTCGCCGCGGGCTGGCGGCTGCCGGGCGGCGGCATCAGGTGCGCGCGCACTTTGCGCACCGCGCGCTCGAACACGTCGGCGTGCTCGCCCACGGAGCCAGGGGCGAGCGAGTCGAACGCGAGGTCGGCGGCGAGATCGGTGCGGTTGTGGCACTCGCCGCAGTAGCGGTCGAGGAACGGCCACTGGCTCTCTGCCTCCGCACGCAACTCGAGGTCGCTCGGCGGGCCGCCACAGCCCGCGACGCCCGCTGCGAGCGCGACCACGAGCCAGGGGCGGCGCGCGCCGCTACGCGATGTTACGCAATCGCGTGTCATAGGCATCGCGCAGATGTCCCCACGTGCTCTGGAACGCCAGCGTCACGAAGAGCCTCGGATCGCCGAACTTCGCGTCGAACTCGGCCGTCGGTTTGGCCGCCAGCACCTCGTCGGTGCCGTAGGCCTTGGCTAGGAGATCGTGAATGCGGCCGAACACGGTGGTGTATATCGCCTGCTGGGCTTTGAGCTCGGCGAACGTCAGCGGTGCGCCGTTGGCCGGCACGATCCGCGTGTTGGCGTTCGCGACCTGCAGCAGCGTCTCGAAGCCGTCGAGCATTCCGGCAGTCCAGCCGCCAGTCCACCAGTCGATCACGGGCCAACCGGCATTCGACACGAAGCCCGGTGCCGCGAGCACGTTGGCGTCGGGCAAGAACACAGCGATGTCGCCGTCGGTGTGCGCCTTCGGCGTGTACACGTACTCGACGCGCCGCCCCGCGAGCTGCGCGCTCGTCGACTCGTAGAACGTGGTGGTCGGTTGCGCGGCTTTCGGCAGCGGTGGGTACTTCTTGTCCGACCAGCGCACCCAGACTTCCGCGCCGAGCCAGAGCTTGGTGTTCTCGTGCGCGACGATCTCGACGCCCTGCTCGCCGAGCCGGCGGTTTGCGCCCGTCTGCTCCTCGTGCCAGTGCGTGTTCACGAGCGCGTTGACCGGCCGGCCCGGGAAACTCTGGGCGACGACCGCCAGCAACGCATCGGACCACGCGGCGTGCCCGCCGCCGACGAGCGCGACGCCGGCGGGACCGTCGATGGCGAGCGAGCTCGCGTTCGGGCCTTGCACGACGAGCAGGCGGTCCGACCAGCGCTCGGTTTTGAGCTGCGTGCTCTGCGCCAGCAGCGCGCGCGGAGCCAGCGGCAGTGCCGCGAGCAGCGCCGCGATCTGCCTCAGCAACGTGCGCCGGTGGATGGCGGTAGCGGTGGCCCCCTGCCCCGTCATGCGTGGGCTACCGCTTCGGCAGCTTGAACGCGACCAGCTCGCCCGCGTACTGCGCGCCGCTGATCGCCACGACCACGTACTGCTCGCCGTTCACGGCGTACGTCATCGGCGAGCCGCTCTGCGGCGCCGGCATGTACACGGCGCCGACTTCGCGGCCCGTGGCCTTGTCGTACGCGCGCAGCATCGCGCCGAGCTCGCCCGTGGAGGTGGTCGTGTAGAGCCGCTCGCCGGAGATCAAGAGCGTCTTCGTCACGAGCGTGCCCTGCGAGCCGGCCTGCCCCGTGCGCGGAATGTTCAGGCCTTTCAGCGCCGGATTGTTCTTGATGTCGTCCGGCGTCTCGCCGTGCGGCACGCGCCACAGGATCTGGCCGCTGATCCATGTCGATGGCGCTGATCGTGCCGTACGGCGGCTTCAACAGCGGCAGCCCCTGCACGTTCAGCGCCACGCGCGGCGGGCCGCGCGAAGGGTCGGCCGGCTTCGGCGCCTCCGGCTGCTTGCCCTGGAAGTCGCTGCGCCCGCCGCCCGCGGCCGAGCCCGAGCCGCCGGTCGTGCGTGCGCCGCTCACGGCGTTGCCCTCGACGTACGCCATCTCGGATTGGCCGGGATACGGCGGCACGAGCCCTTTGCTGACGACGGTGGAGCCCGACGGGACATACAGAATGTGCGTCTCGGGATCGAACGAGCCGCCCTGCCAGTTCGTGCCGCCGTCCTGGCTCGGCGCCATGAGCGTGCCCAGCGGGCCGTTGATGTTGCTGACGACGGGTGGCGTGAACAGCGGCCCCAGCTTGTGCCAGGCCGCGATGTCGAGCGCCTCTTTGCGCAGCGCCGGCGTGAAGTCGATCAGGTCGTTCTGCGGTCACGCCCTGCCGGTCGTAGGCCGGCGGCTTCGTCGGGAACGGCTGCGTCGGGCGAGTACCACTCGCCCGGCACGTCGCCCTTCGGCACCGGCTTCTCGACGATCGGCCAGATCGGCTTGCCCGTCGCGCGATCGAACACGTACAGGAACGCCTGCTTCGTCGGCTGCGCGACGGCCTTCACGCGTTTGCCGTCGACGGTGACGTCGATCAGGATCGGCGCGCACGGAATGTCGTTGTCCCAGATGCCGTGGTGGACGAGCTGGTAGTGCCACTTGCGCTTGCCGGTGTACAGATCGACGGCGAGCAGCGTCTCGCCGAACAAGCCGTCGCCGGGGCGGTTCGCGCCGAAGTAGTCGCCCGTCGGTTCCTCGACCGGCAGGTACACGGTCTCGAGCTCCTCGTCGACGGAGATCTGCGCCCACACGCCGGTGTTGCCCGTGCTCTCCGGCGGAGCCCTTGAGCCAGCTCTCGTGGCCGAACTCGCCGGGCTGCGGAATCGTGTGGAAGATCCACAGGCGCTCGCCCGTGCGCACGTCGAAGCCGCGCACGTAGCCTTTCACGTTGCGGATGGTTTTCGGATTCGCGCCCGTGCGGTGCGCGGCGCCCACGATCACGACGTCCTTCGCGACGACCGGCGTCGCGTGCAGGCCGACTTCGCCGGTCACGAGATCCATGTCCTGGTCGTCGTTCTGCTTGAGATCGACGATGCCGGCCTTGCCGAACGTCGGAACGCGCAGCCCCGTGTGCGCGTCGAGCGCGATCAGCTGATAGCCCGGGCGTCACGTACAGGATTCGCGCGTCGTTGCCGCTCTTCCAGTACGCGAGGCCGCGACCGGAGAGCTGCCGCGGCGCGGCCTTGCCGCGCTCGCCTTCGTCGAGCCGATGGACCCACAGCAGCTCGCCGGTGCCGGCATCGAGCGCGACGACGGCGCGCCGCGAGCCGGCCGTCGAGTACACGACGCCGTCGATCATCAGCGGCGTGGACTCGAACGTGTACTCGCGCGTGGGCCCGAGACTGTCGGTCTTGAACCGCCACGCGACTTCGAGTTTGCTGAAGTTCGCGGCGTTGATCTGATCGAGCGGCGAGTAGCGCGTGTTGCCGAGATCGCCGCCGTAGGTTTTCCATTCGCCGTTCGGCGCGCCGTGCTGCGCGGCAGCCTCGTGCGTGGCGGTTGCAATCGAAAGACCGACGATCAGCGCGACGGAAGCACCCGGAGGGGTATAGCGAGTGAACGCGAGCGCATGGCAACCTCGGTAGTGGGACCCCCGCGCCGGATTATAGCCCTCGCGCCGCCGGTTGCCGGGCCGGTGTAATATCCGGGCTACCCACCGTTGCCGGAGCCTTTGCCGTGAGCCACACCCCTCCGGGTGCTTCCAAGGAGCTCGCGACCGACCGTCGCACGTTCTTCCGCTGTCTCGCGCACGCTGTGGCTGCCGCCGCGCTGACGGGCTCGGCCGCTTTCGCGCAGAAAGCGCCGAGCGAGGACAAGATCATCATCTCCGGCGCGTCCGGTAACTTGGGCGGCCTCACGATCAAGGAGCTGCTCGCGCGCGGCGTGCCCGCCAGTCGGCTGATCCTCGTGAGCCGCACGCCGGACAAGGAGGCCGAGTACGCGAAGCTCGGCGCGAGCGTGCGCTTCGGCGACTTCACGAAACCGGAGTCGTTGGCCGCGGCGTACGCCGGCGGCACGCGCATGCTGCTGATCAGCGTCGGCGGCTCGAAGACGGAGCCCTCGACCACGTTGCTGAAGCGCGCGATCGACGCGGCCAAGGCCGCGGGCGTCAAGCAGATCGCGTACACGTCGTACATCGGCATCACGCGCGGCGACCTCGAAGGCCTCGCGGCGAATCACCAGCAGACCGAGAACGATCTGAAGGCCAGCGGCGTGGCGTGGACGATGCTGCGCAACTCGATCTACATGGACGGCTTGCTGCGCCAGGCCTCGCAGATGGTGGCCGACGGCAAGGCCGTGATCCCGCCGAACGAATCGCCGATCGGCTACATCACGCGCGCCGACTGCGCCGCGGCCGCGGCCGCCGTGCTCTCGACGCCGGGCCACGAGAACAAGGCGTACGACGTCACGGGCCCCGAGCTGCTCGGCGTGCGCGAAGTGGCCGCCGCCGCTGCGGCCGTCACGGGCAAGGCCATCGAAGTCGTGCAAGGCGACGCGAGCACGCGGCCCGGCTTCGGCCGGCCGGCGATGGCGTTCACGACCACGCACTTCAAGGAGCTCACGGGCCGCGAGCCGACGAGCGTGCGCGCACTGTTCACGGCCAACAAGGACAAGCTGCTCGCGCCGCCCGCGGCGCGGTAGCGCGAGACGCCGGCGATGCGAGCACGCTTCACAGCACTCGCAGCGCCGGTCGCGGCGCTCGTCGCCGTTGCGTTCTTCGCCGGCGCGGCGCAGGCGCAGGTTCGCGTCGCGACCTCGGGCGCGTTCACGGCCGCGTACCTGAAGCTGAAACCCGAGCTCGAGCGCGTCACGCACGAGCCGATCGAGACGGTCGCCACGTCGATCGGCGTCGGCGACGACTCGATCCCAAACCGGGTCGCACGCGGCGACGCGATCGACGTCGTGATCGTGGACGAGACGACGCTGGAAGCAGCTGATACACGCCGACCGCGTGCTCGCCGACAGCCGCGTGGATCTCGCGCGCTCGACGATCGGGATCGCCGTGCGGGCGGGAACACCGAAGCCCGACATCGGCACCGTAGCCGCGTTGCGCGCAGACGCTGCTGGCCGCGAAATCGGTCGCGTACTCCGCCAGCGTCAGCGGCACGTACGTCTCGACCGAGCTGTTCCAGAAGCTCGGCATCGCGGATCAAGTGGCGGCCAAGAGCCGCAAGATCGAGCGCGAACGCGTGGGCGCCGTCGTCGCGCGCGGCGATGCGGAGATCGGCTTCCAGCAGTTGAGCGAGCTCCTGCCCATCGAAGGCATCGAGATCGTCGGGCCGCTGCCGGCCGAGGTGCAGAAGGTCGAGCGTGTTCTCCGCCGGCGTGATCGCGAGCTCGCAGCACGCGACCGCCGCGCGCGCACTGATACGGTATCTCGCGTCGCCGAGAGGCAGCGGAAACGATCGCGGCCACGGGCCTAGAGCCGCTGCACACGCACTGACGCATGAAGACGAACGTCGCACGCTTCGCCCTCGCCTGCTGGCTGCTCGGCACGGCGGCCGCGGCGAGCGCGCAGGAACACTTGCGCGAGTACCCGAGCATCGAGAGCGGTTGGGCGCGCGACAACGGGACACGCCGCCGGACCCGGACCAGCACGCGGAGTTCGTGATCGGCCGACTGATGTTCCCGCAGACGCGCAGCGGCTACGTGCTCGGCGCCGGCGGCGGCGACTGGCATCTGCGGCGGCACGGCGTGGACCGTCGACTACCCCGACGCCGACCGCACGCTCGCGCGCATCCTCGGGCGCTTGAGCACCATCGACGTCCGGCTCACGGAGCAGCCCGTGAATCTCGACGACGACATCGACGCCTACTACTGGCCGTTCCTGATTTCCGGTCTCGTGGGAGCCTGGGACTTGACCGACGCCCAGGCCGAGAAGCTGCGCGAGTATCTGCTGCGCGGCGGGTTCCTGCTCTGCGACAGCTTCTACGGCACCGTGGAGTGGGAAGGGTTCGTCGCGAGCATCAAGCGCGTGTTCCCCGACCGGCCGATCGTCGAGCTGCCCGACGATCACCCGATCTTTCACGTCGTCTACGACCTGACGGACCGGCCTCGCATCCCGACGCTACAGCACCTGCCGCGCGGGTATCGCAACGACGGCTCCGTGCCGCACTGGCGCGCGATCCTCGACGACGACAACCGCGTCATGGTCATGATCACGTACAACAACGACATCGCGGACGGCTGGCAGCACGCCGACAAAGCCTACTACCCGCACGAAGCCGCGAACCTCGCGCTGCGCATGGGCGTCAACTTCGCGGTATATACGCTCACACACTGAACACGCCGGCGTGCGTTTGAAGGCGCATTCGATGTTTGGAGCACTCCGGGCCGCCGTCACAAGAGTCTCTCGTCACAAACTTGTGAGTCTCGCGGTTCGCGTCGACGCCCCGAGCCCCAAAACGAAATCGGGGCCGACGCGTTTCCACGTCGGCCCCGACTGTGTCGGAATCTAAGTCAGCGCTTAGTAGCGACCGCCGCCACCGCCGCCGTAGCCGCCACGGCCACCGCCGCCGCCACCGCCGTAACCGCCACCACCACCGCTGCGGCCACCGCCGCCGCCACCGCCGCTGGTCTTCGGCTTGGCTTCATTGACCTTGATCTGGCGACCGTCGATGGTCTGCCCGTTCATGGCCTGCGTGGCGGCTTGCGCCTCGGCATCCGTGGCCATCTCGACGAAGCCGAAGCCCTTGCTCTGGCCGGTGTCGCGATCGGTGATCACGGTGGCGGAGTCCACCGTGCCGCTGGCGCTAAATGCATCGCGCAGCGTCTGCTCGGTGGCCGAATACGGCAAATTGCCGACGTAAAGTTTCCTGCCCATGGTTACCTCCTCAGGTAGCGTTTTCGCCTTCAGAGGATGTAGGCACCATGCCTGCAGGCTCATCGGGAGCGATAGGGAGCGGCGGCAGTATAGACGCTGAAACCCGCCGCCGCTATAGGTCTGGTGGGGGGCGGCTAGCGCTTTTCGATGACGACCTTGCCGCCCTTCACGACCACCTTGGTTTTCAGCCAGTTCCAGTAGCCTTCGAGGGGGTTGCCGTCGAGCAGGATGATGTCGGCCAGCTTGCCGGCCTCGAGCGTCCCGAGCTGGTCCTGCATGTCGAGGTAGGACGCGGTGTTCGGGCCCATGATCTTGACCATGTCCTGCGTCGAGAATACGACGTTCATCGACTTCAGCTCGTGCTCGAGGCCTGCGACCGCGTCGTAGACCGTGTCGGTGCAGTAGCCGATGAGCGCGCCCGCATCGAACAGCGTGCGGGCGTTCACGATCATGTAGCCGGCCTCCTCGCCGAGCCGCACGCCGTCGACGATGCCCTGCGGCCAGTCCTTGCCGTCGCGGAAGCGCGGCTTGTTGTCGTTCGCGAACACGCCGAACACGGGCGCGCCGAAGCCGATCGTGATCAGGGACTTCGCACCCGAGGCGGCGACCTTCTGCGCGTCTTCCTTGCTCGTCCAATCCTTGTTCGGGATGTGCACGAGGTATTTGATGCCGGCATTCACCGCCGCCACCATCGCGGGCGAGCTCACGGCGTGCACCTGGACCTTCACGCCGACCTTGCTGCCTTCGTCGATGATGGCCTTCAGCGTCTCGATCTCTTTCTCGCTCGGGCCCGGCACCGGCGTGAGCGCGATCTCGCCCGTCCACTTGATGCCGAGCGCGGCCATCTTGCGAACTTCCTCGCGCGCGGACTCCGGCGTGTGCTGATTGAGCCGAATGCCGCCCGACGGGATGATGCGCGGGCCGTTGATGAGCCCCTGCTCGATGTGATCGCGCAGCGTGATGTTGCCGTCGGCGGGGCCGCCGCCGGACAGCACGGTGGTGTAGCCGGCCTCGAGCAGCCGCTGCATCTGCTCCTTCTCCGTCGGCCCCGTGTTCACGTGCTTGTGCGCGTCGATGAAGCCGGCCATCGCCGACATGCCGTGCGCGTCGATCGTGCGGCCGGCTCTTCGATTTCGGCGCACCCGCGGCGACGGATTCGATCTTGCCGCCGCGCACGACGATCGAGCCCTTCTCGATCACGGTGCCGTTGCCGACGACGATGCGAGCGTTCGTGATCGTGAGGTCCTGCGCGGCGAGCGGTGCCGCGACCACGAGCGCGAACGACACGGCGAGTGCAGGTAACGCGAGCAGCTTCATGTGAAGTTCCCCCGGAAACAGAAGACTAACTGCCGTCATCATAACGACGGTACCACTCGCAAGCACGAGCTCGGCGAAACACCGCAAAGCACCATGATCGCTTCCTATAGCACTGACGCTCCCCGGACTAGGGTGCTGCGATGCCGACGATCCTGCGCACCGGCCCCTATCGCACCGGCGCTTCGTCGGATTCGCGGTATCCGCGGAGCGGCGCCGCTGGCAGTTGATCGGCAAGGGCCAGGGCATTCATTGGCCCGACCTCGATGAGGACATCAGCGTCGCTGGCTTGCTGCTCGGCCGCCGCTCGAAGGAAACAGCCGCATCGCGAAAGCGTTGGCTAGGCGCACGCAGCCGCGGGAGCTGACCACAGTCGGCGCACCGCTCAGCGCTTGCGCTGCTTCAACGCGTGGATCGTGAACCGGTGCGAGACCGGCTCTGCGCCGTGCACATCGAGGCCGGCGGCCGGGGTCGATTCGGGCTTTTTGGGCATACGCCATCCTCCGCCCGCGAGCCACACCCGCGCCATTCGGAGTTCTACGTAATAATGAGCCGTCGACTGTCCCGGGGGACCTCAAGATTCCGCGCTCCGCCGTAGTCCGCACCTGCCTGCTGGCGCTCGCGCTGGCGTCTGCCACGCCAGCGGGCGCGCAGCCGCTCGCTGCGCGAATTGCGCCTGATCGCGCCGGCCGCGCCGGGCGGCGGCTGGGACCAGACCGCACGCGTGATGCAGCAGGTGCTGCAGCGCACGGGGCTCGTGACGACGCCGGTCGTCGACAACATCCCCGGCGCCGCGGGCACGATCGGCCTCGCGCGCTTCGTCGGCTCGGAGCGCGGCCGCGGCGACACGCTGCTGATCTCGGGGCTGATCATGCTCGGCGGCATCGTGATGCACGACTCGCCGATCACGACGGCGGACGCCGTGCCGCTCGCGCGGCTGACGGGCGAGTACGAAGTCATCACCGTGCCGACGGCGTCGCCGTTTCGCACGCTCGACGATCTGATCGCCGCGTTTCGCGCGCACCCCGAGGCCATCTCGTGGGGCGGCGGCTCCGCCGGCGGCAGCGACCAGATCCTCGCCGGCCTCTTCGCCGAAGCCGTCGGCGTCGCGCCTCGGCGCGTGAACTACATCGCGTTCTCGGGCGGCGGCGAATCGCTGGCCGCGATCCTGGGCGGGCAAGTGTCCGTCGGCGTCAACGGCCTCGCGGAGTTCCTGCCGCAGATGGAGGCCGGCACCGTGCGCGTGCTTGGCATTTCGAGCGCGGAGCGGCTGCCCGGCATCGACGTGCCGACGCTGCGCGAGCAAGGCGTGAACGTCGAGTTCGAGAACTGGCGCTCCGTGCTGGCGCCACCCGGCATCAGCGGTGCGGATCGCGCGCGTCTCGTGACGCTGCTCGAGCGCATGGTGCAGTCGCCCGAGTGGCGCGAGACGCTCGAGCGCTATCGCTGGCTCGATCGCTACCTCGCGGGCGATGACTTCACGCGCTTCGCCGCGAGCGAAGAGCAACGCGTGCGCAACATCCTGCGCGAGCTCGGCACGGGCGACGACGCCGCGCAGTCGTTGCGTGACAGCGGCCCGTATCCGTTGTTCGTGCTCGCGGGGCTCGCGCTGTTCGGCGTCGCGGCCACGGTGAGCGTCGTGCGCGAGCGGCAGCGGCGGCGCGGTGTCGCGCAGCGCGGCCACTGGCGGCCGATCGCGTGGATCGCGGCCGGCGTTCTCTCGAACCTGCTGCTCGCCGAGAGCGCGGGGTTCGTGCTCGCGAGCGCCGCGTTGTTCTGGCTCGTGGCGCGAGCGTTCGACGCGCGGCATCCGTGGCGCGACGCGGCGTTCGCACTCGGCGTCGCCGTCGGCGCGTATGTGCTGTTCGCGGACCTGCTGCAGGTACAGCTGCCGGCCGGCGTGCTCGCGGGTTGGCTGTGAGCACGCTCGACGCACTGGGCCAAGGCTTCGTCGGCGCGCTGTCTGCCACGAATCTGTTCTGGGCCTTCCTCGGCACGACGCTCGGCACTGCGATCGGCGTGCTACCCGGCATCGGCCCCGCGCTCACGGTGGCCGTGCTGCTGCCCGTGACGTTCGGCCTCGACCCGACCGCCGCGTTCATCATGTTCGGCGGCATCTACTACGGCGCGATGTACGGCGGCTCGACGACGAGCATCCTGCTGAACACGCCGGGCGAGACGAGCTCGATCGCGACCGCGCTCGACGGCTACCAGATGGCGCGCCAGGGACGCGCGGCGGCGGCGCTCGCGACGGCCGCGATCGGCTCGTTCGTGGCCGGCACGCTCGCGACGCTCGGCCTCACGTTCGCCGCGCCCCTGCTCGCCTCCGCCGCGCTCGAGTTCGGCCCCGCCGATTACTTCGCGCTGACGGTGCTCGCGTTCGCCGCCGTCACGTCGCTGCTCGGCGCAAGCCTCGTGCGCGGACTGTTCAGCCTGTTCCTGGGATTCGCGCTCGGTCTCGTCGGCATCGACGCGCTGACCGGCAATGCGCGCTTCGCGTTCGGCATTCCGCAGCTGCTCGACGGCATCGACGTCGTGATCCTCGTGATCGGCTTGTTCGCCGTGGGCGAGACGCTGCACCAGGCGTGGCAACACGGCCGCGACGACGCGGCGCCGATCGAGCTCACGCGGCGCGCCGGCATGAATCGCGAGGAGTGGCGACGCTCGTGGAAGCCGTGGTTGCGCGGCACGCTGATCGGTTTCCCGCTCGGCATCCTGCCGGTCGGCGGCACGGTGATCCCGACGTTCCTGTCGTACATCGCGGAGAAGCGCCTCTCCCGCAACCCCGAGGAGTTCGGCCACGGCGCGATCGAAGGCGTGGCCGGGCCCGAAGCCGCGAACAACGCAGCGGCGGCCGGCGTGCTCGTGCCGCTCTTGACGCTCGGCGTGCCGTCGTCCGCCACGGCCGCGATCATGCTCGCGGCGTTTCAGCAGTACGGCCTGCAACCGGGGCCGCTGCTGTTCCAGACACGGCCCGATCTCGTGTGGACGCTGATCGCGAGTCTCTACATCGGCAACGTGATGCTGCTCGTGCTGAACCTGCCGCTCGCGGGACTCTGGGCGCGCGTGATGCTCGTGCCGCGGCCGCTGCTGTTCGCGAGCGTGCTCGTGCTGGCGTCGATCGGCGCGTACAGCCTGAACCGTTCGCTCGTCGACGTGGGCCTGATGTACGCCGTCGGCGCCATCGGCCTCGGCATGCGCGTGCTCGACCTGCCGCTCGTGCCGGCCGTGCTCGGGCTCGTGCTGGGCCCGATGGCCGAGCAGCAGTTCCGCCGCGCTATGGCCATCAGCGACGGGAACTTCAGCGTGTTCGTCACGCGGCCGATCGCAGCCACCTTGCTCGCCACCGCGGTCGCCATGCTCGTGGTGCCGTGGCTGCTGCGGCGCGGGTGGTGGCGGCGGCGCGAGGTCGCGGACGAATGAGCGCGACGAGCACGTACGACGTCGCGGTCGTCGGCGGCGGCAATGCGGGGCTCACGGCCGCGCTCGTGGCGCGCGAGCTCGGCGCGCGCGTGCTCGTGCTCGACTGCGCGCCGCGGGCGCTCCGCGGCGGCAATAGCCGTCACACGCGCAACCTGCGTTGCGCGCACGCGGCGCCGACCGACGTGCTGACCGAGACCTATCCCGAGCACGAGCTCATGGCCGATCTCACGCGCGTGAATGGCGGCGAGACGGACCAGGAGCTCGCGCGGCTCGTCGTCGAGCACTCGGCGGAGTGCCTCACGTGGATGCAGAAGTACGGCGCGCGTTTCCAGCACGCGCTGCGCGGCACGCTGCAGCTGTCGCGCACGAACGCGTTCTTCCTGGGCGGCGGCACGGCGCTCATGAACAGCTACTACGCCGCGGCCGAACGGCTCGGCATCGACGTGCGGTACGACGCCGAGGTCGTAGGCTTGAGGCTCCGCGACGACAGGTGCGAGTCGCTGACCGTGCGAACGCGCGACGGCACGGAAGCAGATCGGCGCGAACGCCGTCGTGCTCGCGGCCGGCGGCTTCGAAGCGAATCTCGACTGGCTGCGCGCGGCCTGGGGCGACGCGGCGCGCAATTTCATCGTGCGCGGCACGCCGCACAACACGGGCACGATCCTGCGGCTGATGCTCGACGCCGGCGCGGCGCCGATCGGCGACCCCGCGGAATGCCACGCCGTGGCGGTCGACGGCCGCGCGCCGCAGTTCGACGGCGGCATCGTCACGCGGCTCGACTCGCTGCCGCTTGGGCTCGTCGTGAACCGCGCGGCGGAGCGCTTCTACGACGAGGGCGAAGACGTCTGGCCGAAGCGCTACGCGATCTGGGGCAAGCTGATCGCGCGCCAGCCGGGCCAGATCGCGTACTCGATCGTCGACGCGAAGGTGCGCAGCCGGTTCATGCCCTCCGTGTTTCCGCCCGTCGAGGCCGGCTCGATCCGCGAGCTCGCGGCGCAGCTCGGACTGCCGGCCGACGCGCTCGAAGCGACCGTGCAGCGCTTCAATGCCGCCGTGCGCCCGGGCACGTTCGACACAAACTTGCTCGATGACTGCCGCACCGTGGGGCTCGCGCCGGACAAGACGCATTGGGCGCAGCGGCTCGACACGCCGCCGTTCTGGGGCTATCCGCTGAAGCCCGGCATCACGTTCACGTATCTCGGCGTGCGCGTCGATTCCGACGCGCGTGTGCTGGCCGCGAGCGGTTCGCCGTTCGCGAACGTGTACGCGGCCGGCGAGATCATGGCCGGCAACGTGCTGCGCCGCGGCTACGTGGCCGGGATCGGCATGACGATCGGCACGGTGTTCGGCCGCATCGCGGGCCATAGCGCAGCGCAGCATGCAAGCCGCTGACGAGATTCGCGAAGCCGCGCGCGTACTCGCGGTCTGCAACGCGTGCCGCTACTGCGAGCAGTACTGCCCCGCGTTCCAGGCGCTCGAGCAACGGCTCACGTTCGCGACCGCCGACGTGAACTATCTCGCGAACCTGTGTCACGGCTGCGGCGAGTGCCTGTACGCGTGCCAGTACGCGCCGCCGCACGAGTTCGCGATCAACGTGCCGCGGACGCTCGCCGCCGCGCGCGTCGTCTCGTACGAACAATACGCGTGGCCGGCAGCGCTCGCGGGCGCGTTTCGCGCACAGAGCATCGGCACCGCGCTGCTGCTGGCGCTGGCGTTCACTGTGGTGCTACTCGGCGCCACATTCGGGCTGAACGGCCGCGGGCTGCGGGCGACGGGCGCGGACTTCTACGCCGTGATTCCGCACGCCGTGCTCGTCACGCTGTTCGGCGGCGTCGGGCTGTTCGTGGTGGTCGCGCTCGCAATGGGAGCCGCGCGGTGCCGGCGCGATTTCGCCGCGGCGACGACGGCGCCCGACGCCGATCGCGACGACCCTGGGCGGCGCAGCGGCGTCGCCCTCGCGCTGCACGATGCGTTCACGCTGCGGCATCTGCACGTCGGCGATGCGGAGTGCGTGACGGCGCTCGAGGTCCGCACGCCGTGGCGCAGGCGCATGCATCACCTCACGCTGTACGGCTTCGCGCTGTGCTTCGCTTCGACCTGCGTGGCCGCGCTGTACCACTTCGCAGGCCACCCGGCGCCGTACGCGTACACGAGCCTTCCCGCGTTGCTCGGCGCACTCGGCGGCGCTGCCCTCGTGGTCGGCACGGCCGGGCTTCTCTGGGTACGCCGCGCGCGCGACCCTGCGTTGTCGCACGAGAGCCAGGACAAGCTCGACGGCGCCTTCATCGCGTTGCTGCTGCTCACGGGCTGCACTGGACTCGTGTTGCTCGCGCTGCGCGAACACGCAGCTATGGGCGCGCTGCTGATCGTGCATCTCGGCAGCGTGCTCGCGCTGTTCGTCACGCTGCCGTACGGCAAGTTCGTGCACGGGCTGTACCGGCTCGCGGCGCTCGTGAAGTACCGCCGCGAGCAGGCCTGACGCCGTTAGCGACGTTTGCCGCGCGCCTTCTTCGCGGGTTTGCGCTGCGGCTTCGCCGCCTTCTTCTTCGCAGTCTTCTTCGCAGTCTTCTTCGCCGGCTTCCTGGCAGCTTTCTTCGCTGTTTTCTTTGCCTTCTTCGCCTGCTTCGTTTTCTTGGCGCTCTTGGCGAGAGTCTTTGCCTTCTTCTTGGTCGCTTTCGGCGCCGCCTTCACAGCCGGTTTGGCGCGGGTTTGGCGGCGGTTTGGCGGCGGGTTTAGCCGCCGCTTTGGCGGCCGGCTTCTTCGCGGCGGGCTTCGCGGCGGGCTTCGCGGCGGGCGTGCTCGCAGACCAGTGCATCGCGAAGAACGCGCCGTGCGGATCCATGAGCTGCGCGATCTTGTCCCCACCCGGCACGTCGGCCGGCCCGTGCAACACCGCGCCGCGGCCGGCCTTCACCTGCTCGACCGCGTCGTCGAGGTTCGGCACGCTCACGTAAGAGAGCCAGTACGCGGGCCCGGGCCTGCCCATGGTGCCTTTGTTGAACATGCCGCCGAGCTGCGTCCCGTTGCGGCCGAAGATCAGGTACGTGCCCATCGGCGCGCCCATGTCGTGACGCATCATCTCGTCCCAGCCGAACAGTTCGGCGTAGAACGGAAACACCTGCGTCGGATCGACCGTGGTCGCAAGCTCGTGCCACGAGAACTCGCCGTGCGAAGGCGCGCGTTCCGGCGACGGCGCCATCGTGGAGCTGTGCACGGCGAACGCGCCGCCCTGCGGATCCGTGAGCGAGGCATGCCGGCCCGCGTTCGGAATGTCGGTCGCCGGCGTCAGCACTTTCGCCCCGAGGCGCACGGCGGCGGCCACCGCGGCATCAACGCTTGGCACGCCGATGTATGCCAGCCAGTGCGGCACGGCGCTACGATTTTCGACGGCGGCGCCGAGCGGCCCGGCGGACGTGACGAACATCGAGTACGACTTGTTTTCCTCCCACGGCTGCTGCTGCCAGCCGACGGCCTTCGAATAAAACTCATGAGCACCCGCCGCGTTGGGCGTGATGAGCTCGTGCCAAACGAATCGGCCTCTTCCAGTCGTGTCCGCCATGGTGTGTTCCTCGTTGTGGGTGGGTTCGTCGATCAGTGGGCCGCGCCGCCGATCGACGTCGCAACTACCGAAATCTCCGCGATCGGCGCGACGTGCGCCTCCATGACGTGGCCCGCCTTCGTGCTGCCGTCGGCGAACGCGACCACGGCGTGTAGATGCACGTACGGCTTGCCGTCGCGCTCCGCGATGTCCCCGACGAGCGAGACGAGCTCGCACTTGTCGGTGATCGGAATCTTCTTGAACGCGTTGACCTTCGGGTCGCCGAAGGCGAGCAGCGCGCTGGACAGTCCACCCAGGCCCGTGACGTAACCGCTCTTGATGTTGTGCTTGCGCATGAGGTCGGTGAGCCCGGACACGATCTCGTCACCGGCGCTGAAGTTCGCCTGAAACACGTGGACACCCGACGTCGTTTCGTGCACCTGCATCTTCGGCGCGAGGCCCGGCGCCACGGCCGGCGCACGCATGTAACCGTCCGGCAACGGCGCTGGCGGTGGTTGCGCGTTCGCGTTCACCGCTACCACCGCGGCGAGCGCCGCAACGATCAGGCTCAAGGTCACTCGGCTACCGCCCATGATTCGTCCCCCGAAGTTACCCCGTGGTTATCCTAAGCCCGGAGCGCAGGCGCGCCCAAGCAGGTTCGGTTAGACCGATCGCGAACCCTTAGCCCGGGGGCCGCGGACCGCCGCCGGGTCGGGGGCCACCGCCCGCGCCGAACGCCGGATACGGTTTCGGATTCACGAGCAGCCGGTCGAGGAACAGGTCGATCGACTGGGCCATCGTCTCGACGGCATCGAGCGCGGCGACGTCGAAGGCGTGCGCGGCGCCCTGAATCGCGGTCAGGGCCGTCGGCACGCCGAGGGCGTTCAGCTTGTTGAAGAAGTCGAGGCTCGAGGCGAGCGGGACCGTCTTGTCGCCCGTGCCGTGAACGAAGATCGTCGGCGCGAACTTCGCACTGATGTAGCTCGTCGGCGAAGCTGCCGCGATGTTCTCGGGCGTGGCCTGACCCTGGGGGAACAGGCCCTTCGCGTTCTCCGCACTCGCGAGCGGATACACGCCGATACTGGCGTTCACGTCCGAGCTCACACCCGGCGTGCCGCCCGTACCCTCGAACTCGGCTTTCCCGTTCGTGCCCGCCGCCATCAGCGATAGCATGCCGCCCGCGGAGTAACCGGCGACGACGATCTTGTCGGCGTCGATGCCAAGCCGCGCGGCGTTCGCGCGCGTCCAGCGAATCGCGGCCTTCACGTCGTGAATCTGCGCGGGCCACGAGCCTTGGTTCTGCAACCGGTAGTTCGCCGAGATGCTCGTGTAGCCGCGTGCGCCGAGCGCCTTCGCGTCGTTGATGATGTAGCCCGCGTTCTTGTTGCCGACGAAGAAGCCGCCACCGAAGAGATGGATGATCGCCAGGCGCTTCGACGCGACGCCCTCGGGCGGGTGATAGACGTCGAGCAGGAGATCGATGTCGCCGCCCTTGCCGAAGACGATGTCCTTCTCGGCTCGGAGCTTGCCGATGTCCGGTGCCGGCGGCGGCCCGGGCGGCTGAGCGCTGGCCGTCACGGCCGCGAGAGCCGGCGCCGCAGCGAGCGCGCTCGATACCTTGACGAATTCCCGCCTCGTAACCTTTTTCATCGTGCTTCCCCCTCGGTGGCGATACGAATCTGTCGATGCTACACCGTGACCCGGCCACTTCGCAGCGGCGAAAGACGGCGCCGGGGGTGGCGAGTATGATCGAGTCACTCGAGCCGGCTCAGCGAGCCGACTAGGCTCCATCAAGAACAACGCGAATCGGGGGACCTCATGAGCGATACCAACCAGCGCGACGGCACGTCGCGACGCAGATTCCTGAAGACCTTGGGCGCCGCGGGCGCGACGGCCGTCGCCGGCTCGGCCTGCACTCCGCAGGCACAGGCACCCGCCGCCGGCCCGGGCGCGGACTCCGTGGTCGCGCTCGTGAACGGCAAGATCCACACGATCGACGGGCGCGGCACGGTGGCCGACAGCGCCGTGATTCGCAACGGCGTGTTCTCGACCGTCGGCGGCGCAGCTGCACCTGCGGGCGCGCGCGTCATCGATCTCGGCGGACGCACGGTCGTCCCGGGGCTCGTCGAACCGCACGTTCACAGCGTGAGCCTCGCGAACCGGCCCGGCTTCCACACGATCCTCGAGAACACGACGTCGATCAAGGAAGTGCAGGAAGCGCTGGCCGAGCGGCGCAAGGGCGTTCCCGACGGACAATGGATCACGTCGATGGGCGGCTGGCACCCGAACCAGTGGGCCGAGCACCGCCACCCCACACTCGCGGAGCTCGACGAAGCCGTGCCCGATCGGCCGGTGTTCCTGTACGAACGCTTCACGGGTCCGGCCGCGGTGAACAGCCTCGCGAAGAAGTTCTTCGACGCGGCCGACGCCGGAGAGCCCGCGCATCCCGCGATCATGAAGATCAACGTGAGCGACACCGGCGCCATCGGCCCGGCCGGGTTCGGCACCGGCGGCCCGTCCGCGTCCGCGCTGTTTCTGCTGCGCCGCATGCAGACGTATGCGGACAGAAAGCGCAGCGCGCTCGACGCCATGAACTACTCGACGAGCGTGGGCCTCACGACGCATCTCGATCAGGTGCTGTTCCCGACGCCGGGCCCGCTGCACCCCGCGCAGATCCTGTCGAATCTCGATCAGTACACGATGTACGACCCCTGGCTCGAGTTGAATCGCGAAGGCAAGGCGACTGTTCGGCTCGCAGATCAACTTCTTGAGCAACCAGAACGACCCCGCGCTGCCGGAGCTGCACGAGCGTCTGCGGAATCAGTTCCAGTTCTTCGGCGACGACATGGTGCGAACCGGGCGCCATCGGCGAGTGGGCCGCGCCGATTTCCGCCGGCGCCACATGGTTCGAAGCGCAGCGCCTCGTGGCGGCGAAACAATGGCGCAACGAGAACAGCGTCCAGAACCTGGCGGCGCTCACGCAGGTGGTCGAAGCCTACGAGAAGGTGGATGCCGAGTTCGGCATCAAGGACCTGCGCTGGGTCGTGCACCACGTGCCGGAAGTCACGCCCGAGCTGCTGACGCGCCTCAAGGCTTTGGGCGTCGGCGTGGAAATGGCGGCGTTCCGCTGGGTCACGTCGAACAAACCCGACGAAGTCGTGGGCCCGCAGTTCCGGACGATCGTCGATCACGGCATCCAGGCCGGCATCCACGGCGACGGCGTGCACATCGCGCCGCTGAACCCGTGGCCGCACATCTACTACGCGACGACGGGCGTGAACTCGTTGGGGCAGCCCGTGAATCCGGGCCAGCAGTTGAAGCGCGAAGAGGCGCTGTCGCTGTTCACGCGCTCGAACGCCTGGTTCCTGCGCATGGAAGACCGTATCGGCTCGATCGAGCCCGGCAAGCTCGCGGATCTCACGGTGCTCGACCGCGACTACTTCACCGTTCCCGACGCGGACATCAAGAAGATTCGCTCGGTGCTCACGATCGTCGGCGGCAAGGTGGTCCACGACTCGAAGGTTCTGAAAACCTGAGGCGCTCTCGATGCCGAATGTACCGCAATCGATGGGATTCGCGCGGCCTCCACGCTGAGCTCGCTGTGCTAGGCTTTTGCGCATGGGCAAGGTGCAGCCACTGAAGACCGGCGCGACCTACGACGACCTCTGCGCCGTGCCCGAGAACTTCGTCGCCGAGATCTTCGACGGCGAGCTCTACGCCACACCGCGGCCGGCAGTACCGCACACGCATACGGCCTCGGTCCTCGGCTTCGAGCTCGGCGGCCCATTTCACCGTGGCCGCAACGGCCCCGGCGGTTGGTGGATCCTCGACGAGCCGGAGCTGCACTTCGGCAACGACGTGCTCGTACCCGATCTCGCGGGCTGGCGCCGGGAACGGCTCGCAGCTCTACCCACGACGCCGTACTTCACCCAGGCGCCCGATTGGATCTGCGAGGTGCTGTCACCCTCGACAGAGAGCCTGGATCGCGTGAAGAAGCTCCGCATCTATGCACGCGCCGGCGTCGAGCATGCGTGGCTCGTAAACCCGGTACTTCAGACACTCGAGGTACTGACGCTCGCGTCGGGCCGTTGGACGGTCGTCGCTACGCACGAGGGCGGCGCATCCGTGCGCGCCGAGCCGTTCGACGCGATCGAGCTCGAGCTCGGCGCGCTCTGGGCCTAGACACCTCTGCCTAAGCCGTCCACGGTTCCGGTTGCTTTAACGAGATTCCTGAGTCGCACCGCGAGGACGGCGCATGCCAGTGTGCGCCCATCGCCCGCGCTATACTCGCCGCATCTCGCAAGCTCATGAGCACAGCAATGCAAGGCTGGCCACAGCGGCATCGGATATCGGTGGATCACTTCTACCGCATGGCGGACGCGGGTCTGTTCGATGCGGACGAGCGCGTGGAGCTCGTCGACGGAGAGATCATCGACGTGCCGCCGATGGGCAGCCGACATGCCACCGTCGTGCAGCAGCTAATGAGACTGCTGTACGTGGCGCTGCCCACGGAGGTCGTCGTCAGACCTCAGCTGCCGCTTCGCCTCGGCGAGTATTCGGAGCCATTGCCCGACGTCGCGGTCGTTCGACCGCGCAGCGATCACTACGGAACTGGCCACCCGACCGCCGCCGATGTCCTGCTGCTCGTGGAAGTCAGCGACTCCACGCTGCGTTTACGACCGCGAGGTCAAGTCGGCACTGTACGCGCGACACGGCGTGCCAGAGCTCTGGATCGTGGACGTGCAGGCGAGGAAGGTGCACGCGTACCACTCGCCGGCGGACGGAAGGTACACGAGCGAGACGACGCTGCCTTTCGGGCCCATGCCCATCGCGGCCACGGGCGCCGAGATCGATCTCGCGACGCTCGTAATCCCGAAGTGAACCCCGACAACCCCATCGTGAAACTCTGCGCCGCGGGAATGGCGGCCGAAAGCGAAGGCGGCGGCGACTCGGTCCGCGACTAGCGCGCGAGCGGCCGGATGCCGACGCGGTCGCGGATCTCGGCGAGGAACGGCTTGCTGACCGCGCGCGCTTTGTCCGCGCCGGCTTTCAAGCAGCCGCTCGACTTCGGCCGGCGCCGCCATCAGCCGCTCGTACTCCGCGCGCGCGGGCGCGAGCTCGGCGTCGATGCGCTCGAACAGCACCTGCTTCATCTCGCCCCAGCCGATGACCGGCCGCGTAGCGCTCGCGGACGGCCGCGGTTTCCGCGTCGCGTCGCGAACGCGCGGTAGATCTCGAACAGCGCGCTGTCGCTCGTGTCCTTCGGCTCGCCCGGCTCGAGCGAGTTCGTCTTGATCTTCATGACGACCTTGCGCAGCTCCTTCTCGCCGGCGAAGAGCGGGATCACGTTGCCGTAGCTCTTGCTCATCTTGCGGCCGTCGAGGCCGGGCAGCGTCGCGATGTGCTCGCCGATCACGGGCTCGGGCAGCACGAACGTCTCGCCGTAGTGGTGGTTGAAGCGCTGCGCGATGTCGCGCGCCATCTCGACGTGCTGCTTCTGGTCGCGGCCGACCGGCACCTTCGTGGCCTTGAACATCAGGATGTCGGCGGCCATCAGCACCGGGTACGAGTACAGGTTCATCATGATGGCCTGATCCGGATCGCGCCCCGGCGTGGCTTCGTTCTCGTCCACCGCGGCCTTGTACGCGTGCCCGCGATTCATGAGCCCCTTGGCCGTGACGCTGTGCAGGATCCAGGCCAGCTCGAGGATCTCGGGCACGTCGGACTGGCGATAGAACACGACCTTGTTCGGATCGAGCCCGAGCGCGAGCCAGCTCGCGGCGATCTCGAGCGTCGTGCGCGCGACGGCCGTCGGCGTCGCCGCCGATCGCGTGGTAGTCGGCCAGGAAGAAATAGGAGTGGACTTGGCTGTTCGTGCTCGCGGCCACGGCGGGCTTGATCGCGCCGACGTAGTTGCCGATGTGCGGAGTGCCGGTGGGCTTGATGCCGGTGAGGACGATGTCCATGCGAGTGCTGGGCTCCCTCAGCGACAGACGTTGCCGAGCGCGCCGCTGCCGCCGCAGAAGCTCACGTCCTGCAGCTGCACGCGCAGGTTGTCCGGGTCGGCCGTGTAGACCTGCGTGACGCCGTCGCGGTCGCGAGACTCGGCTTTGAGTCCGGCGGCCTCGAGCGCGCGCACGGTGCGCTGCGGATCGAAATCCTTCAAGCCGAAGCACACGTGGTTGATCTCCGGCTTGGCGTTCGCGCCGGCCTGATACACGCCGAGGAACTGGTCGCCTACGGCGAGATTCGCGCCGCCGGTGCGCGGTGCTCTTCACCGGAGGCCGAACGTGTTCTGGTAGAACTTGAGCGAGCGGTCGACGATTCGACACGATCAGGCTCGCGTGATTCAGCGTCTGCGCTTTCAGCACCGTGGGCTGCGCCAGCGCCGGCAGCGACGGCGCGGCAGCCAGGGCGGCCAGCATCGCGACGAGGTCGCGGCGGCTCACGCGGCCGGTCTCGTAGTGGTGCAGCAGATCGTCGACGGCCTTTTGCATGGGCGTTGCCCCTCTTCAATGGCGAGACGGCAGTCTCGGCGGCGTGCCCGCGACGGTCAAGCGTCGCGGGCCTGGGTCGGGTGCGTGGGCCGGCCAAGCCGTCTATGATTCCGGGCGTTGAACACCATCAAGACCATCGGTCCCGCGGCCTTCACGGGCAGCCTCGGCCCGCCCGAAGAGCTGGTCGCGGAGCTCGTGAGCGAGTACGGGGCGCACCTCGCGATCCTGGACCACCGCCTCGAGGAGGCGCTGCACCGCTACGGGGTTCGACGGCGCCGTGATCTTCGCCGGCGACGAGCGGCCCGTGTTCCGCGACGACCAGACGTACCCGTTTCGCGTCGAGCCGTACTTCAAGGCCTGGGTGCCGCTGACGCAGGCACCGGGCTCGTTCCTGCGGCTCGTGCCCGGGCAGCGGCCGATGCTGGTGTACAAGCAGGTCGAGGACTACTGGCACGAACCGCCGCGCGATCCCGAGGGCTACTGGACGCAGCACTTCGACATCCGGGTCGTGCGCAGCGACGCCGAGGTGCGCAAGCTGTCGGGCAGCGGGCCGCGCTGGGTTGCGATCGGCTCGGCGGCGGAGCGCGTGCACCGCGGTTCGGGCGCCACGCAGCCGGCCGTCAACGATGCACGCTTCCTCGCGCACATGGATTTCATGCGCGCGACGAAGACGACCTACGAGCTCGCGTGCATGCGCGCGGCGCAGTCGATTGCCGTGCGCGGCCATCTCGCGGTCGCGGCCACGTTCGGCCCCGGCGTGACCGAGCTCGAGCTGCATCACACGTACCTCGCCGCCACCGGGCAGCGCGAAGTCGAGCTGCCGTATCCGAACATCATCGCGCTGAACGAGCACGCGGCCACGCTGCACTACCAGCGGCTGCGCGCGCAGCCGAACGGCGCGAACCGCTCGCTGCTGATCGACGCCGGCGCGGAGTGGAACGGCTACGCGGCCGACATCACGCGCACGTACTCGGCTTCCACGAACGACGACTTCTCGGCGCTGATCGCCGCCATGGACGCGCTGCAGCAGCGCATCTGCGGCGAGGTGCGGCCCGGCGTCGACTTCATGGTGCTGCACGCGCTGACGCACCGGCAGCTCGCGGGTCTGCTGCGCGACGCCGGCATCGTGAGGTGCAGCAGCGACGAGGCGGTCTCGGCCGGCATCACGCGCGCGTTCCTGCCGCACGGGCTCGGCCACTCGCTCGGCCTCCAGGTGCACGACGCGGGCGGCCGGCTCGTCGATGCCGCGGGCAAGAAACGCGAGCCGCCCGCCGCCGACCCATCCCTGCGGCTCACACGCACGCTGCAACCCGGCTTCGTCGTGACGATCGAGCCCGGGATGTATTTCATTCCGTCGCTGCTGCGCGCGCTGCTGCAGCGTCACGAAGACAAGGTGAATCGCGCGTATCATCGAGAGACTCCTGACCTTCGGCGGCATTCGCGTCGAGGACGACGTCGAGGTCACTCAGGACGGTCATCGCAATCTGACTCGTGAAGCGTTCGCCGCCGCGACGTCGCAGAATCGCGGCCGCAAGTAGCGCCGCTTGTTTTAGGAACTAGGGACTGATGTCACACCGCACTCAGGATCTTCCGCCGCTGACGGGGCTGCTTAGGATCATTCGCGACCTGCGCTACGTCGAGCCGGCGCGCCAGGGCCTCGCCGTGCTGCTGATCCTGGTCTACGCGTACACGGCCGTGCCGCTGCCGGTGCTGGCGGCAACGGGTCTACCGATCGCGCTGATCGGCGGGTTCGTGCGGGCGTACGCGAGCGGCTTCATCGTCAAGAACCAGCAGCTCGCGACGGACGGCCCCTACCGGTTCGTGCGCCACCCGCTGTACAGCGGCAACATCCTGCTCGTCGTGGGGTTCGCGATCGCGGGCTCGCGTTGGTGGGCGCTGCCCGTCGCCGTGCTGTTCTTCTGGTTCTATTACCCGGCGGCTATTGAATACGAAGACCGCAAGCTGCGCGGCATCTTCGGCGCGGCGTGGGAGCAGTGGGCCGCGCGCACGCCGGCACTCGTGCCGCGCTTCGGTTCGATTGCGCCGGCCGGCGCCGGCGATCGGCCGCTGGTCGATGGGCGTGAGCAGCGCGCGCAACGGCGAGATCGTGTTCATCCTGCTGTGCGTGGGCTGCGTCGCGTGGATCGCGTGGCGGGCATTCGCCTGATCCGCGCCCGGCCGTGACCGACGCCGCGCCCTCGCCCGAGCAGCTCGCCGCGGCGCTCGCGGCATCGCCGGCACGCGAGCTCGGCAGCGGCTACCAGGCCACGACACGGCTCGTCGCGACGCCGTTCGGCGACGTCGTCGTCAAACGAGCCGCACGGCGGCGTGCTCGCGGGACTCTGGCGCTACCTGCTGCGTCGCGAGCGCGCGGTCTACGCGCAGCTCGGCGGCATCGCCGGCATCCCGCATGCTTACGGCCTCGTCGACGACGAGGCGCTCGCGCTCGAGTACATCGCGGGCCCGTCGCTGCGCGAGCAGGACTTGCGTCTCACGGACCGCGAGCGCTTCTTCGCTCGGCTGCTCGACACCGTGCAGGCCATGCACGCGGCCGGCGTCGCGCACGGCGACTTGAAGCGCAAGCACAACGTGCTCGTGGGCGCCGGCGAGCAGCCGTACCTGATCGACTTCGGCATCGCGTGCCGGCGCGACGCGCGCGACGGGCTCTGGAACCGCTGGGTGTTCGCGACGTTCCGGCAGATGGACTTGAACGCGTGGCTGAAGCTGAAGTACGGGCGGCGCATCGATCCCGCCACCGAGCCCGGCGTGCTGTCGCCCGCCGACGCCGCGCTGTACCGGCCGCTCTTGATCGAGCGGCTCGCGCGCGCGGTGCGCGTGCCGTGGCAGTTCGTCACGCTGCGCCGGCCGCGGCAGCGCTGGCGCGCGGCACGCAAACGCTGAGCAGGCGTTGCCGGCCCGGCGATTGCGACTAGCATTCGGGCATCATCGAGCCACACTACCGTAGCCGACAACTTCGCAAGGGAACGGTATGGGGTCTGCGGTAGGCACGATCTATCTGTTGAAGCGGGCGGAGCTCGCGGTGCGCGGCTGCATGGAGGGAGCCTTCGTCGAGGTCGACCTCACTCCCAGCCAGTACTTCATTCTGTTTCTGATCAAGACCGGCGGCGCCAGCTCCTCGGCCGAGCTCGCGCGCGCGATGGGCATGTTGCCGCAGTCGATGACGGAGCTGATCGCGCCGCTCGAGAACGATGGCGCGATCGTGCGTCGTCCCGATCCCACCAACAACCGGATCTTGCGGATCGAGCTGACAGCCGCGGGGGAGCGTCTGTTCATGAAAGCCACGCAGGTCGCGATCCGCATGGAGCGCGAGCTGCTCGAAGGCTTCGACGAACGCGAGCTCGCACGCATGAACCAGATGTTCGAGGCGCTGACCGCGACCGCCGAAGCGCATTCGCATCACCCGACCTTGCGCCAGCGCGCAAAGACCGCGGCACGCAGCACGCCAGCGAGCGCGCGTAAACGGCCGGCCACTCGCCGCGCTGCCGCGCGACGCTGAGCCAAGGAATCCGCACGCACGAGGTCACCATGAACATCGGAAACCCGTCGAACCGGAACCCACGTGTCGTCACCCGAGCGCTCGCGGTGCCCGCCTTCGGCATGCTGACGGGCGGCACGCCGAACAACGCACTCGCTCGCGGCTACGCCGTGTTGAGCTCGGACTCCGGCCACGACGGGCAGGCAAACCCGACCGCCTCTTAGCATCACGAAGGACTACCCGGTCTCCGCCATGGACTTCATGGCGCCGACGAATTGGCGGCAACCGAAGCTGGCCGAGCTCAAGGCCGCGCGCGGCAAGGTCATCGTGTATCACGGCGCGGCCGACGGCGCGTTCTCGCTGCAGGCCACGATCGACTGGTACGAGAAGGTCCGCGCGAGCAACGGCGGCGACATCAGCGGCTTCGCGCGCTTCTATCCCGTGCCCGGCATGACGCACTGCGGCGGCGGACCGTCGACCGATCGCTTCGACCCATTCGGCGCGCTCGTCGACTGGGTCGAGCACGGCAAAGCGCCGACGAATGTGACCGCGAGCGCGGCCGCGAGCTTCCGCTGCGAGTGAGTCGGCTGAAGACGGAGTCAGCTGCGCGCGTGGCGCGCGAGGGCGAGCTGATCCATGATGCGGCTCGAGATCTCCTCGATGCTGCACTCGGTCACGTCGAGATACGGGATGCCGAACCGGTCGTACAGCGCCTGAACGGCGCTGATCTCGTATTGCACCTGCTGCGCCGAGGCGTAGCGGCTGCCGGGGCGCCGCTCGCTGCGAATCTGCTGCAAACGTTCTGGCTTCACGATCAGGCCGTAGAGCTTCTGCCGGTGCGGCACCAGCACGCGTGGCAGTTCGCCGGCCTCGAGCTCTTCGTCGGCGAGCGGATAGTTCGCCGCGAACACGCCGTACTGGAGTGCCAGGTACAGTGAAGTCGGTGTCTTGCCGGAGCGCGATACGCCGATCAGCACGACGTTGGCGGAGCGGTAATCGCGCGCGCCGGCGCCATCGTCGTTCGCGAGCGCGTAGTTCGTGGCGTCGATGCGCGACGCGTAGTTCGGATCGGTCTTGGCGCCGTGCATCGCGGGCACGCCGGCGGCCCCCGCGCGCACTCCAAGCTCGGCCTCGAGCGGGCCGACGAACGAGAACATGTCGATCACGAGCGCCTGCGCCTCTTTGATCACGGCGCGCGTCTCCTGATCGACGACCGTGCAGAACACGATCGGCTGCGAGTTCTGCTCCGCGCCGAGCGCGTTGATGCGCGCAACGACGCCGCGGGCCTGAGCGAGGTCGAGCACGAACGGCATGGTGAACGTCTCGAACGTCATGCCGGCGAATAGCGACAAGAGCGAATGACCCAACACCTCGGCCGTGACGCCGGTGCGATCGGATACGAAGCAGACCGTGCGGGCGGCGGCGTTCACGCCGGAGGCCTCACCGGCGTCGCTCGCCCGCGAGCATGAGCCAGGTGTCGAGCACCGAGTCCGGGTTCAGGGATAGGCTGTCGATGCCCTGCTCCACGAGCCAGCGCGCGAAGTCCGGGTGATCCGACGGGCCCTGGCCGCAGATACCGATGTACTTGCCCTGCTTGCGGCAGGCCTTGATCGCGAGCGACAGCAACGCTTTGACCGCGTCGTCGCGCTCGTCGAACGAGCCTGCCACGATCGCGGAGTCGCGGTCGATACCGAGCGTGAGCTGCGTCATGTCGTTCGAGCCGATCGACATGCCGTCGAAGTACTCGAGATAGCGGTCCGCGAGCAAAGCATTCGTCGGCACCTCGCACATCATGATCACGCGCAAGCCGTTCTCGCCGCGCTTCAAGCCGTTCTCCGCGAGCAGCTCGGTCACGCGCCGCGCTTCGGCCACGGTGCGCACGAACGGCACCATGACCTCCACGTTCGTGAGCCCCATCTCTTCGCGCACGAACTTCAGCGCGCGGCACTCGAGCTCGAAGCACGGGCGGAACGACGCGTCGACGTAGCGGGCCGCGCCGCGAAAGCCGAGCATCGGGTTCTCCTCGTGCGGCTCGTACACGCGCCCGCCGATCAGGTTCGCATACTCGTTCGACTTGAAGTCCGACAGGCGCACGATCACAGGCGAAGGCGCGAACGCGGCCGCGATCTGGCTGATGCCCTCGGCGAGCTTCTCGACGTAGAACGTGACCGGGTCCGCGTAGCCCGCCATCTGATGGCGGATCGAGCGCTTCAGCTCCGCGTCGAGGCGGTCGAACTCGAGCAGCGCCCGCGGGTGCACGCCGATCATGCGGTTCACGATGAACTCGAGCCGCGCGAGCCCCACGCCGTGATTTGGCAGCGCGGCGAAGCCGAACGCACGATCCGGATTGCCGACGTTCATCATGATCTTCACGGAGACGGTCGGCAGCGTGTCGAGCTCGATCTCCTGGTGCTCGTACGACAGGGCGCCGTCGTACACGAACCCGGTCTCGCCCTCGGCGCACGACACCGTGACCGCCTGGCCGTCGCGGATGTTGTCGGCGCTGTCGCCGCAGCCGACTACTGCAGGCACGCCGAGCTCACGCGCGATGATGGCCGCGTGGCACGTACGCCCGCCGCGGCGCGTCACGATCGCGGCCGCGCGTTTCATGATCGGCTCCCAGTCCGGGTCCGTCATGTCCGCCACGAGCACGTCGCCGGTTTGCACGCGCTCGATATCCGCGGCCGACGCCACGAACCGCGCGCGGCCGGCCGCAATCTTCTGGCCGATGCTGCGCCCTTCCGCTAACACCTTCGACTTGCCCTTGAGCGAGAACCGCTGCAGCGTGCGGCGGTTTTGGCTCTGCACGGTCTCCGGCCGTGCCTGCACGATGAAGAGCTGGCCGGTGTTGCCGTCCTTGGCCCACTCGATGTCCATCGGGCACCCGTAGTGCTGCTCGATCGCGACGGCCTGGCGCGCGAGATCTTCGAGCTCGGCGTCGGTCAGCGAGAACTTCTGCCGCTGCTCGGCCGGCACCTCGACCGTCGCGACGCGCTCGGCCGCGCCGCGCTCCGCGTACACCATCTTGATCGCTTTCGCGCCGAGGTTGCGGCGCAGCACGGCCTTGCGGCCGGCGGCGAGCGCGGGCTTGTACACGTAGAACTCGTCCGGGTTCACGGCGCCCTGAACCACGGTCTCGCCTAAACCATATGCGCTCGTGATGAACACGACATCACGAAACCCGGAGTCGGTGTCGAGCGTGAACATCACGCCGCTCGCGCCGAGATCGCTGCGCACCATGCGCTGAACGCCGACCGAGATGCCGACGAGCGCGTGATCGAACTGGTTGTGCGCGCGATACGCGATCGCGCGATCGGTGAACAGCGACGCGTAGACGTCGTGCACGGCCTGCACGACATCGCGCTCGCCGCTGACGTTGAGATACGTGGCCTGCTGGCCGGCGAACGACGCGTCGGGCAGGTCTTCGGCCGTGGCCGACGAACGCACGGCAACCGTGATCCCCTGGCCCGCATCGAGCTCGCGCCAGGCGGCGACGACCTCGTCGTGCAACCGCTGCGGCAGCGGGGCGGCCAGGATCGCGCGCCGGATCTCGGCGCCGGCACGCGCGAGCGCCGGCAGGTCCTCGACGTTGAGGCCCTTCAGGGCGTTGGCGATTCGCTGGTCGAGGCCGTTCTCACGCAGGAAGTCGCGATACGCGTGGACCGTGGTCGCGTAGCCGTCCGGCACGCTGACCCCGAGCTCGCCGAGCGAGCGCAACATCTCACCAAGCGACGAGTTCTTGCCGCCGACGGTCGGCACGTCGGCGCGACGGAGCGACCGCAACGGTACGACGTACGCGTTCATCGAGCGCTCAAAAGGGTGCCAGGCCTTGCATAGTTGCACGGAACGGCTGGCTCTCCCACCGTGCGGCGTCCTGGATCGAACAGCAGCCGTTCTGTGCAACTGTGCAAGGCCTGGCACCCTCTTCGGACTACTTCGCTCCGCGCTTCGAGCTGACGGCGATGTAAGCCGCGATGTCGGCGATCTCGGCGTCCGTCAGCTCGGTGGGCCGAAACGGCGGCATCGAGAACGAGCCGTTGCGCAGAAACACCTTCAGCACCGGGGCCGTGAGGTCGGTTCTCTCCTCGAGCAACGCGGGCACCGCCGGCACCGCGCCTTTGTACTTGATGCGCAGCGCATCCGTGCCGGGCAGCAGCGCGTGGCCGTCGTCACCCACGCCGGCCCCGTGGCACGGCGCGCACGAGTGCTGGAATTTGGCGTTGCCGCGCTGCGCCGTCGATTGCTGCGCCACGCTCGCGCCCGCGAACCCGAGCAGCAACCCGACAAACGCGAACGCCTGCGCTATCCGTCGAGCCGTGATCATCGCAGCGACCCTCGCAGCGATCGATACGCCGCCGGCCAGACTCCGGCACGCCCCGGCATGATGATGCCGTTCGGATCGATGGCGTCCTTCAGCGTTTCGTTGAAGCGCCGCAGGACGTGGTTGTTGAACGAATACTGGTCGGCGACATCGTCTTGCAGCATCGGCGGCGCGCGGTAATCGCCGTAGCCGAGCTTCGCGTTCTCCGCAAGCACGCGGCGCAACAGGACCGCCGCTTTCTTCTTGCCTTCCGGGCTCGTATCACCGCGCCCGAGACCGAAGCCATTGCCCATGATGAACGCGTGCTGATACCAGTTGACCGGCGTCTGAATCGCATTCGGGAACAGGCTCGGCATCTCGAGCTGCTTCGATACGGACGCGAAGTCCTTCTGCGCCTGGAATATCGCCTCGCCACTGCGGCCGATCAGCGAGAACAACCCGATGTGGGTTTCGTCCCACGCGTTCGGGTTCTGGTCGGAGCGGCTCGGCATCCACCAAATCCCAAGACCCGGCACGCCCTGCGTGATGTTGCGCCGCATGTTCGAGCGATACGGCGTCGTCGACTTCGAGATCTGCTCACGCGTGAGCGGCACCTTGAACGACTCGCCGTCCACGAAGCGGGCGCTCGGAATGGCGCGCGTCATGAGTTCTTTCGCGTACTCCCAGTTCGAGAGCGTCGTGCGCTCGGAGCCGTAGAACTGCAGCTCCACCTGCCACGAGTGCAGCTTCGCTGCCGCCGCTTGGGCGTCCATCGCAGTCTCGCTGAACGCGTTGGCTGCGTCGCGAAACTCGGTGTTCCCCATGAGCGGCGCCAACCCGTTGCCGTACCACGGCTCGCCGATGATCGAGAGATCCGTGAGGTAGTTGACGGTGTCGACCAGCGGGATCAGGTCCTGGCGCTTCGGCACCATCACGGCACCCGTGCGCCAGTGCTCCGGTTGCGGCATCAGCCGAAAGCCCATCTTCGTGACGATGCCGAAGTTGCCCTGGCCGAATAGGCCCGCGGGATCCGGTCCGAAGCCGTGTTTGTACTCGTGCCAGCTCTTCGACGCGGGCAGCGCGCCCATGCCGGTGCGCATGATCTCGCCGTTCGGCAGCACCACTTCCATGCCGCAGTGCGCGCCGAAGTGATCGCGATAGAAGCCCATCGTGTAGCCGATGCCGTGATCGAGCGAGTTGCCGATCGGACTGCCCCACCCCGGGTCCGGCGTATCCACCCACACCTTGAGCCCGTGATCCTGGATGTAGCGGTACAGATCGATGTACGAGACACCGGGCTCGACGACCGCGTAGAAGCGCTTGTCGCTGACCTCGAGCACGCGGTTCATGCGCTTCAAGTCGACGGTGACGCTGCCGCGCACGTTCGGCGAAGGTCCGCCGTAGGCGAAGTTCTTGCCGGTCGAGATCGCGTACAGCGGGATCTTGTACTTGTTGGCTGCGAGGACTATCGCCTGCACCTGCTCGGTCGAGTCGGGGCCCACGGCCGCCGACGGCACGAGCTCGTTCGGCTGGTTCTTGATGTAGGAGAAGTGATCGCGGTACGGAACGAGGTCTGCGTCGCTCGTGAACACCCAGTCCTTACCGACGGCCGCCTCGAATTCTTTGATGGCCGCGGCAAACGTTTCGGCGCTGACGCCGGGTGGCAGTACCGCCATGCGAGATCCCCCTATGCGCGAAAGTTCGGCTAGCCGCGGGTGCGCGGCGCGATGGTCCAGGAGTACAGCGGCTCGCCGCCTGCGGTCTGCGCCGAGAGCTCGATACGCTCGATCACGCGCATGCCACGGTCAACGGCCAGCGTTTCGAGCACGAAGAGGCCGCTCGAGGTCGTGAGGCCGGCCAGCTTCATCGGCGCCGCTCGCCAGCGCAAATCGAGGCGGTCATACCAGAGCTCCGTGAGGTCGCCGTCGAAGCCCGCCGTTTCCACCCCGTTCGCGGCGCTGCGTGCCGCTGCCGCGCGCGCGTCCGCGAACCTGCGATCGAACACGAACAGCTCGATCGGCGGTGACGATTCGCGAGACGCGGCAGCCGACGCTCGTAACGACAGCGCACCCGTCGCGGCAGCGGACGCGGCGGCGGCCCACTTCAGTACCTGTCTGCGATTCGTCACGGCGTTTCCTCCCCCGTCTTATTTGTGATCGCCGAGTCAGTTAAGCACCGTGCGCGGAAGAGTGTCAACCGCGGGCCAGCCCCGCGCCGCGGACCTCACTTCGAAGCCGGCTTGGCCTCAAACAGCGCATCGTAGTCCTGGTTGTTCTCGGTGCACACGTACTCGCCGATCTCCCACTCCGGATGCAGCTCGAACGTGCCTGCGAACGTGAGCGGCGCGGCGAACACGTGCGGATCGGTGACCGTGGCTTCGTAGGCGATCGTGCCGAAGTCCGTGCGCCGGAAGCGCTCGACGACGCGCAGATCCTCCGTGTGACGGTAGCCCGCGATCACGGTCTTGGCATTGAAACCGCGGACGTCGACGACCAGCGTGTCACCGTCCCAGCGCGCGACGGAATGGCCCATGTACGCGGGCGCGAGGTACTCGGCGTGCTCGCGCCCCACAGGCACGATGCGGAACTGGTGGTAGGCCTCGTACATGATCGCGACCACGCTCGGCGTGTGCACGATCTCAAGCGGAAACGGCAACATCGCGGCGGCCGGCACGCCGGGCGGCAGGCATTGGATACCGGTGCCGAGGTCGTCGGCGCGCGTCTCGACACGAAACGTCTCGGCGCCGGGCGCCGGCTGCACGGCGCCGACGAGGCGTACGCCTTTCTCGGCCATGTAGAGGCCGGATAGGTCAGGCTTGCCGTCCGCGAGCTTCGGCACCGGCGGCTCGCGCTTCGACGCCGCTGCCGGCGCTGCCGGCGCTGCCGGCGTCGTGCCGCGCACCGTGACCGTCACGGCGCGAGTGACTTCGCCGCCGGATCCCGTGGCGGTCAGCGTGTACGTCGTCGTGACGCCCGGCGTCACGCGCTGCGTGCCGCGCAGCGCCACCTTGCCCGGATCGGGAGCGATCGAGACCGTGTACGCGTTCAACACTTCCCAGTGCAGCGTCGCTGCCTGGCCCGGTTCGAGCGCCGCGGGTTCGGCCTCGAGAGCGCGGATCAACGCCGGCGCGCCGCGCGGCGCGACGCCGCCCGGGAAACCTGCCGCCGACGGCGGCGCCTGGGCGCGCACCGCGGGCAGAATCAGCGCGCCGACGACGGCTAACGCCAGCCCCAACGCGGATCGTGCACCGCTCATATGCGGCTCGACACGCGATAGACCGTGCCGTCCTGCGTCTCGATCGTGAGCGCCCGCATGACCGGCACGCCGGTGCGCGCTCGAACGCCCGTGATCTTGACCTTCATGCCGGCGGCGAACGTATCGTGCTTCAATCCGAAGCGCACGAGCAGCGTGGGCGGATCCATCTCCATGGTCCATTCGCTGCTCGCCTCGCCCTCCGCGGCGCCCGTGAAGTGCATGACGACGTGGGGATTCGAAAAATCGACGGACGTCAGCGTGCCTTCGATCGTGAACACATGGTCGGCGTCGTAGCGGGCCCAGGAATGATGCGCGCCCGCCGATGGCACGGAGCCGAGAACTGCAAGCAACCCGAGCGACAGCCACAGCGCCGTTGCGAGCCGGGCAGTTCGCGGCGCGCGGCCGCGAGTCGAAACGTTCCCCTTCATTGCGCCGTCCGAATTCGCTAGCCCTATGTATGGATTCCGAATATAACAGGCCGATTTTCGTGGGGGAAACTATGGCACATCGAGGCGAAGGAGGCGGCGATGCTGCCGCGCCCATGGAACACAGCGACCGGGTCCATGTAGAGTCGTGTCCCCCGGAGGGAGAGCGTATGAAACAAGGAACGAACAGGTTTTGGCTGCTGGCTGCGATGCTGACCGCCACGGTAGCTTCGGCTCAGGACATGCCGGACATCGGCTTCAAGAGCGTCGGCCGCGGCCGGCCGTTGGCCGCCAGCGTGAAGACTCTGCCGCCGGTGGGCCCGGCGTGGAAGGGCAACGGATTCGCCCCACCGCAGCCAGGAGTGAAGCAAGAGCTCGACGGCTACCCCGCCAGCGCACCGCCGAAAGACGTGAAGCCGCTGCCCGTCGACATCTTCACGAGCAAGGACTTCTACAAGGACAAGGCGCTGTGGACCGACAAGCGCTACTACCGCTGCAACAGCCCGATGGCGAGCGAGGTACAGCGCGGAATCCTGAGCCCCAACCCGTTGAACACGGGCAAGGACGAAGACGCCCCCTGGGGCCATTGCGATCGCGACTTGCCGCGCGAGGCCATCGTGAGCCCGTACGGCTTCAAGACAGCGCAGGCGCACTACGAAGCGTTGCTCGCCGAGACCAAGAAACGCGGCGGCCCGAACAAGTACTCGTTCAAGGATTTCCCGGCCGCCGAATGGAACGGCGTCTACGAAAACCCGGCGCGCGCGCCGCAGAATCAGCAGAACTGGTACTGGGGTGCGCACACGCAGATCGCGACCATCGTGTCGCTGCTGACGCCGAAGTACCAGCAGCGCACCGTTCAGGAGGCCTACCACCAGATGCGCGGGCACGCGATCTGGCCGTCGACGTTCTGCTGGCCCGAGGGCTTCGTGCGTCGGTGGTATCCGTTCTCGGTGTGGGAGCACTACGTCATCGCCACGCCGAATCTCGTCGAGGTCCGCGCCGGCGTCGCACGCAACTTCATCACCGATATCAACGTCGGCCGTGAGTTCAACATGGCGGACGTGAAGAGCGGCGGCGCGCCGCGGCTCGGCGCCGCGGTGCCACGCTGGTACGGCGAGACGGTCGGCTTCTGGGACGGCGACACGCTGATCACCTGGACCAGCAACATCCAGGGGTGGAAGTCGCACTCGTCGTTCGAGTGGTCGGACAAGATGCAGTCGGTCGAGATCTACACGCCGATCCGCAAGGACGGTAAGTTCATCGGCCTGAATCACGAGGCCGTCTTGTACGACCCCGAAGCGCTGGCGGAGCCGGTCCGCATCGTGCGCAACCTGCACAAGATCAACGACTACACGGACGCGAAAGAGGAACCGTATCCGTTCATCGAGTGCGTGCCGACGATCTTCTCGGTCAAGGGCGTGAACACGCCGGTCCACCCCGGCGACACGATCCAGTACGAGTACCCGGACATGTACGGGCGGCCGTGGGACAAGATCTGGCGCGAGTATTTCGAGCAGGGCATGAGCGGCAAGCCGGACGACGATCCGGAGAGCCTCTTCGACTTCAGCAAAAAATAACGCAAGGACATCGGCTCCGGCGCTGGGCGAGCCCGCGCCTCAACGCTCACTTCCGCCATCCATGGCGGTCGGATGTGCGCAGCCGAGCCGCAGGGATGCGATTTCCGGCGTGTCCCGCGAGGGGCCCTCTGCGGCGCGCCGGCGGCACGTTTGGCACCTCCATCAATCGCGGGCCGACAACGCTACTTGAAAGAGAAGATGTCCTCGGCCTCCGGCCGCTCCATGCCGTTCTCGTGGTACTTCTCCCAGACCTGCGCCCACGGCCGGCCGAGAATATCGAGGAACTCGTGCGGGAATACGGTGCCCGGCGACACCGGCGTCGCGGTGCCGTTCACCGGGAAGATCTGCGGGATGCATTCCATGACGACGAACGGGTCGTTGTCATTCAGGTTGCCACGCTTGTTCCAGTTCTGAACGATCCGGACGGGGTCCACGAACGATTCCCGGTCGTACAGCACCGTCTCATGCTTGATTCCGATCAGCTTGCCGCTCGCATCCTTGCGCGGTGTGTAGATCTCGATCGACTGCAGGTTGTTGCTGTACTCGGCACCGCCATGGTTGATCCAGCCCTGAAGATTCGACGTCCAGCTGATCAATGCCTCGCCGTCCCAGAACCCGATCGTCTCGCCGGTCCACTGGGGCACGGCGGCGCCGAGCCGCGGCGGACCGACCTTGTCTTCCGTGAATTCGCGGCCGATATGGATCTGCGTGATCACCGTCTTTGCGGCGTTGCGCATGTCGAGCACGAGGTCCGGGGTCACGACGAAGTTGACCGACCCGCCACCGTACTGAGCGAAGCGCCGCATGAAGCCTTCGGGCCAGCAGTACGAACCCGCCCATTGCGGCGCGTTGCTTCCGGAGTAGTGATACATCTGCTGCACGAAGCGCCGTTGATATTCCGGCGTGAGCAGCGAGAGGTACGTCGGGACCTGGAGGATGGCGCCGAAGTACCACGTATCGGTCTTCGCGCGAGCGCGCGCGTATTGCCCGCTCCAGTTCGGCACCGTCGCCTGCGTGTAGAGCGTCGGGCCGCCGCGCGAGCGGGCCTCCTTCAACAGCGCCTGGTAGTGCTCCTTCGCGGTCTTGAAGGGATACGGGCTCACGATCTCCTTGCGCGGATAGTCGCGGTCGCAGAATCCCCACGCGGCCGTTCGCGGCGGGTCGTCGCCGATGAGCGGGTACATGTACGCGCCCCAGATCTGCTCGAGCCCCACGGGCGAGTTGCAGCGGTAGTACCGCTGGATCGGACCACAGATCGCGGTCCTTGTAGAAATCCTTCGTCGAGAAAATGTCGTGCGGCAGCGGTGTGACGCCCTTCGGTACCGCACCGTCCTTCGTCGCATAGATCGGCATGTTGTCGGCAGGCACACCGGCGCCCGCGTACATGCCCTTGCCTTCGGAGCCGACGATCACGTCGACGTGCAGCGGATCGCGCGCGCCGCGACCGACGCTCTGCTGCGCGACCGCGAGCGGCGCCGCGGCCAACGCGGCCACCACGAGCCCCACGCCTATGCTGAGACACGCGCGGCGGAGGCCGTGTGACCGGCCCGCCGCGAGCCCGTAGGAACCCACGAAACGCTTGCATTTCCGCCCCCCCGACAAGACGCGCCGGCATGTCCGCGCCGTGCGCCATTATTAACTCTGGCGTCAGTTATAAGCCGCGGGCGGCAAGAGCGTCAATGAGGGTTTCTTACTTCGAGGACGCTCGCCAGCAGGACGCGAATGAACGCCGCGTGCTCGCGCGCCGACACTGCGCGCCTGGCCAGGAACGCGTGCATGGCGCGCGCTTCGAGCACGCCCAAGATCAGCTCGGTCGCGGTGCGCGGCGCGCAGTCGAGCTCGCCGGCGCGAACGGCCTGACGCAGCCACTTGGCCAGCGCGCGACGCAGCCGCATCGGCGTCACGTCGCTGAAGTCTTCGCCCGGTTTCGCGCGCAGTCCCGCCGCATACAACGTGAACGTGGCGGGGATCTCGTCGTCGACGTAACGCGTGAGCTCGACGACGATCTCGCGCAACTGCTGTGCCGCGGCGACGCCGCGCTGAAAGCCCTGCTCGAGCTGCCCGAGCACGGGCGGATCCGGCGGCCACAGAGCCGCGTTGATGAGCCCCATCTTGGAACCCATGCGGACGAACACCGTGGCAGAGGAAACGCCGAGCTCGCGCGCGACCCAGGAAACGGGCGCTCGCGTGCCATGCTCGAGAAACACTTTGCGGGCGGCCCGCGTGATCTGCGCGTCGGTGACGACTCGCTTGCGGGCCACGGGTGTCTTCGATCTGCCGCGCTACGCCGTGGTGCGCGGCTCCTTGGTCTCAGCCGGCTTCTCGGGCTGATCGAGCAGCTGCACGATCGCCATCGGCGCCGAATCGCCGACGCGGAAGCCGGTCTTCAGAATCCGCAGATAGCCGCCCGGGCGGCTCTTGAAGCGCGGACCGAGCTCGGTGAACAGACCGGCCGACGGCCGCGTCGTCGCGCAGCCGGTCGAACGCCAGCCGGCGACGGCTCGGGCCGTCCTGCTTCGCGAGCGTGATCAACGGCTCCACGACGCGGCGCAGCTCCTTCGCCTTCGGCAACGTGGTGCGGATCGTCTCGTGCACGAACAGCGACACCGCCATGTTGCGGTACATCGCGCGCCTGTGCGGCGAGTTCCTACCGAGCCTGCGGCCGGATTTCTTGTGACGCATCGTTGCAAAACTCCGTTCTTATCAGAACGACGCGATCGACGTAGGTGTCGAAGGCGCCGGCGGCTCTTCGCCGCGCAGGCCCGGCGGGGGCCAGTTGTCGAGGCGCATGCCGAGCGCCAGGCCGTGCTGCTCGAGCACTTCCTTGATCTCGGTCAGCGACTTCTTGCCGAGGTTCGGCGTGCGCAGCAACTCGACTTCCGTGCGCTGCACGAGGTCGCCGATGTAGTTGATGTTCTCGGCCTTCAGGCAGTTGGCCGAACGCACCGTGAGCTCGAGCTCGTCGACCGGGCGCAGCAGGATCGGATCGACCTGCGTCTCGGTGCGACCGAAGCCGATCTCGTCTTCACCCTGCAGATCGACGAACACGTCGAGCTGATTCTTCAGGATCGAGCCGGCGCGGCGAATGGCCTCTTCGGCGTCGATCGTGCCGTTGGTCTCGATGTCCACGATCAGCTTGTCGAGATCCGTGCGCTGCTCGACGCGCGCGCGCTCCACGGTGTACGTGACGCGGCGGACCGGGCTGAACGACGCATCGAGTTGCAGGCGGCCGATCGGCCGGCTCTGCTCCTCGAAGCGCGCGGCCTGCACGGCCGGACGGTAACCGCGGCCGCGCACGACCTTCAGGAACGCGCGCAGCTCGCCGGCGCTCGTGAGATTCGCGATCACGAGGTCCGGGTTCACGATCTCGATGTCGTGATCGGTGACGATGTCACCGGCGCGCACCGGGCCCGGGCCCTTCTTCGCCAGACGCAGCTCGACCTCGTCGCGCGTATGCATCTTGATGGCGACCGACTTCAGATTGAGCAGGATGTCGACGACGTCTTCCTGAACGCCCTCGATGCTCGTGTACTCGTGGAGCACACCCTCGATCTCCGCCTCGACGATGGCTGCGCCCGGCATGGACGACAGCAGCACGCGCCGCAGCGCGTTGCCGAGGGTATGACCGAACCCGCGCTCGAACGGCTCGACTGTGACGCGGGCGCGATTGGTGCCGAGCGGCTGAACCTTGACGGCTCGCGGCCGCAAGAATTCTGTTGCTGATTCTTGCATCTAAAGGTGTCCTCTCGTTACTTCGAGTACAGCTCGACGACCAGATTCTCGTTGATGTCTGGCAGAATCTCGTCGCGCTCTGGTAGGTTCTTCAACAGCCCGTGCATGTTCTGGTCGTCAACCTCGACCCACTCCGGGAAACCGACCTGGCCCGCGACGGAGAGCGCGGACTTGATACGGAGCTGCTCCTTCGCACGATCGCGAACCGCGATCTTGTCGCCCGCCTTCAGCTGATAGGACGGGATGTTCACGATCTGCTCGTTGACCTTGATACCGCGGTGGCTCACGAGCTGGCGCGCCTCGGCGCGCGTCGAGGCAAAGCCCATGCGATAGACCACGTTGTCGAGCCGGGCCTCGAGCATCCGCAGCAGGTTCTCACCCGTGGAGCCTTTGATCGCCGAAGCCTTCTTGTAGTAGTTGCGGAACTGCCGCTCGAGCACGCCGTACATGCGGCGCAGCTTCTGCTTCTCGCGCAACTGCACGCCGTAGTCGGACAGGCGCTGACGTCGCTGCGTCTTGCGCCACCCGGGGGAACTTCGAGCTTGCACTTCGATTCGAGCGGCTTGAGCCCGCTCTTCAGGAACAAGTCGGTGCCCTCGCGCCGGGCGAGCTTGCAGGTTGGACCTCTGTATCGTGCCATGGTGTATTCCGCTTAGACCCGCCGCTTCTTCGGCGGACGGCAGCCGTTGTGAGGAATCGGAGTCACGTCTTCGATCTGCGTAATCCGGAACCCGACGGAGTTCAGCGAACGCACGGCCGACTCGCGGCCCGGGCCGGGACCCTTCACGCGGACCTCGAGGTTCTTCACGCCGTATTCCTTGGCGTTGTTGCCCGCCTTCTCGGCGGCGACCTGCGCCGCGAACGGCGTGCTCTTGCGCGAGCCCTTGAAGCCGCAGTTGCCGGCCGTGGCCCACGGCGAGCGTGTTGCCCTGACGGTCCGTGATGCTGATGATCGTGTTGTTGAAGGACGCGTGAACGTGCGCCACGGCGTCGAGAATCTGCCGCTTGGCTTTCTTGCGGACCTTCGGTGCTGCTGCGGCTGGGGGCGTAGCTGACATGCTGACTCCTTAAAGCTTCTTCACGCCACGCCGCGGACCCTTGCGCGTGCGCGCGTTGGTCCGAGTGCGCTGGCCTCGCAGCGGCAAGCCGCGGCGGTGACGGATGCCGCGATAGACACCGAGGTCCATCAGGCGCTTGATGTTCATCGCAACTTCGCGGCGCAGGTCGCCTTCGACCGGAAACTTCGCGATGACCTCGCGCATCCGCGTCACCTCGGCTCGGTGAGGTCCTTGACCTGCGTGGTCGGATCGATGTTCGCGGCCTTGCACGTCATGACGCGCACGGCTGCGGCCAATGCCGAAGATGTGCGTCAGCGCGATGCCGACGTGCTTGTTCGTCGGAATATTGATGCCCGCTATACGTGCCATTGCGTTCGAACCTCTACTCGCGCTCCGTGCGCTCAGCCCTGCCGCTGCTTGTGACGCGGATCCTCGCAGATCACGCGCACGACGCCGCGACGCCGGACGATCTTGCACTTCCGACAAATCTTGCGCACCGATGCTCTGACTTTCATCTCTAAGCTCCAACCTGCTGCCTAGGAGCTCGCTCTTTCCGTAACCACGGAGATTCGCCTTCTTCAGCAGCCCTTCGTATTGGTGAGTCATCATGTGAGCCTGCAGCTGCGCCATGAAGTCCATCGTGACTACGACGATGATCAGCAGCGACGTGCCGCCGAAGTAGAACGGCACGCTGAACTCCAGGATCATGAACTCCGGCAACAGACACACGGCCGTGATGTACAGCGCGCCCCAGAACGTCAGGCGCGTCAGCACCTTGTCGATGTACTCGGCGGTCTGCTGACCCGGACGAATACCCGGGATGAACGCGCCCGATCGACGGAGGTTGTCCGCCGTCTCGCGCGAATTGAACACGAGCGCCGTGTAGAAGAAGCAGAAGAACATGATCAGCGACGCGTACAGCGATGATGTAGACGGGCTGGCCCGGCGACAGGCTCGCGGCGATGCGCTGCAGCCACGGCACCGCCTGGCTCGAGCCGAACCAGGTCGCGATCGTGGCCGGGAACAGGATGAAGCTCGAGGCGAAGATCGGCGGGATGACGCCCGACATGTTGATCTTGAACGGCAGGTGGCTCGTCTGGCCCGCGTACATGCGCCGGCCTTGCTGGCGCTTCGCGTAGTTCACGGTGATGCGCCGCTGCGCACGCTCCATGAACACGACGATGGCGGTGACGCCAAGACGATCAGGAACGCGAGCAGGAACGGCATCGCCTGGTTCATTCCGCCCGTGTTCACGAGCTCGAGCGTGCCGCCGATGGCCGACGGCAGGCCGGACATGATGCTCGACAGGATGATCATCGAGATGCCGTTGCCGATGCCGCGCTCCGTGATCTGCTCGCCGAGCCACATCAGGAACATCGTGCCGGTCACGAGCGTGATCGCCGCGGTCGCGACGAAGCTGGAGCCGGGGTTCAGCACCACGCCCTGCGTCTGCAGCGCGCTGGCGGCCGCGACGGACTGGAACAGCGACAAGATCACGGTGCCGTAGCGCGTGTACTGAGTGATCTTGCGCCGGCCGGACTCGCCTTCTTTGCGCAGCTGACCGAGCGGCGGAATCATGTGCGTGCCCATCTGCAAAATGATGGACGCCGAGATGTACGGCATGATGCCGAGCGCGAAGATCGACCAGCGCCGCAGCGCGCCGCCCGAGAACATGTTGAACATGCTCAGGATCGTGCCGGACTGCTGATCGAAGAACCGCTGCAGCGCGACGGGGTCGATGCCGGGCACCGGAATGTAGGTGCCGATGCGGTACACGACGAGCGCGCCGATCAAAAACAGCAGGCGATGGCGGAGATCGGCGAAACGCGTTGCGTCGCCGAGCAGGGTAGCCGGATTGACTGTACCCGCCTTCGCCATGAGTCCCTTACTCCACTACCTTGCCGCCGGCGGCTTCGATGATCTTGCGCGCGCCGGCCGTGACCTTGACGCCGGGACCGCCGACCGTCACTGCCTTCTCGAGCGTGCCGGACGCGATGACCTTCGCGACCTCGGCCTGCCTCGAGACGATGCTGCGCCGCTTTCAAGGCCGCGAGGTCCGCCGTCTTGCCGGCGAACCGCGCGAGCTCGTGCACGCGCACTTCGCCGTGTCCTATTCGGCGTGTGCGACACGAAGCCGATCTTCGGCAAGCGCCGCTGCATCGGGCATCTGGCCGCCCTCGAAGCCGACCTTGTGGTAGCCGCCCGCGCGAGCGCGCTGACCTTTGACGCCGCGGCCACCGGTCTTGCCCAGTCCCGAGCCGCCGCCACGTCCGCGGCGCTTGTGGTCGTGCTTGCTGCCCGGTGCCGGGCTGCAGATCGTTCAACCGCATCTCAAGCCTCCTCGACGAGCAGCATGTAGCGGATCTTGTCGATCATGCCGCGGTTTTCCGGCGTGTCCTTCACGACCACGCTCTGATGACGGTCGGCGCAGACCCGAGCCCCTGCGCGCACTGCGCATGCCCGGGCGTACGGCCGAACCTGCTCTTCAGCAGCGTGAGCCGGAACTCTTTTTTAGCTTTCGCCACGGATAGATCCTCAGCCGAAAATCTCTTCGACCGTCTTGCCGCGCTTCGCCGCGATCTGCGCCGGCGATTGCATCCGCGACAGCGCGTTCATCGTGGCGCGCACGACGTTGATCGGATTGCGCGAGCCGTAGCTCTTCGCGAGCACGTTGCGCACGCCGGCGCACTCGAGCACCGCGCGCATCGCGCCACCCGCGATGACGCCCGTACCTTCCGAGGCCGGCTGCATGAACACGCGCGTGGCGCCGTGGCTGCCGCGCAGCTCGTACTGCAACGTGTCCTTCCTCAGTGCCACGGTGCACAGGTTCTTGCGCGCGGCCTGCATCGCTTTCTGGATCGCGAGCGGCAGCTCGCGAGCCTTGCCGTAGCCGAAGCCGACGCGGCCGTTGCCGTCGCCGACCACCGTCAGCGCCGTGAAACCGAACTGCCGGCCGCCCTTGACGACCTTGGCGACGCGGTTCACCGCGACCAACTTTTCTTGAAACTCGTCAGCGTTTGCCATCGTTGATCTGCTTGGTCCATTTGCTGCGAGCCGTTAGAACTTGAGGCCCGCTTCGCGGGCGGCATCGGCCAGCGCCTTGACGCGACCGTGATACTTGAAACCCGACCGATCGAAGGCGACGGCTTCGACGCCGGCTTCCTTCGCGCGCTCGGCAATCTGCTTGCCGACGGCAGCGGCCGCGGCGATGTTGCCGGTGCCCTTCAGGCTGCCGCGCAGATCCTTCGTGAGCGTCGAGGCGCTCGCGATCACGCGATTGCCCTCTGGCGCGATGATCTGCGCGTAGATGTGCTGCGGCGTGCGGTGCACGCACAGCCGGTGAATGCCCTGCAACGCGATGCGGACTCGGCCGCGGCGCGCGCGGCGCTGTCGGTTGGACTTTTTGTCGATCGCCATGGCTACTTCTTCTTCGCTTCTTTCAGAACGATGTGCTCGTTCGAGTAACGAACGCCCTTACCCTTGTAAGGCTCCGGCGGGCGGTAGTCGCGAATGTCGGCCGCGACCTGCCCCACCTGCTGCCGATCCATGCCCTTGATGATGATCTCGGTCTGGCTCGGCGTTTCGATCGTGATGCCCTTCGGAATCGGATACTCGACCGGGTGCGAGAAACCGAGCGTCAGGTTCAGCTTCTGACCTTGCACGGCGGCGCGGTAGCCGACGCCCACGAGCTCGAGCTTCTTCTGGAAGCCGGTCGCGATGCCCGTGACCATGTTCGCGATGTGCGCGCGCGTCGTACCGGCCATCGCATTGGCGAAATTGCTGCCCGAGCGCGGCGCGACCTTCACGAGGTTGCCGTCGAGCGTGACCTCGATCTCGGAATTGACGGCCAGCGTGAGGCTGCCCTTCTTGCCCTTGATCGTGACGGACTGGCCCTGGACCTCGGCAGTCAGGTCCTTACCGAGCTCGACGGGTTTCTTGCCTACTCTCGACATCGCTATGACTCGATGAATTCGTGGTGGATCAGAGAACGATGCACAGGACTTCGCCGCCGTGACCTTCCGCCTTCGCCTGCGCGGTTCGTCATGACACCCTTCGAAGTCGACACGATCGCGACGCCGAGGCCACCCTGGACCACCGGCAGCTGATCGACGGCCTTGAAGATCCGAAGGCCCGGACGGCTCACACGCTGAATGCGCTCGATGACCGGACGTTCCTGGTAGTACTTGAGCTCGATCGTCAGGAAGTCCTTGCCATCGACGTTCTCTTTCGAGACGGCGCCGATGTAGCCTTCCTGCTCCAGCACCTTCGCCACGGCGAGCTTCTGCTTCGACGCCGGCAAGCTGAGCGACGGCTTGCGGGCCGTCTGCGCGTTGCGGATCTGCGTCAGCATGTCGGCGATCGGGTCGGTCATACTCATGGTGGTGTCCTTACCAGCTGGCCTTGCGCAGGCCGGGTATCTCACCGCGCATCGTGGTCTCGCGCAGCTTCGTGCGCGCCAAGCCGAACTTGCGGTAGTAGCCGTGCGGCCGGCCAGTCAGCGCGCAACGGTTGCGCAGCCGAATGGGGCTCGCGTCGCGCGGCAGCTTCTGCAGCTTCTTCTGCGCATCGGCGCGCGCCTCTTCCGAGGTCTTCGGGTCGCGGATCTGCTCCTTGAGCTCGGCGCGCTTGGCCGCGTAGCGTTTGACCGCGGCTTCGCGGTGACGCTGGCGCATGAGCATGGATTTCTTGGCCATTAACGTTCACTCCGCAACGGGAACTTGAAAGCCTCGAGCAACGCGCGACCGGCATCGTCATTGCGCGCCGTCGTCGTAATCGCGATGTCCATGCCGCGAATCGCGTCGACCTGGTCGTAGTTGATTTCCGGAAAGATGATTTGCTCTTTGACGCCCATGTTGTAGTTGCCCTGGCCGTCGAACGCGCGGCGCGAGGTGCCGCGGAAGTCGCGGATGCGCGGCATCGCGACGCTGATCAGACGGTCGAGGAACTCGTACATGCGCGCCTTGCGCAGCGTGACCTTGCAGCCGATCGCAACACCGTCGCGAACCTTGAAGCTCGCGACCGACACGCGGGCCTTGCACTGCACGGGCTTCTGGCCGCTGAGCTTCGCGAGGTCGCTCATCGCGCTCTCGAGCACCTTCTTGTCCGCCAGCGCCTCGCCGACCCCCATGTTGATGGTGATCTTCGTGATGCGCGGCACGGCCATCGGGTTATCGAGGCCGAGCCGTTTCATCAGCTGCGGGACGACTTCCTTGCGGTAGAACTCTTGTAGACGTGCCATATCAGGTATCCACGACTTCGCCGTTGGACTTGAAGAACCGCACCTTGCGGCCATCGGCCAACTTGCGGAAACCCACGCGATCGCCTTTCTGCGTGGTGGGGTTGAACAACATGACTTTCGACGGCTCGAGCGCCAGCTCGAGGTCGACGATGCCGCCCGCGACACCGGCGTTCGGATTCGGCCTTCTGGTGCTTGTGCGCCACGTTCAGGTTCTCGACTACGACGCCGCCATTGCCGTCGATGCGCAGCACGGAGCCGCGCCGGCCTTTGTCCTTGCCGGCGATCACGATGACTTCGTCGCCTTTCTTGATGCGCTTCATGGTCTCGTTCCTAGAGCACTTCCGGAGCCAGCGAGATGATCTTCATGAACTGCGTGGTGCGCAGCTCGCGAGTGACCGGCCCGAAGATACGGGTGCCGATCGGCTCGAGCTTGTTCGTCAGTAGCACGGCGGCGTTGCCGTCGAAGCGGATCAGCGAGCCATCCGGCCGGCGGAGTCCGCTGCGCGTACGCACGACGACGGCGTGGTACACCTCGCCCTTCTTCACGCGGCCGCGCGGAATCGCGTCCTTGATCGTGACCTTGATGACGTCGCCGATGCGCGCGTAGCGGCGCTTCGAGCCACCGAACACGCGGATGCACATCATGCTGCGTGCACCGCTGTTGTCGGCGGCATTCAGTATTGTTTGTGTCTGAATCATGGCAGCCCCTTAAACCGCGGCCTCGATCGTGTCGACGGGCGCGCGCTCGACCACCTCGACGACGCGCCAGGACTTGTTCTTGCTGATCGGTCGGCACTCGACGATCGCAACGGTGTCGCCTTCGCGGCACGTGCCTTCCTCGTCGTGCGCCATGATCTTGGTCGTCCGTCGAATGAACTTGCCGTAGGCCGGATGCTTGACGAGCCGCTCCACCGAGACGGTCACGCTCTTTTGCATCTTGTTGCTGACGACACGCCCGATCGTGCGGCGGCCGCCGGCTTTTTCGTTGCTCGCAGTTTCGCTCATAGGTCGTTCCCGTTACTTGCTTCGCGCGCTCGTGCCGGATCGTCTTCAAGCGCGCGATCGATTTGCGCACCTTGCCGTGCTGATCGGGCTTCGCACCCTGACCCGTGGCGGCCTGCATTCGCAGGTTGAACTGCTCGCGACGCAGCTTCAGCAATTCCTCGCCGAGCTGCTCGTCCGATAGGTCTCTCGCAACTCTTTGCGTCTTCATCAGACTGAATGCCGTTCGACGAGTGTGGTACCCAAGGGCAGCTTCGCGGCCGCGAGCGCGAACGCCTCGCGCGCGACGGCTTCCGTCACGCCGGCGATCTCGTAGAGCATTCGGCCGGGCTGAATCTGCGCGACCCAGTACTCGACGTTGCCCTTACCCTTGCCCTGGCGCACTTCGAGCGGCTTCTTCGTGATCGGCTTGTCGGGAAATACCCGAATCCAGATCTTGCCGCCGCGCTTCACGAAGCGCGTCATCGCGCGCCGTGCCGCCTCGATCTGGCGAGCCGTCAGCTGGCCGCGGTCGAGCGGCCTTCAAGCCGTAAGTCGCCGAACGCGACGGTGTTGCCGCGTTGAGCGAAGCCGCGGTTGCGGCCTTTGAACTGCTTTCTGAATTTGGTGCGTTTCGGTTGCAGCATGGTGCTACGCCTGTGGCGCCTGCGGACGCCCGGGCTCGGCCGTCTCTGTCGCGGCTGCGGCTTCGGCGGCTTCGCGCACTTCGCCGCGGAATACCCAAACTTTCACGCCGATCACGCCGTACGTGGTCTTCGCCTCGGCCAAGCCGTAGTCGATGTCCGCGCGGAACGTGTGCAGCGGCACGCGACCCTCGCGATACCATTCGGAGCGCGCGATCTCGGCGCCGTTCAAGCGGCCCGACACGCGCACCTTGATGCCCTCGGCGCCGATGCGCATCGTGTTCGTGACGGCGCGACGCATGGCGCGCCGGAACTGCACGCGGCGCTCGAGCTGCTGCGCAATGCCTTCGGCCACGAGCAACGCGTCGAGCTCGGGCTTGCGAATCTCGGCAATGTTCAGGCGCACGTCCTGCAGCGGCATGCCGAGCAGCTTCGAGACTTCATTGCGCAGCTTCTCGATGTCCTCGCCCTTCTTGCCGATCACGACACCCGGCCGCGCCGTGTGAATCGTGATGTTGGCCTTCTTCGCGTTGCGCTCGATGTGGATGCGGCTGATCGACGCTTCCTTGAGCTTCTTGCGCAGGAATTCGCGAATGCGGTGATCCTGTTCGACGTAGTGAGGGAACATTTGCGAATTCGCATACCACTTCGACGACCACTCTTTCGTGATCCCGAGGCGAATGCCGATCGGATGGACCTTTTGACCCATACGTTACTCGTCGCCTACACGAAGGGTGATGTGACTGTTGCGCTTCAGAATGCGATCGCCGCGGCCCTTGGCTCGGGCCGCGTAACGCGCGAAGAACGGCGCACCGTCGACCTGCACGTTCGAGACCTTCAGCTCGTCGATGTCGGCACCGTGGTTGTGCTCGGCATTGGCGATCGCCGATTCGAGCACCTTGTGCATCATGCGCGCCGCTTTCTTGCGGCTGAACGCGAGAATCTTCAGTGCGCTCGCCACGGTCTGGCCGCGGATCTGGTCGGCGACCAGACGGCACTTCTGCGGCGAGATGCGCGCGTGACGGAGCTTGGCGACAACTTGCATGATCTAGTGCCTCTCTACTGCCCGCCCTTCTCAGCGCCGCCCTTGGCAGGCGGGGCTCCACCTGGCGTCCCACCACCGGGCGCGCCCGGCGCGCCGGCGACAGCCGCCGCGGCCTTGCGATCACCCGAGTGGCCGCGGAAGGTGCGGGTGGCCGCAAACTCGCCGAGCTTGTGGCCGACCATGTTCTCGGACACCAGCACGGGTATGTGCTGCCTGCCGTTATGCACGGCGATCGTGAGCCCCACCATGTCGGGCACGATCATCGAACGCCGCGACCAGGTCTTGATCGGCCGGCGGTCGCTCGTAGCAGCGGCCTTCGCCACCTTGTCGAGCAGGTGCGGTATCGACGAACGGGCCTTTCTTGATCGAGCGTGACATATAGGTTCTCAGCTGGGTTCTCTAGCTGGGTCGCTCTAACTATTTCTGCCGGCGGTCACGCACGATCATGACTTTCGTGCGCTTGTTGCGCCGCGTCTTGTAGCCCTTGGTCTTCTGGCCCCACGGCGTGACCGGATGCGGGTTGCCCTGACCGGACTTACCTTCACCACCGCCGTGCGGGTGGTCGACCGGGTTCATCGCGACACCGCGAACCGTCGGACGAATACCGCGCCAACGTTGCGCGCCGGCCTTGCCGATCTTGCGCAGGTTGTGCTCCTCGTTGCCGATCTCGCCGATCGTGGCGCGGCAGTTCACGTGCACCTTGCGCATCTCGCCGGAGCGCAGGCGGACCGTGACGTACTCGCCTTCGCGCGCGACGACCTGCACGGACGCGCCGGCGCTGCGCGCGAGCTGCGCGCCCTTGCCCGGCTTCATCTCGAGACAGTGCACGAGCGAGCCGATCGGGATGTTCTTCAGCGGCAGCGCGTTGCCGGGTTTGATCGGCGCATCGGTGCCCGACATGATCGGGTCACCGGGCTGCGCACGCTTCGGCGCGAGGATGTAGCGCCGGTCGCCGTCGGTATACAGCACGAGCGCCAAGTACGACGTGCGATTCGGATCGTATTCCAGCCGCTCGATCTTTCCCGCGACGCCGTCCTTGTCGCGCTTGAAGTCGATCACGCGGTAGTAACGCTTGTGACCGCCACCCTGGTGACGCGTCGTGATGCGACCGTTGTTGTTGCGTCCACCGGTCTTGGAGAGCGGCTCGCAGCAGCGGCTCGTAAGGATCGCCCTTGTGGAGGCCTTCCTTCACGACCCGGACGACGAACCGTTGGCCCGGCGATGTCGGTTTTAACTTGCGTAACGCCACAATGCTTCCCCGCGGGCCCCGTTACTCGGTGCCCATGAAGTTGATGTCTTGGCCCGGCGCGAGCCGCACGTAGGCCTTCTTCCAGCCGCTGCGCGTGCCTTCCCGCTGGCCGAAACGCTTCGTCTTGGCCGGCATGCGCAGCACGGCGACGCGCTCGACTTTGACTTCGAACAAGAGCTCCACGGCCCGGCGCACGTCGGCCTTGGTCGCGTCACTGCGGACCTTGAACACGACCTGATTGCCGCTTTCGGCGAGCGCAGTGGCTTTCTCGGACACGTGCGGACCGAGCAGCACCTGCATCAGTCGTTCGCGGTCGACCTGGTTGCTCATTTGAGCCGCTCCTCCACACTCTTCAGTGCGCCGGCGGTGATGATGCACCTTGTCGGCGCCCACGAGGCTCACGGGATCGATCAGCTGGGCCTCGAGCACGTCGACGTTCGGTATGTTGCGTGCCGCGAGCCACAGGTTCATGTCGAACGCCTCGACGATGACGAGGCCCTTCGTGAAACCGAGCTTGGCGAGCTTCTCGCGCAGCTCCTTCGTCTTCGGTGCCGTTACGCCGAATTCCGGCGTCACGACGAGCCGTTCCTGGCGCAGCAGCTCGGACCACACCGAGCGCATGGCGCCGCGATACATCTTGCGGTTGACCTTCTGCTCGAAGTTGCGCGGCCGCGCCGCGAACGTTCTACCACCGCCGACCCAGATCGGGCTGCGGATCGAGCCCACGCGCGCCCGGCCAGTGCCTTTCTGCTTCCACGGCTTCTTGCCGCTGCCGCTGACTTCCGCACGGGTCTTCTGCGCCTTCGTGCCGGCGCGCGCGCCCGCGAGGTGCGCAGTCACGACCTGGTGCACGAGCGAGCCGTTGAAGGCGGCGCCGAACGTCGCGTCCGCGAGCTCGAGCGTTCCACCACTACCTTGCATCTTGAGTTTCATCGCCCGATCTCGCGACATTCGTTACTTGGCTTTAGTTGCCGCGGGCTTGTCGCCGCCGGAGCCTTAGTCGCCGCCGGGGGCTTAGTCGCCCGAGCCTTGGCGGCTGGACGTACGACGACCTGGCCGTTCTCGCTGCCTGGAACCGCGCCCTTGATCAGCAGCAGATTGCGCTCCGCGTCGATGCGCACGACTTCGAGCAGACTCACCGTGACCTTCTCGACACCGAGGTGGCCCGCCATGCGCTTGCCCGGGAACACGCGACCCGGCGTCTGGCGTTGACCGATGGCGCCCGGCGCGCGGTGCGACAACGAGTTGCCGTGCGACATGTACTGCTTCGCGAAGTGGTGGCGCTTGATGACGCCGGCGTAGCCCTTACCCTTGGTGATTCCGCTCACGTCTACCATCTGGCCGACCTTGAAGAGATCGACCTTCAGCTCGGCGCCCGGAGCAAGGTCACTACCCTCGCCTGGCGCGAGCCGGAACTCATGGAGGCCGCGGCCAGCGTCGACCTTCGTGTGCGCGAAGTGACCCGCTTCGGCCTTCGTCAGGCGACCGGCCTTCGGCGCTGCGCCGACGGTGACCTGAATCGCGCGATAGCCATCGCGCTCCTCGGTCTTCAGCGTCGTGATGCGATTGGGAAGGGCCTCGATGACGGTGACAGGCACGGAGTCGCCGTTTTCCCGGAAAACGCGGCTCATGCCGCATTTGCGGCCCACTAAACCGACTGACATGTTTCTTCCTCTGTATCCGCGCCGACTACTACGGCCGACGCTTCAGCCAGGGCTGCGACCGACGCGCCCTGGCACCTATGACGCTTCCGGCTAGGCCGATGGCGTCTTTTGTTGGAAAGCGACCGCTAGAACCCGCGGCCACCCCCTAATCGAAAACAACGGCCCGGTCGCTGGTTAAAACAACCGGGCCGTGAAACAGCCCGGCATTATAGCCACTGCCTAGCCTCTAGTTCAACGACTCAATTGAGCTTGATCTGGACGTCCACGCCGGCCGGCAGCTCGAGCTTCATGAGCGCGTCCACGGTCTTGTCCGTGGGGTCGACGATGTCCATGAGCCGCTTGTGCGTCAGCAGCTCGTACTGGTCCCGCGCGTCCTTATCGCCATGCGGCGAGACCAGGATGGTGTACCGCTCGATCTTCGTCGGCAGCGGTACGGGCCCACGCACGGTGCGCCCCGGTACGCTTGGCCGTCTCGACGATTTCGCGAGCCGACTTGTCGATCAACCGGTGATCGAACGCTTTCAGCCGAATTCTAATGTTTTGATTCGCCATAATTTTCTACCGCAATCCGTTATTGAATGATCTTCGCGACGACGCCGGCGCCCACGGTGCGGCCACCCTCTCGGATGGCAAACCGCAAGCCCTCTTCCATCGCAATCGGGGCAATCAGCTCCACCTTCATCTGGATGTTGTCCCCGGGCATCACCATCTCCGTGTTCTCCGGCAGCTCTACCGCTCCCGTCACGTCCGTCGTGCGGAAGTAAAACTGCGGCCGATACCCCTTGAAGAACGGCGTGTGCCGCCCGCCCTCCTCTTTCGTCAGGATGTACACCTCGCACTCAAACTTCGTGTGCGGATTGATCGAGCCCGGCTTCGCCAACACCTGCCCGCGCTCCACCTCTTCACGCTTCGTGCCGCGCAACAGCACCCCCACGTTGTCTCCCGCCCGACCCTCGTCGAGCAGCTTGCGGAACATCTCCACTCCCGTGCAGATCGTCTTCGTCGTCGCCTTGATCCCGACGATCTCCACCTCGTCGCCCACCTTCACGATCCCGCGGTCGATTCGACCCGTGACCACCGTGCCGCGACCGGAAATCGAAAACACGTCCTCGATCGGCATCAGGAACGGCCCGTCAATCAGCCGCTCCGGCACCGGAATGTACCGGTCCATCTCCGCTACCAGCTTCTCAACGCTCGCCACACCAATCGCCGATGCATCCCCTTCCAGCGCCTTCAGCGCGCTCCCCGTCACGATCGGGGTCTTATCCCCCGGAAACTCGTACGTCGTCAGCAGATCGCGAACTTCAAGCTCCACCAGCTCCAACAGCTCCGCGTCATCCACCATGTCCGCCTTGTTCAGGTACACCACGATGTACGGCACCCCGACCTGGCGTGCCAGCAATATGTGCTCCCGCGTCTGGGGCATCGGCCCATCCGCCGCCGAAACCACCAAAATCGCCCCGTCCATCTGCGCCGCACCCGTGATCATGTTCTTCACGTAGTCCGCGTGCCCCGGACAGTCCACGTGCGCGTAATGGCGCGCATCGCTCTCGTACTCCACGTGCGCCGTCGCAATCGTGATCCCGCGCGCCTTCTCTTCCGGCGCCTTGTCAATCTGGTCGTACGCCATGAACGTACCGCCATGCTTCGCCGCCATTACCTTCGTCAACGCCGCCGTCAACGTCGTCTTACCGTGGTCCACATGCCCAATCGTCCCCACGTTGACATGCGGCTTCTTGCGTTCGAATTTCTCTTTGGACACGGCTGCTACCTCTTTCCTTTCCTAATCTGGTAATGCGTTCGGGGCCGACATTAAGCGGCGCGATCCCTGATGACAAACTGACTGACGTTCGCGGGCACTTCCGCGTACTGCGAAAACTGCATCGTGTGAGTGGCGCGACCCTGGCTCATCGAGCGCACCGTCGTCGAATAGCCGAACATCTCGGCCAGCGGCACCCGCGCCCGCACGACTTTGCCTGCCGGCGAGTCCTCGAAGCTCTCGACGACACCGCGCCGCCGGGCCAGGTCGCCGGTCACGGCGCCCATGTAGGTGTCCGGCGTCACCACGGTGACGGTCATGATCGGCTCGAGCAGCACCGGCCGCGCCTTGCGCGCGCCTTCCCGGAAGGCCGTCGCGCCCGCGGCGCGGAACGTGACCTCGCTCGGCTCGCTGTCGCGTGCAAATCGCCGGCCAGCAACGTGACCTTCACGTCCACCACGGGATACCCCGCGATGACGCCGCTCGCGGCCTGCTCGCTGACACCGTGCTCGACCGCCGCTACGAACGTGGCCGACGCCACGCCGACACCCTCGGTGGCAAACCGGCAAACACCGCTGCCCTCGGCGCGGCTCGAGCTTCAGGCGCACCAGCGTGAGCTCGCCCGCGGCCGCACCGGGCCGAACAAACTTGCCTTCCTGCTCGACGACCTTGCGAATGGCTTCGCGGTACGCGACCTGCGGCTTGCCGACGTTGGCCTCGATACCGAACTCGCGCTTCAGCCGCTCTACGATGATCGTAAGGTGCAGCTCGCCCATGCCACTGATGATCGTCTGGCCGGACTCGGAGTCCGTGTGCACGCGGAACGTCGGATCCTCGCGCATCAGCGCCGCCAATGCGGCGACCGAGGCGCGCCTGATCGGCGGCCGTCTTCGGCTCGATCGCCGCGGCGATCACGGGCGCCGGGAACTCCATGCGCTCGAACGCGATCGCGTGCTCCACGGCCGTGAGGCTGTCGCCGGTCGTGACCGACGGCAGGCCTTCGATGGCCGCGATGTCGCCGGCCCGAACTTCTTTGATCGACGTGCGCTCGTTGGCGTGCATTTGCATGAGCCCGGTCACGACCTCGGTCGTCTGTTTCGCCGGGTTGTAAACGGTGTCGCCGACCTTCAGCACGCCCGAGTACACGCGGATGAACGTCAGCTGCCCGACCACCGGGTCCGTCGCAATCTTGAACGCGAACGCTGCGAACGGCTCTTTGTCGCTCGGCGCGCGCGCGCCTTCGCTGCCGTCCGCGAGCACGCCCGCGCACGGCCGGACGATCGGCCGGCGCCGGCAGGTAGTGCACGACGGCGTCGAGCAACGCCTGCACGCCCTTGTTGCGGAACGCAGAGCCGCACAGCACCGGAACGATCTCGCCCTTCAGGCAGCGCGCTCGCAGTCCGCGGCGGATCTCGTCCGCAGTCAGCGTGCCGCGGTCCAGGAACTTCGCGAGCAGCTGCTCGTCGCCCTCGACCGCCGCCTCGATCAGCTTGTCGCGGTACTGCTCTGCCTCGGCGGTGAGCTCGGCCGGAATCGCGCGTTCGACGAAGCGCATGCCGAGCGTGCTGTCGTCCCATTCGATGCCCTGCATCGTGACGAGATCGACGACGCCCTTGAATCCTTCCTCGGCACCGATAGGCAGCTCCACTGCGACCGGGCGCGCGCTGAGCCGCTCCTCGATCTGGCGCAGCACGCGGAAGAAATCCGCGCCGGGCCGATCCATCTTGTTCACGAACACCACGCGCGGCACGCCGTATTGATCGGCCTGCCGCCACACGGTCTCGGATTGCGGCTCCACGCCGCCGACCGCGCAGAAGATCGCTACCGCGCCGTCGAGAACTCGCAGGCTGCGCTGGACCTCGATCGTGAAGTCGATGTGGCCCGGTGTGTCGATGATGTTGATGCGGTGCTCGGGCAGGCGTTGATCCATGCCCTTCCAGAAACAGGTCGTGGCGGCCGACGTGATCGTGATGCCGCGCTCTTGCTCCTGCTCCATCCAGTCCATGATGGCCGCGCCATCGTGGACCTCACCCAACCGCTCGGAAACCCCCGTGTAGAACAGGATGCGCTCGGTAGTCGTCGTTTTGCCGGCATCGATGTGGGCCATGATGCCGATGTTCCGATACCTCGCGAGGGGGGTCTTCCTTGCCACTGCTAGCCCTCAAGGCCATCCCTACCAGCGGTAGTGCGCGAAGGCGCGATTGGCGTCGGCCATGCGGTGCGTGTCTTCGCGTTTCTTCACGGCAGCACCGCGGTTCTCCGCAGCATCGATGAGCTCGTGCGCGAGCCGCATGGCCATGCTCTTCTCGGAGCGGGCACGGGCGGCTTCGATGGCCCAACGCATCGCGAGCGTCTCGCGACGGGTCGCCCGGACTTCGACCGGCACCTGATACGTGGCGCCACCGACGCGGCGGGACTTCACCTCGACGGCCGGTTTGATGTTGTCGAGGGCCTGGCCCAGCATCTCGATGGCTCGGGTCTGGTCCTGGCCGACTCGCTCCGACATGCGCGCAATCGCCCCGTAGACGATCTTCTCGGCAACCGACTTCTTGCCGCTCTTCATCACCATGTTGATGAACTTGGCCAGCATTGCGTTACCGAACTTCGGATCCGGCAGCGAACTGCGGCGGGGGGCTTGTGCTCGTCTAGACATGATTAACCCTTCGGCCGCTTGGCGCCGTACTTCGACCGACCCTGGCGACGATCGCCGACGCCGCCGCAGTCGAGCGTGCCGCGCACGATGTGGTAGCGCACACCGGGCAGGTCTTTCACGCGGCCACCACGGATCAGCACGACCGAGTGTTCCTGGAGATTGTGGCCTTCGCCACCGATGTAGCTCGTGACCTCGAACCCGTTCGTGAGCCGCACGCGCGCCACTTTGCGCATGGCCGAGTTCGGCTTCTTCGGCGTCGTCGTGTAGACACGGGTGCAGACACCGCGCTTCTGCGGCGAAGCGTTCAACGCCGGCACGCTGCTCTTGGTTTTCTGCGCGGAGCGCGCCTTACGAACGAGTTGGTTGGTCGTCGCCATTCAGTGTTTCCAAATAAAGTTTGGCCCGTTACCGATATTCGCTTCGGCATCCGGGCCTTGAGAATCCGCGCCGCGCCGGACTCTGCAAAGAGTTGGGTTCACAGGAACCGGCTTAGGTAGCGCCAGAAAAGCCCGGAATTTTAGGCTCCGGGCCTTACCGGCGTCAATCAAAGTCGGTTCCTGTGTTCAGGTCAGCTGGCCGGAGCTTCCTCCACCGCTGCCTTCGGCGCCGCCTTCTTCGACCGCCGCGGCCTCTGCAGCCGCCGCGACAGCCTCAGCCGCCTCGGCCCGCAGTTTTTGTTGCATCTCGAGCTCCTTCAGCTCGGCCGACAGGATGTCCTCCTGCGTCCGCCGCCGTTCCTCGTGGTGGGCATAGCCCGTACCGGCCGGAATCAGCCGACCCACGATCACGTTCTCCTTCAGGCCGCGGAGGTCGTCCTTCATGCCGCGCACTGCCGCCTCGGTGAGAACCCGCGTGGTCTCCTGGAACGAGGCCGCCGAGATGAACGACTCGGTCGCGAGCGAGGCCTTCGTGATGCCGAGCAGCACCGGGTCGAAGGTGGCGCTCACGCCCTTCTTCGAAGCGGCCTCGCGGTTGGCCTCGACCACGCGATGCCGGTCGACCTGCTCGCCGCGCAATAGGCGCGTGTCGCCCGTGCCCGTGATCTCGACCTTGCGCAGCATCTGGCGAATGATGACCTCGATGTGCTTGTCGTTGATCTTGACGCCCTGCAGGCGATACACGTCCTGGATCTCGCGCACGAGGTAGTCCGCAAGCCTCTCGACGCCCTGCAGGCGCAGGATGTCGTGCGGGTTCGGCTCGCCGTCGGCGATGATTTCGCCGCGCAGCACCTTCTCGCCCTCGAACGCGTTCAGGTGGCGCCACTTCGGAATCAGCTCCTCGTGCTCCTCACCCTCTTCGTCGGTGATGACGAGCCGGCGCTTGCCCTTGGTTTCCTTGCCGAAGCTGACCGTGCCCGAGTACTCCGCGAGGATCGCGGGATCCTTCGGCCGGCGTGCCTCGAACAGATCCGCGACGCGCGGCAGACCGCCGGTGATGTCGCGAGTCTTCGAGCTCTCCTGCGGCAAGCGCGCGAGCACGTCGCCGACCATCACGCGGGCGCCGTTTTCCATGCTGAGCACGGCGCCGGACGGCAGCGCGTACGCGGCCGGGATGTCGGTGTTCGGGAAGGTGATGGCTTTGCCGTTACCGTCGACGAGCTTCGCCGTCGGGCGGTAGTCGGCGCTGCGCTGCGCTGCGTCGAGCACCACGATGCTGGTCAAGCCCGTGACCTCGTCGACCTGTGACGCCACGGTCACGCCGTCGATGAAGTCCTCGAACTTGAGGTAACCGCTGACCTCCGTCACGACCGGGTGGGTGTGCGGGTCCCAGCTCGCAATGAGCTGGCCGGGCCGCACGGCCTCGCCGTCCTTGATGCTGAGCGACGCGCCGTACGGCACCTTGTAGCGCTCGCGCTCGCGGCCGAATTCGTCGACCAGCGCGAGCTCGCCAGAGCGCGAGGTCGTAATGCGATGACCTTTCTGCTCGTGCGTCACGGTCTTCACGTTCGTGAAGCGGATCGTGCCCGTGCCCTTGACCTCGACGCTGTTCACAGCCGCCGACCGCGAGGCCGCGCCACCGATGTGGAACGTGCGCATCGTGAGCTGCGTGCCGGGCTCGCCGATCGACTGCGCGGCGATGACGCCGACGGCCTCGCCGCGATTCACGCGGTGACCGCGAGCCAGGTCGCGACCGTAGCACTGCGCACATACGCCGTACTTCGTTCGCGCACGTGATCGGCGAGCGGACGAACACCTGGTCGATCGAGTAGGCCTCGAGCTGTTTGACGGCATGCTCGTCGAGCAGCGTGCCGGCCTCCAGCACGACCTTGTCGGAGCCCGGCGCCGTAACGTCGACAGCCACGGCACGGCCGAGCACGCGCTCGCGCAACGGCTCGACGATGTCGCCACCTTCGACGAGCGGCGTCATCAAGAGACCGTTGGTCGTGCCGCAGTCGAGCTCGGTCACGACGAGGTCCTGCGCCACGTCGACGAGACGACGGGTCAGGTAGCCCGAGTTCGCGGTCTTCAACGCCGTATCGGCCAGTCCCTTGCGGGCGCCGTGCGTCGAGATGAAGTACTGCAACACGTCGAGGCCTTCGCGGAAGTTCGCCGTGATCGGCGTCTCGATGATCGAGCCGTCGGGCTTCGCCATGAGGCCGCGCATGCCGGCCAGCTGGCGAATCTGCGCGGCGCAACCGCGCGCGCCGGAGTCGGCCATCATGTAGATCGAGTTGAACGACTCCTGCTGACCGCCTTTGCCGGGGCCCTCGGTCACGAGCTCGACGCCGAGCTTCTCCATCATGGCCTTGGCCACCTGGTCGTTCGTGCGCGACCAGATGTCGACGACCTTGTTGTAGCGCTCGCCATCGGTCACGAGACCGGCCCCGTACTGGTTCTGGATGTCCTTGACCTCGGTCTCGGCCGTATCGAGGATCGCCTGCTTCTCCTTCGGCACGACCATGTCGTTGACGCCGAACGAGACGCCGGAGCGTGTCGCGTAGTGGAAGCCCGTGTACATCAGCTGGTCGGCGAAGACCACGGTCTCTTTCAGACCCAGCTGGCGATAGCACAGGTTGATCGTGGCCGAGATCGCACGCTTGTTCATCGCCCGATTGATCTGCTCGAACGCCATGCCGCGACGGCAGAATCTCGGACAGCAGAGCCCGACCGACCGTCGTCGTCGTCAGCTTGGCCGTGGGAATGCCGTTCGAGCTTCTCGCGAATGCGCACGCGGATCTTGGCGTGCAGCTCGACGGCGCCCGACTCGTACGCGCGGTGCACTTCCTCCACGTCGGAGAAGAACATACCCTCGCCGCGGGCATGAGCGCGCTCGCGCGTCATGTAGTAGATACCGAGCACGACGTCCTGCGACGGCACGATGATCGGCTCGCCGTTCGCGGGCGACAGAATGTTGTTCGACGACATCATCAGCGCGCGCGCTTCGAGCTGCGCCTCGATCGACAGCGGCACGTGCACGGCCATCTGGTCGCCGTCGAAGTCGGCGTTGAACGCCGTGCAGACGAGCGGATGCAGCTGGATGGCTTTGCCCTCGATCAGCACGGGCTCGAATGCCTGAATGCCGAGACGATGCAGCGTCGGCGCGCGGTTCAGCATCACGGGATGCTCGCGGATGACCTGCTCCAGGATGTCCCAGACTTCGGGGCCTTCGCGCTCGACGAGCCGCTTCGCGGCCTTGATCGTCGTGGCCTCGCCGCGCAGCTGAAGCTTCGAGAAGATGAACGGCTTGAAGAGCTCGAGTGCGAGCTTCTTCGGCAGGCCGCACTGATGCAGCTTCAGCGTCGGACCGACCACGATCACCGAGCGACCGGAGTAGTCGACGCGCTTGCCGAGCAGGTTCTGGCGGAACCGGCCCTGCTTGCCCTTGATCATGTCGGCCAGCGACTTCAGCGGGCGCTTGTTCGTGCCCGTGATCGCGCGGCCGCGGCGGCCGTTGTCGAGCAACGCGTCGACCGACTCCTGCAACATGCGCTTCTCGTTGCGCACGATGATGTCGGGTGCGTTCAGCTCGAGCAGGCGGCGCAGGCGGTTGTTGCGGTTGATGACGCGACGGTACAGATCGTTCAAGTCCGACGTCGCGAACCGGCCGCCGTCGAGCGGTACGAGCGGACGCAGGTCCGGCGGCAGCACGGGCAGCACGGTCATGACCATCCACTCGGGCTTGTTGTTCGATTCCAAGAACGACTCGAGCAGCTTCAGCCGCTTCGACAGCCGCTTGATCTTGGTCTCGGAGTTCGTGCCCGAGATCTCGTCGCGAACCTTGTTGACCTCGCTGTCGAGGTTCATGGCCGCGAGCAAATCGCGAATGGCCTCGGCGCCCATGCGGGCGTCGAACTCATCGCCGTACTGCTCGATGGCCTCGAGGTACGCTTCGTCGGACAGCAGCTGACCGCGTTGCAGCGGCGTCATGCCCGCGTCGACGACGACGAACGCCTCGAAGTAGAGAATCCGCTCGATCTCGCGCAGCGTCATGTCGAGCATGAGGCCGATACGCGACGGCAGCGACTTCAGGAACCAGATGTGGGCCACCGGGCTCGCGAGCTCGATGTGCCCCATGCGCTCACGGCGCACCTTGGTCTGGGTGACCTCGACGCCGCACTTCTCGCAGACCACGCCGCGATGCTTCAAGCGCTTGTACTTGCCGCACAAGCACTCGTAGTCCTTGATCGGTCCGAAGATCTTCGCGCAGAACAGGCCATCGCGCTCCGGCTTGAACGTCCGGTAGTTGATGGTTTCCGGCTTTTTGACTTCGCCGTACGACCACGAGCGAATCATGTCCGGGGACGCGAGGCCGATCTGGATCAGATCGAAGTCCTCGACCGCGCCCTGCTGCCTGAATAGCCTCAGTAGATCTTTCATCTAGTACCACCTACTGCAAAGTGTTGGTGCGTAGCCATTTCCAAATCGATTTGCCGTGAGCCCGATCAGCGACTCGACGCGAGCTCGATGTTGATGCCGAGCGAGCGGATTTCCTTGACGAGCACGTTGAACGACTCGGGCATGCCCGCTTGCATCTCGTGCGTGCCGTCGACGATGTTCTTGTACATCTTCGTGCGGCCCTGCACGTCGTCCGACTTGACCGTCAGCATCTCCTGGAGCGTGTACGCGGCGCCGTATGCTTCGAGCGCCCACACCTCCATCTCGCCGAACCGCTGGCCGCCGAACTGCGCCTTGCCGCCGAGCGGCTGCTGCGTGACGAGGCTGTAAGGCCCAGTCGAGCGCGCATGCATCTTGTCGTCGACCAAGTGGTTCAGCTTCAGCATGTACATGTAGCCCACGGTAATCGGGCGATCGAAACGCTCGCCCGTGCGGCCGTCGTACAAGCACCGTCTGGCCCGTTTCCGGCAGATCGGCCATCTTCAGGAGATGCTTGATCTCTTCCTCGTTCGCGCCGTCGAACACCGGCGTCGCAATCGGCACGCCGTGGCTCAAGTTCGTCGCGAGCTCCACGACCTCGGGTCGTTCAGCGAGCCGATGTCGGCCCCCTGACCGCCCGTGTGGTTGTAGATCTTGTCGATGAAGCCGCGCAGCTCCTTGGTTTCGCTGCCCGTGCGGATCATCTCGCCGATCTTGAGGCCCAGGCCCTTCGCGGCCCAGCCGAGGTGCGTCTCGAGCACCTGACCCACGTTCATACGCGACGGCACGCCGAGCGGATTCAGCACGATGTCGACGGGAGTACCGTCGGCCATGTACGGCATGTCTTCCACCGGCACGATCGTCGAGATCACGCCCTTGTTGCCGTGGCGGCCGGCCATCTTGTCGCCCGGCTGCACGCGGCGTTTGACGGCGAGGTAGACCTTGACCATCTTCAGCACGCCTGGTGCCAGATCGTCGCCCGCCGTGATCTTCTGCTTCTTCTCCTCGAAGCGCTTGTCGAACAGCGCGCGCTGCGAGCGCAAGCGCTCCGCGGACTGCTCGAGCAGCGCGTTCGCATCGTCGCTCTTCACGCGCACCTGGAACCACTGCTCGCGCGGCAGAGCATCGAGATACGCCTTCGTGATCTTGGCGCCGGCCGAGAGCCCTTCCGGACCGCCCGCCGCGACCTTGTTGACCAGCGCCCTTTCGATCCGCTGGTAGATGTCGTCCTCGAGGATGCGCTGCTGGTCGTCCAAGTCCTTGCGGACCGACTCGAGCTCCTGGCGTCTCGATCGAGAGCGCGCGGCCGTCCTTCTCGACGCCGTCGCGCGTGAACACGCGCACGTCGATGACGGTGCCGTCCATGCCGGGCGGAACCCGCAAGGAGGTGTCCTTCACGTCGGACGCCTTCTCGCCGAAGATCGCGCGCAGCAGCTTCTCTTCCGGAGTCAGTTGCGTCTCGCCCTTCGGCGTGACCTTGCCGACCAGGATGTCGCCCGCACTGACTTCGGCGCCGATGAACGCGATACCGGATTCGTCGAGCTTCGTCAGGGCGGCGTCACCGACGTTCGGAATGTCGGCGGTGACCTCTTCGGGGCCGAGCTTCGTATCGCGAGCAACGCAGGTCAGCTCTTCGATGTGAATCGTCGTGAAACGATCTTCCTCGACGACGCGCTCGGAGATCAGAATCGAGTCCTCGAAGTTGTAGCCGTTCCACGGCATGAACGCCACGAGCAGGTTCTGGCCGAGCGCGAGCTCGCCCATGCTCGTCGACGGACCGTCGGCCAGCACGTCACCCTTCTCGATCTGGTTGCCCGCTTTCACGAGCGGCCGCTGATTGATGCAGGTGTTCTGGTTCGAGCGTGTGTACTTCGTCAGGTTGTAGATGTCGACGCCGGCCTCGCCGGCCTTCGTCTCTTCGTCCTTGACGCGAACGACGATGCGCGACGCGTCGACGGAGTCGACGATGCCACCGCGGCGCGCCACCACGCACACGCCCGAGTCCGTGGCCACGGCGCGTTCCATACCCGTGCCGACGAGCGGCGTTTCGGTGCGGAGCGTGGGCACAGCCTGGCGCTGCATGTTCGAGCCCATCAACGCGCGGTTTGCGTCGTCGTGCTCGAGGAACGGAATCAGCGACGCCGCGACCGAGACGATCTGCTTCGGCGACACGTCCATGTACTGGATCTGCTCGGGCGGCAGCAGCGCGAACTCGTTCTGATGGCGGCTCGACACGAGGTCTTCCGTGAACTCGCCCTTCGGCGACAGGGCCGCGTTCGCCTGCGCGATCACGTACTGGCCTTCTTCGATCGCCGACAGGTAGTCGATATGAGCAGTCACGCGACCGTCAGCGACGCGCCGGTACGGAGTCTCGAGGAAACCGTACTCGTTGGTGCGCGCGTAAACGGACAGCGAGTTGATGAGACCGATGTTCGGACCTTCAGGCGTTTCGATCGGGCACACGCGACCGTAGTGCGTCGGATGCACGTCGCGGACTTCGAACCCGGCACGTTCGCGGGTCAAGCCACCTGGGCCGAGCGCCGAGACGCGCCGCTTGTGCGTGACCTCGGACAACGGGTTGTTCTGGTCCATGAACTGCGACAGCTGGCTCGAGCCGAAGAATTCCTTCACGGCCGCGGCCACGGGCTTCGCGTTGATCATCTCCTGCGGCATCAGGCCTTCGCGACTCGGCGAGCGTCAGACGCTCCTTGACCGCGCGCTCCACGCGCACGAGGCCGATGCGGAACGCGTTCTCCGCCATCTCGCCGACGCTGCGCACGCGGCGGTTGCCGAGGTGGTCGATGTCGTCCACCGTGCCGTTGCCGTTACGGATGTCGATCAGCGTCTTCAGCACCGCGATGATGTCGTCCTTGCTCAGCACGCCAGGGCCTTCGGAGTCCGAACGGCCGACGCGGCGGTTGAACTTCATGCGGCCGACGGCCGAAAGGTCGTAGCGCTCGTTGTTGAAGAACAGGTTCTGGAACAGGTTCTCGGCGGCCTCCTTCGTGGGCGGCTCGCCGGGGCGCATCATGCGGTAGATCTCGACGAGCGCCTCGAGCCTCGTCGAGCGTCGGATCGATCTTCAGCGTGTTCGAGATGAACGCGCCACGATCGAGATCGTTCACGAACAGCGTCTGGATCTTCTTGATGCCGGCCGCGATCAGCTTGTCGATGATCTCGCTTCGTGATCTCGTCGTTCGCGCGTCGCGATCAACTCGCCCGATCGACGTGTCGACGATGTCGTGCGCCAGGATCTTGCCTTCGAGGTAGTCCGTCGGGACGTCGAGCTCCTTGACCTTGGCCTGCTCGAGCTCGCGGACGTGGCGCATCGTGATGCGCCGGTCCTTCTCGACGATGACCTTGCGGCCCACCTTGATGTCGAAGCTCGCGGTCTCGCCGCGCAGCCGCTCGGGCACGAGCTTCAGCTGCACGCCTTCGGCCGTGAGCTTGAACTCGTTCTTCTCGAAGAACAGGTCGAGGATCTGCTCGTTCGTGAATTCGAGCGCGCGCAGGATGATGCTGACCGGCAGCTTACGGCGGCGGTCGATGCGCACGAATACGCAGTCCTTCGGATCGAACTCGAAGTCGAGCCACGAGCCGCGATACGGGATCACGCGCGCCGAGAAGAGCAGCTTGCCGCTCGAGTGCGTCTTGCCCTTGTCGTGATCGAAGAACACGCCGGGCGAGCGGTGCAACTGCGACACGATCACGCGCTCGGTGCCGTTGATCACGAACGTGCCGTGCTCGGTCATCAGCGGCATTTCGCCGAGATAGACCTCCTGCTCGCGGATGTCCTTGACCTTCTTCTTCGGTCCCGGCGTTTCCTTGTCGTAGATCATGAGGCGCACGAGCACGCGCAGCGGGGCCGCGTACGTGAGGCCACGCAGCTGGCATTCCTTGACGTCGAACACCGGGTCGCCCAGGCGATAGCTCACGTACTCGAGAGCGGCGTTGCCGGAGTAGCTCACGATCGGGAACACGCTGCGGAACGCCGCGTGCAGGCCCATGTCGGCCCGATCGGTGGTCGCGACCTCCTGCTGCAGGAACTTCTGATAAGAATCGATCTGGATCGAAAGGAGGTAGGGAACGCCCAGGATGCCGGGCAGCTTCCCGAAGTCCTTCCGGATACGCTTCTTCTCAGTGAACGAATAGGCCATGCCTGCTACTCCGAGTTAGGGTGAGCCAGCAACAAACTTCGACGACGGCGTGCCGGACGCGCAGTGCGGACGCGACCAGCACTGCCCATGAGCTCGCGCGAAAAAAGCGTCCAGCTCGTCTCATGCGAGACGAGCCGGCGAGCTCTCGAACCGCAAACGCCCCATCACTTGATGGTGGCTTTGGCGCCTGCGTCCTCGAGCTGCTTCTTGATGGTTTCGGCCTCGTCCTTCTTGACGCCTTCCTTGACGGTGCTCGGCGCGCCTTCGACGAGGTCCTTGGCTTCCTTCAGACCGAGACCGGTGACCGTGCGGACCACCTTGATCACGGCGACTTTGTTTTCGCCGAAGGAGTCCAGGACAACGGCGAACTCGGTCTTCTCTTCGACGGCGGCGGCAGCGCCACCCGCGGCACCAGCGGCGGCAGCCACGGCGACCGGCGCGGCGGCGGAAACGCCCCACTTCTCTTCGAGCGCCTTCACGAGCTCCACGATCTCCATGATCGGCTTGGCGGACAGCGCTTCGATCAATTCTGCATTGGACAACGACATGACGATCTACTCCTGACGGTGATACCTGAATTTAGACGCTTCAAAATGACTACTTGCGGCGAGTGCGGCTTGCTCGCTGCGCGCCTTCAACGTGCGGGCCAGCATCGACGCAGGCTCGGCGAGCAGTCGCACGAGCTGCGACATCGGCGCATTCAGCAGACGCACGAAGCTCGTGCGCGCTTCCTCGAGCGTCGGCAGCGACGCCACGCGACCGAGGTCCGAAGCTGGATACAGCTCGCCGCCAATCGACAACGCCACGGTCACGAGCTTGTCGTGCTCCTTGGCGAAGCCCTTGACGACGCGTGCGGCAGCGCCCGGATCCTCGCGCGAGAACGCGAGCACCAACGGGCCTTTGAGGCTGCCTTGCATGCACTCGAAGCTCGTACCTTGAATGGCGCGGCGCGCGAGCGTGTTCTTGACCACGCGCACGTACACACCCGCCTTGCGGGCTGCCATCCTGAACTTCGTCATCTCGGCCACGGTCAGGCCGCGATACTCTGCTGCAACCGCGGATTGCGCCGTCTTGGCCACCGCGGCCACCTCGGCTACTACCGCCTGCTTCGCTTCGACATGTGCCGACATTTGAACTCCCGACTACTCCCGGCGGAGACCAACCAACACGCCCCCGAAGGGGCCCTGCTCACACGCCTTGGAACGATTGCTCGCTCCGCGGCTCACGTGACGGTGTGCCTCACCGGTCATTGCCGAGTCAGGTAACACCATCTGCGTAGGCGGCCTATGCCATTAACTCCGACGTCAGCGACGTGCGGGGGCCTACGGTCTTCGATGTCGACCGATCGCTCGGTCGTCCAGAAACAAACTTCGCTACGCTTCTTCCTCGGCCGGCTCCACGAGCGTCGAATGATCGACGAGCACGCCGGGGCCCATGGTCGAGGACACGGAAACTCTCTGCAGGTACACGCCCTTGGCGGCCGCGGGCTTCGCCTTGTTCAGGTCGGCCACGAGCGCCACGAGGTTCTGCTTCAGCGCGTCGACCTCGAACTTCACGTTGCCGATCACGCAATGCACGGTGCCGCCCTTGTCGGCGCGATACCGCACCTGACCGGCCTTGGCGTTACGCACGGCGCCGGCGACGTCCGGCGACACGGTGCCGACCTTCGGGTTCGGCATCAGGCCGCGCGGGCCGAGCAACTGACCGAGCTTGCCGACGACGCGCATCGCATCGGGCGACGCGATCACGACGTTGAAATCGAGCTCACCGCCCTGCATGCGCTCGGCGAGATCTTCCATGCCCACGGCGTCGGCACCCGCTGCTTTCGCGGCTTCGGCGTTCGCGCCCTGCGTGAACACCGCAACACGCACCTTCTTGCCGCTGCCGTTCGGCAGCACGGTGGAGCCGCGGACGACTTGATCGGACTTCGCCGGGTCGATGCCTAGGTTGATCGCAACGTCGACGGACTCGGAAAACTTCGCGTGCGCGAGCTCCTTCACGAGCTTCAGCGCCTCTTCGGCCGGATAGGCCTTGCCCGGCTGGATCTTGCCTTCGGCGGCCTTCTGCGCTTTGGTCACTTTCGTCACGGCTCAACCCTCCACTTCGAGGCCCATGCTGCGGGCACTGCCGGCGATGATCTTCACGGCGGCTTCGAGGTCCGCGGAATTCAAGTCCGGCGCCTTGATCTTGGCGATCTCCTCGAGCTGCTTGCGCGTGACCTTGCCGACCTTGTTCGAATTCGGCGTGCCGCTGCCCTTCTCGATGCCCGCGGCCTTCTTCAGCAGCACGGTCGCCGGCGGCGTCTTCGTGATGAACGTGAAGCTGCGGTCGTTGTAGACCGAGATCACGACGGGAATGGGGATTCCGACTTCCATGCCCTGCGTCGCGGCGTTGAACGCCTTGCAGAACTCCATGATGTTCACGCCGTGCTGGCCGAGCGCCGGTCCGACGGGCGGAGCCGGGTTGGCCTTGCCTGCCGGCACCTGAAGCTTGATGTACGTTTCGATTTTCCGTGCCATAGTACTCGTCCGTTATGCTTTTTCGACCTGGCCGAAATCCAGCTCGACCGGCGTTGACCGGCCGAGAATCTGGACGGCCACCCGCACCTTGCTCTTGTCGTAGTTGACGTGCTCGACGACACCGCTGAAGTCGTTGAACGGCCCTTCCGTCACGCGCACCACTTCGCCCGGCTCGAACAGGACCTTCGGCCGCGGCTTGTCCGCGCCTTCCTGGACCCGGTTCAGAATCGCCTGAGCCTCTTTGTCGCTGATCGGCGCAGGCTTGATCGCTGCTGCCGCCGATGAAACCGAGCACCTTCGGCACTTCCTTCACGAGGTGCCAGGTCTCTTCGTCCATCTCCATCTGCACGAGCACGTAGCCCGGGAAGAACTTGCGCTCGCTCTTGCGGCGCTGGCCGTCGCGCATCTCGACGACTTCCTCGGTCGGCACGAGCACCTCGCCGAAGCGTTCCTGCAACCCGGCCCGCCGCACGCGCTCGATCAACGACTCTTTCACTTTGTGCTCGAAGTTCGAGTACGCGTGAACGACATACCACTGCAGGGCCATAGCTCTACAAGCCCCCTTGTCCGGTGATTCTGCTCGTCACGAACAGCAACACCAGATCGAGCAACCAGAAAAACACGCCAACGATCAACGCGAAAACCAGCACGACCAACGTCGTCTGGATCGTCTCCTCGCGCGTCGGCCATACGACCTTGCGCAACTCGACCCGCGCGCCCTGGATGAACTTCCAGAGCAGCTGACCCTGGAACGACGTGAACACCACGCCGAGCCCGGCAGCCACGGCGACGATCACACCGAACGCCCGCAGCAGCACCGCCGAGCTGGCGAAGTAGTAGTAGCTAACCAGCCGCCGCCAACAGGATCAACACGGCGAGCGCGAGCTTCACCGTATCGACGAACGTCGCTTGTTCTTCTACTTTTGTTTCCATGCCCTGTGTTCAAAAACGTCCGAAGCGCCCAGCTCCCGATCGCGGAGTTGGCAGGCCAGGAGGGACTCGAACCCCCAACCTGCGGTTTTGGAGACCGCTGCTCTACCAATTGAGCTACTGGCCTTCCGTACGCTCGACGCTGATTATTGAATGATCTTCGCGACGACGCCGGCGCCGACGGTGCGGCCACCCTCGCGGATGGCAAACCGCAAGCCCTCTTCCATCGCGATCGGGGTGATCAGCTCCACCTTCATCTGGATGTTGTCCCCGGGCATCACCATCTCCGTCGCCCTCCGGCAACTCCACCGCCCCCGTCACGTCCGTCGTGCGGAAGTAAAACTGCGGCCGATAGCCCTTGAAGAACGGCGTGTGCCGCCCGCCCTCTTCCTTCGTCAGCACGTACACCTCGCACTCAAACTTCGTGTGCGGGTTGATCGAGCCCGGCTTCGCCAGCACCTGCCCGCGCTCCACTTCTTCGCGCTTCGTGCCGCGCAACAGCACCCCCACGTTGTCCCCCGCCCGACCCTCATCGAGCAGCTTGCGGAACATCTCCACCCCCGTGCAGATCGTCTTCGTCGTCGGCTTGATCCCGACGATCTCGACCTCGTCGCCCACCTTCACGATCCCGCGGTCGATTCGACCCGTCACCACCGTGCCGCGACCGGAAATCGAGAACACGTCCTCGATCGGCATCAGGAACGGCCCGTCGATCAGCCGCTCCGGCACCGGAATGTACTGGTCCATCTCCGCCACCAGCTTCTCAACGCTCGGCACACCAATCGGCGAGGCATCCCCTTCCAGCGCCTTCAGCGCGCTCGCCCATCACGATCGGCGTCTTGTCGCCCGGGAATTCGTACGTCGACAGCAGATCGCGAACTTCCAGCTCCACCAGCTCCAGCAGCTCCGCGTCGTCCACCATGTCCGCCTTGTTCAGGTACACCACGATGTACGGCACCCCGACCTGGCGCGCCAGCAAAATGTGCTCCCGCGTCTGGGGCATCGGACCGTCCGCCGCCGATACCACCAAAATCGCCCCGTCCATCTGCGCCGCACCCGTGATCATGTTCTTCACGTAGTCCGCGTGCCCCGGACAGTCCACGTGCGCGTAGTGGCGCGCATCGCTCTCGTACTCCACGTGCGCCGTCGCAATCGTGATGCCCGCGCGCCTTCTCTTCCGGCGCCTTGTCAATCTGGTCGTACGCCATGAACGTACCGCCATGCTTCGCCGCCATCACCTTCGTCAGCGCCGCCGTCAACGTCGTCTTACCGTGGTCCACGTGCCCAATCGTCCCCACGTTGACATGCGGCTTCTTGCGCTCGAATTTCTCTTTGGACATCTCCGGACTCCTGACTTTGGCTTCGACTGGCGTGCGGCCTGTATGCGGCCGCGGCGCCTCTATTATTAAATGTGTACCCGACCACTGCACCACCATGGTGCAGCCGCTGCAGTCCATGGAGCCCACAACCGGATTTGAACCGGTGACCTCTTCCTTACCAAGGAAGTGCTCTACCGACTGAGCTATGTGGGCGGGAAGCAGACCGGGAACAGACTCCACTGTTCGACCTCGACCCGCAAGCTCGCCTCCGAAAGTGGAGCGGGTGAGCGGAATCGAACCGCCACCATCAGCTTGGAAGGCTGAGGTTCTACCGTTGAACTACACCCGCCTGTTCCTTGCCTACCTCATCCAATGTGGTGGAGGGGGTAGGATTCGAACCTACGAAGGTATAAACCAGCAGATTTACAGTCTGCCCCCGTTGGCCGCTTGGGTACCCCTCCGCGGACATAAGCCGGCTATTGTCTGGTCAGAGTGCGGGGGTGTCAACGGGCATCAAGCGGTTTTCTTCAGCTCTGTCCTTCGCGAGCGATCGCCGTGCAGCAACTTCACGAGATCAGCCTCGCCTTCGGTGAGGCCGAAGCAGGCTATCAGCCTCGCCGTCTCCTCGCCATGCTCGGCCGACGTGATGGCCTGCTCGTAGGAGCGCGAGTCCGTCGCAATCTCGAGCTGCCCCACGCGTTCGACGAGCCGACCCAGGTCTTCGCGACCGCGCTGATCCAGCGTCGCAACTCGCGCGGCCAGGCCGTCCAACACGCCGCTCAAGGTGCGCTCGAGCACGTTGCAACGGTCGGTCAGCGTGGAAATCCGCCGGTGGATCGGCCAGACGTACACCACGTCGTAGATCACGAGGATCGCGAGGGCGGCCGCGAGCCCGAGGATCGTTTGCGGCCAGGGGAAGTTCTCTAACATCACACGTACTCGTCTATGTGGTCGGAAGGGGGGTCGTCGTCGTGCCGCGCCGGCGAACCGGGCTTCGGCGGCGGTTTCCGCGGCTGCGGCGGTGGCCGCCCCGGGGTGCCGACGCCTCGCCCGATCGGCGGCAAGGTCGGTAGCGGCGGTTTGATCCGTTCGACGTCTGCCATGGTCGACTCCACGTTATGGTGACCGCGGTTGCGCTAAACAACGTCATTCCTGGTTGAACCAATTCTCGAGCCGGGCCCGAATTCGGATCACGGCCTGCCCATGGATCTGGCAGACGCGCGACTCGCTGACTTCGAGCACCTGACCGATCTCGCGCAGGTTCAGCTCCTGGTCGTAGTACAACGACAACACGAGCCGCTCGCGCTCCGGCAGCGACGCAATGGCCTGCGCCACGGCCTCACGGAACTGGTCCTCCTCGAGCATCGTCTCGGGGCCGTCCTCGGGCGCGTCGGGCAGCATCGAAGCCCGCTCGGGGTCGCCGGCGAGCTGCTCGTAGCTCAGGATTCGGCTCGATGCCGCGCTCTCGACCATCCGGTGGTACTCGTCGAGGCTCACGCCGAGCGCAGTCGCGATCTCCTGCGCCTTGGCGTCGCGCCCGGTCCGGTTCTCGATCTGGCGAATCGCCTGCGACACCTGCTTGGCGTTGCGGAACGTCGAGCGCGGGGTCCAGTTCGAGCGTCGCGCCTCGTCGAGCATCGCGCCGCGAATCCTGATGCCGGCATACGTCTCGAAGTTCGCGCCTTTGGTCGGTGTGAAATTCTGAGCGGCGTTCAAGAGGCCGATCATGCCGGCCTGAATCAGGTCGTCGACCTCGATGTGCGCCGGCAGCCGGCTCACGACGTGGTAAGCAATCCGTTTGACGAGCTCGCCGTGCTTCAGCACGAGCTCGTCGACCGGCGGCAAGTCCGCGGCCAATACGGCGTCTTTGTAGCCGAGTGTCATTGCGCCCCCACGGCCCGCGGCGACTCGCGTCCCACGAGCCGCTCGACGAAGAACTCCACGCCGCCGCGCGCCTGGTTGGGCGCGGTCCAACCGTCGACCGCCAGGGCGAGACGCTGGAAGGCGCGCGCGGACGGACTGCCCGGGAACGCCTCGACGACGGTCGCCTGGGCTCGAATGGCCTGGCGCAAATAGTCGTCGTGCGGCACATAGCCGAAGTACGCGGGCGTGATCCCGAGGAACCGATGGCATACGCGCATCAGCTTCTCGTACAGCTCGCGTCCCTGGGCCGGCGTCTCGACCATGTTCGCCACGATCTCGAACTTGCAGCCCGCGCGCCGGCGCGTCAGCACCTTGATCAATCCGTACGCATCGGTCAGCGACGCGGGCTCGTCACACACGAGCACGACGATCCGCTGCGCGGCCTCGGTGAACGTCACGACGCCGTCGCCGACACCCGGCGCCGGTATCGACGAGCAGCACGTCGAGCGGCTCGAGCAGCTGGCTGAATGCATGGATCAGACCGGCATGCTGCGCACGGCCCAGCGTCGCCATGTTGAAGCTGCCCGAGCTCGCGGGAACGATCTTGAGACCCGACGGCGCGTTCAGGACCACATCCTCGAGCCCGCATTCGCCGTTCACGACGTGTTCGAGATTCAACCGCGCGCGCAAACCGAGCAGCACGTCGACGTTCGCCATGCCGAGATCCGCGTCGAGCAGCATCGTGCTACGGCCGAGGCCTGCGAGCGCCGCACCGAGATTCACGGCTGTCAGCGTCTTGCCGACACCGCCCTTGCCGCCCGTGATCGCAATGACCTTCGCATTGCGCCGTGCGCCGAGACGCCGCAAACCCGCGGCCTGATCGAGCTTCAAATCACGCATTGACGGCGAACCCCATGTGACCGAAACGTTCCGCGAGCTCGTGCTCGTCGGGCGCCGTCGGCGCATTCGCCGACAGCTTCAGCGCGTTGTGCAGCAGCCAGAACCGTTTCGGCGCCGCACAATGCAAGTCCTCCGGCACGCGCTGGCCATCGGAGAGATAGGCCACGGGCAGAGCGTTCCTGATCGCCAGCGACAACACGCCGCCGAGCGTCGACTGCCTCGTCGAGCTTCGTGACGATCAACGCTTCCGGCTTTGCCGCCTTGAACACGTTCATGGCTTCGGCCAGACAGCCGCGGTCGGCGCCGGCGGACAACGCCAGCACGGTGCGCACGTCGTAGCCGTCGACGTTCAGCGTCGTGAACTGGTTCGCGAGTCGAACGTCGCGCTGGCTCATGCCTGCCGTGTCGATCAGCACGAGCTTCTTGTTCGCGAACCCTTCGAGCACGCGCCGCAAGTCCTGGGCGCTCTCGGCCACGTGCATCGGCGCACGCAGGATCCGCGCGAAATTGGCGAGCTGCTGGCGCGCGCCGATCCGGTACGTGTCGGTGCTGACGAGACCGAGCTCGTCGACGCTGTGCTGCAGCACGAAGCGCGCCGCGATCTTAGCCAGGCTCGTGGTCTTGCCGACGCCGGTGGGCCCGACGATCGCGAAGATGCCGCCGGTCTCGGCCATGTCCCAAGTCACGAGCGGCAAGCGCTCGCCGAAGCGCCGCACGATGAACCGCATGGCTTCCTGCGAGCCGCAAGTCGTTCGGCACTTCGTCGGCCAGCTCTGTCGCGAGGGTGGAGTCGACGCCGAGCTTGCTCAAGCTCGCGCAACAGACGCGCGCGGACCGGCGCCTGGCGATTCATGTCGTTCCAGGCCAGGCTCGCGAGCTGCGTTTCGAGCAGCCGGCGCAGGTCCTTGATCTCGTGCGCCATCGAAGACTCGCCGGTGTTCGACTCCGCGACGCGCGCGGGGCTTCGGCAAGCGTCACCTCGCGTTGGATCGCGAGCGGCGGTGCGGCCACTCGCTGATAGTCGTCGAGCTGCGCGACGCCGAGGTCGTCGGCCGCGATGCCCGCGAGCTGCGCGCTCTGCCCCGCCTTGCCGAGCAGGCTGTCGTCGTAGTCGATGGCCGCGATGACCTCGACACCTTCCGGCAGCTTGCGGCTCGAGAGCATCACGGCATCCGGACCGAGCTCGCCGCGGATCGCGGCCAGCGCCGCCCGCATGTCAGTGGCCACGAATCGTCTGATGTTCATTTGTCACTCCTCCGTAAGCTACGCAGCATTCGCGCGCGGCAAAGACGCGCGCGCGGTACCACCATTCGGGCTACCGACGCTCGCGACCACGCGCAGCGATTTGTTGTGCGGCACCTCGCCATACGCGAGGACCGCGAGATTCGGCACGCCGTGGCGCGTGAACCGCGCGAGCCACGGCCGCAATTGAGTCGGGACGAGCAGCACGGCCGGCTCGGCGCGCAACTCCTGCTGGCCCGCCGCGTCGAGCAACGCGCCGTGCAGACGGTCCGCGAGGCTCGGCTCGAACGTCGGGCCGCCTTCGCCGCCCTTGAACCCGTCGCGCAGCAGCATGCTCGAGCGACGGGTCGAGCGTGATCACGGGCAGCTCGTCGCGCAGGCCGTAGATGCCCTGGACGATCGAGCCGCCGAGCGCCTCGCGCACGTGCGCGAGCAACACGGTGGGGTCCTGCGTGCGCCCCGCGTGCTCGGCCAGCGTCTCGGCGATCGTGCGGATGTTGCGCATCGGCACGCGATCGACGAGCAGCTCCTGCATGACCTTGACGACCACGCCGAGCGCGAGCGCGTCCGGCATCAGATTCTCGACCAGCTTCGGCGCACTCTTGGCCAGGCGGTCCAGCAGCTGCTGAACTTCCTCGTGGCCGAGCAGCTGGTGCGCGTGGCGCTTCAGTAGCTCGCTCAGGTGCGTCGCGACCACGGTGGCCGGGTCGACGACCGTGTAGCCGAGCGACTGCGCGTGCTCCTTCGCGGCCGGCTCGATCCAGTACGCATCGAGGCCGAACGCCGGGTCCTTCGCGCGCACGCCCACGAGCTGCGCCGTCACGCCGCCCGGATTGATCGCGAGATCGCGTTCGGTCTGAATCTCGCCCTCGCCGACCGGCACGCCGAGCACGGAGATCCGGTAAGCGTTCGGCTTCAGCTCGAGGTTGTCGCGAATGTGCACGGACTGAACGAGGAAGCCGAGTTCCTCGGACATCTTGCGGCGCACGCCCTTGATGCGGCCGAGCAGAGCTCCCGCCTGATTGCGGTCGACGAGCGGAATCAGCCGGTAGCCGACTTCGAGCCCGATCAGATCGACGGCGCTGACGTCGTCCCAGCGAGCTCGCGATCGGCGGCCGGTGGCGCCGCGAGCACGGGTTGCGGCGCGGCCTCGGCCTTGGCCGCTTGCGCGACCACACGGGCGCGCTTCTCGAGCCAGTAGCCCGCGCCGAGCGCAGGGCGGCCAGCAGCAGGAACACGACGTTCGGCATGCCGGGCACGAGGCCGAGCACCCCGAGCACGCCGCCCGCGACCGCAGAGCGCGCGGATCTGCACGAGCTGGCGCACGACCTGCTGGCTCATGTCGAGGCACGCGACATGCGCGTCACGATCACGGCCACGGCGGTCGAGGCAGCAGCGCCGGGATCTGCGCGACCAGACCGTCGCCGATCGTCAGCAGCGTGTAGGTGCGACCGGCATCGGCGATGGCCATGCCGTGCTGGAGCGTGCCGATCACGAGGCCGCCGAGGATGTTGATCACGAGGATCAGAATGCCGGCGACCGCGTCGCCGCGCACGAACTTGCTGGCACCGTCCATCGCGCCGTAGAAGTCGGCTTCCTGGCCGACCTCGGCGCGCCGCGCGACGCGCCTCCTCCTGCGTGATGATGCCGGCGTTCAGATCGGCGTCGATCGCCATCTGCTTGCCGGGCATCGCGTCCAAGGTGAACCGCGCGGTGACTTCCGAGATGCGGCCCGCGCCCTTCGTGACGACCACGAAGTTGATGATCACGAGGATCACGAACACCACGATGCCGACGACGTAGTTGCCGCCGACCACGAATTCGCCGAACGCCTGGATCACCTGGCCGGCGGCGTCGGCGCCCGTGTGCCCGTCGAGCAGCACCACGCGCGTCGAGGCGACGTTCAGCGCCAGGCGCAGCAACGTGACGCCGAGCAGCACGGTCGGGAACACGGCGAAGTCGAGCGGCCGGCGCACGTAGATCACGGCCAGCATGATCACGAGCGACAGCGTGATGTTGAACGTGAACAACAGGTCGAGCAGGAACGGCGGCAGCGGCACGACCATCATCGCGAGCAGCACCACCACGAGCAGCGGCACGCCGAGGCCGAGCCGGCCGACTCGCGCGAGACGTTCTGTCATGACGGCGCTCACGCGTCACCTGCCGGTGGCGAAGGCCGGGCGCGGTTCGGCTCCGAGAGTTCCGCGTCGATATCGAGCACCGGCTTCTTCGGCGCGACCTTCGCGCCCTTGGCGGCCGCGGGACGCGGCTTGCCGCCGGGCGGCGTGCGCCCGGTGAGCTGGTAGATGTAGGTCAGCACCTGCGCGACGGCCACGTACAGCCGCGGCGAGATCTCCTTGCCGACGTCGCTCGTGAAATACAGCGCACGCGCGAACTGCGGGTGCTCGAAGATCGGCACGTTGTGCGCTTCGGCCACGCGGCGAATCTGCAGCGCCATCAAGTCCGCGCCCTTTGCGACGACGCGCGGCGCCTTCATCTTGCCGGCCTCGTAGCGCAGCGCCACGGCGTAGTGCGACGGGTTCATGGCCACGACGTCCGCCTTCGGCACTTCGGCCATCATGCGGCGCGTTCGCGATCGAGCGTTGCAGATTGCGGATGCGCGACCGAACCTCGGGCCGACCCTCGGTCTCCTTCAGCTCGTCGCGGGTTTCCTGCTTCGTCATGCGCAGCTGCCGGCGGTGATGCCAGAACTGGAACGGCACGTCCACGGCCGCGATGAGCACGAGGCTCGCCGCGAGCCCGGCCAGCGAGATGCCGGCGAGCCACGCCGCGCGACCGATCGCCACCTGGAGCGTCAGCGTGCCGAGCGAGAGGAAATCGCCGCTCAACCGCCACAACAGGAGGCCCGCGATCACGGCGACGATCGCGAACTTCGCGAGCGCCTTCAAGAGCTCGATCAGGCCGTTCACGCTCATCACGCGCTTCATGCCCGTGACGGGATTCAGCCGCGAGAAATCGGGCACCAACGCTTCGGTGCTGAACGCCCAGCCGCCGAGCGCCAGTCGTGCCCAGGACCGCCGCACCGATCGTCGCTATCGCGACCGGCGCCAACAGTTCGAGGCCCTGCGCGAGAGCGTCGATGAGCGCCTTCGGCAGCACGCCAGCGTCGAACAACGCAGCGCGTGGCACATTGAGGCCGAGCTCGAACAACCGCGCAAGACTCGTCGCGTAGTAGTCGCGAGCGATCAGCAACGTGAGGGAGGCGGAGATCACGACGGCCGTCGCAGCGAGCTCGCGCGAGCGCGGCACCTGGCCACGCGCGCGCGCGTCTTCGAGCCGTTTGGTGCTCGCTTGTTCTGTGCGGTCGTGTTGTTGTGTGTCGTTCTCTGCCATGGCTGTCTCAGGCGCCAAGCACCTGCATGAGGAACGTCAGCGTGGTGGACAGGAACTCGGTCAGCAGCGTGCTCAGGTGCCCGATGTTCAGGAGCAGCAGCAGGAAGCCGATCAACAAGCCGGCGGGCAAGCCGACCGCGAACAGATTCAACGTCGGCGCGGCGCGACTCATGATGCCGAACGCGATGTTCGCGATCAGCAGAGCCGTGGCGGCCGGCAGCGCGATCCGCAACGCGCCGGCAAACAGCTGGCCGCCCCAGTTCGCGAGCATGAACAGGCCGTTCGTCGACAGCGAGTGGCCAACCGGCAGCACCGAGAAACTGTCGGAGAGCAACCGCAAGGTCGCGCAGGTGGCCACCGAGCGAAAGAAATATCAGCGTGCCCAGGATCACGAAGAACTGGCTGATCACGGGCACCGAGATGCCGCGCTGCGGGTCGACCATCATCGCCATGCCGAGTCCCATGCTCATCGCAATGGTCTGGCCGGCGACGATCAACGCGTCGAAGATCATCTGCAGACAGAAGCCGATCGCGGTGCCGATCAGAACTTCCTGTGCAACGACGAGGCCGGTCGCGAGCGACAGCTCGAAAGGCTGGGTCGGCGGCAGCATCGGCCCTACGACGACCGTGATCGCCACGGCCAACGTCAGCCGCACGCGCTTCGGCACGAGGTGCGCGCCGAAGATCGGCGCCACCATCATGACGCCGGCGACGCGGAAGAACGGCCAGACCGTGAAGCCGAGCTCGCGCGTCAGCATTGCTTGCAGCATGTCGAGCGGAATCAGCATGGTCACCCTATGAGCTGCGGAATGCTCTTGATCAGCGATTCCGTGTAACCGAGCAGGACCTTCAGCATCCAACCGCCGCCGACGTACAGCGCAGCGGCGAGCACGAGCAGCTTCGGAATGAAGGAGAGCGTCACTTCGTTGATCTGCGTGGCGGCCTGGAAGACGCCGATCAGGAGACCGGCGGCCAGTGCCGCGAGCAGCATCGGCGCGGCCAGCATCGCGGTCACGACGAGCGCCTGTTGACCGATGATAATGACGGATTCGGGCGTCATGGTTACCTCAGGCTAAGAAGCTCGACGCCAACGTGCCGACGAGCAGCGACCAGCCGTCGACGAGCACGAACAACATGATCTTGAACGGCAGCGAGATCAGCATCGGCGACAGCATCATCATGCCCATCGACATCAGCACGCTCGCGACGACGAGATCGATGATCAAGAACGGGATGAAGATCAGGAAGCCGATCTGAAATGCGGTCTTGAGCTCGCTCGTGATGAAGCTCGGGATCACCACCGACAGCGGCACTTCTTCCGGCCCCGCGTACGGCTCGTGGCCGGACAGCTCGACGAACAGCTTCAGGTCGTTCTCGCGCACCTGATCCATCATGAAACCGCGCAGCGGCACGATCGCGTTCTTCGCAGCCGTCATCGCGTCCTGCTCGCCGGCCATGTACGGCACGAGGGCTTCGTCGTAGGCGCGCGTGAACACTGGCGACATGACGAAGAACGTCAGGAACAGCGCGAGGCCGATCAGCACCTGGTTCGGCGGCGTCTGCGGCGTGCCGAGCGCCTGGCGCAGAATCGCAAGCACGATCACGATGCGCGTGAACGCGGTCATCGACAGCAGCAGCGCCGGCAGCACCGTCAGCGCCGTCATCAACGCCAGCACCTGGATGCTGAGCGAGTAGGTCTGCTGACCGTTACCGAGCTGGCTCACGGTCACGGCCGGCAGCGACTGTGCGAACGCGTCGTGACCGAGCACGAGCAACAGCGTGACGACCACTACGTAGCGAACGATTCTCATGGCTGCTCCGGCAGCGTGAAGGTGGGCTCGGCCGGCGTGCGCGCAGCCTGCGCTGCGCCGACGGCGTGCCGACGTTGAAGACACCGGCCGGGCTCACGGCGATCAAGAGCTCCGTGCCCCGCGCTTCGACCAGCAGCAGACGTTCTTTCGCACCGAGCGGCAGCGCCGCGAGCACTTTCAAAGGACCGCTGCCACGACCCATCGAGAACGGCGCGCGCCGCACGAGCCAGGCCGCGCCGAAGATGAACCCGATCACGAGCGTCAGGCTCAGAATCACGCTCGACAGATCCGCGAGCGCGACGCCCGGCGCCGCAAACGCGGCATCGGCCGTCAGCAACGACGCGACGCTTGCGACGACGCGCTTCATTCCTTCAGCGACTCCACGCGCTTCTCCGGGCTCACGACGTCGAGCAACCGGATACCGAACTTGTCGTTCACGACCACGACCTCGCCATGGGCCACGAGCGTGCCGTTCACGAGCACGTCGAGCGGCTCGCCCGCGAGCTTGTCGAGCTCGACGACCGAGCCCTGCGTCAGCCCGAGCAGGTTGCGCACGCTGATCCGCGTGCGCCCGACTTCGAGCGTCAGCACGAGTCGCACGTCCATGATCAAATCGAGGTTCAGCTGACCGGTGCCGCCGGCGGCGTTGCGCGGCAACTCGGCGAAATCGGCCGCCGCAACTTGGTTCTCGGGGGTGCTCATCGAAGGGTCTCCTCGGGAAGGTTCGCAGGGCTCTTGACGGCCTCGAGCACGCTGACGGCGTTATAGCCGCGCGAGCGCCCGAACTTGCCGCGCAACAGCGGCCGAGCGCCGGACCGCAACACGGCGGTCTTCGGCATCTCGATCGGCAGGATGTCGCCGGGTTTCATCTGCAGCAGCTCGCGCATGCTGATGTCGGCCTCGAGAAACACGGTAGTGAGATCGAGGTAGGTGCTCTCGAGCTGCGAGCGGAGCCCCTGGCGCCAACGCTGCCGCGTTTCGGGCGACACCGTCTTCAAGCCTTCGGCCAACTTGTCGCGCACCGGCTCGAACGACGACAACGGCAGGATCAGACAGATCGAGCCACCGACGGCGTTCAGCGTGACCTCGACGCGAGTGACGACGACGGTCTCGCTCGGCGTGGCCATGTTCAGATAGCTCGCGTTGATTTCGGTCTGCGCGTGCTGGAACTCGAGCGTCGCCACCGGCGCGAGCGCGCGTCGGAAGTGATCGGTCAGGAGGTCCACGATGACTTTGTTCAGGCGCTGCTCGGTCGGCGTCAGCGAGTCGCGCGCCGGGTTCGCGGCCGCGCGGCCGCCGCCGCCGTAGTAGCGCTCGACGAGCGCGAACAGCAGCTTGCCGTCGACGGCAACGAGCGCGTTGCGCGGCCATGGCTTGATCGAGAAGAGATTGAAGCTCGTCGGCACCGGCAGCGCTGCGAGCCACTTGCCGTACGGCGCGAGCTGGACTTCCTGCAGCGTGACCTCGAGCGGCTGGTGTATCAGGTCGCCCAACTTCCGTTGGAACTCCGTCACCCAGCGCTCGTTCAGGCGATCGAGCGTCGGCATGCGGCCGCGCACGATCCGGTCGTCGGCGCACGAGATCGAACGGCTGCGGCACTCCGGGCAGCGGGCGCGGCGGCGCCGCCCTTTCTCGAGCAACGCCTCGACTTCAGCATTGCTGATGTCGGGGCGCGCCGGCGGCTGGCCGGCGCTGGGGGCGTTGGGGGGATTCGCAGCCATGACGCGGCTCGTCCTACTGAATCGACGAAGTTCGTGAAGTACAGCTCTTCGATCTGGCCTTCGCTGCCGTTCTTCGCGAGAACCTCGTTGGCCTTCTTCGTCAGCTCGGCGCGCAGCTTCTCCTTGCCCGCGAGCGTCGTGAGCTCCTCGAGCTTGTAGCTGCCAAGCAGGAACAGAAACGAGTTACGCAGGGCCGGGGAGTGCTTCTTGATCTCTTCGATCGTCTTCTCGCTGCGCGCCATCGCCTGCACCTGCATCTGGACGTAGCGCGTGCCGTCTTCCTCGTCGAAGCTCACGACGAACGGTGGATCGAGCGGCACGTATTGCGCCGGCTCGAGCGGCTCCTGCTTCTCAGCCTTCTCTGGCTCCGCGGCCGCGAGCTCGATCGGCGCGGCTTCTTCGGCCGCCTGCTCGCCTTCCGCAGCCGGGGTGGCTGTTTGCCCGTGGCCTTCGATGACGCGGTTCAACAGCGGCGCCGCGACCTGGGCACCTAGCACCGCGACGAACAGAGCCACTGCGCCGACGATCACGAGCTTCATGTGGTTCGGACCACTCGACTCGGGCTTGTCCTTCGCCTTGCCTTCCTTGCCCTTGCCTTCCAGCTGGGCCTCCGTATCCGTGTCCTTCGTCGCCTCGGCCATCGCTTAGCACTCCTGCAGAAACTGAACTCGCGAGTCGGATTCCAAGTTCCGTGCCACAGGCGGTCCCCGACCGATTTCCAGCCGGAACAATGTGTTAGCGATGGGGTAGGCGCCAGCGAAGCGCCGGAAAATTGGCGTTTCTACGGCGCGGTGACGGTCCGCCGCCGCGGCCGGCTCAGGCGAACAGGTCGATGCGGCCCGTCGGCCGGGCCGTGATTCGAACCGGCCCGAACTCGTCGTCGTCCGCAACGGCGAATGGCGCGTACGCCGGCACCACGACGCGCGGCGCACGCTCGTGGCCGCTCTGCCCGGCGCTGCCGCCGTGCACGCTCGCGCCACCGAACGACAGGCCGCTCGCGGACAGGAGCTCGCGCAGCCGCGGCAGGCTCTGGGTCAGCTCGTCGCGCGCGGCGGAGTTACCGGCCGTGAGCTGCACGAACGTCTTGTCGTCGACGAGCGAGATCTTGATGTCGACGGCGCCGAGCTCGGGGGGATTCAGCTTGATGTGCGCTTCGCCGATGTTCTGATCGACGAGCACCTGCACGCGGCTCGCGAGCGCTTCGTGCCAGTTGTCCGCGCGCATGTCGATCGCCGCACCGTGACCCGCCAGCTGCGGAAGCGTCGGCCGCCGGCGCAGCTGCGGTCGCGACATGTGGCTGCGTCGGCGCGAGCGCCGGCGTCGCGTTGGTCGGCGGCGCGGCGGCATCGCCCGACGACACGGTGACGGGCAGCGCGAAGGTATCGAGCGTCGCCTCGCGACGCACGGGTCGAGCTGCGGCGTCGGCGACTTCGGCGACGGGCGTCGGAGCGGCCGTCGCGCTGCCTTGCGCCGCACGCAGCTCCGTAGAGAAGGCCGCCGCCGACCTCGTCGGCGCCCGATCGGCCCCGCGCACCTGGCCCGCGCGCAGCGATTTCGACGACGGGTCCAAAGCGGCCGTTTGCGGCAGCGCCACGTCGAGCGCTGCGGCCACTTCGGGGCCGGGCGTCGCCGGCACCTCCGCTACCGCGGCCGGTGTGGTCGAGGCCACCACGGCCGGCTTCGTGGCAGCGGCCTCCGGAGTCGAGGACAAGTCGAGCTCGGCGAGGGGCAGCGCCGCGTTCGCAGTCAGGGCGTCGGCCGGTTGCGCGGGCGACGCGGAATTCTGGCTGCTTACCGCGGGGGCAGCTGCGAGCTTCAGCCGCGCGAGCAGATCGGCGCCTGCCGTGCCAGGCAGCGTTTGAGATGTGACGGGCTTCGCAAGCGCGCTCGACGGCGCGGTCGAGTCGCAGGCCGCGTCGACGGCCCCGGCAGGCAGCGCGTTGCCGGTGGCCGGCAAACTTTCACCGCTTAGGCTAGGCATCGTCATGAGGCCGAGCAACCATTCGAACGGCATTGCAGCGGCCGCAGCCGCATCGTCCTGGTCGGTCGGACGCAAGGGTGGCGCGGCGGCGCGGGCCGTCGGGTCCGCGAGCGCGGCCAACTCGGGCGGTAGGGAGGCTACGAGCTCCATGGACCCTGCTGACAGACGGAGTCGATCATGCAGGGACTAGTGCAACAGCTATGCCAGACCCCGGCGGCTAATGACCTCCGAGCGAGCGTCGCAGCGCCTGTTCGTCGAGCTCGGCCTGCGCGCGTTTCTGCAGCTCCTGATGGGCCTCGCGGTGCCCGCGTTCGACGACCTGATCGAGCGACTTCGAGCGGCGGTACGACTCGCGCCAACGCTCGGCCTCGAGCCGATGGCGTTCGACGGCCTTCTGGAGCTCCGTTTCGTGCGCGGCCACGGCGGCGCACAGGCGTGCAAGGAACGCGCGGCCGTTTTGCCAACGCAGGCTGTCGGTGGACTGCTGCTGCGCCTCCAATTGCTGGCGGTATTCGGCGAGATAGCTGCGCAGCTGCGTAAGCTCCGTCTCCTTGTTCTGGATGGCGGTCACACTGGCGGCCAGGCGGCGCGCCGCTTCGTCCTCGACTTTGCCGGCGAACTCGGCGATCGGCTCGAGGCGGGATGCACGGTTCATTTATTGGCCTCACGCGTCGGCTGCGGACCGAACAACGCTTTCAAAGCTTCGACACTGTTCGGGAAAGGAATCGATTCGTTGCCGTCCTGCTGCAGGAACTTCTGGATCGCGGGCCAGTAGTGGATGGCCTCGTCGACACGCGGATCGCTGCCCTTGGTGTAGGCCCCGATCGTGATCAGATCGCGGTTCTGGCTATACGCGGAATTCAGCTGCCGAAATCGCCGGATCAGCGCCTGATGTTCGGGCGAAGTGATCATCGGCATCAACCGACTGATCGACGCTTCGACGTCGATCGCGGGATACAAACCCGTCTCGGCGATACGGCGCGACAGGACGATGTGGCCGTCGAGCACCGCGCGCGCGGCGTCGGCCACGGGATCGTTCGGGTCGTCGCCTTCGGTCAGCACGGTGTAGATCGCCGTGATCGAGCCACCCGCCGAACCGCCGTTGCCGGCGCGCTCCACGAGCTGCGGCAGCTTCGCGAACACCGACACGGGGTACCCTTTCGTCACCGGCGGCTCGCCGATCGCGAGTGCGATCTCGCGCTGTGCCTGTGCCACGCGCGTCAGCGAATCCATGAGGAGCAGCACGTTCTTGCCCTGATCGCGGAAGTACTCCGCGATGCTCGTCGCGAGCAGCGCGCTGTGCACGCGGACCAACGGCGGCCTGTCGGCCGGCGTCGCGATGATCACGGCGCGGCGGCGCGTGACCGTCGTCAGATACTGCGACACGAAATCCTGCACCTCGCGACCGCGCTCGCCGATCAGCCCGACGACGATCACGTCCGCCGTCGTGAACCGCGTCATCATGCCGAGCAGCACGCTCTTGCCTACGCCGCTGCCGGCGAAGAGACCCAAACGCTGACCGCGACCGACCGTCAGCAACGCATTGATCGAGCGCACGCCCACGTCGAGCGGCTCGCGAATCGGCCGTCGATCGAGGGGATTCATCGGCCGCGGCGTGAGTCTGATGCGGTCCTCGCAGCGTAGCGGCCCGGCGCCGTCGAGCGGCTGACCCGCACCGTCGATCACACGACCGAGCAGCCCCGGACCGGCCCAGGCTTCGAATACCTTGTGACTCGGAATCACGCGCGCGCCGGGCTTCACGCCGCCGAGCTCGTCGGTCGCGACGAGCAGCAGCGATTCACCTGAAAAGCCCACGACTTCGGTCTCGGCCGTGCTGCCGTCGCCGTCGACGACGAGACAGCGGCTGCCGACCGGCGCCTCGCAGCCCGTGGCCTCGAGCGTCATGCCGGCCAGGCGGCGCAGCACGCCATGTGCAACGAACCCTCGCGAGCGGTGCGGCGCGATGCGCAATGCGGCGAGCCGCGCGGCGAGCCGCGTACCGAGTACCGCGGGGTCCGCGATCTGGCTCACCCGCGCTGCTCCGGCGCACCACCACCGACACGCGTCGCGGCGATGATCTCGGCGCAGCGCACGGCCAGGCTGCCGTCGACAAGCGAGCTTCCGCTCGCGACGCGAAGATCGCCACGCGCGAGCGCGGGATCCGTCGCAAGCTTGAATTTCAGCTCGGCCTGCGGCGGCAATTGGCCGCGGAACAGCGCCGCATCCTCGGTGTTCAGATACAACGTCACGTCGCGAACGCTCGGCGCGAGCACGGCGAGACAATCGTGGATCGCAGCTTGCAGCACGACCGGATCGCGCTCGATCTCGCGCCGCACGAGATGGCCGGCGAGCTGCACGGCCAACGCGACGATCTCGTCTTCGACAGCCTGCTCGAGCGCCTGAAACGGCTGAGTGAACGCATGGCCGAGCGCCGTCAGCCGCGCGATGCGGGACGCGAGCTCGGCTTTGCCGGCCGCGAGCCCTTCATCGAAGCCGCGCTGCCGCGCCTCGTCCTGCGCCTGCCGCTGCAGCGTGTCGAGTTGCCCGGCCGTGAGCAGATGAGCGCCGCCTTTGGCTGCGCCGCGCAACGCGTCGGCAGCCGTGGGGTCCACGGCCGGAAAGTCGAAGCTCGCGGCGCCGCCCGCCTGGTCCTTGCCGATGATCCGTGAACGCCTCACACGAATTCCTCACCGCCGCTCGCGAGCATGATCGTGCCTTCCTCGGCGAGCCGCAGCGCAACGGCGAGCACTTCCTTCTGCGCCTGTTCCACCTCGCTCAAGCGCACCGGGCCCTTCGTCGAGATGTCGTCACGCAGAATCTCGGCCGCGCGACTCGACATGTTCTTGAAGACCTTCTCGCGAATCTCCTCGTCGGCGCCTTTCAACGCCGTCGCCAACGTGTCGGCCTGCACTTCGCGCAGGATGGCCTGCATGCCACGGTCGTCGACCTTCAGTAGGTTCTCGAACACGAACAGGGCGTCCTTGATCAGCTCGCCGAGCTCTGCGTCTTCGTTCTTGATCGTGTCGATCATCGTGGTCTGCGCACCGGCGCCGAGCAGGTTGATCATCTCGGCCGCAGCCTTCACGCCGCCGAGCCGCGCAGTCTTCACAGTCGCCGCTTCCTTCGTCTGTCGCTCAACGATCGCATCGAGCTCCTGCAACGCCGTCTCCGGCACCTCGTCGAGTCGTGCCACTCGCAGCGCGATGTCGGCCTGCTGGGCCTCCTCGAACGTGCGCAGCACGTCCGCCGCCTGCTGGCTCGGTAGATGCGCGAGGATCGTCGCCACGATCTGCGGGTGCTCGGCCTTGATGACTTCGGCCACCGCGCGCGGATCCATCCATTTCAATGCGTCGATGCCGGTGGAATCGCGTCCCTTCACGATGCGGCCGAGCAGCGCGCCCGCTCGCCGCTCGCCGAGGGACTCGGTCAGCACCTTGCGCAAATAGTCGTTACTGCCGATGCCGATCGCAGTCTTGCCCTGCACGGCCACGAGCAACTGCCCGAGCACGTCGGTCACGTGCTCGCGCGGCACGTCCGCGAGCCCGGCCATCGCGGTGCCGAGCTTCTGCACTTCTCCGACGTCCAACTGGCGCAGGACGGCCGCGGCCGTCTGCTCGCCGAGCGTCATCAACAGGATGGCGGCACGCTGCGTGCCGCCGATGGTCGCTGCTTCAGCCATTGTCTTCGCCTACCCAACTACGAACTACTTGCGCTACCTGGCGCGGGTCCTGGCCGGCGACGCTGCGCGCCGCGGCCATTCGATCGTCATAGCCCATCGGCAACGCCATCGGCCGGCCACCGACCATGACGGGCTGCAGCTGAGCCGCGTACTCGGCGCCCATGGGCGCCGCCGCGATCGGCTGCGGGCGAGTCAACATCTGCATCATCGGCCGCAACACGAAGTACGCGAGCGCGAGCACGAGGAGCCCGCCGAGCACCTGCCGCGCGATGCTCCAGATCTGCGGGTTCTGCCACATCGGCGTCGCGGCCGGAGCCGCGACCGCGGGCGTCTGCTGGAACGCCGAATTGATGACGGAGATCGTGTCGCCGCGCATTTCGTCGAAACCGACGGCCTGCTTCACGAGCGTCGTCAACGATGTGACTTCCTGCTCCGTCAGCGGTATCGACGCGCCGCGCGCTTGCGCCGGCGGTCTGTTGTCGACGAGCACGCCGATCGACAGGCGTTTGACCGAGCCGACCGCCTGGCGCGTGTGACTCACGGTCTTGTCGAGCTCGAAGTTACGAGTCTGCGACTTCGTCGAGCTCACGGGTGTCTCGGTGGTCGCCTGCGCAGCGGCGGCCGGTGGCCGCGCCACTTGCGCCGGCTGATTGCTGAGCGCGCCGGGCACGCCTTGCACGCCCTCCCCACGCCGAGTGTCCTCGCTGCTCTGCTCGCTGCGGACCAGTCTGCACGGCCGGGTCGAAGCTCTCGCGCGTCTGTTCAACTTGCGTGAAATCGACCTCGGCGGTCACGCTCGCTCGCACACGCTCCGCGCCGACGATCGAGCCGACGAGATTCGTGATGCGCTGCGCGTACCCTTCCTCGAGCTGCCGGCGGTATTCGAACTGCGAGCTGCTCATGCCGGAACTGGAATCGTCGTTCGTGCTGGTCAAGAGGCCGGCACTCTGATCGACGACCGTGACGTGAGACGGCGTGAGATCCGGCACGCTCGAAGCCACGAGGTGCACGACGGCCTGAACCTGCGCGTCGTCGAGTCGACGACCCGCGAACAATTTCAGCATCACCGATGCGCTCGGCTCGCGCTTCTGTCTTATGAAAGCCGATTGCGGCGGCAGCGCGAGGTGCACGCGCGCCATCTCGACCGGTTGCATGGCGCCGATCGTGCGCGCGAGCTCGTTCTCTACAGCGCGCACGTACAGCGCGTTCTCCATGAACGGCGTCTGGCCGAACGAGGTGCGCCCCGACATCTCCTCGACGCCGAGACCCGTGCCATGCGGCAGACCGGAGCTCGCAAGCTGTATGCGGACCTGGTACTTGCGGTCGGCAGGTACCAACAGGCTGCCGTTACCCGAGTCGAGCTTGTACGGCACCTTCGCGCTATCGAGCTGCGCCGTAATCTCGCTCAAATCGCGGTCGCCCAAGCCGGAATACAGCGGCGTGTAATTTTCGCCCTGCGACCACAGAGCCATCGCGACCCCGACGGCCACGGCCGCTGCGACACCGACGAACAGCAGGATCTGCCTGATCGCAGGCGGCAGCAGCGCATAGAGCGGCGCGGCGGCGGGTTGTGCGGATTGTTCAATGTCTGCCATTGGTGTCCTCGATCATCGATCGCTAGATCGGCATGTTCATGACTTCTTGGTAAGCGTTGACGAGGCGGTTACGCACCTCGGTCATCGCCTGGAACGACAGGCTCGCCTTCTGCATCGCGATCATGACTTCGGGCAGCGTGACGGACTTGTCGCCTCGCTCGAGCGACGCGGCCATGTCGGTCGCCGTGTTCTGCGCCCGATTGACCGCGTCGATCGACGACTGCAGCAGCTCGGCGAAGCCGCCGGTCTCGTGCGTGACGGTCGTCTCCGGCCGCCGGTCGGCAACGGCCCCGAGCCGTTGCATCTCGGCCAGGAGACGGGTCATCTCGACTCCACTCATCGTTGTGACTCCTCGGTCTTCACACGCGATCGCCAGGCACTTTCACGCCGGCGGCGCGCATCTTCTGGAGCTTGTAACGCAGCGTGCGATCCTTGAGGCCGAGCTGCTCGGCCGCCTTCGTGCGCACACCGTGGTTCATCTCGAGCGCCGCCACGATGCGGCGCGTCTCTTCTTCCCACAGTTCGCCAGCCAGATCGGCACCGGGAGCGCGCGTCGCACCCTGCGCATCGCGCACCGGCTCGCCTGCGATGCCTAAGTGATGAGCCTCGATCTGCGGCTCGCCTTCGGACAAAAGCAGGGCACGCTGCATGACGTTCTCGAGCTCGCGCACGTTACCGGGCCAGCCGTGAGCCGCGAGCCGTGCCACGGCTTCGGCGGACAGCAGCCGCGGGCGCGCGCTGCGCGTTTCGACGAAGCGCTGGGCGAGCGCGGGCACGTCACCGGCCCGTTCACGCAGCGGCGGAATCCTCAGCGGGAACACGCTCAAGCGGTAAAAGAGATCTTCGCGGAACTCGCCCTCGCGCACGGCCTGTTCGAGGTCGCGATTGGTGGTCGCAATCACGCGCACGTCGAGCGGCAGCGGCTTGCTGGCGCCGAGCGGCTCCACCTCGCGCTCCTGCAGCACACGCAGCAACTTGGCCTGCAGGGACAGGTCCATTTCCGTGACTTCGTCGAGCAACAGCGTGCCGCCGTTGGCCTGCACGAACTTGCCGACGCTGCGAGCCTGAGCCCCGGTGAACGCGCCCTTCTCGTAGCCGAACAGGAGCGCTTCCAGCATCTGCTCCGGGATGGCCGCGCAGTTCACGGCCACGAACGGGCCTGCACTGCGCTTCGAATGCGTATGGATGAAGCGCGCCAGCACTTCTTTGCCGGTGCCGCTTTCGCCGTGCAGCAGTACGGTCACGTCGCCCTGCGCGACGCGCTGCGCGAGCGCGAGCAGAGCGCGGCTGCGCGGGTCCTCGGCCACCGGCTCCGAGCCACCGCGCGCCGCGGCGGCCGCCGGCCGCGCATAGCGCGCGACGCGACGCTCGAGCTCCTCGGCTTCGAACGGCTTCACGAGATAGTCGACGGCGCCGTCGCGCATCGCGGCGACCGCCTGGTCGATCGTCCCGTAAGCCGTCATGAGCAGCACGGGCGGCGACGACGGGCGCTGTTGCAAGCGACGCAGCAGCTCGCGGCCGTCGACCGGCTGCATCTGCACGTCACTGACGATCAAGTCGACGGCGGTATCGTTCAGAACCTTGAGCGCCTCGCCACCGTCCGCAGCGGCGAGCACGTTGAAGCCCGCAGTCTCGAGCGTGCTGACGAGCGCGTCCTGCAAAGGCCGATCGTCCTCGACGACGAGCACGGTGGCGTGGTTGGTCATGCAACCTCCCGCACTTCGGTGGCAGGCGGGAGCGGCGGATCGAGCGCAGCGACGCGCGGCAGGTCGAGCTCGATGCTCGTGCCGCGTTCCGGCGTCGAATGCAGCACGAGCTCGCCGCCGTGCGCTTCCGTCACCGTCTTCACGACCGCGAGCCCGAGGCCGGTGCCGGCGGCGCGGGTCGAGAAGAACGGCTCGAACACGCGCGACTGAATGCTCGGCGCGATGCCCGGCCCGTTGTCTTTCACCGTGAACTCCATGCGATCGCCGTGGAGCCGCGCCTTCAGCGTCACGACGACGTTCGGAGCGGACTCGAACGCGTTGTTGATCAGATTCGTGAGCGCCGCGGTCAACGCGGTGCGGTTGCCGTCGAGCTCGACGAGCGTATCGGTGCCATCGATCACGAGGTGTGCGCCCTGCGGTTTGACGGCGGTCGCCGCGTCGTGCACGGCCCTGAACAGGTCGGCTACGCGCACGCGCTCGCCGGGGCCTTTGCCGCGCGCGAACACGAGCATGTCCTGCACGAGCAGATCGAGATGGCGCAACCGATCGATGCCCTTTTCGAGCAATGTGGAGCGCTGTACCTCGTCGCGCCGCGAGCGGCACTGCGACAAATACAGCAGCGCGCCGGTGAGCGGCGTGCGGATCTGGTGCGCCAGGCTCGCGGCCATCTTGCCGATCGCCGACAGCCGCTGATTGCGGCTCACGAGCTCCTGAAGCGCGCGCGTCTCCGTCACGTCGGTCAACAGAATGATGCGGGCGGACTGTTGCGGCAACAGACTCGTCGCGAGTGACACTCGGCGACCCGCGCGCGTCAACCAATCGCCGCCGGCCGACAGGGGATGCTCGAGCATTGCCCGGGCGACGTTCTGCCACGGCGTGCCCGTGAGACCGGGGCCGAGCAAGTCCTCGGCGGCGCGGTTGTATTCCTGTATCAGGCCGGCCTCGTCGACGACGATCACGCCGGCCGGCAGCGTGCCGAGCAGCGAGCGCAACCGCTCGGCCGTTCGTTCTGCCTCGTGCGCTGCGCGTTCGCGGGCGCAGCGCGCGTCCTCGAGCTCCGTCGTCAGCGCAGCCGCGCGTTGCTGGAGCACTTGATACGAGCTTTGCAGCTCCGCCGAAAGCTTGTTGAAGACGCTGAACGCCTTCTCGAGCTCGCCGAGCGGCGCGGATTCGATTGCCAAACTGTTGTCGGCCATTGCTGTACCTCGCAACGGCTGGAGCAAGTTCCGTGCCTGGAGCCGAAACCGAGCAACGGCGCGGGGTGCGGCGCAGCGGACGGGGCACTGCGTCAACCGATTGACGCTCGGCGGCCGGAAAATCGGCTTCGCTACGGAGAATGCGTCGCGCAGCGCTGCGACCGCACCGCGAACGGCACGTCAGAGGGTTGACCAGATGGGGTATGCGTCTGCTACGCGTGCGCGTGCAGATCGTACTTGCGGAGTTTTTCGACGAGCGTCGTGCGGCGCAGGTTCAACAGGCGAGCCGCGTGCGCGACCGTGCCGTCCGTCTGCGCGAGCGCGCTCGAGATCAACTGCTTTTCGATGTTGCCGAGATGCTCACGCAGATCGAGCCCCGCGCTCGGCAGGACCGAGACAGCCGGGGCCACCACCTTGCGGCGCTCGCCGATTGCGGGTGGCAGGTGCTCGCGGTCTATTGTCTTGCCTGGATGCAGGATCGACAGTCGCTCGACGAGATTCTGCAGCTCGCGGATATTGCCGGGCCACTCGTAGGTGCGCATGCAGCCCAGAGCCGTGGCGGTGAATGTGATCGACGGCCGACCCTCCGCTTCGCCGCGCTTCACGAGGTCGGCGACGAGCTCGGGCAAGTCATCGACGCGGTCGCGTAGCGGGGGCACGACGATCGGAAATACATTGAGGCGGAAGAACAGGTCCTCGCGGAATTCGCCGACGCCCGTGCGTGCCTCGAGATCGCGATGCGTCGCCGCCAGGATCCGAACGTTCGAGCGGCGCGTCTCGGCGCTACCGACTCGCTCGAAGCTGCGCTCCTGGAGCACGCGCAACAACTTGACCTGCATGTCGACGCTCATGTCGCCGATCTCGTCGAGGAACAGCGTGCCGCCGTCGGCGAGCTCGAACCGCCCGATGCGCGCGGTCAGCGCGCCGGTGAACGCGCCTTTCTCGTGACCGAACAGCTCGCTTTCGAGCAGGTCGCGCGGAATCGCGCCGCAATTGACTGGGACGAACGGGCCTCTCGCGCGCCCGGAAAGCTCGTGGATGCGGCGCGCAACGAGTTCTTTGCCGCAACCGGACTCGCCGCGGATCAGCACCGTGCTGTCGTAGCCTGCGACCTGGCGCATGAGCCGGTCGAGATCGTGAATGGCGGCCGATGGGCCTACGGGAAAAGCGTGGGTAGCAACGCTCGCATCGATCATTGACTGCACCTTCGCGACCTCTTGCCGCTGCCCGGGTCCCGCCCATCCGATGGACACGACCCTGACCAACCCCATGTGACTTCATGTCACGTAACCAACTGTTTCATTACAGTTTTCGGTGGGCGAGCAAGCCCGCCCCCGCGTAGCACCGCTCCCCAATGGGCGCGTCTGCCATGGCGGGTTATGTTATGCGGCCTGCGCAAAAATTATGTGCAGTGGCTCGCAATTCTGATAGTTGCAGTGGCTGGCGAGTTTGGTAGCTGCAGACGCTGGTGAGTTGCGTTAACTACCGGTTGTCGACGTAGCGCGCCGCCGCAGCGTGCCCCGCGGTGACCGTCGTGGCTTCCCGCAACACACGCCGTCGATGATGCTCCACGAGGCCGATCAGCCGGTGGGTTCGCTGCGCAAGCGCGTCCAACACCGGGCGTACGTCCATGGCCGTCTGCTCGGCGACGAGCCTTTCGATCTGCGCGCGCCGCTCGCTCTCGAGCTCGTTCGCCTGCTGCCAATCGCCGGCGTCGATCGCCGCCTGAACGCGCTCGGTCATTTCGAGCAAGGTGTCGAGCGCCGTCGCCACAGATTAGGCCTTGGCAGTCGGCGCAATGCCGTCCCAGCCGAGCTTGATCTCGCGCAACAGCGAGCCGACCTCCTTCAGCAGGTCGCTGCGATTTTCGAGCTGCGCACGTAACAATGTCCGTGACACGTACTCGTACAGCCGCTCGAGGTTCACCGCGATCTCACCGCCGCCGACCTTGTCGAGCCCGAGCATCAACGCCTCGATGATGCCAAGCGCTTTGCCGATCTTCTCCCCCTTGGCCGCGACCTCGCCACGCTCGAGATGGCCGGTCGCTTCCGCGATCCGCGCCAGCACGGCGTCGAGCATGACCTGCACGACCCGGTAAGGCGTGGCCTCGGCCAGGTTGCCGTAGGCACCCATGGTTCGGTAGTTCTGCAATCCGGAATGGCTCATGACCTGATCCTCGTCTTAAGTCCGCTCTATCGAAATCCCGGCAAGTTGCCGAGCTGTTGCGTCAGATAGTTGCTGGTGCTCTGGAGCTTGGCGAGCAGCGAATCGAGCGCGTTGAATTGTTTTGTGTAACGGGCCTGTAGCTCCGTCAGCCGGTCGGTCAGCGCGCCGCGCTGATCGCTGATGTCCTTGATCGACGCGTTCAGCGTCGACGCGCGTTTGTCGAACAGGCCGTCCGCGCCAACGTACTGATCGAGCAAACCGCCGAGCTTGACCGCGACGCCGACCTTGTCCGCCGCGAACAGCTGGCCGACGCCATCGAAGTTCGTGTTGAATGCCGCGTCGAGCCGAGTGCTGTTGACGGAGAGCTTGCCGTCGAGCCCGGCGCTGATGCCGATCTCAGCCAGCATGTCCGTGGCCTGATTCACGCCCGGCACGCTCGAAGTCAGCACGCGGCGCAACTGATCGGCGATGTTCACCACACCGGTATCACCGAACAGCGGACCGCCCTGCTTCGTGCTTGCGTTGTAGCTCGCGACGCTCTTGATCGCGTCGACGACCCCGTTGTACGCGGTCGCGAAATCGCCGACGGCCTTGCGCGTGGCAGTACGGTTGTAGTCGACATTTACCGTAGTGGTCTCGCCCGTGGCGTTGTCCTGGCCAACGTTCAGCGTGACGCCCGTGATCGCGCCACTGATGGAGTTCGTTGCACTCGTGGCGAGCACCCCGTCCACGAGAACGCGCGCATCGAGCGCTGGACTGAGCTGTGTCATGCCGACGCCCGACGGGGGATACTCGACCTTCACAAGGCCGCCATCGCCACCGCTCTGCGTGATCGTCATGGCATTCGCAAGGCCGGAATCGCGGGCCGTGATCGTGAGCCGCGCCTCGGTGGCGCCACTGATGACCGTCGCCATGACCTTGCTGCCGGCGGCCGATGAATTGATGGCCGACGCTATCCCCGCCAGCGTGTCGTTCGTGTTGTCGATGTCGATCTGAAAGATCTGACCGCCCGCGGTGATTTGCAGCGTGCCAGTACCGACCACCGTGGAGCTCGACGCGAACGTGCCAGACTGGAGCTTCTGCGCACTCGCGACCTGCTGCACTTCGACCGCATAGCTACCGGGGACGGCCGTGCTGTCGGTCGTCACGCTCAGAAAATCAGGAGTGGAAAGGGTGGTCTGGCGGCCCTGGAATTTGTCGAGGCTCTTCAGCGCCGTGACCGTGTCCTGGAACTTGGCCAGCGCCGCGCGCAGCGTGCCGAGCGCCGAGAGCTTGCCCTGAACCTTAGCTTCCTGCTGATTCAGCCGCGCGCTCTTCGGCGCGCCCTCGGCGGTGACGAGCTTCTGGACGATCCCGTTGACGTCGAAACCGGAACCGACGCCCGATGAAGCGATGGTGCCCATGTGGTGATCCCTGCCTGCGCTAAGAGGAACGGCTCACTGCCGCCCATTAACCATCAGCAAGATGCATGCCACGCTCAGGCCTGGGCATCGAGCAACCCGCCGGTGGCTTCGAGGGCTCGCGACACCACCAACACTTCCTCGGACGGGATCTGGCGGATAATTTCCTTGGTCGCGGCGTCAACCACCGTAATCACGGTCCTGCCGCTGCCTTTGTCGACGCGGAAACTCAAGTTCCGTTGCGCCGCCGCCATCGTGTCGTTGAGCTTACGCAGCGCGTTTTCGAGATCCTGCGTAGCCGCCGCCGCTCGCGCCGCCGGCAAATCTTCGCCGCTCTGCGACGTGGCCTTGCCGGCCGGCATCGCAGGCGCCGCGGAACTCCGACCCGACGGCGCCGACGTCGACGGCGCCGACGTCCTTGCGGGAGCCGCGGTAACTGCTGTCACGTTACCTACCATCGTTGGTATCCTCGGATCGCGAGGCCCCGTAAGGCCACATCGCGCCCTTGGCAAAACGGGGCGGCACGTCTCCGCGTCACCGCCCCCGCTGTCATCCACTACTCATACGCGGGGTCCGTCCCGCGTTTCGCGCTCCCTTACTGAAGGAGGGCCAGCACGCCCTGCGGAGCGCATTCGCCTGCGCCAGCATCGAGGTGCCGGCCTGCTGCAGGATCTGCGCGCGGGTCAGGTTCGACGTCTCGGCCGCGAAGTCCGCGTCGAGGATGCGGCTGCGGGAGGCCGGAAGGTTCTCGCGTCATGGCGCCAGGTTGGCGATCGTCGACTGGAAGCGGTTCTGGATCGCGCCGAGCGGGCTGCGCAGCGAGCTCACCGCCGACAGCGGCCGCGTCCGACACGGCCGAGGGTGGCGTTGTCACCGACTGACCGACACCGTGACAGCGTTCAGGTCCGAGGAGCCGAGCGCGATCGAGCGTTGTCGGCGTAACCGACGTCGGCTCGTTCGCGCCCGAGAGCGTGATCGACTCCGCGACGTCAGGCGGATCGTACCCGCGCACGGTGCCTTCCTGGGCGGCCGCCGCATGCCGGTGCCGCGCGAGCGCGTCGTTTGCGCGCTGTTGAACCCGCCGTCGGCGTCGTCCGCAACCGGCCGACGCCCGCGGCCGTCAGCTGGCCGTCTGGCTGACGCGTGATGTCGCGACCGTCGACGGCGTTCGAACACGCATACGGGTGCTGGCGCTGTCGTACGCGCGGTGACACCCGTCGCCACGTCACTCGCCGTCGAGCGCGCCGCCATCGGCCGAGCCGCTGATCGCGTTGCCGTCCGTAGTGTAGATCGCCCGGCCGTTCACCGTCAGGTGTAGGTCGACGCCGCGTCGGTGACCGCACGGTGGAGAACGGCACCGTGGTGACATTGGTCGCGTGGCGGTCAGGCCCGGGATCGCCGGCGGCGTTGATGGCCTGGACCTTCGAGTACACTAGGCCGCCGTGCGACCGGCATGCGGGCCCGAGCTGTTGCGACGGAAGCCGCGAACCCGCCGTGCTGGCGCCGATGTTGGATGCTGCGGCACGTTGCGCGAGCGTTCGTGCGTCCACGCCGGCCGTGCGCCGACAGCGCGTGCTGACGTCACTGCCGTGCCCGTGGCGGTCGCGATCTGACCGAGCTGGTCAGCACGCACGCCGGTGGTCAGGTTGACGCGCGATCGTCTCGCCGACGTTCGCGCCGACCTGGAACGGCGCGGTGCCGAAGCTGCCGTCGAGCACCTTCTGGCCGTTGAACGAGGTCTGCGTCGCGATGCGGTTGATTTCCGCGAGGCGCTGCTGGACTTCCTGGTCGAGGGCGGCGCGGTCGACGCGGAGTTGGTCGCGTTGGCCGACTGCACGGCGAGCTCGCGGATGCGCTGCAGGTTGTTGTCGAGCTCGTCCAAGGGCGCCTTCGGCCGTCTGGGCGAGCGAGATGCCGTCGTTGGCGTTGCGCGACGGCCTGGTTCAGACCGTTGATCTGGGTCGTGAACCGGCTGCGATCGCGAGACCGGCAGCGTCGTCCTTGGCGCTGTTGATGCGCAGGCCCGACGACAGCCGCTGCAACGCGGTCGCCGGCTGTCCTGCGAAGGTCGCAGGTTACGCTGAGCGTTCAGCGACAGCACGTTGGTATTGATGACATGAGCCATGATCGTACTCTCCTAAAAGTAACCGTGGTTGCCAGACGGCCGCTGTTGGCCTCTTACGACCGAGCCGCCGTCCGGCTAGAGCTCTGTCGTCATGCCCAGGTTATCGGGCCCACGGTGGAATCCTTGAGGAGAGGTTCTGAGACGCGGTTCGCGTCCGGCGCCCACCGGGGGGCCCGGAACGTAAATGGGAACCGGCCCTAGATGTATTTGAATAAGGAGAGGTCTTGCGTGCGCGCGTAGGTCTGCTGCGCGGCGTCCAGGCCGAACAGCTGCTTCTGGAGCTTGCTCAGCGCTTCTGCGTAGTCGAGATCGCGCACGGACGACAGCGTCGTGTTCAGGTGCACGGCGAAGTCGGCGCTCAAGGAGTCTTGCTGATCGAGCGCTCGCACGCGCGCCCCGATCTCACTCCGCGCACCGATGATGTGCGACAACGCGCTATCGAGATCGCCGATTCTCTGCCCCATGTTGCTGTGCAGCTGCGCCCGCTGCGCGCCGGTGCTGCTCGCCGACTCGAGTACGGCGATCATGTCGTTTAGCATCCCGAACACGTCGCGGGTCGCGGCCGGTGCCGCGGTGAACGTGTCGCCCGCCGCGGGACTGCCGTCGACGCCGAACTCGATGCCGCGGAAAGCGATCGATTGCCCAGAGGTGAACGCGCCCGAGGAGACCAGCGCATTGGCGCTGTCACGCACCTCGTAGGTCGTCGGCGTCAGGAATCGCACCGTGTACGTGTCGCGAACCCAGGCGGCCGGATTGGTCACGCTGCTGTAGCCAAGCGCGCCGGTGCCGGTGTTTGCCGGGTTGACCCCGAGGACGAATGTACCGTTACCTTGCGGAATTTTCTGGAACACGTCCGCACCGGAGTCGTTGATCGCGACGAATCGACTGTCGCTGATCTGTAGCGTTCGTTGGCCCTGATCGCCGTTGTAGACCACCACACCGTTCGCCGTCTTCGTGGAACGGCTCGGCCGCCTCGACATAGCCGCCGAAGAGGTGCCGGCCGTCGACATCGGTTGTGTTCGCGAGGCGAGCAACGCGTCGCGAGTTTGTCGGATCTCGGCGGCGATATCTTTGCGGTCGGTGTCGCTAGTGGTGCTGTTGTTTGCTTGTAGCGCGAGCTCACGCACACGTTGCAGGTTGCTGATGACGTCGTTCAGCGACGACTCTTCGAGCCCGAGTTGGTTGCGCGCGAAGTCGGAATTCGACTTGATACTGGTCGAGACGCGACAACGATGCGTCAAGGTGCGCGATGCGCGCCGCAGCGACTGGATCGTCAGACGGCTTATTGATCGCTCCCGCTCGACACCTTCTCCTGCGTGTCGATGACGCGGCGTTGAGCCGCGTCGAGCGCAGCCAGGAATGCCGAACGTAGCGTGTCGTTGCTGACTCGCATAAATTAACGTGCTCAGCGCCGCGAGAACCGTTTGGAACAGGGTGTCGGCGACGCTCATCATTTTCGCCGCAGCTGATAGAGCTGTTGGAATTGAGCATGTCGGCGGCTTCTTCATCGAGGTTCACGCCACGCACCGACTCGAGTCGGTCCTTACTTTGATCGAGCGCGGATTTCTGCACGTCGCGCTGAGATGGTAATCTCGGCCGTGCGCGAGCCGACGTCGGTGATGAGGGCGGCGGTCGCGGTCTGCAGGCTCGTGTTGCCGCTGAACACACCCTGACCGAGACGATCGATCATGGTCTGTAGGTTGCGGTTGTCGCCGGTGCCGCCGGTATTCGCCTCAATCACGAACTGATCGCCCGCCGCCGGGGTGCCCGCGATCTGCACGCGCGTGCCGTTCACGTCGATGTTCGCGCCGGTCGTGTAAGCGAAGGCTCCGGCGCCGTTCACGCTGTACGTCGTGGCATTGATGAACTGGATCGTCGCGGTCGACAACAGATTCGCGTTCGTAACGTCGATGACCTGCCCGCTGATATCGAAGCCGTACCGACGTTGCCGAGCGCGGCGATCGTGCGGGTGGGCGCGGCGGCCGCGATGTCGACCGGCCGCGTCACGAGCAGCTGCATCGTCCCCGCCACGTGCTCGAGCGGCTTCACGAAGAACTGATCGTTGGCCGCGGGCGCGCCGCTGACCACGATGCTCAAGCCTTGGGCCAGGAATGGATTCGCGCCCGTGCCCGTTCCCGTCATCGGCACGACGGCACCGTTGTCGACACGTTGCAGCGTGTAGTTAGTGCCGTCGTAGCTCAGCTTGTAATTCGTTGGCTCGAGAGCGGCGACGCCTGTGATCGTGACGGCGACGCTGCCCGTGCCGGTATTCGTGCCCGAGGAAAACGCTTGCGGCCCGGCGATGGAGAAGAAGTCGCCGCCGATCTGGCCTTCCGCATCCATGCCGCTCCGATGCACCTGGTTGACGGTGTCGACCAGGCCCACGACGATCCGGCCAAGCTGGGAGCGCACGAGCATCAGCATCTCGCGGCTGAAATCGAGCGTGCCTCCAAGTTCGCCGCCCGTGATGAACTGCGTCACGTTGACGTTACTGCCGAGCCCGGTCAGCACGATCTGCGGCTGCAGAGGGTCGGCGTTGCCCGGGCTCACCTTCACGGTGGCCGAGTCCAAGCCGAGCACGAGCACCTGACCCGAGCCGATGAACACCGACGTGGTGCCGTCGCGCTGCTGGGCCGTGGAAACCTGCACGAGACCCGCTAGCTGCTCGAGCAATTGGTCGCGCTTGTCGAGCAAATCCGAAGGCATGCTCTTGCCCGACGCAGAACCGGCTTCGATGAGCCGTTTGTTGATGTCGGCGAGCTGTTGTGCCGATCGTGGTGACGCTGTCGGTGGTCGCCGTGAGCCGCGTGCGAACTTCGTCGCTGATCTGGGCGAGCTGCTGGTCCATGGTCTTGAACCGAGAGACCAGATTGTTCGCTTCGGCCAACAGCGCCTGGCGGCTAGAGATCGACGACGGATCGTTCGCGACG
>CAVVIC010000021.1:0-197009 GCA_963748045.1 uncultured Gammaproteobacteria bacterium
CTACGCATCGTGAAGCGACCGGCCCGCGACGGTCGAGAAGCGCGGCAGCGGCACCATGGCGTCGCCATGCGCGCCCATCGCCAGCGCGTCGATGTATCGATCGGCGCGCCGGTCTTGCTCGCGATCGCGTAGGCGAAGCGCGCCGAGTCCAGGACGCCGCCCATCCCGAAGATGCGGCTCGTCGGCAGTCCGGAGATGTTCTTGGCCAGGTAGGTCATCACGTCGAGAGGGTTGGTCACACAGACCACGATGGCGTCGGGTGACTCGGCAACCACCCGCCCGATCACGCTCTCCACGATTGCCCTGTTGGCCGCCAGCAGATCGTCTCGGGTCATTCCCGGCTTGCGGGGCAGGCCGGCTGTGACGACCACGACGTCGCTACCGGCGCTGTCGGCGTAGTCGTTGGTGCCTGTCACAGTGGGACCGAAGCGCTCGACCGAGCGCATGTGCATCATGTCCAGGGCCTTGCCTTGCGGAAGACCCTCGGCGACATCGACCATGACCACGTCGGCGACCTGGTGGAGCAGCAGGAGCTGGGCGGCGGTCGCGCCGACCTGGCCCGCGCCGACGACTGTCACCTTGGGATAGAGCATGAGCCCCCACTTTCATGCGAGAAGCGCCGCGTCGACGCAGCGCGAAGAGTCGAACGGTGAGCCTGAAGCCAGCGTGATTCTACCATGCGCTCCGACAGCAGCGACCCGATCGTCGAGAGCTCAAGCGGGCCAAACGGGCGCTAGCTCAGTTCGGCGGGATAGTCGATCGGGGCCTGCTCGCCGCGGTGATGCGCGACGCGCTGCGACAGGATCGGGGCGATGGTGGGAAGCGGTTCGGGCGACTCCGGCCTGCTTAGCGGGGTCTCGATCTCGGCGAACAGCGTCTCGTCGTCCTGGCCCATCGCCTCGGCGAGGACCTCGCCCATGAAGATGATCGCCGAGCCTCCGTGGCCGATGTCACCCGGCTCTGAGCCGGCGCACTCGGTGACCACCACAAGGCTTGCCAACGATCCTGACAGCCCGATGGCGAGTTCCATGACCGCCTCGGCCTGCAGATCGTTTTCGCTGCGCGGCGCCAGTACCGCCACGGTGGGCGAGTCACCTAGGATGCGAACGAGTTCCAGACCGGTCATGCACGCGTCGCCAGCAAGCAACGCGATGCGGCCGAGGTCCTCGAGACCCTCGAGCGGCGGTGCGGTGGCGGCGAAGCTGTCCGTCCCTGGCGCAGTGCTCGGGATCAGCCGAACGCCCCCCAAGCCGTCCAAGCCGGCGTAGAAGCGCTCGGTCGCGACGTCGTCGCCCAGCAGGGAGAGTGGCTCGGGCATGAACACCAGGTCGGTGCCGCAGATCCCGGCGGTCGCGGCCGCTCGCTGCAGCGCCTCGATATCCTCATCGACGCTGTCTCGCAAGCGATGCTGGATGACTGCGATCTTCACTGCCGCTCCCCCACTCTCGTCACGTGTGTGAACCTGCGCTCTCGCCCGGTCGGCGAGCCTGCGGCTACTACCCGACCGTCGGCTTGGGTGGCTTGCGCTTCGCCGAGCGACCCTTGGCCGTCTTTGCCGGAGCCGCCTTGGCCTTCTCGGCCTTCGCCGGGCAGTTGGGATCGACGCAGATGCGCCAAGGCCCTCGGCCCGTGTCCACGACCACCATCGGGGCGTCGCACGCTTCGCAGGTCTCGCCTGTCGCGGTGAGATCCGCCGCGCTGTGGAAGCGGATAGCTCACGCCGCACTCCTCGTAGTTGGTGCAGCGAACGTAGCGCTTGCGGGTCGCTCCGCGACGCACGGTCAGATCTCCCACGCGACCGGCCTCGGCGCACGTCTTGCACGCGCCGATGCTGATCTCCGGCTCGTAGTTGGTCGAGCACTTGGGATCGATACAGATGGTGATGGGCTTCTGCCGGAACTGGATGACCTTGACCTGCGCCGTGCCGCACACCGGACAGACCTCGTCGACCGCCTCGATCTTGCCCTGCGGCAGCGGGTACGTGACATCGCACTCCGGCCATCCCGAGCAGCCAACGAACTGCCCGCGCGTCTTGATGGCGGTCTTGATCAGCAGGTCGTGCCCGGATTTAGGGCACACGCCCACCTTGGCGTCGTCGGCTCCCGCCGCCTTGAGGATCTCGCCCAACTCGGGCGCTTTGGCGATGAGCTCGTCCACCCACCGACAATGCGCAAACCGACGAACACAGCCCGGATCCCGCGCTTGGCCGTGCCGCTCGTCCTCGTGTTCTTCCTACTGTTCGCGGCCGCGTGCAGCTCGGACAGCTCGACGACGGCGACCGACACGACCCCCGCAGCGGGCGGAGCGACCGGGACGACGACGGGCGGGGCGACATGCGGCAAGAAGATCACGCTCGGCTACAGCGCGTGGCCCGGCTGGTTCCCGTGGGCCGTCGCCGACGAGAAGGGCCTCTTCGAGGCGAACGGTGTCGACGTCGAGATGAAGTACTTCTCGGACTACATCTCGTCGCTCGACGCCATGGTCGCGGGCGAGATCGACGGCAACAGCCAGACGTTGAACGACACCATGCTCGGCGTCGCGTCGGGCAGCAAGCAGGTCATCGTGCTCGTCAACGACAACTCCACCGGCAACGACGCCATCATCGTCGACCAGAGCATCAACTCGATCGAAGACCTGCGAGGGCAAGGTCATCGCGGCCGAGCCTGGTGTGGTCGATCACTTCCTGCTCCTGCAGGGCTTGGCGTCGAAGGACATGACGCAGTCCGACATCGACTTCCGGGGTTTGCCGAACGCCGACGCCGCGGCGGCGTTCAGCAGCGGTCAGTTCGACGCCGTCGGGGTGTACGCCCCGTCGACGCTCACCGCGCTGGAGCGACCGGGTTCGAAGGTGTTGTTCAGCTCCAAGGACTACCCCGGCACGATCCCCGACCACCTGGTGCTGAACCCGGACCTCGTGGCCGACTGCCCCGGCGACGTGCAGGCGATCGTCAACACTTGGTACGCCACGCTCGACTACATCAAGGCCAACCCCGAGGAAGCTCAGCAGATCATGGCCACGGCGGCGGAACTGTCGGCCGAGGACTACGCCCAGTTCGATGCCGGGCACCACGTTGTTCACTCCCGAGAAGGCGTTGGCCGCCTTCCAGCCGGGCTCGAACACGACGTCGCTCGAGTACACCGCCACCCTGATCAACCCCTTCCTCGTGAACGCCGGCCTGATCCCGGAGGAAGCGAGCCTCGACGGCCTGTTCGACCAGTCGTTCACCCAGGCCTACATCGACGCCAACTCGTGATCAGTCGATGCCCCCTGTGACCACCGAGGACCTCACGACCGATGCAGGTGCCGCTCCCCCCGCGGCGCCGGCATCGGTCGCGACCACGCCGGCCCGTCCGACCGGCAAGGGGCGGGGCCGGAAGCAGTCGTCGTTGGGCCGACTGCGTGGTGAGATCCCGTCGTCGATGCGGTGGGTGCTGATCGTCATCGGCGTGATCGTGCCCTTCCTCATCTGGTTGGTCGCCGCGGCGCATGACGAACAAGTCGACGTTGGTTCCGACGCCCACCTCGACGTGGAACGCCGGCTTCGAGATGGCGCGCAGCGGCGAGCTGTGGAGCGATCTGTGGGCCAGCACGCGACGAGTCGCTGATCGGGTACGGGATCAGCGTCGTGCTCGGCATCGGCATCGGCGTGCTGATCGGCAGCTTCCGCTCGATCGAGTCGTTCGCCGAACCTCAGATCGGGTTCCTGCGCTACATCCCGGCCACCGCCTTGCTCCCGGTCTTCTTGTTCTGGCTCGGGATCGACGAGACACCGAAGATCGCGCTGATCGTGGTCGGGACCGTCTTCTACAACATCTTGATGTCGGCCGACGTGGCCCGCGCCGTCCCGCGTGAGCTCATCGGCGTGTCGTACACGCTCGGCGCAGGTCGCTGGAAGGTGTTGCGGGAGGTGATCTTCCCGCACTCGTGGCCCGGCCTCGTCGACGTCGCGCGCATCAACCTGGCCGCCGCCTGGCTCATGCTCGTCGTCGCCGAGCTGCTCGCGGCCGCCCGACGGTCTCGCCTTGCGGATCAGCCGGGCCCAGCGCTTCCGGCAGGTCGACCGCATGTTCGCGCTTGCTGATCGTGTTCGGGATCATCGGCGTGCTCAGCGACCTGTTCCTACGGTGGTTCCGCGACCGCACCTCGCCGTGGGCCCGACCATGAGCGACATCGGACTGCCCGCCCAAGCTGCTCATCGAGGGTCTGGTGAAGTCGTTCCCGGGCCGGAAGGGGTCGTCCACGCTCGCGCTCGACGGCATCGATCTGACGGTCGAGGCCGGTCGAGTTCGTCTGCATCGTCGGCGCCTCGGGATGCGGGAAGTCGACCTTGCTCAACATCGTCGCCGGGCTCGAGCCATCCGACCGACGGGCGGGTCGAAGTCGACGGCGAGTTCGTCGTCGGCCCGGGACCGGATCGCGGTGTCGTGTTCCAGTCGTACTCGCTGTTCCCGTGGAAGAACGTGCGCCAGAACATCGCGTTCGGTCTGGAGTGCGCGGCCATACCGCGAGCGCGCACGAGGCGCGCGGATCGACGAGCTGCTCGGGATCATGGAGCTCACGCAATGGCAGGACAAGCTGCCGAAGGAGCTGTCGGGCGGCATGCGCCAGCGCGTCGCCATCGCCCGGGCGCTCGGGCCCGAGCCCGACGTGTTGCTCCTCGACGAACCGTTCGGCGCGCTCGACGCGCAGACCCGCCTCTCGATGCAGGCGTTCGCGCTTGACGATGTGGCAGCGCACGGGCACGACGATCCTCATGGTCACCCACGACGTCGAGGAGGCGCTCTACCTCTCGCAGCGCATCGTCGTGCTGAGCTCGCACCCGGGACGGGTGATCGAGGAGATCGAGGTGCCGTTCGGGACCGTCTCGCGGGCCCGACGTCAAACGGGATACCCGATTCCTCGATCTCCGCGACGAGATCCAGGACATGCTCGTGACCAAGGTGGACGTCGCCGCCTGACCGGACGAACCGGAGCGCTCGCCGCCGGCTCCACCTAGCCTGCGGCCCCATGGCGTCCGTGCGGCAGGCTCGAGCTGGGCGACGTGATCGATCGCTCGGCCGCGCCCGCGCTCGTGCACGCCTGTGTCGAGCGCCTGCTGGCCAGCAGGGACACCCGTCGTCGAGCGGATCGCCGACGATCCGTCGCTCGCCCGAGCCGTCGTCGCCGTCGTCGCCGCCAGCCGATCGCTCTGTCGTCTCGTCGAGCAGAGACCCGCCGAGACGCCTTCGCGGTGCTCGGTGCACTCGATCAGCGCCCAGCCGCTCAGTGACCTGACCGTCGACGACCTCGTGACTTGGAAGCAACTCGAGTACCTGCGCATCGCCGCCCGCGACCTCACGGGCCTCGACGACCTCGACGCGACCGGACAGGCCCTGGCCGAGCTGGCCGCCGACGTCTTCGCGTCGGCCTGTCGGCTGGCCGACGCGCGGGACCTCGCGGTCATCGGCATGGGCAAGATGGGCGGACGCGAGCTCAACTACTCGAGCGACGTCGACGTGATGTTCGTCGGTGACGGCAACGCGGACGAGATGGAGCCGGCGGCCCGTGCCGTGATGGAGATCGCGGCACGCTGCTTCCGCGTCGACGCCGAACCTGCGGCCCGAGGGTCGCGACGGACCGCTGATCCGCACGATCGACTCCTATGAGGCCTATTGGGACCGATGGGCCGAGCCGTGGGAGTTCCAGGCTCTGCTCAAGGCGCGGCCGGTCGCTGGCGACGCCGCGCCTCGGCGGCCGGTGGCTCGACACCGCGCAGCGATGGCTGTGGAACCGGCCGTTCAGCGCCGACGATCTGCGCTCGCTGCGGGCGATGAAGCAACGAGCCGAGCAGGAGGTCGAACGCAAGGGGCTCAGCGAACGCGAGCTCAAGCTGGGACCGGGCGGGATCCGCGACATCGAGTTCACGGTGCAGCTCCTGCAGCTCGTACACGGGCATTCGGATCGCCGATCTTCGGTCACCGACGACCGTCGTCACGATCGACGAGCTGGCCGACGCGGGCTACATCGACCGACGGTGACGCCGACCAGCTGCTCGACGCCTACCGGTTCTTCCGCGATCGTCGAGCATCGGCTTCAGCTCGAGGACGAGCAGCAGGTGCACGCGCTGCCCAGTTGCTCGGAGGCGACCGACCGCCTGGCCGCGTCGTCGGCTATCGCGACACGGCCAACGCCGATGCCGTCCGAGCAGCTTCTGGGCGACCTGCGCTCGCGCCGGCTCGCCGTGCGGGGCATCCACGAGCGCATCTATTTCCGTCCGCTCGCTCGAAGCGTTCACCGAGGCGCCGAGTGGCTCTGACCCCCGAGGCGGCCGTCGAGCGGCTCGAAGCCTTCGGGTTCACCGACGCCCTGAGAACCAAGGCCGCGGTCAAGGAGCTGACGCGGGGCCTCAACCGGTCGAGCCGCTTGATGCAGCAGATGCTGCCGCTGCTGCTCGACTGGCTCTCGACGGCACCGGATCCCGGATCTCGGCTTGTTGGTGCTTGCGCAACCTGCTCGACGACCCGAGCGCGCGAGTGCGTTGCTGATCGAGGCGTTCCGTGACTCGCCCGAGGCCGCACGCCGGCTCTGCCAGCTCGTCGGCACCAGCCGATTGCTCGGCGACATCGTGCGACAGAACCCCGATCTCGTGGCTCGGCTGCCGTACACCGATCAGCTGGCCACCCGGCCACGCGACGACCTCGTCGGCCAGCGCGACCACCGCCATCGGTTGGCGCGAGGGCGGCGGACGTGCGGCGGCGCGCGGCGGTCGACGACGAGACGATCATGACGCACGACGAGGCATTCATGGCCGGCACCACGTCGCTGCAAACGGCCGATGCGAACGGCTGGGTCGTGTCGATCACGCCGAGCGGCGGCTGGGTGCCGGCGTTCATCGCGGGCCACACCGGCGTAGGGCTCTCGCAGCGAATGCAGGCGTTCGGGATGGACGAAACGCAGAATCCGTTCAACGTGCTCGCGCCGGGCAAACGCCCGCGCGCCACGTTGAGCCCGAGTATCGCGCTGCGCGACGGCAAACCGTTCCTGTCGTTCGCCGTGCAGGGCGGCGACGCGCAGGATCAGAATCTGCTGCAGTTCTTCCTGAACGTGGTCGAGTTCCGCATGAGCGTGCAGCAGGCCGCCGAGGCCGCGAACATCAACAGCTACCAGATGCATGACTCGTTCGGCGATCACACGTTCGGAGCCGGGCCGACTGATCGTGCGCGTCGACACGCCGTCGTGGGTGCGTGCCGAGCTCGAGCGCATGGGCTATCGCATCGAAACCTGGAACAAGACCTCGGGGCCGATCAACGCCGTGTTCATCGATCGCGCGCAGGGTTCGCTCTGGGGCGGCTCCAGCGATTTCGGCGAAGACTACGGCATCGCCTGGTAGTTGCGCTTTCGGGAAACCACATACCATCAGCCGGCGAACACTCAAGTAGAATGCGTGCGTTGTGTGTTCTTCGCGCCGTGCGCCGTGCCTGGGGGCTGAATGGGTTTCCTGGAGTGGTTGGAGCAAACGGATTTCGGCACCTGGGTCGGCGAGTCGCTCTGGGCGTACCCGTTCTTCGAAACCATGCACACGATCGGCATGGCGATGGTCATTGGTTCGCTCGGCCTCATCAATCTGCGCGTGCTTGGGTTACAAATCCGAGCTGTCGATGCTCGCCACGCAGAAGGTGCTACCTCTCGCGTGGATCGGCTTCACGATGAACCTGATCAGCGGCCTGTCGCTGTTCGCATCGGACGCCCAGCATTTTTGGAGTAGCTACACGTTCCGCGTGAAGATCGTTCTGATCATCCTCGGCGGCATCAACGCAGCGATCTTGAGTCGACGCGTGTTTCAGGAGCCGCCGGCGGGCGCGCCGCCCGTGGTGCCGACGAGCGGCGTGAAGTGGGTCGCCGCGAGTTCGCTCGTGTTCTGGTTCGGCGCGATCTGCGCGGGCCGGCTGATTGCCTACTTGCCGTGATTCGAGCTCGCGAATGCTGACCACCGCCCGCTGACGTATCGAGGTTCACGCCGATGGAGTTTCTCGTCTGGCTCGAGCACACGGCAATCGCGAACGCGATCCGCACCACGCCGTGGATGTACCCCACGTTCGAGACGCTGCACTACGTCGGGCTGTCGCTGCTGGTCGGCGGCATCATGCTGATCGACCTGCGCGTGCTCGGCTTTGCGCGGCAGTTGTCGCTGAAGAGCATGATCGGCTTGCTGCCGTTCGTCTGGGTGGGGTTCATCATCAACGCGACCACGGGTTCGCTGTTGTTCATCTACGGCGCCACGGGCTTCGGCACGAACAAGACGTTCTAGCTGAAGATGACGTTCATGGTGTGGCGGGATTGAACGCGCTCGCGTTCGATCTGGCCGTGCGCCGCGCGACCTCCGACTGGGTCGCGTGCCGATCGGCCGCCGACCTACGTGAAGGTATTCGCCACGTTGTCGTTCGCACTGTGGCTCTGCGTCGTGACGACGGGCCGCTGGATGGCCTACCGCTGACGCCGAGCGTGCGGCCGGGTCCTAAGTGACAGAGCGCGCCCCGAAGTACATCGTCCACGACGGCTTTCGCATGCCGATGGGGTTCCCCATCGAAGGCTTCGCGTCCGGCCAGCGCTACAAGCCCGAGGCGACCGACATCTTCGTCGCCACGTATCCGAAGTGCGGCACCACTTGGACGCAGTACATCGTGTACCTGCTGCTGCACGGCGGCCAGCCGCTGGCCGCGGGCCAGCGTCTCGACGAGCTGTTCCCGCACCTCGAGGAAATCGGTGACGCGGCGGTGCGCGCACTGCCGACGCCGCGTCTGATCAAGACGCATCTCGCGTTCGAGCGTACGCCGTGGCACGCCGAGGCGAAGTACCTCTACGTGGCGCGCAATCCGTTCGACTGTGCCGTGAGCTTCTACCATCACACGCGAGGGTTCCCGAAGCACTACGACTTTGCGGACGGCACCTGGGACGCGTTCTTCGAATGCTTCGTGCGTGGCGAAGTGGACTTCGGCGACTACTTCGATCATCTGCTGTCGTGGTGGCCGAAGCGCACGGCGCGGAACGTGCTGTTCCTGACCTACGAGCGGATGCTCGACGATCCGGCAGCGGCCGTGCAGACGATCGCGCGGTTTCTCGGCGGTGGCGCGGCGCGCGTCGTTGCAAGAGCCCGGAGTGCTCGAGCGCGTGGTGGAGCAGAGCAGCTTCGGCAAGATGCGCGTGAACCAGCGTCGCTGGTCGAGCGCGCGCCCAGCCGACATGCCGGAGTTCGTGCGCAAAGGCGTGGCTGGCGATTGGGTCAATCATTTCTCGGCCGCCCAGTCGCGGCGGCTGGCCGAGAGGCTTCTGGCCCGAACAGAGAGGTCCGGCGCAGAATCGCTGTGGCCGGAGCTTATGCAGACGGCGCTTGGCAACGATCCGGAGGTAGCAAGGTGAGCATCGCAACGAAACAGGGAAAGAAGGTCGGCGAGCGCGAAGAGGTCGAGCTCGAGGCGGCCGTGCTGCGGCGCCTGTTGAAGCACTTCGACGAGCGCAAGGACGTGCAGAACATCGAGCTCATGATCCTCGCGGGGTTCTGCCGCAATTGCCTGAGCAAGTGGCTCGTGGAAGAGGGGCGCGAGCGCGGGCTCGATGTCGACATGGACAGTGCGCGCGAGAAGGTCTACGGCATGCCCTACGACGAGTGGAAAGGGCAGCACCAGCAGCAGGCGACGCCCGAGCAGCTCGCGCGGTTCGAAGCCGCCGAGAAGGCGAAGGCGAAACCTTAGGCCGCTGCATGCATCCTGCGCTCGCGGCACTTCCGCCAGCCAGGGCGGTCGGCGGTCGCTAGAAGCGGCGGTGAGCCGCGAACTGCGCGAGATCGACAAGCCCGTCGCGGAACTTCGACGCCGGCAACGGCGCCAACGCCTTGACCGCCACTGCGACTTCCTCGCGCGCGCGTTCCGCCGTGTAGCGCAGGCCGCCCGAGGTCTCGATCGCGAGCTGGATCGACGTCAGGTTGCGCGTGCCGCCCGTTTCGATTGCCTCGCGAATCATGTGCCGCTCGGCGGCCGTGCCGTGCGCGAGCGCGTAGATCAGCGGCAGCGTCGGCTTGCCTTCGGCAAGATCGTCGCCGATGTTCTTGCCGAATTCCTCGGGTGAGGCCGCGTAGTCGAGCGCGTCGTCCACGAGCTGGAAGGCCTGGCCCAGGTGCCGGCCGTAGCTCACGAGCGCCTGCTCCACGTCGTCGTTCTGTTGCGCCAGGATCGCGCCGATCCGCGTGCCGGCTTCGAACAGCTTCGCCGTCTTGCGGTAGATGACTTCCATGTAGTCGGCTTCGCTGATGTCGGGGTTGTTGCAGTTCATGAGCTGCAATACCTCGCCCTCGGCGATCGTGTTCGTGGCGTTGGCCAGCACGTCCATGATGCGGATGCCCTTGAGCTCCACCATCATCTGGAACGCGCGCGAGTACAGGAAATCGCCGACCAGCACGCTGGCCTGGTTGCCGAACACGGCGTTCGCGGTCTGTTGGCCGCGGCGCAGGCCCGAGCTGTCGACGACGTCGTCGTGCAGCAGCGTGGCCGTGTGGATGAACTCGATGATGGCGGCCGCGGCGATGTGACTCTGATCGCGGCCGCCGCAGGCGCGGGCGGCGAGCAGCACGGCGAGCGGTCGCAGGCGCTTGCCGCCGTTGTGGATGATGTGGTGCGCGACCTGGTTGACGAGCGCTACGTCGCTGCCGAGCCGGCGGACGATCGTGCGGTTGACCTCGCCCCAGTCGTCTCCGACCAGCGCACGCAGGGCTTCGAGGGACGGGATCGTCGGGGTCGTTTCGGCCAGTGACATCGCGACAATTCTACCCTCATTGCCAACCCCGCGGGGGTGAGGGTGATTGAGACGAGGGCGCAGAGGAGGGGCCGCGCACCGGCCGAAACGACGCGATGGCGTAGGGGTGAGGGTCCGTGAGGGCGGCCTTGCGGGAGCGTCGGCGACAGGACGTCGCCGCCGCAGCCTACAGGGATGTATTCACGGCGGTCCCGCAAGGCCGCCTCACGGACCCTCGCCCCGGTCGAGGAAGATCGGCTGTTTTCGTTGACCCATGGCGGCCAAGACTCTAGAATTCGCAGCCTTTCCGCGGGGTTTCGCCCCGTTCTCGCCCAGGAGTACTTATCCGTGTATGCCGTTTTTCGTACTGGCGGTAAGCAATACCGCGCCAGCCAAGGTGAGCGTGTTCGAATCGAAAAGCTCGTCGCGGACGTGGGCGCAGCCGTCGAGTTCGACCAGGTACTGATGGTCGGCGAGGGCGCCGACATCAAGGTGGGTGCTCCGCTCGTGTCCGGCGGCAAGGTGTCCGCCAAGGTCGTCGCGCAGGGTCGCGACGAGAAGATCATCATCGTCAAATTCCGCCGGCGTAAACACTACCGGCGCACACAAGGTCATCGTCAGGCGTTCACCGAAGTGGAGATCACTTCGATCACCGGCGCCTGAGTGAGCAAGGAGTAGCGGCATGGCACATAAGAAAGCAGGCGGCAGTACCAGGAACGGTCGCGATTCACACTCGAAACGACTCGGCGTCAAGTGCTTTGGCGGCGAGCAGGTCGGGGCGGGCAACATCATCATCCGGCAGCGCGGCACGCAGTATCACGCGGGCGCGAACGTGCGGATGGGGCGCGATCACACGCTGTACGCCGGCGCCCCAGGGCGCGTGGCGTTCGCCACGAAGGGGCCGAAGAGCCGCCGCTTCGTCAGCGTGCTCGCCGACTAGCGCCGCAACGAATCGAGCCAGTGAAGAAGCCCCGCACCGCGGGGCTTTTTCGTTCTGGAGACGCGCAGACCATGAAATTCATTGACGAAGCGGATGTCCGTGTCGAAGCCGGCTCTGGCGGGCGCGGCTGCGTCAGCTTTCGTCGCGAGAAGTTCGTCCCGCGCGGCGGCCCGGACGGCGGCGACGGCGGTGACGGCGGCAGCATCTATCTCGTCGCGCGCGAAGGCGTCAACACGCTGGCCGACTTTCGCGTGCAGCGGCGGTTCCGCGCCAAAAGCGGGGGCGGCGGGTCGGGCAAGGACATGACGGGCGCGGCGGGCGCCGACCTGATCATCGAGGTGGCCAAGGGCACCGTCGTCACGGACCTCGACACCGGCGAGATGCTCGGCGATCTGTCCCACGACGGCGACCGGTTGCTGGTGGCGAAAGGCGGCCAGGGCGGGCGCGGCAATACGCGCTTCAAGACGAGCGTGAATCGTGCGCCGCGGCAGTCCGATCCCGGCGAGCCCGGCGAGAAGCGCAAGCTCGGTCTCGCGCTGAAGCTGCTGGCCGACGTGGGGTTGCTCGGCGCGCCGAATGCGGGCAAGTCGACGCTGACGCGCGCGATATCGGCCGCGCGGCCAAAAGTCGCCGATTATCCGTTCACGACGCTGCACCCGCAGCTCGGCGTGGTCCACGTAGGCATGGATCGCAGCTTCGTCGTGGCCGACATACCGGGGCTGATCGAGGGAGCGGCGGCAGGGGTAGGGCTCGGGATCCGGTTCCTGAAGCACCTCGAGCGCACGCGGCTGCTGCTGCACATCGTGGATGCCTGCGAGGATCTCGACAGGCGGCGATCCCGCCGTGACCTACCGCGCGGTCGAGGGGGAGCTTGGGGAGTATTCCGACGCGCTGGCCGACCGCCCGCGCTGGCTGGTGCTGAACAAGCTCGATCTATTGCCGCCCGCGCAACGGGAAAAAAGGATCAAGGCCATCGTGAAGAAGCTCCGCTGGCGCGGACCGGTCTACGGAATCAGCGCCCTGGCGGCCGACGGCACGAAGCGCCTTGCGCAGGACGTGATGACGTTCTTGGAAGAGCAGCGGAAGGCCGCGACGGCCGAGCCGTCAGGGCATCGCGCGTAGCTTGGCGTTCAGCTGGCTCTTGTAGTGTGCGGCGCGGCTCTTGGTCAGGATGCCCTTGCCCGCCATCCGGTCGATCTCTGGAACGACGGCGGTGAAGCTGGCCTTGGCCGCGTCCTTGTTGCCGGATTCGACCGCTTTTATGACGTTGCGTACCGCCGTCCTAACGCGCGAGCGCATGGCGACGTTGTGGGCGCGGCGCTTGATCGCCTGGCGGGCACGCTTCTTTGCTGACTTGATGTTGGCCAATGGAGGTTTCCGCGCGGGGACTAGTCCCGGAAAAGGGCGGTATTATTTGGAGCCACCGGTGGCAAGTCAAGCAAAGTCGAAGTCCCGCCTCCCTGCGCAATGACCGTCGAAGCCCATGAGGCGCAGCCGCCGGCGCCGCCCGACCGCCTGTTGACCACGACGTCCGTCGTCGGGTTCATGACGCTGATGTCGCGCGTCACGGGCCTCGCCCGGGACATCGCGTTCTCGTCGTGGTTCGGTTCCGGCATCGTCATGGACGCGTTTACGGTGGCGTTCAAGATTCCGAACCTCCTGCGCCGGTTCTTCGCCGAGGGCGCGTTTTCGCAGGCGTTCGTGCCCGTGATCTCCGAGTACCGCACGCATCGCAGCCCGGCCGCGACGCGCGAGCTCGTCGATCGAGTGGCCGGTACGCTCGGGCTCGCGTTGTTCGTGGTCACGCTCGTGGGCGTGATCGCGGCGCCGTTGCTGATTCTTGGGTTCGCGCCCGGGTTCCGCGGTGGCGACGGGCGATACCCCTTGGCCGTCGACATGCTGCGGCTGACGTTCCCGTACGTGCTGTTCGTGTCCCTGACCGCCTTGGCCGGCAGCATCCTGAACGCGTACCGCCGGTTCGCGGTCGCGGCGTTCACGCCGGTGCTGCTGAATGTCGTGATGATCCTGTTCGCCGGGTGGGTGGAACCGCGCCTCGGTCGGCCCGGGCTCGGGCTCGCGGCCGGCGTGTTCGCGGCCGGCGTCGTGCAGCTCGCGTTTCAGGTGCCGTTTCTGCGCTCGCTCGGCATGTTGCCGCGACCGCGGTGGGATGCCGCACACGAAGGCGTGCGGCGGATCGGGAAGCTGATGCTGCCGGCGATCTTCGGCTCGTCGGTGGCGCAGATCAGCATCCTGCTCGACACGTTGATCGCGTCGTTCCTCGCGGCCGGCAGCATCAGCTGGTTGTACTTCTCCGACCGACTCGTCGAGTTTCCGCTCGGCGTGTTCGGCATTGCGCTCGCGACGGTGATCCTGCCGCGGCTGTCGGAGCACCACGCGACGGCAGTCGAAGGAGACGTTCTCCGCCACGCTCGATTGGGCGCTGAAGCTCGTGCTCGTGATCGGCGTGCCGGCGGCGCTCGCGCTCGCGGTGCTCGCGGAGCCGCTGATGACGACGCTGTTCCATCGCGGCGAGTTCACGGCGCGCGACGTCGCGATGTCGGCCGCCAGCTTGCGCGCCTACGCGCCGGGACTGCTCGGCTTCATCCTGGTGAAGGTGCTGGCGCCGGGCTACTTCGCGCGGCAGGACACGCGGACGCCCGTTCGCGCCGGCGTCCAGGCGCTGCTGCTCGGGCATGGCCTTGAGCGTCGTGTTCGTCGTCGTGCTGGCGAAGACCGCGTGGGCGCCGGCGCACGCTGGGATCGCCGCGGCGACCGCCTGCTCGGCGCTGTTCAACGCCGGCCTGTTACTGCGCGGATTGCTGCGCAGCGGTGTGTATCGGCGCCGGTGCTGGCTGGCGGTTGCTCGCGATGCGCGTGCTCGTGCCGAGTGCCGTGATGACGGTCGGTTTGCTGTTGACACTCGCGGCGTGGGGCGACTGGCTCGCGATGAGCGGCGTCGGGCGTGTCGTGTCGCTCGGAGCGCTCGTCGCCGGTGGCACGGCCGTATACTTCGGGACCTGCTACCTGTGTGGCCTGCGATTCCGCGATCTTCGGATGCGCGTCGCGGGTTGAGAGTCGTCCATGCAACTGTACCGCACGCTCACAGCGCTTCGCCGGCCGGGTTCGGCTGCGCCGCGTGTCGTGACGATCGGCGTGTTCGACGGCCTGCACATCGGCCATCGCGCGATTCTCGAGCGCACGCAGCGCGAAGCCGCCGCCGCGCGCCACCGCACGCTCGTGTTCACGTTCGAGCCGACGCCGAAGGAGTACTTCTCGCCGACGAATCCGCCGCCGCGCCTCACGCGGTTCCGCGAGCGCTTCGAGCTTCTCACGCAGTTCGGCATCGACGACTTGTTTTGCCCGAGCTTCGGCCTGGTCCGCGACCTGACTCCGGAACGATTCATCGAAACGCTGCTCGTCGGCGGGCTCGACGCTCGCCACGTCGTGATCGGCGACGACTTTCGCTTTGGCGCGAACCGGCAGGGCACTCTGGCCGACTTGCGCGCGGCCGGCGCGCGGCATGGCTTCGGTGTGAGCGAGGTGGCGCCCGTGTTCTGGCAGGGTGAGCGAGTCAGCAGCACGGCGATTCGCCAGGCGTTGAAGGTCGGCGACCTCGACGCCGCTCGCGGAATGCTCGGCCGCGACTACTCGATCTCGGGGCGAGTCGTGCGCGGCTCTCGGTCTCGGCCGCAAGCTCGGCTTCCCGACGGCGAATGTAAATCTCAAACGGCTGCAGGCGCCGATCGACGGCATCTTCGCGGCGCGCGTGACGGGACTCAGCTCGCGGCCGCTCGCAGGTGTCGCGAGCGTCGGCACTCGCCCGACCATCGGCGGGCGCGAGCCGTTGCTCGAAGTGCTGATCTTCGATTTCGACGGCGACATCTACGGCGAGTACATCACGGTGCACTTCGTGAAGCGCCTGCGAGAGGAGCGTCACTTCGCCGATCTGCCCGCGATGCAGCGCCAGATGCATGTTGACGTGGCGGCTGCGCGGGCTGCGCTAACCGATTGAATCGCGTACACTCAGCGCCGCAAAATCCGCTGTCCCGCCGCTCTTAAGACGCCTATGTTCGAACCAGTCGGCGCCCGCTACGACGGCCCGGAGATCGAGAAACGCATCCTCGACTTCTGGCGTCGCGAGAACGTGTTCGGCCGCCTGATGGCCGAGGGTGCCGCGCGGCCGCAGTTCACGTTCTACGAGGGCCCGCCGACGGCGAACGGCCGGCCCGGCATCCACCACGTGCTCGCGCGCACGTTCAAGGATCTGTTCCCGCGCTACAAGACCATGCGCGGATTTCCACTGCCCGCGTAAGGCCGGTTGGGATACGCACGGCCTGCCCGTGGAGCACGAGATCGAGAAAGAGCTCGGCATCTTCGACAAGAAGACGCATCGAGCAGGAAGTCGGCATCGCGAGCTTCACGGCGCAATGCCGCGCGTCGGTCATGCGCCACGTGGCCGAATGGGAAGCCATGACGGAGCGCATGGGCTTCTGGGTCGATTTCAAGGACGCGTACTTCACGCTGCACAACGATTACATCGAAAGCGTGTGGCAGCTCTTGAAGCAGCTCTGGGACAAGAAGCTGCTCTACCAGGGCTACAAGGTCGTGCCGTACGACCCGCGGATCGGCGCTACGCTGTCGTCGCACGAGGTGGCGCAGGGTTACCGCGAAGTGGAGGACCCCTCCGTCTACGTGCGCTTCCGCGTGCACGGCGAGCCGGACACGTCCTTCCTGGTGTGGACCACGACGCCGTGGACGTTGCCGTCGAACCTGTTGCTCGCGGTGCATCCCGATGTCGAGTACGCGTGGGTCAAGCGCGCCGGCGAGACGCTGATTCTCGCGCTCAATCTCGTGCCGGCGGTGCTCAAGGACGAGCCGCACGAGATCGTTCGCACCGCGCTCGGCCGCGAGCTCGACGGCATGCGCTACGAGCGCCTGTTCGATTACCTGCCCGTGACGGGTGACGTGTGTCGTGTGCGCCCGGCGGAGTTCGTCACGACTGAAGACGGCACGGGTATCGTGCACATCGCGCCCGCATACGGCGAGGACGACCTGAAGCTCGGCCAGCGTCACGGTTTGCCGGTGTTGCACGGCGTTGGCGAGGACGGTTATTTCCTGGCCGCCGTGAAGCCCGTGGCGGGCAAGTTCTTCAAGGACGCCGACCCGGTCATCATCGAGATCCTGCGCGAGCGCGGCCTTCTGTTCCGCGTGCAGAAGTACCTGCATAACTATCCGTTCGGCTGGCGCACGGGCGATCCGTTGATCTACTACGCCAAGAACGCGTGGTACATCCGGACCACGGACTATCGGCAGCGCATGGTCGCGCTGAACCAGAATATCAAGTGGGTGCCGGAGCACATCCGCGAGGGGCGGTTCGGCAACTGGCTCGAGAACAACATCGACTGGGCGCTGTCGCGCGAGCGGTTCTGGGGCACGCCGTTGCCGCTGTGGACCGACGGCAAGGGCGACTACATCTGCATCGGCTCGGTGGTGGAGCTCGAGCAACGCGCGGGGCGCGAACTTGGTGATCTCGACCTACATCGGCCCGCCATCGACGGCGTAACGTTCAAGCATGACGGCCGCGAGTACCGGCGCGTGACCGAGGTCATCGACTGCTGGTTCGATTCGGGCGCCATGCCGTACGCGCAGTTGCACTATCCGTTCGAGAATCGCGAGACGTTCGCGAAGAGCTTCCCGGCCGACTTCATCTGCGAGGCCATCGACCAGACCCGTGGTTGGTTCTATACGCTGCACGCGATCGCGACGATGGTGACGGATCAGGCCGCCTACCGGAACGTGATCTGCCTCAGCCACATCGTCGACGGCGACGGCAAGAAGATGTCGAAATCGCTCGGCAACATCGTCAATCCGTACGACGTGTTCGATGCGGTTGGCGCCGATGCGCTGCGCTGGCACTTCACCGCCCGCGTGGCTCCCGACGTGCAGAAGCGCGTTTCGGTAGAGATCATTGCGGACGTCGCCAGCAGCTTCATCAACACGTTCTGGAACACGTACGGGTTCTTCGTGATGTACGCGCGTCTCGACGGTTTCGATCCGCGGCGCAGCGTACCGCTCGCCGAGCGGCCTGAAATCGATCGGTGGGCCATCTCGCTGCTCGAGCAGACGATTGCCACCGCCACCGCCGCGCTCGACGACTACGATGCGCTGAAAGCCGGCAGCGCGATCGAGAGCTTCGTGGATCAGCTCAGCAACTGGTACGTGCGGCGCAACCGCCGGCGGTTCTGGAAGGCCGCGAGCGGCGCCGATAAGCAATCGGCGTACCTCACGCTGTACGAGTGCCTCGAGACGGTGACGCGACTCATGGCGCCGTTCGTGCCGTTCATCACGGAGACCGTCTACCAGAACCTCGTGCGCGCGGTCGCTGCGAGCGCACCCTCGAGCGTGCACATGGCGAGTTGGCCAGAAGCCAACGCCGCACGCCGCGACGGACGGCTCTTGGAGGAGACGGCCGTCGTGCAGCGCGTCGTCGGCCTCGGCCGCGCGGCGCGCAATACGTCGCGTCTCAAGGTTCGCCAGCCCCTCGCGCGTCTGCTGATCCGAGTGCCGGACGATGCCGCGCTGTCGGCCGTGCGCCGCCACGAGGACCAGATCCTGGACGAGCTGAACGTGAAGAGGCTCGAGCTGATCGCGCGCGACGCGACGCTCGTGAGCTATCGCATCAAGCCGAACTTGCCCGTGATCGGCAAGCGCTACGGCAAGCTGATACCGAAGATCCGGCAGTACCTCGCGACCGCCGACGGTGCGGCGATCGCGACCGCCGTGGCGCGCGGCGCGACGCAAGCCTTCGTGATCGACGACCAGTCGCTCGAGATAGAGCCTGCTGACCTGCTCGTAGAAAGCGCGTCGGCGGAGGGGTTTGCGTGCGCGGAGGAAGGCGGCTATCTCGTGGGCCTCGACATCACGTTGAACGACGAGTTGCGCCGCGAAGGCGTCGCGCGCGAGCTCGTGCGGGCGGTGCAGGAGGCGCGCAAGCAGGCCGGGCTCGAAGTCGCGGATCGCATCGTGTTGTACGTTGAGGGTGACGACACGGTTGCGGCGGCGTTGGCTGCGCACCGCGAGTACCTGATGAACGAGACTCTCGCGAGCGCGTGGCGTCGACCGGCCGCGGACGCCTACGTCGTGCGCCAGGACGAGGGCGACGCGCATTGGGCCATCCACCTCGCGCGGGACGCGGAAGCGCCGTGACGCCGCGCCGCTGGTTCGGTCTGCGCGCCGGCGCCGCGAATTGGCTATGGGTCGCCGCAGCCGTGATGCTGCTCGATCAGTGGACGAAGTACTTGATCACGGACAATCTCGCGGAGTTCGACGAGATCATCCTGTTGCCCGTCCTCGAGATCATGCGGCTGCACAACGAGGGTGCCGCGTTCAGCATGTTGAGCGGCGCGGGCGGCTGGCAGCGGTGGCTGTTCATCGGCCTCGGCCTCGCCGTCAGTGTCGCGATTCTGATCTGGCTACGGCGTATGCCTGGGAAAGGGCAGAGCCTGCTCGCCGCAGGGCTGTCGCTGATTCTCGGCGGTGCGCTCGGCAACGTGACCGATCGCGTGCTCTCTGGGCACGTGATCGATTTCATCCGCGTGCACTACCAGCAGTACTACTTTCCGGCCTTCAACGTGGCGGACTCGGCGATCACTATCGGGGCGGCGCTGCTGATCCTCGACAACCTGCTCGAGTACGATCGGGCACGCGCCGCCCGCAAGAAGCGCTAGGCAGCAACTTGCTCCTGCACTCGCGGCGCTTCCGCCATCCATGGCGGTCGGCGGTCGCTCACCAGCATGAGGTCGGGTCGGCGCCCGTGGCGGTCTTCACGCCCTGCGCGGTGACCGAGAGCGACGTGCACTTGGCGTCCTGCGTCATGTCCAGACGCGCGCCCGCCAGTGGCGTCGCTGTGGCCGTGTACGTGTGGCGTCCGCGCCCGTGACGGTCAGCGTATACGTACCGTTTTCCGTCGTACCCGTGGGGAAGCCCAGCGCCGCGAGATTCGCCGCGCCGCCGTAGGTGCGGTTCGTGAGATAGAACCGCTCCTGATTCGTCTGCAGTTGTAGCAGCGCGGTCTTCGCCTCGGTTCGTTGCGAGCGAATCACGTACTGCCGGTAGCTGGGCACCGCGATGATGCCGAGCATGCCAATCACCGTGACCACGATCATCAGCTCGAGCAGCGTGACGCCCGCCATCCGGCGGCGATTGCGATGTTGTGCACACCCATAGTTGCTTCCTCTAAGCCCTGGCCTAGTCGAGGCTGCGCTGCGTCCAGAACGTCCGCACCGGGGTGTTCTGGAAGCCGGCCGGGAAGCAGATCAATCCGATGCAGACGACCGGGTCGCTGCCCGGGTCGTCCGGAACGCCGTCGCCGTTGAGATCGCGTTCGACGAACAACGCTTGGGCCGTCGACAGAACGCCGCCATCGCGCTGCACGAACAGGTCGCTCATGGTGAGGTTGGTCGCATCGCTCGAGCCGTCGAGGTTGAGCACCGGCGCGCCGTTGAAGATGCTCATCTGATACACCCGGTTGACACCGACCTGCGGTTGGCAGGAGTTGCTGCCCGTGCTTGGCATGAACGTGCTGAAGATCACCTGGTTGTTGAACGTCCGCGCTTCGGCGAGCACCTTCTCGCCCTGCCAGCCGCCGATGTTCAGATCGAGGCGCCAGCCGGGGCTGCCGTTCGGTACCGAGGTGTTGACCGTGGTCACGGGCGTCAGGCTCGCGTCGGTGATCGGGGTGAGCGCGTCGAACTGCAACTGCGTCAACGGCGCGACGTTGTAATCGCGCAGCGCGTAGAAGCGGTCGTGATTATCGACGCTGAGCGGGTGCTCGCGGTGGCCGGAGCCGATGCCGATGTGCGTGAAGTTGAAGTCCTTCGTGTTCACCGCGGCCACGTCCGGCGCGTAGTAGAACCGGCGCGTATCCGCGATCGCCGGCGACGAGACGGGCGCGCCGCCGAGCTGGGCGATCACGCCGCCCGTGATCACGTTGGCCGCTGTCTGACCGTTGTAGACGTCGAATCGCCAGACCTGGCCGCCCATGTCGGCGGCGTACATGCGGTCCGCGAAGCCGTCGCCGTCGAAGTCGAGGACCCGCACGCGCGCCGGGATCGAATAGTCCATGCTGCGGCCGCTGGTGTTGAAGCGCTTGGTCGCGCCGCTCGCGCTGCTGGCGTACCAGAGCAGGTTGCCGGTGACGGCATCGACGATGTAGATCGCGTTGCCGATCGAGTCGGTCGAGAGCGCGCTATTGTCCTGGTCGGGCTCGTAACCGCCGCCGATCACGAGAACGGACTTCTGTGCGTTCTGCGTGGTTCCGGAGATGTTCATGTGCGTCGGCACGGGCGTCGCCCAGCTCTGGCCGACGCCCGGCAGCGTCGCGCCGTCGAGTCGGAACAGCAGCTGCGGGTTGTTCGGATCGCTCACGTCGAGCGCGTAGTAGAAGTCGCCGCCGCGGCGCATACCGAAGTAGAGATACACGTGCTCGTTCGGAGCGGTGATCACACCGTCATTGTTGGCCATCAATGGAGACGCGCAGGTCGCCGTCGATGCCGTACAGCTTGGTAGCGGCCGAGTCGTCCTCGAGCAGCTTGATCTGATTGCCGAGAAACTCCGGCGGCACGAAGGCCCATTTCTCGATGCCGGTCTGAACGTCCAGCGCGTGCAGGTACCCGTCGTTCGTGGCGAAGAACAACACACCGTCCCGCACGCCGGGGCCGTAGATGACGGCCGCAGGCTGCGAGTGCAGTGCGTCGCCCATCTGATAGCGCGGTTCGTTCGTGACGTTGTTCTGGTTCACGTCCGCAATGTCGTAGCCGTTTATGAAGTCGATCACGTCGTCGCGCGTCGGGTCGCCCGGGGTGCCCGTGTTCAGCAGCAGGTCCGTGATACCGGTGTTGGTCTTGGCCACGACGTTCGAGGGCGCCGTCAGGTTCGACGAGCCGAGATACGTGTAGACCTTGCGGCTGGCCGGCGCGGGCAGTTCGTTGGCAGCGCCGCCGAGGTCCACCGTCGCCCCATCGACCACCGGTCGACCAATAGCTCTGCGCGGTTTTGACGAAGAAGCCCGTGGTGGGGTCAACCGCCGGAGTGCCGGTCGCGTCGACGATCGTCGCGTCGCTGCCGCGCAGGATGTACTTCTTGAGGTTGCCCGGCCCAGTGCGTGCGGCCGGACGGACGGAACACGCTGATGAACAGGTCATTCAGGGTCTGCGTGCGGTTGAACGCGTTCACTGCGACGGTCGGCGCCGTGAACGTCGTGTTGGTCTGCAGAATCGACGTCACGATGTTCGACATGGCATTGGCGAGGCCCGCCGTGTCGTTGACCGTGTAGTACTGCGCCGCCGCCGCGCGTGCCGTCTGCGACGAGGATCGGCAGGTCGACCGTGAAGCCGATCGTGTAAGTGGTGATGTTCTGTTGGCCGGCCAGCGTCGACAGGTCGCCCTTGTTCATGAACTCGGCGAGGTCGTCGAGACAGTCGCCGCCCGACGGCGAGAAGCCCGATGGATAGGTCTCGACATCGCAGGTCGGGCTGACCAGGCTCGAGAACGCGGTGCCGTTCGCATCCTTCAGCGCCTTGATCTTCGCGTCGGCGTCGCTGTCGTAGGTCGGCTCGCCGTCGGTCAGGTAGACGATGAAGTTCTTTTGGCAGCCGTATTCGATCGGCGTCTTATAGAGAGTGGTGTTGCTCGGGTTGCGTGATGCGGCCACGCTGGCGGGATTGCCGAAATCGACCGTTCGGCCCGCGTAGTACTGTTCGGCCTCATACAGGGTTTCCGACAACGGCGTAAAGGTGTGCGCCGTCAACGCGTTGATGGCGTCCTTCATCGGCTGGCGTCCGGTCGCGACGTCCGTCAACGGATACGCGACGTAGCCGCCCTGGCTGCCGACCTGTTGCCGTTGGAGGAGTCGTTGAAGGTCATGAGACCGACCTTGACGCCGTCGACGGAGTCGAGCAGGTTGCCCGCGACGTCTTTCACGATGTCGATACGGCTCTTGAAGGTGGACGTCCCGTTAGTCCAGTTCAGATAGTTGCCGCTATACACCGTGTAGGTTTCGTTGGCGGGCGTCTGGCCCCACGAGATCTCCTGGCGCCGCCGTGCCCCAATAGCCCGTTGCGTTGGTGCTGCCGTTGGCGGCGTACAAGTTCGTCGTGTTGACGCCGTCGCCGTCGATGCCGCGGTCGGCAGCGGCACTCGACCACGCGCGTCGGCTGATTGTTGGCAATCGTCTCCCAACGTTTGGCGCTGTTGCCCGGGTTGTATTGCGCCATGTTGTCGTTGTAGTAACCCGCCGTCTTGAATGCGTTCAGCGCCTTGAGACACTTCAATGCCGACAGGTTGAACCAGCGGTTGCTGCTGCACTTCGGCGCGTTGCCGGCGCCGACGATGAAGTACACGCGCGTCGGGTCACACCCCGCGCTCGGGTACGTGATGCTCCCGTCGAACGCATCCTGCGTCTTGACCAGCGTGCTCATGCTGCCGGAGTTGTCGAAGATGAACAGGATGTTCGGCTCCGCTTGCGAGCTCAGGTTGTTGCCGATGTAGAGCTCGGTATCGTCGGCGAGCGCGGCTCCCACGGTGAGCAGGGACCAGAGAGTACCCAGGCCGAGCCAAATAAGTCGCTTGATGATGGTGTTCATAGTCGGGTCCTTCGAAGAGTGGTCGTGTGCCTTCCTGGCAGATCCGTTCGGGGGTTAACGACGCTGGCGGTCAGTGGTTGCGCGGGAGCGGTGAACGATCACGCGAGTGACTCGTTCGGTCGTGCGGTCGATGAACACGCTGACAACCGTGCGCTCGGCCGCCGAGCTCGCGCGCAGGGCATCCACCGCGCTCAAGAATTCGGCGTACATCACTTCGCGGCTATCGAGGACGAACTTCGTCGCTCCCTGTAACCGGTAAGTGCTGAAGCGACAGGTGTCGCACGCGCGCAAGGTCAGCGAGCCTTCCGTCTCCCGAGGCAGCGTGAGCTGCGATACGGTGATCTCGAACGGGCGCTCGACTTCCTCGAGCAGGCGCGCCGCACCGGCGGTGTTGAACAGGCCGAGCAGGGCGAGGGTGGTGAGAAGTCGGATCATCATGATGGTGTTCCTCCGGAGCGTGCTAGAGCGCGCGCCCAATGACGTAGAAGCTCTGGACTTGGTTCGAGGTCGCGTTCCGCGAGCCTCGGCCCGTGGATTGAATGTCGAAGTGAAACGCCTCCACCTCGCTGCCGCTGAATGCCGCGTCCGGCACATTGGTGTTGCCGCGATAGGTCGTCAGCGCACGGCGGTCGGTGTCCGGGTTGCCCAGCCAATTGAGGGGGCTCGGGGCAGTGGTGCTGTAGTTCAGCGTGCCGATCACGATATCGGTGGCGTCCTCAGTCACCTGGAATGCGTCCTGCTGGAACTGCATGTTGGCGGACATCTGTACTTCCATCGTGGAGGTGTTCATGCCAGATACGCCGAGCACGGTCAGCACGAGCAGCAGCACGAGGCCGACCACCAGCGTGGCACCGCGCTGCGCGCGGGCTGGGCTGGTTTGATAGCGAGTCATGGCTGCGGTCGTTCGCATGATTGTTTTCCTTATGAGGCCGGACGTGCGTTGCGCATGTAGATGGTTTTCGACACGAGCACGCGGCGGAACGCATCGTTGAACGGCCCCACGTTTTGATCCGCGTATACGTAGTTCGCGGTGTCCGTGAAGCCGTTCTCAGCGCGCTCCGCGCGTACCCGTAGCCAGATGCGCACCGCAAGGATCTCGGCGTTCGGGTTGAAGCCCGCATTGGTGGGATCGATGATCGGATCGTTCGGATTCACGAAGCGATCGATCGAGCCGCGATTCAGGTTCGGAACGGTCGGTGTGCCGGGCGCGTCCGTGTCGATGCCGAACTGGACCTGCAGGTCCTCGACGCCGGAGATGACTTCCTCGTCGTCCACCTCGCCGTTGCCGGCTTGCTGCAGGACCTTGCGCCGCAGCGCCGGTTGGGCCGTTGCGGTCGCTTGAACCACGTAGTACCCGCTGACCAGGAGTCGGTGCACCTCGCTGGTACCGGCCGTATACCCGGCAGGCGGGGCAAGTGTGTTGAAGATCTGCCCAAGCTGCGAGCGGGTGCTGATGATCGAGAGCTGCCCGGCAGCCGGCGCGACCACGTCGTCACCCGCGTGGCGGACGACGAGCGTGTCGGACGTGGCTTGCGCCGCGCGACCTCCTATGACCGCGCAGGTCCAGGGCCACGGCGCACTGCCGTTGCTGCCCTGCACGGTTTGCACGAGATTCACGGCCCAGTTGTTGCCGCAGCGGTGCACGATGCCCGGCGCGGCGGGATTCGTGGGGGTTCTGCGCAGAGCGGCCGGATACACCGGTCCGTAGCCCATGATCAAGGCGACGCGCGACGTGAGGCCCCAGTAACTTCCCATGCGTATATCCGGCTCGAGCGCGTCGAGGGCGAAGCGCGCGGTCTCCTGGATGCGCGCCACGGAATCGTTCACGCGGAACGTCGTGCGGCTCTGCATGAAGACAGTCATCGCGCCGATCATCAGAAACGCGCCGATCGCGAGCGCCACCATGAGCTCGATCAGCGTCATGCCAGCTTGTGGTCGTGGTTGCGTCATACCTTTTATGTGGGCTGCGTTCATAAGCATTGAGCTACAGGTTGGCGACGCGGATGGCGAGCTGGTAGTTGACGGCACCCATGCCCGTGTCCTGCCAGGTGACCTGAATCGTGTACGTCGGCGGCGCGGTGGCCGCGAACTGCACGAGGCCGGCGCCGTTCGGCAGTTGCTGCGCCACCTGATTCGTCCAGACGAACAAATCATGCGCCGCCATCTGTGCCGGCGTGCAGTTCACGCCGCCGCCCGGATCACAGTTGTTATTGGCTGCTGCGCCGCCGTAGTTCGCGCCGCCACGACGGTTCGCACGGATTCGATCCGCCATGTCACTTACGAGGTTCACGGCCTGCGTGCGGTACAGCGCGGTGCGGCCGGCGCTCAAGCCCTGGCCATACAGCCCTGCGATGCCGATCATGCCGACCGACACCACGACGAGCGCGACCATCGACTCGATCAGGCTGAAGCCGGATTGCAGAGAAGTTCGTGTCGGTTGCATGGCCATCCTCATGGACAAGTTCCGCCCGTGGTTGCGATGAGGGCGTCGATGTCGGCTTTTTCCGTGAGCACTTGGCCGCGACCCGGGCGGTCGACTGTCACGATTCGTGCACTCGACAACGAGCCGGCCGCGAGGCGGCGGCCGCGATCGTCGCAAAGCAAAATCGTTCGGGGAGGCGCGGGGTTGCACAAAGCACCCGCCGTACGCGTCAAGCCGCTCGGTGCATAAGAGACGTTGCCGCAGTTCGCTGACACGCGGATCGTGCCGCCGGGAGGTACTTCACGCATCAGCACGAGCTCGTTCGCATCGACGACACCGTTGCCGTCGGTGGCGTCCGTCAGGATGCGCACGCCGTTCGCGTCGAAGTTGTCGTTTTCGTCGACCCACACGATGAAGCCCAGGTTGGTCGCGTCGGCCACGGCGTTCGGCGAACACGTCGGATTGGCGGCGGTCGGGTTCGCACTCAGGCACACGCCGACCGGTGCTTGCCGTTTCACGGCTTCGGCGCGGGCCATAATCAGACCGGTCAACAGCTGGTTTGCGGCGGTGGTCATGGCGCTATTGCGCTGGAACTCCATGACGTTCGGTACCCCGATGCCGATCAGGATGCCGGCCACGAGCATCGTGATCATCAGCTCCCAGAGCGTGAAACCGTGTTGCTGGCGAAGGTTCATGGCGCCCGACTATACGGAGGGCCGGCGGGCCTAACGGGGTTCGGCCGACGTTCGGTCGGGTCGGCGGGATGAGCGGCGGCGTGACCTCGGCCTTATGACAAGTTCGCGCACACGAGCGGCTTGCCGTCCGGGTCGACCTGATCGATACGCGGCCGACCCGTATAGCTGACGATCACGGCCCGGGCGGCCGGTGTGCCGCGACGGTCGCAGAACACGACCGTGCCGTTCGTGCTGCGGCGCAGCAGCGGCCGAAATTCGAAAAATGGTCGGTTCGCGACGATCGTGCCGTCGAGCTCGGGAACGTGCGCGTAGATCATCGGCTCGGCGGGCGAGCGTTCCGGCGGCAGCTGGCCGTCGACGTTCGCGAACACCATCCAGCCGGCGTCGAAACGCAGCTCGGCGCCGCCGCAACGCCGCCAGTCGAGGGTCTTGCAGAGGATCACGGGGTGGCTGCGCTTTGCGGCCTCGCTACGAGCGACTTGCACGGCCAGCACGAATGCGTTGACGTCAGCGGTGCGCCGCGAGTCGAGCACGAAGCCGCGAAAGCTCGGCACCCCGACGCCGAGCAGCACGCCTCGCAATCGCGAGGGTGCCGAGCAGCTCGAACAGCGTGAAACCGGTGGCGCGGTGCATCGGCTTTCTCCGGGGAAGGGAGGCGTCGACGCTAGTGCCGCGCGTAGGTCGAGATCGATCGCTGAAATTCGCGAATCCGTCGATAATGGCGGGCGGGCGCCCCTTTGCGATGGGTTTTGCTCTTATGCGCCGCGTGTGGGTATACTGCGCAAGTCGCTGATTCTTCTAAGGGTCCGACGAATGAACAAAGACGAAGTCATGCAACGGCTCGTCAGCCGTGGCGTATTGCCGACCGCGCAGCGGGTCGAAGTTGGCTTGCTGCTGTTCGCTCGCCCGCAGCATTTGTCCGCGGACCAGATCATCGCCGGCTTGCGTGCGAGCGGCTCGCGGGTTTCGAAGGCCACGGTCTACAACACGCTGAACCTGTTCTGCGAGCGTGGCCTCGCGCGAACCGTCGAGGTGGATCCGGCCCGGCAGTTCTACGACTCGTCGATCGAGGCGCACCATCACTTCTTCAACGTCGATACCGGCGAGCTCACTGACATCCCGGTCGAAGCCGTGACGTTGAATGTCGCAGCGGCTCTGCCGGTGGGCACTGAGCAGGCCGGCATCGATGTCGTGATTCGAATCCGGGGCAGCCACGCAGACTGGCGTGCGATAAGCGCCGCGCTCAGGCACAATACGCGCCGCAAACTGCCGGCGTAGCTCAGTTGGTAGAGCATCCGCTTCGTAAGCGGGGGGTCGGGGGTTCAAGTCCCTCCGCCGGCACCACTAAAGACCATCGAATTTCAGGCTCGGCACCCCGCCGAGCGCCAATAGTGTTCGCCTTCCCGTGCTGCTAAGCTCCGGGCAAACCAAGGGCTCGCGCACTCGGGGGTTGTGGGGACGCGCGCGAGCACTGTGCACGAGGATCGGGGGACCGAATGTCGTCGCTCTTGCGGGTGCTGGTCGTGGTCGCGATCGGTCTCTGTGGCTGTTCGTCCGGTCACGATCAGCCAGCCGCCTCTTCCACCGCGCCGACGGTCGCGTGGCAAACGTTGTTCGACGGCAGCAGCCTCGACGGCTGGGGTCGGATGGGTGACGCGAATTGGCAAATCGTCGATGGCGCCGTGCAGGCCGACATGGGCACCGGATTTCTGCTGACGAATGGCGTGTACGATGACTTCGATCTCGAGCTCGAGTTCTGGGATACGCCGGACACGAACAGCGGCGTGTTCATCCGCTGCGCAAATCCCGGCCAGATCGGCGCGGCCACGTGCTACGAGGTCAACATCTTCGATCATCGACCCGATCCGGCGTTTCGCACCGGCGCCATCGTCGGCATCGCGAAGCCGCTCGTGATGCTCGACACGGCCAATCGCTGGAATACGTATCAGATCGCGGCGCATGGCAAGCACATGCTCGTGAAGCTGAACGGGCAGGTCACCGTCGACACCGAAGACGACAAGTTCGCCGCTGGCCCGATCGCGCTGCAGTATGCGGCGGGGCGTGTGATGTTCCGCAACGTTCGTATCAGGCCGAATTGACCGAGCACGATCGAGCAGGCACGTGGCGTTGCAACACTTCCGGCACTTCTTTCGCGGCTGGCTTCGCGATCCGCGTTCGATGGGTGCGGTGGCCCCGAGCGGTCGGGCCTTGGCCCGGCTCATGGCGACCGGAGTGACGTCCGCTGCGACGGTACTCGAGCTCGGCGCGGGCACCGGCTCGCTGACGGAAGCGTTGCTCGCGAAGGGCGTGCAGCCGGCGAATCTGTATCTCGTGGAGCGCGACCCGGAGCTCGCAGCGGTTCTGCGCAAGCGGTTCGTCGGCTGCCGCGTGTTCGCGGCCGACGCATTGGCCCTGAAACGGGAGCTGCCGCCCGGCCTCACGTACGATTTCGTCATCAGCGGTCTGCCGCTGTTGTTGTTCTCGCCCGAGCAGCGTTTCGAGCTGCTGCGCCAAATCCTCACGCTGCTACGCCCCAACGGCTGCTATCAGCAGTTCACGTACGGTGGCCGCTGCCCGATCGATCGCGAGACGAGACGGAAACTCAGCGTCGACAGCGTGCTGCTCGGCATCGCCGCGCTGAATCTGCCGCCGGCGTTTGTCTACCGTCTCACGCGTGCAGCGAGCTAGCGGAGTCTGCCGTGGGCGCGATGGTGCGATTCTCCGCGTTGGTAGTTGCATCGTTGCTGCTCGCAGCGTGCGGCCGTGCGCCGCCGCCTGCACACAACGGCGCGGCAACACCGCGCGCTGCGCTCGGGCCGATTCATGCGCTCGCATCGCCCGTCGCCGCAGACGGCGGCGAGCCGCGGTTGTCGCGCGACGCGGCCGGGTCGCTGGTCTTGAGCTGGATTGCAGCCGGTCGGCGACGCGGGCGATTTCGCGCTGAAATACGCGCGCCTCGCCGGCGACGACTGGACCGGCACGACGGTGGCCGCGCAGGGGCGAGACTGGGTCGTATCGGCGGCCGACTTGCCGTCGGTGCAGGCGCTGTCGGAGCGCTTGTGGGTCGCGGACTGGCGCGTGCGTCGCCGGCGTCAGCGGCCGCGTACGACATCCGCGTCGCGGTGTCCGCCGATGCCGGCGCCACGTGGAGCGCGCCACTGCTACTGAACGATGATGCGACGGCGAGCGAGCACGGCTTCGTCAGCTGGTTTCGCGACGGCGACCGTGCAGGGGCCGTGTGGCTCGATGGTCGCGACGAAGCCAGCGACGCGCCGGAGTCGCCCACGGGCGAGCCCGCCGGCACGAGCCTGCGCTACGCATTTCTCGGCAGCGACGGTCGCTTGCTCGAGCAGGGCGTCGTCGACAACCTCGTGTGCGATTGCTGTCGTACCGACGTCGCGTTGACGGCTGCGGGCGCTGCCGTCGTGTATCGGGATCGCAGCGCGACCGAGATTCGCGACATCGCGGTTCGAGTTCGTACGGCCGGCGGCTGGTCGGAGCCGGCGCGCCTCGGGCCGGACAATTGGCAGATCGCGGGGTGCCCCATCAACGGGCCGGCGCTCGATGCCAGTGGCAATGACGTCGCGGCCGCATGGTTCACGGCGGCGGACGGTCGCGGTCACGTGCGCCTGGCGCGATCGAGCGACGGCGGCGCGAGCTTCGGTGCGCCGGTGGAGATCGATGGCGACGGTGCGTACGGTCAGGTCGGCGTGGTCCTCGCCGACGACGGTCGCGCGTTCGTCAGCTGGTGGCGGCGCGGTGCAGACGGCGGCGCGGAGCTCGCCGTGCGCTCGGTCGCGCGCAGCGGCGCGCTCGGCGAACGGCAAGTCGTCGGCACGACGCGTGCGAGCCGCCCTGACACCGTGCCGCAGATGAAACGCAGCGGTCAGCGACTCGTGTTCGTCTGGGTCGAAGACACCGACGCTGGCCAGAGCGTCAAGACCGCGTACGCCGATCTCGTCGAAGGCGGCTGAACGCGACTCAAGGCGCGCGCAGCAGGTCCGCGACGTAGACGCCGATCGCGAGCGCCGACGTCAGCCCCGGCGACTCGATGCCGAAGCAGTTGCACGACGCGTGCGTCGCCGCGTTCGCCGAAGTGGCGAATCGAAAAGTCCGCCGCCGGCTCACCCCGGCCCGAAATCTTCGGGCGAATTCCCGAATACGCTGGCGCAAGGCCGCGGTCCGGTAGCGCCGGCCAGTAACTGCGGATCGCGCCGTAGAACGCCGCGGAACGGGCGGGGTCGACGGCATAGTCGAGCGAGTCGGGCATCGACGTCGTCGCGCAGCCACTCGACGTCGGGGCCGAAGCGCACGCGCCCGGCGAGATCGAGTGTGGCATGCACGCCGAGACCGCCGTCTTCGGGCAGCGGATACACGAGATGTGTGAACGGGCTGCGGCCCGAGTACGTGAAGTAGTTGCCCTTCGCGAAGTGCGCCCGTGGGATCGTTTCCGCCGGTGCGCCGAGCAGCCGCGCGACGCGCGTCGCGTGCAGGCCGGCAGCATTCACGACGCGTGCGCGCGCGGAGCGTGAACGGACCGTCGGCCGTCGCGCACGTGAGTCGCAACGTCGCGCCGTCGTGTTGTGCCGCGGTGCAGCGGCAGTGCGTCGCGATCGCGCCGCCCGCGGCTTCGAGGTCGCCGCGCAACGCGAGCATGAACGCGTGGCTGTCGACGATGCCGGTCGATGGCGACAGGAATCCGGCCAGTGCACGCACCTGTGGTTCGAGTCGCTGCACGTCCTGTGCGGACAGTTGCTCGAGGTCCGTCACGCCGTTGGCGACAGCCGCCGCGCGGACCGAGTCGAGCTTTTGAAGCTGGCCCGGATGAGTCGCCACGAGCAGCTTGCCGCAGCGCCGGTGCGGTATGTGCTTGGCTTCGCAGTATTCGTAGAGTCGCTGGCGGCCTTCGACGCAGAAACGCGCTTTGAGGCTGCCGCGCGGATAGTAGAGGCCCGCGTGGATCACCTCGGAGTTGCGCGCCGAGGTCTCTTCGCCGATCGCGGCGTTCTTCTCGAGAACGATGACCTCGCGACCGGCGAGCGCAAGCTCGCGCGCGATCGCGAGACCAACGACGCCGGCGCCGATGACGACCGTGTCGGTGCTGTCGCTCACTGCATGTCTATCCCGGCCGGAAAACGAGCGCGGATTCTCGCAGTCGCAGCGTAGCGTGTCGAATGCGGAGCCCTGACGCCGGGCGTGCACCGCTCGTGCTAAGGTGGCCGCCGTCGTTTTCGCGCACAGGGAGTCCAGTCGAATGGCGTCACCCACCGCAGCCAGCATCGAACAGGTCGCCGCGTTGATCCGCGGCCGCCGCTCGGTCGATCTCTACGAGCCGGATCCCGTGCCGAACGCGGTGATACTCGAGGCGATCGACGTCGCTCGCTGGGCGCCGAACCACAAGCTCACGCAGCCGTGGCGGTTCTATCTGATCGGGCCGACCACGCGCCGCGGCGTGACCGATCTCGCGGTGGAGCTCGACGTGGCCAAGAAGGGCGAGCGAGCGGGCCCCGTGCGTCGCGCGCGGCTCGACGCCGTGCCCGGGTTTCTCGTGCTCACGACGCGCCGCAGCGACGACGCGCTGCTCGAGCGCGAGGACTACGCCGCGTGTTGCTGCGCTGCGCACAACCTCATGTTGTATCTGTGGCAGTGCGGCATCGGCACGAAGTGGACCACGGGCGGCATCACGCGCGACCCACGTTTCTACGCGTTGCTCGGCATCGACGCCACGAAGGAGTCGGTCGTCGGCTTCATCTGGTACGGCAAACCGAAGGTCGTGCCAACGCAGGAACGCAAACCCGCGGCCGAGCTCGTGACGGAGCTGCCGTAGCTAGAGCGGTTCGCCCGGTTTCGCAGAGCCCGCGAGCCAGGCGGCGCCTTCGGCGTAGAGCTTCTGGACTTCCGGGCCGCGCAGTCCCGGCAATCCGAGCCGCACGTTGAAGCCGGCCTTGGTTTGCAGATAGCCGAGGTGCCTGTAGCCTTCGGGGAAGCGCGCGAGCAACGTCGGGTCGAGCGCGAGCTTCGTGCCGGGCTCGACGGGGTCGAGCCGGTCCTTCTCGTAGATCGGCTGGCGACGAACGATGGCCCAACGACCGCCGCGTTTGTCGAAGAAATCATAGAACCGTCCCGTGCACACGACGTCGCATACGACATCGTCGACGCTCGCACGTTGGTTGATCGTCATCTTGGTCTGCGCGATCGCGCGCGTGCCCACGATGTCGCAGCGTCGTGCCGCCGAGGAAATGAATGATGCTGACGCCGCGCTCGAAGCCTGCGCGCCGAGCTTTCTGAAACTCAGTGGCAGGACCCTGGAACCAGGTGGCCGTCATCCAGCCGTCGTCGTGCCACACGGTCGCGAAGCGTTGCCAGTCGCCGGAGTCGCTCCACAGTACCCAGTCGTTGACGACCTGCGTAATCGCGAGGCGATCGAGCAGCGTTTGCTCCATGGCTCAGCGGATCAGCCCGCCGCGTGGCGCAGGCCCGCCGGGCGGGGCGGAGCCGGGCACGATGATCGAAGACGCCTGCTCGCGGCGCAGCTCCTCGAGGCGGCGCACCGTACGCGCGAGCGCTTCACTGGCCATGTCGCCGAATTTGGTGACCGCGTCGTCGAGCGACGTGGCCGGTACCTCGAACGACAGCGGCAGTGCGCCGGCCGGCGTCAGCACCTGCGTCTGGCCGACGTACAGCACGGGTCGCGTAGTGTCCGTGTCGCCCGAGGGCGTGACGGGCGTCAGCCGCTGCAGAGTGCCGACGCGGCGGTCCGTGAACGTCTCCTCTCGATAGAGACCGGTGCGATCCATCGCGATATCGGCGTCGCCAAGCTCGTCTGCCATGCTCGAGTCCTCTTTACTTAGTGGCCGCGCCGGTGCGGCGGGCGGCATAGGCTAGCATTTATCGTATCGCCGCGGCTTCACGCGTCGCGGATCAGCACGTGGCTCGCGACGGTCGCGCCCGTGCCGCCGATGTTCTGGACCAACGCGACTGCCGGCGTCCGGTACCTGGTTTTCGCCGGCGCGCTCGGTGAGCTGCAGGAACGCTTCGACGAGCTGATAGCAGCCGCTCGCGCCGACGGGGTGGCCGCGCGCTTTGAGCCCGCCGAACGTCGTGAGCGGCAGGTCGCCGGACGAGGCCGATGCGTTCTTCGTGAGCCCAGTCGAGCGCGGTACCCGGTGCCGCGAAGCCGGCCGCTTCGAGGGTCAGCGCAGTCATGATCGTGTAGGCGTCGTGCGGCTCGAACAGGTCGATGTCGGCGTGCGCGACGCCGGCCTGGCGCAGCGCGCGCTGCGTCGAGCTCTCGACGGCGGTGAGCTTCAGGGGGTCCGCGCGGCGCGCCAGCGCGAGTCGGGGCGGTCGCGATGCGCCGAGCCCGCGATGCGGATTCGCGCGTGCGCCTTGGCCGCGAGGTGAGGCGCTACGAATACGAGCGCCGCTGCGCCGTTGCAGATCGGCGATACGTCGAACAGACGGATCGGATCGGCCACCAGGCGCGAAGCGCGATACGTGTCGAGGTCCAGCGATTTGTGCAGCAACGCGTTCGGATTGCTCAGCGCATTCCTGTGAGCGTTGATCGCGAACGGCGCGAATCGCTCGGCCGCGACGCCGTACTTGTCCATGTAGGCGCGCATGAGACCGGCGTTCAGCGACAGGAACGACTCGCCGCAGACGCCCTCGAGCTCCCAGTCGGCCGCGGTCGCGAGCGCGCGCGTGACGGTGTCGCGCTCGACGTGAGTCATGCGCTCCACGCCGCACACCACGACCACGTCGTGAATGCCGCCGGCGACTGCGAGGTAGGCCATGCGTGCGGCAGCTCCGCCGGACGCGCAGGCGGCTTCGATCGTCACGGCTTCGACCCCGGCCAGGCCCGAATAGTCGGCGATCAACCCGCCGAGTTGCTGCTGATTCGCGAGAATGCCGGATAGCATGTTGCCGACGAACAGGGCGCCGACCGCCGCCGATGCGATGCCGGCATCGGCCAGTGCGGCCTGCACGGCCGCGGCGCCGAGGTAACGGCCGCGCCCGCTGTGATCCTTGGTGACCGGCGTCTGTCCTGCGCCGGCGATGAACACGTCTCTCACCGAGCCCCCAGCGCCAGTCGGCGCCGTGTTTTTGTCGCCGCGCATGATGGCAAACGGGGCGCGTGAATACCATGGTGGTGTAGGGCGCGAGCGAGGCTGTCCGGACGTCCCATCGGCTATCATTCGGGCCGCGGGCAGCGATGGGAGCGAACGTTGAGCACTAGCGGACGAATTCTGTTGGTCGGATTCGGCAACATGGGGCAGGCATTGGTCCGCGGTTGGCTCGACAGCGGCCGCGCGGCCGCGAACGTGCGCGTCGTGGAGCCGGAGGCCAGCGCGCGCGCTGTCGCGCGCGATCTCGGCGTTGCCGCGAGCGATACAGTCGCTGCGGCGCTCGAGGATTTTCGCGCCGACGTCGTCGTGCTGGCCGTGAAGCCGAACCAGATCGGCAGCGCTCTCGGCGAATGTTCCGCTGCGGTCGGTGCGACGACCGTGTGGCTGTCGATCGCGGCGGGCAAGACCCTCTTGGCGCTGACCGCGGGACTCGGCGCGAAGGCGGCAGTCGTGCGCGCGATGCCGAACACGCCGGCGGCGATCGGCAAAGGCATGACCGCGCTCGTGGCAAACGCAGCGGTCACGGCCGAGCAGCGCGCGCTGTGTACCGATCTCATGGCGGCCGTGGGCGCCGTGGCGTGGCTCGACGACGAGCGGCACATGGACGCGGTGACGGCGGTGTCGGGCAGCGGGCCCGCCTACGTGTTCCTGTTGATCGAGTGTCTCGAGCGCGCGGCGCTCGACTTAGGTCTCGCGCCGGCATTGGCGCGACAACTCGCGCTCGCGACCGTCAGCGGTGCGGGGGCGTATGCCGCCGTGGCCGATGCAGGGCCCGCCGAGTTGCGTCGGCGCGTCACGAGCCCGAACGGCACGACCCAGGCCGCGCTCGAGGTATTGATGGCCGACGACGGGTTGAGTGAACTCCTGACACGGGCTGTGCGCGCCGCCGCCGCGCGCAGCCGCGAACTGTCGGCGGCCTGAGGGCGGGGTGGAGTAGGGCGATGGCGGGATACTATTTCGATGAGTTCGAGGTCGGGCGTGTCTTCAAGCACCCGATCCGCCGCACGGTGACCGAAACGGACAACGTCCTGTTCAGCACGCTGACGCACAATCCGGCGCCGCTGCACCTCGATCACGAGTACATGCGCACGCGCTCGGAGTTCGGCAAGCCGCTGATGAACAGCTTCTTCACGCTGGGGCTCATCGTCGGTATCTCGATCAACGACACGACCCTCGGCACGACGGTCGCGAATCTCGGGCTCACGGAAGTGAAGTTCCCTGCGCCACTGTTCGTCGGCGACACGGTGCACGTCGAGACCGAGGTCGTTGCCATGCGGCCGAGCGAGTCGCGGCCACATAACGGCATCCTGACGCTCGAGCACCGTGGCCTTAACCAGCACGATGTGCTCGTGGCGGTCTGCCGGCGCGCCGTGTTGATGCTGCGAGCTCCGGAACGCCAGTAAAAAGGGAACGAGCCCCGGAGGGGGCTCGTTCCATGACGGCTTGAAACCTCAGTTGGTCGAAGTGAAGAAGACCGAGATGTGGTTTGCCGCGAGCGTGTTCGTGGTCGTGTCGTAGGCACCCGTTGCCATCAACGACGCGGCAGACTCGCCTGCGTTCAGGTGCGTCGTGATCGCGGCCACGAGGTCCGTGAAGCTCGTGAACAGTTCGATGTTGCCGCGCTTCGCGATGCCGAACAGCACCGGGCCGGTCGCCGGAACGATCGTCGGCGACGACGCGAGCGTCAGCAGGTCCGTTCGCTTGAGATCGACGACCAAGTCGTGTCGCACGTCGATGCTCGCATTGTGCAGATCGAGTACCAGCCCTAAGTTGCTCAGGCTCGTGAATGGCGCTGCGGTGCCGGACTTGCCCCAGCCGACGGCGAGCAGATCCGGCATGTCGGCTCGATCGATCACGGTGCGGCCTTCGAAGTCCGGCGGCGCGGCGCCGAACGGCGTCACGAAGCCGAGCACCTTGGCCGATTCACCGACGGTGAGAGACGACAGGCTCAGGGTGCCCGTGGCGACCTCGTAGTCGGCCGGGTTCGCATCGACCGCCGCGGTCGTGCCCAGTGCCGGAGAAGTTGAACATGTCGACACCGAGCCGGTCGATCGCGCGCAGGTTCAAGTTCAGTTGACCCGGCACGAGGCTATTCACGATGCCGTGTACACGCGTCGGCAGCAGCCGTACGCGACCCGCGGTCGCGTCCAGAGTGGCGGCCGTCGTCGTGGTCGTCGCATCCGCGAACGTCCCGAACGCGACGATGCCCTGGCCGACCGAGATCGCGTCCGTCGTGAACGTGCCGTTCGGGTCGCCGGTCTTCAGGACCTTCGTGTTCGGTCCGATCGTGATGATGGCCGTGCGTACCGCGCCTGCGTCGTGATCATGACGCGCGGCAAAGGCGCCCTTGATCGTCAGCTGAGTGGCCGTCCGGGACACGACGTTGCCTTGCACGGCGTCGATACGCTCGCCGCTGACGCTGTCGCCCGCCTGCACCGTGGTTGCGGTGAACGTCTTGTCTTGTGTCGACAGTGTGCCGAAGGCCACGGTCAAACTGCCGGCCGGCAACGCCGCGAGCGCCGCCAGGCCCGCGCTCCCGGTCGAGGCAGCACCGTTGATCTCGAACGACGTCGTCGATGTCGTGTGGACCGTGGTGCGACCGTGATCGCCGTCCTTCAGGAACCATGGTCGGACGCCGATCGTGTACGTGCTCGCGGTGGTATCGACCGAGACGAGCGCGCCGCGGACGCGCAGGTCGCGCTGCGCCACCGGCTCCACATCGGCCACGATGAACGGTCGCGCGGTAACGACGGGCGGAGTCTTCGTCGTGTCGACGGAGTTCGACGCCGCGAGGTTGAAGTCGAGCGTGAGAAACGAGACGCGCGCCGGTGTGACCACGAGGTGATTGCGATTCGATAGTTGCACCGTAAGATCCGTGACGCCGAGCGCCTGGCCGTTGGCATCGACGACGTTGGCTTTGACGGATTGTCCCGCGACCTCGACGAAGACTTCGGCCGTCGAGTAGTCGACGCGAATGGTGCCGCCGACGAAATCGCCGGGCGCGAGCGTTGCCACTGCCAACAAGTCGGAAAGATCGGTCAGCTGGGCGAAATCGATGCGCGTCTTGGCGGGTAGCATCTCGACCGTGGCGCCGTTTTGCCGTTGCAAAGTGACGGACAGCACGTCGACGGAGTAGTTGATGAAATCGCCCTCGGCGTCGGTGATGCCGACCATCAGCGTGCCGCATGCGCCGCCGCTGCAGCTCGACCCCGAGCCGGTGCCGGCCACGGAGGAGGCGCTTCCACCCGAACCGCCGCATCCTGCGAGGGTCAGGGCTGCGAGCGCGACCGCGGCGAGCGATCGCCAGCGGATTGATCGGAGCCGAGTGAACGTATCCATGGACCGCCTCCTTGGCGAATGTGTTCAGAGACCGAAACGCAGCGTCGAATCTACGGTTGACGCAGAGCCGGAAATGTCGCCGCCTGGCGACGGTTTCGTGACCGATTGGCTTGTAATCGGGGCAATAGCTGTCAGAATGCGTCCGGTACGAGGGATGCCGAGACCAATCAAGAGGTTGCGCTGCTAAATGAGTGCCCGGGCGAAGGACGGGACAGGGGGCATCCCCGCCGACGAGGCGGCCCCAGAACGACGTCGCCGTTCGCCCGCCAACTCTCGCGAGCCCGGTCTCGATCTGATCTGCACCAAGGTTGCGGTCGATCTCCAAAGCATCGTTCCAGCAACGCCGACGAGCGCATCACGGGCGGGTTGCAGTCGCTGACCGATGCCTGCGGTGCGGACGCCCTGTTCGTCGCGCTCGTGACCGAGGACGGCAGCCGGTTCGAGAAGGTGTATTCGGGCCGTTCCACGTTTTCGGCCTGCAATCCCGAAGTGCTGCTGGGGCGCGACCTCGCTGACTTCCCCTGGATCAAGGCGCGCCTCGAGCATCTGCGCATCCTCGAGATCAAGGACACGGCCAAGGCGCCGCTGGCCCAGATGCACGACGCCGCGAATCTGGCCAGCCTCAACGTAGGCGGCTTGCTGGTCGTGGGTTTCAACGTTCGCGGCCGGCTCGGAGGCATGCTCGGAGTATGCGCTGCGTCGCCGAATCCCGACTGGACGGCCGACCTGCATCTGGCGCTGAAGCTCGTCAGCGTGAGCTGCGCGAGCGGCCTCGATCGCATCGAGCTTCAGGAAGACTTGTTCTCCGTGCAGGAGCGGGATCGGCTCGTGACGAACACGGCCAACGACGGCCTGTGGGACTACGACGTTCGCGAGAACACCATGTATTTTTCGCCGCGCTGGCGCGCGATGCTCGGCTACACCGACGACGCTGACGTGCCAGAGTGGCGGCTGCTCGTGCACCCGGACGATCTCGCGCAGGTGCAGATCGCAGCTGCGCGACCACCTCGAAGGTCGCGCCGACTGTTCGAGAGCGTGCACCGCATGCGGCACGCGAGCGGCGACTGGCGCTGGATCCAGAGCCGAGTGAAGGGCCGACTCGACGAGAACGGCCGGCTGCGGCGGCTCGTGGGCGTGGAAACGGACATCACGGAGCGCAAGCTGTACGAGGAGGCGCTGTTCCGCGAAAAGGAGAGCGCCCAGATCACGCTGCAGTCGATCGGCGACGGTGTCGTGACGACCGACGGCGAGTCGCGCGTGCAGTATCTGAATCCCGTGGCCTCCGAGCTTACGGGCTGGAAGCTCGACGACGCGGTCGGCAGGCTCATCGACGAGATCTTCCGCGGGTTCCACGAGGAGACCTGCGAGCCGATCGAGAATCCGGTAGCGGTTGCCATGCGGCGCAACCGGTCGATCAAGTCCGTGCGGCCCGCGCTGCTGATCCGCCGCGACGGCAACGAGTTGTACATCGAGAGCACGGCAGCGCCGATCCGGGACCCCGTGGGTGGCGTCACCGGCGGCGTGCTCGTGTTCCACGACGTCAGCGAGTCGCGTGAGCTGAACCGCCGTTTGAGCTACGCGGCGAGCCACGACGTGCTGACGGAGCTCGTGAACCGTCGCGAGTTCGAGCAGCGGCTCGAGCGTGCGTTGAAGAGTGCGAAGGCGCGCGAGACGTCGTACGCCGTGCTGCATCTCGACCTCGACCAGTTCAAGATCGTAAACGACGCATGCGGCCACAACGTCGGCGATCAGTTGCTGATCCAGATCGGCGCACTGCTGAAAGCGAAAGTCCGCTGGCGCGACACGCTCGCCCGGCTCGGCGGCGACGAGTTCGGCGTCCTGCTAGAGAGTTGTACGATGGACGAGGCGCTGCGCACGGCGGAGCAGCTGCGCGAGGCGATCAGCGAATTCAGGTTCGCCTGGGATGACCGCACGTTCCGGCTCGGCGTCAGCATCGGCGTCGTGCCGATCACAGCTGCGACCGACGACGTGGCATCGCTGCTGACGGCCGCGGACAGCGCGTGTGCCGCTGCCAAGGACGCCGGCCGCAACCGCGTCTACAACTACCAGGAAAACGACATCGATCTGATGAAGCGGCGCAAGGAGATGCAATGGGCCGCTCGCATCAGCAACGCGCTCGACGAGAATCGGTTCGAGTTGTTCCGGCAGACGATCCAGCCTTTGCAGGCCAACGCGGAGCCGGGCGCGCACTACGAGCTCTTGATCCGCATGCGCGACGAAGCGGGGCAGCTGATCGCCCCTGGACTGTTCATCACAGCCGCCGAGCGCTATGGGCTCATGACAGCCATCGACCGTTGGGTCATCGCGCAGGCGTTCACCTGGCTCGTCTCCGAGGCCGACGAGCGCGAGCGGTTGTCGCTCTGCTCGATCAATTTGTCGGGCCAGAGCCTGGCGGACGAGAAGTTCCTGCCTTTCGTGATAGAGCAGTTTCAGAAGAGCGGCCTCTCCGGCGCGTGCATCTGCTTCGAGATCACGGAGACGGCTGCGATTGCGAGCTACTCGCAGGCCAACCGCTTCATCCACGCGGTGAAGGAGCTCGGTTGCCGGTTCGCGCTCGACGACTTCGGCACGGGCTTGTCGTCGTTCGGCTACCTGAAGCACTTCCCGGTCGATTTCCTGAAAATCGACGGCAGCTTCGTGAAGGAAATCCTGCACGATCCGATCGATCGCGAGATGGTGCGTTCGATCAACGAGATCGGGCACCTGACGGGCAAGCGTACGATCGCGGAGTTCGCCGAGAACCAGGAAATCATCACGATGCTGCGCGGTATGGGCGTGGACTACGCCCAGGGCTACGGCGTTTCCGAGCCGAAACGCCTCTCCGACCCCATCCAAACCGCCGCCGTCTAGCCCTCCTTCTTTTGAAACCGCCGGACGCGAGCCCGCGCTTGACTGCCGTGCCAACCGTGGCGCCGGCGTGCGAGGGCCCTCGCGGGACACGCCGGAAATCGCATCCTTGCGGCTCGGCAGCGCACATCCCTGTGCGCTGACGGTCCCGCGAGGGCCCTCGCACACCGACGCCACTCGCTGATCGCGGCTGCGGACTCGCTCTTCGCACGCCGCGCGCGTTGCGTTTTGCGATGCGCTCAAACGGAGTCAGGTGGTGTGCGTGAGGGCGCCTACAGGGACGTACTTGCGGCGGTGCCGAAGGCGCCCTCACGCGCGCCGCCTGACTCCACTGCGATGAGGCGTCTCGTGCGAGGCGTACTTCGTTGCGATGCGCGATCAGCGCTCGGCTATTCGACGAAGCGCATCGAGAGATCGATCGCGCGCACGTTCTTGGTGAGGGCGCCGACGGACGCGAAGTCGACGCCGGTCGCGGCGATCGAGCGCAACGTGTCGGCATTCACGCTGCCGGAGGCTTCGAGCTCGGGTCGGCGACCCGCGCGAGCGTCGCGGCGGCGCACCGCTTCGCGCATGTCCGCGAGCGAGAAGTCGTCGAGCATGATGCGGTCCGCGTCCGTCGCGAGCGCCTCGTCGAGCTGCGCCAACGTCTCGACCTCGACTTCGATCATGACGTTCGGCGAGCGCCGGCGCGCGGCGCGTACCGCTTGCGTCACGCTGCCGACGGCCGCAATGTGGTTCTCCTTGATCAGGATCGCGTCGAACAGGCCGATCCGGTGGTTCGTGCCGCCGCCGCACAGCACGGCGTACTTTTGCGCTCGGCGTAGCCCGGGCAGCGTCTTGCGTGTGTCGAGCACGCGCGTGCGCGTGCCTGCCAGCAGGTCCACGAGTGCACGCGTCGTGGTTGCCGTGCCAGACAGGAGCTGCAGGAAGTTCAGCGCCGTGCGTTCGCCGGTCACGATGCTGCGGCCCGGGCCGCGCAGAGTGCAGACGACGTCGTCCGCGGCGATGCGGTCGCCGTCCGCCGCGTTCCACGTCACGGCGACGTTCGAGTCGAGTTGCCGGAACACCTCGTCGAACCAGGCGCGGCCGCACAGCGTCGCGGGCTCGCGCGTGACGACGTGCGCGACGGCGTGTTTGCGGGCGTCGAGCAACGCCGCCGTGAGATCGCCCGCGCCGACGTCTTCGGCCAGCGCGTTCGCGACGACGCTGCGGATGTCGTTCGGCAGGGCAGGCGTCGCCATCTCGTGGACTCGCTCCTGAAAAAAACAGGACCCGGAAGAGCGAGTCTGCCGGGCCCTGGTTGTGCGGATCTCGACGTCTAGAGGAAGAAGCCGCCGTGACCGAAGGCGACCATGCTCATGAGCATCGGGATCGACAGCATGGCGTTCGTGCGCGAGGCCAGCGTCGCGACCTTGCGCGCCTTGGCGATCTGGTCGGCGGTGGCTTCGACGAGGCCGAGCACCTTCTTCTGGTTCGGCCAGATGAAGACCCACACGTTGATCGCCATGATCGTGCCGAGCCAGGCGCCGACGCCGATGATCATCGCGCCGCCCTGCAAGCGTGAACGCGGGAACGAACAGGCCCGGTGTGCCCGAGGTAGGCCGCACCCGTGAGCCAGGTGGCCACCGCGCCCCAACGGAACCACAGCAGCGCGCGCGGCGCGACATATTTCGTGATGCCGGCGCCGCCAGGGCCGCCCTGGTCCTTGGCGGCGGCAGCGAGAGCCGGCATCTGCACGAAATTGAAGTAGTACAGCAGGCCGATCCAGGTGATGCCGGAGAGCACGTGCAGCCAGACCATGAAGCTCGCAACGTTGAAATGGATTCCGGTAGTCGAGCAGCCCGGCGACGACGGCGATGACGATCGCGAGGACGACTCCGGCGGTGATCGTGCCCTTGATGGTAGTGAGTGGGTTCATTCTTTTTTCTCCCCTGAAGGACGTTAGATTGCTTGGAGTTGTCGCCCGCGCCCCTCGGCCCCGAGCGGTGCCTTAGACGCGGGGGGTTGCCCCGGTCCAAGGACTGAAGAAGAATAGGTGAGAGGCCGATGCAGTTCAACGCCGCGGCCTGGAAATCTGTAGCTTGACATTGCGCTAAGTCGCGCCGAGGTAGGCCTCGAGGAGCACGATCATGGAAGTCAACGAACGCATCAAGAAGCAGCTCGATACTTACCCGGTGTTGCTGTACATGAAGGGCACACCGGATTTTCCGCAGTGCGGGTTCTCCGCCAAGACCGTCGGCATCCTGCGCGCCACCGGCGCAAAGTTCGCCTTCGTGAACATCTTCGAGGACCCGGAGGTTCGCGAGGGGCTGAAGGCCTATTCGAACTGGCCCACGTTCCCGCAGCTGTATGTGAACGGCGAGCTGATCGGCGGCTGCGACATCGCGGTCGAGCTGTACGAGTCGGGCGAGCTGCAGCAGATCCTCTCGAGCGCCAAGCCCGTCGCCCAGGCGCAGTAACTCGTACTAGCGGCCGTACAGGCTGCGAAACCGGTTCACGATCGTACAGAACAGCTTCGCTGTCATGTCCGCGTCGTACAGCGCGGAATGCGCCTTGTCGTCGTGCCATTCGAAGCCCGCGGCCGTCACGGCGCGGCTCAGCACGGTCTGGCCATAGGCCACGCCCGCGAGCGTCACCGTGTCGAAGCTCGAGAACGGGTGGAACGGATTGCGCTTGAGCCCCGTGCGCTCGACGGCGGCATTCAGGAACTGCAAATCGAAGAACGAGTTGTGCCCCGCGAGAATCGCGCGCGTGCAGCCCGTGGCCTTCAGCTCCTTGCGCACCTCCTGAAATAGACGCGCGCAGCGCGTCGGCTTCATCGATCGCCGGGCGCAGAGGGTGATACGGATCGATGCCGGTCACCTGTAGCGATGCCGGATCCATCCGCGAGCCTTCGAACGGCTTCACGATGTAGCGGTGGTGCTCGGCCGGCTGGAGATCGCCGTTCGCCGTCGAAGCGCACAAATATCGCCGCCACTTCGAGCAGCGCGTCGGTCGCGCTGTTGAATCCGCCCGTCTCGACGTCGACGATGACGGGCAGAAAGCCGCGAAAGCGGCCGGCGATCGCGCTGGCCGGAGTGACGGCCATCTCCGGCCTGCGCGTCGGTGCTCATGCGGACAGCCGCGCGGCGAGATCGTCGGGGCCGCGGCTGCTGCGCTGCAGCAGCTCGAGCGTGAAGCGCACGCCGAAGCCCGTGATGTCGGTGGGGATATGGCCGAGCCCGCCTTTGTGCTGCCCGGCGCTCAAGTCGACATGTATCCACGGCGTCGTCGCCGGCACGAAGCGGGACAGGAACCGCGCCGCGAGAATGTGATCGCCGGCGTGCTCGACGGAGCACTGCTTGATGTCCGCGACGTCGCTCTTCAATGCTTCGTCGAAGTCGTCGTCCATCGGAAACGGCCACACGCGTTCGCCGCTCGCGGCGCCGGCCGCGGTCAGCAGCGCGTTCGCGGCGCTGCGATTCGAGAAGACGCCCGAGTAGCGTTCGGTCAGCGCGTTCACGCACGAGCCGGTCAACGTCGCGTAGTCGATGATCAGCTGCGGCTCGTCGCGCGCAGCGAGCGCCAGCGTGTCGGCCAGCACCATGCGGCCTTCGGCGTCGGTGTGAATGACCTGGATCGTCGTGCCGTTGGCGGCGCGCACGAGATCCTGCGACTTGTAGGCGTTCGGCGCGAGGCGGTTCTCGGTCAGCGCGAGCCATGCATCGACGCGGTACGGCGCGCCGAGCTCGGCGAGCGCGAGCAGGGTACCGAGCGCGACGGCGCTGCCCTGCATGTCCGTGTGCATGTCGAGCATGTGAATGAACGGCTTCAGGTTCGTGCCGCCGGTATCGAAGATCACGCCTTTGCCGACGAGCGTCAGCGCCGGGCGTCGCATGCGCGGTCGATACGAGAGGTGCACGATGCCGGCGTCGCGCGTGGCATTGCCGCGAGATACGGCCAGGAACGCGCCTGCGCCGAGCTTCTCGAGCTCGCGCTCGCCCACGAAGCGGTAGCGGATGTCGCGCGCAGCGGCGAGCTCGGCGATCGCGGTGCGATAGTTCTCGGCCGTCTTCACGTTCGGCGGCAGCGCCGTGAACCATCGCGCCACGTTGTTGCCGAGCGCCTGCGCGCGCGCCGCGGCGAGATCGATCTTGGCGCGTGCGCCGAGCAGTTGGAGCTTCTTCAGCGAGCCGCCGGCCGGGGAGTCCGGCTTCGACTTGAACTTCGGGAGCGCGAACGCGGCGGCATGCGCGGCCGCAACGAGGCCATCGGTCGCGCGCCGCTCGGTCTCCGCGTCGAGCCCGACGAACGTGACGCCGAGCGACGCGGGCTGCTCGCGCAGACAGTCGCGCACGACCTTTGCGCCCCACGACAACGCGGCGAATGCAGTCGACGCGCTGAACCGCGCTACGGTGATGCCCGTCGCGCGGCGTTGGTCGCGCGCGAGCTCGCGATCTCGTCGCCGCGTCGGGTGGCGCGTGCCAGTAGCACTGCGAGCTGCTTGCCGTGCGGCAGTTTCTCGAGCCCGCCGGCCGGAGCGTTCTTGCCGACGACGACCAGGACGTGGTCGAGCGCGTCGAGCGTGGTGCGCGTCAGGGAGCGAACGGTCTCGGTGGTTTTCAGCGGGGCGAAATCGGGTAGCTCGATCATGAGGCGGGTGTCACGGTGCGGGTCGTTTCTGCGGGCACGTTGCCTTGACCGTCTATGGTCAAAACCCGATCATAGCGCATGGAGTACAGTGTCTCATGGCCACAGCAAGACCACTGCCTTTGATCGCGCTTCGCGGCGACGATTTCGATCCGGAGGAGACGCAGGAGTGGCTCGAGTCGATCGACTCCGTTCTACGAGTACATGGCGCCGAGCGCGCCCACTTTCTCCTCGAATGCATGATCGACCACGCGCGCCGTTCCGGTGCGTACCTGCCGTATAGCCCGAACACCGCGTACCTGAACACGATCCCGGTCGGCCAGCAGCCGGAGTATCCCGGCGATCGGGCCATGGAGCGGCGCATCGAGGCGTACATCCGCTGGAACGCCATGGCCATGGTGGTCCACGCGAATCGCATCAGCTCCGAGTACGGCGGCCACATCGCGAGCTACGCGTCGTCGGCGACGTTGTACGAGGTCGGGTTCAACCACTTTTGGCGCGCGCCGACGGCCGAGCACGGCGGCGATCTCGTCTACTTCCAGGGGCACTCGTCGCCGGGTATCTACGCGCGGGCGTTCCTCGAAGGGCGTCTCGACGAGAACCGTCTGAATCATTTCCGCCGCGAGGTCGTAGGGCCCGGCATTGGTTTGTCGTCGTACCCGCACCCGTGGCTGATGCCGGACTTCTGGCAATTCCCGACGGTGTCGATGGGCTTAGGCCCGATGATGGCGATCTACCAGGCGCGATTCATGCGCTATCTCGAGGCACGCGGCATCATCCCGGCTCAAGACCGCAAGGTATGGTGCTTCTTGGGCGACGGCGAGACGGACGAGCCCGAGTCGATGGGCGCCATCACGATGCCGGTCCGCGAGCGGCTCGACAATCTGGTGTTCGTCATCAACTGCAACCTGCAGCGGCTCGACGGACCGGTGCGCGGCAACGGCAAGATCATCCAGGAGCTCGAGGCCGCCTATCAGGGCGCGGGCTGGAACGTCATCAAGGTCGTGTGGGGCTCGCGCTGGGATCCGCTGCTCGCGCGCGACGACAAAGGCCTGCTGCGCAAGACGATGGAGGAGTGCGTCGACGGCGACTACCAGGCGTTCAAGGCCAAAGGTGGCGCCTACACGCGCGAGCATTTCTTCGGTCGCCATCCCGAGCTGAAGGCCATGGTCGCGCACCTGTCCGACGAGGACATCTGGCACTTGAACCGCGGCGGTCACGATGCCGTGAAGGTGCACGCGGCGTACAGCCAGGCCGTGCATCACAAGGGCCGGCCCACGGTCATCCTCGCGAAGACCGTCAAAGGCTTCGGCATGGGCGAGGCCGGCGAAGGCCAGAACATCACGCACCAGAAGAAGAAGCTCGACGACGAGGATCTGAAGACGTTCCGCGATCGTTTCCATGTGCCGATCTCGGACGAGGATCTCGCGCAGCTGCGCTACTACAAGCCGGCCGAAGACAGCGAAGAGATGCGTTACCTGAAGGAGCATCGCGCGAAGCTCGGTGGCTCCTACCCCGTGCGGCGGCCGAGCACCGAGCGCCTCGAGGTGCCCGGCCTCGATTTCTACAAGGGCCAGCTCGAAGGCAGCGGCGATCGCGAGTTCTCGACCACGATGGCGTTCGTGCGGATTCTGACCGCGCTCGTGCGCGACAAGAACATCGGTTCGCGCGTCGTGCCGATCGTTCCCGACGAGGCGCGCACGTTCGGCATGGAAGGCATGTTCCGCCAGGTCGGCATCTATTCCTCGCTGGGCCAGCTGTACACGCCGCAGGACGCGGACCAGCTGTCGTACTACCGCGAGGACAAGAAGGGCCAGATTCTCGAGGAAGGCATCAACGAAGGCGGCGCGTATTGCTCGTGGATCGCGGCCGCGACGTCGTACGCCAATCACGGCGTGCAGATGATTCCTTTCTATATCTACTACTCGATGTTCGGCTTCCAGCGCATCGGCGACTTCGCCTGGGCCGGCGGCGACATGCGCGCGCGCGGCTTCCTGCTCGGCGGCACCGCCGGCCGCACGACGCTCGCGGGCGAAGGGCTGCAGCACCAGGACGGTCACAGCCAGCTCGTGGCCACGACGATTCCGAACTGCCGCGCGTTCGATCCCTGCTACAACTACGAGCTCGCCGTGATCATCCAGGACGGCCTGCGGCGCATGTGCACCGAGCAGGAGAACGTCTTCTACTACATCACGGTCATGAACGAGAACTACACGCACCCGGCCATGCCCGCCGGCGCCGAGGCCGGCATCCTGAGCGGCATGTACGAGCTGCGCAAGGGCGGCAAAGGCAAAGTGCGAGTGCAGCTGCTCGGCTCCGGCACGATCCTGCGCGAGGTGATTGCGGCGGCCGACCTGCTGCAGGAGCGCTTCGGGATTCCGGCCGACATCTGGAGCGTGACGAGCTTCAGCGAGCTGCGTCGCGAGGCGCTCGACGTCGAGCGCTGGAACTCGCGCCATCCGGACGCGCAGCCGCGCAAGAGCTACGTGACGAGCAGCTTCGCGGACCGACAGGGTCCGTTCGTCGCCGCCACCGACTATATGAAGCTCGTGTCCGATCAGATCCGCCAGTGGGTGCCCGGGCGCTACGTCGTGCTCGGCACCGATGGCTTCGGCCGCAGCGACGGCCGCGAAGCGCTGCGCCAGCACTTCGAGGTCGATCGCAACTCGGTGCTGCTCGCAGCGCTCACGGCGCTCGCCGACGAGGGCGGCATCGACCGCCAGACCGTCGTCAAAGCGATCGCCGAGCTCGGCATCGATCCGGATAAGCCGAATCCGGTCACTCAATAGCAGCTGCCAACAAGACCCGCCCGTGGAAGTCGTCGTACCGGACCTTGGTGATTTCGCCGACGTAGAGGTCATCGAGGTGCTCGTGAAGCCCGGCGATGCCGTCACGGCGGAGCAGGGCCTGATCACGCTCGAGACCGAGAAAGCCACGATGGACATTCCGTCGCCGGCGGCCGGGCGCGTTCGCGAGTTGAAGGTCAAAGCCGGCGACCGCGTATCGGCCGGTAGCGTGATCGCGTTGCTCGAGACCGAGGCGCCGGCCGTCGACACGCGGCCCGAGGAAGAGCGGACCGTGCTCCAGCCGAAGCTCGCGAAGGCCGCCGCGGCAGCCGCGCCGGCCGCGCCGCGTCCCGTGGTGGTGCCGGATCTCGGCGACTTCGCCGGCGTCGAGATCATCGAGGTGCTCGTGAAGCCCGGTGACGAGGTCGCCGCCGAACAGGGCGTCGTGACGCTCGAGACCGAGAAGGCCAGCATGGACGTGCCCGCGCCCGTGGCCGGCAAGGTCCTGGAGGTCAAAGTCGCCGTCGGCGGCAAGGTTTCCGCCGGCGACGTCTTGCTGATCATGCAACCGAGCGCGGTCGCGCCCGCGGCTGCCGCGCCGGCCGCGGCCGCAACCGCCGCACCCTCGCGTGCAGCTGCGCCGCAGCGGCCCGCGGCCGCGCGCGCCGCACCGAGCGGCCGCAGCGCGGTCTCGTCGTCGCCGACTTCGTTCGCCGAAGCCCACGCGGGCCCGTCGGTTCGCAAGCTCGCGCGCGAGCTCGGCGTCGATCTCGGTCGCGTGCGCGGCTCGGGCGCGAAAGCCCGTGTCACCGCCGACGACGTCAAAGCGTTCGTCAAAGAGATCATGCAGGGTGGCGGCGCCGGTGGCGTCGCGTGGCCTGCCGTGCCGAACGTCGACTTCGCGAAGTTCGGGCGCGTCGAGACCGAGCCGCTGTCGCGCATCCAGAAGATCTCGGGCCCGCGCTTGCACGCGAGCTGGGTCAACATCCCGCACGTCACGCAGCACGACGAGGCGGACATCACGGAGCTCGAGGAGAAGCGCGTCGCGCTGAAGTCCACTGCGGAGAAGCGCGGCATCAAGCTCACGCCGCTGGCGTTCATCATCCGCGCGTGCGCACTCGCGCTCTCTGAGATGCCGCTCTTCAAGTCGTCGCTCGCGGCCGATGGCCAGAGCCTCGTGATGAAGCACTACACGCACATCGGCTTCGCGGCCGACACGCCGCAAGGCCTCGTCGTGCCCGTGATTCGCGACGCCGACAAGAAGGACGTCTACGAGGTCGCGAAGGCGCTCGCCGAGCTCAGCGAACGCGCGCGCAACGGCAAGCTGCAGTCCGACGACATCAGTGGCGGCGTGTTCACCGTGTCGAGTCTCGGCAGCATCGGCGGCCGGTTCTTCACGCCGATCATCAACGCTCCCGAGGTCGCGATCCTAGGCGTGTCGCGCAGCGCGTGGCAGCCCGTGTACCGCGATCTCGCGTTCGTGCCGCGCTTGATGTTGCCGCTGTCGCTCGCGTACGACCACCGCGTCATCGATGGTGCGAAGGCCGTGCGTTTCACGACGCGGCTCGGCGAGATTCTCGCGAACCCGGGTCGCCTCGTCGAGGCCATTCCGTGAGCGTGGTCGAGGTGCGGATCCCCGATCTCGGGGACTTCAGCGCAGTCGAGGTCATCGACGTCCACGTCAAGGTCGGCGACAAGCTCGCGGCCGAAGACCCGCTGGTCACGCTCGAAACGGACAAAGCCGCGATGGACGTGCCCGCGCCGCGCGCCGGCACGGTCGTGAGCGTGGCGTTGAAGGTCGGCGACAAAGTCTCGACCGGCGATCTCGTAGTGACGCTGGAGGCGGACTCGGCCGCTGCGAGTGCAGCCGCCGCCGAAGGCCGCCTCCGTGGCCGCGCCGGCTCCCGCGCGAGCGGCCGCGCCGCCGGCAGCGCCGAAGCCGACAGCCGCGACGCCGACTGCGAATGTGCCCAGCTTCGGCCGCCGTCTGACCGTGCTCGGCGCCGGGCCCGGCGGCTACACGGCTGCGTTCCGCGCCGCGGATCTCGGGCTCGAAGTCACGCTGATCGAACGCGGGCCGACGCTCGGCGGCGTGTGCCTGAACGTCGGCTGCATTCCGTCGAAAGCGCTGCTGCACGCGGCGCGCGTGATCGAGGACGCGTCCGAGATGGGCGCGCACGGCATCACGTTCGCGAAACCGCAGATCGACGCCGCGAAGCTGCGTGACTGGAAGAACAAAGTCGTGCGCCAGCTCACGGGCGGCCTCGACACGCTCGCGAAGCAGCGCAAGGTTCGCGTCGTGCGCGGCACGGCGAAGTTCGCGTCGCCGAATCAGCTCGAGGTCGAGCGCGACGGCGCACGCGAGCTCGTCGACTTCGATCAGTGCATCATCGCCGCCGGCAGTGAGCCGACGGTGCTGCCGGGGCTGCCGAACGACCCGCGCATCATCGACTCGACGGGCGCGCTCGAGCTCGGTGAGCTGCCGCAGCGCATGCTCGTGATCGGCGGTGGCATCATCGGGCTCGAGATGGCCACGGTGTACGACGCGCTTGGCGTCAAAGTCTCCGTCGTCGAGCTCACGAAGACGCTGATCCCGGGCTGCGACCGCGATCTCGTGAAGCCGCTCGAGAAACGCATCTCCGCGCGTTACGAGGCGATCATGCTCGGCACGCGCGTCGTGAAGATCGAAGCCGGCCCGAACGGCATCACGGTGCACTTCGAGGGCGACCAGGCGCCGGCCACGCCGCAGGTGTACGGCCGCGTGCTCGTGGCCGTGGGCCGCAGCGCGAACGGCCGCAAGCTCGCGCTCGAGCGCGCCGGCGTCGAGGTCAGCGAGCGCGGCCTGATCAAGGTCGACAACCAGCAACGCACGAACGTGCCGCACATCTTCGCGATCGGCGACATCGTCGGTCAGCCGATGCTAGCGCACAAAGCCAGTCACGAGGGCAGGGTGGCGGCCGAGGTCGCGGCGGGGGAGAAGAGCTTCTTCGACGCTCGTGTCGTGCCGGCGGTTGCGTACACCGATCCCGAGGTCGCGTGGGTCGGGCTTACCGAGGACGAGGCGAAGGTCCGCAGCGTGCCGTACGAGAAGGGCGCGTTCCCGTGGGCCGCGAGCGCGCGCTCGTTGACGCTCGGGCGTAGCGAAGGTCTGACCAAGCTGTTATTCGATCCCACCACGCACCGATTGCTCGGCGCGGGCATCGTCGGCGTGAACGCGGGCGACCTGATCGCCGAGGCGGCGCTTGCGGTGGAGATGGGAGCCGACGCGGCCGACGTGGGTCTCACGATCCATCCGCACCCCACGCTGTCCGAGACGCTGGCGTTCGCCGCTGAAGCGGCCGAGGGCACGATCACCGACCTCTACATCCCGAAGAAGCGACACCAATCCTAGATTCGGGCGGTGTTCTCTTTGGTCCAGCAGCGCCCGCGGCGGCGCATCCCGTCCGCTGCAGCTGCTTGGGGTGAGCCTTCCGAGCGCTAGAGGTCATCGATTCTCTTGAAGGCGCGTGGATGTAGGACCCGACATCCGGTAGCGAAACGTGGCTCCTGGACCCAAGCCAAGCTCATCGAACACCTTCCTGGCCATGCTGGCTGCCGGTGCACCTGAAGCCATATCCCAGAAGTCCGGGACGTGCCATTCGACGCGTAGAAGAACCCCTGAGTCGTTGTTCGGTACGACTGGAGTGACCTTCCACCATTCGAAACATCTCTGAAGTTTGCCGAGCCTGCTCTCCGCAAGCGAGGTCCGCGAAACATCGACGGTCAACTCGCAGTGCGTATCGGTCCCCGACTTCCGTGTAACGCGGACTGCGGCCGCCGGCCCGCGCGCGTGTTCAAGGAGACATGATGCGCCATCGTTGTGCGCAATCATGAACTTCCTTACAACGTCGGCAAACTGGTCGGCGGGAATTCCGCGCCATAGATAAGTGGCGTAGTAAACGTTCAGCAGCCATAGAGCATCAATCGACGCAAGCACCGAGAGAGCGACGTAGAGGACTGGCCATGGCATCCGGTGCTCAGTTTCCCAGCACCGGGCTTGCTGTTTGCTTCGGGCGAGCGGTGGTGTGTCGCTTTGGCGCTTGCCGCCCTGGATCAGCGAAGCGCTGCGGCTGCCAGTGTATTTCGACTTTATCCATCCCGCGCTGGCTGCATCCAGTTGTTATGCGGCGCTGAGGGGCCTGATACGAGCGACATCCTTCTTGATCGCCTGCGCCACATCCCATAGGTCCACCGCACGCTGCGCGTTCAGCCAGAATTCTGGTGAGTTTCCAAAAAGCCGGGCTAGGCGCAGCGCCATATCCGGACTGATGGCCCGGCGTTCCCGCAGTAGCTCATTGATGGACTGACGCGAGACACCGACCGCTTCTGCCAACCCCGCGACAGTAAGTCCATAGTCGGGGAGAAAGTCGTCCCGCAGCATCTCACCCGGATGAGTGGGCCGGCGGTTGATCCCTGTGTTAGAAATGCTCATAGCTGATCCTGTTTCTTCAATGGTAGTCGCAGATCTCGACGTCGTAGGCGTCGCCATCGAAAAAGCGGAAACAGATCCGCCACTGATCGTTGACGGAGATTGAGTACTGACCCTTTCGGTCTCCTTCAAGCGCGTGGAGCCGATTGCCAGGTGGCACCTTCAGGTCGTCCAGGCGCGTAGCCAAGTCGACGTACTCCAATTTGCGAGCAGCCCGCTTTGCGACGTCGGCCGGAAAGCGTTTTGCCTTGCCAGTAACGTAGAGTTCTTTGGTGAGGCGATCCGCGAACGTCTTGATCACGCGGTGGAGTGTAACGCGTCACGTGACGAACGGCAATCCGGTGCGATTGGCGCACAAAACTGCATAGGCAGGGCGACGGCACAATTAGCGCAAATGGCGCGCTGCAACGAGACGGAGTCCAGAACCGAGTACGGATGCGGATCCTAGGCCGTCGTCTTTTCCTTGTACTCGCAAAGATCGGCAATGAGACACGTCGGGCAAGCGGGCTTGCGCGCCTTGCAGACGTAGCGGCCGTGCAGCAGCAGCCAGTGGTGGGCGTTGTGCTTGAACTCGTCCGGCGTCACGCGCACGAGCTCGTCCTCGACGACGCGTACGTTCGCACCTGGTGCCATGCCGGTCCGATTCGCGGCGCGGAAGATGTGCGTGTCGACCGCGATCGTCGGCTCGCCGAACGCCGAGTTCAGGATCACGTTCGCCGTCTTGCGCCCGACGCCCGGTAACGCCTCGAGCGCGTCGCGCTCGCGTGGCACCTCGCCGCCGTGCTCCGCGACCAGCGCCTGGCACGTCTTCAGAATGTTCTTCGCTTTGCTGTTGAAGAGCCCGATCGTCTTGATGTAGCTCTTCAGCCCGGCCTCCCCGATCGCGAGGATCGCGGCCGGCGTGTTCGCCACGGGAAACAGCTTCGCCGTCGCCTTGTTCACGCTGACGTCCGTCGCTTGCGCCGACAGCACGACGGCGACCAGCAGCTCGAACGGCGTGCGATAGATGAGCTCCGTGCGGGGAGCCGGGTTCACGCCGGCGAATCGTTCGTAGATCTTGCGCCGGCGCGCGGCGTTCACCGCGGCGGCTCCGCGCGCGGCTGAGTGAGCCGAGCCCGCAGGGCCAGCAGTGCGGCCATGCCGAAGAACGCGCCCGGTGGCAGCACCGCGATCAGGACGCCGGAGAAGTGCAGATTCAGCGCAAAGCCGGCCGCGCCGGGGCCGAACAGCATCGGCATACCCGCGAACAGAGTGCCGTGACCCACTAACTCGCGTAAGCCCCCGAGCAACACGAGCACGCCGAGCGCGCCGAGCCCGGCGGCGAGACCGGACAGCGCAGCCTGGATGACGGGCTGCCGACTCGCGACCGTTTCCGCCTGCGCGACCAGGGCGCAGTTCGCGACGATCAGCGCTATGTACAGGCCCAATGCTTCGTGCAGGTCGTCGAATAACGCGTTGCCGATCAAGTCGATGACCGTCACGAGCGCCGCGGCGACCAGCACGAACAGCGGCACGCGCCACGCGGGCACGACGGCGCGGCACGCGAGCGAGATCACGACGTTCGTCACGAGCAGCACGGCCGCGGTCGCGAGACCGAGGGCCAGGCCGTTGACGGCGGAAGTCGTGACCGCGAGCAACGGCGACAACCCGAGCAGCTGCACGAACGTCAGATTGTTACGCCAGAGACCATCGACGACGGCGGTGCCAAGATTACTGGGGGTCGGGCTCATGTTCGCTCGCCGCGGCTTCGGCGGCCGCGCGGTAGATGTCGTCACGATGCTGTTCGAAGTATAGCAACGCGTTCTTCACGGCAGCGACGACGGCGCGCGACGTGACCGTGGCCCCCGTGATCGAATCGAACTCGCCTTTGTCCTGTTTGACCAACCACTTCTCGCGCGGCGGTGCGAGCAGGTTCTTGCCGCGAAACTGATCGATCCAGGTGCTCTTCGCGCGGTTGATCATATCGCCGAGCCCCGGTGTCTCGCGGTACCGCACGGCGCGAACGCCGATGATGTTCGAATCGGCGCCAACGCCGACGAGCAGGTCGATCGGCGCGTTGTAGCCGTGCGGCGCGACGGCTTGCGAATACGGTCGCGACGGGCTGGCTCTGGTCGCTGATCACGAACACGTCGATCGGGGTCGCATTGCCGAGCAGCTCGGGGTCGGAGAAAGCGAGGCGCGTCGTGGTCAGGTCGCGCTCGAGCAGCGCCGGGTCGAGCACGCTGTTCAGCCGTGCCACGAGCCGCGCGCGCTGATTCATCGCGATCCGCTCGTGGCTGAAGTCGTATGCCGCCCGCACACCGAACACCGCCGCCGCCGCCAGCACGCCGGCGACGACCACGGTCAGGATTGCGTTGCCTTCACCTCTGGCCATAGATTCTCGGCCGCGTATAGCGGTCGATCAGCGGGACAGCGGCGTTCATCAGCAAGATGGCGAACGCGAGACCGTCCGGGTAGCTGCCCCACGTGCGCAGCACGTAGGTCATGAGCCCGATGCCTGCGCCGTAGATGAAGCGGCCGCGCACCGTTGCGGCGGCCGACACGGGATCGGTGGCGATGAAGAACGCGCCGAGCATGCTGGCGCCGCTGAAGAGGTGAAACCCCGGTGAAGCGTAGTGCGCGGAGTCGATGAACGAGAACAGCCCAGCGGGCACGAGCAGCCCCGCGAGCACAGCGACCGGAATGTGCCAGCGAATGACGCCGGTGTAGAGCAGATACAGGCCGCCCAAGAAGATCAGGTTCGCGACCCACTCCCAGCCGCGGCCGCCGAAGTCGCCGAACAATGCACCGCCGCGAATCTCGGCGAAGCTGCGGCCCGCGCGCACGCCTTCCTTCACGATGTCGAGCGGTGTGGCTCGCGTCAGAGCGTCGACGTCGATCGCGGCGGGTAAGTGCCCGAGGAACGTGTAGTCGAGCTGCTCCAGTAACGAGAGGCCGTGGTAGTCGATGTCGCCCATCTGCGGCGGCACCCATTGCGTCATCTGAACCGGGAACGAGATCAGCAGCACGACGTAGCCAACCATGGCCGGATTGAACAGGTTCTTGCCGAGCCCGCCGTAGAGCTGTTTCGCGAGCAGGATCGCGATGCCGCCGCCGAGCACGGGAACCCAGTACGGCACGAGCGGCGGCAGTGCGAACGACAGCAACGCCGCCGTCACGAGTGCGCTGTAGTCGCGCAGCGCCCGGCGCGTGCCGAGGCCGCGCAGCCGCAGTACGGCGGCCTCGGTCAGCAACGCGCCGACGGCGACGAGCACGAAGTTGATCAGCAGCCCGTAGCCGAAGAACCAGGTGTAGCACAGCGCCGCCGGCACCAGCGCGAACAACACTCGCCGCATGACGATCGGCACGCTGACGAGCGGCGGTGCGTGCGGTGCCGGTGTTTGCTCGAAGCGCATGTCAGCTTTCGTCGTCCCTAAAGACGCGCGAAGCCGGCGAACCCCAGGAACGCGAGGGACAGGATGCCCGCCGTCACGAATGCGATCGCGGCGCCGCGGAAGGGTACCGGCACGTCGGTTTGCACCAGCCGTTCGCGCAGCCCCGCGAACAGTACGAGCGCGAGGCCGAAGCCGAGTGCGGCTCCGACGCTGTAGAAGATCGCGGCCACGAGGCTGCGGCTCGCGGCGGAGTTCAGCAAGGCGACGCCGAGCACGGCGCAGTTCGCCGTGACGAGAGGCGCCGGGGCGCCGAGCAGCCGCGCTAGGAGCGGCGAGGTGCGGCGGGCGATGACGTCCGTGCAGCGGACTGCGACGGTGACGACGATGATGAACGCAATCAGCCGCAGGTACGGCAGATCGAACGGCAACAGCACGTAGCGTTCGACCACGTGCGTCACGACCGCGGCGATCGTCAACACGATCCCGGTCACCACCGTGGTGCCGATCGCGGTGTCGACGCGCCCCGAAGCGCCGAACAGCTGAAACATGCCCAGAGACTGGACGAGCACGAGATTATTGACGAGCGCTGCCGCGATCACGACAAGGCCGAGCTCAGCCATCGTCAGCTAACCTTCATGCCGGGTTTAGCGCCCGAATCCGGCGCGAGCAGAAAGATGCCGTCGTCGTCGCCGCTCGCGGCCAGCACCATGCCCTGTGACACACCGAACCGCATCTTGCGGGGCGCCAAGTTCGCCACGAGGATCACGAGCCGGCCGACCAGTGCCGCCGGGTCATACGAGCGGCGAATGCCGGAAAACACGGTGCGCTGCTCGGTGCCGACATCGAGCGTCAGGCGCAGCAGTTTGTCGGCGCCGTCCACGTACGCGGCTTCGACGACCCTCGCCACGCGAAGGTCGGTGGTCTGGAACTGCGCGATATCGATCTCCGGCATGCCGGGCTCCTTGGGTTTCTCGGCGGGGGGAGGTGGTGCGCTGGGCTCGGCGGGCGCGCCGCCCACGATGGCCTGCACGCTGGCCGGCTCGACGCGAGTCAGCAGCGGCTCGAACGGCGCGATGGGCTGCGCCAGCAATGGTGTGGCGGCGTCCTGCCACGCGAGCTCGCCCGCCGCGAGCAGCTTCTCGGCCCGCGCTGCGAGCTTCGGGACGATCGGCTTCAGATAGATCATCAGGACGCGGAACAGATTGAGTCCGAGCGTCGAGATACCGACGATCTCCGTTTCCTTGCCCGGCGTCTTCGCGAGCAGCCATGGCTTGCGCTCGTCGATGTATTGGTTCGCGCGATCGGCGAGCGCCATGATCCTGCGAACCGCACGCGCGTAGTCGCGTTGCTCGAAATCCGATGCGATATCGTCGGCTGCGGCCGCGAATTCGGCGTACAGCGCTGGGTCGGGGAGTGCCGCCGCCAAGCGGCCGCCGCCGAGCTTGTGCACGAAGCCGGCGCAGCGGCTTGCGATGTTCACGAGCTTGCCGACGAGGTCGGAGTTCACCTTCGCGGTGAAGTCCGTAAAGTTCAGGTCGAGATCGTCCATGCCGGGACCGAGCTTCGCGGCGTAGTAGTAGCGCAGGTAATCGGGGTCGAGGTGCTGCGCGTAGGTGGCCGCCGGAATGAACGTGCGCCGGCGCTTCGACATCTTCTGCCCGTCGACGGTCAGATGGCCGTGCACGAATACGCTCGTCGGCGTGCGGTAGCCGGCGCCGGACAACATCGCGGGCCAGAACAGCGTGTGGAAGTACGGAATGTCCTTGCCGATGAAATGGTAGAGCTCGAACTCGCTCTTCAAGCCCCAGAACTCGTCGAAGTTCAGTCCTTGACGGCGACACAGATTCAGGAAGCTCGCCATGTAGCCGATCGGTGCGTCGAACCACACGTAGAAATACTTGTCGCGCTCACCGGGGATTTTGAAGCCGAAGTAGGGTGCGTCGCGAGAGATATCCCAATCCTTGAGTCCCGCCTTGAACCACTCCTCGAGCTTGCGTACGAGGCTCCGGTCCACGTGCTCGTTGACCCAGCGGTGTAGTTCCTTCTCGAACAGGCCGAGTTTCAGGAACAGGTGCTCGGACTCGCGGACCGTTGGCGGCGTGCCCGACAACGTCGACACGGCATCCTTCAAATCGAGAGGCGAGTACGTGGCGCCGCAGTTCTCGCACGAGTCGCCGTACTGGTCGGGCGAGTTGCAGACGGGGCAGGTGCCGCGCACGTAGCGATCCGGCAGGAACATCTGCCGCTCCGCGTCGTAGGCCTGCTTGATGACCTTGCGGCCGATGAAGCCGGCGTCCGCAAGCCGCTGGTACAGCCCCGTCGTCAGCTCCTCATTTTCCGGCGAGTGCGTCGTCAGGTAGTTGTCGACGCTGATGTCGAACGTGACGAAGTCCCGCCGGTGCTCGGCGGTGATGCGCTCGACCAGGACGTCAGGCGCGATGCCTTCCTGCTCCGCGCGCAACATGGTCGGCGTGCCGTGCGCATCGCTCGCGCAGACGTATAGGCAGCGAACGCCACGCAGCCGTTGAAAACGGACCCAGATGTCGGTTTGAACGTAGCCGAGCAGATGCCCCAAGTGCAGCGAGTTGTTCGCGTACGGCAGGGCGCTCGTAACAAGGATGGTGCGCTTGACGCTCAACTGGCTTCGGCTCCCGCTGAGGCAGCGTCCGTTGCTGCCCGGGGCCATTATGCCACGCTGGCCGCAGCCTCAGGCGTCTTTGACTTCCTCGAACTTGTTCTTGTCGAAGGCCTGCATATAGGCCTCTTCGCCGGAGATCTGTCCGTCGTCGTAGAGTCTCTTCAGTGAGCTGTCCATCGTGCACATACCGGCGCCAGCTCCAGATTGCATGACGGTTTCGAGCTGTTCGAGCTTGCCCTGCCGGATCAGGTTGGCCGCGGCCGACGTGTTGATCAGGATCTCGAGCGCCACGAGCCTGCCCGTGCCGTCCTTTCTCTTCAGCAGCTGCTGCGACACGATGCCGCGCAGCGAGGTCGACAGCATGTTGCGGACGTGGTCCTGTTTGTCGGCCGGAAAGATGTTCACCACGCGGTCGATCGTAGCGGCTGCCCCGTTCGTGTGCAGCGTGCCCATGACGAGCACGCCCATCTCGGCGGCCGTCATCGCGATACTCATCGTCTCAAGGTCGCGCATCTCGCCCACGAGGATGGCGTTCGGGTCTTCGCGCAAGGCGGAGTGCAGCGCAGCAGCGAACGAGGGGGCGTGTACGCCGATCTCGCGCTGGCTGATCAGGCACCCCTTGCGCTGATGGACGAACTCAATCGGGTCCTCGATCGTGAGGATGTGCCCCTTCAACCGGCTGTTGATCGCGTCGATCATGGCCGCGAGCGTGGTCGACTTGCCCGAGCCCGTCTTGCCGGTCACGAGGATCATGCCGCGCGTCGCGGTCGAGAGCTCCTTCAGCGCCTTCGGCATTTTCAGCTCTTCGAGCGTCAACGCCTTCGACGGAATGCCCCGAAACACGGCGCCGATGCCGTGCAGATGCCGGAATACGTTCACGCGAAACCGCGCCACGTCGGGTATCGCGTGTGCGAAGTCGGCGGAGTCGTCTTTGTTGAACTGCTGGATTGCCTGCTCGGACATGATCGAGAAAAGCTCGGATTTGAGCTCTTCCGGATCGAGCCGCTGATTGTCGAGCGTGATCAGGTCGCCGTGCACGCGCATGCGCGGAGGATCGCCCGCGATCACGTGCAGGTCCGAGCCCTTGCGCATCTGCATGCTCTGGAGGAATTCGTTGATCAGCGACACGGTACTTCCCTCAGCCCACACCCACACCGCTCGGCAACACGGTTGTGTCGGTGACGAATCGTTCGAATTTCTTGCGGTCGACCGCGAAGCGGTAGGCGTCGTCCGGGTCGACGAGCTTGGCGTTGATCGCGTTTAGCAGGGCCTGGTCCATGAGCTGCATTCCCACGTCTTTGCCGGTTTGCAGGTTGGCCGGAATCTGGTGCGTCTGCTCGGTCATGATCAGCTTCGCGATCGCGCGGTTCATGATCATGACCTCCACGACTGCGCGCCGGCCGCGGCCGTCGGGCGTCTTGACGAGGTTCTGGGTCAAGACGGCGTGCAGGCTGTGCGCCAGGAAGCTCTTGGTCTGCTCGCGCTGGTCGTTCGGCAGTGCGTCGATGATGCGGTCGATGGACTTGACGGCGCTCGTAGTGTGCAGCGTGCCGAGCACGAGATGGCCCGTCTCCGCAGCCGTCATGGCCATGCTGATCGTCTCGCCGTCGCGCAACTCGCCGACCAGGATCACATCGGGGTCCTCGCGCAGCGCGGCGCGCACGCCGTCGGCGAAGCTCGGAATGTGGGTGCCGAGCTCGCGCTGCACGACCTGCGAGCGCTTGCTGCTGTGCACGAACTCGATCGGATCCTCGAGGCTGATGATGTTGGAGCTGCTGGTCGTGTTGATGTGATCGATCATCGCCGCAAGCGTCGTCGACTTGCCCGTGCCCGTGGAGCCGGTGACGAGCACCATGCCCTGGTGCAAATCGCAGAACTTCTGGATCACGGGCGGCAGCCCGAGGCTGTCGAGGCTCGGGATCACGCTCGGAATGTTCCGGAACGTCGCGCCGACGCCGGTGGCCTTGTGATAGACGTTGACGCGGAACCGGCCGCCGTCGCCGCTGACGTAGGAAAAGTCGACGTCCTGGCGGCGCCGGAAGCGATCCTTCTGCGATTCGCTGAGGATCTCTTCGACGTAGCCCTCTAGCTCCTGGTCGCCGAGGTCGCGAAACTTGATCGGCATCAGGTCGCCGTGTAGGCGCAGCATCGGGGGCACGCCCACGGCCAGGTGAATGTCAGAGCAGCCCTGGGCCATGCCGAGTTTCAGGAATGCATCAATACGTGCCATCGATCCTCACTTCAGGAGGGCTGCCGCTCTCTCGAGTGCCAGCCTAAGTTCGTCCATCGAAGTGTAGCGCTTCAGTTTGTCGACGTTCATGGCCTTCGTGATGACGTCGGCAAGTTCGCGCGGGATGCTTGGGTTTGCCTCGTGCAGCGGCTGGGCTTTGCCTTGCACGTGTTGGTACATGACCGACATGTGATCGCCGCGGCTATAGGGCGGGTTGCCCGCCAGCATTTCGTAGGTGATGACTCCGAGGCTGTAGATGTCCGCGCGTTCGTCCACCTTCTTGCCGAGGATCTGCTCGGGCGCCATGTATTTCGGCGAGCCGATCACGTAGCCGGTCTTGGTCAACTGCGTGTCGCCGCTCTTTGCGGCCGCCGCGACGCCGAAGTCCACGATTTTCACGAGCCCACCGTCGTTGATCAGGATGTTCGCCGGCTTCAGGTCGCGGTGGATGATGCCTTGCTGGTGGGCCACGCTCATGCCGATGCAGATGTCGATCGCGTAGGTGACTGCCTTTTTCGGAGGCATCGGTTTCTCATTCGCAATCTCGGTGCCGAGCGTGTGCGACGGAAAATACTCCATCGAGATCGCATAGACGCCCCCGATGTACAGAAAGTCATAGATTCGGATGACGTTCTTATGCGTGATGCGGCGTGAATAGCGGAGCTCGTGGACGAAGCGCTTCAGCATTTCCTCGTCCGAGGAGACGTTCGCGTTCAAGAACTTCAGGATCAGGCGTTCTTCGACGACCGTATCCTCGACGAGCACCACGGTGCCGAACGCGCCTTTGCCGATCTTTTGGATGTACTTGTAGCGTCCCTCGATCACGTCGCCAGGTTGCAGCGCGCTCACGTCGAACGTCGGGGCTCCCGGCGGCGGGGTAACAGGCTCGGCGTCGTCGGGGCCTTCTACCAGAAGCGTGCGGGCGGTCGAGGTCGCGGCCGGCGGGGGCGGCGGCGGGGGGCGGGCTGGCGGTGGCGCACGTCCGCCGGCCGGCATCGGCGGCGGAGTCATCGAGCTCGCAATCGCGGCCGTCGTTAGCGTAGCCGTGCCCATGAAGCGACCACTCGGCGACAACTTGCCGTCCAGCTTCTGCAGCGCTTTCGAGGCCGCCTTTATCACGGTGTCGTCGCCGCCTTGTGCGGCCTGTTGTATGTATGGGCGCACGGCCTCGGCTTGCTGCTCGCCTGCAAGCTGTGCGACCGCAGCGATAGCCGCGATCCGCACTTCTTTCTCGGTGCGCTGCAGGAAGGGCAGGACCTTGTCGAGAACCTTGGCACTGCCGAGCTTGCCGATGGCGCTCAGCGCGACCGGCAGCGAGCGATCGTTTTTCGCGAGCATCGCGAGCAGCGCGGGCAGCGCCTTCGCATCGCCGATCTCGGCGAGCGCGTCCGCGGCGCGCTCGCTGACCCACCAGTCTTGGTCGCGCGTGGCCTCGATTAGCTTGTCCACGGCGCGTTTGTCGCGGCAGGTGTTCAGGATCTCGATGGCCGCACGGCGGATGTTCTCGTCCTTGTCGCGGATCAGGTCGAGCACCGCGTCGACGACGCGCGGGCCGCCGATGCGCGCCAACGCGTCGGACGCGCGCGAGCGCACCCACCAGTCTTCGTCGGCAACGGCCTCGAGCAGGGACTTCACGCTGTGCGTCGTGCCGATGGCGTTCAGGATCTCGACGGCCGCACGCCGGCTGAACTCGTTCTCGGACTTCAGCGCGGGGAACAGGTACTTGGCCGTTTCCGGATGATTCAGCTGGACGATGACGTCGATGGCCTTGTTCATGACCTCAAGGTCCGGGTCGACGAGCAGATTCGCGATCAGCTGCACGTCGACTTTGGTCTTCGACCGCGAGATGCCCACGAGCGCAGCCTGTCGGACGAGCTTGTTGGCGTCTTTGAGCTGCTCTTGGAGCGCCTGGTTTACGTCAGGCCGGTCGAAACGCGCGATCACGTTGATCAGGTGCATCTTGACCAACGGATCCTTGCCGTCCATGCGCGCCAGCAGGTCTGGAATCATGGCCTCGTTCGCGACATCGTCGATCAGCTTGAAGACCGCGGCCTTCTCGCTCGGCTGAAGGAAATAGATCTGGCCGAGCAGCTGGCGGACGTTCAAGCGGTCCTTGTGCGCCGTCAGCACCTCGATCACGGCCGGTTTCGACACGTCCTCCTCGCCGAGCAGGTCGACGAGGCGGTTCACGTTGTAGCGCTTGTTGCTCGAGAGTGCCCAGGCGGTGCCGGAAACGGTGCGGGGGTCGCCGTCGGCCAGGCCGCGCGTGATCAGCGGGAGCGTCTTGTCCGTGATCAGACCGCTGAGGAGCTCGACGTACTCGACGGTCTGGCGTTTGTCCGCCGTCGCGAGGGCTTCGAGGATTTTAGGGATCGCACTGTTGCCGAGCTTGCCGAGCTTCGCAAAGGCTTTCTTCGCGTTAGGCGACGTCGGGTCGGCTTCCTCACGAATCTGCGCGATGAGCCGATCGGCCTGTAGTGCGGTTAGAAAGTTCATCGGCCTAGCGCGTCAACCTAACCGGTGTCCCTTTAGCTGGGCAAAGTGACTCTTCGACCCCCTAGGTCCCGAACACCCGCGACCGGGGATCGAACATAATGGGGCACCTGTAGCTCGAAATTATGCCACACGGATTTCGTGGAAACGTAACGTAGATCACAGGTTTGGAGCGCTCGCTCAGGTGTTTTCACGAAGCGAGCGGCGCGTTCGCATTAGGTTACAATCGCGGCCTTTTCCGGCAACCCCGCTATGACCCAAACCGGCCAAGAAGCCCTCGAGCGACATCTCGCGACCTTCGTCGTGCCCCAGACCGGCCGGGCCCTGGGCGGAGCCGGGACGAGTCTCGCCGTGACGGCGACCCCAGAGGGTTGGCGCGTGGCAGTCCGCTGCGGTTTCCCGGCTGCGCATGCCCGCGACGGCCTGACGGAGGCGCTCGGTGTGCATTGCGCCGGGCTGGCTCAAGTGGGGCAGATCGAGTTCGTGGTCACGAGCGAGATCGTGACGCATGCGGTGCAGCAGGGTTTGAAGCCGCTGCCCGGCGTCCGGAACGTGTTGGCCGTCGCGTCCGGTAAGGGCGGCGTCGGCAAGTCGACGGTTGCCGTGAACTTCGCGCTCGCGTTGGCTCGGGAAGGCGCGCGCGTGGGGTTGCTCGACGCCGATATCTACGGGCCGAGCCAGCCCCGCATGTTGGGCCTGCTTGGGCGACGCCCGGAAACGCGGGACGGCAAGCTGCTGGAGCCGCTCGTCGCGCACGGCATCGAGGCGATGTCGATCGGTTTCCTCGTCGATGACCAGCAACCGATGGCTTGGCGCGGCCCCATGGTGACCTCGGCGCTGAACCAGTTGCTGATGCAGACCCGCTGGGGCGATCTCGACTACCTGATCGTCGACATGCCGCCCGGCACGGGCGACATTCAGCTGACGTTGGCTCAGCGAGTACCGGTCAGCGGCGCCGTGATCGTGACGACGCCGCAGGACATCGCGTTGGCTGACGCGCGCAAGGGGCTCGAGATGTTCCAGAAGGTCCACGTGCCGGTGCTCGGCGTCGTGGAGAACATGAGCCTGCACGTCTGCACGCGGTGCGGGCACGAGGAGCGCATCTTCGGCGAGAACGGCGGATCCGACCTGGCTGGCCAGTACAGCGTGCCGCTGCTCGGCTCGTTGCCCCTGGACCGGCGGATTCGCGAGGAAACCGATCAGGGCAAGCCGACCGTGGCTGCCGACCCGACCGGCCCGCTCGCGCGAGCGTTCACGGAAGCGGCGCTGCGAGCCGTGGGTGAACTCGCCGCGCGCACGAAGGACTACAGCCGGCTGTTTCCGAACATCACCGTCGAGGAAGATTGATGAGCGTGAAGTCCGATCGCTGGATCCGGCGCATGGCCGCCGAGCACGGGATGATCGAGCCGTTCGAGCCGAATCAGATACGCCACGTGGGCGGCGAGCGCGTGATCTCGTTCGGCACGTCGAGCTACGGCTACGACGTTCGTTGCGCGCCGGAGTTCAAGATTTTCACGAACATCAACTCAGCGATCGTCGATCCGAAGAAGTTCGACGAGTCGAGCTTCGTCGACATGTCGGGCGAAGTCTGCATCATCCCGCCAAACTCGTTCGCGCTGGCGCGCACCGTGGAGTACTTCCGAATCCCGCGCAGCGTGCTGACGATCTGCCTCGGCAAGTCGACCTACGCACGGTGCGGCATCATCGTGAACGTCACACCGCTCGAGCCGGAGTGGGAAGGGCACGTGACGCTCGAGTTCTCGAACACGACGTCACTGCCCGCGAAGATCTACGCGAACGAAGGCATCGCGCAGATGGTGTTCCTCGAGTCCGACGAGGTGTGCGAGACGAGCTACAAGGATCGCGGCGGCAAATACCAGGGTCAGCGCGGCGTCACGTTGCCGCGCACCTGAGCGGGCTCACTTCGGGATGCCGCTCACGCTCTTCAGCGTGAAGGCCGAGTTGACTTCGCCGTCCTTCTTCTGCTCGATCCGCGCCGGCAGGAACTTCATGTCCGGCAGCACCCAGATCCAGTTCACGCGCGACGCGCCCTGGCGCTGCTGGTTGTACGCGTGGGTCTTCAGTTGCCCGATGCCGGTCGCGGTCTTCGCGTCGCCCTGATCCTGGTACACGTACTCGGTGATGGAGTCCTCGTCGGTCAGCAGGTAGCGGCCGGGCTTACCGGTGGTCGCGAGGTCGTGCATCAGCGCCACTTGCAACGTGCCGGCGTCGACGGCGCCGGGCTGAATCGCGAACTCTTTGCGCCCGTGCTTGCCGCTGGTCGTGGCGACCTTGCGTTGCCAGTCGAACACGATGTGGACGTTGTTGTCGCCCTTGCGGCTGCCGTCCTCGGACCAGAACTCGAGCGGCTCGAGGCCCGTGGCCATTACGCGGAACTCGCTGCGCTGTATGACCGGGTTCGGAACGGCGAGCTTCAGGAAGCCCTTCACGATCGTCTCCGACTTGAACTCGTACACCATGCGCTCCGGGATGTAGCGCACGCTGAACGTGGCGAGCCCGAGTTCTTTGCCTTTGGCTTCGGCGGTGTAGGTGGCCGTATAGGTTTGGACGTCGTCGGCGGCGTAGGCAGCAAGACCAGGCAGCCAGAGTCCAATCGAGAGCAGCGACGAGACGACACGAGTGATCACGATCTATTCCTCCATGTTCACGGGCTGCGACAGACGTCTTCCATCAAGCATGACGGAGCCATTTTCCAGTCGCAAGCGACCGCCAACGAACCATTCGACAGCGCGAGGCAGGATAAAGTGCTCGCCGACGTGCACTCGTGCCGTCAGGGACTCGACCGTATCGGTGCCGCGTACCGGCAGCCGGTACTGCAGCGCGGCGGCCCGGCATCGAGGTCGGCCGTGACGAAGTGAACGGTGGCGCCGTGCCAGCGCTCGCCGGCCTCGAGCACGCGCCGGTGCGTGTCGAGCCCGGGGTAGCTCGGCAGCAGCGAGGGGTGGATGTTCAGGATCCGGCCTTCGAATTGGGCCACGAACTCGGGCGACAAGATCCGCATGAACCCGGCCAGTACGAGAAGGTCGGGCGAGTACTCCGCGAGCAGCGCCGCGAGCGCTTCGTCGTAGGCGTCGCGGGCGATGTCCTTGCCGCCGAGATACCGCGCCGGCACGCCCGCGTCGCGGGCCCGCTCGAGGCCTCGCGCCGCCGCGCGGTTGCTCACGACCACCGCGATTGCGGCGCCGAGCGTGCCCGCGCTTGCGGCGTCGAGCAGGGCCTGAAGGTTGCTGCCCTCGCCGGAGATCAGGACCGCGATGCGCGGCGCAGCGCGGCTCAAACGATCGTCACCAGCTGCTCGGCGTCGGGAACGACGGCACCGATCACCGTGGCGCGTTCGCCCGCGGCGGTGAGCTCCGCCAGCGCCGCGGCTGCGTCCGCGGGAGCAACGACGGCGATCATGCCGACGCCGCAGTTGAAGGTGCGATGCATCTCGCGTGGCGCCACGCCCACGGACTCGAGCCAGCCGAACACGGCCGGAGCGGCCCACGAGCCCAATTTGAGTTCCACGCCGAGCCCGGCGGGCAGCACGCGCGGAATGTTCTCGAGCAGGCCGCCGCCGGTGATGTGCGCCAGGCCTTTGACGGCGACATTTTTCGTCAAGTCGCAGCACGGGGCGCGCGTAAATCTTCGTCGGTGTCAGCAGATGCTCGATCAGCGGCCGCCCTTCGAGCGTCTCGCGCGCGGCGTTCGGCCGGTTCTTCAGGATGTGCCGGATCAAGGAGAAGCCGTTCGAGTGCAGACCCGAGGAGCCGATGCCGATGACCGTGTCGCCGGCGACGATGCTCGAGCCGTCGATGAGGTTGTCGCGTTCCACGATGCCGACGCAGAAGCCGGCCAGATCGTATTCACCTGGCGTGTGCATCCCGGGGTGCTCGGCCGTTTCGCCGCCGAGCAGAGTGGCGCCCGCGATCTCGCAGCCATGCGCAATACCGGCGATCACTCGCGTCGCGATGTCGACGTCGAGGCGTGGCGTCGAGAAGTAATCGAGGAAGAACAGCGGCTCGGCGCCGACGACGACCACGTCGTTCGCGCACATGGCCACGAGGTCGATGCCCACCTCGTCGTGCGCGTCGTGGTCGATGGCGAGCTTGAGTTTTGTACCCACGCCGTCGGTGCCGGAGACCAGCACCGGATCGCTGTAGCCTTTCGGCACGCGGAACAGGCCGCCGAAGCCGCCGAGGCCGCCGATGACCTCTGGCCGAACCGTGCGTTTGACCGCGGGCTTGATGCGCTCGACCAGCTCGTCGCCGGCGTCGATGTCGACACCCGCGTCTTTGTATGTGAAGGGTCCAGTGGATGCCATCGATCGGGCTCCGGACGAACAAAAAGGCAAGGAGGTTGGTGGCTATAATAAGCGACGTTGTTCCATCGTGGACAGGGATGCGTTTTATGGGATCCAGGCTGCCGGCGCTGTTGCGGGGTATGACGGCCGCTGCCGTGTTGGTGGGCGCGTTGTGCGCGCGAGAGACCAGCGCGGCGACGATGCCGAACCTCTACCGCGTGAGCGTGGCCCCGGACACCACCGTCCCCGATCAACGCGGCGCGGCGATCAAGGCCGCCATGGCCCGCGTGTTGATTCGCGTGACCGGCGATCGCAACGCGCCGTTCGATCCGGCGCTGCAGACCATGCTCGCCGACGCCGGAAAGTATCTGAATTCCTACGGTTCGGACAGGCAAGGTCAGGCGCAGGTCGGCTTTATCGCGACGCAGGTCGACCAGGCGCTGGCTGCGTTGCAGAAACCGGTTTGGGGTCCCGAGCGTCCGCTCACGCTGCTTTGGATCGCCGTCGACGACGGCAACGGCGGCCGCGCGCTGCTCGGCGCGAACGATACGCCGCAGCTCGGCCTGGAACCGACACCCGTGGGAATCACCGAGCGGCTCGCGGCGCTGCGCAAGGAGTTGCTGGCCGTCGCCGACGAACGCGGGTTGCCCGTCACGTTGCCACTGCTCGACATACAGGACTTGGGTGCAGTCACGTTCGCCGACGTGTGGGGTGGCTTCGAGGATCGCGTCGCGGCCGCATCCGCGCGCTATCGCGCGGACGCCATCCTGATCGGCCGCGTACGGCCGGGCCTGATCGGCAACGATATCGAGTGGCTGCTGGTCATCGGTGCCGAGCGCCAGGTGCTCGAAGGCTTCGGGTTACGCGACGGTCTCGACGCAGCCGGAGACCGGTTTGCGGGGCAGTTCGCGACGCTGGGCGGCGGCGGTGCCGCGGCGATCATGGTGCAAAACGTCCGGAGTTCGGCGGACTATGGCCGCGTCGTGAGCTACCTCGAGCAGCAGAGCGCGCTGCAGTCGGTCGACGTCGACAGCTTCGACAATGGCGTGCTGAATCTGCGCGTGACGGCTCGCGGTGACGCCGGCGTGATCGGGCGGATACTCACGCTCGGTGGCGTGCTGAAGCCCGTCGCCGGCGACCGACCCGGCGGCGCTCTCGTGTTCGAGATCGCGCGCAGCGGGGCCGGTCAGTGAGCTTGAGGTTCCTGCCAAACGCCATCTGCATCCTGCGAATCCTGCTCGTCGCCCCGCTCGTGGCGGCCATCGTCGATGGGCGCTACGCCACTGCGCTGGTGCTGATCGTGATCGCGGGCTTGTCCGACGCCCTCGACGGGTTTCTCGCGAAGCGGTTCGACTGGCGAACGCGGCTCGGCGGCCTGCTGGATCCGGCCGCCGACAAGCTGCTACTCGTCAGCACGTTCGTGGCGCTCGCGTACGTCGGCGTCATGCCGCGCGGAGTCGTGGCGATCGTCGTCGGACGAGATATCCTGATCGTAGCGGGCGCGATCTGTTATCACCTGTTCATCGCGCCGCTGCAGGGCGAGCCGGCGGTGATCAGCAAACTGAATACGGCATGCCAGGTCGCGTTCGGTGTTTTCACACTGACATTGGCGGCTTTCGGTTGGCCATCGCCTTCTGCATTGCTGCTGCTCGGCGCCGCGGTCGTGTTCACGAGTCTCGTGAGCGGCCTGAACTACGTGCTGCGGTGGAGCACGCGCGCGTGGCGCGTGACGCATCGGGCTGCATAGCCGGAGTCCCTTGGTGGCGCAGTTGCCTCTGGCCCTGACCCTGGCCGATCACGCGAGCTTCGCGACGTTCGTCGCGGGTGATAACGATGCGGCGGTGCAGCACGTCCGCGCCGTCGCAGGCGGGGCGGGTGAGACGTTGTGGCTCTCGAGTGCGGCCGGCTGCGGCAAGTCGCACTTGTTGCAGGCGGCGTGTCGAGCGGCGGCGGCCGACGGCTCGCGCGCCATGTACGTGGCGCTCGGCAGCTCGCAGCCGGATCTCCTTGCCGGCCTCGAGAGCCTCGACCTGCTGGCGCTCGACGACGTGGATGCGGTTGCGGGCCACGCTGCGTGGGAAGGGCCGCTGTTCGGCATCCTGAACGAGTTCCTCGCGCGCCGCGGCGGGTTGTTGCTCGCGGCTGCAGTGAGTCCCGCCGCAGCGGGGTTCGAGCTCGCCGACCTGCGCTCGCGCGCGGCCGGCGCCGTCGGCTATCGGCTGAAGGCCCTCGGCGACCGCGAGCGGGCGCTCGCGGTGCGCCTGCATGCGGAGGCGCGCGGGCTCGAGCTCGAGCCGGCCGCCGCGGACTATCTGCTGCGGCGCGTCGACCGCGACATGCGTGCGCTGACGGCCTGGCTCGATCGGCTCGATCGCGACTCGTTGGTCGAGCAGCGCCGGCTCACGATTCCGTTCATTCGCGAACGGCTGACGGGTGGCTCGAGCGGATGAGCGCCAGCACGATGCCGATCTCGAGCACGCTGATCAAAAGGCCTGCGCTCAAAAGGGGCGCGGCGCCCGCTCGCGCGACGACTTCGACGCAGAGCGCGCCCGCGTAGGGCACGAGCAGCACCGCGAGCCAACGCTCGGCGCCGCCGCGGCGCGTCACGAGTGCATGCAGAGCGAGCAGCAGCGGTGCGACGATGGCGGCGGCCGCGCATAGCAGCAGGGGCGTGACGCCTGCCGCCAACGTCGCGGTCGCGAGCAGCAGGATCAATGCGACGTGACACGCGAGTGCGATGCGGCGCAGTGGTGCCTGCATTGCTACGTGCGTGCGGCCGCGAGTGCGCGTGCGAGGCGCGTGACGCGCGCGCCGAGAGCGCGCGCGACGTCGCTCTCGTCCTTCGACAGCGTAGAGTTCCACGTGGTCGCGAGATGCGTTGCGCCGTACGGCGAGCCGCCGGTGCGCGTCTCGAACAGAGATGTTTCCGTGTACGGCACGCCGACCACGACCATGCCGTGATGTAGCAGCGGCAGCTGCATGCTGAGGAGCGTGCTCTCCTGGCCGCCGTGTGGTGAAGACGTCGAAGTGAATACGCCGGCTGGCTTGTCGACGAGCGTGCCCTTCAACCACAGCTCACTGGTCGAATCGAGGAAGTGTTTCAGCGGTGCGGCCATGTTGCCGAACCGCGTGGGGCTGCCGAGCAGCACGCCGTCGGCGGCGACGAGATCCGCGATCTCGACGTAGGGTGCACCGTCTTCGGGCACCGGCGGCGTCGCCGTGGTCGTCGTCGGGGCGACCGGCGGCACGGTTCGCAGGCGGGCAATGCCGCCGCGCGCTCTCGACGCCGCGCGCGGCTTGCCGTGCGAGCGCCGCCGTGCGGCCGCTACGCGAGTAGTACAGGATCAGGATCAACGGCTGCGTCACCGGGGCTCGACTTGAAAAGGTCGTGGGGACCAGTGTAAGAAGGTCCGGCAATGCTTGCCAGGACAGCGGTGCGTGGTCGATTGCTTGACGCCGTCGGGTGGACGCTTGTAGCGTCTGAAGCGTACCGCTAACAATAAGAGAACAATTGCATGTTCCGAGCACTGCTGACGGTTGCTGCGCTCGCCCTTGCCGGGTGTGTCACAGCGCCGCCCGTGCAGGAAATGAGCGATGCTCGGCAGGCCATCAAAGCCGCCGAAGCCGCCAACGCTGCGCGACTCGCGCCGGAGGTTCTACAGGACGCGCGCCGGTTCCTGGCCGAAGCCGAGCAGCAAATTCAGCAGCAGGCGTACGGTCCGGCCCGTTTCAACGCGGTGCGCGCCAAGAATCGAGCGGCGATCGCCCTGCGCTCGAGCAAGGCCAACGACGACCGCAACTGAGCTGGATGAGCGCGAGCAACGTCACGCGCGCCATCCGCTACGTGATCGCGGGCCGCGTGCAGGGCGTGTACTACCGCGCGGCCACTGCGGCTTTCGCACAGCCACTTCAGTTGCGCGGAAGCGCGCGCAATCTGCCGGATGGGCGCGTCGAGGTTATCGCGGCGGGCGATGACGCTGCGCAGCGCGAGCTCGCCGCGTGGTTGTGGCGCGGTCCGCCCGCAGCGCGCGTGGACTCGGTGCACATCGAGCAATGGCTCGAGCCCGTGGACGAGGGATTCGTCGTCGCGCGCTGAGAGGGCTACTGCCGAAACCATTTCGTGCGCACTCTGTCGAGCACGCGGTCCGAATACCACCGCCGACCGACGCTGCCGTTGTAGCGCGCGAGCCCCTGCACCAGGTTGCCGCGTTCCATCTCGAGATAGAACCGGAGGATTTGGCAGCCGAGCAACACATTCGTTTCGATGCTGAACAGTGCGTTCTTGTCCTTGTAGCCGAGCTCTTTGATCCAGAACGGCATGACTTGCATGAGACCGAGTGCGCTGCTGCCCGAGATCGCGAAACGATCGAAGTTGCTCTCGACGTCGATGACGCCGAGCACGAGCTCCGCCGGCACGTTCACGTGCGTGGCGTGTTTGTGCACGGCTTTCAGGATCTTGAGCCGTTCGGTCGGATCGGGTACCTGTTTCGCGAGGCGGTGCGACATGTCCGTGAGCCATACCTCCGCATCGAACCGGTCGGAGAAGCTGTCGGCCTCCGCAACCGCGGCGATCAGGATCCTGCGGAGCTCCGGGTCCGGACCCGAACGCGCATCGGTGGGCCGCGCGGGCTGTGCGGCCACGGGGCGCAGTGCGCCGGCCGAGAGCAGCGTGACGACCAGGCAGAGCAAGCGGCGGCGTTGCCGGCGGTGAGGCTTAAGGCCCGGGGTGGTCGCGTTCGTCATGACGATGGATCGGTGGGCTGCAGTTTCGGCTCGAGGGGTGAGGCCCAGCATGGTGCCGTCGACGCACGCCGACCATGATCCCGATCACAGCCGGCAGCGTGTTCAGCAGGGCGGGACTCAGGTACATTGACCCCCGACTCGGGGTGCCGTGGCTTGGGCGACGGCCGATTCTAGCGGTCGGGTCGGCACCAGGGCCAGACCTGGCCGCAGGCGGCAGTCGGGCTAGGTTAATGAGGGAGCGGAGTAGTCGTGGACGGCCGGCCGAGCATCACACGCCGTAGGGGCATCTATCTGCTGCCCAATTTGCTGACGACCTGCGGTCTGTTCGCCGGGTTCTATTCGATAGTGGCGTCGATCGACGGCAATTTCGAGCGCGCCGCGTTGGCTATCTTCGCGGCCATGCTGTTCGACGGCCTGGACGGGCGCGTCGCCCGGCTCACGAGCACGTCCAGCGAATTCGGCAAAGAGTTCGACAGCCTCTCGGACATGGTGTCTTTCGGTCTCGCGCCCGCGATCGTGATCTATCAGTGGGGTGTGCAGCGCCTCGCGGAATATGGCGCGCTATGGGGCAGGCTCGGCTGGCTCGCGGCGTTCCTGTATGTGGCTGCGGCGGCGTTTCGTCTCGCGCGGTTCAACACGAATGTCGGCGTGCAGGATCGGCGGTTCTTCCAGGGGCTCGCGAGTCCGGCGGCTGCGGCCGGCGTGGCCTCGATGGTGTGGCTTGCGAGCGATTACGGCATCGAAGGTCTCACGGCCTTGGTCGCTGGCATCACGGTGACGGCGATCGCCGCGCTCTTGATGATGTCGAGGTTCGCGTACCTGAGCTTCAAGGACATCAGCCCAGGCAAGCGCGTCCGGTTCGCGAACCTCCTGCTGATTCCGCTCGTGCTGATGATCATCGCCATCGAGCCGCAGGTCACGATCTTCGTGCTGTTCCTCGTCTACGCCGCATCGGGCCCGGCCGTCTGGTTGTGGCGCCGCCGCAGGCGGCAGGACGCCGCGAACTCATGAGCGACCAACGCGAGCAATATCTCGAAGCGCTTGGCATCCCCGTGTGGAAGCTGCGCTCGGCGCCCGCCACGACCGTGCAGCCGGCCGATGCCGATGCGCCGCTTGAAGTGGTCGCGACGCAGTTGGTCGCGGGCGCAGTCGCGGCGCCGGCCACGATGCAATGGGACGACCTGGCCGCGGCAGTGCGCGCCTGCACGAAGTGCACGCTGCACGCGACCCGCACTCAGACGGTGTTCGGTGTCGGCAGCCGCAATGCCGATCTGCTCGTGATTGGCGAGGCGCCCGGAGCCGACGAAGACCGCCAGGGCGAGCCCTTCGTCGGCCGCGCGGGGCAATTGCTGAACTCGATGCTGCGGGCGATCGGGTTGCCGCGCTCCGAGGTGTACATCGCGAACATCCTGAAGTGTCGGCCGCCGAACAATCGCGATCCGCAGCCGGACGAAGCCAAGGCGTGCACGCCGTACCTCGCGCGCCAGATCGCGCTCGTGAATCCGCGCGCGATCCTCGCCGTGGGCCGCATAGCCGCGCAGTGGTTGTTGCAGACGGATGTCCCCATCGGTAGGCTGCGAGGCCGCGTCGTCCCTTACGGCGAGGCGGGTACTCCGTTGGTCGTCACGTATCACCCCGCGTATCTCCTGCGCAGCCCGTTGGCGAAAGCCACGGCGTGGACCGACCTCTGCATGGTCAAAGACCTGCTCCGGAAACCGCAATGAGCGCCGCCGTCCACCCACGCACCGAAGTCAGGCTCATGCAGGCCGCTGACCTGAAAGCGATCGCGGCAGTCGAGCGTGTGGCGTACCAGTTTCCGTGGAGCCTTGGCATCTTTCGCGATTGCCTGTTGGCGGGCTATCACTGCCTCGTGCTCGACGTCGGCGCCAGCGTCACGGGTTACGGCATCATGTCGGTTGCCGCCGGTGAGGCGCACCTGCTGAATCTCTGCGTACACCCGCACGCTCAGCGCCTCGGCTACGGACGGCGCTTGCTGAGTCACTTGCTACAGCGTGCCGACGAAGCGGGTGCCGATCGCGTGTTCCTCGAAGTGCGCCCGTCGAACACGGTCGCGCAGCATCTTTATCGTTCCGTGGGCTTCGATCAAATCGGGATTCGCCCCGCCTACTATCAAGCGGAATTCGGCCGCGAGGATGCCATCGTCCTCGCTTTCGCGCTGCCGCCCGCCCACTGACCCGTAACTCTTCTCCTCCCATGAACGAGCACCTGAAAAGGCGAACGTTTGCGATCATTTCGCACCCCGATGCTGGCAAGACCACGCTGACGGAAAAACTATTGCTCTTCGGCGGCGCGATTCAGATGGCCGGCACCGTCAAAGGGCGCAAAGCCACCCGCCACGCCACGTCGGACTGGATGCGGCTCGAGCAGGAACGCGGCATCTCCGTCACTTCGTCGGTCATGCAGTTCCCGTACGGCGATGCGCTGATCAACTTGCTCGATACGCCGGGCCACGAGGATTTCTCCGAGGACACGTACCGTACGCTGACGGCCGTCGACAGCGCGCTGATGGTCATCGACGCGGCCAAGGGCGTCGAGACGCGCACGATCAAGCTCATGGAAGTGTGCCGGCTGCGTACCACGCCCATCATCAGCTTCATCAACAAGCTCGATCGCGACGGCCGCCCGCCCATCGAGCTGCTCGACGACATCGAGACCGTGCTCGACATCGAGTGCGTGCCGATGACGTGGCCGATCGGCATGGGGCGCGAGTTCCGCGGCATCTACCATTTCGCCGAGGACTGCGCGTATCTCTATCAGGGGCGCGACGGCAGCCGGTTGCCGGACGTGCGTCGCGTGGCGGGCATCGCGAGCGGCGAGCTCGCCGCGGCGCTCGGCGAGGGGGCGGTGAAAGAGCTGCGCGACGACGTGGATCTCGTCCGCGGAGCCACGCCCGAGTTCGATCATGCAGCGTATCTCGCCGGCCGGCAGACGCCCGTGTTCTTCGGCGCCGCCATCCACAACTACGGCGTGCGCGAGCTGCTCGATGCGTTCGTCCAGCTGGCGCCGGCGCCGCAACCGCGCAGTACGAACGTACGCGTCGTGGCGCCCGACGAGCCGAACTTCAGCGGCTTCGTATTCAAGATTCAAGCGAACATGGATCCCGCGCATCGCGATCGCATCGCGTTCTTGCGTATCTGCTCGGGCGCGTACGAGCCTGGCATGCGGATGTACCACACGCGGTTGCAGCGCGAGGTCCGCGTCGGCGACGCGATCACGTTCATGGCGGCCGATCGCCAGCACGTCGAAGAGGCGTATGCCGGCGACATCATCGGGTTGCACAACCACGGCACGATCAACATCGGCGACAGCTTCACGCAGGGCGAGTCGTTGATCTTCACCGGGATCCCGAGCTTCGCGCCGGAATTGTTCCGCCGCGCGCTGCTGCGCGACCCGTTGAAGCTGAAGGCGTTACAGAAGGGCCTAGCGCAGCTGTGCGAGGAGGGCGCGACGCAGCTGTTCCGGCCGCTGCTCGGCAACGACCTGATCTTGGGCGCCGTCGGCCCGTTGCAGTTCGAGGTGGCCGCATTCCGTTTGCGTGACGAGTACAGCGTCGATGCTGCGTTCGAGAGCATCGGAGTGGTCGCGGCGCGCTGGGTGCGTTGCGACGATCGCGCTCACCTCGATGAGTTCGCGAAGAAGCTCGTCGCGAACGTCGCGCGGGATCACCAGGGCGAGCTCGTCTATCTCGCGCCGAGTACCGTGAGTCTGTCGCTGACGAAGGAGCGCTGGCCGAAGGTGCAGTTCTTCACGACGCGCGAGCTGTCCACCGCGGCCGGCGGTTCGGGCTAGGCGCGCTGCGGACGAAACGCGCCCACGCGTTGCCGCAGCTCTGCCAGCGCCGCGCGCTCGGGATCGGGCTCGTAACGGGCGCGCAGGTACGCGGCCACGATCGCGCCGATGTCGGCCGCCGCCGGCGGCAACGTTGCGGCTGCGCGCGCCGCATAGGCGGCCGGTGGCTCGCCGGGCGCGCGCGGCGCGACGTCGAACCGTGCGAGCTGGCGCGCGAAAGTCGCGAACACCCGGGCCGCCGGGTCGATCGGTCGGCGACGCCGCTCGCGCCAGCCGGCGTAGAGCCGTAGCGCGAGCAGCACGCCGACGGTCGCGACGACCGCGAGGCCGAGCAACAGGGCCCAACGCTCGGTGCGCTCGAGGTTTCGAATGCCGAACGAGTCGAGTAACGCGCGTTGCAGCTCGGGGCCGTAGCCCACGACCCACGCGTGCCAACGCGTGTTGACGGCGTCCCAGAGCAGTGCTCCGCGGCGCAACCAGCCGAGGTTCAGCACGCGGTCGACGGCCGTTCTGCCGGCGTTCGACCAGCGGCCGGAGCCGATCGCGACGCGGTCCGGCGCCACTGCGGCGACGCCGTCGACGCGTACCCAGCCCTGGTCTTGAAGCCAGACTTCCGTCCACGCGTGCGCGTCCGACTCGCGAATCATGTAGTAGCTGCCAATCGAGTTCAGCTCGCCGCCTTGGTAGCCCATGACCACGCGCGCGGGTAGTCCCGCTGCGCGCAACAATACCGTGAGCGCCGACGCGTAGTGCTCGCAGAAGCCTTCGCGCGTTTCGAACAAGAACTCGTCGACGGGCTCGGCGCCGAGCGCGGGTGGAGTCAGCGTGTATTGAAACGGCTGCGAGCGCAGATAGTTCATCGCGCGGTCGATCACGGTGCTCGGGCTCGGTTCGTCCGTGATCCAGGTTGCGGCGAGCGCTCGCGCCCGCGGGTTTCTGCCCTCGGGCAGGCTCGTGAACGTTGCGATTTCGCCGGGTGTCAGAGGTTCGCGCGCGCTGTAGTCGATGTACGAAGTGACTTCGTAGTCGAGCACGCGCGCTCGCTGCCCCCCGAAGAACGTGCCGAGCTGATAGTCGCTGCCCATGCGCAGTCCGCGGTCGCGCGACCAGCTTTCCGGCATGTCGAGCGCGAACGCCCAGTTGCGGCCGTTCGGCTCCAGCATCACGCGGTAGCGCGTCGGTTCGCCGCGGTATTCGATCGTGTCGGCCACGCGCTCGCCGCGGCGCGTGCCTTGCTGCATGGACCAGGTTCGGCCGTTGAAATGCGTGAGTGTGGGTCCGCGCCAGTACAACGCGCCCGCGCCCGGCGGGCGCGACTTGAACTCGGCGCGGAACGCGACTTCATCGGACAAGCCTAAGTTCGTGATGTCGCCGGGGCTCATCGTGTCGCTCAATCCCGAGGCGCCGCTGCTCGTGCTGCCTGGCAGCGCCCACAGCGGCCCCGGCAGGCGCGGGAACAACACGAACAGCACGGCCATGACAGGCACCGAATACAGCAGCAGACGTCCGGCGAGCACGGCCGTCGCGCGGGCCGGCAGCAGCGGGCCCCGGCGACCGAGCTGCAACAGCGCCACGGTCGTGACCCATACGAGCGCGACGAGATAGACCGCTGTCAGCGGCCCACGCTCCGTCAGCACGCTCGCAAACATCATGAAGTACGAGATCAGGATCAATACGAGCTGGTCGCGTTGACTGCTCGACTCGAGGTACTTCAGCGCGACCATCACGACGAGCAAGGCGGTGCCGGCCTCCGAGCCGTTCAGCGTCCGGTACTGGAACAGCACGCCGCAGAACGCGACGAACGAGAGCGGCAGACGCACGAACCGCGGCGCCATGGGCCAACCGTACAGCGCCACTGCGAGGCGCCACGCGACGGCGGCGCCGAGCAACGCGAGCGTCCAACCCGCGAGTGCGAGCCAGTGCGGCAGGCTCGCGCCAACAACGATTGCGGCGGTCCACAGCAACCGCTGCGTGTCGCCGGAAAGCCCGCGGCCGTGCGGTAACGCCAACGCGGTCATCGTGGCGCGTCGAACAGCGCCAGCGCTTCGAGGCACGAGGCAAGGTGCTTCGGGCCGGTGCCGAGCGGGATGCGTGCGCCAGGCAGGACGAGGCCGAGCGCGCGGCCTTCGGCGTCGGCGTCTATGCACCAGCGCGCGAGCTGCGCTAGCCGCGCTTCGATGTCGAGCCCGGCGAGCATGTCCCAGTCGAGGACGCACGGTGCGCGATCGCCGGCGGCGAACTGCTTCAGCAGCAGTTGATCGGTGCGCGCGTACGCTTTCCATGCGATGCGTTGTGGCGGGTCGCCGGGCGCCGCCGGGCGCAGCCCGGCAAAGTCCTCGTCACCCGCGCTCGGGCGGCCCACGCTGCCGTAGCCCGCGCCCTCGGGCAGCGGCCGGCCGGGCGCGGCCGGCTGCGGATACACGAGGCAGCGCGCTTCCATGTGGATCCAGGTCCACGCACGTAGTAGCCGTCCGGGGTGCCGCGTCTCCACAGCGAAACGTTCGAGCGCGATCCAGCCGCGGTGCTCCGTGTCGGCGCGCAGGCGCAGGATTTCCGTGGCGCCGGCCGCGACGTCGACGGGCCCCGCGCGGTGGCCGCGCTGCACGAGCTCGATTTCGTAGCGCGCCGCGGTGCCCGCATTGTGAACCGCCAGCCGAAACTCGGCGCGGTCGCCGGCGAACACCGGAGCCGCCCCGAGGAACTTGATTTCCGCACCGAGCAGGTTGTTGTGGCAGTGATGCATCACGACCAACCCCAACCCCGCGAGCAGGAACGTCAGGGCGAAGCCGAGGCTTGCGCCGTAGTTGATCGAGCCGAGCAGCATCGCGAACACCATGACGCCGAACACCGCGCCGAAGCGCGTCGGCAGAATGTAGATGCGACGCCGCGCCAGGGCGACGGTATGAGAGTCTGTCGCCTTGGCGCCGGCGTGCCCAATTGGCCGCCCAACGTTCCATGGCGCGCGCTGCGGCTGGCATCGCTCAGTGCCGAGTGGCGAGCGTCAAGGCACGGGCACCGCGGCGAGGATCGCGGCGCTTAAGATCGCGCCGCGCTCGATCGAGCTGCCGTGCGCGAGCTGCAGCCGGTGCGCGACGATGCTGCCGAGCACGGCCTGCAGGTCCTCGGGGTGCACGCCGCCGTGGCCGTTCACGAGCGCCCACGCCTGCGCGGCACGCAGCAGGCCGATGCCGGCACGCGGCGACAGTCCGGCGACGAACTCGCCGGACTCGCGCGTGTACGCGAGCAACGCCTGCACGTAGTCGAGCAGCGGCTCGGCCACGTGTACCTTACCGACTTGGTCCTGCAAGCGAAGCAGCGTGTCGAGCGAAACTACCGGCTGCTGTTGGTCGACGAGTGCGCGACGCTCGCCGTTCGCGAGCAACGCGCGTTCGTCGCTCGGAGCCGGATAGCCGAGCTCGATCTGCATCAGGAACCGGTCGAGCTGTGACTCGGGTAGCGGGAACGTGCCGATCTGGTGCGCCGGATTTCGCGTCGCGACGACGAAGAACGGCGCAGGCAGCGAATACGTGGTGCCGTCGGCCGTGACCTGGCGCTCTTCCATGGCTTCGAGCAGTGCGCTCTGGGCTTTCGGCGTAGCGCGATTGATCTCGTCCGCGAGTACGAGTTGCGAGAACACGGGGCCTTTGTGGAACTCGAACCGGCTGCTGTCGCGGTGAAACACCGATACGCCGAGGATGTCGGCCGGCAGAAGGTCGCTCGTGAACTGAATGCGGTGGTAGGAGAGGCCGAGCGCGCGGGCGAGCGCGTGCGCGAGCGTGGTCTTGCCGACGCCGGGCACGTCTTCGATCAACAAATGGCCACGCGCGAGCAGGCACGCGACGCTGAGCGCGATCTGGCGGCTTTTGCCGACGATGATGCGGTCGAGCGCCTCGAGCACGGGACGAACCATTGCTTGGTAGTCGGCGGTGCCGCGCGTCGCAATCAGCGTAGGAGTAGCCATGCTTCGCATGTTCGCCCAAAACGCGCGACCGCGACACCCCGAACTCTGCCAACTGTGAAGCGCATCCCGCTGAACAGAGGGCGCAGCGCGTTGTTCCGGCGCCGTGCGAGCCTACAGGGACGTACTTGCGGCGTCCCCGCACGACCCCTCATGCGCACACCCAACGCGGCAAAAGAACCGCATTCTTCTCTGCGAGGCTAGGCGGCACCGTTCTTACGGCGATCGCGCGCAGCGTTCGTTGATGGGAGGTTAGGAGAGTTCGGCGAGACGCGCGATCTGCGCGTCGAGTTGGGAGGCGCGCTGCTCGAAGTCGGCGATGCGCGCATGTTCCTGGGCGACGATTTCGGCCGGAGCGTTCGCGACGAAGCTCTGGTTCGAGAGCTTGCGGCGGGCTTTGTCGAGGTCGTCGCGGGTCTTCGCGAGCTGCTTGCCAAGGCGCTCGCGTTCGGCCGCGACGTCGATCAAGCCGGCGAGTGGCACCAGCAGGCGCATGCCGCCGAGCAGGGCCGTGGCCGCGCCGCGCACGTTCGTTCCCGGCTCTACGATCTCGATACGTTCGAGTCCTGCGAGCTTTTGCAGGTGCCGCTCATGCGTCGCGACGCGGGCGCGATCTGTCGCACTCGTGTCGGCGAGGCGCACCGTCAGCGCCGTCGAGCGCGGCAGGTTCGCTTCGCCGCGGATCTGGCGTATGCCGACCACGAAGCCTTTGAGCCATACGATCTCTTCTTCGGCCGCAGCGTCGGTGACGAAGTCCGCGGCTTCGGGGAAGCGCTCGAGCATCAGCGTCGGGCTCGAGACGCCACGCTGCTTCGCGATCGTGAGCCACAGCTCCTCCGTCACGAACGGCATCAGCGGGTGCAGCAGCTTCAGCAACGCCGAAAGCACTTCGACGAGCGTGGTCTGAGCGCCGCGCTTCAACGCGGGATCGGCGTCGGGAGCCATCAGTACGGCCTTCGTCAGCTCGAGGTACCAGTCGCAGAACTCGTGCCAGGCGAAGTCGTACAACGTCTGGATCACGACATCGAGTCGATACGCCGCGTAGTTTTCGTGCACAGTGGCAATCACGCTCCGCAGTCGCGAGCGGATCCATGCATCGGTCGTGCCGAGCTTCGCCGGGCCGGCGTCGATGCCTTCGAGCTGGCTCAACACGTAGGCGGTGGCGTTCCACAGCTTGTTGCAGAACCGGTGATAGCCCTCGGCGCGCGACATGTCGAAACGCACGTCGCGGCCCGTCGTCACGAGCGATGCGAACGTGAGTCGCAGTGCATCGGTGCCGAACGCCGGAATGCCTTCCGGGAACTCCTTGCGGGTAGTGCGCTCGATCGACTTCTGCAAGTTCGGCTGCATCAGGCCGTCGGTGCGCTTCTTCAGCAGCGTGTCGAGATCCACGCCGTCGATCAGGTCGATTGGGTCCAGGATGTTGCCCTTGCTCTTCGACATCTTCTGGCCTTCGCTGTCGCGAATCAGCGAGTAGATGTAGACGTCGCGGAACGGCACGTCGCCCGCGAACTTGAGCCCCATCATGATCATGCGCGCGACCCAAAAGAAGATGATGTCCCAGCTAGTGACGAGCACGCTCGTGGGATAGAACGCAGCGAGCGCAGGCGTTCGGTCGGGCCAGCCGAGCGTCGAGAACGGCCACAGCGCCGACGAAAACCACGTGTCGAGCACGTCTTCGTCTTGGCGCAGCGCGACATTTTCGGCGAGGCCGTATTTGCGGCGCGCTTCCGCTTCGTCGCGTGCGACGTACACGTTGCCGGCGTCGTCGTACCACGCCGGGATCCGGTGACCCCACCACAGCTGCCGCGAGATGCACCAGTCCTGGATCTTGTGCATCCAGTCGAAGTAGTCGCGCGCGTAGTTGTCGGGAATGAAACGGATACGCCCCTGCTCGACGGCTTCGATGGCCGGCTTCGCCAGCGGTTGTGTGCGCACGTACCACTGGTCCGTCAGCATCGGTTCGACGACGACGCCGCTGCGATCGCCGCGCGGCAGCATCGAGATGTGATCTTCTATTTTCTCGACGAGGTTTTGCACCGTCAGGTCTTCGAGCACGCGCTTGCGTGCCGCGAACCGATCGAGGCCGCGATAGGCCGGCGGCGCGTTGTCGTTCATGCGCGCGCTCGCGTCGAGCACGCCGATCATCGGCAGCTGTGGCGCAATCCGACCTCGTAATCGTTGAAGTCGTGCGCCGGCGTGATCTTCACGCAGCCCGGTGCCGAACTCGGGGTCGACGTAGTCGTCGGCGATGATCGGAATCCTGCGGCCGGTGAGCGGCAGCTCGACTTCCTTGCCGATGAGATGCGCGATAGCGTTCGTCTGCCGGGTGCACCGCGACGGCCGTGTCGCCGAGCATGGTCTCGGGGCGTGTCGTGGCGACGATCAGGAAGGTCTTCGCGGGATCGCCTACGATCGGATAGCGCAGATGCCAAAGCTTGCCGCGCTCTTCGCTGCTGACGACCTCGAGATCGGACATCGCGGTGTGCAGCACGGGGTCCCAGTTCACGAGCCGTTTGCCGCGATAGATCAGGCCTTCGTCGTACAAGCCGCACGAACACCTCGAGCACAGCTCGCGACAGGCCGGGGTCCATCGTGAAACGGTCGCGCGACCAGTCGACGGACGCGCCGAGCCGCCGCATCTGCCGCGCGATCGTGTTGCCGGAGCGTTCCTTCCACTGCCACACGCGCTCGAGGAACTTTTCGCGGCCGAGCTGCGCGCGCGACGTGCCTTCGCGCTCGAGCAACCGCTCGACGACCATCTGCGTTGCGATGCCGGCGTGATCGGTGCCGGGTTGCCACAGCGTGCGGCGGCCACGCATGCGGTGGTAGCGCGTCAGCGCGTCCATGATGGTGTCCTGCAGCGCGTGGCCCATGTGCAGGGTGCCCGTCACGTTGGGCGGCGGAATCACGATGCAGTACGGCGTGCCGTTGCCCGCGGGCGCAAAGTAGCCCGCCGCTTCCCAGCGCGCGTAGTGGTGGGCTTCGATCTCGGCGGGTCTGTAGTCCTTGTTCACGATCATCCCTAATCGGGTTCGGCCGCGTCGAGATGTTCGCGCAGCGTGGCGTCGATGAGCTCTGGCAGTTTGATTCGCAGTCGGGCGGAGATCTGCTCGAACAGCGTCGCTTCCATGGCATTGAACGACGAACGCAGAATGTCATCGGCAAGCGCGAACGTGCGCGATGCGAGCTTCGTTTGCAGCTCGGCGATCAGCGCGTCGCGGTTCGTGGCGGGCAGCGTGGCGCCACGGATCACGTCCGTTAGCACCGGGATATTTGCGTCTAAGATCTCGAGCGGCTCGTCGGACGGCATGCGTTAGACCTGGTGCGTGTTCAGCTTGTACCCGCGGTCGCGATAGAAGCGATAGCGCTCGCGGCTGTGCTCGCGGCGCGCGGTGTTGCCGTCGACGACTTCGGCCACGCGCTCGTAGCGGCTGAAGAACTCCGGCACGTCCGTGGCGAGGTTGATCATGACGTCCCACCGTCCCGGTGCGGGCTGCTGGTTGATGCCGATCAGCACCGGCTCGAGCGGCGGCTCGTTCAGCGCCTCGCGTACGACGCGGTGGGGGATGAAGCTGCTCTGCGAGAACGTCCACAGCAGCTCGTCGAGCTTCCGCGCCTCTTCGTCCGACGTGGAGTGGATGAAGACGTGGTGGTCGAGTTGCGTGGCCTTGTCGACGATCTTGCAGGCGAGGCGGAGCCTCGCGTCGTCGGAATCGGCCTCGAGAATATAGAAGTCGACCTGCGTCACTGCCGCTCTGTGCTCATCAGGAAGTCGACCAGCATCGGCACGGGCCGCGCCGTCGAGCCCTTGTGCGAGTTCGCGCGCCACGCGACACCCGCGATGTCGAGGTGCGCCCACGGCAGGTCGTCGACGAACCGTGACAGGAAGTTCGCGCCGACGCTGGCGCCGCCGTCGCGGCTGCCCGAGTTCGCGAAGTCGGCGAAGTTGCTGCGCAGCGACTCGCCGTATTCCTCGTGCACCGGCATGCGCCACGCGAGATCGAGCGCGCGGTCGCCGGCCGCGATCAGCGCGGCCGCGAGGTCGTCGTCGTTGCTGAATACGCCGGTGTAGATGTGGCCGAGCGCGACTACGCAGGCGCCGGTGAGCGTCGCAATGTCGATCACGCAGCGCGGTTTGAGCTGCTGGCGCGCGTACGTGATCGCGTCGCAGAGGATCAGGCGGCCTTCGGCGTCCGTGTTGATGATCTCGACCGTCTGCCCGGACATGCTCTTGATGATGTCGCCGGGGCGCGTGGCGCGGCCGCTCGGCATGTTCTCGCACGCCGGGATCACACCGACGACGTTGACCGGCGCGCCGAGCTCGGCGATCGCCGACAGGGCGCCGAGCACGCTGCCGGCACCCGACATGTCGTATTTCATCTCGTCCATCTTCGGCGGCGGCTTCAACGAGATGCCGCCGGTGTCGAACGTGACGCCTTTGCCGCAGAGCGCGATCGGCGCGTCTTTTGGCGAGCCGTTGCGATACTCGATCACGATCAGCCGCGGCGGCTCGTCCGCGCCCTGCGTCACGGACAGCAGCGCACCCATGCCGAGCTTGCGGATCTCGGGCTCGCCCAGCACTTTGACCTTGAGCTTGCGGTGGCGCCGCGCGAGCTTGCGTGCAGTTTCGGCCAGATGCGACGGCGTGCAGACGTTCGGCGGGCGGTTGCCGAGATCGCGTGCGAGGTCGGAGCCGTTGGCAATCGCCGTGCCCACTCTGACGGCGGCGCGCAGCGGCGCCGAATTCGTGCCGCGCGGCGCCGCGAGAGCGAGCCGCGTGAGGCGCGGCGACGGGTCGGTGCGGCTCTTCAGCTCGTCGAAGCGGTACACGCTTGCGCGGGCGGCCTCGACGCTGTGGCGCGCCGCATCGGCGGCATTCACGCCGTCGCCGACGCCGTACGCCAGGTAGCTGATGGCTTCTTTCGTGCCGCTGTTGCGCAGGCCTGCGATCGCGGCGGTCAGCGCCGAGGTGAGGCGGCGCGTGTTGAATTCGGCGTGCTTCCCGCAGCCGACGAGCAGCCAACGTGCGGCCGCCGTGCCCTGCGTGCGATGGATCAAGCGTCGTTGCGCCGAGGCGGCCGAAGACATCGCCTTTGCGCACGAGTTGCTTGATGATGCCGCGCGCCGCCGTGTCGATCTCGCGAGTAGCGCCACGCAGCTGACCATCTTCGAACACCGGCAGGATCGCACACTCGGTGCGTTGGCTGGCCGCTGCTCCCGTCTTGACGGGAAACTCCATCGTCGACTCTCCTTCAAGTTCCGCGCTCGGCGGTTCGCTGGTGCTACGATTCGGCGCACGTCATGGCCGCCGTGCCGTGCTATCGTGTTGGAATACCGTGGAAAATCGCAGTTTAGTGCATTCGTTTCGTCGAAGGTACTGGCACCGGACGCTGGCGTGAACCTGATCAGCCGCTACATCCTGCGCGAAGCCTTCGCGTCCTGCTTGATCGTCCTCGGGGCGCTGTTCCTGATCACGATGACGAACGCGTTGGCCAGCATCTTTGGCGACGCAGCCGCGGATCGGGTGCCGCGCGATGCCGTGGCCGCGGTGTTCGGGCTCACGGCGATGACTTACCTCACGACGCTGCTGCCGATCGCGCTGTTCCTGGGCGTCATGCTCGCGCTCGCGCGCCTGAGTCGTGACGGCGAGATGGCCGCGTTGTCGGCATGCGGCTTCGGCCCCGCCCGTATGCTGGTGCCTGTCGGCGTTTTGACGTTGCTGCTGGTCGTCTGCACGGGCTGGTTGTCGCTGGTGCTGACGCCGGCCGCGAGCCGGCAGATCGAGGAGATTCGGTTCCGGGCCGATCAACAAGTCGAGCTCTCTGCGATCGAGCCCGGTCGGTTCACGTCGCCGGACTCCGGTGACACGGTGGTGTACGCGCGCGAGGTCGTCGGCGACGAGCTGCGCGACGTGTTCCTCCAGCGGCAGCAGGGGGATCGCGTGGTGGCGATCGTCGCCGCGCGCGGCCGGCGCGTGATGGACCCGAGCACCGGCGAGTTGGCGTTCGTGCTGGACGACGGCCGCCGCTACGAGGGCGTCCCGGGGCAGGGCAAGTTCCTGGTCATCGACTTCGGCGAGCAACGGATTCCCGTGCGGCGCAAGGAAGAACGCGAGTTCAAAGCCGCGGCGGCGGGTAAGTCGACGCTCGCCCTGCTGGAATCGTCGGTGCTGGCGGACCGCGCCGAGCTGCAGTGGCGCATCTCGCTGCCGTTGTCTCTGATCGTGCTCGGTCTGCTCGCGGTGCCGCTCAGCCGCTCGTCGCCCCGCGAGGGCCGCTACGCCAGGCTCGGCATTGGCCTACTCATATATATCGTCTACGCCAACATGATGTCGATCGCCGGCGTTTGGGTGCAGCGCGGCGTCATATCGGAGTGGCTCGGCATGTGGTGGGTCCACGGCGCCGTCGTGTTGGTGGCGTTGTTGATGCTGGCGAGGGAGAGCGGCTGGTTCGCGTGGCGTCGCGCGCCGCGCGCTCAGTTGGCCACATGACGCTGCTGCGCGGCTACATCGTGATGTCGGTGCTGCGCGGCGTGGGGCTCGCGCTTGCGGTGCTCGTGGCGGTCATGACCGGCTTCGATCTCGTCGCGCAGCTCAAGGACGTCGGGGTCGGCAGCTACGATCTCGAGCGGCGCCATCTTCTACGTCGTGCTCGGCACGCCGCGCACCGTCTTCTCGGTGCTGCCGGCCGCCGCGCTGATCGGCTCGTTGCTCGCCCTCGGCAACCTGGCCGTGCACCGCGAGCTGATCGTCATGCGCGCGAGTGGCATCTCTTCGTGGCAACTGTTGTTCTCCGTGGGGCTCGCGGGGTTCGCGTTGGCCGTGCTCATGGTGCTGCTCGGCGAGTCGCTCGCGCCGTCGTTGAGCGCGTACGCGGATGAGATGCGCACGCGAGCCGTGCGCGAGGACCTCGGCAGGGCGGAAGGTAAGGCCACGTGGCTCAAGGACGGCGACCGCATTTTCAGTCTGCGCCGGCAGACCGGCGACTCGGGCTATCGCGGCGGCGTGCTCCTGTTCGAGCTTGGTCCCGACCAGGCGTTGCGGCGGATCGCACGCGCCGACACGGCCGCCGTCGATGCGGCAGGGCGCTGGGTGCTGTCGAACTATGGCGAGACGACGTTTCTCGACAACGGCGTCACCGGACGCATCGAGCGGCAGTCGACGCAGACCTATGACTTGAACCCGGACCTGCTGGCGTTGTCGGTCGTGCGTGAGAACCTGCTCGATACGCCGTCGTTGCAGCGCTACATCCGCTATCTCACGGACAACGGCCTCGACGCGCGTCGCTACCTGATCGCGTACTGGACGCGTATGGCCGACATCGTGTCGGTCGTGCTGATGACGATTCTCGCGTTGCCGTTCGTGTTCGGCGGCTTGCGCTCGGCGGGTACCGGTGCGCGGTTGATCGTCGGGCTCGTCGTCGGTCTGTCGTATTACGCGATCGGTCAGGTGCTCGCGAGCGGCGGCGAGGTGTACGGCCTTCAGCCGCTCGTCGTGGCGTGGGCTCCGAGCTCCGTGCTGTTCCTGATCACGATCGTGGCGGTGGCGCGGGCGAGGTAGCGGCGAGCGACTGCACACGAACGACGCGCGTGTTCGTGAGCCGATCGTGCCAGCCCCGCCGCTGCGCGTCGAAGATCCCCCACCAGAGACCGAGGCCGAGCGGCAGCAGCGCGAGCACGCCGGCCGCAAAGCGCAACACTGCGCGCGGACCACGAGAGCGGCGTGCCGTCCTGGCCCACCACGCGAATTCGCCACGCACGCATGCCGAGCGTCTGCCCGCCGTGCGCCCAGAAGCCGCAGAAGAACGTGGTCACGATCGCGAGCAGCGCAGCCTGGAACCATAGGCTGCCTGGCGCGACCGCGCCGCCCTGCAGCAGGACAGCGAGCAACGTGAAGCTGGCCACCAAGCCCACGAGAATCAGCAGGTCATAACTGAACGCCGCGCACCGCTTGAACAGCGACGCTGGCTCGAACGGGGGTAAGGGTGTGGGCGCGGCTGTAGGCACGGGCGGCGGGCGGGGCAGGCAGAAATGGCTGTGCAGTCTAACAAATGCCCGTTTCCACCTGCGATGTGAGACGTGGTGCACGCCCCCGGCACGCGATGGTTGCCGGTCTTCCGAACCGTGTGCTACATAACCGCGGAATTGACGAGTCACTGCACAGTTCGTCGATACGGATCTGATTGAAAAGGATTTTTCTATGAAACGCAGCCGCCCAGCCGACGGCTCGTGTGGCCGTCAAACCCCTCGCGGCCGCGATCGCAACACTGCTCGGCGGAAGCTACGCCGGCGTGACGCTCGCGCAGAGCGCGCCACTCGACGAGATCATCGTCACGGCCTCGCGCCGCGAGACGACGATTCAGGAGTTGCCGTTCAACATCGCGGCTATCGGCGGTGACCGGATCGAGGAGCAACGCCTCACGAACTTGACCGAGCTCGGGCGTTGGGTTCCAGGCCTGGCAGTCGTCGATACGGGGCCGCGCGCCTCGAACCTGATGTCCGTGCGCGGCCTCAACGTGCGTTCGGTCGACGACAGCGAGTTTCTCGACAACTCGAGCGGCGGCACGGTCGGTACCTACCTCGGCGAAGTCCCTCTGTACGTCGACTTCAAGATGAAGGACCTCGAGCGTGTCGAGGTTCTGATCGGGCCCCAGGGCACGTTGTACGGCGAAGGCACCCTCGGCGGCGCGGTCCGCTACATTCCGAAGGCGCCAGACACCAAAGACTTCAGTCTCGAAGCGCATGGCAACCTGTACACCCTCGCGCACAGCGACTCCGAGGGCTACAAGGCCGATCTCGTCGTGAACGCCCCGATCGTCGAGGGCAAGCTCGCGTTCCGCGCGGCGATCGGCTACACGCACGATCCGGGCTTCATCGATTACCCGTACCTCGTGAACCAGCCCGGCGTCTCGAACCCGCAGCCGAATCTGAACGACCCGGCAGCCGTCGCTGCCAATCTGCACCGCGCGAAGGACGTCGATTGGGAGCACACGCTCTCGAGCCGGCTCGCGCTGCTGTGGAGCGTCTCGGACAACTTGAACGTGACGTTCAACTACTACAACCAGGACCAGGACGTCGGCGGCCGCACGGTCAACAGTCGGTTCGCGTTCAACACGGGCAAGTACGAGTCGGGGTTGCGATTCCCCGAGCCGGCCAATCGAAAGAACGATCTCTTCAGCGTCGAGGTCGTGGCCGATCTCGGCTTCGCGCAGCTCGTGTCGGCAACGGGCGTGTCCCGCTACGACCGTTGGGGCCAACGCGATCAGACCGACCTGTTGCTCGACTTCGAGTACGGCTACGAGCAGTTTCCGTCGTTTGTCGCGTACACGCGCGAGATCTCGAAAGAGAAGCGGACGAACGAGGAGCTGCGTCTCGTCTCGAACGGCTCCGGCAAGCTGTCGTGGATCGGCGGCATGTTCTACAACGACGACGACCTGAACGACAGCAGCAGCGAGTACGTGCCGGGCTTCATGGGCTTCATCAACATGACGTTGCCGACCGGCGATCTCGAGTTCCGCCAGACGCGGCATCAGACGTTGACCGAGACCGCACTCTTCGGCGAAGTCGGTTATCGCTTCACCGACAAGCTCCAGCTCACTGTCGGGGGCCGCCAGTTCAAATACGACTTCGCGCAGTCCGGCGACGATTCTGGTGCCGATCGTCGACTTCTCGGACGCTACGGCCGGGGCGAGCGGCGACGACGGTTTCCTCGGCAAGATCAACGCGTCGTACGACTTCACGAAGGACGCCATGGGCTACGTGACGCTGAGCGAGGGTTATAGGAGCGGCGGCGCGAATTCCGTGGCGCCCTGTCCGGCAGGTGTTTCGCGGACGAACCCGCCGCCGTTCGGAGTCGCCTGCGGACTGCCCGACGAGATCAACATCGCTCCGGACACCACGAAGAACCTCGAGTTCGGCCTCCACAGCAAGTGGAACGGCGGCAAGCTCGTGTTCAACGCGGCGCTGTACCACATCAACTGGGACAAGGTGCAGACGTTCAGCACCAGCTACTACGGCGACCTGCAGATCACCGTGAACGGTGGTAAGGCGGAGAGCAAGGGGCTCGAGCTGTCGTTCCAGTCGCACGGCAAGAACTGGACATTCAGTGGTACCTACGCACACAACCAGGCGCAGCTCACCTCGGTCGCGAAGGGTATCGTGAACGGCGAGGATGGCGAGCCCGGCGATCGGCTGGCCGGCACGCCCGAGGAACAGGCCAGCTTCTACGCGGCCTATCACCGGCCGCTTCGCAATGGCTTCGAGGTGAATGCAGGCTACGGGCTCTCGTACTCCGGCAACATCATCACGAAGGTCGGGTTGCGCAACGACGGCGAGACCCTCGGCGGCTACACCGTGCACAGTCTGTCGGCGGGCATCGGTCACGAGCGCTGGTCGGCGAACCTGTTCATCGACAACCTGACGCGACAAGTTTGCCGAGACCGGCGTGCGGCTCGACCCGAGCTACATCCGCAACGTGAACGGCTTCGATCTGCGACGCTATTTCCGCAACGTGATCCGCCCGCGCACCATCGGTATAGAATTCCGCTATCGGATGTGAGTCACGGGCGGATAGGTCGATCGGCACGACGCCACGGGAAGTCGAACGCTGGCATCGCGAGGCCGAGAAACGGCTGAACGACGCCGATCTCGTTGGCGCGCGCGCAGCCTGTCTCGAGGTGCTCGCGTGCGCTCCGGAGCACGCCGACGCGCATTTCCTGCTCGGAATGGTGGCGGCAGCAGCGACGGCGCTACGCCGAGGCGTGCACGGCCATCGAGCGCGCGCTGACGCTTGACGCGACCCGCCCCGACTATCACGCGCAGCATGCACGTTGCCTGGCCCTGCTAAAACGCGACGATGGGGCCCGCGCGGCTGCAGAGCGCGCCGAGGCGTTAGCGCCGCTCGACGCGTTGACGCTCGACACTCTCGGCGTGGTCTGGTCGCGCCTGAGCGATCACGAGCGGGCGGTCGCGGCGTTCGAGCGCGCAGTGGCGCAGACGCCGTCCAATGCGGACTTTCACTACAACCTCGCGGCGTCGCTGCGAATACTCGGGCGCTTCGACGAAGCGGAGCGCGAGCTCGAGACCGTCGTTCGACTCGCGCCTCGCTTCCATCGTGCACATTCGGCGCTCGCCGATCTGCGCACGCAGACGGCCGCACACAATCACGTCGCGCGGCTCGAAACGTTGCTCGACGGCGTGGGCGACGACGTCGACGGCGAGCTGCACGTGCGGCACGCGCTCGCGAAGGAGCTCGAGGATCTCGGCGAGTACGCGCGCGCGTTCGCGCATCTGGCGGCTGGCAAGGTCCGGAAGCGGCGCACACTGGACTACACGATCGCCGACGACGAAGCGCTGTTCGCTACGCTCGAGCGCGTGTTCGACGTGCAGCGGTGCGCAGCGCCGCCTGCGGGCTGCCCGAGCCGCGAGCCGATCTTCGTCGTCGGTTTGCCGCGCTCGGGCACTACGCTCGTCGAGCGGATCCTGTCGGCGCATTCGCAGGTGCAGTCGGCCGGCGAGCTGCAGAACTTCGGCGTGGCTTTGAAGCGCGCGGCGGCCACGCCGTCGAACCGCGTGCTGGACGCGCAGACGATCGAGCAGGGCGCGCGCTGTGATCTCGCAGCCGTCGGTCAGCGCTACATCGACAGCACGCGCCCGCTCACGGGCAAGACGCCGCACTTCGTCGACAAGCTGCCGCTGAACTTCTTCTACATCGGCTTCATCCACTTCGCGCTGCCGAATGCCAAGATCGTGTGCCTGCGGCGACAGCCGCTCGACAGTTGCTTGAGCCTGTATCGTCAGCTGTTCGCGGTCACGTTCTCGTACTACAACTTCACGTACGACCTGGCAGACATTGGCCGCTACTACGTGCTGTTCGATCGGCTGCTCGCGCATTGGCGGCGCGTGCTGCCGGGCAAGGTGCTCGAAGTGTCCTACGAGTCTCTGGTCGCCGAGCAGGAGCCGACGACACGCGCGCTGCTCGATTTCTGCGGTTTGCCTTGGGAGGCGCAGTGTCTCGACTTTCACACCAACGCGGCGCCGGTCGCTACGGCGAGCTCGGTGCAGGTGCGCGCGCCGCTGTACGGCACGGCCGTCGGCCGATGGCGTCGTTACGCCGCGCAACTCGAGCCGCTGATCGCACAGCTGCGCGCGGCGGGAATTCCGCTCGAGTGACGCTCGCGCGGGGCCAGGGTCGATGACTTCGAGCGCTCGGGCGCCGGATCCACGGTCGTCGTTTGGTTTCGCAACGACTTGCGGTTGCACGATCACGTCGCGTTGACAGCGGCCGCACGCAGCGGCTTGGCCGTAGTGACGTGCTATGTCTACGACGAAACGGTCGACGACGCGCCGGGCGGTGCTCGCAAGTGGTGGTTGCACGCCAGTCTCCGCGCACTGGGCGAGCAGATCGCCGATCGCGGCGGCGATCTGCTGCTGCGGCGCGGCGAGGCGGCCGCAGAAGTCGCGTCGGTCGCAGTCGCGAACACGGCGGTCGAGGTCCATTGCCAGAAGGCCTACACGCCGAACGGGCGGAGCACCGAAGCCGAGCTCGCGAAGCTGCTCGCTAGCGCGCGGCATCAAACTGGTCCTGCACGCGGGCGATGCGCTGTTCGATCCCGAGCAGATTCGGAGCGGGTCGGGGCAGCCGTTCAAAGTGTTCACGGCGTTCTGGAACGCGTGCTTGCGCTCGACCGCAGTCGGCGCGCCCATGCCGGTGCCGCCGAAGTTGCGGCTCGTGCGTTCGGTGGCACCCGGCGACTCGCTCGACGCCTGGGCGCTCGAGCCCACGTCTCCGGACTGGGCCAGCGGCTTTCGCGCCGCGTGGACGCCGGGCGAGGCAGGCGCGCGCGCGCGGCTCGCCGCGTTCGCGGCCGGGCCGCTGCACGGGTATCACGCGGAGCGCGATCGGCCCGATCACGAAGGCTCGTCGCGTCTGTCACCGCATTTGAGCTTCGGCGAAATCAGCCCGCGGGCCGCGTGGGCCGCGGCCGCGGGTCGAAACAGGAGGGCGCGGCCGCGTTTCTGCGGCAGCTCGGCTGGCGCGAGTTCGCGCGCCACCTCGTATGGCATTGGCCGCGGTTTCCGCACGAGTCGTTCCGCGCCGAGTTCCGACGTTTTCCGTGGCGCGACGATGCGGCTGCGCTTACGCGTTGGCAGCGTGGGCAGACCGGCTATCCGCTGATCGACGCCGGCATGCGCGAGCTAGAGCACACGGGCTGGATGCACAACCGCGTGCGGATGGTCGCGGCCTCGTTCCTGGTGAAGCACCTGCTGCTGCCGTGGCAGCAGGGCGCGCGCTGGTTCTGGGACACCCTCGTCGACGCCGACCTCGCGAACAACTCCGTCGGTTGGCAATGGGTCGCGGGGAGCGGTGCGGACGCGGCGCCGTACTTCCGGGTCTTCAATCCTCTGTTGCAGGCGCAGAAGTTCGATCCGGACGGCCACTATGTCCGCCGCTGGGTGCCCGAGCTCGCGGCGTTACCGACGGAGTTCCTGCACGACCCCAGGGCTGCGCCGGAGTCTGCGTTGCGCGCCGCGGGCGTGGAGCTCGGGCGGACGTATCCGCTGCCGGTGGTGGCACACGCGGCTGCGCGGACGCGAGCGCTCGCGGCCTATGCGCGGGTTCGCGGAGCCGGTGACGAGAGCGAGAGCCGAGACGGTCAGCCGACCAGCGGCTGAAATTCCGGATGCCTCTCTAGGTAGCGTGCGACGAATGGACACGTTGGCCGCACTTTGAGGCCGTTGTCGCGCGCGTAGAGCAGCGCGTACTCCGTCAGTTGCGACGCGATGCCGCTGCCCCGCAATGCCGGCGGGACGAACGTGTGGTGGTAGTCGAGCGTTTTCGCGTCCACCGTTGCGTATTCGAGCACGGCCTCGACGTCGGCGGTTCGCGCCACGAAACGGTGCGCGGCGGGCTCGTGGTGAATGTCTATCGCACCGGCTGCCGGCATGGGCTCACCACTCGCTTTCGGTCGAGTTGCAGGGCGGGGCGAGACCGTCGACGAGGTCGGCCACGATCTGCTCGCGCTCGGCGTCGCGTTCCTCACGCAGCACGCCGACTACGTTCGCGAGGTACATCTGGAAGCATTCGCCGCGCGGGTGGTTCTTCAGCGGCTTCGAAAGATCGCTGGCCGCACCGACGAAGAGCGGCGAATAGGTGGGTTTTTGCCCCGGCTCGATCGAACGCGAGGCGACCAAATAGACGCCGGGCAGCGATTTGAACTTCGTGTCCCACACGTACATGCGGAACTCGTATTGCCGCCCCGACCGGCCGGTCAGGCTGACGGTATCGATCTTCGCGGTGGTCTTGGCCAAACGGGGCTCGAGACTATGTCAACAAAACGAGGATACGGGATTCGTAGCGTGCGCGCCGTGAGGCGCTTGGAGGAATCGTGCGAGACCGGCCGGTTCGGTGTGTAACTATTCGGCGTTCTTTCTGTTAGCCTTGGATTCAGGACGCTTGAGACCGCGCGGTTTTGGTGCGGACGTGTCCTCCCTCAAGGACGAGAGCGTGGTTTGCCGTCGTCGGCCACCACGCATAAAACAACAGCGGCCCGAGATCGGGCGCAAGAGGGCGGATCGAAGTCGCTATGCTGCGTGTCGGCGCTACGAAAAGAATAACTAGGCCGCTGGAATGTCCCTGAGCGTTCTTGCTTCAACGCGACATCCATTGACGAACATATTTCGCGCGTGTGGCGCGTCGGCTCTCGTGCCGGCCGTCTGCGCGTGCACCTGAGTAATGGGGGGGTGGGACGCCGGCGTTGATCACAAGTCAACGCCGGCGTTTCTTTATGTACGGGAAGCCGCAATCCCCACGGTTGCCGGCCACGTCTATAATCCGGCGGCAAAGAGGCATTCTTCGGAGGGCGCTCGATGGCTAGCAGACGTGATTTCGGTGGCGGCAGCGGTTGCGCTGTCATCGGTGGCGGTGGGCGTCTCTGCGCACCATTCCGCCGCGCAATACGACTTCGGTCAGACCGTGAAGGTCCAGGGTGTCGTGAAAGAGCTCCGGATCGCGAATCCGCACACGGCGCTGTTCCTCGAGGTCAAGGACGCCAAGGGCGCCCGAGTGGTCGAGTTCGAAGGCCACAGCCGTAACAACGTGTACCGGCGCGGCTGGCGGCCCGAGATGGTTCATCCGGGCGACACGATCAACATCGAGATCGCGCCGCTGCGCGAGGGCGGGGACGGCGGCTACGTGAAGAACTTCATCCTGAAGGACGGCAAGGAGTTCTCCAGCGGGAGCCGGGAAAAAAAGAGCCCGACCTTCGTCGAGCTCTCAGGGGGCTTCAAGATCTCCAATCGGGGAGGAAATCTTCAAAGCGAACAGAAGTATAGGCCTCGAAGCTCCGTGAGGCGGTCAAGAAGTGTCAAGGGTGCCGTCGTCATGCGGGAAGAATGGCGCTCCCTGGGGGAATCGAACCCCCGTTTTAGCCTTGAGAGGGCCACGTCCTGGACCGCTAGACGAAGGGAGCGCTGGTGCCGCGTCGGAGCGAGCACTGTTATGATACCGGCGTTTCTCTGACGTTGAAACCACAGCACGGTAGCTTCTTGCACGACACGGATCATAAGTCGCGTCTCGGACCCGTCATCGTGTCGCGCTCGGAGCACAACATCAGCCGGGCGAACATCTCGCAGAGCGCCCTCAAAGTCCTGTATCGCCTGAAGGACGCCGGCTACCAGGCGTTCATCGTCGGCGGCGGCGTACGCGACCTGCTGCTGGAGCGCCAGCCCAAGGACTTCGACATCGCGACGAACGCGGATCCTGACCAGATTCAGGACGTGTTCCGCAACTCGCGTCTGATCGGCCGGCGTTTCCGGCTTGCCCATGTGCGTTTCGGCCGCGAGATCGTCGAGGTCGCCACGTTCCGCGCGTCGGGCGCCGAGCCCGACGACGAGCGCGCGCATTCCGACAGCGGCCGCATCCTGCGCGACAACGTCTACGGCACGATCGACGAGGACGTGTGGCGGCGCGACTTCACGGTCAACGCGCTGTACTACAACATCGCGGATTTCAGCGTCTGGGACTACGTGGGTGGTTTCGAGGACGTGCGCTCGCGCACGCTGCGGTTGATCGGCGACCCGGTTACGCGCTATCACGAGGACCCGGTGCGCATGCTGCGCGCTGCGCGGTTCGCGGCGAAGCTCGATTTCACGCTCGCGCCTGAGACGGCGGCGCCGGTCAAAGAGCTCGGCGGCCTGCTGAAGGACGTGCCACCGGCGCGTCTGTTCGACGAACTGCTGAAGCTGTTCCATGGCGGCCACGCCGCGCGCAGCTTCGACGTGCTGCGCGACTACGATCTGCTGCGGTATCTGTTCCGCGACACGCAGGCCGTGCTCGAAACGCCTGATGGCGAGAAGATCGCCGGCTTCATTCGCCGCGGTCTCGAGAACACCGACGCACGGATTCGCGAGGACAAGCCGGTCACGCCCACGTTCCTGTACGCGGTGTTCCTCTGGTTCCCAATCAAGGCGCTGGCTGAGAAACTCGAGCGCGAAGGTTGGCACGATGGCCAGGCCATGCTCGAGGCGAGCCAGCGCATCGTCGCGAACCAGCAGACGGCGTTTCCGCGCCGCTTCAGCTCGCCGATGAAAGAGCTGCTCGCGATGCAGTGGCGTTTCACGCAGCGCCAGGGCGCTCGCGCCGCCCGGATGCTGCAGCACAAACGCTTCCGCGCCGCCTACGACTTCTTGCTGCTGCGCGCCACCGTCGGCGAGGTGGATCAGGAAACGGTCGCGTGGTGGACTGATATCCAGACGTTGCCGCCTGAAGAGCAAGGCAAGGTGCTCGGCGGCAAGGGCCGCTCCGGTCGGCGTCGCGGCGGCCGCCGCCGCCGCTCCGGGCAGTCCGAGATCACCGACGTTGTCAGTTAGTTTGGCAGGGCGGCCGAAGCAACCGAAGGCGGCGGCCGAGGCGGCGGCGCGGCCTGTTGCGGCAGGCGAGTCGAACGCGAGCGGTCGCGACGTGGTTCGTCTCGACGGCCCGCGCTACATCGTGGTCGAGGGGCCGATCGGTGTCGGTAAGACGAGTCTCGCGAAGCGCCTGGCGCGGAGTTTTGCGAGCGAGCTGATCCTCGAGCAGGCAGAGGAGAATCCGTTCCTCGAGCGTTTCTACCGCAACCGTCGGCAGTCGGCGTTGCCGACGCAGCTGTTCTTCCTGTTTCAACGCGCTCGGCAGATCGAGCAGATTCGGCAGAGCGACATGTTTTCGCCGGTGCGCATCGCGGACTTCCTGCTCCAGAAGGACCGCCTGTTCGCCGAGGTAAATCTCGATCCGCACGAGCTCGGGCTGTACCAGCAGGTAGCCGATACGCTCGAGCTCGATCCGCCGACGCCCGATCTCGTCGTCTATCTGCAGGCGCCTGCGGAAGTGCTGCTGAAGCGCGTCGCGACGCGCGGCATTCCGTACGAGCAGCAGATCGAGTCCGAGTATCTCGAGCGTCTCGGCGAGGCCTACGCGCGGTTCTTCCATGACTACGATGCCGCGCCACTCTTGATCGTGAACGCGGCCGCGATTGACCCGATTCACCGCGAGCAGGACTATCAGGAGCTGCTGCAGATGATTCTGCGCGTCAAACACGGGCGACACTTCTTCAACCCCGCCGGCGCGGCGCTCGCCTGAGCTCTGCGGGAGATCGGCATGTACAAGCAGCTCGAGCAACGGGGCATGGATTCGCCACCGGTCAACGTCGGCATGCTGCGCGACATGAAACGGGCGCGTGAACCGATCGCCTGCCTTACGGCGTACGACGCGAGCTTCGCCCAGCTGGTCGATTTCTCGGGCACCGACGTCGTGCTCGTCGGCGATTCGCTCGGCATGGTCATCCAGGGCCTCGACACCACCGTGCCTGTGACCGTGAATGACATGGTGTATCACGCGCGTTGCGTGGCGCGCGGTCTGCGCCGCGCATTTCTGATCGTCGACATGCCGTTCATGAGCTACACCACGCCCGCCCAGGCGCTCGACAACTCCGTGCGACTCATGCAGGAGGGCGGAGCCATGATGGTGAAGCTCGAGGGCGGCCAGGGGCAGGTGACCATCGTCGAGCATCTGGCGCAGCACGACGTTCCGGTGTGCGCGCACTTCGGGCTCAAGCCGCAGTCGGTGCACAAGATCGGCGGCTTCAAGGTGCAAGGTCGCGAGGAGCAGGCCGCGCACCGCATGATCGATGAAGCGCGCGCGCTGGAGAGTGCCGGGGCCGACCTGGTGCTGCTCGAATGCGTGCCGACGAGCTTAGGTATCTGCGATCCGCGATGCGCTGCATGTGCCGGTCATCGGCATCGGTGCCGGTCCCGGCGTCGACGGGCAGATCCTCGTGCTCTACGACGTGCTCGGCATCACGCAGGGCCGCATGCCGCGCTTCGTCCAGAACTTCATGCGCGGCCGCGACGACCCGCTCGAAGCGCTGCGTGCGTACGTGCACGCCGTCAAGACGCGAGCGTATCCCGCTCCCGAGCACACGTTCTCGTGAATCGCCGCGGCGATTCGTCGCGAGCGAAGGCTGCGGTGCGCGGCCTGCGCACGGTGCGGACGGTCCGCGCGGTGCGCGAAGCCGTCTCCGAGTGGCGCGCGGCCGGAGAATCTGTCGCGTTCGTGCCGACGATGGGCAATTTGCACGCGGGGCATCTGAGTCTCGCGCGGCTCGTCGCCGAACCGCGAGCGCGCGTCGTCATGAGTATCTTCGTGAATCCGACACAGTTCGGCCCCGGTGAGGACTTCGCCGCGTATCCCCGCACGCTCGCCGAAGACACCGCACTGGTCGCGGCGGCAGGCGCGGTGGATCTGTTGTTCGTACCCTCCGCGACAGAGATCTACCCGTTTGGTTTGAACGGTGCCGCGCGAGTGTCGCTGCCCGAGCTCGGCCGCGAACTGGACGGCGCGAGTCGCCCGGGGCACTTCGACGGTGTTGCGTCTGTCGTGTCACGCCTGCTCAACATCGTGACGCCCGACGTGCTCGTGCTGGGGCAGAAGGACTACCAGCAGTTCATTTTGATGCAGCTCATGATTGCAGATCTGCACATGCCGGTCCTGCTGCGCATGGGGCCGACACAACGCGAGCCCGACGGACTTGCGATGAGCTCGCGCAATCGCTACCTCGACGCGGACGAGAGAAGCAGGGCGCCTGCGCTGCAGGCTGCGCTCGCGCGCGTGCGCGACGCATTGCGCGGTGGCGCCACGAATTTCGCGGAGCTCAGCGTCGCGGCCAAGAAGGATCTCGAACGTGCGGGCTTCAAACCGGACTACGTCGAGGTGCGGCGCGCCGCCGACCTCGCGGGCCCGACTGCCGGGGATACAACGGAAGCACGCGTGGTCATCGGCGCGGCATGGCTCGGTCGAGCGCGGCTGATCGACAATCTGCTCGTTTAGTCTTCGCTGATCGCGACGCGATTGCGGCCGCGTTCCTTGGCGTCGTACATCGCGGTATCGGCGCGTTGCACGAGCGCGGCGACGTCTTCGCCGGTCGCGAGACTCGCTATTCCTACGGAGATCGTGATCGTGGTCGTCAGGCTCGCGGGGGACAGCGCGCTGACCTGCTCGCGTAGGCGTTCCGCAGTCTGCCGCGCCTGCTGGAGCGTGAGGTCCGGCAACAGGACGGCGAACTCGTCGCCGCCGAAGCGCGCGATCAAGTCCGTCGGTCGGAGATATTCGCGCAGCGTATCGCCGACGGCGACCAGCACGCGGTCGCCGGCAATGTGGCCATACTGATCGTTGAAGACTTTGAAGTTGTCGACATCGATCATCATGAGGCACAGCACCGTTTCCGCGTGCTGTGCGCGTGTGACTTCACGCTCGAACATCACATGCATCCAGTGGCGGTTGCCGAGCCCGGTCAGCGCATCGGTATGCGCGTTGCGCTCGGCCTGCCGCAGCACACCGAGGCTGCTCGCGATGAACTCGTTGTCGGAACGCACGCGCTCGGAGAGGACGACCAGTAGGTTCTTGCAGAACACGTGGGAGCGGTCCGCCATCTGCCACAGTAGGTGATGGCTGATGACCATCAAATGCGACTCCTCGGCCGCGACGACGAATGCCGAAGGGTCTTTGTCCTCGATCAACGACATCTCGCCGGCGCAAGTGCCGGGCCCTAAGTCGGCAATCCGCGGCGTGTCGAGCGTGCCGAGATGCACGCTGAGCCGGCCGCTCAAGACTACGTATACGCAACTATTCGGTCGCTGCGGCGACAGCAGCACTTCGCCTTCGGCGACGTCGATGCGTGTGCATTGCGGCAGCAGGTCGCCGAGCGAGTCGGGTCCGACGCCGCGAAACAGTGCGATGCTTTGGAGCAGCGAACGGCGGAAATCCGTGTCGATTTCGTACGCCAACGACTGGAGGTTAGCGGTGCTCATGACCGCATCGTAGCGGCCCATTCATGACGTCAACGTGACGGAGTTGGCAGTACGCCGTGCCCGATCAGGACGCGAGGAGGCGTGCTTTGCACTGTGCCAACGCGGCCGTCGCCGCGGCATCAGGGCGTGGGAAGTCCAGGCCGAGCTGGGCCAGGGCGTCGTTCACGAGTTTCGCGACCTGCCAGCGCACGTAGTGCTTGTTGTCGGCCGGGATGGCGTACCACGGGGCCCAGGGCCGCGACGTGGCGTTCAGGCACTCGTGGTAGGCCGAGAGGTAGTCGCTCCACCGGTCGCGCTCGTCGAGATCGCCAGCGTTGAATTTCCAGTTCTTGACGGGGTCGTCGATCCGTTCGATCAGGCGCTTGCGCTGCTCGTTCCTCGAGATGTTCAGCCAGAACTTCAGGATCACCGTGCCCTGCTCGGCGAGATGGCGCTCGTGGTCGACGATTGCGCGACAACGAGTTGCCCAGAACTCCGTTGTTGGATTCACGGGTTGACCCTGCGCAGCCAGGTACTGCGGATGCACGCGCACGACGATGACTTCTTCGTAGTGACTGCGGTTGAACACGGCGACGCTGCCGCGCTCCGGGAGGTGAGCACTCGTGCGCCACAGGAAGTCGTGAGCGACTTCCGCACGGCTCGGTTGCTTGAACGGTGTCACGTCGAGCCCGCACGGGTTCACGCCGGCGAACACGTGCCGAATCGTGCTGTCCTTGCCCGCAGCGTCGAGCGCCTGGAAGACCAACAGCACCGCGTGCCTGCCGTCGGCATACAGGCGGTACTGTGCGTCGCCGAGCGCTTTCGCTTCTGCTTCGAGTAGATCCTTCCAATGCTCCGACTTCTTGTGGTCTTGCTGCGGCAGCGTCGGTGCGTTGTGAGCGTCGAAGGTGCCGTCGTACGGAACCAGCAGGGAATGCGCTTGGGCGGTGAACATGGGCGTTAGAACCTCGTCGTCAAGAACTCTTGCGCTGTGCGTGTTGGCGCAACGCCCACGCGACGTGCTCGCGCACGATCGGCGAAGGGTCGTCGCGGCGGGCGGTCAGTGCGGCGACGATCGCGGGCTCCGGCGGTGCGTTGCCGAGCGCGACGGCGACATTGCGCAGCCAGCCTTCGTAGCCGGCGCGACGGATCGCACTGCCGGCCGTGCGCGTTTGCCATTCGGTCTCCGACCAGGCGAACAGCTCCACGAGCCTCTCGCCGTCGAGCTCATGGCGCGGCGCGAAGTCGGCGACTTCACTCGCGGTGCGCGAACTTGTTCCACGGGCAGAACAGCTGACAGTCGTCGCAGCCGAAGATCCGATTGCCGATCGGTGCGCGCAACGGCTCGGGGATCGAGCCGCGGAGCTCGATCGTGAGGTAGGAGATGCAGCGGCGCGCATCGAGCTCGTACGGCGCGACGATCGCGCGAGTCGGGCATACGTCGATGCACGCGTGGCACGAGCCGCAGTGCTCCGTAACCGGCGCGTCGGGTGGCAGCGGCAGGTCCGTGTAGATTTCGCCGAGCAGGAACCACGAGCCGTCGCGATCGAGCAGGTTCGTGTGCTTGCCGATCCAGCCGAGCCCGGCGTTGCGGGCGAGCGCCTTCTCGAGCACGGGCGCGCTGTCGACGAACACGCGATAGCCGAAGTCGCCGATGCGCTCGGCGATCGCGTCGGCGAGTCGTTGCAGGCGCGCGCGCAGCACCTTGTGATAGTCGCGGCCGAGCGCGTAGCGCGCGACGTAGCCTAAGCGGGCGTCGCCGAGTGCGCTGCGAGCGTCGCGGGAATCGGCACGCCAGTAGTCCATGCGGGCGGAGATCACGCGCACGGTGCCCGGTACGAGCTGCTCCGGGCGGCTGCGCTTCGTGCCGTGGCGCTCCATATACGCCATCTCGCCGTGCCTGCCGGCGGCCAGCCAACGCTCGAGCAACGCTTCGTCTGCCGCGAGCGAGGTGCCGGCGATGCCGAGCTTGGCGAAGCCAAGCTCGCGCCCCTGCTGTTTGATGGAGGCGGAGAGCTCGTCGAGTTGTGCTGCGGTGAGTTTCGTCACGCTGACGTCGGCAGGTGCGCTGGCGCCAGTATAATCACGGCGATGAGCGGTCCCGCGGAAGAGTTGCCCGAGCACGTCTACAGCGTCGCCGACGTGCGTGCGCTCGAACGGCTCGCGAGCGAACGCGGCGGCATCCCAAGCTACGACCTGATGTGCCGCGCGGGCGCGGCCGCACTCGCCGTCGTTGGACGGCGCTGGCCGAGCGCAAAGTCCCTGGCGATCGTGTGCGGCGCCGGTAACAACGCCGGCGACGGCCTCGTGGTGGCTCGATTGGCGGCGGCCGCGGGTTTCGCGGTGCGGGTGCTCGCGCTGGTGCCGAGCGACAGGTGGCACGGGGATGCGGGCCGCGCAGCCGCTGATTGCGCGACGGCGGGTGTGCGCATCGAACCCTTCTCTGCGACACGCCTCGAAGGCGCGGACGTCATCGTCGACGGCGCGCTTGGGATTGGCATCGATCGGCCCGTCGCCGGCGAGTTCCTCGCGGCCATCGAGGCGATAAACGCTGCGGGGCGCCCGGTGTTGGCCCTCGACGTGCCGAGCGGCCTCGATGCGGAGACCGGCGCGCCCCGAGGAGCGGCCGTGAATGCCACGGTGACCGTGACGTTCATCGGCTTGAAGCAGGGGTTGTTTCTCGGCGCAGCGGTCGACTATGTCGGCGCGCTCGAGTTGGCCGACTTGAACGTGCCGGTAACGCTGGCCGCAGGCATGCGACCCCGGCTCGTGCGGCTGACCCTACGAGATCTCTCGGGCGTCCTGCCGCGGCGCGCTCGCTCGGCGCACAAGGGGTCCAATGGGCGGCTGCTGCTGGTCGGCGGTGGTCCCGGAATGGCAGGCGCCATCCGCCTGGCCGCCGAGGCGGCGCTGCGGGTCGGTGCCGGGCTCGTGTACGTGGCGACGCATCCCGACAACATGACCGCCGTCCTTAGCGGCCGGCCCGAGATCATCTGCCAGGGCGTCACGAATGCCCGCGATGTCGATGAGCTGTTGACCATGGTCGACGCGGTCGTGGTGGGGCCCGGCCTCGGGCAGAGGCCTTGGGCGAGGGCGCTGCACGAGCGTGTGCTGGCCACCGAGCTGCCGCTCGTCGTCGATGCCGACAGTCTGAACTTGCTCGCGGCCACGCCGGGTCGCCGCGGCAACTGGGTGTTGACGCCGCATCCAGGCGAGGCTGCGCGGTTGCTCGGTAGGAGCACGGCAGCGATTCAGCAGGATCGAAGCGGTGCGCTGCGTGAGTTGGTGCGTCGCTACGGGGGCGCGGCCGTCCTCAAGGGCGCCAACACGCTGGTCGCGACGGCCGACGCAGACGAGCCGCCGCGCGTGTGCGACCGGGGCAACCCGGGCATGGCGACCGGCGGCATGGGCGACGTCCTTGCGGGCGTGATGGGCTCGCTGCTGGTCCAGAGCCGTAGTCTGACCGGCAGCGTGCGCGCCGCGGTCCTGTTGCACGCTCTCGCGGGTGACTCCGCGGCCCGCGACGGAGAACGCGGCACGTTGGCCAGCGACCTCTTTCCGCACCTGCGCCGATGGGCGAATCCGAGCTAACAACAAACTTCCGCTCAGAGGCGGAACTCATTGATTCTGCTTGGCAGTTCGCTCGAGGCTTGCGCTCGGCCGGCTGCCGGCCCCTCGTGATCGGTCTCGCCGGAACGCTCGGCAGCGGCAAGACCACGTGGGCCCGGGCGATGCTGCGCGGCCTTGGATTTGGCGGCCGCGTGCCATCCCCCACCTACACGCTGCTCGAGCAGTACGAGGTCGGCGATCTGAACCTCGTGCATCTCGATCTGTACCGGTTGAGCGGCGATGCGGAGCTCGAGAACCTCGGGCTGCGCGACTGGCTCGCCGACCCCAACACCTGGGTGGTGTTCGAATGGCCAGAGCGGGCGCCTGCGCTTGCCAGGCGCTGCGATCTTGTCCTCGAGTTTGCGGATGCGGGCGACAACGCTCGGCAGGTCACCTTCCGCGGTACAAGTCGAGCCGGAATCGAGGCCTTGGAGCACAGTTGTCAGGCAGGCTTTAACAACGATCGCTAATCCGCAGAAAACATTGAAAAAGGCGGCGAAACGCGTAAACATAGGCTGTCGTTAGTTAAGGAGTGCGGTCGGGTGTCGGCACGGGGTTGGCTGCGAGTTGGATCGTTGCTCGCGCTGCTTCTTCTCGGTCGCATCGCGACCGCCGCCACCGTCAACGGCATCCGCCTCTGGTCCGGTCCGGAAGGGACTCGCGCCGTGTTCGAGCTCACGGGTCCCGTAGAGCATCGAGTGTTTGCGCTGGCGGACCCTGATCGGGTCGTGATCGACCTGCCGAATACTTCCACCGCCAGCTCGCTCGCGATACCCGACGGTCGCGGAGTCGTGGCGTCCGTGCGCACGGGGCCGCGGGCGGGCGGCGATCTGCGCGTCGTGCTCGAGCTGAATGCTGGCGCGAAGCCGAAAACATTCCTGCTCGCGCCGACGGAGCAGTATGGCCACCGCCTCGTCGTAGACCTGCCGGCCGCCGAATCGACGCCGGTGCGCCGCGCACCTGTACGCGCCGAGCGTGGGCGCGACGTCGTTGTCGCGATCGATGCGGGGCACGGTGGCGAAGATCCGGGGGCGAGCGGGCGAGCAGGCGTCGAGGAGAAGGACGTCGTGCTCGCGATCGCACGCCGAGTCGCAGAAGAAATCAACTCGATTCCGGGCATGCGCGCCGTTTTGACGCGCAACGGCGATTACTTCGTGCCGCTGCGCAAACGCACGGAGCTTGCGCACCAGACGCAGGCCGACTTCTTCATGTCGATCCACGCCGATTCGTATCGAGACCGCGATGCGCGGGGCGCGACGGTGTACGTGCTGTCGGACAAAGCCGCGAGCGACGAGCAGTCGTTGCTCCTGGCGCAGCGCGAGAACGCGTCGGACCTGATCGGCGGCGTCTCGCTCGCCGACAAGGATCAATTGCTGGCGCGCGTGCTGCTCGATCTGTCGCAGAGCGCGGCGCTCAGTGCCAGCACCGCCGCCGGACAACGCCTGATTCGCCGCATGTCTGCCGTGACCTCGATGCGACGCTTGCAGGTGCAGCAGGCGCCGTTCCTCGTGCTGAAATCCCCCGACATTCCCTCGGTGCTTGTCGAGACCGCGTACATCTCGAATCCGCGCGAGGAATCGTCGCTGCGCAACCCAGGCTACCAGGCCATGCTCGCAACCTCGCTGCGACAGGGCATCGTCGATTACTTCGCGGCGAACCCGCCGCAGGGCAGCTATTTCGCCGCGGCGGCGGCTTCGTCGCCGGGCGCGGCCGCGGGTGAGCCGGTTCGTCACGTGATCGCGCGCGGCGAAACGTTGTCGACTATCGCGCAACGCTATCGCGTCAGCTCCGCCAGCCTTCGCCGCTCCAACAGCCTGAAGACCGACGTCGTGAGAGTCGGCCAAGTGCTGACGATCCCGTCCGGCTGATCCGTTCCGCCGACGTTCGTCGCCGGCCCTTAAGGTACACTCGCCCCGCGCGCGCCGCCGCGCGCGAAGGGTTTCGCGTGGCCATCCGAATTCTGCCTTCCCAACTGATCGACCAGATCGCCGCCGGAGAAGTCGTCGAGCGGCCGGCGTCCGTAGTCAAGGAGCTCGTGGAGAACTCGCTCGATGCGGGCGCGCGCTCGATAGAGGTCGCGATCGAAGCGGGCGGGTCGGCGCTAATTCGCGTCGCGGACGACGGACACGGCATTCCGCCCGACGAGCTCGCGCTCGCGTTGTCGCGTCACGCGACCAGCAAGATCGTGACGCTCGACGACCTCGAGGCGCTGACGTCCATGGGATTTCGCGGCGAGGCACTGCCCAGCATCGGCTCAGTGTCGCGAATGACGTTGACGTCCCGCACCGCGGCGGCCGAGCACGCATCGCGCATCACCTGCGACGGCGGCGACATCGGAACGCCGAAGCCGGCGGCGCAGTCGACTGGAACGACGATCGAAGTGCGCGATCTGTTTTTCAATACGCCTGCACGACGTAAGTTTCAGCGCTCTGAAAAGACCGAGACGGGACATGTCGACGCGGTGTTGAAGAGCCTCGCTCTCGCGCGTTTCGACGTGGAGTTTCGGTTGCTGAACAACGGCCGAGTGGCGTGGCACGCACCGATCGCCACGGCCAGGGTGGAGCAGGAAGCGCGTCTGGCCGAGCTCTGCGGCGAAGAGTTTCTTGCGAACGCGCGTTACTTCGAACGCGCGATCGAAGGGCTGCGCCTCGCGGGTTGGCTCGCGGCGCCGGCGTTCTCGCGCAGCCAGGCCGACATGCAGTTCACGTTCGTCAATAGTCGCTTCGTGCGCGACAAGCTGCTGCGGCACGCGGTTCGACTGGGCTACCAGGACGTGCTGTTCGGATCGCGACAACCGGCGTTCGTGTTGTACCTCGACATCGATCCGCGCCGCGTGGACGTCAACGCGCATCCGGCCAAGCTCGAGATCCGGTTTCGCGACTCGCGACTCGTCCACGACTTCGTGTTCCGCACGGTCGAGACCGTGCTCGCCGGCACAATCGCGGCGGCCGACGAGCCCGCCGCACCCGTGCAAGGTGCCACGCTGGCGGAGCGCGTGGCGCTGCCCGGTGCGCCGACGTTTCAGGCGCCGCTCGAGCTGCGCGGCAGCCAGGTGCGCGAGTACGTGCCGCTGTACGAGCGGCTGCACTCGCACGTCGCTTCGCGCTCCGCCGTGGCCGACGATCCGACGGTGCCGCCGCTCGGTTACGCGCTCGCGCAGTTGTCGGGCGTCTACGTGCTGGCCGAAAACCGCTCGGGCCTGATCATCGTCGACATGCACGCCGCTCACGAGCGGGTCACGTACGAACGGCTCAAGGCCGCGCTCGGCGCCGACAAGTTGAAGTCTCAGGCGCTTCTCGTGCCGGTGACGCTCGACGTCACGTCACAGGAGGCCGATCTGGCAGAGGAGGCCGGCGCCGATCTACGCGCGCTCGGCTTCGATCTGTTGCGGCGCGGTCCGCGGCAGATCTCGGTGCTAGCGTTGCCGTTACTACTCGATGCGGGCGAAGTCGAACCGCTCGTGCGCGATCTGCTCAGCGATCTCGCGGCGAATCAGGGCGCAGGGCGAGTCGAGTCCGTCGTCAACGAGTTGCTCGCGACGATGGCGTGCCACGCCGCAGTGCGCGCCAATCGTCGGTTGACGATCGAAGAGATGAACGCGCTGCTGCGAGAGATGGAGCGCACCGAGCGCAGCGAAGCGTGCAATCACGGTCGGCCCACGTGGACGCAAGTCACGATGGCGGATCTCGACCGGTTGTTCCTGCGCGGTCAGTAGCAGACGCGTGTGAGCGCAGATCTCCGGTGCGTTTGTCTCACGGGGCCCACGGCGTGCGGCAAGACGGATCTCGCGCTCGCGCTCGCGGAACGCATACCGCTCGAGATCGTCAGCATGGATTCCGCGATGGTGTATCGCGATCTCGACATCGGCACCGCGAAACCATCGACAGCCTTGCGAGCCGACGTGCCGCATCACCTGATCGACATTCTCGATCCGAGCGAAGCGTACTCGGCTGGACGTTTCGCGCGCGATGCGGCGGCGGCGATCCGCGACATTGCCGCGCGCGGGCGTTTGCCGCTCTTGGTCGGCGGTACGCTGCTCTATTTGCGAGCGCTGCGCGATGGGCTCGCGTCTCTCCCGCGCGCGGACGAATCCGTGCGCCGGCAGCTCGACGCCGAGGCGGCCGCGACGTCGTGGGCGGTTTTGCACGAGCGCCTACGCGCGGTTGATCCTGAAGCGGCGGCGCGGATCGCACCGGCCGATCGTCAGCGGATTCAGCGAGCCCTCGAGGTGTATCTGTTGACGGGGCAGCCGCTGTCGCAATTGCAGCGCGAGGCGAAAGTGACGCCTTCGCTCCGCGTGCAGACGATTGCGCTCGTTCCCGAGCAGCGCGAGGACCTTGCCGCACGCATCGAGCGTCGCTTCGATGCGATGGTCGCCGCCGGTCTCGTCGCGGAAGTGGAGCGGCTGCACGCACGCGGTGACCTCACACCGGAGATGCCGTCGATGCGCGCCGTCGGCTACCGCCAGATCTGGGGCTATCTAGACAAAAGTTACGATTGGGAAGAAGCGCGTCGCCGCGCGATCGTCGCGACGCGCCAATACGCGAAGCGTCAGCTCACATGGCTGCGCGGAGATCCGCACTGCGAGGTGTGGGCGGCGTTTGCACCAGATTTGATCGCGCGTTGTGTCAGGCACCTGACACTTGGCCGCATGATCGAGACTAAATCTTAAAAGGCTGTGCTAGCATTACCGGCGTGGGAGCAACTACTGTGCCACGTCGGCACAGCGATCGGAGCGAGATTTCAGATAGTGCGTCTGGCCCGGGCGACTCTGGCCGACCGAATCTCGTCGATGCGAAGAATAATAAGAGGAGAGACGTCATGGCCAAAGGTCAGTCGCTTCAGGACCCGTTTCTGAACGCGTTGCGGAAGGAAAAAGTCCCCGTTTCGATTTACCTCGTAAACGGCATCAAACTTCAAGGCCAGATCGACTCCTTCGATCAGTTCGTCGTTCTGCTGCGCAACAGCGTCAGTCAAATGGTCTACAAGCACGCCATCTCGACGGTCGTACCGGCGCGTAACGTCCGCGTGCCGGCCATGGATGAGGAAGAGACTGAAGACTGAGTGCCGTTCCCCGGCACACGGAGGGAAGGTTGCTCGATCGCCCCCGCAGCGGTGAACGCGCGCTGCTGCTGCACGTCGGTCTGAAAAGGCCGTGCTTCGACGATGAGATCCAGGAATTTCGCGCGCTGGCCGAATCGGCTGGCGCCACTGTCGTTGTCGAAATGAATGCGCGGCGCGACCGCCCGGATCCGAAGTTCTTCATCGGTAGCGGTAAGGTCGAGGAGATCGCGGCGCAGGTGCGGGAGTCGGGTGCCGAGTTGATCCTCGTCAATCAGCCGTTGCGACCCGGCCAGGAACGCAACCTCGAGAAAGCGCTGAACACACGCGTCCTCGACCGGAACGGTCTGATCCTCGACATCTTCGCCCAGCGTGCTGCCACTTTCGAAGGCAAACTCCAGGTCGAGTTGGCTCAGCACGAGCATCTGGCGTCGCGGTTGGTCCGCGGCTGGACGCACCTCGAGCGCCAGAAGGGCGGCATCGGTCTGCGTGGACCGGGAGAGACCCAACTCGAGACCGACCGGCGGCTCGTGACCAAGCGGATTCGCCACCTGCGCGAGCGCCTCACGCGCGTCGAACGGCAGCGCGAGGCCAGTCGCAAGGAACGGCGGCGGGCCGACGTGCCGACCGTCGCGTTGGTCGGCTACACGAATGCCGGCAAGACGACGCTATTCAACGCTCTGTCGGGAGCGCACCTGCTGGCCCGGGACCAGTTGTTCGCCACACTCGACCCCACCATCCGCCGTCTGCCGTTAGACGGCAGCGAGGACGTGCTCATCGCCGACACCGTGGGGTTCGTCCGCGACCTGCCGCACGAACTCGTAGCCGCCTTCCGCGCGACCCTCACGGAGACCCGCGAAGCCGCGCTGCTGCTGCACGTCATCGACGCCGGCGATCCACACCACGAGGACCGGCGGCGGCAGGTCGAAACTGTACTGAAAGAGATCGGAGCTGCCGAGGTTCCGTGTCTCCCGGTGTACAATAAGATCGATAGGGCCGGTGCGGACTTCGTCCGCGAGCCGGAAGGATCTTTGCCCAATAGGTATTGCGTTTCGGCCGTGACGGGCAGCGGCCTCGCGGAGCTGCGCGCCGGTATTCGGGCGCGGGTCAGCGGTGAGCGGTTCGTCGGCGAGCTCCACCTGGGGCCGCAGCAGAGCCGAGTGCGGGCAAAATTGTTCGAGTGGCACGCCGTTCGCGGCGAAACCGCCGATCCGGATGGGGGCTGGACCTTGGCCGTAGAGCTACCGGCGCAGCGCTGGCGGCAGCTACGTGACCAAGAAGGCCTTGCGGCGGAAGGTACTGAACGAAAAACGTGAGTTGCGATGGCTTGGGACGACGGCGAAAAGAAGAATCCGTGGCGCTCCGATAAGGACAAAGGTCCCGTGGACCTGGACGCGGTAGTGCGCGACCTGCAGCGCAGGCTCGCGGGGTTGTTCCGTGGCGGGCGCGGCGGCGGTGGCGGCCGCAGCTCCGGGGATCACCCCTTGACCTCGGGCTTCTTCGCGAGCGCGGCGGTGCTCGTGCTCGCGATCTGGGCGGCGACCGGCCTGTATCAGGTCGACGAGGCGCAACGTGGCGTCGTGCTGAGGTTCGGTGCGTTCCAGGAGCTCGCGCAGCCGGGCCTCCGGTGGCACCTACCCTGGCCGATCGAGAGCGTCGAGAAGATCAACATCAATGCGACCGAGCAGCTCCCGTACTCCGGCAGCATGCTGACGCGCGACGAGAATATCGTGAACGTCGATCTTCGCGTGCAGTTTCGGCGCACGGACGCTCAGAAGTTCATGTTCAACACGCGCGAGCCCGAGAGCACGCTGATCGACGCGACGGCTAGCGCGATCCGCGAGGTGGTGGGGCGCAACGTGCTCGACTTCATCCTGACCGAAGGTCGAACCGAGGTCGCGCGCGAGACGCAGGAATTGCTGCAGGCGACACTCGACGCGTACGGCTCCGGCATCACCGTGTACGAGGTGAACATGCAGGACGCGAACTTCCCCCGCGAGGTCGAGAGCAGCGTGCAGGATTCGATCAAGGCTCGCGAGGACCGCGAGCGCCGTATCCTCGAAGCGCAGTCCTACTCGAACGAGATCCTGCCGCGGGCGCGCGGTGAGGCGGCGGTGAGGCGGCAGGGGGCGGAAGCCTATCGCGGGCAGGTCATCGCCAACGCCGAGGGTGAATCGGACCGTTTCACGTCGATCCTCGCGCAATATCAGAAGGCGCCGGCCGTGACTCGCCAACGCATGTATCTCGAAACAATCGAGGCCGTTCTCGCGAACTCCACGAAGGTGCTCGTCGACACCAAGGGCACTAGCAACCTGCTGTATCTGCCCCTGGAGCAACTGATGCAGCGCCGGGCCGCGGGCGAGCGCGGCGTGGAAACCTCGCCGGGCGTAACGGCGTTGGCGCCGTCTCCCAATGTCATACCGCGCTCTCGCGAGCGCGAGACGCGCTGAGCGGGCAAGGAGCCTTCTGTCGTGAGCCCACGTTTGAATTTGCTCCTGATCGCCACGGTGCTGATCGTGATCCTGGCCGGCATGTCGGTGTTCACGGTCGATCAGCGCGACTACGCGGTCAAGTTCCAGTTCCGCGAGATCGTCCAGGCCGACTTCAAGCCGGGGCTGCACTTCAAGGTGCCGTTCGTGCAGAACGTCGAGCGGTATCCGAAACGCATCATCAATCTCAAGCCCCAGGCAGAGAAGTTCCTGACCGGCGAGAAGAAGAACCTGATCGTCGACTACTTCGTGATGTGGCGGATCATCGACCCGGCGCAGTACTACCGCGCGGTGCGCGGCGACGAGACGCTCGCCGTCGAGCGGTTGGCGGCGATCATCAAGGAAGGCATCAAGGCTGCAATCAGCCAGCGCACCGTGCAGCAAGTAGTGTCCGCCGAACGGTCGGAGCTCATGGAAGAGATGCTGAAGGCCGCGCGCGAGCGCACGCCGGAGATCGGAATCCAGATCGTCGACGTGCGCGTCAAACGCATTGAACTTGCGGAAGAAGTCAGTGAATCCGTCTACAACCGCATGCGCCAGGAGCGGCAGCGTGTGGCGTCGCAGCTTCGTGCGGAAGGCGATGAGGAGTTCGAGCGGATCCGGGCGGATGCCGACCGTCAACGCACGGTGATCCTGTCGGAAGCTTACCGCGATGCCGAGCGGATTCGCGGTGCGGGTGACGCGCGGGCCGCCGAGATTTATGCGGAAGCGTATTCGAAGGACCGCGACTTTTATGCGTTCTACCGCAGCATGCAAGCGTATCGGCAGTCCATCGGCCGCGAGCATGACGTGCTCGTGCTCCAGCCGGACAGCGACTTCTTCAAGTTCTTGCAGAACCAGCTCGGCACGTCGACTAAGTAGACCATCGTTAGCTCACATTTACGGAGGCTTGAGGCGTTGGCCTGGGCAGATCTTCTTGCGGGTTTGGCTTTCTACTTGATTTTCGAGGGGTTGTTCCCATTCGCTGCGCCCCACCATTGGCGGCGCGCGTTGTCCGCTCTGGCCGGGCTCCCGGATAACCAGTTGCGGCTCTTCGGCCTGGCGGCAGTCATCGTTGGATTGACGCTGCTGCTTGGCGTGCGAGGCTAGTTGTGGGTCGAAACGTTGTCGTGATCGGGACGCAGTGGGGCGACGAGGGCAAAGGCGCCGTCGTCGACGTACTGGCCGACCGCGCCCACGCGGTCGTGCGCTTCCAAGGTGGGCACAACGCCGGGCACACGCTCGTGATCGGCGATCGCAAGACCGTGCTGCATCTGATTCCGTCGGGCATTCTGCGCGACGACGTCGTGTGCCTGATCGGCAACGGTGTCGTCGTGTCGCTCGATGCCCTGTGCAAGGAGATGGACGAGCTCAAGGCGCGCGGCGTTCCGGTCGAACGACGGCTGCGCGTTTCGCCCGCCTGTCCGCTGATCCTGTCGTCGCACGCGCTGCTCGATCGCGCACGCGAGCAGAAGAGCGGCGCGGGTGCGATCGGCACGACGGGCCGCGGCATCGGTCCGGCGTACGAGGACAAGATCGCGCGCCGCGCGATCCGCGTCTCGGATCTGTTCGCGCCGCGTCAGCTCGAGGAGAAGCTCGAGCGATTGCTCGACCTGCACAATTTTTTGTTGTCGCACTACTACAAGGCGGAGACCGCCGATCCGCGTCGCGAGCTCGACAACCTGCTCGCGCTCGGTGAGCGCGTGAAGCCTCTGGTCGTCGACGTCACGGAGACGCTGCGTACGTTGCACCGCGAAGGGCGCTGCGTGCTGTTCGAAGGCGCGCAGGGCGCGATGCTCGACATCGACCTCGGCACGTACCCGTTCGTGACGTCGTCCAATACGACGGTCGGTGGCGCTGCCGCAGGGTCGGGCGTCGGGCCGGGCATCCTTCGACTACGTGCTCGGCATCGTGAAGGCCTACACGACGCGCGTCGGCGCGGGCCCGTTTCCGACCGAGTTGCACGACGACATGGGCCGGCATCTCGGCCAGGTCGGCAACGAGTTCGGCTCGACCACGGGGCGGCCGCGCCGCTGCGGTTGGTTCGACGCGGTATTGCTGCGCCGGGCCGTGTTCACGAACAGCGTGGCCGGGCTCTGCCTGACCAAGCTCGACGTGCTCGACGGCGTGCCCGAGATCAAGATCTGCACGGGGTACCGCCTCGACGGCAAGGTCCTGGACGACCCCGCCGCTGTTGATGGACCGGTTCCAGGACTGCGAGCCGGTCTACGAAACCGTGGCCGGCTGGACCGCGCCCACGGCGGGCGTGACCTCCTACGGCGCGTTGCCGAAGGAGGCCAAGGCCTATCTGCAGCGGATCGAGCAGCTGGCCGGAGTGCCCGTTGACATAATCTCGACGGGCCCAGCGCGCGACGCGGTCATCATGCGTCGCCATCCGTTCGATTGAGGGCTATAATAGGAACGATTCCTATTTACGCGCCTGACGCGGAGCCCGACCCTGACATTGTCCGATCTAAAGCCCGGCGACCGCGTCCGCATCGATACGATCGACACTGCCGATCCCTCGGTGCAACGCCTGATGGTGCTCGGCCTCGTCGAAGGCGCCGAGATGACGTTCCTGCGCAGCTCGCTCGGCGGTGATCCGCTCGAGTTCCGCATCTACGGCGCGTCGATCTCGTTGCGGCGCGCGCAGGCGCAGCGCTTCCACGTGAGTCGGTTGGGGGCCCATGGCAACCCGGGTTGAAACCGCAGTCTCGGTCGACACGCTGACCATCCACCGCCGCGCGGCGGGGACGGTCGCCGTCGTCGGCAACCCGAATGCCGGCAAGAGCTCCGTGTTCAACCGGCTGACAGGGCTTAGGCAGCGCACGGCGAACTACCCCGGCGTGACCGTCGAACGGCGAATCGGCCGCGGAATCTTCGGCAAGACATCTCTGGATCTCATTGATCTTCCTGGCACTTACTCGCTCAGTCCGAACTCGGCCGACGAACGGATCGCCGTCGACGTGCTGTTCGGGCGAGTGACGGGCACGCGCAAGCCCGAGGCGCTGCTCGCCGTCATCGATGCGACCCGGCTGTATCAGGGCCTGTATCTGCTGCAGCAGCTCGTCGAGCTCGGCCGGCCGATGATCGTGGCACTGACGATGACGGACGCCGCGCAGCGCCAGGGGCTGCGCATCGACTATGCCGCGCTGCAGGAAGCGCTCGGCGGCGTGCCGGTGTATCCGATCGTGGCCACGACGGGACGCGGTTTCCCGGCGCTGAACGAGGCGCTCGGCCGGTTGCTCGAGACGCCGCCGCCGCGTGCGGTCGAGCATTGGGCCGAGCTGCGGATCATCGCCGCGCAACTCGCGGAGCGTTGGCGCGTCGGCGGAGTAGACCTCCACCCGGTCGAGGTCGAACGGCTGTTGATCGATCCCGGCGCGTACACGGCCGCGACGCAGTTGCAGGACGACCTTGCGGGCGCGCGCAAGCAGTTGTTCGGGGATGCGCCTCCATTGGCCGTCGAAGCGCGGCGCCGGTACGCCTGGGTGCGAGCCACGCTCGCGCGCGTCGAAACGCCCGGTTCACTCGTCGCGAGTCGGGGCGCGGTCGTGCTCGACTGGCATGAATCGGCCGTGGCCGGCCACTGCTCCTGTTCGTGCTCGACGATGGCGTTGGTGTTCCAGGCGGTGTTCGCGTGGGCGAAACCGTTCATGGACCTGATCGACGCCGGGATCACGGCCATCGGCGCCGCGATCGGCGCGGCGCTGCCGCCGGGAGCCCTGAACAGCTTCGTCGTCGACGGTGCGATCGCCGGCGTCGGCAGCGTGATCGTGTTCCTGCCGCAGATCCTGATCCTGTTCCTGTTCATCATCCTGATGGAGGACACGGGTTACCTCGCGCGCGCTGCGTTTCTCGTCGATCGCGCCATGCGCGCGGTGGGTCTTGTCCGGGCAGTCCGTGATCCCGTTGCTGTCGAGCTTTGCGTGCGCCGTGCCGGCGATCATGGCCACGCGCGTGATTCCGAATCGACGCGACCGAATCGCCACGATTCTCGCGGCGCCGTTCATGACGTGCTCGGCCCGCTTGCCGGTGTACGCGCTTGTTGATCGCGGCGTTCGTGCCCGTGCGCCCGGTGGGCATCTTCAACCTCCAGGGCCTCGTGCTGTTCGGGCTGTACGTGATCGGCATCGTGGGCGGCGTGGGGACTGCACTGCTGTTGCGGCGATCCGTGCTGCGTGGTGAGAACCCGACTTTCATTCTGGCGCTGCCCGAATTCCGCATGCCGAACGTGCAAACCGTGGCGCTGAAGCTACTCGATCGCGTGCGCGTGTTCCTGAAGCGTGCCGGCACGGTGATCTTCGCGGTCGCTGTCGTCGTGTGGGCGCTCGCGTACTTCCCGCGTTCGTCGGCCGTCGACGAGCATCGCACGCAGGCGCGGACGGTAGCGGCCGCGACGCTGATGGGCGATGCGCTGACGCGGCGTTACGCCGAGATCGACAACGAGGCATCGGCCGAGCACCTGGCGCAGAGCTGGCTCGGCCGCGCGGGGCACGTCGTGGAGCCCGTGTTTCGCCCGTTGGGCTGGGATTGGCGCGTCTCGGCCGCGGTCATCGCCGGGTTCCCGGCCCGCGAGGTCGTGGTTGCGGTGCTCGGCACGATTTACGCCGTCGGCGGCGACGCAGACGAGAAAACGCTGGCCGGCCAGCTCACGGCGGCGCGGCATGCGGACGGCAGCCCGGTGTTCACGCTGCCGATGGTGCTCGGTTTGCTGCTGTTCTATGCCTGGTGCCTGCAGTGCGCGGCGACTCTGGCCGTGATCCGGCGCGAGACCAACAGTTGGCGGTGGCCGATCTTCGCCTGGACCTACATGACCGTGCTGGGTTACACGGGCGCGCTGTTGATCTATCAACTCGGAACCTAGCGCCGTCATGAGCAAAACGCCGACGGACGCCACGATGGACTGGCGCGAGATTTCCCGCGAGACCGCGGGCGACTACCGCATTTTCACCGTCGAGCGTTCCGTCGCGCAGTCGCCGGTCGATGGACAGACGCGTACGTTTCATCGCATTCAGTCGCAGAACTGGACGCAGATCGTGCCGATCACGGCAAACGGCGAGGTCGTCATGATTCGCCAGTACCGGCACGGCGCCCAACGCGTCACGCTGGAAATACCGGGCGGCCTCGTCGATCCCGGCGAGGACCCGGCCGAAGCCGCGCTGCGCGAGTGTCTCGAGGAGACGGGCTTCCGTGCCCGCCACGCCGAGCCGCTCGGCGTCGTGAGCCCGAACCCCGCGCTATTCGCGAACCGGCTGCTACGGCTACTTCGCGACCGGCGTCGAGCGCGAGCGCGCGGTGCAGAACACGGGCACGGAGGTCACGGAGCCCGTCTTGGTCCCCCTGAGCGAATTGCCGCGCATGCTTCTGTCCGGCGAAATCGACCACGCGCTCGTCGTCCAGACGCTCTGGCGCTACTTGTACTTGCACGGACCGCGCTGACGCGCGAGCACGCCGCTGAGCTAGCGAGACGTCGGTGCAAGAGAGCGCTTTCGGCAGCGTCAGCGACAGGACGTCGCTGACGCAGCCTACAGGGACGTACTTGCGGCGGTGCCGAAAGCGCTCTCTTGCACCGACGTCTCGCGGCATGCCGCGACGCCGTGCGGTCAGTGCGCGGCGAGGGCGGCGTCGACGCGGATGTCGGTGGCGGCTTCGTCGGGGGTCAGCAGTTGGCGCTGCCACATCGCGGCGTAGAGGCCACCGCGCGCGAGCAGGGCGGCGTGGGTGCCGCGTTCGGCGATGCGCCCTTCGGCCAGCACGATGATCTCGTCGGCGTCGACGATCGTCGACAGCCGGTGCGCGATCACGAGCGTCGTGTGGCCGCGCGACACTTCGCGCAAGGAGCTCTGGATCTCGCGCTCCGTGCGCGTATCGAGCGCGGAAGTGGCTTCGTCGAACAGCAGGATCCGCGGCCGCTTGAGTATCGTGCGGGCGATCGCGACGCGCTGTTTCTCGCCGCCCGAGAGCTTGAGTCCGCGTTCGCCGACCATCGTCTTGTAGCCGTCGGGCGAGGCCATGATGAAGTCGTGAATCCGCGCGAGGCGCGCCGCCTCTTCGACTTCGGCCGGCGACGCGCCGGGCCGCCCGTAGGCGATGTTGTAGTAGATCGTGTCGTTGAACAGCACGGTGTCCTGCGGAACGATGCCGATCGAGCCGCGCACGCTGGCCTGAGTCGCATCGCGGATGTCCTGACCGTCGATGCGTATGGCGCCCGAGGTCACGTCGTAGAAGCGGAACAGCAGGCGCGACATCGTGGACTTGCCGGCGCCGCTCGCGCCGACGATCGCGACCTTGGCGCCGGCCGGCACGCGGAACGATACGTCGTCCAGGATCGTGCGCCGCGGATCGTACGCGAAGGTCACGTGATCGAACTCGACTGCGCCGGCGCCGGGGCGGAGCGGGGCGGCGTCGGGCGCGTCCTTGACGTCGGCGTTCACGTTCAGCAGCCGGAACATCGACTCCATGTCGGTCAACGACTGCTTGATCTCGCGATACACGAAGCCCAGGAAGTTCAGCGGGATGTAGAGCTGGATCAGATACGTGTTCACGAGCACGAAGTCGCCGACCGTCAGCTTGCCCGCGATCACGCCGCGCCCGGCCATCAGCATCAGCACGGCCAGGCCGACGCCGATGATCGTGGACTGGCCGATGTTCAGCAGCGACAACGAGCTCTTGCTCGCGACGGAAGCGCTCTCGTAACGCGCCAACGCCTGATCGAACCGATTTGCCTCGTACTGCTCGTTGCCGAAGTACTTCACGGTCTCGTAGTTCAGCAGGCTGTCGATCGCGCGCGTGCTGGCTTCCTGATCGGTCTCGTTCATCTGGCGCCGGTATTTGATGCGCCACTCCGTGATCGTGAGCGTGTAGCCGATGTAGCCGATCACGCAGGCCAGCGTCACGACGGCGTACCAGACGTCGAAGAAGGCCCACAGAATTCCGCAGACCAGCAGGATCTCGATCAGCGTCGGCACGATGTTGAACAGCATGAACGTCAGCAACGTATCGATGCCGTTCGTGCCGCGCTCGATCGCGCGCGACAGCCCGCCGGTCTGGCGCTCGAGATGAAACGCAAGTGAGAGGCTGTGCAGATGCCGGAACGTCTTCAGCGCCACCGTGCGAATCGCGCGTTGCGCGACCTTCGCGAACACGGCATCGCGCAGCTCGGCGAACGCGATGGTCGCGATTCGTAGCACGCCATACCCGATCACGAGGCTGAGCGGCAGCACGATCGGCGTGTTGTGCGGCGTGGCGAACAGATCCACGAGCCGCTTGAACAGCAACGGGACATAGACGGTCGCGAGCTTGCTGCCGGCCAGGAGCGCCAAGGCCAGCAGAACGCGCCCGCGGACGGCGAAGTCGCCCGCGGGCCAGAGATGCGGCGCGAGATCGCGCAACGCACCCCATTCGGGAGTACGGCGCGCGTTGTTGGGCGGTGCCGGGAGGTTCATGGGCGGGTGTTCGTCTTCGGAGTTTGCCACAAACGACCACGAGCGGCACGGCAGGCTCGTGCGCCGCGTACCGACAAACGCACGGTTTGCGGAGGTGCGGCGGTAGCGCGTGTAGAATCGTCGTTCAGCTCCCTCGCCAGTCGCTCGATGACCATAGTCCCGATCCCGTTGCCGTCGCTCGTCGTATCCGCCGAGACCGCGGGACTCGGCAATCGGTTGAAGTCGTGGGTCTCTGCGATGCGACTCGGCGGCGACGCGCGCGTCTGTTGGCCGGTCAACAAGAACATGCCGGCGACGTTCGGCGAGCTGTTCGCGAATGACGCGGCAATCGACGCCGTGCCCAACGGAGCGACGGAGTACTCCTCGTGGCGGTTCGCGATCCTGCCGGAAGACGAGGCGCACTTGCCGCGTGGTTTCGCGACGGTCGGTGCGGGCGCACACCCGGTCGTGCGCGGACTCGGGAAGGCGGTGTGGGCGCTGACGGGGCGACGCACGGATCGTTATCGGTTCATGGTGTTCCCGAAGCAGCACTCGCGGCGTTCGACACGCGCCGACGCGCGCCACATCGACCTCGAGTACGAGCGCATCCCGCAGTATTTCCGCGACGTGTACGGCCCGTTGTTCGCGCGATTCGCGTGCGCCCGGAGATAGCGGAGCGCGCAGGGCAGTGGGCCGCGGCCACGCTCGATCCCGCGGTGATCGGCGTGCAGGTGCGCACATGGCGCGACGATCCGCGTCGCTACCGCAAGTATCACGTGCCGGCGCGCCGCCGATTGCTCCAGATGCTGGACGGCGTCGATAGCAGAGCGCGCTTCCTGGTCGTCAGCGACAGCGATGAGATCGTGAACGAGCTGAAGCAGCGCTACGGCGCCGCGCGCGTGCTGTGTTTCCCGCGGCAGACCGCCCGGCACGATAGCTGGCGAACGGCGCCCGGCATTACGGAGGATCTGATCGACATGCTGCTGCTGGCGCGCACGCACCGGCTGTTCGCGAGCTACCTCTCCACGTTCAGCGAAGTGGCGTGGTGGCTCGGCGGCGCGAAAGCGCGCGTCACGGTGTTTTGAACGTCATAGCTAGCGTTAACATAGGGCGCATGGAGTCTCAGCATTGATGAAAGACGATAGGTGGCTGCTCGAGCACGCGGCCAATGTGCACTCGCAAAACGGCGAGGACGGCATCATCGCCAAAATCCTCGAGGTGATTGGTCAGCCGATCGGCTGGTGTGTCGAATTCGGTGCATGGGACGGGAGTCACCTCAGCAATACCTACGACTTGGTGTCCCGTCGCGGCTTCTCGGCGGTGCTGATCGAAGGGTCGGAGCGGCGTTTCCGGGATCTCACGAACAGGTTCGCAGGCAATCCCAAGGTGTTGCCGATCAGCGGGTTCGTCGGGTTCACCGCCACCGACAACCTGGACACGATCCTCGCGAAGACGTCGATACCGGAGGAGTTCGACGTACTCTCGATCGACATCGACGGCAACGATTACCACGTCTGGAAGGCGACCACGCGGTATCGCCCACGGCTCGTCGTCATCGAGTACAACCCGACGATTCCCACGGCGGTCGACTTCGTGCAGCCCGCCGATATGAACGTGAATCAGGGCTCCAGCCTGCTGGCGCTGACGCGGCTTGCGCGCGACAAAGGGTACGAGCTCGTCGCCGCCACGGTGGCCAACGCGCTGTTCGTTCGCAGCGCGCACTTCGCGGCATTCGGCATCGAGGACAATTCGCCGGCCACGCTTCGGTCGGACGAATCGCTGGTCACGTACCTCTTCAACGGGATGGATGGCACGGTCTTCATACGGGGCTACGGGAGGCTCGGCTGGCACGGCGTTCCGTACCGCGAGAAACGAATGCAGCTGATCGCCCGGCCGTTTCGCCGTTTCCCGGACACGTTGGGTCCGGTCATGAAGAAGCTCGCGAAGGCTTATCGGTCGCTGCGAAAGCGCGTGTAGCCTAGGAGTACCAGCAGGCCGGCAGATCGAGCGGCGCCTTCGCGACGTTCGCTCGGTCGAGCGGGTGCGGGAAGTTCGTGCGATAGGCACGCGTGCGCACACGGTCGTTGCGCAGCAACGTGAATTCTGCGATCCGCGGAATCTCGATACTCTTCACTCGTGACCGAGCCGCAGCAGTTGTTCGGATGGATATGAACCACGCTGTGCGTCTGCAGCAGCTTGCGAAAAACGCGCGACGCGACGGCGAAGAACGCTTCGCCCCACAGCTCCGCGAGCCAGTGGAACTCGATGACGAGGATCCGAAATTTGGCCAGCAGCGCGGGTGAAGCGGCGAGCAGTGTTTCGTATTCGCCGCCCTCGATGTCCATCTGCAGCAGCAGGTCGCTGCGGTCGCCCGGTAGCTTCGCGGTGCGCCAGTCGTCGAGCGTCATGTAACGCTCGTTCGTGAGGCTGCCGACGAATTTCTTGTCGAACACGAACCGCGGGTGTGCCAGCGCGGGGCCGTCGACCGAAGCATCGGCGAGGAACACCGGCAGGCCGCGTTCGGCCATCTCGGCCTCGAAGCCGGATTCCGTCGAGACGCCGGGCGAGAACACGTAGCGGATGCCTTCGAGGTCGTCGGGAAGCAGATACCCGCCGTCGCCGTTGGGGCCCACGCGCACGAGCTCGATGCCCGCGTCGATCGGCCGCAGCTCGTGCAGCAGCTCGCGGATGGCGGCAGCGCCCATGCGCGGCCCGGCGTGCAGGCCGAACCCGCTGACGAGCTTCACGACGCCGGCGCGCAGGGTCTTGCGGCGCATGCGTCAGGCGGCTCGCGATTCGTTCTGGGAGAGGTACCACGCGTACGTGGCCGCGATGCCGTCGGTGAGCTTCGTGCGTGCGCGCCAGCCGAGCGCCGTGCACTTCGCGACGTCGAGCAGCTTGCGCGGAGTGCCGTCGGGCTTGCTGCGGTCGTACACGATCTTGCCGCGGAAGCCGACGATGTCGCCGATCAGCGCTGGCGAGCTCCGCGATCGTGACGTCTTCACCGCAGCCGACGTTGATGATCTCGGGCGACTCGTACCGCTCCATCAGAAAGCACAGCGCGTCCGCGAGGTCGTCCACGTACAGGAATTCGCGGCGCGGCGTGCCCGAGCCCCACACCGTGACGTCGGCGTCGCCCGCCTGCTTCGCAGTGTGGAACTTGCGCAGCAGCGCGGGCAGCACGTGCGACGTCTGCAAGTCGAAGTTGTCGCCGGGGCCGTACAGGTTGGTCGGCATCACGGAGATCGCGTTGAAGCCGTACTGGAGCGCATACGCCTGGCACATCTTGATGCCCGCGATCTTGGCCACGGCATACCACTGGTTCGTGGGCTCGAGCGGGCCGGTCAGCAGCGACGACTCCGCGAGCGGCTGCGGTGCGAGCCGCGGATAGATGCAGCTCGAGCCCAAGAAGCAGAACTTCTTCGCGCCGTGCCGATAGGCGGCGTCGATCACGTTGGTCTGGATCAGCAGATTGTCGCGGATGAAGTCGGCCGGGTAGGTGTCGTTCGCGACGATGCCGCCGACCTTGGCCGCGGCCATGAACACGTAGGCGGGCCGCTCCTTCGCGAAGAAGCGCTCCACGGCAGCCGCGTCGCGCAGGTCGACGGCCGCGCGCGGCGCGCTGATCACGTTGTCGAAGCCGCGCGCGGCGAGCGCGCGGCGGATGGCCGAGCCCGCGAGGCCGCGTTCGCCGGCGACGAACACGCTCGAGTCCTTGTTCATTCGCGGTGCTGGTAGACGGAGTAGCCTTCGCGCTTGATCAGAGCGTCGCGCTCGGCCAGCTTCGAGTCGGAGTCGATCATTTCGCGCACGAGAGCGTCGAACGTGACCTCGGGCGTCCAGCCGAGCTGGCGCTTCGCCTTCGAGGCGTCGCCGAGCAGCGTGTCGACCTCGGTGGGGCGGAAGTAGCGCGGGTCGATGCGCACGAGTGTCTTGCCCGTGGCCTTGTCGATCGCGTGCTCCTCGAGACCCTTGCCGCGCCAGTCGAGCGCCATGCCGAGGCATTCCGCGGCGCGCGTGACGAACGTACGCACCGAATACTGATGGCCCGTGGCGATCACGTAATCCTCAGGCTTCGGCTGCTGCAGCATCAGCCACTGCGCGCGCACGTAGTCGCGAGCGTGACCCCAGTCGCGCAGCGCGTCGATGTTGCCGAGGTACAGGCAGTCATCGAGGTGCACTTTGATGCGTGCGAGGCCACGCGTGATCTTGCGGGTGACAAAGGTCTCGCCGCGCAACGGCGACTCGTGATTGAACAGGATGCCGTTGCACGCGAAGAGGCCGTAGGCCTCGCGATAGTTGACCGTGATCCAGTAAGCGTAGACCTTCGCGGCGGCGTACGGCGAGCGCGGATAGAAAGGCGTCGTCTCGCGTTGCGGCGTTTCCTGCACTTTGCCGAACATTTCGGAGCTCGACGCCTGATAGAAACGCGTCTTCTCGGTCAAACCGCAGATCCGAATGGCTTCCAGCAGGCGCAACGTGCCGAGCGCGTCGGAGTTCGCGGTGTACTCGGCCGTCTCGAACGACACGGCCACGTGACTCTGGGCCGCGAGGTTGTAGATCTCCTGCGGCTGCACCTCTTGAACGATGCGGATCAGGTTCGTCGCATCGGTCAGGTCACCGTAGTGCAGGATCAACCGGCGATCCGGCTCATGCGGGTCGCTGTACAAATGGTCGATGCGATCGGTGTTGAACGATGAGGCGCGACGCTTGATGCCGTGCACCTCATAGCCGCGTGCGAGCAGGAACTCGGCGAGGTACGCGCCGTCCTGGCCCGTGATTCCGGTGATCAACGCGCACTTGCGCTGGTCGGTAGTCAAACTGCGCTCCTAGAGGTTCCGAGAAATAGACTGCGGAGCACGTGCTCCTGAATCGGCTTGCCGCTGCTCACATCCTTTAGATAGTAGCGCGGGATGCCGAATCCCTTCTTACGCCGGTCGAGAATGTGGTCCGGCAGAATGCCGCGGTACGCCTGCCGGAGCAAGCCTTTCGGCTCCCCATTGTAGTAGCGCAGATCCTCGTGAAGATTGAATGAAAACTCCACGACGCGCTGGGCGAGCAGAGGCACGCGTGCTTCGAGCGATACGGCCATCGTCGTGCGGTCGACTTTGGTCAACACGAGCCCCGGCATGAACGTGTGGAAATCGACGTACTGCAACCGTGTGCGCAGCGGCAGGTCGGCGCGCCAGAACTGCCGGTAGTGCCACCAGTCGTCGTAGTCGCGCGGGATGCCGAGCTCGCGCGCGTAGCCGGCTTTCTCCGGCGTCGACATGCCGCCCATGAGCTTGCCCCAAAGATTCGGGCCGCTGCTGAACGCCGTCTCGAGCAACAGCAGTGCGCGGCTTACCGCGTGGCGGCGGGGCAGGCCGCGTCGCAACCTATGGCTCGCGCGTTCGAGCGCGGTGGGCCAGGTCGGCCAACCGGCGTAACGCGCGTAGCGCGGGTAAGTCCGGTAGCCGCCGAACACTTCGTCGCCGCCGTCCCCGGTTAGCACTACGGTCACTCGTTCGCGCGCGGTCTTGGCCACGAGGTACGTCGGCAGCGCCGATTCATCGGCGAACGGTTCGTCGAACCACTGCTTCAGCTTCGGCAGCAGCTCTTGCGCGCTCTCAGGCAGAAGGATCCGTTCGTGATGCTCCGTCTTGAAGCGCGTCGCGACCTCGCGCGCGTACGGCGTCTCCGACACCTCGTCCTTGTCGAAGCCGATCGCGAACGTCGCGACGCGGCGGCCGTTGCGCGCCGCGGAAGCCACGACGACGCTCGAATCGACGCCGCCGGAGAGAAAGAAGCCGAGCGGCACGTCTGCGATCATCTGCTCGTCGACGGAGGTCGCGATCAGGCTGCGCAGCTCCTCGCAGCACGTTTCGAGCGCGGGCGTGCGCGGCTCGTCGGAAACAGGCAGGGACCAAAAACGTCGCGGCGTCTCCAGTGCGCCGGTCGCCGGCGTGTATGCAACGCGATGCGCCGGCGGCAGTTTGTAGCAGTTCTTGTAGAGCGTCTTTGGCGCCGGCACGTAGCGATAGCTCAGGAAGTCGTAGCACGCGGTCTCGTCGACGACGAGATCGTTCGGCGCGATCGCGCTCTGAAGCGCTTTGAGCTCGGACGCGAAGGCGAAGCGCTTGCCGTCGTAAAAATAGTAGAGCGGCTTGATGCCGGGCCGGTCGCGATAGAGTTTCAATTGGCCGGCGCGCGGGTCCCAGAGCGCGATCGCGAACATTCCGTCGACGTGCGTGACGAACTTGTCGCCCCATTCGAGATACGCGTTCAACAGAACCTCCGTGTCGGAGTCCGTGCGGAACACGTGGCCGCGTTTCGTCAGCGCCGCGCGCAGGTCGCGATAGCCGTAGATTTCGCCGTTGAACACGATCCATGTGGCGCCGTCTGCCGCAAACATCGGCTGGTTCGCCGCGGGTCGCAGGTCGATGATCGACAGGCGGCGAAAGCCGACGCGGACGGGACCATCGAGGTTCAGCTCGCCGGCGTCGGGCCCTCGATGCGCGATCGCTGCGAGCGCGGCGGCGTAGTTCCAAGCCGGATCGGTTCCGCCGACAAACCCGCACACTGCGTTGGCGTCCTCGCGCCACGTGGGCGCCGTCGAATCCGGGCACTTTAGGCAGTTGCCGCGAGGCCCGCAACGCCGCGGGCGCGGCGGGTGGCGGCCTCCGGGGCTGTGTTACGCTGCGGCACCGTCTCGCGGATCCCGCGCTTTGGCTCGATGACACCGTTAATCGCGCACGTCAACACCGCACGCGGCTATCGCGGCGGCGAACGCCAGACGGAGTTGCTGATCCAGGGTCTTAAGAGCCGCGGCGTACGGCAGGTGTTGATCGCGCGGCGCGGCAGCGAGCTCGTGCAACGCGTTCGCGCGCTCCAAATCGAAATCCGGGAAGTCAGCGGCGGCCCGCTGTCGGTGGCGTTCGCCTCGGGTGGCGCGGCGCTCTTGCACCTGCACGAAGGCCGCAGCGTCTACGGCGCGTATCTGCGCTCGCTCGCTAGCGGCACTCCGTACGTCATTACGCGCCGCGTCGACAATCCGATCGGCCGCCATTGGCTCGCGCATCGCGCATACCGAAACGCGGCCGCCGTTGCCGCAGTCGCCCCGCAAATCGCCGACATCGTGCGCGCCTACGATGCCGCGATCCCCGTGCGCGTGATCCACAGCGGCAGCACGGGCTTCGTGGTCGATGCGGCGAAGGCGGCGGCGATCCGCGCGCAGTTCTCAGGCAAGTTCATCGTGGGGCACGTTGGCGCGCTCGACAATGCGCAGAAGAATCAGGACCTCATCATTCGCGTCGCGCGCGAGCTCGAACGCTCGCACACCACGCTCCAGTTCGTGCTCGTCGGTGGCGGTGACGATGAGGCGATGCTGAAGGCGGCGGCGCAGGGGCTCACGAACGTCACCTTCGCGGGGTTTGTGCAGAACGTGGGGGACTATCTCGCGGCCTTTGATCTGTTCATCCTGCCGTCGAATCGCGAAGGCATCGGCGGCATTCTGTTCGACGCCATGGAGCAGGGCGTGCCCGTGATCGCGAGTGCCGTCGGCGGCTTGCCCGATATCGTCCATCACGGCGAGAATGGGTTGCTCATCGAGCCGGCTCGCCAGGACCAGCTTCGCGACGCGATCCTCGATCTGTGTGCGGAGCCCGGGCGGAGGCGAGGGATGGGTGAGCGTGGTCGCGAAATCGCTAAGGAATTCACTGCCGACGCGATGTGTCGGAAATACGTGGATCTGTACGAGTCCGTGTTAAGTCTCAGTGTGTGATGGATCACGACAATGCAGCCAATCAAAGCTCTATGGGTCACGGAAGACCCGGATCGTCCGACGGTCGCCACTCTAGTCGGACTCGCCCGGGCGGGTGTCGACATTGCGGTGATCTGCCATCCTGAGCATCGTGCCGCTGTGGTTCAGGCGGGGCTTCGCGTGCTCGACGTGTCGTTGCGCGGGCGTGTCGATAAGTCCGCTATCGCCGCGCTGCGCGCGGAGATTGCGCGTGGTGGCTACGACATTCTGCATCTCCATGGCAACAAGGCGGTGCAAAACGGCGTGATGGCGAGCCGCCGCCTGCCGGTGAAGGTCGTGGCGTATCGCGGCATCGTCGGCAACGTGAGCTTCTTCAATCCCGTGTCGTGGCGACGGTTCCTGAACCCGCGCATCGATCGTATCGTCTGCGTAGCGAACGCCGTGCGCGATTACTTCCTTCACATGCAGCCCAAGTTCCTGCGGCTGTCGCCAGAGAAGCTCGTCACGATCTACAAGGGCCACAGCCTCGACTGGTATCGCGCCCCGCCGGTCGATCTTCGCAGCGTCGGTGTGCCACCAGGCAGCTTCGTCGTTGCCTGCGTGGCGAACTATCGCCCGCGTAAGGGCATCGAGTTGCTCGTCGATGCGATGGGGCACCTGCCTGCCGAGTGGCAGGCGCATCTTTTGCTGATCGGCAGCGACATGAATGCGCCGGCCCTGGCATCGCGCATTGCCGCGAGCCCGGTGGCCGCAAACATTCACGTGCTCGGGTATCGCCCTGACGCACCGTCGCTGACGGCGGCCTGCGACGTGTTCGTGCTGCCGTCGACGAAGCGCGAAGGGCTCGCGCGCTCCCTGATCGAAGCGATGGCGTACGGAATTGCGCCCGTCGTGACGGACTGCGGCGGTAGCCCGGAGGTCGTGGTGGACGGCGTCAGCGGAATCGTCGCGCCCGCGCGCGATGTGCCGGCGCTCGCGGCCGCGGTCAAGCGGCTGCACGACAACGCCGCGCTGCGCCATCGCATGGGCGCGGCAGCGCGCGAGCGCATTCGCAACGATTTCCGTATCGAGGACACGATCGCTAAGACGCTCGAACTCTATAGGAGCCTCGTGCGAATTGACGGCTGAGAGGTCGGGTGGTCTAGTGGCCTCGAACATCCACCTGCAACAGGGGGGAGTCATGAGCTATCGTCGGATCATCGGGCCGTTGTTGGCAGCGCTGCTCGGGGCCGCCTTCGCCCAGGTCGGCTTTGCAGCCGAGCCCGTCCAGGTCGTGGTGCTCGAGCCCGGCACAGGCGAACTCGTCAGTCTTCTGAAGCGCGAGGTGACCAACGCGGCCGCGCAGCATCGCGTGCCATTTCTCCAGATCACTGCCGAGTGGTGCGTTCCGTGCAAGAAGCTGCGCGCGGCGCTCGGCGATCCGCTGATGCAGGAGGCGTTCGCCGGCACCTACATCATTCGCGTCGACGCCGATGCGTGGAAGAAGGAACTCAAGAAGGCCGGCTTCGACCATCCCGCGATTCCGGTGTTCTTCGCCGTCGACGGAGGCGCGCAGCCCACGGGCGCCAAGATCGACGGCGGTGCGTGGGGCGAGGACATTCCGCCGAACATGGCGCCGCCGCTGAAACGTTTTTTCGGCGAGCAGATCGCGGCGGCGGGCGAGCGACACTAGCGATCAGCCGGTCAGCGTGCGGCCGCGATCTCTAGGCGGCGCAGGCATGTGGACCGCAATCCATCGATGTGCTCGTAGAGATCTGCGGAGATCGGGCTCCACATTGGATCGAGGATGACGTCGACGCCTTCCCGCCTCGCCGGTTTGCGGCGGGAACAAAGTCAGCATCGCCGGCTACACCGAAGTCGTTTGGTCGTGGCCGCTACAATGTAATGGGCCGGCGTCGCGCTGCAGGGATGTTCCGGACCGATCGAGTCGCGGATCAGCGCCTAACCGTTACGTCGAGATAGGACGACCTGTGTCGACGGATGGTGCCCAGGAGAGGACTTGAACCTCCACGAGTGTTACCCCACTGGCACCTGAAACCAGCGCGTCTACCAATTCCGCCACCTGGGCAAGGGGCAAGAAGGGGGAGGAATGTACTGACTGGTCCCTAGGCTGTCAAACGAAGCTGATGCCTGCCGTCGCATCGCTCATATAAGATGGCCGCCATGATGACTTCCTACCGTTCTAGCCGAGGCCACTCCTAGTGCCTCGTCCACCCCGCGACGCCAACCAAAACGGCGAACGCCAGTACGAACACCAGATCCCGAGCCGCGACGAAATCCTGAAGGCCATGGAGCAGGCGGGCCAGCCGCTGCTGCTCGAAGCGCTCGCGCCGCGGTTCGGCATCAAGACCGAACAGCATCGCCGCGCGCTCGAAACCCGGCTTCGCGCGATGGTTCGCGACGGCCAGCTGCTGCGCAACCGGGCCGAAGAGTTCTGCCTCACGCGGCATTTGAACGTCATAGCGGGCAAGGTGATCGCGCATCGCGACGGCTTCGGGTTCCTGAAACCCGATGACGGCAGTGACGACCTGTATCTCTCGGCGCGCGAAATGCAGCTGCTCTGGGCAGGCGACCGCGTAGCCGTGCGCGCCAGCGAGACGCCGCGCGGCCGCGAAGGGAATGTCGTCGAGATCCTGGCTCGCGGCAAAACCCGCATCGCCGGCCAGTTCCGGCGCGAGCGCGGCATCGATTTCGTTCGCGACAGCGCCGATTCGCGCGTCGAAGTGCTGATTCCGCGCGGCCAGTCGCACGGCGCCAAAGGCGGCGACGTGGTGTCCGTGGAGGTACTGGAGTACCCGACGAAGAACAGTCACGCGATCGGCCGCGTGGTCGAAGTCGTCGGCGGTGCCAACGACGCCGGCATCGAGACCGAGGTCGCGATTCGGGCGCATGGCATACCGCACGAATGGCCGGAGGAAGCGCTGGCCGAGGCACGCAGCTGGCCCGCCGAAGTGCCGGCCAAGGCGAAGGAAGGGCGCGAGGACCTGCGGAACGTGCCGCTCGTGACGATCGACGGCGCCGATGCGCGCGATTTCGACGACGCGGTGTTCTGCGAGCGGCAAGGCGACAGCTGGCGGTTGATCGTCGCGATCGCGGACGTCAGCTACTACGTGCCCGCCGATTCGCCGCTCGATCGCGAGGCGCGCGGGCGCGGCACGTCCGTGTACTTCCCGGACCGTGTAGTGCCGATGTTGCCCGAGGCGCTCTCGAACGGGCTCTGTTCGCTGAACCCCAACGTTGACCGGCTCTGCCACGTGTGCGACATGCACGTGTCGGCGGGCGGCGAGGTCACGCGGTCGCGCTTCTATGAGGCCGTGATGCGCTCGCATGCGCGCCTCACGTACAACGAAGCCGCCGAGATTCTCGTCGCGGCGCGGCCGCGCGGCCTGCAAGCCGAGCTGCGGCCGCACTTGAAAGAGCTCGAGGCCGTGTACGAAGCGTTCTCCAAGGTGCGCAAGCAGCGCGGCGCGATCGACTTCGACTTGCCGGAGACGAAGATCCAGCTCGACGAGCACGGCAAGGTCGCCAGCGTGAAAGCGGTCGAGCGGCTCGTGACGCACAAGATCATCGAGGAGTGCATGATCGCGGCCAACGTCGAATCGGCCAAGCGCATTCTGAAGGGCAAGATCCCTGGCCTGTACCGGGTCCACCAAGGGCCGGAGGCAGACAGGCTCGAGGAGTTGCTGCTGTTCCTGCGTACCTTCGGCTACAAGCTCACCCCGAAGAATCTGACGCCGAAGGACTTGAACCGCATCATCGAAGCCGTCGCAGGTAAACCCGAAGAAGAGCTGATCGAGATGGTCGTGCTGCGCTCGATGAAGCAGGCGCGCTACCAACCGGGCAACATCGGGCATTTCGGCTTGGCACTCGGCGCGTACGCGCATTTCACCTCGCCGATTCGCCGCTACCCGGATCTGCTCGTGCACCGCGCGATCAAGTGGCTCGGCGAACACCGGTCCGCGAAGGGCTACCGCTACGGGCTCGAAGAGATGGAGCAGCTCGGCGAGCACTGCTCGAATACGGAGCGGCGCGCCGACATGGCTACCCGCGAGGTGGTCGATACGCTGAAGTGCATCTATCTGAAGGACCACATCGGCGAGACGTTCGACGCCGTCATCGCCAGTGTGGTGGCGTTCGGTTTGTTCGTGCGCCTGCCCGGCATTCAAGCCGACGGCCTCGTGCACGTGACGTCGCTGCCGCGCGACTACTATCAACGCGACCCGGGCGGCACGACGCTGCGCGGCGAGCACACGGGCTCGAGCTATCGGCTGACAGAAACGATGAAGGTGCGCCTCGTGGCGGTGAACGTCGAAGAGTGCAAGATCGATCTCGTGCCGGCCGAGACGGCGCAGGCGCAGGCGCCAACCCAAAACGCGCGGCCCCAAGGCGGGCGCAAACCGCGCAACCGCAACCGTGGCCGGTAAGCACGAGAACGTCTACGGCCTGCACGCGGTGCGTTCCGTGCTCGAGCGGCGGCCGGAGACGATCGTCGCCGCGAAGATTCTGCGCGAGCCGAGCGGCAAACTTGCGGAGATCGCTCGCGAGATCGCGAAGCTCGGCGTGGCCGTGCAGCACGTGCACCGCGGCGAGCTCGATCGCTTGACCGACGGCGGCGTGCATCAGGGCGTGGTCGCAGAAGTTCGCGCCGCGCCGGAGTTCACGATCGACGATTTCGAGACGCTCGTGATGGAGCGCGGCCGCGCGCTGCGGCTGCTGGTGCTCGACGGCGTGGAGGATCCGCGGAACCTCGGGGCGTGTCTCCGAACGGCCGATGCCGCGGGCATCGACGCGGTCGTCGTGCCGCGTGATCATTCGGCCAGGCTCACGGCCGCGGCCATGAAGACCGCCACGGGCGCTACTGAGACGGTGCCCGTATTTCGGGCGCCGAACCTCGCGCGGACGATCACCTGGCTCAAGGAAGCGGGCGTCTGGGTCGTCGGCGCGGATGCGGAAGCCACCCAGTCCCTGTATGCGGCCAAGCTGGCGCCGCCGGTCGCCATGGCGCTCGGCGGCGAGGGCCGGGGACTGCGGCGCCTCACTCGCGACCTGTGCGACGAGCTCGTGACGATCCCGATGTCCGGCACGGTCGCGAGCCTGAACGTCTCGGTCGCGACGGGCGTCGTGCTGTTCGAGCTCAAGCGCCAGGCACCGAAGTAGGGGCGCTGTGCTAGCGTAGCCCGCTAGCCTGGTACTCCGAACAAATCTCACTCCCCGCGGAGGGACGAGCCATGAATCCACGCTACGCACTTGCGCTGATCGCGCTCCCCGTCATCCTGCTACCGCTGTCCCTGCAAGCACATCACTCGACCGCGGTCTTCGCGCTCGACAAGATGATCGAGCTGCGCGGTGTGATCGTGGACTTCAAGCTGCGCAGCCCACATTCGTCGCTGATCGTCGACGGCCGCGCGTTCATGAATGGTCAGGCGAGCGGTGCCGGAGTTCAGCGCTGGGAGATCGAGTGGGAAGCGCTGCCGCCTCTGCGGACCGCGGGCGTCGAAGCGACGACGTTCAAGCCCGGTGATGCGGTGACGATCACGGGGTCGCCGCACCGCGATCCGAATTTCCGGTTCATTCACGCGCAGGCGCTGACTGCCACCAACGGGCAGGTCTACAGCATCACGAAGACCGATCGGCTCTACAGCCCCTCGCTGAGCGTGCTGACGGCGGCGGGGCCGGCCGGGGGCATCGCCATCGCCAACAACGCCACCAGCAGCATCAAGACCGTTGCCGAGGTGCCAAAGGCTAGCGGCATCGCCCGGTTCGCCGGTCGCTGGCAGCAGCCGTTCACGCCGCCCGGCGCGGACTCCGCGCTGCCGCTGAACGCGGCCGGCGTCGCGGCACGCAATGCCTACGACCAGAAGGCCTCGCCGGCGAACACCTGTGAGCCGATGAGCATCCCGGACATTTTCAACGCGCCGTTCTATCTCTTCGAAGTCACGCTCGACGGGCAGCGCGTAACGCTGCACAACGAGGCCTACGAGATCGTGCGCACGGTGACGCTCGGCGGCCCGGCCGCGCCGGTCGACCCGAAAGTGCAGTTCGGCACCGCCTCGGCCAAGCTCGATGGCGATGCACTGGTCATCGAGAGCAAGGGTTATCCGGCCTCGAAGTGGGGACTGGGCGCGGAGGTGCAGATCCTGGGCGGCGGTAAGGACGTGCCCTCGAGCACGCAGAAGACCGTGACGGAGCGGTATACGGTGAGCCTGGACGGCCGCACCCTCGTGCTCGACTACACCGTCAACGATCCGACCTACCTGACGAAACCGTACGCAGGCCGCCTCGAACTCACGCGCGTGCCGGACACCACGGCGCTTTACCCCTACAAGTGCGACGTGGAAAGCGCGGCGATGTGGTCCCGCAACGCCAAGGACAAGGCGCTGAAGGTAGGGCAATAGCCCAAAAGCCGCTTGAGCCGGCCCGGGCTTCCCCGGTTAGGATGGCGCCCCCCGATCCATAAGGGTCGGGTTAACTCCTTGCCTCACCGCTTAGCGGGAGGCTAAACCCACGGGGAGATTCGTTTGAGACACTACGAAGTCGTGTTTCTGGTCCATCCTGACCAGAGTGAACAAGTGCCGGCGATGCTCGAGCGGTATCGCACCCTGATCGAAGGGACCGGCGGCAAGATCCATCGCCAGGAAGACTGGGGCCGCCGGCAGCTGGCGCACTCCATTTCCAAAGTTCACAAAGCGCACTATCTGCTGCTGAACATCGAAGTCGACAAGCCGACGCTCGACGAGCTCGTCGGCGCGTTTCGGTTCAGCGACGCCGTGCTGCGCCATCTCGTGATTGCGCGTGAAGAGGCCGTCACGGAGCCGTCGTTCATGGCGAAGGCCCGCGAGGAAGAGGAAGCCCGGGAAGCGCAGGGCGGTCGCCCGCCGCGCGAGGGTCGTCGGCCGCCGCCGGACTTCGTCAACGACGTGCCGGCCTTCGCCGACGAACCGGTCGAGAGCCCCCGCGAGTAGCGGCGTAACGAACAGGAGATTGCACCATGGCCCGTTACTTTCGCCGCAAGAAATTCTGCCGATTCACTGCCGAAGGCATCAAAGAGATCGACTACAAGGATCTCGCGACGTTGAAGGCGTACATCACCGAGACCGGCAAGATCGTACCGAGCCGGATCACCGGCACGCGTGCGCCGTATCAACGCCAGCTTGCAACCGCGGTCAAGCGCGCGCGCTTCCTCGCGTTGTTGCCGTATACGGATCAGCACTAGCCAGCGCTCCGCGGCCGCAGCTGGTGCGACCGTGAAGACGTTGACCGACTGGTTGCTCGCGCAGCGCCAGCGGCTGGTGATCGTCGCGATCGTCGCCGCGCCGCTGCTGCCGATTCTGACGGCCGCGCTGCTGGCTCTGGAGACGATCCGCCGCGGCGCGGTGCAGGGCGTCATGAGCGCGGCGTTCGGCGTGGCGGGCTTGAGCCTGCTCGCGGTGTTGTCGCGAACCGGCGTGCTCGCGTTTGCGTTGCTCGGCCTCGCGAGCATGGGCGCTCGGTGTGGCGATCGGCATGCTGATTCGCTGGGCCGGCAATCTGGTGCTGGCCTTTCAGGTGGTGTGGCTCGTTTGCTTCGTCGCGGTGCTCGCGTTCGGCGCATTCGGTCCGGATCCCGCCGTGCTGTTCGCGCCGCTACTGAACGACTTCAAGGAGGCGCTGCAGGCGCCGCCGGGCAGCGAAGCGCAGGTGGCGGAGGTCGTCGCGCGGACTGGCGCAGACGCTGCCGGCCGTCGACGGTGTTGTTCCTGCTCGGCGGCACGTTGTTCTTGGCGTACTGGTGGTGCACCGTGGCCGAGGGCCAGCCGCGGTTCGCCGTTGAGTTCCGGCAGCTGAAGCTCGGCCGCTGGCTGGGGTCGACGGCCACGTTGGTGGTGGTGCTCGGCCTGGTGTTCGATGCGCCGCTGGTTCAGAATTTGCGGGCGATGGCCGTGTTCGGGTTTTTGTTCCAGGGCCTCGCGGTGACGCATGCCTGGGTTCACGCGAAGCAGTGGCACTCGGCGTTACTGGTCGTGTTCTACGTGTTGTTGGTGTTGCCGCCGGTGACGATCGCGGTCACGGTCGTCGGTCTGGTGGACAATTGGTTGGATTTGCGGAAGCCGATGCGCTCCGCGGCATGACGAGAGTTAAGACATGGAAATCATTTTGCTCCAGAAAGTGGATAACGTCGGCGGCATCGGCGACAAGGTTCGCGTGAAGTCCGGCTACGCCCGCAATTACCTGATCCCGCAAGGCAAGGCGACGCTCGCGACGCCCGCCAACCTCGCCAAGTTCGAGGCCCGGCGTGCCGAGCTCGAGGCGAAGGCCGCCGCGGAGCTCGGGGCCGCGCAGGCTCGGGCCAAGAAGCTCGAGGGCCTGGTGCTGAAGATCACGATGCAGGCGGGTGCCGAGGGCAAGCTGTTCGGCTCGGTGGGCACGGTCGACATCGCCGAAGAAATCGGCAAGCGCGGCATCGCGGTCGAGCGCGCCGAAGTGCGCTTGCCCGACGGTCCGCTGCGTGTCGCCGGCGATCACGTCGTCCAGCTGCATCTGCACGCCGACGTCAACGTCGATCTCAAAGTCGTCATCGAGGCCGAAGAGGCAGGCCAGTAGCGGGCCCCTCGGTTGCAGGCGGCTAGGTCGACACAACGATGGCCGAAGCCGCTGCAGCCGCCGATATCGCCCGCCGCGGCCACGGAACGGCTGCGGCTCCCGCCGCACTCGGTAGAGGCCGAGCAGTCGCTGCTCGGCGGGCTCATGCTCGATCAGCGAGCGTGGGACCAGATCGCCGACGTCATCACTTCCGAGGATCTGTACCGCGCCGATCACCGGCTGATCTTCAGGGCCGTGGCGGAGCTTCGTCGAGCGCAACCAGCCGCCCGACGCCGTCACCGTCAGCGAGCACCTGCAACGGCTCGGTCAGCTCGAGTCCGCGGGCGGCTTGGGCTACCTCGCGCGACTCGTGCAAGACACGCCGAGCGCTGCCAACATCCGCGCCTATGCACGCATCGTCCGCGACCACGCGATGCTGCGCAAGCTCATCGAGATCGGCGGCGATATCGCGGCCAGCGCTCATTCCACGGAAGGGCGCACGGCCTCCGAGATCGTGGATCGCGCGGAGCAACGCGTGTTCGAGATCGCCGAAGGCGGTATGCGGCGCGGTTCGGGCTTCCAGTCGCTGAAATCCATTCTGCCGAAGACGATCGATCGGATCGACTTCCTGAGCCACTCCACGAGCGATATCACCGGCGTGTCGACGGGCTTCGTCGAGATGGACAAGATTACGTCGGGGTTGCAGCGGGGCGAGCTCATCATCATCGCGGGCCGGCCGTCGATGGGCAAAACCACGCTCGCGATCAACATCGCGGAGAACGCCGCGCTCGGCAACAAGGTGCCGGCCGGCGATCTTCAGCATGGAGATGTCGTGCGAGCAGCTTTCGTTCCGCATGTTGAGCTCGATCGGCCGCATCGCTCAGACGCGTTTGCGCACCGGCAAACTCCAGGACGAAGACTGGCCGCGCGTCGACTCTGCCGTTTCAATGATGTCCGATGCGCCGATCTTCATCGACGACAGCGGTGCGTTGACGCCGACCGAGGTCCGCGCCCGGGCACGGCGGCTGAAACGCGAGCATGGACTGGGATTGATCGTCGTCGACTACCTGCAGCTCATGCAGGTGTCCGGGACCGTGGAGAACCGGGCCACCGAGATCTCGGAGATCTCGCGCTCACTCAAGGCGCTGGCGAAGGAGCTCGACGTGCCGGTCATCGCGCTGTCGCAGCTGAATCGCAGCGTCGAGCAGCGTCAGGACAAGCGGCCCGTGATGTCGGATTTGCGCGAGTCGGGCGCCATCGAGCAGGACGCCGACGTGATCCTGTTCATCTACCGCGAGGAAGTGTACGAGCGAGAGACGCCGCGCAAGGGCATCGCGGACATCATCATCGCCAAGCAGCGCAACGGCCCCACCGGCGAGTTCCACCTGACGTTCCTCGGCGAGTTCACGAGGTTCGAGAACCTGGTGGCCGAGGCGTACGGCGAAGGCGTCTTCTAGCTTAAGAAGAATCCCATCTTCACGCCGGCGAGCTGGATGACGTCGTTGTCCTGCAGCTTGCGCGCCTGCGCGCCGATCGCCATGCCGTTGACGAGCGGGAAGCCTTCCGTATTGCCGCTCTCGACGTGAACGATGTAGTAGCCCTCGGCCCGGCGCGTGATGGCCGCGACCTGCACGCCCGGGACGGCCCAGCGTCGTGAGCGCTTTGAGGAGTTCGAGCTCGCGGCCGGCGAACGTGCCGGACAGCACCTGGAGCTTCGCGAGCGGCAGAACCGGCGCCGCGCTCTCGTCGACTTCCTGCGTCGACGTCGGCGCGAACGGCCTACGTGGCTTCGCGGGCTCGGGCTTCGGCGCAGCGGCTCTCGGCGCGGACGCGGCCTCGCGGTCGGCGGCTACTTCGGCCACGCGCGCGGCCTTGGCGACCTGCTTTTCCATCTGGCCGCTCGGCTGGATGACCATGGTCTTCTCGAACTCGTCCTCGGGCGCCTGTTGCGCCTGGTCGTCGACGTAGCGCAGCTGGTGGTGACCGACGGTGATCACGTCGCCATGTTGCAGCGCGTGCTTCTTGATCAGCTTGCCGTTGACGTACGTGCCGTTGGTGCTGTTCAAGTCTTCCAGGAACGAGTCGTTCAGGATGTTGATGATCAGCGAGTGGTGGCCGCTGACGGCAGCGTTGTCGATCCGGATGTCGTTATCCGGTAGACGACCGACCGTATAACGCTCCTTGGTCATGTTGTATTCCGCCAAGGTCTGGCCATCCAAGCTGAGAATCAAGCGTGCCATGGTTTATGTCCCGATTGCCTGTTGTGTGCGGCTGTTCGTGCTTAAGCGCCGAACAAACCGCGGACCTTGCTGAGCAAACCCGTTTCGGCGGGAAATGGTTCCGCCACTCGTACCAAGACGACGGACACGTTGTCGCGACCGCCGTTGTCGTTCGTGAGCTTGATGAGCTGTTCGCCGACAGTCTTCACGTCGTTGTTGAACGTGCTGATCGTCAGGTGAATGTCCTCGTCCTCGACCATGTCGGGAAGGCCGTCCGAGCACATCAGGAAGTAGTCGCCTTTCTGGACTTCCATCTCCTGGATCTCGACGTCGACGTTGGCCTCCACGCCGAGCGCGCGCGTCACGTAGTTGCGGTTCGTCGAGCGCTGCGCTTCTTCCTGCGAATAGAAGCCGCGGTCGACGAGCTCCTGGAGCAGCGAGTGGTCCATCGTGACCTGCTCGAAGCGGTTGCCGCGCAGGCGGTACATGCGCGAGTCGCCGACGTGCGCTATCGACACGCGGTTGTCGTAGAACAGGCTCGCGACCAACGTCGTGCCCATGCCTTCGCACTGCGGCTGGGACTGCGCGGTCTGGTTGATGACTTTGTTCGCGCGGTGAATCGCGTCGCGGAGCACGATCGACTGGCGCATGAGCCCGGTGCCGGTCTCGATGTCGGCGCGGCGTTCGCGTTTGCAGGCTTCGGAGACGAGGTCGATGATGGTCTTCACAGCGATGCCGCTCGCGACTTCGCCGGCGTTGTAGCCACCCATGCCGTCGGCGAGCACCCACAGGCCGATGTCCGGCCGCGCGCCGATCGCATCTTCGTTGTGGTCTCTGACCTTGCCGACATCAGTGACCTCGACGTGCACCAATTTCCCTTTGAGGCTCATTCGCGGAGTCGTCTCGTGCCTTGATCGGACGGACCTAGGCGGCTCTCGCGAGGCCCTGCCGCACCGCGGCAGCCATCTCGGCTCCCGTCTGAAAGCGGTCAGCGGGGTCCTTGGCGAGCGCCCGATCGATCACGCCATCGAGCCATTTCGGCAGATCCGCGCGGACCGCGGTCACGGCCTGGTGCGGCTCGTTGGCGATCACGAACATGAGCTTGGTCATCGACGCTCCGCGGAAGGGCAAGTGGCCGGTCAGTAATTGGTAAAGGCTAACACCTAGCGCGAATAAGTCAGTGTGGCCGTTCACGTTTTTCCCTTCGAGCTGCTCGGGCGACATGAAGGCCGGCGTCCCCAACACGATGCCTGTCCGCGTCCGGTTGGCGTCGATCAACTTCGCGATTCCAAAGTCGGTGATCTTGAGCGCTGTCCGACACCGAATCATACATAATATTGGCGGGCTTGATATCCCTGTGAACCACGTTGTGCGCGTGCGCGTAGTCGAGCGCCGTGGCCGCCCGGCCGAGCAAATCGAGCACCGTGTCGACGGGCAGTAACCGGTCCGGTGTCGCGAAGTCGCTCAGGTGTTGCCCCTTCAGGTACTCCATCGCGATATAGGCCAGGCCCTCGGCCTGACCGACGTCGAAGATCGTCACGATGTTCGGGTGGTTCAGCCCGCCCGCGATCGAGGCTTCGCGCAGGAAGCTCTGGCTCAGGCTCTCGAGCTCGACGCCGTCGTAGTCGAGGGACAGGTCGATGACTTTGAGCGCCACGATGCGGTTGATGACGGGGTCCCTGGCCAGGTAGACGTAGCCGGTGGCGCCGCGGCCGATCGGCTCGAGCAACTGATAGCGGCCGAGCATCTCGGGCGCCGTGAAAGCCTCATCGGCCTCGCTCGGGCGGCGCATGGGTCGCTGCGCACCAGACGGTGGGCTACGTCGCGGTACCGGCCGTCGACCTGCGCGATCCGGTAGTAAAGCTCGGCGGCTTCGTGCTGGTAGTTTTGGGCGGCGAGCGCCATCGCGAGGTCGTAGAGCTCCGGCAGCAACGCCGCGTTCGGGGCGACGCGTCGATAGACACCCCACGCTTCGAACAGCCGACCGGCGGCTGCAGAGCGACGCGCATCGACGAGGTTCGCGGTGTCCTGCTCCGTCACTCGCGTGACGGCGGTCGCGGGGCCCTGACGTATCGTCAGCAGTGCGCCCGTCAGCAGTAGCCACGCAGCAGGACCGGTGATCGGCAGCCACAGATCGAAGCCGACGAAACCGAGCGCGGACACCATGAGCACCGCAACAATCGAGGCGCCGATCCAGCTCGCGGTCGCGGCTCGCGTCTTCCAGACGCCGACCGCAAGTGGCGCCAGCAACAACAACGCAAGGCACCAGCCGCCGAGAGTGAGGGGAAGCCCCGACCCGAGCCACCGCTGCTCGCGGTAATTCGTGAGTACGTGCGCGACGAGCTCGGGCGAGCTCAAAAGGCCGACGGGCGTCGGATGAGTGGCGTCGGCGCTGCCGGCGATGACGACGTTGTGCTCGAGCAGCTCGGGTTGGTCGACCAGCTGCCGCTCTTCGATCGCGAGGAACGAACGCGCGGCGCTGAAGCGCAGCCGCTGGTTCGGCAGCGGTTCGGTCAATGTCGCCGCCGGGTCGTCGGCGGCGAGGACGCGTGCAGCGTACAAAGGCAGGGAGGGAACAGTGCCGTCGTCGCCGATCAACGCCTGGTCGTGTCGGATGACGCCGTCGACATCCGGCGCGAACCACAGATGCCCGCCGCGCGGCCATTGCGTGGGGCGAGATCTCGTGGCGCCGAGCGGCACCTCGGTTGGGCCGATCCATAGGTCGGTGGCCGGCCGAGTCGCGGGCCGGCGTGCCTCGGTGGTGATCAGTAGCTGGGCCGAGTGGCGTTTCGCGAGCTTCGCGAGCATCGTCAGCGAGTCGGACGTTCGCACGTCCACGAGCACGATGTCGGTGGGCGCCGGCGGCGGCTCGATCTGCGACCACGCGTCGAACAGCCAGCCATCGAGGCGCGGTGCGATTTGCGCCGGAGGCAGATACAGCACGGCCGTGGCCAGCAAGCTCAGGGCTGCGGCTTCGATCAGACTGCGGCGGAGACTACGGAAACCGTCCATGGTGAGCGGGCCCTCGGCGCTCGGCATTATGACATCGAGTCCCTTTTGCTCCCTGTGATCCAGGCCCGCTTTCCCCGGGGCTTTGAGGTCCGCTTCACAGTCCGCGCGCTCGGGGTTGGGTGTGCTGCAATTCGGCTATTCTCGCGGTATGGCAAAGGCCAAGAACGATCTACGTCTGCGACAGCTGTGGCAGCCAGCAGCCGAAGTGGCAAGGGCAGTGCCCCGACTGCGGTGCCTGGAACACGTTGAACGAGGCGGCAGCGCCGACGCAAGCGGGCAGGGCGCGCAGAGTACACGGGCAACGTCGAGCTCACGAGGCTCGACCGGCGTCGACGTCGCTCGCGTCGAGCGGCTTAGCACCGGGCTCGGCGAGTTCGATCGCGTGCTCGGTGGTGGGCTCGTGCCGGGCGGTGTCGTGCTGCTCGGCGGCGACCCGGGAATTGGCAAGTCGACGCTGCTGCTACGCGCGCTCGCGGATCTCGCGCCGCGTGTCGCGTGTTGCTACGTCACAGGCGAGGAATCGCTCGACCAGATCGGGTTGCGCGCGCAACGCTTAGGCGTCGGCCAGGTGCCGCTCGAGCTCCTGGCCGAGACCTGTGTCGAGACGATCTTGGGACGCGTCGGTGCCAGCAAGAAGCTCGGCGTGCTCGCGATCGATTCGATCCAGACGCTGTTCAGCGAGGAGCTGCAGTCGGCGCCGGGCTCTGTGAGTCAGGTGCGCGAGTGCGCGGCGCAACTCGTGCGGTTCGCGAAGACGCACAACGTGGCGACGCTGCTCGTCGGCCACGTGACGAAGGAAGGCACACTCGCGGGGCCGCGGGTGCTCGAGCACATGGTCGACACCGTGTTGTATTTCGAGAGCGATCTCGGCAGCCGCTTTCGAATCGTGCGCGCCGTCAAGAATCGCTTCGGCGCCGCGAACGAGATGGGTTTCTTCGTGATGGGCGAGGAGGGCTTTCGCGAGGTCAAGAATCCATCGGCGATCTTCCTCGCGCGGCACGCGGCGGCGGTGCCCGGCAGCGTCACGCTCGTGACTCGCGAGGGTACGCGGCCCATGCTGGTGGAGGTTCAGGCGCTCGTCGATCGCACGCAGGCGCAGTCGCCGCGGCGGCTCGCGCAAGGATTCGATACGCAGCGCTTGGGGCTGTTGCTCGCGGTGTTGCACCGGCATTGCGGATTCGCTTCGGGCGACAGCGACGTGTTCGCGAACATCGTCGGCGGCTTGCGCGTCGGCGAGACGGCGGCAGATCTGGCCGTCGCATTGGCCGTGGTCTCGAGCCTGACGGAGAAGCCGGTGCCGCAGGATCTCGTCGTGTTCGGCGAGCTCGGGCTCACGGGCGAGATTCGGCCCGTGCCGTTCGGCGAAGAGCGCCTCGCAGAGGCAGCAGAAGCATGGGTTCAAGCGCGCGCTCGTGCCGCGCGCGAATGCGCCACGTCGGCCGCTCGGCATCGACGTGCTGCCGGTCGATCGGCTGTCAGAGGCCTTGGCGCTGGTGCACGCGGGCTAGGCAGCGACCTTCGGCGGCGGTGTGGATCCCGGCGCGTAGACGCGCACTTTCTTGATGCCGTGCTCGCCCGAGTCGAGGATCTCGATCGGGTAGTTGGCGACCGTCACGCCGGTGCCGGACTCGGGGATCGTCTCGAGCTGCTCGACGATCAGGCCGTTCAGCGTCTTCGGTCCGTCGGTCGGCAGATTCCAGTTCATGACGCGATTCAGCTGGCGGATGTTCGCGCTCGCATCGACGACGTAGCTGCGGTCGCTCTCCTTCGTGACGCCGAGGTCGACCGCGGTCGCATCCGTGTCGAGCTCGACGACGAGCTCGTTGACGATGTCCTGCGTCGTGATCAAGCCCTGCACGTCGCCATACTCGTCGACGACGAACGCCGAGCGCCGGCGGTGCTGCTGGAAGTTCAGCAGCTGTTTGTTCAGCGGCGTGCCTTCCGGGACGAAGTACGGCTCGCGAATGCGCTCGAGCAGCAGCGACTGCGTGAGCTCGCCGCGCACGAGCTCGGGCAGCAGCTCGCGAATGCGCGCCACGCCCACGATGTTGTCCACGTCGCCGCGGTACACGGGCAGCCGATCGTGGCGGCTCGATTGGATCACAGCGACGTTCTCTTCCCACGTCCGATCGAGATCGAGGCCCACGATCTCCTGCCGCGGAACCATGATGTCTTCGACCGTGACTGCATCGAGATCGAGGATGCTGAGCAGCATCTCACGGTGGCGACGCGGCACCATGACGCCGGCTTCGGCCACGACGGTGCGCAGCTCCTCGGCGCTCAGCGAGTGCGAGGCGATTTGATCCGCGCGCACGCCGACCAGACGGAGCAACCCGTTCGCGAACAGATTCAGGACCCACACGACCGGGTACGTGATCTTCAGCAGCGGGTAGTAGATCAAGGCCGCGGGCAACGCGATGCGTGCGGGATTCAGAGCCGCTATTGTTTTGGGCGCCACCTCGCCGAAGATCAACATGACGATGGTGAGGATCACGGTGCCGGCGAGGATCGCGCCTTCGCCGCCAACGCGCAGCGCAAGAATCGTCGCCAGAGATGCCGCTGCCACGTTCACGGCCGTGTTACCGAGCAGGATCAGACCGATCAGCCGGTCCGGTCGCTGCAGTAGCCACTCGGCGAGGCGCGCACCGCGGTGGCCGGCCCGCGCCTGATGGCGCAGCCGGTAGCGGTTCAGGCTCATGAGCGCGGTTTCGGTGCTCGAGAAGAACGCCGACAGCACGATCAACACGATGATCAGACCGACTAGCCAGCCTACCGGAGCTTCGCCGTTCAAGGACTTACGGACCTCGGGATCGTTCGTGCCGGGCTAGATTGGATCGAACACCCCCGCGAGTGTCAAGAAACGGCGCGTCAACTGCGCGTGCGCACGTGGCGTGCTAGGCTGGCGCCGCCTTTCTTGCGGACACTCCGATGTTCGATCAGCTGACTGCGCGTCTGACCGAGGCCATTGCGCGCGTCACCGGCCGTGGCCGGATCACCGAGGACAACGTTCGCGACACCGTGCGGACGATCCGTATGGCGTTGCTCGAGGCCGACGTCGCGTTACCCGTGGCGAAGGCGTTCGTCGACCGCGTGCGCGACCGCGCGCTCGGCGAGGAGGTCGCGCGCAGCCTCAATCCGGGCCAGGCGTTCGTCAAGATCGTGCACGACGAGCTCGTGACGGTTCTCGGCGGCGAGGCGAGCCCACTCGCGCCGCGCGGCCAGCCGGGCGTGATCATGCTCGTCGGTCTGCAGGGCGCCGGCAAGACGACGACCGCGGGCAAGTTGGCGCGGCATCTGACGGAACGCGGCGGCGCCGTGCTGCTCGTCAGCACGGACGTCTACCGGCCCGCTGCGCGCGAGCAGCTCGCCCGGCTCGCCGCCGACGTCGGCGTCGGCTTCTTTCAGACCACGAGCAACGACCCTGCGACGATCGCGACCGAAGCCCTGGCTGCCGCGCAGCGCGGCGGTCAGCGCTGGCTGATCCTCGACACCGCGGGCCGGCTGCACGTCGACAGCGACATGATGGCCGAGGCGCGCGAGCTGCATCGGCTCGTCGAGCCGTCGGAGACGCTGTTCGTCGTCGACTCGATGGCGGGCCAGGACGCCGTGAACTCGGCGCGCGCGTTCCACGAGGCGCTGCCGCTCACCGGCGTGATCCTGACCAAGACCGACGGCGACGCGCGAGGCGGCGTGGCCCTGTCGGTCCGCGAGGTCACCGGCCTGCCGATCAAGCTCGTCGGTACCGGCGAAAAGGTCGATGCGCTCGAGGCCTTCGTGCCCGACCGGTTCGCGTCGCGGATCCTCGGCATGGGCGACGTGGTGGGCTTGGTGGAGCAGGTCCAGCAGAGCGTCAACCGCGAAGAGATGGAGCGTGTCGCCGGCAAGGTCAAAGAGGGGAAGCGCCTCAGCCTCGAGGACTACCGGGAGCAGCTGCGCCAGCTCGTGAACATGGGGGGCATCGGGCAGCTGCTCGATAAGCTGCCGGGCGTGAAGCCCGAGCAGCTGGCGGCCGCGTCCGCCAAGATCGATCCGAAGCAGTTCCGGCGGCAGATCGGCATCATCGATTCGATGACCCCCGCTGAGCGCCGGCAGCCGAGTGCTCATCGACGGGTCGCGGAAGCGGCGGATCGCGGCCGGGGCCGGTCTGCCCGTCCAGGAGGTCAGCCGGCTCTTGAAGCAGCACGAGCAGCTGACCAAGACCATGAAACAGCTGTCGAAGCGCGGGGGAATGCAGCGCCTCATGGGCGCGCTGCGGGGCGGGGGACCGCCGCCGTTTCGAGGTCGCCGCTAGCGCGCGCAGCGGCGGGGCTTACGCTCGGCCGCCGAACACAGTAGAATTCCGCGCCTCAAAAGGGCGGCCCGCGGGGCCGCCTTGGCGTTTCAGAGCAGGATACAGCGTATGGTGGTCATTCGTTTGGCGCGCGGCGGTACGATTCGGCGGCCTTTCTATCATGTGGTCGTGACTGATCGGCGGAGCCCGCGTAACGGTCGGTATATCGAGCGCGTGGGGTTCTTCAACCCAATCGCCAAGGGAGGCGAGGAGCGGCTCCGCTTCGACATGCCTCGCGTCGATCACTGGGTCGCGCTGGGCGCGCAGGCGTCGGAACGCGTGGCCGATCTCCTGAAGCAGCACCGCGGCAGCGCCGTAGCGGCGTAATCGCCCGCGCGCGCTGCGATTTCCGCAGTGAGCGCAAAGACTCACAAACCGGTGACGCTCGGCCGCATCAGCGGCCTGTTCGGCGTGAAGGGTTGGGTCAAGGTTCACTCCTATACCAACCCACGCGACAACGTCGTGTCGTACGGTACCTGGACCGTGAAGTCGCGAGCCGGCGAGCGCCGTTTCGAAGTCGAAATGGGGCATGCCCAAGGCGCGGGAGTCGTGGCGAAGCTGCGGGGTCTCGACGATCGCGAGCAAGCCCGGCAGCTGATAGGCGCCGACATCGTCGTCGACCGCAGCGAGCTGCCCGCGTGCGCGCCGGGCGAGTACTACTGGACCGACCTCGAGGGGCTCGAGGTGCGGACCTTGGAGGGTCAGCTGCTCGGTACGGTCGATCACCTGCTTGCGACCGCCGGCCACGACATGATGGTGTTGGCGGGTGCGCCGCAACGGCTGATTCCGTTCGTGCACGGGCGGGTGATTCGCGAAGTCGACCTGACGGCCGGGCGGATCGTAGCCGACTGGCCGTTGGATTTTTGAGCCATGTACCGGGTCGGCGTGGTGTCGCTGCTTCCGGAGCTCGTGGAGCCGGTGGTGCGGTTTGGCGTGGTCGGTCGGGCCCGCGAGCGGGGACTCCTCTCGCTCGAGCAGATATCGCCGCGCGAGTTTGCGACCGATCGCCATAAGACGGTCGACGACCGGCCTTACGGCGGCGGGCCCGGCATGCTGCTGAAATACGAGCCGATGCGGGACGCCATACGCGCGCTGCGAGCGCGGTTGCCGCCTGGCACGCGGGAGCTCGTGCTGACGGCGCAAGGTCGGCCGTTCGATCAGGCGTTCGCACGCGAGTTGGCGGCGGCGCCAGGCTTATTGCTGGTCTCGGGCCGCTACGAGGGGCTAGACGAACGGCTGATCGCGGCCGAGGTGCCGACGGAGGTCGCGTTGGGCGACTTCGTCTTGAGCGGCGGTGAGCTGGCCGCGGCTGTGGTGATCGATGCCGTGGCGCGGTTGCTGCCGGGCGTACTGGGCGACGAGAACTCGCACGTACAGGACTCGTACACGGCGGGTTTGCTCGACTGCCCGCAGTACACGCGGCCGGAGGTCGCCGACGGCATGGCGGTCCCAGCGGTGCTGCTTAAGGGCGACCACGCGGCGATTCGGCGCTGGCGCCTCAAGGAGGCGTTGGGGCGCACCTGGTTGAAGCGGCCGAGGCTGCTCGCCGAGCGGGCGCTGAGCCCCGAGGAGAGCGAGCTTCTGGCGGAATTCAAGGCCGAGCGGAACGAGTGAATTCGGACGGCGAACTTGCGTAGAATAGCGCGCCACAACGCGCGACCAGCGAACGGGAATTGGAAGAGGATCTAACCATGTCCAGGGTCATTGACGAAATCGAACAGCAGCAGCTCAAAAAGGACGTTCCCGATTTTGCCCCGGGCGATACGGTAGTGGTCCAAGTCCGCGTGACGGAAGGCGACCGGGAGCGTCTGCAAGCCTACGAGGGCGTGGTCATCGCGAAGAAGAATCGCGGCCTGAATTCCTCGTTTACGGTCCGCAAGGTCTCGCACGGCGAAGGCGTGGAACGCGTGTTCCAGACCCACAGCCCTGCGGTGGCGGAGATTAAGGTGAAACGACGTGGTGATGTTCGCCGGGCCAAGTTGTACTACCTCCGGGATCTCAGCGGCAAAGCCGCGCGCATCAAAGAGAAGGTCTGACGCCGCCCGAGTGTCGGCAGCACGCTTCGCTCTATTGCGCGGCCTCGTAGTCGTCGTAGCGGCCGCGGCCCTGAGCGGCTGCGTGGTGCGTCTGATCGGCGCCAAAGCCGGCGAGACGCTGTCCGCTGCGATCCTGAATCAGAGCGATCCCGAGCTCGTCGGCAGCGGCATGCCCGCCTACCTGCTGATCCTCGACGGATTGATCTCGCAGCACCCCGAGAATCCTGCGTTGCTGTCGGCAGGCGCGCAGTTGTTCGCGCTGTATGGGTCGCGGTTCGCTACGGCTGAACGCGCCGTCACGCTGACCGACAAGGCCCGTCGCTACGGCCAAAAGGCGCTGTGTCTCGTCCATGAGCCGGCGTGTCGTTGGCGCAATATCGATTACGATCGGCTCGAGGCCGAGCTCAAGGACGTGGATCTCAAGAGCATCGGGCCGCTCTATTCCTACGCCGTCGGCTGGCTCGCGAACCTCCAGGCCACGAGCTCGGACTGGACTGCGGTCGCCGAGCTGCCGTGGGTGCAGGCCGTGCTCGAGCGCACGCTCGAGCTCGACGAGGCCTACGAGCACGGCGCCGTGCACGGCTACCTTGGCATCTTGGACTCGTTGCGGCCGCCGGCGCTCGGTGGCAAGCCCGACATCGCCCGGCAACACTTCGAACGTGCAATAGAGCTCTCGCAGGGGCGCGATCTTTCGATCAAGGTAGAATACGCACGCCGCTATGCACGCCTGGTGTTCGATCAGGAGTTACACGACCGATTGCTCACCGATGTGTTGAACGCGCCGGCGGAAGCGCCGGGCTTCACGTTGTTCAACGTGCTGGCGAAGCAGGAAGCGCAGAATTTGCTGGCGACGTCGAAGGAGTACTTTTGATGTTTCAGCGCATGGCAACGCGCTTGCGTCGGCGGTGGGTTGGATTTGTGCTCTCCGCCCTGTTCGCGGGAACCGCGGCCGCCGCGGATATCAAGATCGCAAGCGTCGCCCCCGACGGCTCGCACTGGATAGGGCAGATGCGCGCCGGCGCCGAAGAGATTCGGATGCGCACGGGCGGACGCGTTACTTTCAAGTTCTACCCCGGCGGGGTCATGGGCAATGATGCGCAGGTGCTGCGCAAGATCCGTGCGGGGCAGTTGCACGGCGGCGCCTTCGCGTCGGGCGGTTTGGCGGAGCGCTACAGCGGCATGAGTTTGTACGGCATCCCGCTGCTGTTCCGCTCGCAGGATGAAGTCGATACCGTGCGCGCGAAGATCGATCCTCTGATGGCCGCGGGCCTCGACAAGGCGGGGTTCGTGAGCTTCGGCTTCACCGAGGGCGGCTTCGCGAACCCATTGTCCAATGAGCCGATCCACAACGTCGACGAGATGCGGCGCAAGAAGGTGTGGGTGCCGGACGGCGACCAGATGAGCTTCCTCGCGATGGAGTCCATGGGTCTTTCGCCTGTCGTGCTTCCCGGTGACCGATGTCCTGACCGGTTTGCAGACGGGGCTGATCGAGATCACGTTCGCGTCGCCGGTGACGGCGCTCGTGTTGCAATGGCACACGAAGGTCAAATACATCACGCGCGCTGCCGGTCTCGTATTCTATGGGTATTTTTGCGATCGAGAAGAACGTGTTCAGCGCGCCTGACTGCCGGACGATCAACAGGTCGTGCGGGAGGTCATGGGACGTTACCTGGGCAGCTCGATCGCGAAGCGCGCGATGACAATCGCAAGGCAGCGAACGAGGTGCTGGCCAAAGCGCGGTGTCCAGACGGTGACGGTCGAACGCCAGCGACGTCGAGGGCTGGCGGCGAACGGTCGAAGGGCTGTATCCGCAGACTGCGCGCACGCCCCGACGTCGACGTGGCGTTGTTCGACCAGTTGCTGACGGTGCTGGCCGACTACCGCCGCGCGCATCCCGAGCCGGCACACGGGGGCCGCTTGGGCGAACCGGCGCGAGCAATTCCTGGTGGGCGCGCGCTGAACGTGTCGGTCTCGCGATCGAGAACGGCGTGATCGTGCTGGTGCTCGGCGGCCTCGTAGTGTTCTGCGATCGCGCAGATCGTGCTCCGCAACGTCTTCTCGATCGGACTCACGTGGAGCGACGGCCTGGTTCGCGCTCGTCGTGCTGTGGCTCGCGCTGCTTGGCGCATTGGCCGCGAGCCGCGACGGCCGCCACATCACGATGGGCGCTGTCACGCGGTGGTTGCCGCGACGTCTCCAGACTCGTGGCGGGCGTTGGCGCCGACTTGTTCGCGGCCGTCTTCTGCGCGCTGCTCGCGCGCTACGCTCTGGCAGTTCGTCGCGGATTCGCGAGAATTCGGCGACACGTTGCTGAACAACGTGCCGGCATGGTGGCTGCAGGCGTCGATGCCGATTGTGTTCGCCTTGATCGCCTGGCAGTTCGTGTCGCGTGCCGTGCAACGCGCCGGCATCGCGTGCCCCGGTAGTGGAGCTGTAGTGGCAGTTCTCATCGTCGCTCGTTCGTCGCGCTCGTGACGTTGCTCGGCGCACCGTTGTTCGCCGTGATCGGCACGAGCGCGATGCTCGGGTTCCATCGCGAGGGCGTGAATCTCTCGGTCGTCGCGATCGAGTTCTTCGGTTTGTCCGAGACTCCTGTGCTCGTCGCGATCCCGTTGTTCACGTTCGCGGGCTTCGTGCTGAGCGCCGGCCGGGCGCCGCGCCGCCTGGTGCGGCTCACGCAGTCGTTGCTCGGCTGGCTGCCCGGCGGGCTCGCGATCGATCTGCCTCGTGATCGTGTGCGCTGTTCACGGCGTTCACGGGCGCGTCCGGCGTGACGATCATCGCTCTCGGTGCGTTGCTCCATCCGGCGCTCTCCGAGGCCGGGCTACGACGAGCGGTTCAACCTCGGGCTGAATCACCGCCTCGGGCAGCCTCGGGCTGCTGTTCGCGCCGTCGCTGCCGTTGATTCTGTATGGCGTTGTGGCCGAGGCTGCCGATCGACGAGTTGTTCGTCGCCGGCGTGCTGCCCGGCATCCTGATGATCGTGCTGCTCTCGGCCTACAGCTTCTGGCGCAATCGACACGTGCCTCGTGCGCGCGCGGCGCGATCCGTGGGGGAGGTCTGGGGCGCGATTCGCGAGGCGCGTTGGGACTTGCCGCTGCCGTTCGTCGTGCTCGGCGGCATCTATAGCGGCTACTTCGCCGTCTCGGAGGCCGCGGCCGTCACGGCGCTGTACGTCACGGTCGTCGAGGTGGTGATACTGCGCGAGATATCGTGGCGGGATCTGCCGCGTATCATGCGCGAGTCGATGGTGCTCGTGGGCGCGATCCTCGTGATCCTCGGCGTGTCGCTAGCGTCGACGAACTACATGATCGATGCCGGCGTGCCCCAACAGCTATTTTCGCTCGTCAGCCAGTACGTGAGTGGGGCGAACACCTTCCTCTTGGTGTTACTCGTGTTTCTGCTGATTCTCGGCGCGATTCTCGACATTTTCTCGGCGACCGTGCTGATCGTGCCGCTGCTGCTGCCCGTCGCCGCGCAGTACGGCATCAATCCGATTCATCTCGGCATCATCGTTCCTCGCGGCGATGGAACTCGGCTATCTGACGCCGCCCGTCGGGCTGAACCTGTTCATCGCGAGCCACAGGTTCGAGAAGGACATCACGGAAATCTACTGGGCCACCCAGCCGTTCCTGCTCGTCTCCCTGTTTGCGGTCATCGATCATTGCGTTTTGGCCGGGTTTGTCTTTAATGCTGCTGCATTGAGCGGCGGATTCGGTGTAGGCGACACGTATGGAAAAGCGCGATGGCCACTGCGGATCGTCAAGGCCGTCTGGCACGGTCTCGATCGGTTGCGCAGGCTCCTGCACCTCATCCTGCTGCTGTTCATCTTTCTGCTGCTGATCGTCGTGGTGGTGCGGGATCGCGTGTCCGTGCCGGGCCAGCGGCGCTCGTGATTGCGCCTAAGGGCAACCTCGTCGATCAACTGTCGGGCGATCCGCTGACTCGCGCGGTTGCCCGTGCCCGCGGCACGCCGCTCCAGGAAACGTGGTTCGAGACATCATCGAGGCTCTTCGCGCCGCTCGCGACGAAGCGCGCATCAAGGCCGTGGTGCTTCAGCTCGACGGCATGGCTGGCGGGGGCTTGAGCAAGCTGCAGGAAGTCGCGCGGAGCTCGCGCATTTCAGGGAGAGTGGAAAAACCATTATCGCGGTCGGTGATTCGTTCTCGCGGGACCAGTACTACCTCGCGGCGCATGCGGATAGGGTGTACATGCACCCGATGGGTATGGTGCTCGTCGACGGCTACAGCCGCTACCTGCCGTACTACAAGTCGGCGCTCGACAAGCTCTACATCGACTACAACGTCTGGACCGTGGGCGAGTACAAGTCGTTCGTAGAGCCGATCACGCGCGACGGCATGTCGCCGCAGGACGAGGAGGCGAGCCGCGCGTATCTCGGGCGCGTTGTGGGGCGCCTATCAAGCGGACGTCACGACCGCGCGCAAGTTGCCCGGCCCCGCGTTGCAGAGCTATGCGGACGACATCGTGAAGCTGTTAACCAACGCCGGCGGCGACACGGCGAAGCTCGCGGTCGACTACGGGCTCGTCGACGAATTGCTGACTCGCGACGCCATGCGCGAGCGCATCCGCGACCGCCGTCGGCGAGGAAGCCGCGCCTGCGAATGCCGGGCGACGACTACACCGCGATCGGGCTCGACGACTACGTCCGCTCGCTCGATCTCGCAGCGAAGCCTGCCCGCAGTGCCGACAAGGTCGCAGTGATCGTCGCCGCGGGCACGATCCTCGACGGTCGCGCAGCCGTCCGGCAGTCATCGGCGGCGATTCGCTTGCGGAGCTGATTCGCAAGATGCGGATGACGACGTCGGTCAAGGCGCTCGTGCTGCGCGTGGATTCCGGCGGCGGCAGCGCGTTCGCGTCCGACGTGATCCTCGCGAGCTCAGGCTGTTCAAGGATTCCGAAACGGCCGCTCGTCGTGTCGATGAGCAGCGTCGCGGCGTCCGGCGGCTATTGGATCTCGATGGCCGCGAACGAGATCTGGGCGAGCCCACGACATTGACGGGCTCGATCGGTGTCGGCGCGACGATCCCGACGTTCCCGCGCACGCTGGCCGCCTCGGCGTGCACGTCGACGGCATCGGCACGACACAGCTCTCGGGCGCATTCGAGACTACGCGCCCAATGAGCGACGCCATCAAGGCTTGATCGCGCGAATCGGTGCAGAACACGTATGCGCGAGTTCATCAGCAAGGTCGCCGAGCACCGCAGCCGGTCGCTCGACGCAGATCGAGGCGTCCGCGCAGGGCCGCGTCTGGGTCGGCACGCGACGCGCTGGACCGCGGGCTCGTCGATCATCTCGGCACGTTCGCGGATGCGCTGAAAGCTGCGGCCTCGCTCGCGAAGCTGACAGAAGGACGCTACAGCGTCGAGTACGTCGAGCCGGATGCTCACGTTCAGCGAGCGACTCGCGATGTCGTTCGCGACGAAGGCGATCCCGCTGGTCGACAAGGCGTTCGGTCTGCCGCACTGGTCTGGCAGATGGTGGCGCAGGCCGTCGAGTCGGCGCTCGAGCCGCTCGCGTTCGTCGCGCGCTGGAACGATCCGCGCGGCGTGTACGCGTACTGCTTCTGCGACGTGCATTGAGCCGATGAGCGACGGACGCGGAACGGAGCGCCTGCGGATCGATCGCTGGCTCTGGTGCGCACGATTCTTCAAAACGCGCAGCGTCGCCGCCGAGGCCGTGCGCGCCGGCCACGTTCGCGCTGAACGGCCAGCGCGTGAAGCCGTCGCATGCGGTCAAGATCGGTGATGCGCTCACCGTCGAGCTGCGCGACGACGAGCGAGCGTGACGTGCACATCGCCGCGATTCCGGCGCGTCGCGGCCCGGCACCCGAGGCCGCGGCCAGCTACGTCGAGACCCCGGAGTCGATCGAGCGCCGCCGGGTCGCGGCCGAGCAGCGCAAGTTGCGCTCGGCGCTTGCGCCGCCGACGAGCGGCAGGCCCGACAAGCGCACGCGCCGGTTGATGCTGCGTGCGCGCCAACGCGGGCCGGTCAATCTGCCGTAGCGCCGGTCGCCTCGCGTTCTTCGGGTAGTCGTAGTAGACGAGCCGTCGCTGCGCGGTCGCGAATCTCCGTCCAGCGATCGGTGGCGCAGTCGACGACGACGGTCCCCGCCGTCGGCAGGTTCGCGAGCTCGAGTTCCGGCAGCAGGAGATTCGTCGAGCTCGGTGAGCCCCGGGTTGTGGCCCACGACGAGCAGGCAATCGACCGCGTTCGCCTGCTGCGCGACCAGCCGCCAGGATTTCCTCCGGAGCGGCGAGATAGAGCGTCGCGTCGAGCGCGGATCGCGTCATCGGGGTAGTCGAGGGCTCTCGAGCGACGAGCGTCGCCGTGCGTCGGGCGCGCAGCGGCCGGGCTCGACAGCACGAGGTCGGGGCGAATGCCGCGCTGGCGCAGGCGCGCGCCCATGCGAGGCGCGTCGCGCTCGCCGCGGCCGGACAGGGGCCGTTCGAAATCGGGCAGGCCGTCGTCGGACCAGCTCGACTTGGCGTGACGCAATAGGATCAGACGCTTCACGGCGCCGCTCGGTCAGAACAGGCCGGCTTCGAGGCGAGCTTCCTCCGACATCATCGAGCGATTCCACGGCGGATCGAAGACGACTTCGACGTCGGCGCGCTCGACGGTCGGAATCTGCTCGACCTTCTCGCGCACGTCCTGCGCCAGGATGTCGCCCATGCCGCAGCCCGGCGCGGTCAGCGTCATCTTGATCTTGACGATGCGCCCGCCGGCTTCCGCGGGCTCGACTTTGCACTCGTAGACGAGGCCGAGCTCCACGATGTTGATCGGGATCTCGGGGTCGTAGCAGGTGCGCATCTGCTGCCAGGCCGCGCCTTCGATCTCGGCCTCGCGTAGCATCTTCCGGCAGCTCGGGTCCGAGCAGCGGCGCCTTGCCGATCGCGTCGCCGTCGCGGCCGGCGATGCGGAACAGGTTGCCTTCGATGTAGATCGTGAAGCTGCCGCCGAGCGCCTGAGTCAGGAAGCCCGTGGTGCCCGCGGGCAGCGTGACGCGTTCGCCGGCCGGGATCAGCACGGCGGGGCAGTCGCGCGATGAGCGTTACGGGTTCGTTTTGGGAGTGGTACATCACGTCTACTCGGTGGTCACCGCCTCGCCACCGTCGTCGCGCCACGGCCGCCTTCAGCGCGTGCCAGGCCAGGCTCGCGCACTTCACGCGCGACGGGTACTCGCGCACGCCGCCGAGCGCCGCGAGCTTGTCGAGGTCCTCGGCAGGCTCATGGTCGTGCGCACCGGTCAGGAGGTCGTGCACCTGATCGAACAGTCGCAGCGCGTCGGGACCGTTGGCGCCTTTCACGCGCTCGGTCATCAGCGACGACGACGCGACGGAGATCGCACAGCCGCTGCCTTTGAAGCTGATGTCCTTGACGTGCCCGTCGCCGACCTTCACGTACAGCGTGAGCTTGTCGCCGCACAATGGGTTGACGGCCGCGATCACGCGCGTGGCGTCGCCGAGCTCGCCGAAATTGCGCGGGTTGCGGTTGTGATCGAGGATCACCTCCCGGTACAGCTCTTGCGACGTCATCCACGGAAAATCTCCACGGCGCGGCGTCAGACCCGCCATCAGCCGGTCGACGTCGACGCGATCGTTGTAGAAGCGCGAACGACGCGCGCGCGGTCGCCGGGATGCCGATAGCGCTCCATCACCGGCATTGCGCAATGATGCCCGTGCGGATCGCGACGCCTTCGCGGTCCACGATCGTGCCGAGATCGTGCGGGTGAATGCCGTCGATCACGAACGACAGCACGCCGGTCTTGGGCGTCGCCGTGCCGATCAGCCGCGCGCCCGGAATCTCGTCGAGGAGCCGCCGCGTCGCGTGTCGAGCAGCGCGTGCTCGTGCGCCGCGAGCGGCCGTCGAAGTCGATGCGCTCGAGATAGTCGACCGCCGCGCCGAGCCCGACGGCGCCCGTGATGTTCGGCGTGCCGGCCTCGAACTTGTAGGGCAGGGCGTTGTACGTGCTGCGCTCGAAGCTGACCGTCAGGATCATGTCGCCGCCGCCTTGGTAGGGCGGCATGGCGTCGAGCAGCTCGCGCTTGCCGTACAGCACGCCGATGCCCGTCGGGCCGAACATCTTGTGGCCCGGAGAACGCGTAGAAGTCGCAATCGAGCGCGCGCACGTCGACGCGCATGTGGGGCACGGCCTGAGCGCCGTCGACGAGCACGACCGCGCCCGCGCGTGCGCCGCCGCGACCAGCTCGGCGACGGGGTTCACGGTGCCGAGCGCGTTCGACACGTGCGTGAGGCGACGATCTTCGTGCGCGGGCCGAGCAGACGCCCGAACGCGTCGAGGTCGAGCTCGCCGTCGTCGTGATCGGCGCCACGCGCAGCCGGGCGCCGGTCTGCTCGCAGATCAGCTGCCACGGCACGATGTTCGAGTGGTGCTCCATCCAGGTGATCAGGACTTCGTCGCCGGGCTCGAGCGCTCTGCCGGCCGAGCGTCGCGGCGACGAGGTTGATGGCCTCCGTCGTGCCGCGCGTGAACACGATTTCCTCGCGGGCGATGCGGCGTTGATGAAGCGCCGCACCTTGTCGCGTGCGCCCTCGAACGCGGCGGTCGAGCGCTCGCTCAGCAGGTGGACGCCGCGGTGCACGTTCGCGTGGTTCAGCCGTTGCTGGAGCGCCACGGCTTCGAGCACGAAGTTAGGCGCCTGCGCTCGACGCCGCGTTGTCGAGATACGCGAGCGGCTTGCCGTGCACGAGCTGGTGCAGCGCCGGGAAATCGGCGCGCAGCCGCGCGATATCGGTAATCAGCGGCGGCATGACGCTCGATCGGCCGCCGGCTCACGTGAGACTCTCCGCCAGGGTGCGCAAGCCGGGCGTGACGAGATCGAGGAGGCGTGCACGCCAGGGCTCGTGCGCCGCACGCGTTCGAGCACGCTCGCCGCGAACGCCGTGGTCAGCATCTGGCGCGCGTCGTCCTTCGTCGACGCCGCGCGCGCGCAGGTAGAACAGGTGCTCGGCGTCGAGCTCGCCGACCGTCGTGCCGTGGCTGCACTTGACGTCGTCGGCGTAGATCTCGAGCTCCGGCTTCGTGTCGATCTCGGCGTGCGCGCCGAGAGCAGCAGGTTGTCGTTGGTCTGGCGAGCGTCGATCCGCTGCGCGCTTCGGTCGCACCACGACCTTGCCGTTGAACACGCCGCGGCCGCGGTCGCCGATGATGCCGCGAAACGCCTCGTCGCTGCGCGGTCTCGGGCGCGATGTGGTCGATCGCGTGTGGTTGTCGACGTGCTGGCCCGCGCCCGCGAGCAACAGCCCGAAGAGGTCGAGCGCGCGCCGCGCTCGCGCAGCTGCAGGTCGACGTCGTTACGCACGAGCCGGCCACCGAGATCGACGTAACCGACGACGCAGCTCGCGCATCGCCGCGAGATCGACCGCGAGCAGCGACGTGTGCGCCTGGCGCTCACCGTGCTGCTGCAGTCGGTAGAGGTCGAGTGCGGACCTCGCGCCTTGTCGGATCTCGGTGACGACGTTCAGCCAGCCCGAGCCGGCTCCCGCGTCGACGATCGTGCTCGATCATCGTGAGTCGGCGCCGTCGCCGATCTCGAGCACGAGGCGCGGCTGCGCGACGAGCTTGCGCGCGGTTCGAGCCGAGTGGACGACGTGCACGGGTCCGTAGCTGCGCGCCGGCCTGGACTCGTACCCACAAGCCCCGTTGGTTGAACGCGGTGTTCAGTGCGGCGAGCGGATGGTCGGTGGTCGACGATGTTGCCGGCCCAACGGCTATCGAGCTGCCCCACTCAGCGTCGAGGTCGAGGACCTCGATCCCCAGTTGGTATACGGCCGGACAGCGGGCGGCTGAAATGCCCGTCGACGAACACCAGTCGCGGGGCGGCGCCCGTCAACGACGCGACGCAGCGCCGCGGCCGCCTGCGAGACTCGGCGTCGCCGGGCGCTGCCGGCGCGACGTCGAAGCCGGCCTGCGCCAACGGCTTCAGGTCGGTGTAGCGCCAGCGCTCGCGCCGCCGCTCGGGCCAGCCGGCGGCGGCCAGCTCGGCGAGCGCGGTGCGCGCCGCGGCCACGTGGGCGCCCGCGCCCGGCAACGGGCGATCGGCCAGAGATGGTAGAGCTCCGACGTCACGCCGTGGCTCCGTCTGCACCCAGTCGTAGCCGCGCTCGGTCGAGCTCGCGCGCGAGCTCGCGGTCGCCGGATTTCACGATGCGGCCGCCGGCCAGCACGTGGACACGATCCGGCACGATCAGCTCGAGCAGCCGCTCGTAGTGGGTCACGACGCAGCATCGATCGGTCGGGTGAGCGCAGGCTGTTCACGCCGTGCGGCGATCACTTCGCATGGCGTCGACGTCGAGGCCCGAGTCTGTCTCGTCGAGCACGGCGAGCTTCGGTTCGAGCAGCAGCATCTGCAGGATCTCGTTGCGCTTCTTCTCGCCGCCCGAGAACCCTTGGTTCACGCTGCGGCTCAGGAAATCCTTAGGTGCATTGAACGAGTTCCATCTTTGTTCTTAATCAGTTTCATGAACTCGAAAGCATCCATCGCCTGCTCGCCGCGGGCTTGCCGCTGTGCGTTCAACGCGGTCTTCAGCAGGTAGGCGTTGTTGACGCCCGGAATCTCGATCGGGTACTGGAACGCCAGGAACACGCCGGCGCGGGCTCGCTCCTCGGGCGGCAAGCGCCAACAGGTCCTTGCCGATGTACAGCACGCGGCCAGCCGTGACCTCGTAGTCCTCGCGGCCCGCGAGCACTTGCGCGAGCGTGCTCTTGCCGGAGCCGTTCGGGCCCATGATCGCGTGAACCTCGCCCGCCGGAACGTGCAGGCTCAGGCCTTTCAGGATCTCGCGGTCGCCCACGCGGGCGTGCAGATTCTCGATCGTCAGCATTGCGGGCAACTCCCTGTCAGCCTACGGCGCCTTCGAGGCTCACGTTCAGCAGGTTTTGGGCCTCGACGGCGAACTCCATCGGCAGTTCCTTGAATACTTCGCGGCAGAAGCCGTTCACGATCAGGTTTACGGCGTCCTCTTCGCGACAGGCCGCGTTGCCGGCAGTAGAACAACTGGTCCTCGCTGATCTTCGACGTGGTGGCCTCGTGCTCGATGCGCGCCGAACGGTTGCGCGACTCGATGTACGGGAACGTGTGCGCGCCGCACTCGTCGCCGAGCAGCAGCGAGTCGCATTGCGTGTAGTTGCGCGCGCCATGTGCGCCGTGGGCAGCATCTTGACCAGGCCGCGATACGAGTTCTGGCCGTGACCGGCCGAGATGCCCTTCGAGACGATCGTGCTGCGCGTGTTGCGGCCGATGTGGATCATCTTCGTGCCGGTGTCGGCCTGCTGGTAGTTGTTCGTCACGGCGACCGAGTAGAACTCACCGACCGAGTTATCGCCGCGCAACACGCAGCTCGGGTACTTCCAGGTGATGGCCGAGCCGGTCTCGACCTGCGTCCAGGAGATCTTCGAGTTCGCGCCGCGGCAGTCGCCGCGCTTCGTGACGAAGTTGTAGATGCCGCCGCGGCCGTGCTCGTCGCCCGGATACCAGTTCTGCACGGTCGAGTACTTGATCTGCGCGTTGTCGAGCGCGACGAGTTCGACGACCGCGGCGTGCAGCTGGTTCTCGTCGCGCATGGGCGCGGTGCAGCCTTCGAGGTAGCTCACGTGGCTGCCTTCGTCGGCGACGATCAGCGTGCGCTCGAACTGGCCGGTCTTCGCCGCATTGATGCGGAAGTAGGTGGACAGCTCCATCGGGCAGCGCACGCCTTTCGGGATGTAGACGAACGAGCCGTCGGTGAACACGGCGGAGTTCAGCGTCGCGAAGAAGTTGTCGCGGTAGGGCACGACGGTGCCGAGGTAACGTTTGCACGAGCTCCGGATGGTTCTTGCACGGCGTCCGAGAACGAGCAGAAGATGACGCCGGCCGCGGCCAGCTTGTCCTTGAACGTCGTGGCGACCGATACGCTGTCGAACACCGCATCGACGGCCACGCCCGCGAGCCGCGCGCGCTCGTGCAGCGGGATGCCGAGCTTGTCGTAGGTCTCGAGCAGCTTCGGATCGACTTCGTCGAGGCTCTTGGGCGCCGTGCCTGTCGCTTTCGGCGCCGAGTAGTAGGAGATCGCCTGATAGTCGATCGGCGTGTAGCGAACGTGCGCCCAGGTCGGCTCCTCCATCGTGAGCCAGTGCCGATACGCCTTGAGCCGCCATTCGGTCAGGAACTCGGGCTCGCCCTTCTTGCTCGAGATCAGCCGGATGACGTCCTCGCTCAAGCCCGGGCGGGACGGTATCCTGACTCGATGTCGGTGACGAAGCCGTGGCGATAGCTTGCGTTTGACGAGGTCTGCGACCTGGTCCGATTCGGTGGCCATGCTCGAAGTCCTTAAGGGATTGCGCGCGGTCTTGCGCAGATCGCCGTGCAAGCTCGGTAGCGGCTCGCGACGCGCCTGCAGATCGGCGAGGCTCACGCCCTCGAGCGCCTTGCGGATGCTGTGGTTGATGCGTTGCCAGGCGCGTGCCGACGCGACAGTACGACTCGAGGTCGCAAGAGCCGCTCGACGAGCTGCAGTCGGTCAGCGCGACGGGGCCTTCGAGCGCATCGAGGATCTCGGCGGCGCTGATGGCCTGCGGCGGGCGCGCGAGCGCGTAGCCGCCCTGAACGCCGCGTGCGGACACGACGAGGCCCGAATGGGCGAGCGACTTCAGCAGCTTGCTGACGGTTGGCAGCGCCAGGTGCGTTGCGTCGGCGACCTGGCTGGCCGTGGACAGGCCCTCGTCGTTGGTCGCCAACTCGGCCAGCACCATCGTGCCGTAGTCGGTCAGTTTGCTCATTCGCAGCATGACGGTTCTTCCGCCTCTGGATACAGGACTATTTTAGTCCTATTTGCGGCGACCGCAAGCCGCGCGGGCGGAATCCGGTCAGCGACGACCGGAGGCAGTTGCGAGCTCGCGCTGCTCTTCGGGCAGGTATTCGAGGAGCTGGTCGAGCCTCGCCCTGAAGCGCGCCCGATCGACGGTGTGCACGTCGGGAGTCTCGAGCGCCATGCGGACCTGGCCGATCGCGAGCGGCAGATTGCCGATCGAGGCGTAGTAGTAGGACATGTAGAAGTACGCGTTCGCGACGTCACCTTCGGCGTTGGCCGCGCGCGCGATCAAACGCAGGTAGGGGGGCGTGGCAGGAACGTTGTTCAGAAGATCGAGCAGCAGCTCGTGGGCTTCGGCAGCCTTGCCGTCGGCGATCAGCGCCTCGGCGTAGCTGATCGTCAGCGGGATGTTGCGCGGGAACAGCCGCACGGATTCCTTGTAGCTGCGTTGCGCCGCGTCCGTGGCGCCGCTCGACTTGCAAGCGCCTCCGCTTGCCCGATGCGGAATGCGATGACCGACGGGTGCTCCGCGATCAGTTCCTTGAACGTGGCCTCGGCGTTGTCGTTCAGGTTCAGACGCATCGAGGCCAGCGCGAGGCCGTAGCGGTCGCCGGGGCTGGTGCTGTCCTTCTTGCCGCGAAACGCGTCGAACGCGGCTTCGGGAGTCGTGGCGCTCAACACCTGGATCCGGGCCTTCGCCAGCGCGTAGTTGACGCTGTCGGTGTGCGTGAGCGCGGGCAACGTCCGCGCTCGGCTGCGGGCTTCGGCCGTGCGCTCGGCCGTCACGGGATGGCTCTGCAGGATGGCGGGCACATATTGATTCGAGCCGCCGTACCGTTTGCCGAGCTTGTCGAAGAAGCCGGCCATGCCGTACGGATCGAATCCCGCGGACGACAGCAGCTCCATGCCGACGCGGTCCGCCTCGGACTCGTTCGCGCGCGTGAAGTTGATCGAGCGTTGCGCCGCCAGTGCCTGTGAGCCGAGCATCATGCCCTGCATGGCCTGGCCCGAAACGTTACCCGATGCGCCGAGCACCACGGCTGCGAGCAGTGCCGCGATCGACATGATGCTCGTGCGCTGGTTGTCGTACGCGGCGCGCGCGATGTGCCGTTGCGTGACGTGCGAGATTTCGTGAGCCAGCACGCCGGCGAGCTCGCTCTCCGTTTCGCTCGCGACGATCAGGCCCGAGTTGATGCCGACGAACCCGCCGGGTAGGGCAAAGGCATTGATCTGGTCGTCCTTCGCGACGAAGAACTCGAACTGGAAGTCGCCGTCGTTGGCGCGACTTGCGAGCTGCGAGCCGAGCGTGCATGACGTATTCGGTGAGCAGTGGATCGTCCATCGACGACGCCGGCGTTGCGTAGCTGCAGCATCACGCCGCGGCCAATCTGAGCCTCGCGACTCTTGCTCAGAGCCGTGTCGGCCGGTGTACCGAAGTCGGGCAGCTCGGCAGCTCGCAACGGCAGAGCCAATGCCACGGCGAGCGCCGCGGCTAGAGCTTTCTTGCTGGTGGAGGCTGCCATTGATCGTCGCTCGATCGAGATCCTTCGCCGGTTATGACTGTGTGGCGTGGCTCGGCGTTCCCTCAGAGCTGTGCCGGCGGCCGCCAAAACCTCTGCGACGTGACCGTCGACTTTGACCTTGCGCCACTCGCGACGCAGCACGCCGCCGGCGTCGACGAGAAACGTGCTGCGCTCGATGCCGCGCACCTTCTTGCCGTACATGTTCTTGTCCTTCATGACGTCGAACAGGCGGCACAACGCTTCGTCCGGGTCGGAGACCAGATCGAACGGCAGGTCGTACTTGCTCTGGAATTTGGCGTGTGAGCCCAAGCTGTCGCGCGATACGCCGAGAACCCTGACCTTCAGCCGCTTGAACTTGGCGTGCTGATCGCGAAAGTCCTTGCCCTCGAGCGTGCAGCCCGGCGTGTCGTCCTTCGGATAGAAATACAGCACGTATGGCGCGCCCGCGAGATCCTTGTTCGTGAGCTTGGTGGCAGCGGTCGTTGCGACGCTGAACGCGGGAATCTTCTTGCCGACGGTCGGTGTGGGCATGCGCGTCTCGTGCGGATCAGGACTGTTTGACCGGCTCCATGATGGCGTCGACGTTCAGCTGGTCGCAGAAATCCATGAACTCCTCGCGAAGCCCCGAGATGTGCACGCTGGCCGGGATGTTGATCGCCATCTGAACGGAGAACATCGGCGCGCCGGTGTGCGTAGCGGCATAGCTGCGCGTCGAAACCTCGGCGATCTCGACCTTCCGCGCGGCGAAGAAACCGCTCAGGCTGTGCACGACACCCGGTTGGTCGAGGCCGACGACGTCGACGGCATACGGCAGCAGTTCCTTGCCGAACCGCCGCGGCTCCGTGCGCTTCAGCTGCATCGTGACGCCGTTGTTGCCGGCAAACCGGTTCAGCTCGCGTTCCATGCGGCTGATCGTGTGCCAGTTGCCCGAGACGAGCAGCAGCATGGCGCACTTCCGAGCCGAAGGAAGCCATGCGGCTTTCCTTGATGTTACCCCCGCAGTCCAGGATGACCCGGGTCAGTTCCTGCACGACAGCCGTCGGGTCGCCGCCGATGGCGGAGATGACCATGAGTTGTTCCATTCTACGAAGCGTCTCGGGCCTGGCCAGCATGGCAGTGTACCTTGAACCATAGGCGCCGCAACGCTCCGGTTGCGCCGCCTACGACCGGCCCGTTAGTATCTTGCGCCCTTTGATGACGGGCGTAGCAGGGTCTCGAAGATGTTATCCGGCAGCATGGTCGCGGTAGTCACGCCGATGGACGCGGACGGTAAGGTCAACTACCGCCAGTTCGCGAAGCGTCATCGACTTTCACGTCGAGTCGGGCACCGAGGTATTGGTCGTCGCGGGCACCACCGGCGAGTCGGCCACTCTCGATCACGAGGAGCACGTCGAGCTCGTCGCGAAAGCGTGCGAGCTCGCCGCAGGCCGCATCCCGATCATGGCGGGCACCGGTTCGAATTCGACGACGCAGACGCTGAAGCTGTCGCGCGCCGTCGATCGCTTGCCAATCGTCGCGTTTCTCGTCGTCACGCCGTACTACAACAAGCCGACTCAGGAAGGCATGCGGCGGCATTTCTCTGCCGTGGCCGATGCCGTTACGCGCCCGTTGATCCTGTACAACGTGCCGGGCCGGACCGGCGTCGACTTGAAGCCGGACACGGTCATCAAGCTCGCGGGGCATCCGAATATCAAGGGCATCAAGGAAGCCACCGGGGAACTGAATCGCGTGCACGTGCTCAGAGACGGCTGTGGGCCTGAGTTTTCTCTGCTGAGCGGCGACGATGCGACTTGCTGTGAATTCATGCTGCAGGGTGGGGACGGCGTGATCTCCGTGACCGCCAACGTTGCCGCCGCCGGCATGCGCCGGCTCTGCGACGCAGCCCGGGCGCGCAAGCGCGCCGAAGCGGAGCGAATCGATGCCACGCTCCAGCCGCTGCACCGTAATCTGTTCTGCGAGAGCAATCCGATCCCCGTGAAGTGGGCCGTGCAGCAGATGGGTCTGATCGGCCCTGGCATTCGCCTGCCGCTGACGTCGCTCGCGCCGCAGTTCCACGCCGCCGTGCTCGATGCGATGACGGCCGCCGGCGTGCGCGTCGCCGCAGCGTGATGATGCGTCACCGGGTTCTCGTGGTTGCAGCCTGCCTCGGCTGCATGTTTCTCGTCGGGTGCCATCGCGGCGGATACCAGCGGTTGCGAGGACACGCGACGGTACGCGAAGGCCGCGTCCGCTTCGCCCGTGCAGATTCCCGACGATCTGACGCCGCCGAGCGAGACCGATGCTCTGCGCCTGCCGCCGGTGGTCGCCAACAACCGTGCGCCGACGCAGCCGTGTCTAGAAGACCCGCCCGCATTCTCCGAGCAGATCCGGCTTGGTGGACGCGCGGATGCCGCTACGCCTAAGTCCGATGCCGGTGCCTCACAGGAGCCGAGTCGTCGCGAGCGGCGCCAGCAGCGCCGTCACCCTGACGAGTCGAAGTAGCTTCCTCACGCGAGCGCGCGCGGCGTGCATCGCCGCCGATCCACTACGCCTGTTACCGTGCGTCTGCCGGAGCAGTACCCGGGAGCCCATCCATGTGGACTGAGATCGTCGTCATCGTAGCGCTAGTGCTCGTGAATGCGCTGCTCGCGATGTCGGAGATGGCGGTCGTGTCCTCGCGTCGCAGCCGGCTGCAGAATCTCGTGAAGAAGCGCCATCGGGGTGCGCGAGTCGCGATACGCTTGCTCGACGAACCGACGAACTTTCTGTCGACCGTGCAGGTCGGGATCACATTGATCGGCGTGCTCGCGGGAGCGTTCAGCGGCGCCACGCTCGCCGATCACCTGCGCGACTGGCTGAACGCGCTGGCCGACCATCGCTCCCTACGGCGAACCCACCGCGATCGCCATCGTCGTGGTCGCGGTTACGTACGTGTCGCTCGTGGTCGGTGAGCTCGTGCCTAAGCGGATTGCGCTGCGCGACCCGGAAGGCATCGCCTCCGCGCTGGCGCCCGCGATGCGGCGGCTTGCGCAGTTTGCGGCGCCGGTCGTCTGGTTGCTGCGTCACTCGACCGACGGGCTACTCCGCATGTTCGGTGCGGCGGGCGCGCGCGAGCTCACGGTGACGGAAGACGAAGTGCGGTTGCTCGTCGCGGAGGGCACGCGCGCTGGCGTGTTCATGCCGAAGGAACGCGAGATGATCGAGGGCGTGCTGCGGCTCGCCGATCGCACGGCGCGTTCGATCATGACGCCGCGCACGGAGGTCGCCTGGCTCGACGTGACCGCGACCCCCGCGGACATCGTGGCTCAGCTAGATTCCCGACGGCGATCACGGTTTCCGGTGTGCCGCGACACGATCGACAACCCCCTCGGCGTCGTGCACATGAAGGACCTCGCACGCATCGCGCTCGCGGGTCAGGAGATCGCGCTCGCGGATGTCCTGGTCCAGCCGCCGGTCGTGCTCGACGGTACGCCCGTGCTGAAACTGCTCGAGAGCTTCCGTCGCGAAGGGGTGCACATGGCGATCGTCGTCGACGAATACGGTGCGACGCAGGGCATCGTGACGCTGGCGGATATCATCGAGGCCGTTGCCGGTGCACTGCCGGAGATCGGCAGCGAGTTCGCTCAGTCGCTCGTGCGGCGTGCCGATGGCTCGTGGCTCGTCGACGGCAGCGTCGCGATCGGCGAGTTCGAAGACCGCGTGGGCCTGCTCGGCCTACGTGGCGCTCGGACTTTCGATACGGTCGCGGGCTACGCGCTACATCGTCTCGGACGGCTGCCAATCGTTGGCGACACGTTCGTCGACCGCACGGGTCGCTACGAGATCGTCGATATGGACGGCCGGCGCATCGACAAGCTGATGTTCATGCCGCGTCAGGAAGAGGACGGCTGAATCAGCGGTCAGTCGCGACGGCTGCGGGAGCTCCGGCTTCCGTGAGCTTGCGCATGATCCGGTCCTGAACCCACTGCCAGCTCCACCAGTCGATCGGCGTCACGGCGTTGCCGCTCAGCAGCATCGTGAAGTGCAGGTGGTCCCCGCCGGCGAGTCCGGTGGCGCCGCTGCGGCCGACTTCCGCGTCGCGGTCCACGGTCTGGCCGACCTGCACGCCGATCGAGGACAAGTGCGCGTACAGCGACTGTAGCCCCATACCGTGGTCCAGGATCACGCAGTTGCCGTAGATACCGAGCCAGCCGGCGTGCAGCACGCGACCGCGGTTCGCGGCTTTGACGGGCGCGCCTGCGACGGAAGCGAGATCGAAGCCGAGGTGCACCTGCTGGTCGACATCCTGGCCGTTGTAGACGTATGTGCGCTGATCGGCGAAACCGGCCTCGACGGCCGTGTTCAGCAGCTGCTTGAAGTGCCCGCGCCAGAGCAGCTCGGGCGCCGTCTCGTGCGACAGCTTGGTGATCGTCTCGTTGTTCATGCGGCGCAGTTCGCGGTTGATCGCGAGGTAAGAGGCCAGCATGTTGCTCGGGTCGTCGACGTGCAGCTCGGTGGAGTTGGCGAGAATCGGCGGCACGACGCGAGCGAGGAAGCGGTCGTCGAGAGGTATCTTGCTCGCGCGAAATTGCTTGTCGAACACGCGGTAGTCGAACGTGCCTCTGCCTTCGTTGCCGATCGAATCGCGCGCGAACACCGAGATCGGCGTATTCACGGGTTGATCCCACAGCAGCGCGAAGAATGCGACGCGCAGCCCGGCATCGTTGGCCGGGATGCCGGCGCCGCTCGCCGGAAACCCTCGGTACTCGTAGTCGCCGACGCGCACGCCCGACTCCGAATCCGGCGGCGTCACGCGGTACACGACCATCTCCGAGCCGCCATGGTTCACGTAGTGGAACTGCGACAGCACCGCGATCAGCGGTGGATTCAGCCGCACGGTAATGTCGCGCGCGGCCGTGGAGCGCGCCTGGCGAAAGCCGAACAGCACCGGCCGCACGGCCGACACGCGTGATCTTTGCGGTACCGGGCTTGAGCTCGGGCACCACTCGTTTACCCGTGGGGCGCGTGATAGTGACGCGGTCGCCCTCGGCCTTGAGCTCGCTCGCCGTTGCCGGCGTCAGCGCGAAGACGGAGTGTGGTCGAAGTGCCTTGCGTGAGCGTGACCTGGAAGTCCGTGAGTGCGCCGTTCGGCGCCGTCACGGTGACCGAGATCTCGCCGGTTTGGCCGATGACTTCGGTGCCGCCGATCTCGATGACCGGCCCAGGCGCGCGACCTGCATTGACCCACAGCGCCGCAGCGCCGACCCCGAGCACGATGATGGCAATGAGTAGTTTCCACATGGGCCGCGATTGTACCGACGCCGTGCGTGATTCACACTGGATTTGTTCGCACGCAGCGAGGGTGATCATCGTGAACATTCGCAGTGCAGTGTTGCTCGGTGTTTTGGTCGCGAGCAGCGGAGGAGGAATCGCAAAGGGCGAGACTCGGGAGCAGTTGCCGGCGACGACGTCGCCCGTGTTGTGGCAAGCGTCGATGAACGTGTTCCGGCGCTTCGCCGTCGAGCCCGAGCGCATGTTCGAGTTCTACGGCGGTGTGCTCGGCTTCAAGCAGCTGACGACGTTCAGCGTCGGTAACGGCGGCGTCGCGCGATTCCAGGCTGGCGCGCAGGAGCTGAAGCTCACGAAGCAGGTCGGCAATCGTGCGTACCAGACCGGCGGCGTCGAAGCGGCCACCGGACTTCGCCTGGTCTCGTTTTTCTTCGCCGACGAAGCGACGCTCGGCAGACGCTTCGTCGAGCACGGCTTGGCGGCTCCCGAGTTCGCGGCCCTCGGCGACAGTGGCAGGCGCACCGCGTTGGTGCTCGACCCCGATGGCCAGCCCGTCGAACTCGTGATCGTGCCCGGGGCCACGCCCGAACAGCTTGCGGCGATCGAGGTAGGGCTCACGGTAGCCGACCTCGAGAAGAGCCGCGCCTTCTACCGCAGCTTCGTGGGTCTCGAGGAGCTGCCGCCCGTGCACGACGCGCGGTTCGACACCACGAAGTACGCGTTTCGTCACGGCGCAACCACGCTGAGTCTTCGCAGCTTCGGCGTGGGGCTGCCGGCCGACACCGGCAGCGGTGGCATCCAGTACGTCGTTTCGAATGTGGACGTGGTCGACGCGCTCGCGAAAGAGCGACGGGTCGCGGTCGAGCAGCCGTTGTCGGGTCTGCGCGGATTCGATCTGCGCACGATCTGGCTCAACGACCCCGATGGCATCACGAACTATTTCGCCGAGACCGGTGCGAGCCGGGCTGCACGCGACCCAGCGCCTACCCGCTAGAGGACCCTTCGCGAAATGAAAAGACGCCGCGTGGGTTGCCCCGCGCGGCGTCTTTGTCGATCGGTAGTCCGGTCGGGAGGGCTAGACGCCCATCGCCGTCTTGATCGCGGCCTTGTTCTTCGTCACGAACTGCTCGAACGATTGCACGGCAGGGTTCAGCTTGCGCGTGGAATCGAGGCTGCGGTTCCCGAGCATTTCCTTCGCGAAGTCACGGTAGGCCTGGAACATGTTGCCTAGCTCGTCGGCGCCCGGGAAGCCGAACTTTCGATAGGCGTCCGCCTCGACGGCGTTGTACTGGATCGGGCCCGCGCCCATCACCTTGCTCAGCACCTTGCCCATCTCGTCGATCGTCAACGCCTCACCCAGGATGCCGACAGTCTTGCCGACGTACTCGGTGCCGGCTTTGAAGATGCCATACGCGACCTTGCCGATGTCCTCGGCTGCGATGCCCGCCATCTTTGCAGTGCCCATCGGGAATGCCCAAGCGAGCTTGCCGTCGTCGCCCTTCTTTGGGCCGAGGCCGAACGTGTACAGGTTGTCCCAATAGAACGACGTCACGAGGAACGTCGTCGGCAGGCCGGAGAACAGCGCGTTGGCTTCGGCCTTCGCATCGAAGTGCGGCACGCGGTACTTCTCCTGCAACATCGGCATGCGCTTGTCGTCGGGCTTCATGAACTTGCGGATGTCTTCGAGCGTCGACCAGATCACGTGCTTGACGCCGGCGGCCTTCGCAGCATCGGCGATGTTCTTCGCCTGGGTCTTTTCCTTATCGCCGGAGAAGTGCTCCCAGAAATTCGTGACGGCGTAGACGCCGTGGGCGCCGGCGAACGCTTTCTTCAGGCTCTCGACGTCGTCGAGATCGGCTTTGACTACCTGCGCACCCGCGGAAGCGAGGGCCTTGGCCTTGTCCTTGGTCGTGTCGCGCGTGACTGCGCGGCACGCGAAACCGCCGGCGGCGTCCGCCAGGATCGAGCGGCAGAGGCCGCCGCCTTGCGCGCCGGTCGAGCCTAGTACTGCAATGATTTTCTTGTCGGCCATGTCTTATTCCTCGGTGAAACGAATGGGAGAAAGACGCGAAGCATAAACGCCTTTTGTGGTCGAAAGTAGGGGCGGGGCTCAGTGCGCGGCTTTGCGCTGCGCTTCGAGCATCGTCAGGAAGCGTTGCTCTTGTGCCGCCACGTGCGCGAGGTAACCGGCGTGGTCGACGAACGGGTTCGGTTGACCGGACTGCCGCTTCTGCGGTGCGGGCGTACTTGTCCCGCAAGCCGTAGAAGAACGCGTGCGAGCCGAGAGCGTGCGCGTTTTCGCCAAGGTAGCCTCGTGGTCGGCTGCGATTTCGGGATAGTCGCGGTTGCCGACTAGCCGTAGGTGGCGGAGAGGGAGGGATTCGAACCCTCGATACACCTTTTGGGCGTATACACACTTTCCAGGCGTGCGCCTTCAACCGCTCGGCCACCTCTCCCGTTGCGACGCTCGAGCCCCAAGTCGGGCGGCAGGGTAGCCCAGAATTCGCCGCCGTTTCAAACGCGGTGCGGACGAATCGCACGCGGTGGATCGGGCTGGTAAAGTAGCGGCGGTCCGCGTCGGTTCCCCCGCGACAACCAGCTGTAAACCCCGTCAGGCCCGGAAGGGAGCAGCGGTAGCAGCCCGGTTGGGTGCCGGGGTAGGGCTGACGCGGACCTCATTTTCTCTGGAGCGTAAAGCAGGCGTGAGTTACACGGTTCTGGCGTTGAAGTGGCGGCCGCGACGGTTCGAGGAACTCGTCGGCCAGCCGCACGTCGTCCAGGCGCTCGCGAACTCGCTCAAACAGAATCGCCTGCATCACGCCTACCTGTTCACGGGCACGCGCGGGGTCGGCAAGACCACCGTCGCGCGGTTGCTGGCAAAAGCCTTGAACTGCGACACGGGCATCGTGGCGGAGCCGTGCGGTGTGTGCGCGGCCTGCACCGCGATCGACGAAGGGCGGTTCGTCGACCTGATCGAGGTCGACGCGGCGTCGCGCACGCGCGTGGACGACACGCGCGAGCTTCTCGACAACGTTCAGTACGCGCCCACGCGCGGTCGCTTCAAGGTGTACCTCATCGACGAGGTGCACATGCTGTCGAACCATTCGTTCAATGCGCTCTTGAAGACGCTCGAGGAACCGCCGCCGCACGTGAAGTTTCTGTTGGCGACCACGGATCCGCAGAAGCTGCCGGTCACCGTGCTGTCGCGGTGTCTGCAGTTCAACCTGAAGCGGTTCACCGCGGCGCAGATCCAGGTGCAACTCGAGAAGATCTGCACCGCCGAGGGAATACCTGCCGACACGGCGGGCCTGAAGGCAGTCGCACGCGCCGCCGACGGCAGCATGCGTGACGCGTTGAGCCTGCTCGACCAGGGCATCGCATTCGGCGGCGGCAAGGTCGACGGCCCGATGATGGCCACGATGCTCGGCAGCATCGATCGCGATCACGTGTTCAAGCTGATCGAAGCGTTGGCGCGCCAGGACGGCGCCGCGCTGCTCGCGGTGGTCGAGCAGCTCGACGAGCGAGCGCCCGACTATGGCGCCGTGCTCGACGACCTGCTCGAAACGTTGCAGCGCATCGCGGTGCTGCAGCTCGTCGGCGGCCGCAGCGACGACGAGGAGCTCGCGGCCGTGGCGCCGCTCGCCGCGCAGCTCGGCGCCGAGGATACGCAGCTCTATTACCAGATTGCGCTGAACGGGCGGCGCGACTTGCCGTTCTGCCGCGATCCGCGCATGGGCTTCGAGATGACCGTGCTGCGCATGCTGGCGTTTCGGCCGGCCGCCGAGGGTGTGGCGCCGCGCGTGCGCGCCGCGCCCGCGCCGCGAGCCGCGAACCCCGCGACACCGAGTTCCGCCTCCGCGCCGAGCAGACCGCCGGTCGAAGCTGCGGCGCCGAGGGCCGAGCAGGGCAGAGCGCCGACGGCCGGAGCCGCACCGTCGACGGATTGGGCCGGCGTGCTCCAGGCGCTCGATCTGCGCGGCGCGGCGCGACAGCTGGCCGACAACTGCGACCTGCAGTCGAATGCCGGTGGCGCGTGGCAGCTCGTGCTACCGCGCGACAAGGAGCATCTGAACACGCAGCAACTGCGCGCGCGCATCGAGACGGCGCTGCAGGAGCAGTACGGCCGCGATCTGCGCCTTACGATCACGGCCGGCAAACCCGCGCGACCGACGCCGGCCGACGTTCGCAAGGCGAATGAAAACCAGCGCATGCGCGAAGCGCGCGAGGCGATCGAAGGCGATCCGACTGTGAAGACGGTGCAGGCAGCGTTCGAAGCGACGCTGGAAGCCGATAGCATTCGTTCGACGAAGTGAGGACCGTGATGCGATTGCGAGGAACGGTATGAAAGGCCTGAGTCAACTGATGCGCCAGGCGCAGGAAATGCAGGCCAACATGCAGAAGGCTCAGGACGAGCTCGCCGCCACGGAGGTGGAAGGCGTCGCGGGCGGCGGCATGGTCAAGGTCGTCGTGACGTGCAAGCACGAAGTGCGGCGCGTCACGATCGAGCCGTCGCTGCTGCGCGACGACAAGGAGATGCTCGAGGATCTCGTGGCCGCTGCGTTCAACGACGCCAATCGCAAGGTCGAGCAGACGGTGCAACAGAAGATGTCGTCTGTCACCGGCGGTCTCGCGCTGCCCCCCGGTTTGAAGTTGCCGTTCTGACCGCGCGTGGCTGACGTCTACTCGCCGCTGCTGAATCAACTCATCGAGGCGCTGCAGTGCCTGCCCGGCGTCGGCGTGAAGTCGGCGCAGCGCATGGCGTTTCACTTGCTCGACAAGGATCGCGACGGCGGTGGACGGCTCGCGGCTGTGCTCGACAGTGCGATGCGCTCGATCCGCAATTGCGAGCGTTGCCGCATGCTGACGGAGGAGGCGCTGTGTCGTTTCTGTGCGAGCGACCGGCGCGACGCGAATCAATTGTGCGTCATTGAAACGCCTGCCGATCTGCTCGCGATCGAGCAGTCGGGCGCTTACCGAGGCCGCTACTTCGTGCTGATGGGGCACCTGTCGCCGATCGACGGCATTGGACCGGCCGAGCTCGGGCTCGAGCTGCTCGAGCGCCGGCTCGCGGCCGAGCGTTTCAACGAGGTGGTCTTGGCCACCAGCGTCACCGTGGAAGGCGACGCCACGGCGCATCTGGTCGCAACGCTCGCGCACAAGCATGGCTTGCGCGCCAGCCGCATTGCGTACGGCATCCCGGTGGGCGGCGAGCTCGAGTACATCGACGGTGGCACGCTGGCGCGTGCGTTGACGGGCCGCCGCGAGATCTCGGCGCACGGCGAAGGAGATTGACGAATGGCGAACGTTGCCGATCCTGACTGTCTGTTCTGCAAGATCGTGGCGGGGAAGCTACCCTCGGATCGCGCCTACGAAGACGATGAGATCCTTGCGTTCAAGGACATCCATCCGCAGGCGCCGTTCCATTGGCTCGTGATACCGAAGGTTCACGTTGCCACGTTGAACGATTTCGATCCCGAGCACGCTGCGTTGATCGGTAGGCTCTTGCTCACGGCCAAGCGACTGGCGAGCGACCACGGCCTGCCGGGCTATCGCGTGGCCATGAACGTGAATCGCGAGGGCGGCCAGGTGGTGTTCCACGTGCATCTGCACGTGCTCGGTGGCCGCCCGCTGAAAGGTGCGCTGGGCTAGCACGCCGCGTATCCATGGAGAGCGTCGAAGTGAGTCGTAAGGAAAATCTGATCTGGATCGATCTCGAGATGACGGGGCTCGACCCCGATCGCGACCGAATCATCGAGATCGCCACGGTCATCACGGACAAGGAGTTGACCGTATTGGCGGAAGGGCCGGTCCTCGCCGTTCATCAAACCGACGACGTGCTCGGCGCGATGGACGAGTGGAACACACGGCAACACGGGAGCTCGGGCCTGACCGAGCGCGTGCGCGCGAGCACGACGCCTGAAACGGTAGCGGAGCAGGTCACACTCGCGTTCATTCGCCAGTACGTCGATCAGGGAGCGTCGCCTATTTGCGGCAACAGCATCTGTCAGGACCGTCGGTTCCTGATCAGGCACATGCCCGAGCTCGCGGCGTTCTTTCACTACCGTAACCTGGATGTGTCGACGCTAAAGATTCTGGCGAAGCTGTGGATGCCGGAGGTCGGCGATCGCTTCGAAAAGAAATCCGTGCACCTCGCGCTCGCCGATATCCACGACTCGATCCGCGAGCTGCGGTTCTACCGTGAGCAGCTGTTTCGACCCCAAAAAACCAATTCCTGAAGCTGCGCGCAAAATGCGCAAGCGCCAGTTGTTCCTGGCAACAGGGATAGGCTAGTCTCGGGCCATCGTTGCATCACGAGGCGTTGGAATGCGGGCTCGACCGATTGCGATTGTTCTGCTGTTGCTCGCGACGAGCGTGCACGCGCAGACGCGATACGTATCCGATCGCACGATCGTCGAATTGCGGCGCGGGCCGAGCACCGAGTACCTGATTCTGCGCAATCTCGAGGCTGGGGCCGCCGTTCAGGTTCTCGAGGATGCCGGCGCCGGCTACTCGCGTGTCCGCGTGCAAGACCAGGGCACCGAGGGTTTCATCCTGACCAGGTTTCTGACTCCGGAGCCTATCGCGCGCGACAAGTTGGGGGCCGCGGAGCGCGGCCTCGCCGCGGCGAAGACGCGTACGACGGAGCTCGAGCAGCAGGTCAGCGCGCTGACCGCCGAGCTCGGGGGTACGAAGACGGATCTTGCGCAGACGCGCTCGAGTCACGACCAGGTCAGCAAGGACCTCACGGATCTGCGCACGGCGGCAGCCAACGTCGTGGAGATTCGCGACCAGAACGAGAGTCTTCGACAACGCCTCATTCAGCGTGAGCGAGAAGTCGAGGAGCTTACCGCCGCGACCGCCCGCCTCGTGGGCCAGGACAGACAGACCTGGTTCATTGTCGGTGCGGGCGTGCTGCTCAGCGGCGTCGTGATCGGCCTAGTCGCGCCGGGCTTGAGGCGTAAACGCCGCTCCGATTGGTGACGTGATAGGGTAACCAGGATGCTAGTCGACAGCCTCATCATCCCGGAATGCGTGTATCGGCCCGGTACGTTCACCGGGCTCATGACGCTGTATGAGAGCAACTACATCAAGCTGCACAATCTGACCACGGCGTTCGACTGGCCGAGCGACGTCGTGATCTCGGCCTCGCCGGAGGACAGCGACCTGCACGCGACGATCATGCGCCGCGAGCCCTACACGACCACGCTGAAGCTGACGTACTGGTTCCCGGAGGCCGAGGGCATCACGGTGGCCGACCCGGATCTGACCCTGCGGGTTTACCACGATGCGCGCCTTGTGGAGGCGGTCAGCGGCAGGGAGCGGCATTGCCACCACAAGCTACGCGAGCTGGCCGCCAGCAGCGGCGCCGAGCTCGACCGACGGTGGCGCGTGAATATGACGCTGAACAAGTGGCTCGACTATTTGTTTGACGTCGGTCACAGATTGGACCGCAGCGTCCGCCTGCCGCGCTGAGCGGCCTTCACCTCCCGATCCTTGCTTTGAGTCACGGTTTGAACCGTGGCAGAACGCTATATTTCACGCCATGGAGCTGTGTTACAGAATCCGTGGGGGCACATGCTAGGCGCGCTCCTGGATCGTCAGGCCGAGGAGCCGACGGATCAGCTGCTGAAGCTGTACTGGAATCGTGCCGGCGTAAAACGTGAGCTGAAGGCTCTGCGGCGCGAGCGCTTCGAGCTGATCGACAAGCTGAAGGAGCAGGAAGGCGCGATTGTCCGGGCGCAGGAGCAGCTCGAGGGCCTCGAGAGGTTGCTGACGAACCCGCTGGCTGCCGCCAATGCCATGGTCTATTTTCAGCTCCGGCACCTATGGCGCATCGGCGCTCAGCGGCTCGAGCAATTCGGCAAAGAGCTGCAGACGCAGCGCGAGAAGCGCGAGCGGGCGCAAGTCCAGGACGCCGAGGTTGCCAAGCGTAAACGCCGCCTCGATGCCATCAACGAAAAGGTCGGCGGTCTCGCCGACAAGCATCGCGCCGTGGTCGACGACTTGAACCGCTCCGAGCAGCAGTTGGCACGCATGAACCGTGTGCTTCGGTGGTTCCGCGGTCCAGGTCTGAAGCACCGCATCGCGGGCTTGAAGGACGGCCGGCACATGCTCGACGAGAAACTCGCGGAACTGCGCGAGCTCGCGGAGAAGATCCAGGGTGAGCCGCTGCCCGAGCCCGAGGAGTTGTCGCTCGATAGCCGGCGTTTGATCAATTGCGCGATCATCGGGCTCGCGCAGCACCTCGTTGCGCACTTCTCGGAGCACGATCTGGCTTCGCTGGCCAAGACCTCCACCGAGCGTCCGGTCGGCGACATGAAATTCGGTGACCGGCGCGACTGCGACCGAATGGTCGAGCGCGTCCGGGAGAAGATCGAGGAGCTGAAGCAGCAGAAGACGCTGGCTGATCAGGTCAAGCGCCGCACGGATTTGCTGCTGGCGGAAGTCAAGTATCGCAACGACACGGACTCCGTGCCGAACATCGAGTGTCTGCAGCTGATTTCGAGAAGCCCGAGCGCGCAGGCCAACAACGAGGTCGACCTCGCGCGCCGATCGGCCGATGCGCCGCTGCGCATCAACGTCGTCGCGGACGACTACTGGGACCTGCTGGCCGTGATGCGCTAGGCCGCGGCCGCGATCACTGCGGCCGTGCTTCCGACTTGCGCGCCCCTTCGGAGCCGCTGACCAGCTGACGCTGATGCGGCGGCCCTTCGACTTGGGCAAGCTCTGCCACGACGCGGGCGGCCTGCTTGAGCAAGATGCTCTCGGGCCGCTCTGCGGATTCGAGCTCCTCGACCTTCGCGAGGGCCGGCAGCCCCTGCGCAGCGCGGCGCGTGTTCTCGCGTGCCAGGCGGCCTTCGTCGACCTTCTTGTTCTCGGCAACACGTTTCTGCATGTTCAACGAAACGCTCTTCTGCGCAGCGATGTCCTTGAACGCAGCCACGTCGCCCAGTAGGTACGCGTAGTCCGGGTCCTTCGCGGCCCGCGCGGCTTGGTGAGCGCGCAGGTCCGGGATCTCCGTGGCGAGGCGAGGATCGGGCTTGAAGCGCGTGGGCTGAATGCGGTCCCATGGCAACGCCGTGTCGCGCGTGCTTTCGCCCACGATGGCCGGGTCCACGGCGGACGGCAGCTCGATGTCGGGGATCACGCCACGGTGCTGCGTGCTCTCGCCCGTCACGCGGTAGTACTTGCCGATCGTCAGCGTCAGCTGGCCGTTGTCGGTGCCGCGCATGAGTCGGTCGAGCGGGAACAGGTTCTGCACGGAGCCTTTGCCGAACGTCTGCTGGCCGATGATGATGCCGCGGTCGTAGTCTTGGATCGCGGCGGCGAAAATCTCCGATGCGCTCGCGCTATAGCGATCGACGAGCACGGCCAGCGGGCCGCCGTAAATGGCAGCCGGGCTCGGATCGTCGAGCACCTGAATCGTGCCGCGCGTCTCGCGCAGCTGCACGATCGGCCCGCGTTCGATGAACAGGCCGCTCAATTCCGTGGCCTCCGACAGGTGGCCGCCACCGTTCGCGCGCAGGTCCATGACGAGGCCGTCGATGCCGCCCTCGGCCTTGAACTCGTCGAGCAGGCGGCTCACGTCACGCGACGTGCTCGTATAGTCTTCCTCGCCGCGACTGCGCGCAGCGAAGTCCTGGTAGAAGCTCGGCACGGTGATGACGCCGATCTTGTACGTCTTGCCCTCGAACGGGATCTCGAGCCGCTGCTTCTTCGCGGCCTGTTCCTCGAGCTTGATCTTGTCGCGCATGAGCTCGATGGTCTTCTCTGGCGAGCCCGGCTGTGAGCCGGCCGGCAACACCTGCAGGCGAACCTTCGTGCCGCCTGGGCCGCGGATCTTCGAGACGACGTCGTCGAGCCGCCAGCCGATGACGTCGACGGGCTCGGTGCCGCCTTCGCTTACGCCGGTGATCCGGTCTTCGGGCTTCAGCTGGCCGTCGATCTGGGCCGGGCCGCCCGGAATGATGTTCATGACCTTGACGTAGTCGTCCTCGAGCTGCAGCGACGCACCGATGCCGTCGTACGACAGGCTCATCTGGATGCGGTACTCCTCGCTCTGGCGCGGCGAGAGGTAGCTCGAGTGCGGGTCCATGTTGTGGGCCACCGCATTCATGTACGTCTCGAACACGTCCTCGATGGTCAGCTGCGTGACGCGCTTGAACGAACGCTCGTAGCGCTCCTTCAGGAGCTTCGCCGCATCGGGCCAGGTCTTGCCGGTCAGGATGAGCCGCAGCGCGTCGCTCTTGACGTTCTGCCGCCACACTTCGTTCAGGTCGGCTTCCGAGGAGGGCCACGGCAGCATGTTGCGATCCCAGCGGAACGACTCGTCGACGGCATAGTCGGGCTCCGTGGCGAGCAGCCCGATCGCATAGTCGACGCGCTCGCTGGCGCGTTTGCGGAACAGATTGAAGATGTCGAATACCGGTTGCAGGTCGCCGGTACGGGTCCGATCGTCAAGCTCGTAGCGGAGCCGGTTGAAGCTCGCGATGTCGGCCGCCGTGAAGTACATGCGGTTGCCGTCGAGCGTATCGAGGTAGCGGTCCAGGATGGCGGACGACAGCGAGTTGTCGAGGTGCGGTAGCGAGTAGTGGAGCTCTTCGATAAGCTTCGTCACGTTGCTCGCGATGGCGTGCTCGTTGTTCGCCATTTGTAGTGGCGGCAACGGCTCGACGGCGGCGGACGACGCCCAGCTCGCAGTCAAAATGATGACACTGGTGCAGAACCGGCCGAACAACACCCTCACGTTTCCTCCTTGGAGTCCGTGGCGCCGCTAGTCACACATACTTTGGTGAGTTTCCGGCCCCAAGTCCAGTGAATCAAGCCCGTTGCGGTCAAAAACCCAAACCGAATCACGAACGTGAGCGCGGTGGCGTTCCCAACCTTAGGTCGATGAGGTAGAAGGCCAATGCGCCCATCGGTAGCACTTCTCGGGTTCGTGCTCGGCAGCGCGGCGGCGATCAGCTTTGCGCTGGCGGGTGTGGCCGTCGTGTTCACGGTGTTGCGGTCCGAATACCCGCGGCTCGACAGCGAGTTGCCGGCACTGCTCGGCAGCCTCGCGATCTTCGCGGCGTTGACCGCGGTCGCGGGCGCTGCGTTCTACGGGCAGATTCGGCGTGCGGCCTGGCGCTGGCCGGTGCACGCGGCGTTGTTGCTTGGATTGGCATTCGCGGCTTGGTTTTATTGGCCGCGTTGAGGCTGCTCGAGCCGCCGGCTCAGCGCTTCTTGTGCCGGCCAATCCGTTCCCACGAGGTGCTGCGGTTGAAGGCGCCGGTGTTGTAGGGATCGAAGCCGTCGTCGGCGGGCTTGTCGAGTGTCAGCCGCGGATTGTCGAGCACGTCGCGAGGGTCGCGCTCCTTCGACTTGTCGCGGCGTTGGGGTGGAGCAGTGCCGGGTGGCGCGGTAGGCTGCTTGACGGCCGGCGGTGGCGCTCCGCCTTGGCCGAGCGTGTGCGGTCGTCGGCGGCTGCCGCGGGCGCAGGTCGCCAAAGTCGAACAGAGTGGAATCGGCGTCCCAGCCGAGCCAGCGTTTCAAGAGCTTGAGCATGTCGACGACACAAGGGGTGGCTCTGGAAAAACGATAACAGACGTTGCCGCGAGCCTTCTCGCCTGGGACACGGATTTGTGACCGGAATCACAGTGGCGCGGCGCGCCACAGGCGGCGCGTGAGCCGCAGCAGCTGAACCAGGCCGTACGGAGCGAGAACCAGTACCCATGCCGCCAGCCTGAAGCGCAGCAGATCCGCCCAGATGCTTTCAGCGAACGCGAGGGCTCCCGCGGACGCATCGGTCGAGTAGTTGCCGATCAGCTCGCGGCCAACCCAGTAGATCGCGAGCGGCAGCACGAAGAAGCCGAACGCGAACAACACGGCGGCGATGATGATCTCGCGTCGCAAGGTGTCGTTGGGCATGGGTCGAGGGGTCTCGCGTGTGCGCAGCGACTAGTGTGCCACCGATTCCAGAAACCGAAACTGCGTCTCGCCGATCGTCAGCAGGTCGCCGTGGTGCAGTTCGTGGCGGTCGACACGGATCGAGTTCACGAACACGCCGTTCGTACTGGCCAGGTCTTCGATGAAGACCGTGCCGCGATCCGTCGTGACTCGAGCGTGCTCGCGGCTCACGAAGTGCGTGAGGATCTGGATGTCGCAATGATGTCCGCGGCCGATCGTGATCGTCTTCTTCGTCAACGCGAGTTGCTTCGGCGCGTCACCTGTCAGGCACACCAACGTCGGCACGTTGGTCGGCTCCGGGGCCGGCTCGGCGCGCCGCAAGCGATCGGACATCTTCGAGCTGAGCCCCTGTAGCGAGAGGTCCATGGCGTTCAGCTTCTGGATCGCGCCGAGCCGTTGGTTCAGCTCCTCCTGAAGCGTTGCGATGCGCACGTCGCGCGTGTCGAGGGCGCGATCCTTGTCGACGACGGCACGCTCGAGTCGGCCGACGTCGGCGCGCTTCTGCTCGAGCTCGGTGCGCAGCGTCGCCAATTCCTGGCGCAGGCGCTCGATTGTCGCGGCGCTGGCCTCGAGCCGTTGCTCGCGTTCGCGCAGCTCGACCAGTTGAGCGCCGATCTGCTGCCGCTTGTGCGCGATCTCGGCTTCGAGGGCGGCCAGCACCTCGAACGCCGGCGCCGGCAGCAGATCGCTGGCGCCGGCAGTGGGGATCGGGGTGGCGCCGGCCATGTCCTGGTCGATGCTGGCCAGGCTCGGTGGCGCACCGGCGGCCGGCGAGACTTCGTTCGGTGCGGTCGCCGCCGAAGGCGCGGCAGATTGCGCCGCTTCGACTCGCGGTGTTTCGGAGGGCGTCTTGATTTCGATCCGTCGCCGCGCGCGCGGCGGTGAGCTCGCGACGTTGCTGCTTCGACGATGTGCGTCGCCGCTACGAGCTCGCTGCGCAGCTTGCCCGCGCGCGTCGATTCGCGAACGGCCAGCGCGCTGGCGTCGCGGTGCGCTGCGGTCAAGTCCCGCAATTCGCGTTGCAGGGTGCCGATCCGCTCGGCGGAAGCGGTAGCCAGCGACTTCAATTCGCGCCACCAGTCGTTACGGTTGGCGATGTAGGCGCTCAGGCTCGCGACTTCCTGGCGCAGCGCCGCGGCCGAGCTCGAGTCCGCCTGGGTGCGCGCCGGGGCCGTCGACTCCGCCACCAGTGCCGCGAGTTTGGCCTCTGCCGTCGCGGCGGCCGCGCGCAGCGCGGTGTTCTCGCTGTTCAGCCGTTCAACGTCGGCGCCGCGCCGCGCCAGCTCCGTCGCCAGGCGTTGCTCGGCGACGTGGCGTTCCGCGAGCGTGCGCCGCAGCTCGCCGAGTGTGCGATTCAGCTCTTCGATCCGCGTGTCGCGCGCGGTTAGGTGGCGCTCGATCTCGTTCCAGCGCGCGGAGAGTCGCGTGATGTCTTCCTCGAGCGCGGCGATCTTGGCGCCGCGGGCGGCGAGGTCGGTCTGCAAGGATTCGATATCGGCCGTCGAGCCGCCAGCTGCGTTTGGGAGTTTCGCGGTCCGCTCGGCCGTGTCCTCGAGTGAATCGCCGTCCGTTACCGCTGCCGCGCTGCCGAGCACGACGGTTTCGACGAGTGCGGGCAGCTCGTCGGTGCGCTCGTCGTCGGCGACGTCGTCGAACGGATTCGTCGGCATTTCAGTGGGCTGGACCCGGTTCCTCGTGAATACGCTAAGGGTTTTGCGCCGCCGGTGCCAGTGAACCCGTCACTTCGCGAATGACTGGCGCGGCGCGGTGGCGGAGTAGGAAATAGGGCGTCGCGGCACAGCGGCCGTGCGATGCGCGCGAAAGACAGGATCCGCCGCGGCGCGCGCGCGCGCGTTAGCTAGCCCGCATCCGTCGGCCGCCCGCCGTAACCCTCGGGCGTGGTCAGGAACTGCTTCAGCTGCTTCGTCAGGTCCCGACAAGCGTGCGCTTGCGGGTGCGCGATGAAGGGCAGCGGGATGATGATGGCCGGCATGACCGAACGGCCTTTCACGTCCGCGTGAATCGTGCCCGCGGACTGCAGATCCCTGATGTCCCAAACCGTGGCGTCGTAGCGCGAATCGTCTTCCCACCACGCGAGGCCCATGCAGCCCGCGCCGCCGATGCCGGCCGCGCAGCTGATGCCGCCGCCGCTCGCTACGCGATCCGTGGAGCCGTCGAGCCAAACGACATAGCGGACTCCCGTGCCGCGCACCTGGTCCAGCACGCCGGGGCGCTCGAACAGGTGCGACAAGTCTTCGGTGGTAAGCGGCGCGGTCGACGGCTCGAACCACGGATACATCTTGTCCTCGAATTCCTTCGAAGGATGCACTTCAATGGGTTTGTCGCCCTTCGCGAGCGCCGTGCTGATGCACTGCACGAAGTCTGCCTCGGCTTCGTGGTTCGCGTGCTGTTTGCGGGCTAGCACCACGACGTGCTCGCCTTGCTGGATCACGGCAGTGCCCTGCTTGTACGGCTCGACCCGCGACGTAATGCCGCAGCCGACGATGAGGCCGGTCACGAGCGCGATCGGCGGCGAAGTGCGTGAGCTTCATGTCACTGCGCTTCGGGTTTGGCGGCTGCCTGCGGTCCTGCCCCTGGTGTGGTTGCATGTCCTTTCTCCCCTAGCCAACTCTTGACCTGAGGTTGATCGGCGAACTTTGTAGAAATCGTCGCGCCGGCTTCACGCATGGCGACGATCGCGGCCTTTTGCACCGCATCCTGGCGATTGCGCATGAGCTCCGACTTACCGTAGCCGCTGACCGACCAGTCGATGACCGAGCGGCCGTCGGCGTCGTACAGGCTCAACTGATACTGAATCCAGACTTCGACGAACTTGTCGCGCTGGCCCACGGGCACGTCGAACTCGAACTTGGCGATCGTGGGCTTGAACACGCCATCGAGGCCTGCCGGGGCACTGCCCGCTGGCACGCCATCGACGGCGCGCGTGTCGCGGAACATGCGTTTGAACAACGGCTGCAGCATTGCGACGTTGGCGTCGCCGAGCGCAATCGTCCACAGCGACTGATCCGGAACGTCCTCGGTGTAGATGTAGTTGTAGAGCTCTTCGGGGATCAGGATGCCCACGCTGACCGGCAGCGGTTCCACGAGCGGAGTAGGGAACTTCGACTCGACGATGACCTGCGTGCCGCCGCACCCGCCGAGCAGCGCTGTGGCGGCGAGCGCGAGCCAGCGCGTTGCGACACGATCTCCGAAGGGTAGCGGCATGAGCGGAACTCTGCGTCCTGGGCGGAACAAGCGTCCGTCTTCGTTCAACGTTAGCACCGAAACCGACGGGCCAACAGACCCTCGCGTAGCGGTGACTTATGACCGCTCGCGGGGCCGAAAGTTGGCTCTGCCCCTTGGGGTGCCCGACAGTGAGTCCCGCCGGACGGTCCGCCGGTTCAGCCGGCGTTGTGTGACGCCATCCCTCCGCGCGTTCGCGCGGCGCGGTTAGTGTTACAAGGCTAACGATCGCAGCGGATTCGGAGGTTTGCATGGTTCGTAGGATTGCATTGGCCGGCATCTGCCTGCTTGCCTGCGGCGGCGTGGGCGGGGGACAACGCGATAGGCATCAAGGCGGGCGGCTTGGGTCTCGGCGTGGAGTACACGCGAAATCTGAGCGACCGCTGGGCGATTCGCGGCGGCATCAACGGCTCGCAGCTCGGCTTCGACGGCGACAGAGTCCGGCATCGACTACCAGTTCGATTTCGTCTGGGATTCGCTATCGATCGGCGTGGACTTGCATCCGTTCAAGTCGCCGTTCCGGCTGACGGTCGGCATCCTGCGCAACGACAACGGCTTGAACGGCGAGAGCCGCCCGTCGAGCAACGTCACGATCGGCAATACGTCGTATACACCGGCACAAGTCGGTGTGCTGACGACCACCGTGGGCTTCAAGGAGACCGCGCCCTTCCTCGGACTGGGCTGGGATTGGTCCCGCAAGAAGACGCCACTTCGGCATGTCGTTCGACATCGGGGTGCTCGATCAGGGCTCGCCGCGAGTCACGTTGCGTGGTTCGGGCACGCTGCTCGGCGACCCGGCGTTCCAGCAGGACATCGCCGACGAAGCAGGCGCAGCTGCGCGATTCGCTGAGTGATCTCGACCTGTTGCCGTACGCGACGGTCGGCTTCGTGATTCGCTTCTAGCGGCGGCGCAGGCGCCGCGTCTTCCCAGCGGCTCGGCCGATCGCGGCCATTCGCGAACGTGATGTCCACGCGCCGATTCAGCGCGCGGTTCGCCGGCGAGTCGTTCGCCGCTCGCGGCTGCGTGTCCGCGTGGCCGGTCACCATCAGGCGGGTCGGGTCGAGACCGGCAGCGAGCAGTTCGTGCCCGACCGACGCCGCGCGCGCGGCCGATAGATCCCAGTTCGAGCGATAGGTGCCGCCCGGCCGGACCGGCACGTTGTCCGTGTGGCCGGACACCGTGATCGCGCCGGTCATCGCGCTGACGAGAGCTGCCGACCTTCGCGAGCGTGTCGACGGAGCTCGTCTCGAGATTGGCGCTGCCCGACGGGAACGAGTCCTTCTCGAGCAGCTGAATCGTGACGTTCGTGCCTTCCTGGCGGATCAGCAGCTTGCCGTCGTCGATTTCCTGCCGAAAGATCGCGCGCAGTTGTTGCGCCTGCTGGTCCGCGGCTTCCTCCTGCGCTTTGAGCTCGCGCAGGCGTTGCTGCAGCCCGAGATCCAGCGTGTTCAGATCCGAGTCCACGGTGTGCTGTCGCACTTCGTGCTGGTCCGTCGGCTCCGGTACGGCGGGGCTGAACTCCTTCGCATCGAGGCTCGTGCCCTTCGGCGGATCGGTCGCCGTCACTTCGGTCTGCACGCCGAAGGCCTGCTGCATCGAGCCCGACATCTGCTTGAACTTCGCCGGGTCCATGCTCGGAGAACGACAGCATCAGCACGAAGAAACACATCAGGAGCACCATGAGATCGGCGAACGTGACGATCCACGGCGGCGCGCTGCTGCGGGCGGAGCTCCTGCTCGGGGCCGATCATGGCGGCTCAGGCGGCCCGTTGCTCGTCGGGCCGCTGCGACTTCGGCAGGTAGTTCTGCAACAGGTCCTGCATCACGCGCGGGTGCTGGCCGTCCTGAATGCTCATGACGGCGTCGATGATCAGCGACTTCGCGAGCCGTTCATCGGCGCTGCGCAGCGCGAGCTTGTCGGCGATCGGAATTGCGACGAGGTTTGCGATCACGGCGCCGTACAACGTCGTGAGCAGCGCGATCGCCATCGCCGGCGCGATCTCCTTCGGGTCGTTCATATGACCGAGCATGTGCACGAGGCCGATCAGCGTGCCGATCATGCCCATCGCGGGCGCCGCGTCGCCGATCGCTTTGAAGATGGACTGGCCGTCGCGATGTCGTTTCAGCGTGAGCTCCAAGTCCTTGTTCAGGATCAGGCGCACGACGTCGGGGTCGTGACCGTCGACGACGAGGTTCAGCGCTTTGCGAAAGAACTCGTCCGGGACCTCGGCGTCCTCGAGAGCGAGCAGGCCGTTGGCACGCGCGCGGTGCGCCAGGTCGACGGCCGATTCGATCAGTATCTCGGGCTCGGGCACGCGGTAGATGAACGCTTTGATGGCCACCTTCGTGGCGTTCGCGAACTGCCGGAAGCTGAACTTCATCAGCGTGACGAGCAGCGTGCCGCCGATGACGAGCACGACCGACGCCGGATCGAGGAACGACCAGATCGAGCCGCCGAGAAATATCGCGGTGCCGAGGACGATGCACACGCCGATCAGGCCGAACAGAGTTGCTAAGTCCAAACGCAATCCTCTCGTCTGCGCCGGGGCCCGCGGTTCATTCCGCGCCGGCAATAGGTACGCAATCGTTATCGGCCGGCACTTGCGATTCTTGAGGCGGCGCGACGGGTAGCGCGGAGGCCGCGTGCTACAGTAATCGCAACGGCCAACAGGGCCGCAGCGGCGACGGAGACCGGCCCATGCGCTCGTCTTTCCGGTTACTGACCCTCCTGTGTCTCGCCTGGTCCGGCTTCGCGGCCGCACAGGGCGCCGACCGGGTTTTCGCGATCGACGCCGCGGCTTCGGACATCCACTGGCTGGTGTACAAGGCGGGCGCGTTGGCGAGGCTCGGCCACAATCACGTGATCGCCGTGCCCGGCCTCCGCGGCAGCGTGACCGTCGGCGCCCAGGATCTCTCGGCATCGCACTTCGAGATCGTGATCCCCGTCGCGGATCTCGTGATCGACGATCCGAATGCTGCGTAGCGGTCTCGGTGAGGAATTCGCGAGCGTGCCCACGGCCAAGGACATCGAGGGCACGCGCCACAACATGCTGACCGACCGCGTGCTGGACGGCGACAAGTTCCCGACGATCCGCGTGAGCGGCACGGGGCCGCTCGGCGCCGCCGGGACGCAGACGTTCAAGCTCAAGATCGAGCTGCTCGGGCGCGCCGTCGATTTGACGGTGCCGACGAAGGTGATGGTGACCGACGATCGCGTCGACGCGAGCGGTGAGTTCGATCTGAACCACGCCGACCTCGGCATGCAGCCGTTCACGGCCCTGATGGGCGCGTTGTCGGTTGGCGAGAAGATGTCGTTCACGTATCACGTGGTCGCGCGCCCGGCGCGGTAGCGCGTTCATGCCCGTGTGCCGCAGCGACGGCCGCCATCGATCAGCGGCGTGCGCTTGCGGCCGGATTCCGTGTTCCGGCTCACCTTGCTGACGAAGCTCGCCACTGCGATCGCGGTGCTGCAGCTCGTGGAGCAGGGGCGTGTCGGGCTCGACGCGCCATTCACGGCTCCTGCCGCTGTCCGGTCTCACACTCGCGGACTTTTTCGCGCAACGGACTCTCGGGCCGCTCGGACTCAAGGCCTGACTGGCAGAAGCACGCGCCGCTCGGAGTGATTCAGTCCCCAGTTTTAGCTCTCAAGTATTGGGCTGCGGAGCCGAAAACCAGGCCGTGGGGAGCCACGACTCTCCTTTGCGTTCGTTGGGTTGCTGGAGAGCAGGATGCTGGTCCTTGTTGGCTACGTGATGGTGCTCGCTGCGGTGTTCGGGGGGTATTCGCTCGCGGGCGGCCACATGGGTGCGATGTACCAGCCGCTCGAGCTCCTGATCATCGGCGGCGCCGCGCTCGGTGCGTTCGTGATCGGCAGCCCCGCCAAGACGATCAAATCCACGCTGAAAGTACTGCCTACGCTGTTGCAGGGCTCGAAGTACACGAAGGCGCTGTACATGGAGCTCATGGCGCTGCTGTACGAGATCCTCGACAAGACTCGCAAGGAAGGGTTGCTCGCGATCGAGCGCGACATCGAAGCGCCGAAGAACAGCGCGCTGTTCAAGAAGTACCCGAGGGTCCTGAAAGACCACCATCTGATCGAGTTCATCACCGACTACCTGCGCCTGATGGTCAGCGGCAAGCTGAACGCGATGGAGATCGAAGCGCTGATGGATCGCGAGATCGACACGCACCACCACGAAGCGGAGGTGCCCGGCTCACGCGATCCAGAAAGTGGGCGATGGTCTGCCGGCGTTCGGCATTGTCGCGGCCGTCATGGGCGTGGTGCACACGATGGAGTCCGTGGGCTTGCCGCCAGCGGAGCTCGGCGTGCTGATCGCGCACGCGCTCGTCGGCACGTTCCTCGGCATCCTGCTGTCGTACGGCTTCGTTGCACCGCTGCCCGGACTGCTCGAGCAGAAGGCCGCCGAAGCGAGTAAAGCGCTCGAGTGCGTGAAGGTAGTATTGCTCGCGAGCCTGAACGATGCGGTTCCGACTGTCGCTGTCGAGTTCGGGCGCAAGGTGCTGTACTCGACCGAGCGGCCGGGCTTCGCAGAGCTCGAGAAACACGTGAAGGGCGCCGGCAAGGCCGGCGCTGGCGCGAAGGCCGCGAAGAAGTAGGCGCGGATGAACGACGAAGCTCGTCCGCCGTTAGTCATCAAGCGGATCAAGAAGGTCAGCGGCGGCGGTCATCACGGCGGTGCGTGGAAGATCGCGTACGCGGATTTCGTGACCGCGATGATGGCGTTCTTCCTGTTGATGTGGCTGATCGGCTCGACGGCCGAAGGCGATCGCAAAGGTATCGCCGAATATTTTCAGACGCCGCTGCGCGTCGCGCTCGCGGGTGGCACGGGTTCGGGCGACGCGTCGAGCATCCTAAAAGGCGGCGGCGAGGATCTGACTCGCAGCGCGGGCCAGGTTCAGCGCTCCGATAAGCCGGTTAAGCGCCAGACGATCAACCTGCAGGCCGCCCGCGCCGAGCTTAAGCGCCAGGAATCCGAGAAGCTCAAGGGCTTGAAGAAGCGCTTCGAGGACGCCGTCCAGCGCGACCAGAAGTTCGCACAGTTCAAGAACCAGATCCGGCTCGAGATCACGGCCGAGGGCCTGCAGGTCACTGTCGTCGACGAGCAGAACCGGCCGATGTTCGACCAGGGCCGTGCCGCGCTGAAGGACTACACCGTCGACATCATGCACTCGATCGGCGGCCTGCTGAACGACGTCGACAACTACATCTCGCTGGCCGGTCACACCGATGCGTCGCAGTACGCGCTCGGCGAGCGCGGCTATTCGAACTGGGAGCTGTCGACCGATCGCGCTAACGCGTCGCGCCGCGAACTCGTCGCGGGCGGTATGAAGGACAGCAAGGTGCTGCGCGTCGTGGGCCTCTCGTCGTCGCTGCCGCTCGACACCGCCAATCCGCTGAACCCAATGAACCGGCGCATCAGCCTCGTCGTGTTGAACGAGAAGACGGAGCGCGCGATTCGCGGGTTGCCCGACGAAGAGCAGGTTCAAAACGAGACCGATGCGGCCAAAGTGCTCGGGCTTGCCGAGACACCCGACGGCCAGGCGGTGCCGGCCGACGGTGCGGCGCCTGCTCAGGGTGATTCGCCGGCCGTGCCCGCGGTACCTGCGTCACCGCCCGCGGGCGGCACGCAGCAGCTCGCGTTGCCGAACGGTCCGCCGCGCGACCCCGCCTAGGCGTCGAGCGCTAGCAGCAGCGGCGTACACCTTCCCACTTGCGCCGCTGTTCCTCGCGACAGAACGCGGCGCGGTCGAGCGGTGTTGCACGCTCGAGCACATGGTGGGTGCGCCAATGTGCGAGATAGCGTTCGTAGGCGTCATCGCCCGTGAGCTCGCGGATCACGGCCCACACGCGGCGCAATGCGTCAGTCACGGACCCAATCCTCCACGAGTCGGCTTGGTATGTGCGGCGTTTCGGCCAGTGGCGGGCAGCGCTTGCCCGACAGCGAGGCATGGCACACGCGCGCAGTTTCCACGACCAGCACCCAAACCGTGATCAGGAAGAAGGCCGTCAGTGCGGCGTCCAGACGATCGTTGAAGATCAGTCGCGGCGCCTGGTCGGCAGCGGCACCGACCAACCCGCCGGACGCGAGTTTCGTGGTGAGGCCATCGGCGTGCGACAGGAACCCTAAGCCCGGGTCCGGGCTGAACAGCTTTTGCCACGCCGCCGTCGACGTCACGGCCACCAGCCACACGAGCGGCAGCGCCGTGACCCAAACGAAACGAGCCCGCCCCGACTTCACGAGCACGGTGGTCGCGACGCACAGCGCGATCGCGGCCAACATCTGGTTCGATATCCCGAACAGTGGCCACAGGCTATTGATGCCGCCGAGCGGGTCGATCGTGCCGATGTAGAGAAAGTAGCCCCAGCCCGCGACGACGAGCCCGCTACAGATCAGCACGCTCGGGTACCAGCTCGTGCGCCCCATCGGCGGTGCGATGTTGCCGAGGATGTCCTGCAACATGAAACGTGCGACACGCGTGCCGGCGTCGACGGTCGTGAGAATGAACAGTGCCTCGAACATGATCGCGAAGTGATACCAGACGGCGAGCAACGTGTTGCCGAACGCGCTCGAGAAGATGCTGGCCATGCCGACTGCGAGCGACGGCGCGCCGCCGGTGCGTGCGAACAACGTCGACTCGCCCATCTCGCGCGCGAGTATCTGCATCTGTTCCGCGGTGACGGGATAACCCCACGAGGTGATCGTGGCGACGGCGTCGGCGGCTTGCGCGCCCACGACTCCGGCCGGGCTGTTGATCGCGAAGTACACGCCGGGATCGAGTACGCACGCTGCGACCATCGCCATGATGGCCACGAACGACTCGACGGCCATGGCTCCGTAGCCGATGAAGCGCGCATCGCGCTCATTGGCCAGCAATTTCGGTGTGGTGCCCGACGCGATCAGCGAGTGGAAGCCCGAGATTGCGCCGCAGGCGATTGTAATGAACACGAACGGGAACACGTTGCCGCTGAAAATCGGGCCGCTGCCGTCGACGAATTGCGTCAGCGCCGGCATCTTGACCGCGGGGTTCAGGATCACGATCGCGATCGCGAGGGCGGCGATCGTGCCGATCTTCATGAATGTGGAGAGGTAGTCGCGCGGTGCGAGCAGCAGCCACACTGGCAGCACGGCCGCCGCGAAGCCGTACACGATGACCATCAGCGCCAGCGCAGACGCGTCATAGTCGAACCATGTACGCAGTGTCTCGTGCTTGTCGATCCAGCCGCCGCCGAACACGGCGAGCAGAAGCAGCACGACGCCGATGGCCGTGCCTTCGAGCACGCGGCCGGGACGCAGGTGCCGCATGAACAGCCCGATCATGAGCGCGATTGGAATCGTAGCGGCCACTGTCGACGTGGCCCATGGGCTGTGCCGCATTGCGTTCACGACAACGAGGCCGAGCACGGCGATCAGGATGATCATGATCGCCATCACGCCGATCAGCGCTACTGCGCCGCCGATCGCGCCGAGCTCGTCGCGCGCCATTTGGCCGAGCGAACGGCCGTCGCGCCGGATCGAGCAGAACAGCGACACGAAGTCCTGCACGCAGCCGCCGAGTGTGGCGCCGATCAAAATCCACAACGTGCCGGGCAGATAACCGAACTGCGCCGCGAGCGTGGGGCCGATCAGAGGGCCCGGGCCCGCAATGGCGGCGAAGTGGTGACCGAACACGATCCAGCGGTTCGTCGGTACGAAGTCGCGGCCATCGCTGAACCGTTCGGCAGGTGTGGCGCGCGTCGAATCGAGTGCGAGCACCTTGGCCGCCAGGAATGCGCTGTAGAAGCGGTAGCCGAGCGCGTAGATGCAGATCGCCGCGACGATGAACCACATCGCGTTGATGCTCTCACCGCGATTGAATGCGATGCCTGCCAGCGCGAACGTGCCGAGCACGACGACGGCGGCCCAGAGGCCGAGCGATAACGGCCGCGGCAAACGTTTAGCAACAGTGGTCGCCATCGCGACGGATCCCCCCCCCGACGAGCGTGTGGTCGACAACGGCCGGAGGGCCGCTGATGTGCGGCTACGCTACCGTAGTTCGGTGCGTGTTGTATATTCCATGGAACCGCGGATGAGGCGCGCGGTGCCGACGAGTCGCGAGAGAGGATCACTGTACATGGCCGACCCACTGCTGATCGCGAAGGCAGGCAACACCGATCTTGGTCTGTTACCCGCGCTCGGCAACCGTCACGGACTCATCACGGGCGCAACGGGCACGGGCAAGACCGTCACGCTGCAGACGATGGCCGAGCAGTTCTCGCGCATCGGTGTTCCCGTATTCATGGCCGACGTCAAAGGAGACTTGTCGGGCATCGCCGCGGCCGGCGGCAACAACGTGAAGGTTACGGAGCGTGCGAAGGCGCTGGGCCTCGAGCTGCGCTATGAAGCTTGTCCGGTCGTGTTCTGGGACGTGTTCGGTAAGCAGGGGCATCCGATCCGCGCAACGGTGTCGGACTTGGGGCCGCTGCTGCTGTCGCGGCTACTCGACCTGAACGACACGCAGGCCGGCGTGCTGACGCTGGCATTCAAGATCGCCGACGACGCGGGTCTGCTGTTGCTCGACATCAAGGATCTGCGCGCGATACTGCAACACGTCGGCGAGCATGCGGCGGAATACACGACCGAATACGGCAACGCGTCGGTGGCTTCGATCGGCGCGATTCAGCGCGCGTTGCTGACGCTCACGGAGCAGGGCGCGGAGCAGCTATTCGGCGAGCCGATGCTGAACATCGCCGATCTGTTGCAGACCTCGAGCGGCAAGGGTGTCGTTAACATCCTGGCGGCCGATCAGTTGCTCGCTGCGCCGAAGCTCTACGCCACGCTGCTGTTGTGGATGCTCGCGGAGTTGTTCGAGCACTTGCCCGAAGTCGGTGACCTCGACAAGCCGAAGCTGGTGTTCTTTTTCGACGAAGCGCATCTGTTGTTCAAGGATGCGCCAAAGCCGCTGCTCGACAAGATCGAACAGGTCGTACGGTTGATCCGGTCGAAGGGTGTCGGCGTGTACTTCGTCACGCAGAATCCGCTCGACGTGCCGGACACGGTGCTCGGCCAGCTCGGCAATCGCGTGCAGCACGCGTTGCGCGCGTTCACGCCGCGCGACCAGAAGGCAGTGAAGTCTGCCGCCGAGACGATGCGCCCGAACCCGGCACTCAAGATCGAGCAGGCCATCACGGAGCTCGGTGTGGGCGAAGCTCTCGTCTCGTTGCTCGATGCGCAGGGTCGGCCGGGAGTGACGGAGCGTGCGCTGGTAGTGCCGCCTGGCAGTCAGATCGGACCCATCGACGCGGCGGCGCGCGCGCGAATCGTTGCCTCCTCGCCGGTGGCGGGCTTCTACGAGAGAGCCGTCGACCGCGAGTCGGCATACGAAGTGCTGAAGGCGCGGACGGCGGTTCGCCAGCCCGAGACGCCACCCCCGCACAATGCACCGATTGGGGAGGTGCCACAGCAGCCAGCCAACACGGGGCGCAGCTTGACCGAGGAAATCCTGTTCGGCCGGCGTGGGCCGCGCGGCGGCCAGCAGTCGCAAGGCTTGGTGGAGGCCATGGCCAAGAGCGCGGCCCGGGCCGTGGGCTCGCAGGCGGGAAGGGCTCTATTGCGCGGGGTGCTCGGCTCGCTGCTTGGGGGCGGGCGCCGTTAGCGCCGGCGCGCCTGGTGTCGTACGCGGTCGCCGCCAGCGCTGCAAAGGGCTAAGATCGAATCATAACGACTCCCGGTGCGGGGTCATGAGCCGAACGTCACTGCTTTGTGTCGTCGCTCTCTTCTGTCTCGAGGCGTGCACCGCCTTGGGGCCTGCTAGGTCGACCCTGACTCCCGAGCAGGTGCTCAGCGGTAGCGCCTTTCCCTGGGCCGCCTCTGTGTTATCCGCGGTTCCGAGCGAGGACGAAGCCTTCGGTCTCGACGACGAGATGCGCGCGTTTGTCGCGCCGTTGAAAGTAATCGAGGATCCGGTCGTGCGACTCACGCGCTTGCGCGAGGCGATGCAACAGCGCGGCCTGTTCTCGATCGTGTACAGCGGCTCGTCGACGCGCACGGCGCGCCAGGTGTTTCACGAGCGCCAGGGCAACTGTCTGTCGTTTACGATGCTGTTCGTTGCGCTCGCGCGGGCAGCGGGACTCGAAGCGCGCTACCAGCTCGTCGACGTGCCGCGGACGTTCAATAGCGAAGGGGGCGCTCTGATCGTCGACAACCACGTCAACGCCGCCGTGCTCGCGCCGTTCGGCCGTAAGTTCTTCGTCGACTTCAACACTGCGAACTTCCGCGAGAAATACCCGATTCGCGCCATCGGTGATCGCTACGCTCTCGCGTTGTTCTACAACAACCTCGGCGCCGAGGCATTGGTGCGCCAGGAGTACCCGCGCAGCTTCGCGATGCTGCGCGAGGCCGCGCGCACGCATGCGGACATTCCCGGCACCTGGGTCAACCTCGGCGTTCTGTATGCGCGGCACGGCCTCCATGAGCATGCGGAGACCGCAGAGCTGCGCGCGCTTGCAGCAGATCCGACCGAGCAGTCGGCGCTCGCGAACCTGGTGGCCATCTATTCCGCGCTCGGCGATACGGAGCTCGCGGACGAGTATCGGCAGAGGATCCGTCGCTACCGCGACGTGAACCCGTACTACCACTTCGGCGTTGCGCAGCTGGCTTACGACCAGAAGCGTTTCGACGATGCGCTGATTTCGCTGCGCAGCGCAATTCGCCTGAAGCGCGACGACGATGAGTTCTACCTGCTGCAGGGCCGCGCGTTTACGGAGATAGGCCGGGCGGATCGAGCGATCGTAAGCTTCGCTCGTGCGAAGGAGCTGGCGGCGAACCGGGAGTGATTCTGAGTACTCAAAACGCCTTGAAGGAAGCCGCCAAAGCCGGAGCGGACACTGCGATCGTGCGCAAGTCCGGGCACAGCGGTGTGCTCGTCGACGCGTTCAAGTGCAACCCGCCCCCGGTGGCCAAGAAACCCTAGCCAGGGATCACCTTGCCGCGTCGCGCTCTCGGCCGAAGGCGCTCGAGCATGGCTCGGCGCGAGCGGCACCCGCGGAATGTTTCAAAGCCGCCGGCACTGACCTCGATCTTCGCGGTACGGGCGGTTGCATTCCCATCCGTTGCCGAGGAATTTGAGGTGAGCGTTGTCAGGCAACTCGACGGCGAGGCAAGACTCGTTCGAGACCTGGTATCCGCGCTCGCATGCCCATCCTGATCCATAGGAAAGGTCAGTGAGATAGCCATTCTTCGGTACTGCAATCGCGGCGCAGGCACCGCTCGCTTCACGATAGCCGCGATCACAGTCCCACCCTCGTCCGAAAGACGTATTCGTCAGGTAGCCATTCTTAGGGACCGCGATTGCGACGCATGCTTGCTCTGTAGCGCGATAGCCTCGACCGCAGTCCCAGTTGCGCTCGTAGGATGACTCCTTGAGGAAGCCGTTCTCAGGCACCTTGACCGAGGCGCATTCCTTACCGACGGTCACATAGCCGCGGCGGCATCGCCAACCGTTCAGAGATTCCACGAAGTACGCGTTTTGCGGGACGACGACTTCCACGCAAGTGTTTTCGATCAGCGCGTAGCCGTAGCTGCATTCCCAACCGCGTCCGTACGACAAGTCTGTGGCATACGCATTGGCAGGTACTTGAATCGTGACGCAGGCGCCGTCGCTAGCGCGGTACTTGCTGTCGCACTCCCAACCGGTTCCGTAGTGCTTCGCGTGTGCGTTGTCCGGAACCGGTTCGCGAATCTGTTGAGCGAGTGTGATGCTGGGCAGCAGGGCGAGGGCCGCGAGAAGGATTCGGACGCTAGCAAGCGCTCCGAGTCGTGGCGTACGGCTGAACATGGAGTGTCCTTGTGTTCTCGCGGCCGGAGTGCGCGCGTCGACGGTGCTCCGCCGATTGACAGCCGATGTCGACTGCCGTGTGGCCGCAGGAGAAACGGGCCCAGGAAGGAAGGAGAGTGGGGCGGGATCTCGCGGAAAGTATACAGGCTTCCCGCCGTGACGAGCCAAAGAACAACGGCGCTGCAGTCAGCGCCGTTCCCCGCGAGGTGGTGGAGGCGGCGGGAATCGAACCCGCGTCCGCAAGCCCTCTACCATCGGTTCTACATGCGTAGTCGCGTCTATTGTTTTAACTGCCAGCAACCCGACGAACAGGGCCCACTGACAGCGATTCCGTTTAGGTTTAGCGACTCGGTCCCGGACTTACCTCGTCGCGATCTTGTGAGATATGACGCCTGAAGTGTCCCGAAGGACGCTGGACGCACAAGCACGGCTCCAGTCAGACGGCACCGAACCGGTTTTTAAGCGGCTAGTGCGTAGTTGTCGTCGTTGGCAACTAACAGTTTGCAGACGGTTTAACGAGGAAACTGCACCTCGGCATGCCCCTCAGGCTTCGCGACCCACGTCGAAACCAGGTCGCCCCCAGGTCCCGCTAGTTTAGGGCACCGGCACGCGCGTTGCAAGGCGCGAGTTCGCGGTTTCGCGCTAGTGCGTCTTCATGGCGCGAGCCCGGTCGCGATCCCAGTCGCGATCCTTTTCGGTGTCGCGTTTGTCGTGCTGCTTCTTGCCCTTCGCGAGACCCATGGCCAGCTTTGCGCGATTCTTGCTCCAGTAGAGCTCGAGTGCGACGAGCGTATAACCCTTGCGGTCGACGAGACCGGTCAGGCGATCGATCTCGCGCCGATTCAGGAGCAGCTTTCGAATGCGCTTCGGGTCGGCGGCTACGTGAGTCGACGCCGTGTTCAGCGGCGCGATGTGCGAGCCCAGCAGCCAGGCTTCGCCTTCGCGCAGGATCACGAACGCATCGGTCAGCTGCGCTTTGCCGGCGCGCATGCTCTTGACCTCCCAACCCTGCAGGGCGAGCCCGGCCTCGAGGCGCTCCTCGATGAAATAGTCGAAGCGCGCCTTCTTGTTCTGCGCGATCGGGCTCGGTTGGTCGGATTTCTTGGCCATGGAGGCGCAATGATCCTAGAATCGCCGGCGAAAAACACGCCGACAGTTTTTGGGGACCGTCTTTTGCCTACAGTGCAACGCCACGCGCACGTACCCTACAGCGCGGAACAGATGTTCGACCTCGTCAACGACGTCGAGAGTTATCCGACAGTTTCTACACTGGTGCCGCAGCGCGCGCGTGGACGCTCGCCAGGGCAGCACGGTCGAAGCAACGCTCGAGATCGGGGTGTTCGGCTTTCAGCAGAGCTTCCGTACGCGCAACACCTTGCAGCCGGCCGGAGCAGATCGGCATCGAGCTCGTGTCCGGCCCGTTCCGGCGGCTGCGCGGGGAGTGGAAGTTCGTGCCCGCGTCGTCGTCCGGCACCGACGTGTCGTTGTCGCTGCGGTTCGAGGTCACGCTATCGCCGTTCGGCGCATTGTTCGCCAAGGTGTTCGAAGAGCTTGCCGGAGCGCAGATGGGCGCGTTCATCGACCGCGCGGGGAAGATCTACGGCGGCACGCCGTCCACCTAGACCCGGAACGACCGGTTGCCCGTCTGCGGCTACTCTAAGAGGAAGGTTGTCAGCGCAAGCTCGCGGTCGATCTTCGACACGCGGTCGTTCTCGAAATACACCACGACCCACCGGCGCTGGACGTCGGGCGAGCGGCCCTTGCGCAAGGTAGTACGCGTAGTCCCAACGATCGCGATGGAAGCTGTCGGCGACCATAGGCGTGCCGAGCAGGAACTGGACCTGGCTGCGCGTCATGCCGACTTCGACTTGCAGCGACGTCTTTGTCCTTGAGCAGGTTGCCCTGCTGGACGTCGATGCGGTAGACGCAGGCGGCTAGACGCCAGAGGCAGCAGCAGCACGAGACGACGAATCGAGGGCAGATGCTGAAACACGGTGGAGTGCACACCAAGTCTGGTTCATAATCCGAGCGGCATCATACTCGATAAGTTCCGAGCGAGCCGCAAGTGGAACGACAAGATCTTCGCAAAGCCGGACTCAAGGTCACTTCGCCGCGGCTAAAAGTGCTCCAGATTCTCGAGCACAGCCAGCAGCGGCACATGTCGGCCGAGGCGATCTATCGCGCGCTGCTCGACAGCGGCGAGGAGCTCGGCCTCGCGACGGTGTATCGAGTGCTGACCCAGTTCGAACGCGCCGGCCTCGTGAGCCGCAACAACTTCGAAGGCGGCCAGGCCGTGTTCGAGCTCGCCGACCGCACGCACCACGACCACATGGTGTGTCTCGAGACGGGCAAGGTCACCGAGTTCTTCGACGAGCGGATCGAGGCGATCCAGCGCGAGATCGCCGAAAAGTACGGCTACAACATCGAGGATCACAGCCTCGTGTTGTACGTGCGGCCGAAGAAGCCCTGAGCTCAGCGCGCGGCGCGGTCGATCATCTCCGCGGCGTGAGCGCGCGTGCGTTCGGTGATCTCGACGCCGCCCTAGCATCCGCGAGAGCTCTTCCACTCGTTCGTCGGCCGATAGCGGTTTGACCTGCGTGCGGCTCGTCTTGCCGTCGCGTCAGCTTCACGACGCGGTAGTGGGCCTGGCCCTGGCTCGCGACCTGCGGTAAGTGCGTCACGCACAGCACCTGGCGCGCCTTCGCAAGGTGGCGCAACTTGCGGCCTACGATCTCCGCGACGCGGCCGCCGATGCCGGCGTCGACTTCGTCGAATACGAAAGCCGTGACGGGCGACGCGCCGGAGCGTACGACTTCGATCGCGAGACTTACGCGCGACAATTCGCCGCCGGACGCCACTTTGCTCAACGCGCCGAAGGCCTGGCCGGGATTCAGCCGAACCTGGAACTCGATGCGCTCGAGTCCGGTGCCGTCGGCTCGTTCGTCGGGTTTGGCCTCGAGATCGACGCGAAACTCCCCGTGCGGCATGCCGAGCTCCGTGAGCTCTCGCAGTGACGGCGCGACTCAGCGCTGCCGCCTGTTTGGCGCGTTTCACGCTGAGCTTCTTCGCCGCCGCAAAAAAGGTCGAGCGTGCGGCTGCGGCTTTGGCCGCCAACCCTTCGAGCGAGTCGGCACTGTCGTCGAGCGAGCCGATGCGGGCGCGCAACGCAGCAAGTGTGGCGCGGAGGTCCTCGGGCGCCACGCCATGGCGGCGCGCCACGGCGCGGATCTTTGCGAGCCGCTCGTCGACCCACGTCAGACGATCGGGATCGGCTTCGATGCGGTCGCGGTAGTGGCTGAGCGTCGACTCGACATCGCGGACTTCGGCCTCGATGCCTGCGAGCAGCTCGGCCGGCGCGCGCAATGCC
>CAVVIC010000022.1:0-125014 GCA_963748045.1 uncultured Gammaproteobacteria bacterium
GCATCGTGCTCGACGAGCCGCTCGAGCTCGCGGCGCGCATGCACCACGGCGGAGTACGCGGACGCCGTTTCGCTCTCCGCGAGCCGCTCGAGCGCGGTCGCTGACTCCGCCGAGCAGGCGGTCGGTGTTCGCGAGCCGGTCGCGCTCGATGCGCGAGCTGCTGAGGCTCGCCGTCGCCGACCGCGAGCGTGTCGATCTCCGCGGCTTGGAACCGCAACAACTCGAGCTCGGCCGAACGGTTCGAGCTGCTCTTGCGACGCGTCTCGAGATCGTGCTCGAGCGTTCGCCATGCGGCGTAGTCGTCTGCGACTCCGCGGCCAGATCTTCGTGCCCGCCGTACGAGTCGAGCAATGTGCGCTGGGCGGCCGCCTCGAGTAGCGACTGATGCGCGTGTTGCCCGTGAATGTCCACTAGCAGGCCGCCGAGTGCTTTCAGGTCCTGCAACGTCGCCGGTTGGCCGTTGATGAACGCGCGCGAGCGGCCGTCGCTGCCGACGACGCGGCGCAGCGCGCAGCTCGTGCCGTCGTCGAGGCCGCGCTCCGCAAGCCAATCGATCGCTTCGTGCTCGTGCGGGATCTCGAACAGCACGCTGATTTCGGCTCGTTCGGCTCCGAGTGCGAACGGCGCCGGCGTCCGCGCGGTCGCCGAGCGCGAGGCCGAGAGCGTCGACGAGTATCGACTTGCCGGCGCCCGTCTCGCCGGTCATCACGCTGAGCCCGCGCGCAAGCTCGAGCTCGACCTCGTCGATGACGGCGTAGTTCTTCGCCTTGATCAGGCTCAGCATGTTCGCTAGCCGCGCGGGGCGGCGGCGATCGCGATTCGCGCGGCCCCAGTTCAGCTTCGAACGCAACAGCTCGTAGTAGTTGTAGTCGCGCGGATGCAGCAACGTGACCGTCTCGTCCGCGAGCCCGATCGTCGACGATTTCGCCGGCGCGAGCGTCCGAGGGCTTCGCCGTCGCATACGACCTGCGCCGCCGATCCGCGTCGAGTGTCGACTCGAGACTCACGCGAACGGTGCTCGTCGAGCTTCAGCACGAGCGGCCGGTCGCTCAGCGTGTGCGGACAGATCGGCACCATGACCAGCGCGTCGACGTTCGGCTGGATGATCGGCCCGCCGCACGACAAGCGCGTAGGCGGTGGAGCCCGTCGGCGTGGCCACGATCAGGCCGTCGCCGCGGTGCGTGTTCACGTAACTGCCGTCGACGATGGTCACGAAATCGAGCATGCGGCCGGTTTCGCCCTTCTGGAGCACGACGTCGTTCAACCGCGAGCAGCGGCTGCGCGTCGGGCCGGCCGCGAGTTTCGCGTTCAGCATCGAAGCGCCGCTCCGACGAGGTAGTCGCCCGCGAGGATCGCATCGATGGCGTGCGAGCATGTGCTCGGGCGAGATGTCCGTGAGGAAGCCGAGGCGGCCACGGTTGATGCCGAGCAGCGGCACGTCGCGACCGGCGACGTGGCGCGCCGCGTGCAACAATGTGCCGTCGCCGCCGACGGCCATCACGAGTCGACGCGCGGCACGAGATCGCGTTTCGGCGACATCGCGTGGCCTCGCCGAAGGCGTCGTTACCGTCGGACTCGGCGGAAGCGAACACTGTGATGCCGCGTTTCTTCAGGTGCTTCAGCACCTGCAGCGCAGGTTCGGCGACCGCTCGTTCGCTCAAGCCGTCCCCATAAGCCGACCGTCTTGAATTCACGCGGCATGATCGGTTTCTTGACAGTGGCCGGAACCCGTTGCTAGCGTGGCTCTTCGCTTCGAAGCGGCCACTAAGTTATCACAGCCAGCGCCGATGGCGAGCGACAAACGACGAGACGTTTTGGACGAGCGTGCACAGCTTCTGTTGCGCATTCTCGTCGACAGATACATTCGCGAAGGGCAGCCGGTCGGCTCGCGGACGCTGTCGCGCGAATCGGGGCTCGAATGGAGTCCCGCGACGATTCGTAACATCGTCGCCGACCTCGAGGAGCTCGGCTTCGTGAGCTCGCCGCATACGTCGGCGGGAAGAGTGCCGACCAGCAAGGGTTACCGTTTCTTCGTCGACACATTGATTAAGCTCACGCCCCCCAAGGGCGAAGATATGCTGCGTTTCAGTCAGGGCCTCAACGATGCCGGCGGGGACCCGCAGGCGCTCGCGCTGTCCGTGTCGAGCTTGCTCTCGGCCGTTACGAGCCTGGCCGGCATCGTCACCGTGCCGCGGCGCGCGCAGACTGCGCTTGCGCCAGATCGAGTTCCTACCGCTGTCCAACCAACGCGTGCTGGCGATACTGGTCGATCAACGACCGCGAGGTCCAGAACAAGATCTTGAACGTTCATCGAGATTTTGGTGCCGACGAGCTGCGCCGCGTCAGCAATTACCTGAACGATCGTTTCAGCGGCCGCTCGCTTCTCGAAGTTCGCGAGCTGCTGCTGGCCGAGCTCAAGACGACCCGCGCGTCCATGAACGCGCTGATGATCGAAGCGATCGAAATGGCCAGAAGGTGGTCCCGGAAGGCGATCCGCCGCCCGAGTTCGTGCGTCGCGGGCGAAACGAATCTCATGGGTCTCGAGCGACGCTGGCGGATGTCGAGACGCTCAAAGGTCTGTTCGAGGCGTTCGGCCGGCAACAGGACATCCTGCACTCTGCTGGACCAGAGCCTGAAGGCCGAAGGCGTGCAGATCTTCATCGGTCAGGAGTCGGGCTATGAGTTGCTCGACAACTGCAGTATCGTCGCAGCGCCGTACGTGACGCGAGGACGATACGATGGGAGTGCTCGGCGTCATCGGGCCCGACCCGCATGGCCTACGAGCGGGTGATCCCCATCGTCGACGTGACGGCGAAGTTGCTCGGCCGCGCCTTGAAGTCGAGCAACTAAGCCCCATCTGCCGAACAACCCTTGGTTCGAGGCGCTCTGCCCCCGGGGCGGAGCCGAGATTTGCTATGAACGACGAACAAACGGACGCCGGTGACGCGGCACCCGAAGCCACCGATCCCGCGCTCGAAGCGTTGCGCACGCGAAGCGGACGAGCATCGCGACCGTTATCTAAGAGTCGCCGCGGAGCTCGATAACCTTCGCAAGCGCAGCGCTCGGGAGGTCGAGCTCGCGCGCAAGTTCGGTGCCGAACGGTTGGCGCAAGCGATTCTGCCGGTGCGCGACAGCCTCGAGGCCGGGCTCGCGGCGGCCGAGAAGGCGGGCAGGGAGCCGTGCTCGAAGGGTTCCGGGCCACGGTGCGGCTACTCGACGAAGCGTTCGCGGCGTCGGCATCCGCGAGATCGACCCGAAGGGCAGCCGTTCGATCCGAACAAACACGAAGCCTTGAGCCTCCTGCCGGCGGCCAACGTGGCGCCGAACACGGTGCTCGAAGTCGTCCAGAAGGGTTACGAGCTCAACGACCGCTTGCTGCGCGCGGCCAAGGTCATCGTCGCGCGGGGCGCCGATGCTTGAATTGTGGCATCAGCCGCCCCATCTCGCAGTAATCGAAGGTTTCACGACTTTTTCAACGATTTTGGAGCAGAACCATCATGGGTAGAGTGATTGGCATCGACTTGGGGACGACCAACTCCTGCGTCGCGGTCATGGAAGGCGGTAAGCCGAAGGTCATCGAGAATAGCGAGGGCGATCGCACGACGCCGTCGATCGTCGCGTTCACGAAGGACGACGAGGTGCTCGTCGGCCAAACTGCAAAACGGCAAGCGGTTACGAACCCGACCAACACCCTGTTCGCCGTGAAGCGACTGATCGGCCGCAAGTTCGAAGACGACGTCGTGCAGAAGGACGTCGGCATGGTGCCGTACAAGGTCGTGAAGGCCGACAACGGCGACGCGTGGGTCGAGGTCAACGGCAAGAAGATGGCGCCGCCCGAAATTTCGGCGCGCGTGCTCCAGAAGATGAAGCAGACGGCCGAGGACTACCTGGGCGAGAAAGTCACCGAGGCCGTGATCACGGTGCCCGCCTACTTCAACGACTCGCAGCGCCAGGCGACGAAGGATGCCGGCCGCATTGCGGGCCTCGAGGTCAAGCGCATCATCAACGAGCCGACGGCGGCGGCGCTCGCGTACGGTCTCGACAAGAAGCGCGGCGATCGCAAGATCGCGGTGTACGACCTCGGCGGCGGCACGTTCGACATCTCGATCATCGAGATCGCCGAAGTGGACGGCGAGCATCAGTTCGAGGTGCTCGCGACGAACGGCGACACGTTCCTCGGTGGTGAGGACTTCGACAAACGCATCATCGACTACCTCGCGAAGGAGTTTCAGAAGGAGAGCGGCGTCGACATCCGGCGTGATCCGCTCGCGATGCAGCGCCTGAAGGAAGCGTCCGAGAAGGCCAAGATCGAGCTGTCCTCGAAGCAGCAGACCGAGGTCAACCTGCCGTACATCACGGCGGATGCGAGCGGTCCGAAGCACCTGAACATCAATCTGACGCGCGCGAAGCTCGAGTCGCTGGTCGAGGACCTGATCGACAAGACGATGGCGCCGTGCAAGACCGCGCTCAGCGATGCGGGCCTGAAGGTCTCGGAGGTCGACGACGTGATTCTCGTCGGCGGCCAGACGCGCATGCCGAAGGTGCAGGAGGCCGTGCAGACGCTTGTTCGGCAAGGAACCGCGCAGGGACGTGAACCCGGACGAGGCCGTGGCGGTCGGTGCTGCGATCCAGGCCGGCGTGCTCGCGGGCGAGGTCAAGGACGTGCTGCTGCTCGACGTCACTCCGCTTGTCGCTCGGCATCGAGACGCTCGGCGGCGTGATGACGAAGCTGATCGACAAGAACACGACGATCCCGACCAAGGCGAACCAGACGTTCTCGACGGCCGAGGACAATCAGACGGCCGTGACGATCCACGTGCTGCAGGGCGAGCGCGGGCGTGCGGGCGACAACAAGTCGCTCGGCCGCTTCGATCTGTCGGATCTGCCGCCGTCGCCGCGTGGCATGCCGCAGGTCGAGGTCACGTTCGACATCGACGCGAACGGCATCCTGAACGTGTCGGCCAAGGACAAGGCCACGGGCAAGGAACAGAAGATCGTGATCAAGGCCTCGTCGGGCTTGAACGAGGACGAGATCAAACGCATGGTCGGCGACGCCGAACAGCATGCGGCCGAGGACGCGAAGTTCCGCGAGCTGGCGGACACCCGCAATCAGGCCGACGGCCTCGCGCATGCGACCGAGAAGTCGCTGCGCGAGCTCGGCGACAAGGTGACCGGCGAGGAGCGCGCGAAGATCGAGTCGGCGTTGGCCGACTTGAAGACCGCGATCAAGGGCGACAACAAGACCGCGATCGAAACCAAGCTGAAGGCGTTGGGCGACGCTTCGGCCGGCATGGCGCAGCGCATGTACGGCGCCGGGCAACAGGGCGGCGGTGAAACGCCGGCCGGTGGCGACGACAACGTCGTCGACGCCGAGTTCGAAGAGGTCAAGGACGACAAGCGCAAGGGCAGCTGAACGCGCGACCTGTCCACGGTGAGACGGGGTACTGAGGAGGGCACGCTCTGCGTGCTCTCCTCGTTGGTTTGAGGATTGGGATGGCGAAGCGGGACTACTACGAAGTGCTCGGCGTAAGCCGCGATGCGGCCGAAGCCGACGTGAAGAAGGCCTACCGGCGTCTCGCGATGAAGCATCACCCGGATCGCAATCCGGACAAGCCCGAGGCCGAAGGGCATTTCAAAGAGGTCAAGGAAGCCTACGAAGTCCTGTCGGACCAGGAGAAACGCGCCGCCTACGACCGTTTCGGCCATGCGGGCCTGCAGGGCGGCCAAGGCATGGGTGGCGGCGGGTTCACCGGCGGCGCCGACGCGTTCAGCGACATCTTCGGTGACGTCTTCGGCGACATCTTCGGAGGCGGGCGGCGCGGTGGTCGCAGTCAGGTGTTCCGCGGCGCCGATCTGCGTTACGAGCTCGAGCTCACGCTCGAGCAGGCCGTCGCTGGCGACAGCGTGTCTCTCGAGATACCTGGGCAAGTCGAGTGTGGTCGCTGCGGCGGCAAGGGCGCGGAGCCGGGCTCGCAGCCGACGACCTGCAATACGTGCGGCGGCCAGGGCCAGGTGCGCGTGGCGCAGGGCTTCTTCTCGATTCAACAAACCTGCCCCAACTGCGGCGGCGCCGGGTCCTTGATCGACAAGCCGTGCCGCGAGTGCTCGGGGCGCGGGCGCGTGCGACGCACGAAGACGCTGTCGGTCAAAGTGCCGGCCGGCGTCGACAACGGCGACCGAATTCGCCTGGCCCGCGAGGGCGAAGCGGGGCGCAACGGCGGGCCGCCTGGGGATCTCTACGTCGACATCTCCGTGACGTCGCATCCGATCTTCACGCGCGAAGGCCAGAACCTGAGCTGCGAGGTGCCGGTCAGTTTCGCGACGGCCGTGCTGGGCGGGACCGTGGACGTGCCGACGCTCGACGGCAACGTCGTGCTGAAGATTCCGTCCGAAACCCAGTCGGGCAGCCTGTTCCGTCTGCGCGGCAAAGGCGTTCGGTCGGTCCGTGACAGTGGCGTCGGCGATCTGTTCTGCCGCGTTCAGGTGGAAACGCCGGTGAACCTGTCGGGAGACCAGAAAGAACGACTGCGCGCGTTCGACGAGTCGCTTCAAGACGATGGATCGCGGCATAATCCGCGGGCGCGTTCGTGGTTCGACGGCGTGAAGAAGTTTTTCGAGCGGATGGGAGCTTAGCGAGTTGCTGAAGGTCGCGGTCCTCGGTGCCGCCGGCCGCATGGGCCGGGCGGTCTTGAGTTGCGTGTTCGAAGCGGACGACCTGACGCTGATCGGTGCCATCACCGAGCCAGGTGATCGTTTGCTCGGGCGTGACGCGGGCGAGGTCGCGGGCGTCGATCCGGTCGGAGTACCGTTGACCGACGAGCGCAAGCAGGGGCTGCACGCTGCGCAGGTCGCCATCGACTTCACGTTGCCGCGGCGACCGAAGCCAACCTTCGCGCCTGCATCGAGAGCGGTACGGCCCTCGTGATTGGCACCACGGGACTCGAGGACCGCCAGCAGAAGGCCATGGAGAAGGCCGCTCACGAGATTCCGGTCGTCTACGCGCGGAACATGAGCGTGGGCGTGAATGTCTTCATGGATCTCGTTGGCCGCGCTGCGAAGGCTCTCGGCGACGGTTACGACGTCGAGATCATCGAGGCGCACCACCGGCACAAGGTCGACGCGCCGTCGGGCACCGCTTTGGCGCTCGGCGAGCGCATCGCTGCCGCGCAGGGCCGCAAGCTCGGCGATCTCGGCGTATACGCGCGCCAGGGGCGAATCGGGCCGCGGGTGCCCGGGACGATCGGGTTCGCCGTCGATCCGGGGCGGCAACGTGGTCGGCGAGCACACCGTCCGGTTCATCGGCGCCGAAGAGCAGGTCGAGTTCCGGCACGAGGCCGCGGATCGCAAGACATTCGCACGCGGCGCGCTGCGCGCCGCGCGCTGGGCTGCAGGACAGGCCCCGGGCCTGTACTCGATGGCCGACGTGCTCGGGCTCACGCGCGATTGAACGAGCTTCGGTACGTCGAGCCGCGGCGCGCGAGCGCGCCGAATTTTCTGTGGATCGTTCACCGAAGGGCGAGCTAGAATATCCGCCTGAGTTTCCCCGTTGATCAACACGGGATCGGCTGCCGGGCTTGCAGCCCATCCCGCGGGTTCATGCAAGCCGACATTTCGTAGGAGCTCAGCGTGGCAGAGCCGGCGATACTAGCGCTCGAAGATGGCACCGTGTTCAAAGGCATCTCCGTGGGTGCCGAGGGCCGGACGCTGGGCGAGGTGGTTTTCAACACCGCCATGACCGGCTATCAGGAAATCCTGACCGACCCGTCCTACTATCGCCAGATCGTCACTCTCACGTACCCGCACATCGGCAACACGGGCACGAACTCCGACGATTTCGAATCCACGAAGACCTACGCGGCCGGCTTGATCATTCGCGATCTGTCGCTGGTCGTGAGCAGCTGGCGAGCCGAGACGAGCCTGCAGGAATTCCTGCGCCGCGGTAAGACGGTGGCGATCGCCGAGCTCGACACACGCCAGTTGACGCGCGTCATCCGCGACAAAGGCGCGCAGGCCGGTTGCATCGTGACCGGTGCGAAGGCGAATCCCGATGAAGCCGTGCGTGCGGCGCGCAAGTTCCCGGGCCTGAAGGGCATGGATCTGGCGAAGCTCGTCAGCACCAAGCAGGCTTATCAGTGGAACCAGGGCACGATCTGGCCCGACCGCCAGACCATCTATACGAAACGGGTTGCGACGTTCCACGTCGTGGCGTTCGACTACGGCATCAAGCGCAACATCCTGCGGTTGCTCGCCGAGGAAGATTGCCGGCTGACGGTGGTTCCGGCCACGACTACGGCCGAGGAAGTGCTCGCGCTGCAACCCGACGGCGTGTTTCTCTCGAACGGCCCCGGCGATCCGGAGCCGTGCGACTACGCAATCGAGGCGATTCGAACGCTCGTCGACAAAGGGCTGCCCGTGTTCGGCATCTGTCTCGGTCACCAGTTGCTCGGGCTCGCGAGCGGCGCCAAGACGGAGAAGATGAAGTTCGGCCACCACGGCGCGAACCACCCGGTCGTCGAGATCGACTCCGGCCGCGTCATGATCACGAGCCAGAACCACGGCTTCGCGGTGCAGGAGACGACCCTGCCGGCCAACGTGCGGGCGACGCACCGCTCGCTGTTCGACGGCAGTCTGCAGGGCATCGAGCGCATCGATCGGCCGGCGTTCTCGTTCCAGGGCCACCCCGAGGCGAGCCCGGGGCCGCACGACCTGCTGCCGCTGTTCAAACGCTTTACCGCTTCGATGAAGACGTACCGCCTACGCGCTCAAGCCTCGTAGGTAAAGTGAATCAACAAGTTGAAGAATCAAGTTAGGAATCGGATCAAGTAATGCCGCGCCGTGACGATCTCGAAAGCATCCTGATCATCGGCGCCGGCCCAATCATCATTGGGCAGGCGTGCGAGTTCGACTACTCGGGCACGCAGGCCTGCAAGGCGCTGAAGGAAGAGGGTTACCGCGTCATCCTCGTGAACTCGAATCCGGCGACGATCATGACCGATCCGGCCAGCGCCGACGCGATCTACATCGAGCCGATCCGGTGGCAGACGGTCGCCGAGATCATCGCCAAGGAACGTCCGAGCGCGCTCCTGCCGACCATGGGCGGCCAGACGGCGTTGAACTGCGCGCTCGACCTGGTTCGCGAGGGCGTTCTCGAAAAATATGGCGTCGAGCTGATTGCGGCGTCGCGTGAGGCCATCGACATGGCCGAAGACCGCGAGCTATTCCGCAACGCGATGAAAGACATCGGCCTCGCCACGCCGCGAGCCGGCATTGCCCACAATCTCGAGGAGGCGTGGGCGGTGCAGGAAGAGGTGGGCTTCCCCACGATCGTCCGGCCGTCGTTTACGCTCGGCGGCAGCGGCGGAGGCATCGCCTACAACCGCGAAGAGTTCGAAGACATCGTGAGCTAACGGCATCGAGCAGTCACCCACGGGCGAGGTGCTGCTCGAAGAGTCCGTGATCGGCTGGAAAGAGTTCGAGATGGAGGTCGTTCGCGACAAGAACGACAACTGCATCATCATCTGCTCGATCGAGAATCTCGATCCGATGGGGATCCACACGGGTGATTCGATCACCGTGGCGCCGGCGCAGACGCTGACGGACAAGGAATACCAGCGCATGCGCGACGCCTCGATCGCCGTGCTGCGCAAGATCGGCGTCGACACCGGCGGCTCGAACGTGCAGTTCGCCATTTCGCCGAAGGACGGGCGGCTGCTCGTGATCGAGATGAACCCGCGCGTGTCGCGCTCTTCGGCGCTCGCGTCGAAGGCCACGGGGTTTCCGATCGCGAAGGTCGCGGCCAAGCTCGCCGTCGGCTACACGCTGGACGAGCTGAAGAACGAGATCACGGGCGGCGCGACGCCGGCCTCGTTCGAGCCGACGATCGACTACGTCGTCACGAAAGTGCCGCGCTTCACGTTCGAGAAGTTCCCGCAGGCCGCGGATCGGCTCACGACGCAGATGAAGTCCGTGGGCGAAGTCATGGCGATGGGCCGGACTTTCCAGGAGTCGTTGCAGAAAGCCCTGCGCGGTCTCGAGATCGGCGTCGACGGCCTGAACCCGGTCATGAAGACCGTCGAGACCGAGGAAGACTGGGCCAAGCTCAGGCACGAGCTCCGGATGGCCGGCAGTCGCCGCCTCTGGTACGTCGGCGACGCGTTCCGCCACGGGTTGAGCCTCGAGGAAGTCGGTGAGCTCACGCAGATCGATCCTTGGTTCCTGGCCCAGATCAAGGAGCTCGTGGACATCGAGAAGCACATCGCCAAGTCCGGGCCCGGCATTTTGATCGAGGCCAGAGCTGCGCCAATTGAAGCGTCGCGGCTTCAGCGATCGGCGAATTGCCGACCTGATTGGCGTTAAGGAAAAGGTCGTTCGTTCAGCACGTCACAAAGAGAACATCAGGCCGGTTTTCAAGAGAGTCGACAGCTGCGCGGCCGAGTTCGGCAGCCACACGGCCTACATGTATTCGACGTACGAAGAGTTCTGCGAAGCCGACCCGACGGACCGCGCAGAAGATCATGATCCTGGGCGGCGGCCCGAACCGCATCGGCCAGGGCATCGAGTTCGACTATTGCTGCGTGCACGCGTCGTTCGCGCTGAAGGACGCTCGGTTTCGAGACGATCATGGTCAACTGCAACCCGGAGACCGTCTCGACGGACTACGACAGCTCCGACCGTTTGTACTTCGAGCCCGTGACGCTCGAGGACGTGCTCGAGATCGTGCACAAGGAGAAGCCGAAGGGCGTGATCGTGCAGTACGGCGGCCAGACGCCGCTGAAGCTCGCCCGCGCGCTCGAGGAAAACGGCGTGCCGATCATCGGCACGTCGCCCGATTCGATCGACCTCGCCGAGGATCGCGAGCGCTTCCAGCAGCTCGTGCACCGCCTGAAGCTCAAGCAGCCGCCGAATCGCACCGCGCGCACCGAAGAGGAAGCCGTCGCGATGGCGAAAGAGGTCGGCTATCCGCTCGTCGTGCGGCCGTCTTACGTGCTCGGCGGACGTGCGATGGAGATCGTGTACGGCGAGGACGAGCTGCGCGACTACGTCGATCGCGCCGTCAGCGTGTCGAACGACAGCCCGATCCTGCTCGATCGGTTCCTGGATCTCGCGGTCGAGGTCGACGTCGACGCGATCTCCGACGGCAAGGAAGTCATCATCGGCGGCATCATGGAGCACGTGGAGCAGGCCGGCATTCACTCCGGCGACTCCGGCTGTTCGTTGCCGCCGTTCAGCCTCACCGCCGAAGACGCAGCAGACAGCTCGCCGATCAGGTGAAGCTCATGGCGCAGGCCCTGCAGGTCAACGGCATCATGAACACGCAGTTCGCGATCCAGAACGGCGTGATCTACGTGCTCGAGGTCAATCCGCGCGCGTCGCGCACGATTCCGTTCGTGTCGAAGGCGATCGGCCAGCCGCTCGCCAAGATCGCGGCCAAGGCCATGGCCGGCATCACGTTCAAGGAGCAGGGCTTCACGGCGCCGGGCAGACGTCCGTACTTCGCGGTGAAGGAGTCGGTCTTCCCGTTCATCAAGTTCCCCGACGCAGATCCGATCCTAGGGCCCGAGATGAAATCGACGGGCGAGGTCATGGGCACCGGTCGCACGTTCGGCGAGGCCTACGCCAAAGCGCAGCTCGCGTCCGGAGTGATTCTGCCGCGCCGCGGTATCGCGTTCGTCAGCGTGCGCGACCGCGACAAACCCGCCGCAGTCGAGCTCGGCAAGATGCTGATCGCGCGCGGGTTCGAGATCGTGGCCACGGGAGGCACGGCTGAAGCGCTCGCGGCGGGCGGCGTCGAGTGCCGGCGCGTGAACAAGGTTCGCGAAGGGCGACCGCACGTGGTCGACATGATCAAGAATCGCGAGATCAGCCTGATCGTGAACACCACCGAGGGCAAACAGGCGATCCGCGAGTCGCACTCGATCCGCGGCGAAGCCGTTCATTACCGGGTCACGTACTACACGACGCTGGCGGCCGCTAAGGCTACGTGCGACGCTCTCGATTACGTGGACAACGTCGTCGTAAATCGGCTGCACGACCTGCACGCGGAGGCTGCGATTTGAGCAAGGTGCCACTCACAGCACGCGGGGCCGCGCAGCTGAAAGAGGAGTTGCAGCGGCTGAAGTTCGAGGAGCGCCCGAAGGTCACGGCCGCGATCGCTACGGCGCGCGCGCACGGCGATCTGAAAGAGAACGCCGAGTACCACGCCGCGAAAGACCAGCAAGGCCTCATGGAGGCGCGGATTCGCGACATCGAAGGCAAGCTCGGCAATGCGCAGATCATCGACGTCACGGCGGTCAACGCGGGCGGCAAAGTGGTGTTCGGCGCCACGGTGCATCTTGTCGACGTCAAGGACGGTAGCGAGGCGCGTTACCAGATCGTCGGCGAGGACGAGGCCGACATCAAGAGCGGACTGCTCTCGATCGGCTCGCCGATCGCACGAGCGCTGATCGGCAAGAAAGAGGGCGACGAAGTCGAAGTCGTCACGCCGAGCGGCAAACGCGCCTACGAGATCAGCGCCGTCGAGTACCTCTGACAGGCGTCGCGCATGCCGCGCCGAACCGGATCGAGTCAACGTTGGCGAGCGCGCCAGGAGCGCGACATCTACGTCGAGCAGGCCAATCGCGCCGGCTGGCGCTCGCGTGCCGTCTTCAAGCTCGAGCAGATCCAGGCCAAGGAACGGCTGTTGACGCCGGGCACCGTGTGCGTCGACCTCGGTTCGCGCTCCCGGAAGCTGGAGTCAACTCGCGGCGCAGCTCGTCGCGCCACGTGGTCGTGTGGTCGCGGTCGACCTGTTGGCGATGGAGCCGATCGCTGGGCGTCGAATTCCTGCAGGCGGACTTCACGACTCCCGAAACCGTGGCGAAGCTCAAAGAGATGCTCGGTGGGATCGCCGTCGATCTTGTAATGTCGGACATGGCTCCCAACATCAGTGGCAATCGTGCGATGGACCAACCGCGCAGCGTCGCGTTGCTCGAGGAAGCGCTGCTGTTTGCGACTGAGGTCCTGAAGCCGGGCGGTGACTTGCTGGTCAAGGCATTTCAGGGCGAAGGCATCGACGCGTTCACACGCGATCTGCGTCGGCATTTCGCGACTGTGAAGACCATCAAGCCGAAGGCCTCGCGGCCTGAGAGTCGCGAGATTTATTTGCTGGCCAGAACCTATGGGATGTAGTAGGGTCTTGAAGCAAAGGGAGTTCTGGGGGCTGTTCGCGAGGTAACGCATTGAACGATCTGGCAAAGAACGTCATTCTGTGGATCATCATCGCGGTCGTCCTGCTGTCCGTTTTCAACAGTTTTGGCCCCAATAGTCAGCGCCTCGCTCCGGTCCCGTATTCCACCTTCCTTTCGTGGGTCAAGGACGGCTCCGTCAAGGAAGTCGTGTTCGAGGGTGAAGCCATTCGCGGCGGTCGCAGCAATGGCGATCCGTTCGTCACCTACAACCCGGAAACCCAAAACACCGCGCTGATCGGTGAGCTCCAGCAGCACAACGTGCAGATTTCGGCCAACGCGCCGAAGCAACAGTCGTTCCTGCTCCAGCTGTTCATCTCGTCGTTCCCGATTCTGTTGCTGATCGCCGTGTGGGTGTATTTCATGCGGCAGATGCAGGGCGCCGGCGGCGGCCGCGGTGCCATGTCGTTCGGCAAGAGCCGCGCGCGTCTGCTCGGCGAGGACCAGGTCAGCATCACGTTCGCCGACGTGGCTGGCGTCGAGGAAGCGAAGGAAGAGGTCGTCGAGATCGTCGACTTCCTGAAAGACCCGGCGAAGTTCCAGCGCCTGGGCGGCAAGATTCCGAAGGGCGTGCTGATGGTCGGCTCGCCGGGTACCGGCAAGACGCTGCTCGCGCGTGCGATCGCGGGCGAGGCCAAGGTGCCGTTCTTCACGATCTCGGGCTCCGACTTCGTCGAGATGTTCGTCGGCGTCGGCGCCTCCCGCGTGCGCGACATGTTCGACCAGGCCAAGAAGCACGCGCCGTGCATCATCTTCATCGATGAGATCGACGCGGTCGGTCGGCATCGCGGCGCCGGTCTCGGCGGCGGTCACGACGAGCGCGAGCAGACGCTGAACCAGCTGCTCGTCGAGATGGACGGCTTCGAAGGCAACGAGGGCGTGATCGTGATCGCGGCCACGAACCGGCCGGACGTGCTCGACCCCGCGTTGCTGCGGCCGGGCCGTTTCGATCGCCAGGTCGTCGTGCCGTTGCCCGACGTGCGCGGCCGCGAGCAGATCCTGAAGGTCCACATGCGCAAGGTGCCGGTCGACGGCAACGTGAAGCCGGGCGTCATCGCGCGCGGCACGCCCGGGCTTCTCGGGCGCCGATCTGGCGAACCTCGTGAACGAGGCTGCGCTGCTTGCGGCGCGCGCGAACCGCCGCACGGTCGGCATGGACGAGTTCGACAAGGCCAAAGACAAGATCATGATGGGCGCCGAGCGCCGCTCGATGGCCATGAGCGAGGAAGAGAAGAAGCTCACGGCGTACCACGAGTCCGGTCACGCGATCGTTGGCGTGAGCGTTCCCGATCACGACCCCGTCTACAAGGTGACGATCATCCCGCGCGGGCGTGCGCTCGGCGTCACGATGTATCTGCCCGAGACCGATCGCTACAGCAACTCGAAGCAGCGGCTCATGAGTCGCATGAAGACGCTTGTACGGCGGTCGGCTCGCCGAGGAGATCGTGTTCGGTCCGGCCTACGTGACGACCGGTGCGTCGAACGACATCGAGCGGGCGACGGAGATCGCTCGGAACATGGTCACGAAGTGGGGTCTTTCGGATCGGCTCGGCCCCCTGACCTACACGGAAGACGACGGTGAGATCTTCCTCGGCCGCAGCGTGACGCGACACAAGCAGGTGTCCGACGTTACGGCGCACGCGATCGACGAAGAGGTTCGGTTGTTGATCGACACCTGCTACACCGAAGCCAAGCGCATCCTCGAGACCAATCGTGACAAGCTCGACAAGATGGCGATGGCGCTGCTGAAGTACGAGACGATCGACGAGCAGCAGGTGAAGGACATCATGGAAGGCCGCGAGCCGCGGCCGCCGGCTGACTGGGATGAACCGTCGGAGCCGGGCAAGATCCCTCCGCGCGGCGTCGCGGACGACAAGGGCACCGCACCGCTCGGGGGTCCCGCCGGTCAGCACTGAGGGCCGTCGTCGCTGACGGCCGACACACTCCCCGACCGCACTCCCCACTACAATGGCGGCCGGATAGCCGCCGGCTGGGCGGGAGGCATTCATGGCGAGGCGTTACTTCGGCACCGACGGCATTCGCGGCCAGGTCGGAACGCCGCCCATGACCGTGGATTTCGCGTTGCGGCTCGCGAGTGCTGCGGCTCGCGTGCTCGGCGCCGCGTGGCGGCACCGTGTTGATCGGCAAGGACACACGCGTGTCGGGCTACATGTTCGAGTCCGCTCTCGAGGCGGGCTTCGTGGCCGCCGGAGTCGACGTGCTGCTGACCGGCCCGCTGCCGACGCCCGGCATCGCCTACCTGACCAAGAAGTTCGGCGCCGATTTCGGAATCGTGATCAGCGCTTCGCACAACCCCTACTACGACAACGGCATCAAGTTCTTCGATGCCGAAGGCGAGAAGCTGTCGGACGCTCTCGAGGAAGCCATCGAGGCCGGCCTCGAAGAGGCGCCGATCACGCGCGACTCGCGCGCGCTCGGTCAGGCCAAGATCGCCGCGTCGGCGCGCATCGACTACATGGAGTTCTGCAAAAGCACGATTCCGTCGGGCATGGGCTTCGACGACTTCAAGATCGTCGTCGACGCGTCACACGGCGCGGCATACAAGGTCGCGCCGCGCGTGATGTCGGATCTCGGCGCCGACGTCGTTGCCGTCGGCTGCTCGCCGAACGGCCGCAACATCAACGACGGCTGCGGCTCGACGCGGCCTGACCTGCTGAAGCTCACGGTCACGGGTGTGCGCGCGCACGTAGGCATGGCGCTCGATGGCGACGGCGATCGCATCGTGATGGTCGACGAGCGCGGCAACCTGATCGACGGCGATCAATTGCTGTACGTCCTCGCGCGGGATCGCTACAGCGAGGGTGCGTTGCGGGCCCGGTTGTCGGCACCGTCATGAGCAACCTCGGTCTCGAGGTCGCGCTGCGGGATCGTCGGAGTCGAGTTCCGGCGCGCGAAGGTGGGCGATCGCCACGTCCTCGCCATGCTGAAGGAGTGCGGTGGCGTGATCGGCGGCGAAACGTCCGGTCACGTGATCTGCCTCGACCGCACCACGACGGGCGACGGTTTGGTCACGGCCTTGCAGGTTCTCGCGGTCATGCAGCGCACCGGTCGGTCGCTCAGCGAGCTCGCGTCGGGCATGGTGCAGTTCCCGCAGGTGCTGTTGAACGTCAAAGTACTCCAGCGGGCCGGATCCCACCGCGGACCCGGCGATTCGCGAGGCCCTCGACGAAGTGGAGTCCGAGCTCGGCACGCGCGGTCGCGTCGTGCTCCGGGCGTCAGGTACCGAGCCCGTGATTCGGGTGATGGTCGAGGGCGAGAACCAGGAGCAGGTCAGCGCGCTGGCCGAACGGCTCGCCGACTCCGTTCGCGAGTCGTTCGGCGTCGCCAGCAGTTAGAGGCGTTCGCCGTTGCGTTGCGGGGGCTGCGCCCTTAAGCTCTCGGCCCGCTTTTGCCCCAAACCGTCACGGCGAGATTTGAGTGACCCGTAAGTTCCTGATTGCAGGCAATTGGAAGATGAACGGCGCCCTGGCCGAGAGCCGCCAGCTCGTGGCCGCGCTGCGCGCCGGCGTGGGCCCGAGCACCAAGGCCTCCATGCTGCTGTGTCCGCCGTACGTATATATCCCGGCGGTTCGCGATTGGCTGCAGGGCAGCCAGCATCGGGCTCGGCGCCCAGGATCTGTCGAATCGCGCCGGCACCGGCGCGTTCACGGGCGAAGTATCCGGCGCGATGTTGCACGACGTCGGTTGTAGCCACGTGATCGTCGGGCACTCGGAACGGCGCGCGCTCTATGGCGAGAGCGACGCCGTCGTCGCGACGAAGTTCAAGCTCGCGCAGCAGGCCGGCCTCTTGCCGATCCTTTGCGTCGGGGAAACGCTCGAGCAGCGCGAGGCGGGGCAGACGCGGGCGACGGTCGAGCGGCAGGTCACCGCGGTGCTGGAAGCAGCGGGCGTCGCCGCGTTCGGCAAAGCCGTGGTCGCCTACGAGCCCGTTTGGGCCATCGGCACCGGTCGGACGGCGACTCCGGAGCAGGCGCAGGAAGTCCACGCTCTAATCCGGACGATGATCGCAGCCCGGGATGCTACAATCGCGGCCGGCCTGACCATCCTGTACGGTGGCAGCGTCAAAGGCGCCAACGCCCGCAACCTCTTCGCCATGGATGACATCGATGGCGGGTTGGTCGGCGGCGCCTCACTGGTAGCCGCGGAATTTCTCGAGATTTTCCGCGCAGCCGCCTAGCAGGAACTTAGCGGAAATGTTGCACACGATCGTCCTGGTTACGCATGTGCTGATCGCGGCCTTGATCGTCGCTCTCGTGCTGCTGCAGCGCGGCAAGGGCGCGGATGCGGGCACGGGCTTCGGCGCCGGTGCGTCCGGCACGGTGTTCGGTGCGCGCGGCTCGGCCACGTTCTTCTCGCGTGCGACCGGCGTGCTCGCGACGGTGTTCTTCGTGACGAGTCTGGCGCTCGCGTACCTCGCGACGCAGCGAACGAGCGCCGACGAGCTTGTTGCAGAACCGGGTCCACGGCAGCCGACCTCGCAGCCTGCGCCGGCGGCTCCGTCGCAGCCGGCGAGCGCAGTCGCCGGCGGCGCCCCGAGCGCGCCGGCGTCGGAAGCAGACCGGCGAGCGAATGAAATAGACAGTCACGCCCACGTGGTGGAATTGGTAGACACGCTATCTTGAGGGGGTAGTGGCGAAAGCTGTGTCGGTTCGAGTCCGACCGTGGGCACCATCAACTTTCGGCAGGAAAAATCGGTGATACTCAGGCGCACGGCTGCTACAATTCGCGCCGATTTCGCGCGTTAGGGACTATGCTCGCAAATTACGCACCGATTCTGATCTTCCTCGGCGTCGCCGGCGCCTTGAGCGTAGTCTCTGTTGACTCTCGGGTTCACTTTCGGCCGCGGCACGCAAGAGTCCCGACAAGCTTGCGCCGTACGAGTGCGGCTTCGAGGCGTTCGAAGACTCCCGCATCCGGTTCGACGTTCGCTACTACCTCGTAGCGATCCTGTTCATCATCTTCGATCTCGAGATTGCCTTCCTGTTTCCATGGGCCGTGTCGCTGCGGATCGATCGGCATGTTCGGCCTCGTCGCGATGGGGATCTTTCTCGCCGTGCTCGTGGTCGGCTTCGTCTACGAGTGGCGCAAGGGAGCGTTCGAGTGGGACTGAGCCTCGGCAGAATTCGCCCATCGACGTGTCGGAGGTGATGGAGAAGGGCTTCTTCGTCACGCAGACGTCGACGCGCTGATGAACTGGGCTCGCACCGGTTCGCTCTGGCCCGTGACGTTCGGTCTCGCGTGCTGCGCCGTCGAGATGATGCATGCGGGCGCGTCGCGCTATGACCTCGACCGGTTCGGCGTGATCTTTCGGCCGAGCCCGCGCCAGTCCGACGTCATGATCGTGGCCGGCACGCTCGTGAACAAAATGGCGCCCGCGCTGCGCAAGGTCTACGACCAGATGCCGGAGCCGCGCTGGGTCATCTCGATGGGGTCGTGCGCGAACGGCGGCGGCTACTATCACTATTCTTATTCCGTGGTCCGTGGCTGCGATCGAATCGTGCCCGTGGACGTGTACGTGCCCGGCTGCCCGCCGACGCGCCGAAGCGTTGCTGTTCGGCGTTCTCCAGCTCCAGCAGAAGATCCGGCGCACCCAAACGATCGCGCGTTGAAGGAGCCTTGAAGCAGCGATCGATGAGCCGGGCGACCGGCCCAGGCAAGCGTGATTGGTTGCGATCGGCTGATTGAGATTTGAAGTAGAGCTGTCGAGCGAATGCAGAACAAGGAATTGACGCCGAAGTACGCGGCCCTCGCCGCCGCGATCGAAGCCAAGCTCGGCTCGAAGCTCGAGCGCCTGCCGACGAGCACGGGCGAGCTCGGCTACCGCGTCGACGCCGAGCTTCTGCTCGAGGTCTGCCGCACGCTGCGCGACGAGCCCGAGCTGAAGTTCGAGATGCTGATCGACGTCTGCGGCGTCGACTACCAGGCCTACGGCCAAGACGAGTGGCAAACCGACAAGGCGACCGCGACGGGATTCAGCAGGGGCCGCGTCCGCGATCTGCACGCCTCAGCCGACGACCTCGACTCCGACAACGTCGGCGCCGCTCGAGCGGCCGCGGACGAGGAGCAGATCGTCGGTGTCCGCTACCGGCCGGCGGCGCGTTTCGCGGTCGTGTACCACCTGCTGTCGATCACGCACAACCATCGGCTGCGTCTGCAGGCGTTTTGTCGCCAGCGACGAGCGGCCGATCGTCGACAGCGTGCATCCGAAGTCTGGAACTCGGCCGACTGGTTCGAGCGCGAGGCGTTCGACCTCTACGGCATCCTGTTCAGGGGTCACCCCGACCTGCGCCGTCTGCTCACGGACTACGGCTTCATCGGCCACCCGTTCCGCAAGGACTTCCCGCTGATCGGCAACGTCGAGGTGCGTTACGACCCGGACAAGGGTCGCGTCGTCTACGAGCCCGTGAGCATCGAGCCGCGCACGCTGGTGCCGAAGGTGATCCGCAGCGACAACCGCTACGACGCGGATCTCAAGGACCCGCCGCGCAATGCCTGAGATCCAAAACTTCACGCTGAACTTCGGCCCGCAGCATCCCGCGGCGCACGGCGTGCTGCAGGCTCGTGCTCGAGATGGACGGCGAGGTGATCCAGAAGGCCGATCCGCACGTCGGCCTGCTGCATCGCGCGACCGAGAAGCTCGCCGAGAGCAAGCCGTTCAATCAGTCGATCGGCTACATGGATCGGCTCGACTACGTGTCGATGATGTGCAACGAGCACGGCTACGTGCTCGCGATCGAGAAACTGCTCGGCGATCACGCCGCCGCTGCGCGCGCAGTACATCCGCGTGATGTTCGACGAGATCACGCGAATCCTGAATCACCTGATGTGGCTCGGCGCGCACGGCCTCGACATCGGCGCGATGACGATGTTCCTGTACTGCTTCCGCGAGCGCGAAGACCTGATGGACTGCTACGAGGCGGTCTCGGGCACGCGCATGCACGCGACGTACTACCGCCCGGGCGGCGTGTTCCGCGACTTGCCGGATCGCATGCCGCAATACCAGGCGGTCGCCGCAGCCGCGACGAGAAGGAGCTCAAGCGATGAACGCAGGCGCGCAGCGGCTCGCTGCTCGACTTCATCGACGACTTCACGAAGCGCTTCCCGAAGAACATCGACGAGTACGAGACGCTGCTGACCGACAACCGGATCTGGAAACAGCGCACGGTCAACATCGGCGTCGTGTCGCCGGAACGCGCGATGCAGCTCGGCTTCTCGGGCCCGATGCTGCGCGGCTCCGGCATCGCGTGGGACCTGCGCAAGAAGCAGCCGTACGAGGTCTACGCGAAGCTCGACTTCGACATTCCGGTCGGCGTGAACGGCGACTGCTACGACCGCTATCTCGTGCGCATCGAGGAGATGCGCCAGTCGAACCGCATCGTCAAGCAGTGCGTCGACTGGCTGAAGGCGAACCCGGGCCCGGTCATGCTCGAGGATCGCAAGATCGCGCCGCCGCGCCGCATCGAGATGAAGGACGACATGGAGTCGCTTGATTCACCACTTCAAGCTGTTCACCGAGGGCTACAACGTGCCCGAAGGCGAGGCCTACGCGGCCGTCGAGCACCCGAAAGGCGAGTTCGGCGTGTACTTGTGTCGGACGGCTCGAACAAGCCGTATCGGCTGAAGGTTCGGGCGCCGGGTTTCTCGCACCTGTCGTCGCTGAACGAGATGGTCGTCGGCCACATGCTGGCCGACGTCGTCGCGGTGATCGGCACGCAGGACATCGTGTTCGGCGAGATCGACCGATGAGCGAGCTCCGGAAGCCATGACGCCGAGTCGGAGCCAAGGCGCGCAGGGCGAGCGCGTGAGCTGTCGGCGCACGTGCGCGAGGAGATCGATCACTGGGTCGCGAAGTTCCCGGCAGGCCGGCAGCGCTCGGCCGTGATCGGTGCGTTGCACGCGGCGCAGCACGAGAACGGCGGGTTTCTGACGACCGAGCTCATGACGGCCGTCGCCGAATACCTGCAGCTGCCGCCGATCCAGGTGTTCGAGGTCGCGTCGTTCTACTCGATGTTCGAGACGAAGCCCGTCGGCCAGCACAGCGTCTCGGTCTGCACGAACATCTCCTGCATGCTGCGCGGCGGCGAGGACATCGTCGCGCACGTCGAGAAACGGCTCGGCTGCAGAGCGGGGCAGAGCACGCGCGGACGGCAAGTTCTACCTGAAGGTAGGAAGAAGAATGTCTCGCGGCGTGCTGCGGCGCGCCGATGCTGATGGTCGACCACGTCTACCACGAGAATCTGACGCCGAAGACGGTCGACGACGATTCTCGACGCTGTAAAGGACTAGAGCTGTGGCTTCGCGAACGGCGCTTCAACCTCGTCTGCTTCGAGACGCTGAAGTTCGACACAGAGTCGTACACGCTCGAGAACTACCGCAAGATCGGCGGCTACGAAGTCTGGCAGAAGGTGCTGCGCGGCGAGCTCACGCGCGACGCGATCATCGACGAGGTCAAGAAGTCGGGCATCCGCGGCCGCGGCGGCGCGGGCTTCCCGACGGGCGTGAAGATGAGCTTCATGCCGCGCACGGCGCCGATGCAGAAGTACCTCGTCTGCAACTCGGACGAGAGCGAGCCCGGCACCTGCCACGACCGCGACATCCTGCGTTACAACCCGCATGCGCTCGTCGAGGGGCTGGCGATCGAGAGCTACGCGATCGGCGCGACGGTCGCGTACAACTACATCCGCGGCGAGTTCATGGCCGAGCCGATGCCGCGCTTCGAGAGCGCGCTGAAAGAGGCGTATGCGGCGGGCCTGCTCGGCAAGAACATGCAGGGCTCCGGCATCGACAGGACATCAACACGTTCGTCGGCGCCGGCGCCTACATCTGCGGCGAGGAGACCGCGCTGCTCGAGTCGCTCGAGGGCAAGCAGGGCAAGCCGCGCTTCAAGCCGCCGTTCCCGGCCGCTTATGGTCTGTACGGCGCGCCGACCACGATCAACAACACCCAGAGCGTCGCGTCGATCCCGACGATCCTGCGCAAAGGCGCGCAGTGGTTCGCGGATCTCGGCGTGAAGGGTTCGGGCGGCATGGCGATCTTTTCCGTGTCCGGCCACGTCGAGAAGCCCGGCAACTACGAGCTGCAGCTCGGCATACCGTTCCCCGAGTTGCTCGAGATCGCGGGCGGCGTGCGCGGCGGCCGCAAGCTCAAGGCCGTGATCCCCGGCGGCTCGTCGTGCCCCGTCGTGCCGGCCGAGAAGATGATGACGCTGACGATGGACTTCGACACGGTCAGGCCGCGGGCTCGGGCCTGGGCACCGGCGCCACGATCGTGATGGACGAGACCACGTGCATGGTGAGCGCGCTGCGCCGGCTCGCGCGCTTCTATCTACGCCGAGTCGTGCGGCCAGTGCACGCCGTGCCGCGAGGGCACGGGCTGGCTGCTACCGCGTGCTGACGCGCATCATCGACGGCAAGGGCACGAAGGCCGACATCGACATGCTCGTCGACGTCGCGAACAAGATCGAAGGCCACACGATCTGCGCGCTCGGCGACGCGGCCGCGTGGCCGGTGCAGAGCTTCATGAAGCACTTCCGGCACGAGTTCGAGTACATGGTCGAGCACAAGGGCCGCAGCATCGTCGACGACGCTGCCGTCGGTGGCCGCATGAGCACGCCGAGCCCGACGGCCCGCGTCTTCCGCCGCGCCGACGCCTCCGCGCCGCCCGCCGATCCGAACGTCGTCAACATCGAGGTCAACGGCGTGCCGCTGAAGGCGCGCAAGGGCCAGATGATCATCGAGGTCACGGACCAGCCGACATGTACGTGCCGCGCTTCTGCTATCACCCGAAGCTCACGATCGCGGCGAACTGCCGGATGTGCCTCGTCGAGGTCGAGAAGGCGCCGAAGCCGTTGCCGGCGTGCGCCACGCCGGTCGCCGAGGGCATGAAGGTCTTCACGAAGTCGCAAGCGCGCGATCTCGGCGCAGAAAGCGACGATGGAGTTCCTGCTGATCAACCATCCGCTCGACTGCCCGATCTGCGATCAGGGCGGCGAGTGCGAGCTGCAGGATCTCGCGATGGGTTTCGGCCGCGGCGTCTCGCGCTACACCGAGCGCAAGCGCATCGTGAAAGACAAGAATCTCGGGCCGCTCGTCAGCACGGACATGACGCGCTGCATCCACTGCACGCGCTGCGTGCGCTTCGGCCAGGAGATCGCCGGCATCCAGGAGCTCGGCACGAACTTCCGCAGCGACAGCTCGGAGATCGGCACGTACATCGAGAAGAGCGTCGACCACGAGATGTCGGGCAACATCATCGATCTGTGCCCCGTCGGCGCGCTGAACAACAAGCCGTTCCGCTTCAACGCGCGCGCGTGGGAAATGGTCGCGAAGCCGATCGTCGAGCCCGCACGACTGCGCGGGCAGCAATCTGTATGCGCACGTGCTGCGCGGCAAACTGCGCCGCATCGTGCCGCGCGACAACGAAGCGATCAACGAAGCCTGGATCGCGGACCGCGACCGCTTCGGCTGCTACGGCGCTCTACAGCAACGACCGCTTGCACAAGCCGCGCATCAAGCGCGACGGCGCTTGGACCGAGAGTGTCGTGGCAGGACGCGCTCGTCGCGACGGTCGCCGCGCTGAAGAACGCGACCAAGCGCGGCGGCGACCAGCTCGGCACGCTCGTTTCGCCGAGCGCGACGCTCGAGGAGCAGTATCTGCTCGGGCCGCATCACGCGCCACCTCGGCAGCAACAACATCGACCATCGGTCTGCGGCAGCGCGACTTCCGCGACCAGGCCGTCCGATCCGGCGGCGCCGCTCGCTGGGCTGTAGCATCGCGGATATCGACTCGCGGCAGGGCATTCTCGTGTCGGCTCGAACCTGCGCATGGAGGTGCCGATCGTCGCGCACCGCGTGCGCAAGGCCGCGCGCAAAGGCGCGAGCGTCGCGTTCGTGAATCCGGCGCGAATACGAATACCACTTCAAGACGGCCGCGTACGTCACGGCCGGTGACGCGCTCGTCGCGAATCTCGCGCGCCGTGCTCGCCGCCGCCGCGCACGGCCGCGGGCAGCACGCTGCCGCAGCACCTCGCGCGCGCGACGTCGCGGCGTGAAGGTCACGGACGCGCATCGCGCGGCCGCCGCGGCGCTCGCTCGCAAGCCGGGCCTCGTGCTGCTCGGCCTGATCGCGCAGCGGCATCCGCAGTACGCGGATCTGCGCGCGCTCGCCGCGGGCCTCGCGGATCTCACGGGCGCCACGCTCGGTTACTTGAGCGAAGGCGCGAACGCAGCGGGCGCGGCGCTCGCGGGCGCGCTGCCGCATCGCGGCGTCGGCGGCAAGGGCGCGCAGCGCGCGGGCCTCGACGCGCAAACCATGCTGTCGAATCCGCGCAAGGCCTACATCCTGTTCGGCATCGAGCCGAGCAAGGATCTCGCGAACGGCAACGCGGCGCTGAACGCGCTGCGCGCCGCGAGCGTCGTGTGCTTCACGCCGTACGTCACGGACGAGTTGCTCGACGTGGCCGACATGCTGCTGCCGACGGCGACGTTCGCGGAGACGGCCGGCACGTTCGTGAACGCGGAAGGGCTTTGGCAGAGCTTCGACGCCGTGGCCGATCTGCCGGGCGAGGCGCGGCCCGGCTGGCGCGTGCTGCGCGTGCTCGGCAACGAGCTCGAGCTCACCGCGTGCGAGTACCGCACGCCGAGCGACGTGGCCGCGGCGCTCGAGCACGAGCTCGGCACGGCCAAGGACCTCGAGCCCGGCGCCGACGGTGTATCGGCGGCTCGTTCGCTCCGGGCGGCGGTGCCGTCGGCGCCGCGCTCGCGAGCTCGACGTGCCGATCTACGCGATCGACGCCGTCGTGCGTCGCTCGGCGCGCGTTGCAGGCCACCGTGCTCGCGCAGGGCGGCCTGCGAGGCGGCGTATGAACGAGATCGATAGCGTCTCTGGAACTCGCTGCCGCCGGAGCTTCAGCTCCTGATCGTCAGCGTGGTCAAGATCGTGGTCGTGCTCGTGCCGCTGATTTTGAGCGTCGCGTACTTCACGTACTGGGAACGCAAGATCCTCGCCTGGATGCACGTCCGCATCGGCCCGAACCGCGTGGGTTGGAAGGGCTTGCTCCAGCCGTTCGCCGACGTCATCAAGATGCTCCTGAAGGAGATCGTGCTCCCGACGAAGGCGAACAAGTTCCTGTTCCTGCTTGCGCCGGTGCTCTCGCTCGTGCCCGCGCTCGCCGTGTGGGCCGTCGTGCCGATGAACGACACGTTCGTCATCGCGAACATCGACGCCGGCCTGCTGTACGTGCTCGCGCTGACCTCGGCCGGCGTGTACGGCGTGATCCTCGCGGGCTGGGCGTCGAACTCGAAGTACGCGTTCTTGGGCGCCATGCGCTCGGCCGCGCAGATCGTGGCCTACGAAATCGCGATGGGCTTCGCGCTCGTGGGCGTGCTGATGGCGGGCGGAAGCCTGAATCTCGGCGAGATCGTGCTCGCGCAGCAGCGGCACGAGCATCTTCGCGCTGGTTCCTGTGGCCGCTGTTCCCGCTGTTCATCGTGTACTTCATCGCGGGTGTCGCGGAGACGAACCGCGCGCCGTTCGACGTGGCGGAAGGCGAGTCGGAGATCGTGGCCGGCTTCCACGTCGAATATTCCGGTATCGCGTTCGGCCTGTTCTTCCTGGCCGAGTACGCGAACATGATCCTGATCACGGCGCTGACCGCCGTGTTCTTCTGCGGCGGCTGGCTGTCGCCGTTCGCCGGCGTGCCGGGGCTCGAAGGCACGTTGCTCGCGGCGCCGAGCGTCGTGTGGCTCGCGCTGAAGATGGTGTTCTTCTGTTTCTGTTTCTTGTGGTTTCGCGCCACGTTCCCACGCTACCGCTACGACCAGATCATGCGCCTCGGCTGGAAGGTGCTGATCCCCGTGACGATCGTGTGGCTCGCCGTGGAAGGCGTGATGGTGGCGCTGAAAGTCGGCCCCTGGTCGCAGGCGTAAAGGATTGGCCATGCAAAGCCTAGTCAAGACATTCCTGATGACCGAGCTGCTCGGGGGCATGCGCCTCACGTTCAAGCGGACTGTTCACGAAAAAGATCACGATCCAGTACCCGGAAGAGAAGACGCCGCAGTCGCCGCGCTTCCGCGGTCTGCATGCGTTGCGCCGGTACCCGAACGGCCAGGAGCGCTGCATCGCGTGCAAGCTGTGCGAGGCGGTGTGCCCGGCGCTCGCGATCACGATCGAGAGCGCCGTGGGCGCGGACGGCACGCGGCGCACGTCGCGATACGACATCGATCTCTTCAAGTGCATCTACTGCGGGTTCTGCGAGGAAGCGTGCCCGGTCGACGCGATCGTCGAGACGCGCATCCACGAGTACCACATGGAAGCGCGCGGCGAGAACATCATGACGAAGGACAAGCTGCTCGCGATCGGCGACAAGTACGAAGCCATGATCGCGGCGGACAAAGCCGCCGACGCCTCGTATCGAGTAGATCGAGAAGCTGCGAACTAAGAGATAAGGAACGCGCTGTCTTGATTACCGGGGTGCTGTTTTACGCGTTTGCGGCCGTGCTGATCGTGCGCCGCGCTCGGCGTCATCACGACGCGCAACCCCGTGCACTCGGCGTTGTTCCTCGTGCTGGCGTTCGTGCAGAGCGCCGCGCTGTGGCTGCTGACCGAGGCCGAGTTCCTCGCGATCGCGCTCGTGCTCGTGTACGTGGGCGCCGTCATGGTGCTGTTCCTGTTCGTCGTCATGATGCTCGACATCAACGTCGAGGAGATTGCGCCGCGGCTTCACGAAGTACCTGCCGCTCGGCGTCGTCGTGGCGATCGTCGTCGTGGTCGAGATCGCGCACGTGATCTGGTTCCGCAGCCAGGGGCTCAAGTTCCTGACGACGCCGGAGCCGACACCCGCCGGGCTACAGCAACACGAAGGAGCTCGGCGCGGTGCTGTACACGCAGCACGTCTACGCGTTCGAGATCGCGTCCGTGATCCTGCTGCTCGCGATCGTCGCGGCCATCACGCTCACGATGCGCCGTCGGCCGGGCCTGAAGGCGCAGGACATCGCGAAGCAGGTCGCCGTGCGGCAGCCAGGACCGAGTGCGGATCGTAAAGATGGAGTCGAGCAAAGACGCCATGATCATCACGACGGCGCATTACCTGGTGCTCGCGGCGATGCTGTTCAGCCTGGCCGTGGCCGGCATCTTCATCAACCGCAAGAACGTGATCCTGCTCTTGATGTGCATCGAGCTCATGCTGCTCGCGGTGAACTTCAACTTCATCGCGTTCTCGCGGATGTGGAACGACACGCTGGGCCAGGTGTTCGTGTTCTTCATCCTCACGGTGGCCGCCGCGGAAGCCGCGATCGGCCTCGCGATTCTCGTCGTGCTGTTCCGTAACACGCGCAGCATCAACGTCGAAGAGCTCGACAGACTCAAGGGCTGAGCGTGGAAAACATCTACCTCGCGATCGTCCTCGCGCCGCTCGATCGCCGCCGCGGTCGCCGGACTGTTCGGCCACAGGGATCGGCCGGGCAGGGGCGCACTGGGTCACGATCTTGGGCGTCGCGGTCTCGTTCGTGCTGTCGCTCGTGGTGTTCAAGGACCTCGTGTTCGACGGCGGCGAGCCGTTCAACGGCGCCGTGTCTACAGCTGGGCCGCGATGGGCAGCATCTCGTTCGAGGTGGGCTTCCTCGATCGACCGCCTCACCGTGCTGATGATGATGGTCGTGACGTTCGTGTCGCTGTGCGTGCACGTGTACACGATCGGCTACATGCACGACGACGACGGCTACCAGCGCTTCTTCAGCTACATCTCGCTGTTCACGTTCTCGATGTTGATGCTCGTCATGAGCAACAACTTCCTGCAGCTCTTCTTCGGCTGGGAGGCGGTGGGCGTCGTCTCGTATCTCCTGATCGGCTTCTGGTACAAGCGGCAGACGGCCATCTTCGCGAACCTGAAGGCGTTCCTCGTGAACCGCGTGGGCGACTTCGGCTTCCTGCTCGGCATCGCGGCGCTCGCGACGGCCACGGGCACGCTCGATTACGCGGCGCACGTTCTCGGATGCGGACCGCCTCGAGCCATCTTTCGATCGAGATCATCGGCGGCCACCCGTGGTCGCTGCTCACGTTCGCGTGCATCTGTCTCTTCGTCGGCGCCATGGGCAAGTCGGCGCAGATGCCGTTGCACGTGTGGCTGCCGGATTCGATGGAAGGCCCGACGCCGATCTCGGCGTTGATCCATGCGGCCACGATGGTCACGGCCGGCATCTTCATGGTGGCGCGCATGTCGCCGCTGTTCGAGCTCAGCGCAGACGGCGCTTGGCGTCGTCATCACGATCGGCGCGATCACGGCGTTCTTCACGGGCCTGCTCGGCATCGTGCAGCAGGACATCAAGCGCGTGATCGCGTACTCGACGCTGTCGCAGCTCGGCTACATGACCGTGGCGCTCGGCGCGTCGGCGTACGCGCGCCGGCATCTTCCACCTGATGACGCACGCGTTCTTCAAGGCGCTGCTGTTCCTCGCGGCCGGCTCCGTGATCATCGCGATGCACCACGAGCAGGACATCCGCAAGATGGGCGGCCTGCGCAAGTACCTGCCGATCACGTACTGGACGTCGGTCATCGGCACGCTCGCGCTGATCGGCTTCCCGGGTTTCGCGGGCTTCTTCTCGAAGGACGCGCTGATCGAGGCCGTGCACGCGTCCGACGACGCCGGGCCACACGCTCGCGTACTGGTCCGTGCTGCTCGGCGTGTTCGTCACGTCGCTGTACAGCTTCCGGCTGCTGTTCGTCGTGTTCCACGGCAAAGAGCGCATGGATCACCACACGAAGGAGCACCTGCACGAGACGCCGTGGGTCGTCACCGGTGCCGCTGATCGCGCTCGCGATCCCGTCCGTCGTGATCGGCTGGCTCACGATCGGCCCCGTGCTGTTCGGCGACTACTTCGAGCACTCGATCTTCACGCTCGCGGCGCAGAACCCGCTGCACGAGATGGAAGAGGAGTTCCACGGGCCGCTCGAGTTCGTGATCCACGGCTTCAGCGGCGTCGCGGTCTACCTGGCCGCGGCCGGCGCGCTCGTCGCCTGGTACCTGTATCTGAAGCGCACCGACATTCCGGCGCGCTTGCTGCACGCAGTTCGGCGGCCTGAATCGCGTGCTCGCAGAACAAGTACTACTTCGACTGGTTCAACGAGAACGTGCTCGCACGCGGCGAGCCGCGGCCTCGGCGGGTTGCTGTGGAAGGTCGGCGACGAGACCGTCATCGACGGCGGCATGGTGAACGGCAGCGCGCGGCTCGTCGGCATCGTGTCGGTCGTCGCGCGCGGTTTGCAGTCGGGATATCTGTACCACTACGCGTTCGCGATGATCGTCGGTCTCGCGGCGTTCGTGGGTTGGCTGGTGTTGCGTGAACAAGAACGGGATGACGTTGCCTCTGCTGAGCTTGGTTGTCTGGCTGCCGATCGTCGGCGGCATCGTCGTCATGCTGATCGGCTCCGGCCGCGGGGCAGCTCGGCGAAGCAGGTGGCGCTCGGCGTCTCGATCCTGACGTTCGTCGTCAGCATCCCGCTGTTCACGCGGCTTCGTGGCGAGAGCGCCGCGATGCAGTTCGTCGAGAGCGTGCCGTGGATCACGCGCTTCAGGCGCGAACTACGCGCTCGGCGTGGACGGCATCTCGATGCCGCTCGTGCTGCTGACGACGTTCCTGACGCCGATCGTCGTGATCGCGGGCTGGGAAGTCATCGAGACTGCGCCCCGCGCAGTACTTCGCGGCGTTCCTGATGCTCGAAGGCCTCATGGTCGGCATGTTCGCCGCCACCGACGCGCTGCTGTTCTACGTGTTCTGGGAAGCCATGCTCGTGCCGATGTTCATCATCATCGGCATCTGGGGCGGCGAGCGGCGCGTCTACGCCACCGTCAAGTTCTTCCTGTACACGTTCTTGGGCTCCGTGTTCATGCTGGTCGCGCTGATCTACATGTACACGAAGACCGGCGACTACTCGATCGCGTCGTTCCAGAAGCTGCCGCTCACGATGAACGAGCAGGTGCTGATCTTCTTCGCGTTCCTGCTCGCGTTCGCCGTCAAGGTGCCGATGTTCCCGGTGCACACGTGGCTGCCGGACGCGCACGTCGAGGCGCCGACGGGCGGCTCCGTGATCCTGGCGGCCATCCTGCTGAAGATGGGCGGCTACGGCTTCATCCGCTTCAGCTTGCCGATCGCGCCGGATGCGAGCCACAAGCTCGCGTGGCTCATGATCGCGCTGTCGCTGATCGCCGTGGTGTACATCGGCTTCGTCGCGCTCGTGCAGCGCGACATGAAGAAGCTGATCGCGTATTCGTCGATCGCGCACATGGGCTTCGTCACGCTCGGCTTCTTCGTGATCTTCGGCGCGCTGCGCGGCGGCGCCCGACAGCGCCGGCGCGCGGCTCGCGTTGCAGGGCGGCCTCATGCAGATGCTGTCGCACGGGCTGATCTCGGGCGCCATGTTCCTCTGCGTCGGCGTGCTGTACGACCGGATGCACAGCCGCGAGATCTCGACGTACGGCGGCGTGGTGAATACCATGCCGAAGTTCGCCGCGCTCATGGTGTTCTTCGGCGCTCGCGAACGCGGGGCTGCCCGGCACGTCCGGGTTCGTCGGCGAGTTCTTCGTGATCATCGGCAGTTCCATGCGAGCGCGTGGCTCGCGTTCTTCGCGGCCACGACGTCGATCCTGGGCGCCGCGTACACGTTGTGGATGGTCAAGCGCGTCGTGTTCGGCGAGGTGGCCAACGACGACGTCGCGGCGCTCAAGGACGTCAGCGCGCGCGAGTTCTGGATGCTGATGGTGCTCGCGGTGGCGGTGCTGATCGTCGGCGTCTGGCCGGCGCCGCTCGTGAACGTCATGGACGCCACCGTGGGGCAGCTGCTGAGCCACGTCGTGCAGTCGAAGCTGTAAGGGACGCACGCCAATGGACATGAATTACGCCGCCGCCGCCCCGGAGATCTTCTTAGGTCTCGCGATCTGCGTCGTGCTGCTGGTCGACGTGTTCCTGCGCGACGACCAGCGCAACGTCACGTACGTGCTGGCGATGCTGGCGCTGATCGGCACGGCGGCCGTCACGCTGACCTGTTCCAGGTGACGAGCGACGTGCGTGACGTTCAGCGGCTCGTTCGTCACCGATCCCGCGAGCGGCGTGCTGAAGATGTTCGCCTACATCACGGTGGGCGTGACGTTCCTGTACTCGCGCGAGTACCTGCAGAACAACGGCTTGCTCAAAGGCGAGTTCTTCGTGCTCGGGCCTGTTCGGCCTGCTCGGCATCATGATCATGATCTCCGCGCACAGCCTGCTGACGCTGTACTTCGGGCTCGAGGTGCTCGCGCTGTCGCAGTACACGCTGGTGGCGTTCAACCGCGACTCGGCGGTGTCCGCCGAAGCGGCGATGAAGTACTTCGTGCTCGGCGCGATCGCGTCCGGCGTGCTGCTGTACGGCATTTCGCTGCTGTACGGCATCACGGGCACGCTGCAACTCGACGTGCTCGCGCAGCGCGTCGCGACAGCGCCGGTGCTCGATCCCCGTGCTGCTCGCGCTCGCGTTCATCGTCGTGGGCGTGGCGTTCAAGTTCGGCGCCGTGCCGTTCCACATGTGGCTGCCGGACGTGTACCACGGCGCGCCGACGCCGGTGACGTTGTTCATCGGCTCGGTGCCGAAGATTGCAGCGTTCGCGCTCGCGTGGCGCGTGCTGGTCGAAGGGCTCGGGCCCGTGCACGACACGGGCTGGCGCGACATGCTGATCGTGCTGTCGCGTGCTGTCGCTCGGCATAGGCAATCTCGTCGCGATCGCGCAGACGAACTTGAAGCGCATGCTCGCGTATTCGACGATCTCGCACGTCGGCTTCATCCTGCTCGGGTTCATCGCGGGCACGGAAGAGGGCGTCGCGGCCGCGATGTTCTACACGTTCGCGTACGTGCTGATGGCCGCCGCCGGCTTCGGCATGATCATTCTGCTGAGCCGCGCGCGGCTTCGAGGCCGAGCGGCTCGAGGACTTCAAGGGGCTCGAACGCGCGCAGCCCGTGGTTCGCACTCGTGATGCTGATGATCATGTTCAGCATGGCCGGCGTGCCGCCGTTCATCGGCTTCTACGCCAAGCTCGTGGTGCTGCTCGCGACGTTGAACGCGGGCCTCGTGTGGCTCGCGGGCGTCGCCATGCTGTTCGCCGTGATCGGCGCGTACTACTACCTGCGCGTCGTCTGGTACATGTACTTCGCCGAGCCCGCCGACAACACGCCGATCAACGCGGCCGCCGACGTGCGGATCATCATGAGCGCGAACGCGCTCGGGCTGCTCGTTCTCGGCGTGTTCCCCGGCGGTTTGCTCGACCTCTGCGCGCGCGTGCTGGGCGCCTGACGATTCGCCTTGCGGCGCGGGGTACCGGCTCTGTATGATGCCGGCCTCTCATCCGGTGCGGGGTGGAGCAGCCTGGTAGCTCGTCGGGCTCATAACCCGAAGGTCGTAGGTTCGAATCCTACCCCCGCTACCATTAATTCCCGACCCAGTGGCGGCGGCCAGCGAAGGCTCCGCCTCGAGTCCGACATCAGCCCACGGGTACGCGCCCCGACTCGTCGGGCTTTAGCACTATCTGCGCGGCCTATCGTTTCCAGCAACGCTGTGCGCGACCGTTCTGGGTCGCGGGCGAGGCCTCATCGAGCCGACCGACAAGCGCCCTAAAGCGCGCTGGCACGTACAAAGCGCCCCTATCTCTTGTTCGATGGAAGGGGGGGGCGATTGCAGAAAACCTCAGGGAACACGGCCACACTACTGGCAGGACCGACATAATTTTCGATGCGCGCGAAGCCAGTTATGTAGCACCCGCCGTAGGGGCATTCAGGAACCCTGATGCCGAAGCTGCCTGTGGAACCACTGCCGGTGGGTACAATCACGATGGCCAGGTATGCGCCTCCGCCTATTCCCACAGGGTGGGCATCGCCGTGGATTTTGAGGTCCGGAAAGGGGGGGCCGGTCAAGGTGTAGTGCACTGTCCCCTTTTCAGCTGGATTGCCATTACAAGTACTGGGGGGCTCCAGATATGCGCTCTCTAAAGTTGGCCGTCGAATCTGCAAGTTAGCCTCGCGAGTCTGAGGACCCTCACGCGCCTTGATCGTGAGAGTCGTGTCCTGGTTGACCGGCCGCGTAGTGATGTTGAAGGTCGCCGAGACCATCGGTGGTGTGATGGTGACCTGCAGAGGCACCCCAGCCAATTGCGGAGGGCTGCTTTCCAGCGTGACCGTGACACCCCTAGGGCCGGGCACTCCAAGCAGGTCCACAATTCCCTGCGCGGGTTGACCACTAGCAATAGATGTCGGATCGACTCGGACAGCCTTCAGAAGAAACGGCACCCCCACATTTGCGGGAGAGGCGGGGGCGGGCCGTGTTGCGGGAATTTGCGACCATGCGGGGGTGCTCCAGAGAACCGCAAAGGAAACGATCAGCAACAAAGGGTTGCCCCGATCGGCCGGACAGAGGGAATTATGCGAGCTCATTCCACCACCTCCAGTTGTCTGTTAGTTTCGGCCTGCGGGCAACAGGCCGCAACTACTGCTGGGCCAATACGACCATTTGTATTTCCCGAAAATGCCGGGAAGGAAGTGGCCGCGCGAGTCTCGCTCTTGTTCCTGGCCTGTTCATGCCGACGCGGACCAGCCAGATTTGATCAGTGACCTCGCCGCTTACCAGCTCCGCCGCCGATCTGTGAGTCGGGCTAGAGAAGCCTAGCCCCGGCACACTGCCGCAAATTGCTGGCCCGAGCGGGGACGGATTGCAAACCGCACCTTCACCTAACCCTTCGGCAGCTTGCCGTCGTTCGATCTTGGTCCAGGTATAGGCGACGCGGCGCTGAGTCGATTCAGTCTGCAGGCGTTTGGGTGTATAAGAATGCAGATTCCGGAAGTACATCGGAAATCCTAATCGGCAGCGTCGATGAGTCTCGCGATTAGAACGTGCGAGAGCGTTTGGACTGGAGGTCGGTTATGAAAGTCGCGATTGCGATCGCCTTTCTGGCGCTTACGCTTCTGGTGTCCCCGCTTCATGCCGCGACGCCCTGTTGCGGTGTCGTGAAAGTCGACGCAGCTGCGGGCATCGCGACAGCCCGCGACAACGCGACCGGCCGGACGTTTGAGTTCCACCTCCAGGGCGTCGCGACCAGGCTGAAGGTGGGTGACTCGGTCTACGCCAACTTCTCCGCGGGCCAGGTCTCGGTCGATGGAGCAACGCCTTGTTGCAACATCGTGTCGCAGAGCGCATCAACGGCGAACCCGGCAGCGCTGCCAGCGGGCCCGATTGATGGTGCCAGGAGCCGGGCTGCGCCGGAGGCACCCTGTTGTACTGTCGTGCAAATTGATGCGCGTGTGGGCGTGGCCACAGCCCGCAACAATGCGACGGGCCAGATGTTTCAGTTCAAGCTCCAGGGCGCCGCGACCAGCCTGAAAGTTGGCGATGCGGTCTACGCCAATTTCTCCGCGGGCAAGGTCTCGGTTGATGGCGTGACGCCTTGTTGCAACATCGCGCGTCAATAATCCAACGAAGACAGATTCTCACGACTAGCGCTCGGGGATGTGATCTCGCTAGAGGAGTCGCGCATGAAACGGTGCATCTTTCTTACGGCGCTGCTGGCTGCGGGGGTTGCGCTCGCACAGAGTCCTCCGGCCGCACCGAAGTACAAGGCGATCTTCGAGCCGGTCAACGTCAAGGCCGACGCTATTTTATTCGACAGCTATTTCGTCTCCGAGCAGGCGGGGTGGGTGGCAGGCGGCGCCGGTGAATCAAGCGGCGGAGCCATTCTCTACACGAAGGACGGCGGCAAGAGTTGGACGAACCAATTCGGTGACTTCCAGTCGAGCGACAGCGCCGTGCAGATGCTGCGTTTCATCGATTTGTACACGGGCTGGGCCGTGCAACGGACCGGAGGCGGAACGGCACGTCTCCTCCACACAACCGACGGCGAGAACTGGAATCAAGCGGGCTCGATTCCGGAGCATGTCGCCGATTACACGTTCACTTCTGCGTCGCACGGATTGAACGTGCAGGGCGATCAGATCGCGCTCACCGATGACGGTGGGCAACACTGGAAGAACGTCGCTACCTGCAACGTCGCCGCCGAAGTCAACGGCCTGACGCAGACACTTCATTGTGGGTACACGGCGATCCATTTCCCAACACCCAATATTGGTTACGCCGCAGCGAAAGGTGGCGGCGCCGGTAACGCGTTCTTTCTCTTCAAGAGCGTCGATGGTGGGGCGACTTGGCAGGGGAGTGTGCTGCAGGGCGACAAGGATGCGGCCGACGTGTTCTTCCTCGACGCCAACACGGGGTACGTGCGCACGGGCTACCCCGATACCGGGCGCCTCTTCCGTACGACCGACGGCGGGAAAACGTTCGCTGGCGTCGGCGCCTCACCGGGCGACCGCCTCAAGTTCACCGATGCGGGCGTCGGCTGGTCGTTCCACGGTGCGAATCTAAGCTTCACGGGTAACGGCGGCCAACGCTGGACGTCGCGGAGTCTCAATTTCCCGGCTTCCGTGTATTCGTTCAGTCTGCCGAGCCGGCGTCGCGCGTATGTCGTGGGCGAGCACGGGATGGTGTTTCGCTACAGCATCGTGCCAGTGGCGTATACGGCGCGTGGCATGATCGACGCGCCGATGATGCCGGGCTATGACTTACCAGTCGCGGCGGAAGTGCAAAAGATGAAACCTGCGTTCGCGGCGCTGCTGGCCAAGCTTCAGGCGGCGTCAAAGGCAGGCCAACCTGGCGCGGTGGCCGGCGGGTTCTCGCAGGATGTGCCCGCGGCCCAGGCGGAACCCGGCGGCTTCGTTCAAGACACGGGCCCGGGCGCATTCGTGCAGGACACCACGATCGGCACGATGCCGATGGGCTCCGATCTTGCCACGTGCTGCGCCACAGAAATGGACGCGGTGCAGAATTCCTTCGGCGGGTTTTCTCAAGACGTGCCGCGCATGGTCACGCCGTACCGCAGCCTGAATCTGCTGCTCTCGGCGTTCCACTTGTTCTCCGATCTTGCAAGCCGCTACCAGGGCGTGACGAGGTCGTTCAAGGCGCTGAAGAGTGCACCCGATGCGCCGACGGCCGTTAACGCGCTGGCGCAGTTGTCTTCGCAACTCGATCAAATGGCGCAGAGCGCCGCGCAGATGCTGCCGACGCCGCTCGAGTAAGAGGAGCGAGAGCGGGATCGGGCGATCGGAGCGCGGTTCGGTCGCACGTCGATGAGCTCAAGCTCCTTTTTCGTATCGCTCTGGGCGCTGGGCGTGATCGCGTTCCTGTTCTGGTTCTTCCGGCGGTGGAAGGTTGGGTTCCTGCTCTGGCTACTTGGAATCGTCGCGTTCGTCGCAAGCGTGGCGCTACAACTCGTCCTGGTGGATGTGCCCGGTTACGCCGATTTCGTCGTTACGCTCGAACCCGTCGGTCGCGACATTGCCATCGTTGCAGTGATCGTGTTGGTCGCGGATATGGCCGTCGCGATCGTCTACACGATTCGGCGCGGTAAACCGGACGACTGGAAAGGCGACGTCGATAGCGCGCATCGCGGCGCGTTCTTCCAAGGGCCGGGTTCTCCGTTGCTGACCAAGCGCTCGAAGATCAGTACGCTCTATCGCGCCGGCGAGTACGTCCAGATGCGGAGCCTCGTTGACGGCACGGCGACGAGGGGCGATTGGCTGGTCTTCGTCGCGGTCTTCATCGCGCTGGCTGCTTTCACGCTGCTGTTCGTCGGTATTGCCCTGATGCTGGTCGGCAAACTGCTGTTCGCGGCGATCTTGCCCCTCGGAGCAGGGCAGGTGCTGTTCCTGAACGTGCGCCACGCCTTGACCAGGTACGGGGAGGCGAAACGGGATCTCGCGTCGCGCCGACGCGCGACGTAACGAGTCGTGATGAGTCTTTCGATGGAGGTGGGAAAATGGAACCGATCATGCTTTCCTGGCGGCCGGCAATTCTGACGATCGCGACCCTCCTGATGCTGGTGCCGACAGCGCGAGGCCAGGGGCCTTGTTGTTCGATTACTGAGATTGACACTAATAGCGCCGTCGTTTCCGCCAAGGTGAGCGCCACTGGTGCGACATTTCAGTTCAAGGTCAACGATTTCGTGACGTTCAAGACGCTGCGGGTGGGTCAGGGCGTCTACGCGAACTTCCCTGCCAAGCAAGTCTCACTCAATGGCAAAAGCATCGCCGGTCCCATCGTGGCCATTGCCGCTGCCGGGGAGGGGCCGTCGCGAGCTTCTCCTTCGTTGGGTTCCGCACCGGCGACAAGTTCCGGCAATGCAAATCAGCCGTCAGGTTCTTCAACCTCCTCTCCGGGCAGTGGCACGCCGGCGCCTTCCATGACCAGCGCCGCGCGGCTGGCTGCCATCCCGATTCCCAGTGCTTTCCTTCCCAGTGGCGCCCTTTGGTGCCGGAACCTCGCCTACGATGCGAACAACGACTTCCTGGATGTGCTCGTTGGAAGCTGCGTCGTTTCTATTAGCGGTGGGGCGTCTGTGACGGTCGTATCCTCTTCTCAGCCGGATATTTCTGATCCTGCCGCGACACCAGCCGGAGCCGGTGGCCCTTACAAGCTGAGCAGCACCAATCAGGTTGTAACCATCTGCCGAGATAAGAACAACGCGGCCGTCGATCCTTCGTCTTGTTTGAAAGCCGCCGCGTACTCGGGCTCCGCACTAACCAACGCGGTGCACAACCAGCAGGTCTACCAGCAACTTATCCAAAGCCTGCAGTGATTCCTCACGCGGATGATCCTGCCGGACAGGAATGTCAAAAAATCGACGGAAACGGGCAGATGTAGAGCTCGGTGGCACAAGGCACGCAGGCGCGGGCTGGTCGATCCGACGGCCAAGCCGGACGGTCTAGTCGCGGATTACAGCTAGCTCACGTGTGCATCCGCGCGCCACTACCTACGCTGCAGGGCGCAAGCTAGCTTGGCGGAATCTCACAAAGCCTCCTCCCGCTACCAACTTTCCTCGGCGAATCACCGGCAACCCGCGCCAGCGCTTGCTCGGCGGATGGCGCATGCTCGTTACGCGCCATGGTCACGGACGCCGAAGGGGCGTTCGAAATTCCTGTTCGCTCGGATCGCACGACCGACATGCGCCAAGCGTCTGCAATCGCGCTATCCTTCGCTGCTGAATTACCGATCTTGGGGGATCGATAACATGCGAAAACAATCTCGCTCGTTCCTTCTTTTATCGACATTCGGCCTCGTCGGCGCACTTGCTGTCGTAGGCGCTCAGGAGGCAAGAGCTCAGACGGCCCAGCAATCGCTCTGGTCCGATCCTGTCACCTGGCCCAACCACAAGGTGCCAGTCGCAGGCGACAAGGTCGACGATTGGAAGAGACAAGGACGTGATCCTCGACGTCAGTCCGCCCGGCGCTGGCCGGTCTGTCCATCGACGGCAAGCTCACCTTCGCAAACAACGCCGACCTGGAGCTGACCACCGAGTGGATCATGTTGCACGGGGAGCTGGCCATTGGCAGCGAAGCCAAGCCCCCACACGCGCAACGCGACCATCACCCTCACCAATACCGTCAAGGGTGAAGACGTCATGGCTGGCATGGGCGACCGCGGGATCATGATCTCGGGCGGAACCCTGAACCTGCACGGTGATCGCACCAACACCTGGACCAAGCTCTCGAGCACGGCCAAGGCAGGCAGCACTTCGATCGAAGTGCTGAACGCCGCTCAGTGGCGGGTGGGCGACGAGATCGTCCTCGCGTCGACGGATTACGATCCCCGGCAGGCCGAGCGGCGCACGCATTTCCGCCATCAGCGGCAACAAGATCACGCTCGACAAGAAGCTCGACTACATGCACTTCGGCAAGATCACCTTCGACGTGGATGAGCGCGGCGAAGTCGGTTTGCTGACGCGCAATATCAAGGTCCAGGCATCGGCCGACGCGGAACAGTCGTTCTTCGGCGGTCACATCATGGCGATGCCCTCGAGCCACATGTATGTCGAAGGCGTCGAGCTGTATCGCATGGGTCAGAACCTGACGCTGGCGCGCTATCCGATCCACTGGCATCTCGTGGGCGAAGGCAAGGGGCAGTACATCAGGAACGCCGCGATCCACGACACCTACAGCCGCTGCGTGACCGTGCATGGCACGAACAACCTGCAGATTGAGAACAACGTGACCTACAACAACGTCGGTCACTGCTTCTTCCTCGAAGACGGCATCGAGACGGGCAACCAGTTCGTGCACAACCTGGCGATCCAGACCAAGTGCCATACGTCCAAGCCGTGCGACCCGACCAACCTCGCCCCGTTCGGATCGTCGAGTGACGGCCTGAACTTCAAACTGACCGGCCAGGACTCCAAGGAGGTCCTGATCCCTTCGGACAACACGGTGTCGACGTTCTGGATCACCAACCCGGACAACGTCTTCCGCGACAACGTGGCCGCAGGTTCCGACGCGACAGGTTTCTGGCTCGCCGTCCCGCAGCATCCCACGGGCCAGTTCGAAGGCACGGAGATCAGCAAGGCGACGTGGCCAAGTCGCACGAAGCTCCGCGAGTTCAAGGGCAACGTCGCCCATTCGAACTTCGACAGCTTCATGGGCGACCGCGCCCCCAGGGCCGATGGCCATTTCGCCGTCGGCGGGTATGTTTCCCTCGTCAATCCCGCTGACGCGAACAGCGCTCAAGCGGAGTCGGTAGTCGAGGATTTCACCAGCTACAAGAACCGCAATAGCGGCATCTGGGCCCGCGGTGAGTTGCGCCTCTACAAGAACCTGAAGATGGCCGATAACGGAATTGGCTTCACGCAAGCGTCCGGCAACTTCGGTCAGTCCGCGTATACGTCACGGGTGGTGGATTCGCGCTTCGTGGGCGAATCCGAGAACATCGGCAACCCCAGGACGCCGGCGGAAATGGCTTACGGCCGCAGCTTGCCGCACCCGGAAGTCGCGGATTTCCCGATCCGCGGCTACGAGTTCTATGACTACCATCATGAGCTGGACAACAACACGTTCGTGAACTACCAGGACAACGCCACCCGCAAGACGGGAGCGATCTCCTACCTGTTGTTCACCAGCTTCGGGATGAGCTCCAACAACACCGTGCAGCGCTCGAAATTCATCAACGCCAAGCCGGTGTATTTCCCGCCGATTGACAACCGGTGGAGCAACGACGATTACGGCAATACGGTCTACAAGACCGCGGTGTTCAACGACAAGGACGGCACCATCACCGGTGTCCCCAATTCCTTCATCGTCAACGTCACCGGAATCGACGCCGACAAAGACTGCGTGGCCAAGCCCACCTGGAACGCCGTGGTGTGCAAGGGCGATATCGGGCGCATGACTGTGGGCGGCGGCGGTGGTGCCCTTGGATTCGGTGGATTCGGCGGTGGCGGCGGACCTCCTGGTGCCGGTGGTCCTCCAGGCGCCGGCCCTCCACGAGCCGCAGCTCCCGGTGCGGGCGCCGCCGCCGCCGCCGCTCCTGCTGCAGGTCCCCCCAGACCCCCTGCGACACCTGTTGTCTATGCCATTGCCCCAGGTGGTGGTCGAATCAGAGGTACGCCGCCGCCTTCGGTGCCGGTCGTTCTCAGCCGCAACGGCAAGGAGTTCACCGCCAACGGTGAAACCAACGTACGCGCGGGCAGCGAGTACAAGGTGACCACCGAAAGGCCAACCTTGAACATCAACGTGAAGGAACTGGATACGGGCTCGTGGGTGATGTTCGAGCTGCCGGGATTCACCACGGCATCCGCGGGTACGGAGCAGAGCAGCCTGGATGCGCTTCGCAACGCCAGCGCCACTTCGTACTACAAGGGCAACGGTTCGCTTTGGGTCAAGGTCGTCTCCACCGGTGACATCCTTGGCAGCGGTCCGGGTAAGGGCCCTGGCCCCGGAGACAGCCTGCAGGTCAGCCGTTAGGCTGGGTCCTGTCGTATGAGCAAGAGCCCCCGGCTTGAGGCCGGGGGCTCTTTTTCGTCTAGGTCTCTTCGAGTACGGGGGTTGATGTCATGAGCAAGACGAATCGCTCGATCCTTCTTGGATCGTTCGTTCCTGCATTCCTGCTCGGCGTGTGCGCTGTCGCCCAGGCGGCGCCGACCAACTGGTCCGATCCGGCCACATGGCCCAACAACAAGGTGCCGGTCGCAGGCGACAAGCCCACCATTGGCCGAGACAAGGAGGTGATCCTCGACGTCAGTTCGCCGGAGCTCGCGGGGCTGTCGATCGACGGCAAGCTCACCTTCTCGAACAATGCGGACCTGGAGCTGACCACCGAGTGGATCATGCTGCACGGGGAGCTGGCCATTGGCAGCGAAACCGAGCCGCACACGCGCAACGCGACCATCACGCTAACCAACAACGTCCCTAATGAAGACGTGATGGGTGGCATGGGCGATCGCGGGATCATGATCTCCGGCGGAACGCTGAACCTGCACGGCGATCGCACCAACACCTGGACGAAGCTCTCCAACACGGCCAAGGCGGGTAGCACTTCGATCGAGGTCCTGAACGCCGCGGGCTGGCGAGTCGGCGACGAGATCGTTCTCGCATCGACCGATTTCGATCCTCGGCAAGCAGAACGGCGAACCATTGCCGCCATCGGCGGCAACAAGATCACGCTCGACAAGAAGCTCGAGTACATGCACTTCGGCAAGATCACCTTCGACGTCGATGAGCGCGGCGAAGTCGGTTTGCTGACGCGCAACATCAAGATCCAGGCCTCGGCTGATGCAGAACAGACCTACTTGGGCGGGCACATCATGGCGATGCCGTCGAGCAAGATGTTCGTCTCGGGCGTCGAGCTGAACCGCATGGGCCAGCACATGACGCTGGCCCGCTATCCGATCCACTGGCATCTGGTGGGCGAGCGCAAGGGCCAGTACATCAAGAACGCCTCCATCCACGATACGTACAACCGCTGCGTGACCGTGCACGGCACGAATGACCTGCGCGTCGAGAACAACGTGACCTACAACATCGTCGGTCACTGCTTCTTCCTGGAAGACGGCATCGAGCACGGCAACGAGTTCGTCAGGAACCTCGCCATCCAGATCAAGTGCCATCCCTCGAAGGCCTGCGTCCCGTCCAATCTCGCCCCAAACGGAGAGATCAGCGAGAATCGCCAGACCATCAGGCAAGCCAGCATGTCCGGCAAGGACACCCTGCTGCCTTCGGACAACACGGTGGCGGCTTACTGGATCACCAATCCGGACAACACCTTTATCGACAATGTGGCCGCCGGTTCCGATGAGAATGGTTTCTGGCTGTCGTTGCCGGAGCACCCGCAAGGCCAGTTCCTGGGCACGGACATCGCCAAGAACATCTGGCCACGCCGCACCAAGTTCCGCGAATTCAGGAACAACACGGCCCACTCCAATTTCGACGGGTTCATGTTCGACCGGAACATCAATGTGGAAAACGTCTTCGGGTTGGCCGGCCCCTCGTACATGCCCAAGGAAAACCCTGCTGACCCGAACAGCAAGAGCGTGGATGCGCTGTTCGAGAATCTCACCTCCTACAAGAACCGCAATGGCGGCGTCTGGGGCCGCGGCGAGCTGGCACGTCTTCAGGAATCTGAAGTCGGCGGACAATGCCATTGGTTTCACGATCTTCAACCGGTTCCTTCGGCGATGACCTATTTACCTCACTGGTGGTTGATTCGCTGTTCGTGGGCGAAACCGACAACATCGGCAACCCCGTGACGCCGGAGGAAAAGGCCTACGGTCGCAGCCTGCCGAAACGCCTGATTCCGGATTACCCGATCCACGCCTACGAGTACTACGACTACCGTCATGACGTGGTGAACACGACCTTCGTGAACTTCCAGGACAACAAACAGCGCGGATCAGGAGCGCTTTCATGGCTGTTGTTTACGGGCGCCGGGGTTACCACCGAAAACACCGTCAAGGGTGCGAAGTTCGTCAATGCCAAGCCCGTGTACTTTCCGAAAATCGACCCCAGGTTCGATAGTGACAACCGGGGTGGTGTCGGCCTACCGGACCTTGGCGATCCACGATCTGGACGGCTCGACGACCGGCATCCCTGACTCCTATGTCCTGATCCACGACGGCGAGAACGACAGCGTCGCCACGGACGACACCTGCAAGATTCAGCCAACCTGGAACGCCGCCGTGTGCGCGGGTGATATCGGACGCATGCAGTTCAGCATCAGGAGGCCCGGACCCACAAGGGGTGCTGGTCTTGCGCTGAAAGATGTTGCTATGCGGTCAGCTGCGGCTGCGCCGGCGGGCGGCTGCTCCTGCGCGGGCGGCTGTTCCTCCACAGCCAATTGTCCTGAGCCGCAATGGCAAGGACTTCAAGATCACGGCCAACCAGAGCACTGTGCGCGCCGGTACCGAGATCCGTGTGAAGACCGAAAGACCGGAAGTTGCCATCAGTTTGAGTGAAATGGCCAACGACTCATGGGTCGTGTTCGAGCTGCCGGGTTTCGCCAACGCAGCCTCCGGGAAGCAGCAAGACAGCATCGACGCCTTGCGCAAGGCGACCGAGACTTCGTATTTCAAAGGTCCGGATGCCGTCTGGGTGAAACTGGTAATCCCGACCGCCCCCAAGGGCGTTGGCAGAGATCAGTTTGGCCCGTTGGACACTCAAACCAGCATTACGGTAAGCCGATAAGCAAACGCCTGAACGAAACGTCATCTTCGAGTGGGGGGTTGATGTCATGAGCAGAAAATCGCTCGGTTTTTCTGGTGTCGCTCGTTCCTGCATTGCTGCTCGGCGGCGTGGCCGCGGTCGCTCAGGCTCAGCTGTCGGCGACGGCCAACGAACTGGTCCGATCCTGCGACCTGGCCGAACAGCAAGGTGCCGGTCGCGGGCGACAAGGTCACGATCGGCAGAGACAAGGACGTGATCCTCGACGTCAGTCCGCCGGCGCTGGGCGGCCTGTCCATCGACGGCAAGCTCACCTTCTCGAACAACGCCGACCTCGAGCTGACCACCGAGTGGATCATGCTGCACGGGGAGCTGGCCATCGGCAGCGAAGCCAGCCCCCACACGCGCAACGCGACCATCACCCTCACCAACAACGTCAAGGATGAAGACGTCATGGCTGGCATGGGCGACCGCGGCATCATGATCTCGGGCGGCACCCTGAACCTGCACGGCGATCGCACCAACACCTGGACCAAGCTGGCGAGCACGGCCAAGGCAGGCAGCACTTCGATCGAGGTCCTGAACGCCGCGGGCTGGCGGGTGGGCGACGAGATCGTCCTCGCGTCGACGGATTACGATCCGCGGCAGGCCGAGCGGCGCACCATTGCCGCCATCAGCGGCAACAAGATCACGCTCGACAAGAAGCTCGACTACATGCACTTCGGCAAGATCACCTTCGACGTGGATGAGCGCGGCGAAGTCGGCTTGCTGACGCGCAACATCAAGGTCCAGGCATCGGCCGACGCGGAACAATCGTTCTTCGGCGGCCACATCATGGCGATGCCCTCGAGCCACATGTACGTCGAGGGCGTCGAGCTCAATCGCATGGGTCAGAACCTGACGCTGGCCCGCTATCCGATCCACTGGCATCTGGTCGGCGACGCGAAGGGCCAGTACATCAGGAACGCCGCGATCCACGACACCTACAACCGCTGCGTGACCGTGCATGGCACCAACTACCTGCGCGTCGAGAACAACGTGACCTACAACACCGTCGGTCACTGCTTCTTCATGGAAGACGGCATCGAGCACGGCAACGAGTTCGTCCACAACCTGGCGATCCAGACCAAGTGTCATACGTCCAAGCCGTGCGTCCCGACCGATCCTCGCCGCGGCCGGAGAGAACCCAGACTACGAGAATCGCCTGGCCGTCAGAGCAAATGGCCAGCAATCGAAGGATGTCCTGCTGCCCTCGGACAACACGGCGTCGAGCTTACTGGATCACCAACCCGGACAACATCTACCGCGACAACGTGGCCGCGGGTTCCGACGTGACGGGCTTCTGGATGTCATTGCCGGAGCACCCGCAAGGTCAGTTCGAGGGCACGGAGATCAGCAAGACCATCTGGCCGCGTCGAACGCCGTTCCGCGAGTTCAAGGGCAACGTCGCCCACTCCAACTACGACTCGTTCATGTTCGACCGGAACATCAACCCCAATAACACTTTCGGCGTCACCGGCAACGCGCATATGCCCAAGGAAAATCCCGCTGACCCGAACAGCAAGACGCTGGAAACGGTCTTCGAGGATCTCACCGCCTACAAGAACCGCAATGGCGGCATCTGGGGCCGCGGCGAGATGCACGTGTTCAAGAACGTGAAGGTGGCCGACAACGCCATGGGCTTCACGCATGCGTCCGGCAACTTCGGTCGTGACCCTTTTACGTCAAAGGTCGTCGACTCGCTGTTCGTGGGCGAAACCGAGAACGTCGGCAACCCACGCACCGACGCGGAAAAGGCCTACGGCCGCAGCTTGCCGAAGCCGCAAATGCCGGATTTCCCGATCCGTGGCTACGAGTACTACGACTACCGTCATGACGTGGTGAACGTCACGTTCCGGAACTACCAGGACAACGCCACCCGCAAGACCGGAGCGATCTCGTACCTGATGTATACGAGCGCCGGCGTCAGCACGGAGAACGCCATCGAGGGCGCGAAATTCGTCAACGCCAAGCCGGTGTACTTCCCGCCGATGGAGCGCAAGTGGGGCAACGATAATTTGAACGGTGTGGCCTGGAAGGCCGCGGCGATCCACGACAAGGACGGCTCGGTCGGCGGTGTCCCCAATTCCTACATTCTCTTCAACGACGGCGTCAACGACAGCATCGCAACGGACAAGACAGCCTGTGAGATCAAACCCGCCTGGAACGCTGCGGTGTGCACGGGCGACATCGGACGCTTGACCTTTGGCGGCCCCGGCGGCGTATTCGGCGGCGGTCGGCCCAGGTCCCGGGCGCTGGCGGCGCCGGTCGGCGCGGCGGTCCGGGCGCCAGCGGTGCACGGTCCTGGCGGCTGCGGTGCAGGCGGTCCTGGTGCGCGCGGCCGGCGGACCCGCGTTCAGCACAGCGGGCGGTACCAGCTCGTTGGGTGCTCCGGCCGCGGCGCCGGTCGACCGCCACCGCAGCCGCCGATCGTTCTGAGCCGCAATGGCCGGGATTACACCGTCACCAGCACCAACGTACGAGCCGGTACCGAGATCAAGGTGGCCACGGAAAGGCCGACCCTCGACTCTCACTCTGACGGAACTGGATGCCGGCTCGTGGGTGATCTTCGATCTGCCGGGGTTCACCACCGCAGCCTCGGGTACGCAGCAAAGCAGCCTGGATGCGCTGCGCAAGGCCAGCGACACCTCGTACTTCAAGGACAAGGATGCACTCTGGGTCAAGCTGGTCTCCAACGGCGACGGTGCTCGTGGCGCCACACCGGGTAGCGGAACAAGCCTGCAGGTCAGCCGGTAAGCGGACACCTGCGCGAATTGCGCGAATCGCTAGAGCGTCGCATCATTCGGCGTCTTCTTCAGAAAGTCGCGCTTTCCGGTGCGGCTCGAGCAACGGGTCGTGTCGGAGTACGGGGGTTGATGTCATGAGCAAAAAGAATCGCTCGGTCCTTCTTGTATCGCTCGTTCCGGCATTCCTGCTCGGCGGCGTGTTCGCTGTCGCTCAGGCTCAGAATGCTGGATCGCCGGCGGCCAAGCCGACGAACTGGTCCGATCCTGCCACCTGGCCCAACCACAAGGTGCCGGTCGCAGGCGACAAGGTCACCATTGGCAGGGACAAGGACGTGATCCTCGACGTCAGTCCGCCGGCGCTGGGCGGTCTGTCCATCGACGGCAAGCTCAGCTTCGCAAACAATGCGCGACCTCGAGCTGACCACCGAGTGGATCATGTTGCACGGGGAGCTGGCCATTGGCAGCGAAGCCAGCCCCCACACGCGCAACGCGACCATCACCCTCACCAACAAAGTCCCCGGTGAAGACGTCATGGCGGGCATGGGTGACCGCGGGATCATGATCTCGGGCGGAACCCTGAACCTGCACGGTGATCGGACCAACACCTGGACCAAGCTCGCGAGCACGGCGAAGGCAGGCAGCACTTCGATCCAGGTCCTGAACGCCGCGGGCTGGCGGGTGGGCGACGAGATTGTCCTCGCGTCGACGGATTACGATCCGCGGCAGGCCGAGCGGCGCACCATTTCCGCCATCAGCGGCAACAAGATCACGCTCGACAAGAAGCTCGACTACATGCACTTCGGCAAGATCACCTTCGACGTGGATGAGCGCGGCGAAGTCGGTTTGCTGACGCGCAATATCAAGATCCAGGCATCGGCCGACGCGGAACAGTCGTTCTTCGGCGGGCACATCATGGCGATGCCGTCGAGCCACATGTATGTCGAGGGCGTCGAGCTGAATCGCATGGGTCAGAACCTGACGCTCGCCCGGTATCCGATCCACTGGCATCTGGTCGGCGACGCGAAGGGCCAGTACATCAGGAACGCCGCGATCCACGACACCTACAACCGCTGCGTGACCGTGCATGGCACGAACTACCTGCACGTCGAAAACAACGTGACCTACAACACCGTCGGTCACTGCTTCTTCATGGAAGACGGCATCGAGCACGGCAACGAGTTCGTCCACAACCTGGCGATCCAGACCAAGTGCCATACGTCCAAGCCGTGCGTCCCGACCAACCTCGCCGCGGCCGGAGAGAGCGCAGACTACGAGAATCGCCAGGCCGTCAGAGCGAATGGCCAGGCCTCGAAGGATGTCCTGCTGCCCTCGGACAACACGGCGTCGACGTTCTGGATCACCAACCCGGACAACGTCTACCGCGACAACGTGGCCGCGGGTTCCGACTGCGAACGGCTTCTGGATGTCATTGCCGGAGCACCCGAACGGTCAGTTCGAGGGCACGGAGATCAGCAAGACCACCTGGCCGCGTCGAACGCCATTCCGCGAGTTCAAGGGCAACGTCGCCCACTCCAACTACGACTCGTTCATGTTCGACCGGAACATCGCGCCCAATAACACTTTCGGTGTTACCGGCAGCTCGCATACCGGCCTTGAAAATCCCGCTGACCCGAACAGCACAGGCGCTGGTATCGGTCTTCGAGGATCTCACCGCCTACAAGAACCGCAATGGCGGCATCTGGGGCCGCGGCGAGATGCACGTGTTCAGGAACGTGAAGCTGGCCGACAACGCCATGGGCTTTACGCACGCGTCGGGCGCATTCGGTCGGTACGCCTTCACGTCACAGGTCGTCGACTCGCTGTTCGTGGGCGAAACCGAGAACATCGGCAACCCCAGGACCGACGCGGAAAAGGCTTACGGCCGCAGCTTGCCGAAGCCGCAGCTGCCGGATTTCCCGATCCGCGGCTACGAGTACTACGATTACCGTCACGACGTGGTGAATACCACCTTCCGGAATTACGAGGACAACGCCACTCGCAAGACGGGAGCGATCTCTAACCTGCTGTTCAGCAGCTTCGGGGTCAGCACCAATAACGCCTTCGAGCGCTTGAAATTCGTCAACGCCAAGCCGGTGTATTTCCCGCCGATGGCGAACAACAGCAAGTGGGCCAGCGACAATTTCACCAGTGCGTCCTATAAGACCGCGGCGTACCGCGACAAGGACGGCTCGCTCGGCGGCGGTCCCAATTCCTACGTTCTCATCAACGACGGCGTCAACGACAGCATCGCAGTCGACGCACAAGCCTGTGAGATCAAGCCCACCTGGAACGCTGCCGTGTGCAAGGGCGATATCGGGCGCCTGACTTTTGGCGGCCCCGGCGGCCCCGGCGGCCTCGGCGCGCAGGTCCCGGAGGAGCTCGGCGGCGCCGGTCCGGGGGCGGCAGGAGCCGGGCGGCGCCGGTCCCGGCGGGCGGCGGCGTGCTGGTGCGAGCAGCCGGTCCTGGCGGATTTGGCGGCGGCGCCGGTGGAGCTCCTGCTCAGCCGCCCGTCGTTCTCAGCCGCAATGGCAAGGAGTACACCGTAACCGGCACCAACGTACGAGCCGGTACCGAAATAAAGGTGACCACCGAAAGGCCGTCCCTGTTCCTCAACCTGACGGAACTGGATCGCGGCTCCTGGGTCATTTTCCAGCTGCCGGGATTCGCCACCGCGGCCTCGGGTGCGCCGCAGGACAATCTGGATGCGCTGCGCAAGGCCAGCGATACCTCGTACTTCAAGGACAAGGATGCACTCTGGGTCAAGGTGGTCTCCAGCGGTGACCCCGGCAACGGCGCCCCTGGTGGTGGAACCATCGTCCAGGTCAGCCGGTAAGCTGCACCCTGCTGTATGAGCAACAGCCCCCGGCTTTCAGGCCGGGGCTGACTCGCGAGCGTGTTGCGACCCGCCGGCGACGGCGTCAATTCTTCAGCGTCGAAAGGTAAGCGATCACATCGGCGCGCTGCTGCGGATCGGTCAGAATTCCTGCCATCGCTGTGCCAGGCACTTTGGCGTTCGGGTTCACCAGGAACTCATCCAAGGTCTCGGCGCTCCAGATCACGCCGTACTTCTTCAGGTTCTCGCTGGGGCCCAAGAGGCTCTGGGTGGTGCCAGCCTTTCGCCCCACGACGCCGACGAGATTGGGGCCCACCTTCGAATTGTCTTCCTTGGTCACGCCATGGCAGGCCGGGCAGCCACTGGCCATGAACAGTTCCTTGCCGTTGGCGGCATCGCCCTTGGCATCGCCGGCGTAAGCGGCGGGCGCGGCCAGCAGGGCGGCCAGTGCGAACAGGCGGATGGGTCGGATCGCGGACATGGACGTTGAGCTCTCCCGAAAACGGGGCCCAAAAACCCCATGCCAGGAGATGATTCTAGCAAGCCACCCCCTGATGTCCTTCAACACTACCTACCGCACGGATGAACCCAGGGGTTCGTGCACCGACAGCCTGCTCTGCCGCACGAAAACACGGAAAACCCTCGGCTGTTCCTCAGGAGTGCGGGGCCCGGTGGCGCGAAGGTAGCGCTCGGTAACCACCTAGGGAGATCCCGATGAGCAAACAAGTCCAGACCAAGCCATGGGCCGGCGCGATTGTGGCGCTGCTGCCGCTCATGCTGTGCCTACCGGATGTTTCCGCAGGAGCGCGCCGTAGCGAAGCCGACCAATTCGGCGTCCTGCGTGCCGCCGGAGTCGTCGCCGTCGCAACGCGGGCTGAGCTGTTGGGAACCAGCTACGCCAAGGGTCTGATTGCGCGCGGCGTCGACGAAGCATCGATCGTCGATGGCACGATCGTCATGGTTCGCCGGCTCTGCTGCCACCCCAATCCCGAGAAGTCAGGCCCCTTGTATCTCTACAACCCCCTGGTCATCGAGATGGCGCCCGGTGACTTCATCGAGTTCCGCATCGGCGACGGCAAAGAAGGCACGCTGGGAGACTTGATCACCGTCACCCGCGTTCTGCAGCAGGCGGACGAGGTCGCTGGCAAATGCCGGTGGGACCCCCCGGACAACCGCTTGTGGATGCGCTATGTCGCGTGTGAATGGATGTCGGCTGAAGGCTGGGTCAGGCAGGACGCGAAACTGAATCCGGCCTGGTACAAACCGGCAGATCGCGTCGGGGGTCGTTGAGGGTTGCGCGCTGGCGTGGACGGTGCGTCGAGCGCATTGATTTAGGCCAATCAGCGCGCAGAATGACAGCTAACGAAACGTGACCCGGTGTCGGAGCTGGGCAGGCCGTTTCGGGGATCCGAAATGATGGGGATGGATCGTCGCTTCTGTCCGGTGTCTGCGTCGCGGGCAGAGCGCTCCTCGGCCCCGGCGGCCCGACGTCGGTCGCCGTTGATCGAAATGCGTACGACTCTGAGGTCAGCGTCCACGATGTTTCGTGCTGTTGTTTGCGTCGTGGGTGTTTGGCTGGCGCTAGGAGTGTCGGCGCAAGCGCCAACACCTGCTGCTGCCGTCGCCACCGATTCGCCGAATGAACCAGCGGCCGTCGGCGACGAGGTTATCGTCCGCGGCCGGCGAATGAGCGACATCAAGTCCGATCTTCGCATCGAGGTCGACAAGTTCGTCACGCAAGTCGCCGCACCGCCACCCGAGCGCGGCTATGCGCGCTGGCACCGTCGCGTTTGCGTCAGCGTCAAGAATTTGGAGCTCGACCCGGCGCAATACCTCGTCGATCGCATCTCGCGCCTCGCTGCGGACGTCGGGTTGGAGCCAGGTGAGCCGGGGTGCAGCCCCGCCGTCGTCATCCTATTCAGCTCCGACGGTAAGGAAACGGCTCGCCGACTCGTCGACGAGCACCCGGGCGTGCTGCGGCCGACCTCGGAGGGCGGAATGCAGCTGGGCCTCGAAGCCATGCACGAATTCGCAGAGTCCGATAAACCGGTGCGCTGGTGGCAGGTGAGCATTCCGGTCGAGGCGCGATCCGGGACCCCGGCCATGCGCATGCCGGGCGAGGAGCTGAGCCCTGGACTGAACCAACTTCATTGGGCCGTCGTCGAGGGCGCCGTCGCGGATCCACTCCGGGATTCGCGACGACTTGGCGTACGTGCTGATCGTCGTCGACGGTCCCAAGCTCAAGGGAAGGGGGACGACCTGGGAGCAGCTCGGCGACTATCTCGCTTTCGTCTCGCTCGCCCAGATCGATCTCTCGGCGCGACCGTCGGGCTTCGACAGCATCCTGAATCTTTTCGAGAATCCGAAGGCGTATTCCGGTCTCACGGACTGGGACCGGTCGTACGTTCACGCGCTCTATCAGTTCGACCAGGAACGGGACCCACGCATGCAGAGGAACGGGCTCGTCGACGAGATGGCAAGCGGGAGGTCGACGGCGACGATTGCGAAGCCGTAGCGCGACAAACCGGTCGCGCGGCGAGCCGCTCGAAAGAAATCCCCAGAATCGAGATGCTTGCGGCTTCGGCGCACGTTGGTTAGGATCGAAGGGCGCAAACCTCGAGGGGAGCTAGCACCGATGAACAAATGGGCTATTCGGTTGGTCGCACTGGGCGGCTTCTTGATGGTCGGCACGCAGCTCCAGGCACATCATGCCGTGGCGAGTGTGTACGACCTGAACAAGGAGATCGTCCTGCAGGGCGAGCTCGTGAAACTGAACTTCGTGAATCCGCACTCGAACCTCCATCTCGCGGTTCACAACGCGGATGGCACGACGACGGAGTGGGTGCTGACGACGGCCTCGCTGCAGGTGCTGACCCGGCAGGGGTTCAACAACAGCTCCATCAAGCCCGGCGAGAGCCTCAAGGTCACGGTCCTTCCGGCGCGGAACGGCAACCCGGCGGGATTCATCAGGACTCTCGAGCTCGGCGACCACGAAGTTCAAACTCTTCAACGACAACGGCGACAACTAAGCCGGCGCACTGGGGGGTTGATGTCCTTTCGACGATCCGTCGCGACGGGCGCACTTGCCGTCGCACATTGCTATCGGCGGCGCGCTGCCGGCCCACGCGCAGGGCTTCGGCGGCGGGCCACCGCCTTACACGCCGAAGCCCGGCGCCAAAGACCTGAAGACCGTCCTCTACAACTGGACGTGGCACATGGGGATGCTGCGCGGCCAAGCCGAGCCCGAGCTCGTGGCCACGCTCGAATACCAGGCCGAGGGCACGATCCAGGTGGACGGGCAGCCCTGCGCGCTGACGAAGTTTCGCATCAGCGCCAACTACCAGATCCCGGGCTACCGGACGCAGATCGAGTGCACGCGCGCGAACGGCCAGACGTACGCCAACGTTGAAACGATCAGCGAAGAGTACGTCTGGGACGAGGACCGCCCCGGCGCGGAGATCATCCCCGGCCAGGGCAAGGCCACGCCACGGCCCGCGGCGATCGAGGAGCGCTTGATCCGTCTGTGGGCCAGCCCTCACGGCGCGCCGAAGGCCGCCATCGCCGCCGCGGCCGACATACCGCTGTCGGAGTCGTTCGCCCAGAACCCGGCCACGCTGCTCGACAAACAGGCGGCTGCCGGAGTCAGAGGCGACGACGACGCTGTCGTGGCAGGGCAAGAAGGCCGTCATCACGTATCCGATCCCGGGAGTCTCCGGCGCGATGGCGACGGCCACGCTCGACGAGCGACTTCCTGCCGGAACGCGTCGTCGTGAAGACACGGGACGAACACGACGGAGTTCGTCTACGGCGACTTTCAGGACTTCAACAATCCCCTGCATCAGGATCGAGGCGCTGTACGCCGGCACCATCGTCGAGCGCCGCAATGGCAAGGTCGTGCGCGACCTGAAGACGAAGTTGACCGAGATCGGCCAGGTGTACGTCGTCGTGCCGGTTCCGGACAGTGTGCGGAACGCAGGCGCGGTGAAGTACTGAGGAGCGGCTCGATGAGGAAACAACAAGTCATCAGGGCGCAACTCGTGGCGATCGCGGCGTTGCTCCTCTCTCTCGTCGCCAGTGGCCGCGCAAGCCCAATTCGGCGGCGGCGGATTCGCACCGGCGACGCGGAGACGCCGAAGCTGGCCAACGGCAAGCCCGACCTGTCGGGCTCCTGGGCGACGGCCAGCGGCGGTCAGCAAGGCGTCCGCCGGCGACATGTTCCGGCGCTGCACTCCGTTCCAGTCGGTCTGCATGGAATGGACGAATCAGAGCCAGGACTTCGTGTTCATGGCGCCGTCGCGGCTCGATCCGAATCACCCGCTGTACAAGCCCGAGTACTGGGACAAGGTCCAGGCGCTCGACCAGTGGACGAACAGGGACGACCCCGTCATGACCTGCCTTCCGCTCGGAATTCCGCGGCACGGACCTCCCGCGCGGATCTTCCACACCGCCGACGACATCACGATGTTCTACCGGGGCGGCATCGATGGCGGCGGCGGGTACCCGGACTTTCGCATGATCCCGCTCGACGGCAAGCCGCACGATCCGCAGCGCGCACTCCAGTACACGTATATGGGATACACGGTCGGCCGCTGGGAAGGCGACACGCTGGTCCTCGACTCCGTCGGCTTCACCGACGAGACCTGGCTCGGGCGCGGCGGCTTGTTCCACTCCGACCAGATGCACGTCGTGGAGAAGTTCACCAGGAAGGGCAACGACATGCTCTACGAGGTGACGGTCGAGGACCCGGTCGTGCTCGCCAAGCCGTGGGTCATGAATCCGCGGACGCTTGCGGCTCACGAGCCGCCGCGGCGATCATCACGGAGCGCGGCAGTTGCGCGGACGGCGAACGGGAAGAGGTCACCAGCCAGATTCGGCACTGAGTGCGTGTCTTCGTCACGGGCGCTTCCGGTTGGATCGGTTCTGCCGTCACGCGAGAGTATTAAGTCGGGAGCAACGGTATGAGCAGTATTTCTCCGACTCGGTTGGCTGTGTTCACGGTAGGACTTGCGGCCGTGCTTCAGACCATGGGAGCGCAGGCCGCGGACGCGGTCACCGTCACCGTGCAGCGCGAGACGCCGTTCGCGGACGACGCGCTGATCGCCGGCAAGGTGAAACGTGAGTGCACCATCAGCGCGGACCTTCCGGCCATCCTTGCCGAACACGGCAAGAAGGCGCACATCGACGTGCAGCTGGTGGACAAGGCGGACCAGGCTATCGCCGGCCGCGTTCTACTAATGGAGATTGTAGATGCGGATTCCGCGGGCAATGCTTTCTTGGGTCATCACAAATCGATGACGGTTCGAGGCAAACTGTTCGAGAGCGGCCGGCAGATCGGCAGCTTCACAGCACGCCGCAACTCCATGGGCGGTGCCTTCGGGGGCTTCAAAGGCTCCTGCACCGTGCTCGATCGCACGGCCAAAGCCCTGGGGCGGGACATCGCCGAATGGCTTGCACATCCAAGAGAGGATGCTCTGCTCGGCGAGCTCGAGTGAGGCGGACGTAACGCCGCGCGGCGCGCTAGTTCGGCGGCGTGGTTTGCGGGGGGCTGTGCAGGCCCGGCGGGTCGCGTGGGCGAGGTCGCGTTCTCCATCAGGCGCCAGGCTTGCCAGTGGCCGTTTGGCAGACGCTTGAAGATATGGATGTGGCGATTCGTCACCGACTGCAGTAGCGCGCCGGTCGCCTTGCTCGAGATCTCCGCGGTGTACGTGCCGCGCTCGTACGCGAGGTCGCCGGCAATCTCGAGCTCCTGCGTGTCCATGCGCACGCTGATCGTGACGTCCTGCGGCTGGTCGGAGAGGACCTTGCGAAATGCGTCCTTGCCCGCGACGTCGGGTTGGTCGATGCCGAGGACGAGCACATCGTCAGCGTACACCGCCAACACCTGCTCCATGTTGCCCGTCTTGAAGCTGCCGGCGATGCCGTCGAGCAGCTTGTGGATTTCGGCCTCGTCGGCTGCGCGGTCGTGGCGCGGAGTCGAGCCGCCGGAGCAGGCCGCGAGCGCGACCGATGCGGCGAGGGGGGGGCGAGAATGCGCGTGGTGTTCATCCAGTACCTCAGCGACAGCAGCCCTGACGTTCTCAGCGTACATGCTCAGGGCACCGTCCGCATCGAGCGACAGGTTGCCGTGGCGCCTGCCTCCGGCCCACACTGCCCTTGCGGCGTACTTGAGAGAGAGCAACTCGAATGTCCGCAACCATTCGCCCTGACAACCTGAGGGCGGCGCTCGATGCGAAGCTCGCAGCGGCGCTGAGCCAATTGGTCGAATTGCGCGAAGCCGAGCAACCACGGCCGACTCCGCATCTTAGCCCGTGGGAGATCGTCGGTGCTTTTGTCCTCTACGCGTGCGGTGTCTATGCGATCGGCGACAAATTCGGAAGGGCGCAGGCCGGCGAGCTACAGTTCAATGCCTGGTACGAGCTATGGACGCAAAAACTCAACGCTGTCGACGGCGCTCTATGGAGACAACTGCGCGACCAGCGCGTTCGACAAGAGCGCGGGCAGGGCATCGAGTTGATCGGGGTCGAAATATCCATCGCCTCGGATCCTTCCGCGGGCGCGCGCCAGTCGTCGCGCGCCGCCCCGGCGGGCCTCCGCAAGCAGCTGGTCCGCTTCGCGGCTTATCCTGATAGACCCTCGAGCGACGTTTGCAACGACTACCTGCAGCTTGCAAGGCGCTTCGCACATGACTTCCTCCGCGACCACGCGCGCTTTCTCCGGCAGGCGCGCTGAGCGCGCACGCTCCGGAACGCGCGCGGCAACTCGCAAGCTAGACTTGCGCGCTCCCGCAGGCACGGCCGGGTACGAAAGCGGCGGTCATCGCGGCTAGAATGCTGGACGTCAGGGGGCGGAGACGACGTTTCAGATGTTTCAATCCGTGAATTCGGTGGCGATTGTGGGCGCAGGCAGCGCTGGATGGTTGACGGCGCTCGTGCTGTCCGCGTACTGCCCGTTCTTGAAGATCCGGCTCGTTCGGCCGCACGAGAACAATCCCATCGGCGTGGGCGAATCGACGCAGCCGGATTTGCCGCAAAGGGTGCTGGCCGCTGGTCTCGATCTTGGCGACTTCTGCGTGGCCTGCGATGCCACGATGAAATGCGGCATCTTCTATCGTGACTGGAACACGGTGGGTGACCATTACTGGCATCCGTTCACTGCGATGGCGGATAGCGGCCGGTATACGGCAGCTCATCATTATCAGCAGATGATCCTCGAGGATCCGCAGCGGTACAGTCACGCGGACTACTACGCGCGCGTGCATACTTCGTATGAGACGTGCGTCAAGCGCAACCTGATCGCACCGGAGGCTGCAACGGCGCTTCACGTCGATGCCGCGAAGCTCACGCAGCACTTGGAGCGCTGCCTGACGAAAGTCGAAGTGATCGAAGCGGATCGCATCGAAGCGATGGTAGCGGACGGGAGAGTCTCGGGTATTCGTCTCGACGACGGCAAGACGATATCCGCGGATCTCTATGTCGATTGCACGGGGTTCGCGCGTGCGGTCTTGAGCAAGATTGCGCAGCCGGCGAGTCTTGCCTACGAGGCGAACGTCAATCGTGCTGTCGCGGCTAGCGTTCCCTACGTCGACCCGGCATCCGAGAACCACCCTTACACGAGGGCGCATGCGCATGAGCACGGCTGGACGTGGTCCATTCCGCTTCGCTCGAGAGTCGGTAGCGGCTACGTGTATCACGGAGACTTTTGCTCTCCCGAACAGGCCGAGACGAACTTCCGCGCCTACTGGGGAGAAGAGCGAATGCGTGACGTCAAAGTCAGGCATATCTCGTTCGATCGCGACACCTTGCGCGAGTCATGGGTCGGGAACGTCGTGGCGATAGGCCTGAGCGGCGGCTTCGTCGAGCCGCTCGAGGCTACTGGGCTGAATTGGACGATCAGCTGCGCTGACCTGCTGAGCCAATTCCTCTGCGCGCGCTATTTCGACGGGGATGCTCGTAACAAGTACAACGCGCTGATGCTAGGTTACATCCACGACGTCCAAGACTTCGTAGATGCGCACTACCTGCTTTCGGCTCGCCGAGACAGCGAGTTCTGGCGGTACCAGACGTCGCGTAAGTTTCCGGAGCGGCTCATGCATCGGCTCGCCCTCTATGCCGCAGAAATGCCGACCGCAGTGAACAGGGTCAAGAGCTTCGCGTGGGCGTTCAACGAAGTGTCGTGGATCGACATCCTCAATGGCTACGGTTTCAAGTACGCCAAGGTCCAGGCGAGCCAGGAGGAGCGCGCTCGGGCGCAGCAAGCGCTCCAACAGATCGCCGGAGCTCCGCGGAACGGTGTCGACCCGCGAAGTTTTTCGTCGGCCGGAATGAGCTCGGACGACGCCCGGCTGCGGGTGGCGCCTCGAGGATGATGGACGCGAACGCGCCGTCATCGGACGTAGCACGAGCCTGCGAGCTCGATGCGGACGGGCGACACGACGAGGCGATCAATCAGCTCGCGATCGCGGCCCAGCGCGGAGACATCGACGCGACTACGCAGCTGGCAAAGCGACTCATCGTGGGCGACAGGGCACCGCGTCTGCGGCCCCAAGGAGTTGGGTTGCTGCGCGATGCGGTAACCGCCGGCGGTGCGGAAGCCGCAGACCGGCTCGCTGTCATTGCGGCAGCTGGCGCTGACGGCCCGCCCGATTGGCGCGCGGCGCTGCGACTCCTCGGCCTCGCCGCCGAGCGCGGCTGGGACCCGGCGCGCGGCCAGCTCGAAGTTCTTGCGTCGATGCTCGGCAACGAGCCGGCGAGGGCGGCGGCAGATCACCTCGTCGGCTCGCTTCTCGAAGACGCGAATCTTCGGCGGTTGCTCGTGCCTTCCGCCGGATCGGTGCTCCACGCGGATCCGCGCATATGCACGTTTCCGGGGTTCGTGAGTACGGCCGTGTGTGACTGGCTCATCGAGCGCGCGCGGGGCCGGCTCGAGCGTGCGCGCGTGTACGACGCTTTCAAGCACACCGATTTCGTTGACGAATCGCGAACGAATTCGGCCGCCATCTTCCACGGCATGGATGCGGATCTCGTTCATCTGATGGTTCAATCGCGCATAGCGGTGGCCTGCGAACACCCCGTCAGCCACATGGAGGCCTCGACCGTGCTGCATTACGCGGTCGGCGAGGCGATCGACAACCACTATGACTTCGTCGATCCCTCGCATCCCAACTATGACGAGGAAATTCGCCGCTTCGGCAACCGAGTCATGACGTTCTTGGTCTATCTGAATGCGGGTTACGAAGGTGGCGAAACCGCGTTCCCTCGGCTCGACATCCGGCATTTCGGCCAGCGCGGCGAGGGGATGTTCTTCGTCAACACTCTCGATGACGGGCACGCCAATCTACAGACCCTCCACAGTGGGTGCCCTCCGACGCGGGGCGAAAAATGGGTGTTCTCCCAGTTCGTCAGGAACAGGTCGCAGCTGTGATTCGATAATTGGCTTCGTGTCCGAGCGGAGTTGTGCTTGAACGACATAACATTGTCGTACATGCTATGCATTCGCTGCGCACGAGTGCTGAGCACAACAACATAGTAGTGCCGGCACCACTAAACTAAACAAATGGCTCAAGGTGAGCGTGCGCGATTTATCGCGCTGTCACACTAACGGGGGTCCTGTCCGATGGCTAAGTCAAAGTTGGCGACTGTCAACCGCACTCGCATCACGCTGCTCGCATCCACGATCTCGGCGATTATGGGAACCGGCGCGACGCATTCCGCTTTCGCGCAAGCGCCAAGTAATCTCGAGGAGGTGGTGGTCACGGGTTCGCGCATTGTGCGCCGCGACCTCGATGCGCCGACGCCGATCATGACGATCGACACCCAGCGGCTCGAGAACTCGAGCACGCTCAGCGTCGAATCGGTTCTGAACCAGATGCCGCAGTTCACGCCCGCACAGACTCAATTCAGTGCGCAGGGCGAAATCCAGACGTCGCCGATCTTGTCGGCGGGTATCGGTTCACTCAACCTGCGCGGTGTCGGCCCCAACCGAGCGCTCGTCCTCATCGACGGCCGGCGCGCACAGCCGGCGAACGCGTCCCTCGTCGTCGACCTCAACACGATCCCGTCGGCAGCCATCCAGCGCGTCGAGACGATCACGGGCGGCGCGTCGGCCGTGTACGGCGCCGACGCGCTGGCCGGCGTCGTGAACTTCGTGCTGAAGGATAACTATCAGGGCATGTCGATGGACCTGCAGACGGGCACTACGGAAGCGGGGGACGGCTCCGAAACGCGTTTCTCGAGCCTGCTCGGCATGAATAGCGACAGCGGCAAATCGAACATGCTGCTCGGTGTCGAGTGGTACAAGCGCGAGGTCTCCTTCCAGAAGGAACGCGATTTCTACGTGAACGGTTGGCACGACCCGAGCAACCCGGCGGGCACGTTCTTCCCATCTATGGCTGCTTTTGCGGTCAACGCCGCCAACCGGCCTACACAGTTAGCTATCGATGCGGCTTTCCCGCAGTACGCGCCCGGCACTGTGGCGGCGGCCACGCCCGGCCTGGCGTTCTATGCCAACAAGAACGGCACGCTGTATGCGCGAGGATCGTCCGGTCAGACCTGGGGGTTCGATGACTCGCAGCTCAACCTTCCGGACACCGGTGACGGTAGGTATGGGCTGGTGCGCAACAAGGACGGCACCCTCCAACAGATCTACCAGGACGGTGCACTGTCCTCACCGCTAACTCGTCGGTCGGCTTTCGGCAAAGCGCATGTCGACATCGGCGACCACCTGCGGGCGTTCGTCCAGGCGAACTTCAGCCGAACCGAGGTGCAAACGTTCTCGGCGGGCCCACCGCCGGCCGTCGGCGGCGCTTGGGGCGGATCCATTCCGAATAACCTTGCGAGCCCCAACACGGAGATACCTGGCGCACTGCAGAGCCTGCTGAATTCGCGCCCCACGCCGGGTGCGAATTGGCAGCTGAACCGCGGCCTCGACTTCCTGGGCCAGTTCGGTCCGAGCAACAGCAGCGACGTCTATCAGATCGTGGCCGGCCTCGAAGGCTCGGTGAAGAATCGCGACTGGACTTGGGAAGCCTACTATTCGAGCGGTTCGACCAACGGCGTCAACATCTACTACGGCCTGCCCTCGCTCCAGAAGTGGCTGACGCTGGTGGCGGCGCCGAACTTCGGCAAGAACGCAAACATCCCCTCGGCGCAAGGCGGCAACTACGCCATCACCTGCACGAGCGGTCTGCCGATCTTTTTTGGAACGACCGCAACGACGTCCGCAAACTGTATCGATGGCGTTCTCGGCCGGTACAAATCGGAGACGAAGATCTCGCAGGACATCCTCGAGGGCAACGTCCAGGGCAAGATTACCGACCTGAAAGCGGGCGAGCTTCGGTTCGCGGCGGGTGTCAGCCATCGCAGAAACAACTTCAGGTACGAGCCGAGCAACCCGCAGGCCTCCGTCTTCGACTATCCGCTGGGATTGTTCGTATCCAACGCAACGGCAGGCAGCACGGCTGTAGGCGAGATGTACGGCGAGTTGCTCGTTCCCGTGGCCAAGCGACTGAATCTCGAGTTCGGCTATCGGTACTCGGACTACGACAGCGCTGCGGGTACGGTCGGCACGTACAAGGCGTTGTTCGACTGGGGCGCGACCAGCTGGATGCGTTTGCGTGGCGGCTACCAGAGCGCGAACCGCGCGCCGAACACCGCCGAGCTGTTCCAGGCCGAGACGACGGTCTTCGAGTTCACCTTCTCCAGCGCGGATCCATGCGGCGTCAACACGCTTGCCAGCTGGGGCAACAAGGCGAGCAATCCGAATCAGCTGAAGGTGCAACAGTTGTGCGCCGCCCTGATCGGTAACACGACGTCGACTTTCGGAGCACCGGGCAGCGTCGCAGCGAACACCTACCTGCAGAACGTGGCCCCGTTCACTGGCGTCAACGGTGTTCAACGCGGCAACCCGAACCTGACCTCGGAAGAGGCCAAGACCTGGACGATGGGTCTCGTGTTCCAATCTCCTGGCAAGCTCAAGGGGCTGACGGCCTCGGTCGATTTCTACAATATCGAGATCAACCAGGCGATTCAGACGTTCACGGGGTTCCAGATCTACAGCAGGTGCTTCAACTCGGATGGCGCGTCGAACCCGTCGTTCTCAATGAACGATCCGGGCGGCTTCTGCGCGCTGATCAATCGCGACGCGGGCAGCGGTGGGGCAGGGACCGTCGTGGAGCGCTTTCTGAATGCCGGCATTATCAACACGGCCGGTGTGGACATGGCGGCGAACTGGACGAAGGATCTGAAAGGGGGTGGAAGCTTCTACATGAACCACCTGATCAGCTTCGTGAACAAGTTCGACACGCAGACCACTCCCACGGATCCAGCGCTGCATTACAAAGGCACTCTGGGCAACAGCGGGCAGTACGACTACCGACTGAACTCGACCTTCGGCTACCGCTTCATCGGCGGCAACGCGAACGTCGGTCTGCGGTGGCGGTACCTGCCGGAAGTCAAGAACGGCGCCTACGTGACTGACAAGAACACGCCGCTCCTACCGACGTCGTCGTACAGCGTTTTCGATGTGTTTGCGGGTTACGACATCAACAAGCGCTATCAGCTGCGTGGCGGTATCGACAACTTGCTCGGTACGCCGCCGGCCGTCGTCGGTGCCCTGCCAACGGACAGCAACAGCGCCTCGACGATTCCGGGTTACTACGACCCGCTCGGTCGTCGGCTCTACGTCGGACTGAAGATTCAGTTCTGATGGCGCAACAGTGGCGCGGCCCAGGCGGGATCCTGGGTCGCGCCGGGCGAAGAACGCCCGATGGCGGACTGTCATCGCAGCCGACTGATGGACTTCCGCGCTATCCTCTCCAACCTCCGGCGCCGAGTCGTGACTTAGCGGAGGAGTCCGGTCGCATGCCTGGGTCTTCGAACGCTCGTCTATGGCGCGTGGGCACGGTGGTCGCCGTCGTCCTGGTCGGCGCAGCGTTCGTGGCATGGTTCGCGCGTGACTGGCTCATGGATTCTCCGAAGGCGCAGCAGGCTCTGGTCGCGCGCTACTGCATCGATTGCCACAACTCGACCGATCTGACCGCCAACCTGTCGTTCGACCACGCCGACTTCGCGCACGTGGCGGATCATGCGGACGTTTGGGAAGCCGTCATTCGAAAGCTGCGGGTTGGCATGATGCCGCCGGCGGACGCCCGCAGCCGGGTCTCAAGGAGCGGAACGGAATTCGTCGACTGGCTCGAGCGACAATTGAACCAGGCTGCGGCTGCACACCCGGACCCGGGGCCTTCGCTACTGCGCCGGCTCAATCGAGCCGAGTACGCCAGCGCGATCCGCGATTTGCTTCGTGTCGACGTCGATTCGAAGGCCCTGCTGCCGCCGGACGATTCCGCCTACGGTTTCGACAACATCGCCGATGCGCTTGGCACATCGCCCGTGCTCGTCGAACAGTACTTGAGTGCGGCGGGAAAGATCGCGGCGCTAGCCGTCGGTGACCCGGACACAGGACCGGCGGCGCAGACTTTCAAGATTCCGCAGGACGCGTCGCAGAACATTCCGGTGGTCGGCATGCCGCTCGGCACTGTCGGCGGCGGCGTTGCCCACGTCGTGCTGCCGCTCGACGGGGAGTACCGACTCAACGTCAACTTCTTCAAATCGAACCTCGGGGCGATGAAGGGGCTCGAGCTGCCGCACGAGGTCGAGATTGCGGTCGACGGCGAACGCGTGCACCTCGCCACCATCGGCGGCCGCGAAGACTTCACGGCGCTGATGCGCAACATCACGGAGGCTGCGGACGCTATCGCAGAGCGCAGCTCGACCACCGTCCCGCTGGCGGCCGGCGGGCACGACATCAGCGTCGGGTTCGTGTACGACGGCGCCACGCTCGGCAGCGCGCGCCTCCAGCCCTTCTTGCGAAGCTCTCAGGACATTCTCGACGCAACGGGTCACCCGCACATTCAAACGTTGACCGTCACGGGGCCCTTCAATTCGACCGGGCCCGGGCGTACGGCATCACGCGAGAGGATCTTCGTATGCGATCCGCGCAACGGCAGCGCCGAAGCGCCGACAGCGAGCGCAGAGCACGCGTGCGCAGAGAGGATCCTGTCGCTGCTTGCGCGGCGCGCATATCGCGGCATGGAAACCGGGCAGGATCTGGCCGAGTTGCTCGACTTCTACGAAAGCGGCCGCAAGCACCGCGGTTTCGATGCGGGCGTCCAGACCGCCATCGAACGGTTGCTGTCGAGCCCGAAGTTTCTGTTCAGAATCGAGCGCGCGCCGGAGTCGGCGATGCCGGGCTCCGCGTATCCACTCGCTGGCACGGAGCTCGCTTCGCGATTGTCGTTCTTCTTGTGGAGTAGCCTTCCGGATGACGAGCTCCTGGATCTGGCGGAAGACGGGACCCTGACGAAACCGGAAGTGCTCAAAGCACAAGTCATGCGAATGCTCGCCGATCCGAAGGCGCGCGCCCTCGTCGACAATTTCGCCGCGCAGTGGTTGTACCTGCGGAACCTCGACGGTTTCGTGCCGAACTCGGTGGGCTTTCCGAATTTCGACGACAATCTTCGGCAGGCCCTCCGGACGGAGACCGAGCTCTTCTTCGAAAGCATCGTGAGGGAGGATCGCAACGTCGTCGACCTCATGACGGCGAATTACTCGTTCCTGAACGAACGCGTTGCGAAGCACTATGGTATCCCGGGTGTCTACGGTCCTCACTTCCGGCGCGTCGAGCTTAAGGATGAACAGCGCTGGGGATTGCTCGGCAAAGGCAGCGTGCTGATGGTGTCGTCGCACACCGATCGCACGTCGCCCGTGGTCCGTGGTAAGTGGGTGCTCGACAACGTACTGGCGTCTCCGCCGCCGGCACCACCGGCCAACGTGCCCAAGCTCGACGAAATCGATCCCAAGGGCGTGATGCCGCTGCGGCAGCGACTGGAAGCGCATCGCAAGAACCCGGTGTGCGCGGGCTGTCATGCGACGATGGATCCGATCGGTTTCGCGCTCGAGAATTTCGATGCAGTCGGCGCCTGGCGCGACCGCGAGAAAGGTGCAGGCAGCGCCACGATCGACGCGCGCGGACGACTGACGGACGGGACCGTCGTCACGGGTCCAGTCGAGTTGCGCCATGCTATTATGAAAACGCCGGAGCCCTTTGTTTCTACAGTGGTTCAAAAGCTCATGACCTACGCGTTGGGTCGCGGGCTCAGCGGGCGCGACATGGCTGTGGTTCGCGAAATCGTTCGTGACGTGGCGAAAGACGATTACCGCTTTTCGTCCGTCGTGTTGGCAATCACCGAGAGCGTTCCGTTTCGGATGCGCAGGACGCCCGTCGACGGCGTCGTAGCAAGCGATGAACGCGCAAGTGGGGTAGCTCAGTGAACTTCCTGACCGGAAAGCGTTTGTCGCGCCGTCATGTGCTGCGCGGCGTCGGCGTTGGCTTGGCCCTGCCGTTGCTCGACGCGATGGTGCCCGCCGCGACGAGTGTTTGCGCGGGACCTCGTGGCGCCGAAACGCTTCGGTGCCGTCTTCGTGCCCCATGGCGAGCGACCGGGCTTCTGGACGCCGGAGAAGGTCGGCGCGAACTTCGAGCCATCCACTATTCTCAAGCCGCTGACACCTTATCGCGACCAACTGACGGTCGTTTCCCAGCTGTCGAATCCCGTCGCCGGTCATGGCGTCAGCGTGGCCTCGTGGCTGTCCGGCACCATTCCTAAGCGTACCGTCGCCGAAGACGTGCACGCCGGCCGGACTATCGATCAGATCATTGCGGACAAGATCGGTCGCGACACCGTGTTCAAGTCGCTCGAAGTGGCGACCGAGGATTTCTCCGGGTACATCGGCGGCTGCGACCCTGCGTACGCCTGCGCGTACATGAATACGCTGTCGTGGAAGTCCGAGACACGAACCACTGCCGATGGAGATCAATCCGCGCAACCTTTTCGAGCGCATGTTCGGTCGCCCGGGCACGGCCGCGCAGAGACTCGAGCGCATGCACACGGGTCGCAGCATTCTCGATTCGGTGAGCGGCGATCTCGCGCAGCTGACGCGCTCGGTCAGCCCTCAGGACCGTTCGCGGCTGAATGACTACCTCGATCACGTTCGCGAAACCGAAGACCGTATCGCACGCGCGGAAAAGCAGGCCGATGGCGCCATCGAGATTCCCGACGCACCCGTCGGCATCCCGGACTCGTTCGCGGCGCACGTCGGGCTTGCAGCTGGACCTGATGGCCCTGGCCTATACGACGGACCTCACGCGCGTGTTCACGTTCATGATGAGCCGCGACGTGACGCAGCGCGTCTATCCGGAGATCGGAATCACGGAGCCGCATCACGCGATGTCGCACCACGGCGGGAACGAGGAGATGAAGAAGAACCTCGTGAAGCTCAACGTCTATCACATGACCCTGTTCGAGAAGTTCGTCGCGACGACTCAGCAAGACTCCGGATGGCGATGGCACGTTGCTCGATCATTCCATGCTGCTGTACGGCAGCGGCATGAGCGAGAGCCAGAATCACGAGCGCCTCGACTTGCCGACGTTGCTCGTCGGCGGATTCGGCGGGCGCGGCAGCCTGCACGTTCAAACCAAGCCGGACACGCCGGTCGCGAATTTCATGCTGTCTCTGGGACAGCATTTCGGTGTCGAGATGGACCAAGCTCGGTATCAGCACGGGCACCGTAGCGATCTGAAGCAGTGGCGGCTCATTCGTACAGTATTGGGGGCCGCCGAAGCGGCGGCTTCTGCGGCGGACGGCTTACGTGGCTGATCGCCGGCTCGCTGTTCGCGTTTGCCGCCGGTAACGCCAGCGAGTTGTCGGACGCCGCGCGGCACGGGAACGCGGCCAGCGTTCGGGCGCTGATCAAGTCGGGCGCAGGCGACGTCAACTCGCCCGGGCGCGACAGCATGACGCCGCTGCTCTGGGCGTCCCAGTCCAACGACATCGAGATGGCGCGCGCGCTGCTCGTCGCCGGCGCCGATGCGAATCTCGGCAATCGCTACGGCATCACGCCTTTGTGGCTGGCGGCGACGAACCGCAGTCGCGTCGCTCGTCGCGTTGCTGCTGGAACATGGGGCCGACGCGTCTGCCGCATTGCCGCACGGTGAAACGCCGTTGATGGCGGCGGCACGCTCCGGAGACTCGGATTCGATTCGACTGTTGCTCAAAGCCGGCGCCGATCCGAACGCGCGCGAGAGGACGCAAGGCGAGACCGCGCTGATGTGGGCCGCGGCCGAGGACCACGCCGACACGATTCGCGTACTCGTGGCGGGCGGAGCGGACGCGAATCTGGCGTCGAATGCGCTCGATCTGGCGCCGATGGACTGGTTGCAAATCGGCATGGTCTCGACGGTGATGCCGGTGGGAGGCTGGCCGCCGCTATTGTTCGCGACCCGCCAGAACGCGAAGTCTGCGGCGCTCGCACTGATCGAAGTCGGCGGCAATCCGGACATCCGCGACCCGGATGGCTTGACCGCGCTGAACGTAGCGATCATGAACGTGCACTACGATCTCGCCGTGGCGTTGCTCGAGGCTGGGGTGGCCCCCGACGCTGCGGACCGCACCGGAATGACCGCACTCTACGGCGCGATCGAGATGGCTAATCTGGGGTTCGACATCGGCAGGCCGCCGGTCCCGCGAATGGACGAGCACGACGCTCTCGACTTCATGAAGGCCGCGCTGGCGCACGGCGCCAATCCGAACGCGCGCCTCACCAGCCCGATACTCGCGCGTTATCACGGCTTTCCGGATCGCTCGCTCGGTGCCGGCGCGACGCCATTGATGCGCGCGGCGAAGGGGCACGATCTTAAGGCGATCGGGTTGCTGCTCGACGCCGGGGCAGCGGCTGATGCGCGGCAGGATGACGGCTCAGGCGTACTGCACGCGCTCGCCACGGGACGTCCGGCCCACAACGACGAGGACGCAGCCATCGAGCGCGACGCGCTGGAACAACTGCTCAAGGCGGGAGCAGAAATCAATGGGGTCAGCATGGATGGCCAGACAGCGCTGCATCGCGCGGCCCGAAACGGCAACGCGAAGTTCATCGGTTTGCTCGTCGAGCGCGGGGCGCGCCTCGACGCCAAGGACAAAGAAGGGCGCACGCCGTTCGATATCGTGGCGAACCCGGGTCGCAGCAACAATCCGGAGATTGCCGCGCTGCTGAAGAAGCTTGCGGGCGGCTAACGGCTACTGCGGCTCAGTGCAGTTCGCGCTGGAGTCGCGGTGCGCAGCTGTCGCACGGCGCGAACGGCGTCAGAAAGAAGCCATTGGGATCCGCGACCAGCGCGCCCATCAAGTTCGGCGGAATCGGCACGGCGAACCCCCCTTGCGACACGACGTGCAGACCTGCGTCGCGCATCGCCGAGACCAGCGTCTCGACGTGGTCGGCGCGCAGCTGCAAGCGGGCGGCGCCGCGATCCTGAATCCGCATGTCGAGCGGCTTGCGATCGACGCCCCGATATTCGACGAATTCGATCCACAGCTTCGCGCCGGGCCCCTGCACGACGCTGCGGCGAAACTCCGCTTTCGGCAAACCCGTCAGTGCGCGCAGATACTTGTCCGCGCGGAGGTTCTCCTCGCTCTCGACCCCGAATCCGAGCACGTCACGATAGACCTCGAGTGTTCGAGCCATGTCCTTCACGGCGATCGACAGTCGCATCGCGGTGACATTGGTTTCGGCTTGTGGTGCTCCTACGAGAACCTGTTCCGCGCTGAACTGGCGCAGCTCGATACATCGACCGTCCGGATCCCGAATCAGGATCGATCTTTCGCCATCCGCTCGCGCCAGCGGCGCGCCGCCGGGAGTCACGACGGTCGCGTTCGCTTGCTTGGCGCGTTCCAATGCGGTCGCGATGTCGCGGACCGTGAACACGAGTGTCATTGCACCCGGATCCTGTAGGCGCAGCGGAATCGTGCGATGGTCTACCTCCTGCACTTCCATGAGCTCGAGGCGCACGTCGGTGCCGGCAACGTGGGCGGACTGGTGCCGTTCCTTAGCGCCCGGAATATCGAACATGGCAAACAGCTGCGCATTGGTCGGGTTGTAGGCGCGCCCGCCGGTTTCCGGCAGCGGCGGAATTTCCATCCCAAAGGCGTCGTGATAGAAGGCGAGAGACCGGTCCATGTTCTCTACGAAACCGGTCACGGCGCCCGTGCCGATGACGGATGCGCTGGCAGCCCGTTGTTTTTGGGGCTGTTGTGCGGAGCCTTCGATCGGCATTCCGAGGGTGAGCAGGCTGATGGCGGCTCCGAGAGCGATGTGACGCGCATTCAACAAGGCAGGACTCCTCGACAGTGGATGGATTGGTCTTATACACGCCCGCGTCACCGGCGGGTACCCCGGATGCGAGAGCGAAAACCTAGACACGGGTAGCAGCCGCCTCGATAATCACGGACTAATCTTAGTGGCCAAAAGGACTCGTCTTCCAAGAGGTCCGGCCACGGTTACGGGCGGGTTATCGCGCGTCGAGTGGGGAGTGCAGCCATCGCAGTCAAACGCGGTCTTCGAGTAGCGTTCTACGCGCTCCCCGTGATTGCCGTCGTCGCAGTCGGCGCCGTCGTCACACTGAAAACCCGGTCGGGCCACGAGCACGATCAGGCCGAATGGGGCGTCATCAAGCACTACTGCTTCGACTGTCACGACAGCGCCGAGCAAGCCGGTGGCCGCGCGTTCGACAAGCTGTCGCCGGAACGTATCGCCGAAAACTCCGAGACCTGGGAAGCCGCGATCCGCAAACTGCGTAGCGGCCTCATGCCGCCCGCTGGACAGCCGCGCCCGGATGGCAAGGCCACGATCGCGCTCGTAACCTGGCTCGAGAACCGGATCGATGCGGCCGCCGACAAGAGCGAGCCCGGCCGCGTGCCGTTGCATCGACTCAACCGCCGCGAGTACGCGCACGCCATCCGCGATCTGCTCGCGCTCGATATCGACCCCGCCGTGTTGCTGCCCGAGGACAACGTCAAAGGCCGTTTCGACAACGACGCCGACGCGCTCCAGGTGTCGCCCGCATTCGTCACCCAGTACATCAGCGCCGCGCGTGCGATCGCGCAGCAGGCCGTCGGCGACTTGAAGGCGCCGCCACTCGCGATCCAGTACGGCGACGCTGCGAACATGGTGATCTCGCTGCCGCCGGCCGGCGCGCCGGGCACGGGCCGCCAGCAGCATCACCTCGAAGGCATGCCGTTCGGCACGCGCGGTGGTGTCATCGTCGAACACGACTTCCCCGCGGACGGCGAATACGAGCTTAACGTAGGCGACATGGCCCTCGCGCGCGAAGTGCCGCGCATGGAGTTCGAGAACACCGTCATCGTGCTGCTCGACGGCGAGGAGTTCTACCGCACGACCATCGGCGGCGAACGTGACCACAAGGCGATCGACCAGACACTCGATCCGGCCGTCGAGGAGATCAACGGCCGGCTCCGCAGGATCAAGTTCATGGCCACGGCAGGGCAGCACAAGCTCGCCGTCACGTTCGTCCACCGCAGCTTCGCGGAAAGCGACGAGCGAATTCGCACCGTGGCGCTCGAAGGCGGACAGGAGCGCATTCAGGCCGCGCACGCGCTTCAGATCCGCGGGACCGCTGGTCGTCACGGGCATCGGCGATTCCGCGAGCCGCAAGAAGATCTTCACGTGTCGCCCGTCCGAGGGTCCAGAACGGCGGTGCGCAACGGAGATCGTCACGAACCTCGCGGAACGCGCGTTCCGTCGCCCGGTCACGAACGCCGACATCGATCCGCTGCTGGCGTTCTACGACGCGGGGTTCCGCGACGGCGGGTTCGACACGGGCATTCGCGATGCGCTGAGCGCGGTTCTCGCGAGCCCGCAATTCATATATAGAGCCGAAGCCGGGCATGGCGCTGGGCGCCGTCGCCCTGGGCGACCTCGAGCTCGCGTCGCGCCTCTCCTTCTTCCTCTGGAGCAGCGTGCCCGACGCGGAGCTGCTGAAGCTCGCCCAGGAATCGCGCCTCGGCAAGCCGAGCGTGCTGGCCGCGCAGGTCAAGCGCATGCTCGCGGACGATCGCGCGAAGTCGCTCGTCGAAAGACTTCGCCTTCCAGTGGCTCGGGTTGGCGAAGCTCGACACGATCGTTCCGGACCGGGCCCAGTTCCCGCAAGCGAGCGGACTGCTCGATCCTCGCGACCCCTTCAAGGAGGAGCTGCAACTCTTCATCGACAGCGTGTTGCGCAGCGACCAGAGCGTGATGAAACTGATGACGGCGGATTACACGTTTCTGAACGAGCGCTTGGCCATGCTCTACGGCATGGAGAACGTCAAAGGCGCTCGCTTTCGCCGCGTGACATTGCCGGATGAGTCCCGCTACGGCTTGCTCGGCAAAGGCGCGGTGCAAATGCTCACGGCGTATCCGAACCGGACCTCGCCGGTGCTGCGCGGCGCGTGGATCCTCGAGACGATTCTCGGCGCGAAGCGTCCGGTGCCGCCGGCTCAGGTGCCGACGTTGCAGGAGAACAAGCGCGGCGAAGCGCCGAAGACGCTGCGGGCGCGACTCGAGCAACACCGTGCCAACCCGACGTGCTTCGCGTGTCATGGCGTCATGGATCCGCTCGGCTTCGCGCTCGAGAACTTCAGCGCCGTGGGCCAGTACCGTTCCGACGATCCCGATACGCACACGAAGCTCGACGCGAGCGGCGTGCTGCCGGACGGAACGCACGCGAATGGCCCCGGTGATTTGCGCCGGGCGCTGAGCAAGAACCCCGAGCAGTTCGTGCGGGCGTTCACCGAGAATCTCATGACCTTCGCGCTCGGCCGGGAGACCGACTACCGCGACATGCCGACGGTGCGCGCGATCGTGCGCCGCGCCGCGAAAGACGATTACCGCTTCGAATCCCTGGTGCTCGGCATCGTGCAAAGCGACGCGTTCCGCAAGCGCGAGGTCTCGGGCGCCCGCGACGGGCTCACGCAGGCGGCGTTGCGGTAGACTGTTAGCAAGAGGAAGCGCAGATGTTCCTGACACGCAAACATCTCTCGAGACGTACGGTGCTGCAGGGCGCCGGCGCGACCATCGCGCTGCCGTTGCTCGATGCGATGATCCCGGCGGGCACCGCGCTGGCGCAGACGGCCGCTGTGCCGAACACGCGAGTCGGCTTCATATACTTCCCGCACGGGGCGCTGCAGGACTTGTGGCAACCGAAGAAGATCGGCCGCGATTTCGATTTTCCGTACATCATGGAGCCTCTGGCACCGCTGCGTAACTACGTGACCGTGGTCAGCGGTCTGCGCAACAAGGCGGGTGAGGGTGGGGTTCCGCACGGCAACGTCGAAGAGACGTGGCTGAACGGCGTCCACCCGCGGTCGCGTAACGTTCAGACCGGAGTCGGCGTCACGGCCGATCAGGTCGCGGCGCGACACCTGACGAAGGACGTCACGATGCCGTCGATGGAAATCTGCGGCGAGCCGGGCGGCAAGATCTCGTTTCGCACGCCGGACCAGCCGCTGCCGATGGAAGGCAACCCGCGCAAAGTGTTCCTCTCGATGTTCGGGCAGGGGTCGACGAAGCAGGAACGGCAAGCGATTCTCGGCACGACGACGAGCCTGCTCGACTACGTACGTGACGCGACGGCGAGCCTGAATCGCGAGCTCGACGGTGCCGACCGCGCGAAGATCGGCAACTACCTCGATTCCGTCCGCGAGGTGGAGTTGCGCGTGCAGAAGCTCATGGCAAGCAACGAATCCCTGGCGAATCTTCCCGATACGCCGGTCGGTGCGCCCGACGATTTCGGCGAGCTGCTGGACGTGCAGTTCGAAATGTTCGCACTGGCGTTGCAGACGAACCGTACGAACGTCGTGACCATGAAGATGGTCGAGGAAGCGTCGATGCGGACGTATCCGAACCTTGGCGTCCACGAAGCGTTCCACCCGACCTCGCACTGGGGTGGGTACCCTGAGCGCATCGCGAACCTGAAGCTCATCCAAAACTACCACACGGCCGTGTTCGCGAAGTTCGCGCAGCGCCTTGCGAAGACGCCCGATGGCAACGGCTCGCTGCTCGACCACGCCATCATCCTGTTCGGCAGCAACATGTCGAACAGCGACGCGCACAACAACGATCCGCTGCCGCAGGCGCTGATCGGTCGCGGCGGCGGCCTGAAGGGCAACCAGCACCTGCACTATCTTCAGGACACGCCGCACGCGAATCTGCTCGCGACGATCCTCGAACGCGCCGGGGTGCCCGAGAAAGAGTTCGCGAAGTTCGGCGACAGCACCGGCACTCTCTCCGAGGTGTGAGCGTGGCGCGGATGGTTTTGCGAACGGCTGCGTGGGGCGCGCTGATCGCGGCGCTGCTGGTCGGCATCGGCAGCGGCGCTCCGCCCAAAGCCGACGTGAATCACCGCAACACGGACGGCAGCACGCCGCTGCAGTGGGCCGTCTACGAAGGCAAGGCCGTGGAAGTCCGCCGTCTGCTCGACGCCGGCGCCGATGTCTCCCTCGCGAACGACTACGGTGCCACGGCGATGAGTCTGGCGGCCGAGGTCGGTGATACCGCGATCCTGAAGCTGCTGCTCGACGCCGGCGCGAATGCCGACTCACCGAATGCCGACGGCCAAACGGCACTGATGGCCGTTGCGCGCACGGGCAACGTCGACGCCGCACGTCTTCTAGTCGATCATGGCGCCACGGTCGATGCGCGGGAGAAATTCGGCGGCCAGACGGCCCTCATGTGGGCGTCAGCGCGCCGGCACCCCGAGATGATCGAGTTCCTCATCGCTCACGGCGCGGCGGTGGACGCTCGCTCCACGGATCGTGACTACCAGCGGCACGTCACGGCCGAAGGCCGGCCGAAGAGCCTCGACAGCGGCGGCTTCACGCCGCTTTTGTATGGCGCGCGTGAGAACTGCATCGCGTGCGTGAACGCGCTGCTCGCGCACGGAGCTGACATCAATCTGCCGGATCCCGACGGCGTGTCGCCGCTGCTGGTCGCAGTCATGAACTCTAATCTCGATCTCGCGAAGGCGTTGATAGAGGCTGGCGCGGACGTGGACCAGTGGGACGTGTTCGGCGAAGCGCCGCTGTTCACGGCGATCGGGCTCGATGCGAGACGCGGCGGTGGGCACGCGTCGATCGATCCCGCCAACGAGCTGGACGGCCCGGCCTTTATTCGCCTGCTGCTCGAGCGGGGCGCAAATCCGAACCAGCAGCTCTATTTCCACCCCGCGAACGTGCGCGGCGAGACGAACACGCGCGGCGCCACTCCGCTGATGCGGGCGGCGGTCAACGGCGACCTCGAGCTCGTGAAGTTGCTGCTCGAACATGGCGCCGACGCGAAGGTCTACATGGCGGACCGGCAGACGCCGATTCACGGCGTGCTCGCGGGTCGCGCGCCGGAGAAGAGGGCGCTCGAGCTCATCCGCGTGCTGCACGAGGCGGGCACCGACGTCAACGTCGTCGCGCTGATCAATCACGAGGAAGAGATTCGCGGCGGCTCGGCGCTGCACTTCGCCGTGCGCAAGCGCTACAAGGAAGTCATCAAACAGCTCGCGTCGTACGGCATCGACCTGAACGCGAAAGACCAGGACGGCCTCACGGCGCTCGACTACACGCAGTCGCGCGGCTTCATGCCGTTCATGGCCAACCAGACACCTGTCTTCAAGGAAGAGGCGGCATTGCTGCGCGAGCTCGGCGCGACCAAGCTCTTGCACAAGGACCCTGTGTGGCCGGTGCTCGGCCCACCGCAGGGCGTCTGGGCCGACATCTGGCCAGTAGGTGAGCCGCGAGTTCATGAGCCGGTTTACAAGCACTCGCCCGTTCAGTAGCGAGCGCTTCTCCCGGCGACGCTTCCTGCGTGCCTCCGTCGAGGTTGGTGCGGCTTCGCTCGCGCTGCTGCCGGCCCTCGCCGCGCGCGCGCAAGCTGGTGCGCGGATCACGGCCACCGATCTCGGGGACCTAAAGCTGTTGCAGGGCGCGGGCTCGAACGTGCTCGCGCTGCACGGCGACGGCGGCGCGCTGATGGTCGATGGCGGGCTCGCGGCGAACGCCGAGACTCTGCTGCGCGCGGTGTATGCGGCGACAGGCAACGATCGCATCCGACTGCTGATCAACACGCACTGGCATCCGGAGCAGACCGGCGCGAACGCGGTCGTGGGCGCCGCCGGCGGCACGATTCTGGCGCACGAGAAGACGCGCCAGTACTTGAGCCACAGGGTGTACACCATGACCGCAGAGCGCCGCCTCGTGCCGGTCGAGCCGCTGCCCGAGAAGGCGCGACCCACGCAAGTCGTGCGTGACGAAGGCTCGCTCGAGTTCGGCGGTCGGAAGCTCGACTACGGCTACATGCCCGCCGCGCACACCGACGGCGATCTGTTCGTGCACTTTCCGCAACTGAACGTGCTGGCCACCGGCGGAGTGGTGTCAGGCGAGCGGTGGCCCCTGCTCGAGTATCGCGACGGCGCCTGGCTCGGCGGTCGAGTGCGCGCGGTGGAATGGCTCGCGGATCTCGTGAAGCCCGACACGCGCGTCGTGCCGGCGCAGGGCAAGCTGCTCACCGGTCGGGACATCGTCCGGCAACGGGACATCTACCGCGAGCTGTTCGAGACGATGATCGGTTACTTGAACAAGGGGTTTGGCGCCGAGGACGCGGTGCGCACGAATCCACTGAAGCGCTACGAGGCGGAGTTCGGCGATGCATCGGCGTTCCTCGACGGCGCGTATCGCAGCATGCTGATCGCGTACGTTCCCGACTGAGAGCGGAGGGAACCCATGCGGCGTCTGTTACGAGCGTTAGCGATAGTCACCACGGCCGGGTGCATCGCCGCGTGCGGTCGCCCAGGCGGCACGGTTGCGGCGCCCGATGAAGCCCGAGCGGTGCTGAAGCGCTATTGCGTCGGCTGCCACAACGACGCCGAGTTCGCCGGCCAGCTCTCCTTCGAAAAGAACGACCCGACGAGCGTGGCACAGCACGCCGACGTGTGGGAGCGCGTGCTACGCAAGCTCGAGACGCGGACCATGCCGCCGCAAGACGAGCCCCGACCCGAGGCCACGACCTACGGCACGTTCAGCGCCTGGCTCGAGGCCGAGCTCGACCGTTCAGCCGTGCCGAATCCGGGCCGCCCGGCGCTGCGGCGACTGAATCGCAGCGAGTACGCCAACGCCATTCGGGATCTGCTCGATTTCGACGTGGACGTCGCGTCGCTGCTGCCGCCCGACGATTCGGCGTTCGGCTTCGACAACATCGGCGATCTGCTCGTCGTGTCGCCGTCGCTACTCGAGCGTTACCTCGCGGCCGCGGACCGAGTGAGTGCGCTGGCGCTCGGCGATTCGTCGGCCGAGACCGGCGCCGTCACGTACCGCAATCGCGGCGATCAGTCGCAGGCACAGCACCTCGAGGGCTTGCCGCTCGGCACAGTCGGCGGTCTCGCGGCCGATCACTATTTTCCGCTCGAGGGTCAGTACGAGATCAAGGTCGAGCTGTTGCGCACGAACCTCGACGCGATTCGCGGCCTCGAGCACACGCATCAGCTCGAGATCGCGGTCGACGGCGAGCGCGTGCTGCTGGAAACCGTGGGCGGCGAGCGCGACGCGGAGCAGAAGGGCCAGCTGATCCCGGACCGCTCCGCTGCCGTGGACGCGCGTTTGCGCGTTCGCGCGCCCATCAAGGCCGGCGAGCATCACGTCACGGCGGCATTCATACGCAAAGTCGGTGAGGGCACGAACCGCCTGCGGCCGTTCGATCGCAGCAATGCCGACACTTACGATTCGACGGGCCGGCCACACGTGCAGATGCTCACGGTGACGGGGCCCTATTCGCCGACGGGCCCCGGTGACACGGTTAGCCGGAGGCGGGTACTCACGTGCACTCCCGAGAACGGCGCCGATGAAGCGCGCTGCGCGCGCGATATTGTGAGCACGTTGGCGCGTCGCGCCTATCGCCGCCCGGTGGATGATTCGGATCTCGGGCGCCTCATGCCGTTCTTCGAGGCCGGGCGTGCGACCGGCAACTTCGATTCTGGAATTCAGCTCGCGCTGCGCCGCGTGCTGGCGAGCCCAGCGTTCGTGTTCCGCGTGGAGCAGGAGCCGGCCGACGTCGCTGTTGGCGCCGCCTACCGCATCAACGATCTCGAGCTCGCGACTCGTCTCGCGTTCTTCCTCTGGAGCAGCTTGCCGGACGACGAGCTGGTTCAGCGCGCCGCGGCGAACCGGCTGCACGAGCCGGAGGAGCTGAAGGCGCAGGTGCTGCGCATGCTGGCGGATCCCCGTGCCGACGCGCTCGTCGCAAACTTTGCCGGCCAGTGGTTGCACCTGCGCAATCTCGAGAACATCAATCCGAACTCGGACTTTTTCCCGGATTTCGACAACGACCTGCGGCAGGCCTTCAGGCGCGAAGCGGAGCTGTTCTTCGGCAGCGTGCTGCGCGAGAACCGCAGCGTGCTCGACCTGATGACGGCCGACTACACGTTCGTGAACGAGCGTCTGGCCCGGCACTACGGTATCCCGAACGTTTACGGCAGCCAGTTTCGGCGTGTCGCGTTGGGAGCCGGATTCGAGTCGCGGCGTGGACTCCTCGGCAAGGGCGGCGTCCTGATGGCTACGTCGCACGCCGACCGTACCGCGCCAACGCTGCGCGGCAAGTGGGTGATGGAAAACCTGCTGGGGTCGCCGCCACCGCCGCCGCCGGCCGTAGTGCCGGCGCTCGAGCAGGGGCCAGGCGCCGCGCCGCGCACGATGCGCGAACGCATGCAGAAGCATCGCGCCGCGCCCGCGTGCTTCAGTTGCCACGGGCTGATCGATCCGCTCGGTTTTGCGATGGAGAACTTCGACGCTGTGGGCCGGTGGCGCGACTATGACGGGACCAACAGGATCGATGCGACCGGTGGATTGCCAAACGGTACCGCCGTCGACGGAGTTGCGGCGCTACGGGGCGCTCTACTCCAGGATCCGAAGCTGTTCGCGGGGACGGTCACCGAGAAGCTGCTCACATATGCGCTCGGTAGAGGTCTCCAGTCCTATGACATGCCTGTGGTTCGTGGGATACTCAAAGACGCTGCGCGAGACAACTATCGCTTCGACGCCATCGTGCTCGGCATCGTGCGCAGCGCTCCGTTCGAGATGCGAACGAAGCAAAGCGTGAATTGAAGACCGCACGGAGGCGCCGGAAGTGTTCATCACGAAGAAGTCGCTGCCACGACGTACTGTGCTCCGCGGGCTTGGAGCCACACTTGCGCTGCCGTTCCTCGAGTCGATGGTGCCGGCCATGTCCGCGCGGGCTGCCAGCGTCGCGCCACTGCGCTTCGGCGCGGTCTATATGCCGAACGGTTGCCCGATCGACTACTGGATACCGAAGGGCGACAGCGGCCCACTGAATATCCTGCCGATCCTGAAGCCGCTCGAGCCGTTCCGTCAGCAGCTGACGGTCATCGGCAACCTGTCGCGAGCCGGCGGCAACTCGGTGACCGACCACGCCGTGAGCTCCGCCGGTTGGTTGAGCGGTGCGGTCGCAAAACAAACAGAAGCCGAAGACATTAGCGTCGGCGTCACGATCGACCAGGTGCTCGCGAAGTACGTGGGCCAGCAAACGCCGCTCCCGTCGCTCGAATTTGCCACGGAGGATTTCACGGGCTATGTCGGCGGCTGTGTGCCGGGCTACAGCTGCGCGTACATGAATTCGATCTCGTGGGCTTCGGCCACCGAGTCGCTGCCGATGGAGATCAACCCGCGCGTGGCGTTCGAGCGGTTGTTCGGCCGCGCCGGCTCGCCTGCCGAGCGCGCTCGGCGCAAGCAACAGGACTTGAGCATCCTCGATTCGATCACGGACGAGGCTCGCTCCCTGCAGCGCGCCGTGAGCACGCGCGACAGTAGCCGCCTCGACGATTACCTCGGCAACGTTCGCGAGATCGAGCGCAGAATCCAGCGGGCGGAGTCGCAAAGCCGTGTCGCGGTGACTCTCGCGACGCCGGTCGGGATCCCCGAGAGCTTCGAAGATCACATGACGCTGATGTTCGATCTGCTCGCGATCGCGTATCAGGCTGATCTCACCCGCATCTTCACGTTCATGACGGGGCGCGAAGCCAGCCAGAGAACGTTCCCGGCGCTCGGCATGACCGAGACGCACCACGACACCTCGCACCATGGTCGCCAGCCCGAGAAGATGGCGCAGCACGCGAAGATCAATACGCACTTCGCTACGCTGTTCGCGGCGTTCCTCGCGAAGTTGCGTGCGGCGCCCGACGGCGACGGTTCCGTGCTCGATCATTCGGTCATCGCATTCGGCACGGGCATGAGCGACGGGCAGGCGCACAACTCGTATCCGCTGCCGCTCGCGATCGTCGGCGGCGGGGGCGGACGCGTTCGAGGCAACCGCTTCGTCGTGGCGCCGGAGTGGAGCCCGATTGCGAATGTCTGGCTCGGCGTTGCGGGTCTTTTCGGTAGCCCCCTCGAGACTTTCGGAGAGAGCACGGCCCGGCTCGAGCTTACGGCGTGATTCGCGGAGCACCGGTGGGCCTAGTGACCGTCGCGTGCGCGATCGCGTGGTCGTCCGGGCCCACGCTCGCGACCGAACTCTTACCCCCAGTGGTCGAAGCTGCGAAGAGCGGTCAGCGCGAGACCGTCGCGCAGATAATCAAGCGCGGCGAGAACGTCAACGCAACCGAAACCGACGGCACGACCGCCTTGCATTGGGCGGCGCGCGCGGCGGACGCACCACTGGTCGAACAGCTGCTCGCGGCCGGCGCGGACCCCAAAGCAGCGAACCGTTACGGCATCACGCCACTGCAGCTCGCCGCTGAAAACGGCGACGCGACAGTGCTCCGCACCTTGCTCGCCGCCGGCGCGAACCCGAATGCCGTGCTGCCCGAAGGCGAGACGGTGTTGATGACGGCCGCGCGCACGGGCGCACCGGAGGCGCTGCGCGTGCTGCTCGACAAAGGCGCCGACGTTCACGCCCGCGAGAGTTGGTATGGCGAGACGGCTCTGATCTGGGCGGCAGCGGAGGACCACGCCGACGCCGTGCGCCTTCTGCTCGCGCGTGGCGCCGATGCGAACGAACGCTCGGCGCTCTTGACGCTCGACAAACGACGCGCGGGTCAATCGATCCTGCCGCTTGGCAGCTGGACGCCGCTGATGTACGTGGCGCGCGAGGACGCGCGTAACGCGGCGGCGGCGTTGATCGAGGCGCACGCCGATTTGAACCTCGTGGACCCCGACGGCGCGACGGCGCTCGTGATCGCGATCCTGAACGGTCACTACGAGATGGCGCAACAGCTGATCGACGCCGGAGCGGATCCCAACGTCGTCGACAACGACGCCGGCATGGGCGCGCTGTATGCGGCCGTCGACATGCACAGGCTCGCGATCGGGCACGGCCGCCCGAACCCGCGGCAGACCGGAACGCTGGGCGCGGAGGACGATCGTGCGATTGCTGCTCGCGCATGCTGCAGATCCGAACGTGCGCCTGAAGAAACCGATCATGCAGCGGCAACACACGTTCGGTGATGGAGTGCTCGGCAACGGCGCCACGCCGCTGATGCGCGCCGCCAAGTCGGGCGACGTTGCGTTGATGCGGCAGCTGCTGTCTGCCGGCGCGGATCCTAAGCTCGAGATGCCGAACGGTTCGACGGCGCTGATGTTCGCGGCCGGGTTCGGCTGGCGTAACGGCAGCGCGCTCGCGCCTTCCTACGACCAGGGCACGGAAGAGGACGCCGTCGAGGCCCTTCGCCTGCTACAAAGGGTCGGCCTCGATCTGCACGCGCCGAACCACGATGGCGACACGCCGCTGCACGCCGCGGTCGGCGGGCGCAAGTCGGAGAAGATCATTCGCTATCTGCTCGACGAGGGTGCGGATCCCACCGCGCCCAACGCGAAGGGGATGACGCCGCTCGCGCTGGCCGAAACGCGAGGCACGCCGGAGATCGCCGCGCTGTTACGCGACGCGAAGACCCGCCCCACCGGCCGAGATCCGATCCGGCCGTTCGGTTGAGACGCTCACCTTGGCGCCGGCCGCCGCTCGCGCTGTCGAGCGATGCATGCAAGGGAACGAGATTCGTTCCGACGTGACGATCGAGGATCCCATATTGGCGGAGCTGCTGCCGGAGCGCGGCGACTGCGGAACCTACGAACCCGGGGACGTTACGTCACACATCCGGCACTAGAGGGGCGGGCGCTTCAGCAATTTCGAGCTTCTACAAATTGAGCCCAAGCGCCCGCAATGCTAGGCTCGCCGCCAGTTTCTTGGTTCTATGCGTTGGGAATGCGACGGCACGCGGTGCAGTCGCCAATCGGAGGCGGGCGAATGATCAGGAAGACGTTGGGATGTGTCGTGGTGGCCGCTTGGCTGGTCGCGAGTGGCTCGGTACAGGCTCATCACTCCCTCGCGGGCACGTACGACATCAAGAGCGAAGGCAAAGTGACCGGCACGCTGGTGAAGGTCGCGTTCACGAATCCGCACGGCGCGATGACGATCTCGGTGCACAACGCGGACGGCACGGACACCGAGTGGGTCATGACCACGGGCTCGGCGAACACGCTGCAGAACCTGGGCTTCGGCAAAGACGGCCCGAACACGGTGAAGGCCGGTGACACGGTCACGATCACGTACTTCGCGGCTCGCAACGGCAAGCCGATCGGCTTCATTCGCTCGATCACGTTGCCGGACAAGCGTGAGGTCACGCTCTCGAACGGCGGCAGCAACGACTAACTGACTGGGGGATTGCGATGATCTTGCGAGGGAAGAACTGCTCGAGGATGGCGCTTGGACTCGTCCTTGTGCTCGGCTGGCCGTTGATCGCAAGCGCGCAGCCACCCCCGCGCGACGCTCCCCCTCCGTACACGCCCGCAGCGAACGCCAAGGACCTGAAGGCCGTCCTGTTCAACTGGGGCTGGCACATGGTCCAGCTGCGCGGCCTGGACGAGCACGAGCTCGCGGTCTCGCTCGAGTACACCGGCAAGGGCACGCTGCAGGTCGACGGGCAGCCGTGCACGCTGACGAAGTATCGGTCGAGCACGAACTACCAGACGCCCGGTCAGCGCATCCAGTACACCTGCACGCGGGCGAACGGTCAGGCGTATTCGACGATCGAGGTCGTCAGCGGCCAGTACGCGTGGAACGAGGACATCCCGGGCGCCGAGATCGTCGCCGGCAAGGGCAAGGCCACGCCGATGCCGAATGCGGTGCAGGAGCGGCTGATTCGCCTGTGGGCCGGTCCGCAGGCCGCGCTGAAGGCGGCGCTCGCGGGCGCGGGCATCCCGCTCCTGGCGACGGAGCGCAACCCGGGCAAGTTGCTCGCGGGCGGCGTCGCGAAGCTCGGTGACACGTCCGTCGCGTGGAAGGGCGGCAAGCCCGTCGTGACGTTCCCGGTTCCGGGCGTCGCGGGCGCGACGGCCGTGGCCACGCTCGACAGCAAGCACTTCTGGCCGGAGAGCGTAGTCGTCACGCAGGGTTCGACGACCACGTCGTTCACCTACGGCAACTACAAGGACTGGAACAATCCGCTGAACCCGATCGAGGCGCAGTACGCGGGCAAGATCACCGAGAAGCGTAACGGCCAGACGATCCGCGACCTCACGACCGAGCAGACGGAAACCGGCAGCGTCTACGTGGTCATGCCGGTGCCCGCCAGCGTGCGTAACGCGATCACGCCGGGCAAGGCCGCCGAGCCCGGACGTGCTGACCGGCAGCGACCGGCAGGTCAAGTTCGAATCGAAGGAGCCGACGCCGCGCACGGCGGACGGCAAGCCGGACCTCGTCGGGCAACTGGTTCGCCGGCGGCATGAACTGGCGCTATGGCAACCGCCGCTGCTCGCCGGAGCAGCTCGCCGGCTGCAGCGAGGCGTGGAATCAGACGCTCGACTTCGAGTTCGAGGCGCCGTCGCGGTTCGGCCCGAATCGCCCGCTGTACAAGCCCGAGCACTGGGACAAGGTCCAGGAGCTCGACATGTGGACGAACAAGTACGATCCCGTCATGACGTGCCAGCCGCTCGGCATTCCGCGGCACGGCGCGCCGCGGCGCATCGTCCAGAACAAGGACGACATCATCTTCTTCTACGGGCAGTACGCCGACGGCGGCGGCGGGCAGGGCGAGTACCGCATCATGCCGACGGACGGTCGCAAGCACGACCCGAAGAAGCGCGAGACGACGTACATGGGCTCCACGGTCGGCCACTGGGAAGGCGACACGCTGGTGCTCGACTCGGTCGGCTTCAACGATTTCACGTGGCTCGCGCGCGGCGGCTTCTTCCACTCGGAGGACATGCACGTCGTCGAGCGGTTCACGCGCCAGGGCAACGAGATCCTGTACGAGGTCACGATCGAGGATCCCGAAGTCCTCGTGAAACCGTGGGTCATGACGCCGCGCATCCTGCGCCCGGCGCCGTTCCCGGACGCAGGCCTGCTGCCCGAGCGCGGCAACTGCGAGAGTCTACGAGCCCGAGGACGTCGCGACGCAGATCCGGCACTAGCCCGACGACGCACGTCCGCGTCGACGTCAGCTACAACAGCACGCGCGCGAAAAGGGGAGCTCAGCATGCGCCGAGGACTTGTGATTGCTTTGGCTACGTGCCTCGTCGCCGTCGTCACTCCGGGTTTCGCACAGCGCCCCGAAACGTTCACCGCGCGTCTCGACTGGGTGCCGATCGGCGGCACCGAGCGCAACGACGTCGCGGGCGAAGGGTCCGTCAGCGCGAAGCTCGGCGGCACGAATCTCACGATCACGGGCTCGTTCGCAGGGCTGCCGGCCAAAGTCACGGGCGCGAAACTGCACGCGGGTGTCGCCACGGGCGCACGCGGCCGCGGCGTGGTCGTGGCCGACCTGCAGGTCACCGGTGGCGCGAGCGGCACGGTCACGGGCGACGTGCGCTTGAGCGCGGAGCAGGTCGCTGCGCTGAAGGCCGGGCACCTCTATGTGCAGATCTACTCCGAGAAAGGCGTGCTGCCGGACCACAGCACGCTCTGGGGTTGGCTGCTCCCCTGACGTGCACGAGGTCGATCCCGTGAATCCGAACCGAGCTGCACGTGAGATCCTGATCATCGCCTTGGCCGCGGGCTTTGCGCTTCCGGCCGCGGCGTTCACGGCAGACCAGGCCGCCGCCGGCCGCGCCACCTTCGAGCAGAATTGCGCGCAGTGCCACGGCCCGACGCTGCGTCAGTTGCCGAGCGCCATCCTCGCGGGCCCCGAGTTCGTGGCGAAGTGGGGCGAGCGCACCACGGCCGAGTTGCTCGCACTGGCCGGTGCGACGATGCCTCCCGATCGGCCGGGCGCACTCTCGCAAGCCGAGTACCTCGGCGTCATGGCCTACCTCCTGCAATCGAACGGCGGCACCGCGAGCGCGCAAGCGCTGACGGGCGCCACCGGTGTGCGCATCGGTACCGGCCTGAATCCGCAAGCCGCACTCGCGGCTGCGGCGCCCGCCGCGCCCGCGCGCAAGCAGGAGCCGACCGGCGTCGTGGTGCACGGCACCGTGAAGAACTTCGTTCCGGTAACCGACGCGATGCTGCGCAATCCGTCGGACAAAGACTGGCTCATGCTGCGCCACGATTACAGCGCGACGAGCTACAGCCCGCTGAAGCAGGTCACGGCCGACAACGCGAAGCTGTTGCAGCTCGCGTGGATCTGGCCGATGCACGAGGGCGGCACGAACCAGCCGGCGCCGATCGTCTACAACGGCACGCTGTATCTCGCGAACACGGGCGGCATCATCCAGGCGCTCGATGCGCGCACCGGCAATCTGATCTGGGAGCACCACGTCGGCGCCGACATCGCGCCGCGCGGCATCGTGCTGTACGGCAACAAGCTGATCTTCCAGAGCGCGGAGGAGTGGGCCGTGCGCCCGCAGGAGGCGCATCTGGTCGCGCTCGACGCCGCGACCGGCGAGCTGATCTGGAACGTCAAGATGCCGGACGTCTACGCGACGAACAGCGGTCCGCTCGTCGCCAACGGCCTGCTGATCCAGGGCATGGGCACGTGCACGGTCTACGAGAACAACAAGTGCTTCATCAGCGCGTACGACCCGCAGACCGGCGAGCAGAAGTGGCGCTTCCGCACCGTTGCGCTCGACGGCGAGAAGGGCGGCGACAGCTGGGGCGGCCTGCCGGATCTGTATCGCGCGGGAGCGGAGTCCTGGATCACCGGTAGCTTCGATCCGGATCTCAACCTCACGTACTGGGGCACGACGCAGGCGAAGCCCTGGATGCCGGCGAGCCGCGGCATGAAGGGCACCGACGTCGCGCTGTACTCGAGCTCGACGCTCGCGCTCGATGCGGCCAGCGGCAAGCTCGCGTGGTACTACTCGCACGCGCCGGGCGAGGCGTTCGATCTCGACGTCGTGTTCGAGCGCGTGTTGATCGACGGCCCCGGCCGCGACAAGTGGGTGCTGTCCGTCGGCAAGGACGGGATCTTGTGGAAGCACGACCGCAAGAGCGGCACGTATCTCGATCACGCGGAGACCGTGTACCAGAACGTGTGGGCCAGCTTCGATCGCGAGAAAGGCACGCCGCGCTATCGCGACGACATCCTCGAGGCCAAGGTCGGCGAGTGGGTGGATTCGTGCCCGAGCACGGCCGGCGGCAAGAACTGGCACCCGATGAGTTTTCACCGCCCGTCGCGTCAGGTGATCATCCCGCTTTCCCAGAGCTGCATGTCGCTGCGCGCGCAGGCCATCGAGCAGAAGGCGGGCGGCGGCAGCGGCGGCGGCGCGGACCGGCGCTACTACGCGATGCCCGGCACGAACGGCAACATCGGCAAGCTCGGCGCGTTCAACGTCGATACGTTCAAAGAGACGTGGTCGCTGCAGCAACGCGCGTCGTTCCTGACGGGCGTGCTCTCGACGGCCGGCAACGTCGCGTTCGTCGGCGATCTCGACCGCAGCTTCAAGGCCGTCGACGTGCGCAACGGCAAAGTCCTTGTGGGAAACGCGGCTCGCGACCTCCGTGCAGGGCTTTCCGATCACGTTCGAAGTCGACGGGCGGCAATACGTGGCGGTCGGCACGGGCTTGGGCGGTGGTAGTCCGCGCGGCGTGCCCTCGCTGATCGAGCCCGAGATCCAGCCGCCGACGCGCGGGCACGCGTTGTACGTGTTCGCGCTGCCACGCTAAGCGGGCTCGCGCTCTGGATCTACGATCCCGCCGGCGAATCTGGGTTCGGAGCGCGTACCGATGGACCCGTCGACGCACGGCTCGTGGCGAGGTATCGTCCGGGTCGTGAGTTTCACGGTCCGTGTCGCGACGTTTGTTGGAATCGCATTATTCGGTCGGATCCCGGCCGAAGCGAGCATGGATGTCACGCTGCCCGGGCCGATCGGTGGCCGTGGCACCGAGCGCGGCGTGGTGCAGATTCGCTGCAGCACAGGCGTGGCGAACGTGGCCCATCTCACTCGTGGCGTGGTGCTGAATCTCTCCAGTGACGCCAAGCGCGATGTCGTCTTTACCGCCGCGCACGGCCTGCCGGAGAAGCAGGACGCCGTTCTCGATGCGTGTCGTGTATTCGGTGCTCACGGGCAGTCCTACCGAATCGCGAATGTTTGGCGCTCGAAGGACGAGACGTCCAGTGTCACGGACGACTGGGCGCTGGTGCTCGTCGAAAGACGGCTCGACGGAGAAGTCGGCAGGCTCACGCCCGCCAGAGTCACCGGCGACGAGCTTTCACGGCTCGCCGACCGGCAGGCCACCGTGCGTTTGTTGCTGCGCCAGGCCGATCCACGGGAAGGCGACTGCCGTCTGCGAAGTCTGACGGCACCGTTCGAATACGGTCCGACGGATCTGCTGATCTACTCCTGCAGCATTACGATCATGGCCGGGGCGCCGGGTCTATCGGGTTCGCCGCTGCTGATTGGCGTCGAAGGGCGCTCGTTCGTGATCGGCGTTCACCTCGGTTGGGGTTTGCAGACGCTCGACGACGGCCGTCTGCACGCCGTGAGCCTCGGTCGGCCGATCGACGCCGAGATCGCCGCTGCGATCGCCGAGGCGGCGGAAGAAGCACGACGCTGATGCCGCGTTACGCGGACGTCTCAGGCTTTACGCGGCTTCTTCGGCACGAACGCGAGGAAGCGCCGCGGATTGTCGACGGTGATGCGCCGCAACGTCGCGTCGTCGGCGCCGGCCGCCTTCAGCTGCGGCAGGAACGCCGTGATCGGCCGGCCGTACGATCGCGATGCGTCGCCCGAGATCAGCACGTGGTCGGCGAAGCCGGCGTTCAGCAGCGCCATCACGAGCGGCACCGACGGGCGCATCGCCGCGGCCGCCCTGACGGTCGAAGCCGACGTAGGCGCCGCGCCGGCACAGCGTCTTGTGCACGTAGACGTTCGGGTCGGTCAGATTGCCGAGATGGCCGATCGCGACGCGCTTCGGGTCGACGCCGGCGTCCTCGAGGATGTCGAGCTGCTCGATCGCCGACTTACCGGGAATGCCGGTGTGCGTGAAGATCGGCAGATTCGTCGCGACGTGCGCTTTGCCGACGGCGCGAAACACCTTGCGCTCGACCTTCGAGATCTCGTCCCAGGAGCCGATCTCGCCGAACACGCCGGCCGGGTAGGTGTCGGCCTGGCGCACCAGCGCGCGCACGAGCTGCTCCTCGCTCATGCCGGCGATTTCCTTCGGGTAGAACGGCTCGACGTAGAAGCCGGCGCCCTTGACGACCGGCACGCCCGACTTCTTCGCGGCCGCGCGGATGAACTCGAGATCCATGCCGGCGCCCTCGAGCCCGGCGTCGACGAGGCACGCCACGCCGTCGCGCTGCGCCGCGCGCAGCTCCTCCGCCATCAGGTCGACGTCGCGCATCGGATCCGGCGCCGGCCGGCGCCGGCGGCGGAGCCGGCGGCGTTGCTCGGTCGGCAATCCCTGCGCCGCGAGCACGGCGGCGGACGCCGCGCGAAACCGTTCGCCGAAATCGAGCCCGAGCGACAGATGTTCGTGGAACAGCGTGGCGCCGCCCGCGAGCTCCTCCGGCGCGTAGTCCTTGAACAGCGTGCGGATCACGGCGCCTTTCGGAAACGCCGGCGCCTGCGCCGAGCGCGTTCGAGCCGAGCGCCGCGGCGGCTGCGGCGCCGCCGACCAGTTGCAGAGCCTCGCGGCGAGTCAGCATTGCCATAGGAACCTCGTCGTTGTCGGTTATTCCCACCCGGTGGGTGAGTTGTACGGAATGAAGATGCCGATCGCCTCGACCTCGTGGATCTGGCCGCCCGTGATCTTGAAGATGTGCGCGGCCGGCAGGTCGTACGGGTCGCGCTTCTCTTCCCACATGAGTTGCGTGCCGTCGGCCGCGATCAGCGGTTGCGGGCCCGAGTTTCATCGACTGGCGAAAGTGCGAGAGCCCCATCGCGAGCCCCTGCACCGGATCGACGGCGAACACGCGCCGGTGGTCGATCGTGTCGACGTAGGCGAAGCGGCGCGAGCTCATCTGCCCGATGCAGTCGCGCGCGAGCGGCGGCGGCGAGCGGCCGTGCACGTCGACGCTCTCGGGCGGCGCCGGCGGCAGCCCCGGCCCGGCCGTGATCAGCACGTTCTCCTCGCGCTGGCAATCCGCTGCGAACGGCGCGAGCTTGCCGTCGCTGTCGTCGAGCGCGTCGTAGTACGAGCCCGCGATCCTGCGCGAGCTCGGCGCGCGGCATGCGCTCGCGTTCGCGGCACGACGGCCACGAGATTCGCGCGCGGCGCTTTGAGCGCGCGCGGCATCGGCGGCGGCCGGCACGTCGGCGACCAGGTGCTCGGCCTCGGTGATCTTGCCGTCCTCGATTTTCAGGCGCACGGCGAGCTGCGCTTGCACCACGCCGTTCGCACGCCTTGCGATCGATGACGGTGATGAGGCCGATGCTGCCTTGATCGGGATCGGGCACGTAGATGCGGAACGCCGTCGCCTTGCCGGCGGCCGCGGCCCAAATGCCTTCGCCTGGCTTAAGGCGCTTCACGTTCTCGACGAACCGGATGTTGGCGGCGAGCGGCGCCTTCGCCGGGTCGTGTGCCGCGATGGCGGCGAGATAGCGGTCGGCGACTCCGAGCAGGCAGTCGCGGTCGCAAGTTTGTGCCGCGTGCACGGCGCTGCAGCACGTGGCGACGAGCGTCCCCATTGCCGCGACTGCGAATCTGGTGAACGTGGCCATAGGGATTCCTCCCGGAATCGATTGCCGCAGTTCAGCACAACCCTCCGCGTATAGAAAGGAGCGTGGCACGTGCATCGGTGGTAGTGCCAGTCCCGCTTGACCGCCGCGCCAGCGCTACCCATGATCGCGGTCGGGGGTGAGACATGACTGACGAAGAGAAGCGCGAAGGCGAGACGGGCGCGAACGACGAGCGCGCCACGGCGTCGACGCGAAGAAACGCGGTGCGGGTCTATCGCGTCGCGAGATGCTGCTGGCCGGCGCGACGGGCGTCGCGGCGCTCGCGGCGGAAGCGGGCGCGCAGGAACGCCGCAGAACCGGTCCCGCGGTCGCGACGAAGACCGTCAAAGGCATGCCGTTTCGTGCCTTCGTGCGTCACGGCACCCAGGGCGAGGTCGTGGACCTGCGCCTGCGCGACATCACGCCGACGCAAGTCGTCGTGCGCACGCGCGGCTCGTGCGGCTGCTACACGGTGACGACGGCCGTGCTCGGCGACGCGCCGGTAGCAACGCCGAACATTCCGAATCACTCCGGCATGGGCATCGTCGAGGCGGTCGGCGCGCAGGTGCGGCGCGTGCGCGTCGGCGATCGCGTGCTCGTGTCCGGCACGCCGTGGTGCGGTCACTGCCATCAGTGTCTCTCCGGCACGCCGGAGTGGTGCAACTATCTCGCGCCGAACGGCGTGCCGAACGATCCGATCGCCGACATGGCCGACAAGACCGGCGTCATCGAGGCCGCCGTCATCGGCGGCTTGAGCGAGATCATCGTCGCGTACGAGGAGTACTGCGTGCCGATCTTCTCGGACCTGCCGGACGAGCAGATCGCGATGCTCGGCGACACGGGCGCGGTCGGCATCGCGGCGACCGACGTGTACGACCCGGTGCAGATCGGCCAGAACGTCGTGATCTTCGGCGCCGGGCCCATCGGCCTCGCCGCCGTGCAGGGCGCGAAGGCGAAAGCCGCGGGCCAGATCATCGTGGTCGAGCCGGCTCGCTACCGGCGCGAGAAGGCGCTCTCGTTCGGCGCCACGACGGTGCTCGACCCGAATCAGGACACGGCCACGCTCGTGGAGCGCATCCGCGGGATGTGCAAAGCGCGCACGGACCGGCTGGACGCAGGCGGGCAGGTGCCCGGCAACAATCGGTTCTCGATGCGCGGCGCCGATCTCGTCATCGAGTGCTCGGGCTACGACCGATACCCGCCGAAAGTGGAGCCGGGCCCGGATCCGTCGGGCCTGCTCGCGTTGCGTCAGGCGTGGGAAGTCACGGCGCCGGGCGGCAGCCTCGTGACGCTCGCGGTGCAGAACGGCGACATCGCGTTCCCGGGAGCGCTCTTCTGTTTGTCCGGCAAGCGAATTTTCGGCGGGCAGATGGCCGGCATGAACGTGATGCGCGACACCCCGCGTTTCATCACCGCGATGGAGAAGGGCCAGGTCGACATCGGCGCGCTGATCACCTCGAAGCGGCCGCTCGATCAGGTCAAGGCGGGCTTCCAGGGCGTCGCCGACCGCACCGAGCTCGGCGTCGTGATCACGTTTCCTTCGTGAGGCGAACGCCTAGGAGGGCGAGAGCCCGGCCATGATCCGGCGCGCGAGCGCGTCGTAGCCGCCGCCGAAGTGATGTCCGCCCGGCAGCGCGACGGCCTGCACGTGGCCCGGTCGGCACCTTCGGGCACAGCGAATCGCCTTCGCTCTTGCCGTAGAGGCACAGCGTGCTGCCCGCATCGAGCCGTGCGACCTCGGGCAGAATCGGCAGCCCGTCGGAATCGCCGCCGAGCCAGTTCGTGAAATGGAACTGGAACGACGCGTTCTCGCCGAGCCCCATCATCACCGTGCGCTCGACCAGCGCGCGCGACGCTGCGGGCAGCCGGTTCATCGCGAACGGCAACACGTCGGCGCCCTGCGAGTAGCCGACGAGCACGGCGTGCGTCTTGTGCCAGTGCGCGGAGTAGTAGCGCAGCACGCGGTCGAGATCCGCCGCGAGCGCGTCGGGCGTGCGCGCCTGCCAGAAGTAGCGCAGCGAATCGAGCCCGACCACCGGAATGCCGCGCGCGGCCAGTGCGGCCGCCACGTCCTTGTCGAGCCCGGCCCAACCGCCGTCGCCGGACAGCAGCACCGCGAACGTGTCGCTCGCACCCGTGGCCGGCACCTCGACCAACGGCAGATCCGCGAGCGTCGCGGGCGGCGGCGGCAGCGCGGCGCGCGGGTCCTGCGCGAGCGTGCGGAACGCCGTCAGGAACTGCGGCATCCAGTTCTTCGGCACCGAATAGCCGTGACCGACCTTCGGCAGCTCGACGAGCGTGGCGTTGTGCGTCTGCGACACGAAGTCGCGCGTCGCCGCGACAGATCGCACACCTGGTCGAGCGCGCCGTTCACAGCGATCCACGGATTGCCGATCTTCGCGCTCGGCTGCACGTCGATGCCGCCGTCGTTCTTGCGGCGCGTGAACTTGAGTCCCTCGCCGCCGCAGAGCGGCTTCTGTGCAGCAGCAGGTCGGGGCAGAAGCCGAGCGACAGCGCGCCGGCGAACGTGTTGGTCGGCGCCTGCGCGAGCATCGCGTACGCGAGCGTGGCGCCCGAGGAGTAGCCGACGAGCACCGGCTCGTGATACGTCGGCAGCTCCGCGTAGCTCTGGACGAAGTGCGAGAGGTTCTCGAGATCGCCGTCCGGCGAGACGCAGCTCTCGTCGTCCTTCTCGAGGTTCGCGAGAGTTGCGGCACGTCGACGCCGGCGACCAGCGCGCCCTCGTGGCCAGCGCCTGCGCCATGTCGACGACGCCCAAGATTCCAGCCGCCGTCGCCCGACAGGAACAGCACGACGGATTTCACGGCGCCCGCGGGGCGATACAGCGTGACGGTCGCGAACCGGCCGTGCGAGAGCGTCTCGTCGGCGTGCGCGGGCAGCGCCGCGAGCGCCATGGATAACGCAATGGCGAGGGCGCCGATGAGCCAGGTTGTGCGCAGGTTCGTCATCGCGACGAAGCATGCGCCGGCCTAACCTGACTGGTAGCTGAAATCCCACGCCGCCAGACGCGGCGCGGGTTCGGCGGCGTGCCGAGCGCTAGCGCGGCGGCAGCAGCGCCGGCCGATTCTCCGGCAGGTGCTGGTCGATGGCCGTCATGACCATGCCGACCATGACGTAGTCGCCCATGACCGTCACGAGCTCGACGAGCCCCTTGCGGCCGAAGAGCTTCACGGCCTCGGCGTAGAGCTCGGAGCTCGACCTTGTGGTCGCGCATGATCGCGCGGGAGAGCTTGATGATCATCGTCTCTTCGGGGCTCAAGCCTACCGGCTCGCGGTTGAACTTGATGGTGTCGATCACGGCCTGCGGCGCGCCGAACTTCAGCGCCGCCGGCTCGTGCGCGGAGTACTCGTACTGCTGCTGGATTTCCCACGTGGCGGCGACGATCGCGACTTCCGTATGCCGCGGGCTCAAGTCGCCGTTGTAGCGGAGGTACCCGTTCAGATCGCTGAACACCTGGGCGATCTTCGGGCTGTACAGCGACAGCGCCACGGGCCCGGTGGTCGGCGCGGGTCCGGTGCCGACGATCTTGTCGTAGATGGCCTTGCCTTCGTCGTTCAAGTCGTCGCGCTTGAGCGGCGGCAGGCGCGTCAGCGACACCGGGTTGACGTCGGCCGGCAGTTTCATCGCTTTCTCCTGTGCGGAGGCAGCGCCCCCAGCCGAAAGCCCCAGGATCATCGAGACGAGGAGGATGTTACGCACGGTGTCTTCTTCCTTCTTGTTGTTTCGCGTCGATCAGCGCTTCGCCTGGAAAACCACTTCGCCGCCCTTGATGGTCGTCGTCACGTGCAGCAGCGCGTGGCTGTCCGTCAGCGGGTCGCCGTCGACGATCACGACGTCACCGAACTTGCCGGGCTCGAGCGTGCCGATCTCGGCCTGGTGCAACGTCGATTTCGCGGCACCCTGCGTGATGATCGTGACGATCTCCGTCGGCGAGAACACGAGGTCGAGCTCGCGCAGCTCGTCGAGCAGCGTCTCCTTCGGCGGCCACTGCGTGTCGGTGCCGTAGCCGTAGCTCACGAGGCCGTTGTTCACGAGCAGGCGCGCGTTCACCGGGCCCTTGGCCCGCGCTCGACAGCGTGTGCCACGGGAACGGCTTGGCGTCGCGGAACAGCGGCGTGTTCTCGTGGCCGAAGTGCGGCCCGAACACGGACAACGTCGACGTCATCGGGATCTTGGCTTCGACGATCTTGCGGATCGCATACGGATCCTCGTCGAGCCGACCGATGTGCGGTGTGTGCACGAGCACGTCGGGGTGCGCTTCGATCGCGGTCAGCGTGTCGATGACGCTGACGGCGTGCACGATCGTCGGCATGCCGACCTTCTTGCCTTCCTCGACGATCAACTTCAGCGTGTCGAGCTCGGGCCCGCCCGGCGAGATGACGAGCACGACTTTCAGGTAGTCGTAGCCCGCGCGCTTCGCGGCTTGCACCTGCTGGATCGTCGCGTCGCGCGGTATGGCGGGGGCGGGCGGGCCGTTGCGCGGGCCGCGCGACGGGTCGGTGCGCGCCGGATCGTCGGTGGGCGGCGGACCGCTCGCGCCGGCCACGGGGATGAACGTGCCCGTAAACAAACGCGGGCCTTTGAGCTTGCCGGCCTCGATCTGTTTGCGCGCCTCGATGATCGGCGGTGGGTCGATCGCCGACAGCACCGTCGTGAACCCGGCGTCGAGGAACTCCTGCAGCTCCTTCGGCGCCGTGTCGGCAAGCCACTTGGCGGGGTCGCCGGTCACAAGGTGTCGGTGCGCGTCGATCAAGCCCGGCATTACGGTTTTGCCGCCGGCATCGATGCGGCGCCCGGCCGCGGCCGTCGGCGCGCCGGAGGCGACCGATGCGATCTTGCCGCCCCGGATCACGACCGAGCCGCGCTCGATGATTCGGCCGGTGCCGTCGACGATGCGGCCGTTCGTGATGGTCAGGTCCTGCGCGTTCGCGGCGGCCGCACCGAGCGCGAGCAGACCGGTCAGCCAAAGCGTGGTCTTCATGAGTGTCCCCCGAGTATTCGAACGAGTGTAAGCAGCCGCCGGTCCGTTTCGCAACGCTGTCGACACCCTGACGCAGGGTCGTCCGATGGGGGTATCATCGGCGCAAGTACCAGGTGACCCCGGCGACGTTGCGCCGACACCTGCCGTCAGCGGGGGAGACAGCATGGCAACCAGACAGTGGGCCGCGTGTTTGCCGATCGTCGCCGCTCTGAGTGGGGCGCCGGCGTCGGCGCACCATTCGTTCGGTGCCGAGTACGACGTCAATCAACCGATGACGCTGACGGGCGTCGTGACGAAAATCGAATGGACGAACCCGCATAGCCACCTTTACCTCGACGTGAAGGACGAGCGCGGCAAAGTCGTCAATTGGCAACTGGAAGGCTATCCGCCGACCGCGCTGCAGCGCATGGGCTGGAAGCGCGACACGACGATGAAGGTTGGCGACACGATCACGGTCTCGGGCTGGCGCGCACGCGACGGCGGGCCCTGGGGCCATTCGCGCGAGATCACGTTGGCTGGCGGCGCGAAGTTCGTCTTCGGTCCGCCGGCCGGCACGGGGGACGGCGGCGCGACGCCGGCCGTGGACGTCCGATGAGGATCCCGACGCTTGCGGTCGTAGTCGTCGCGATCGGCTGTTCGGCAGGCGTCGCGGGGCAAGCGCCGCGAGCCGCGGACGTGCCGCGCACCGCGGCCGGAAAGCCGGACCTGACCGGTGTTTGGCAGGGGGGCAGCACGCAGGCCGGCAACTGGGAAGAGTCGAACGCCGGCCTCGGCGTAGGCGGCAGTGGACGCAATCCGAATGCGCCGGTCGTCGGCTCGTCGAACGACCGGCCCGCGGGTCGCGCGGGCGCACCGTATCAGGACTGGGCCGCGAAGAAGGTGCTCGAGGCGTTTGGTCGCAGGGGCATCGACGATCCCACGGGCCGGTGTTTGCCCGCAGGCATCCCGCGCAGCGTGATGCTCGGTCTGTTTCCGCAGCAGATCGTGCAGACACCGACGCAGATCGTGATCCTGTACGAGTACATGAGCACGTTCCGCGTGATTCCGTTCGCCGCGCAGCATCGCGAGGACCCGTTACCGAGCTACATGGGCGATTCGGTCGCGCGTTGGGACGGCGACGCACTCGTCGTCGACGTGACGAGTTTCAACGACAAGACCTGGCTCGCCGGCACCGGCACGTTCCATTCGGACGCATTGCACATCGTCGAGCGGTACACGCGGATCAGCAGGGATCGCATCGACTACGAGGTCACGATGGAGGACCCGAATGTGCTGACGCAACCGTGGCAGCTACGTTCGAGCCTGATGCTGCGCGAAGGCACGCGCCTCTCGGAGTACATCTGCGCCGAGAACAACGTCGATCTCGACCGCTACGAACGACTGTTGAAGAGCGGCGTGGATTTCACGCGCAAGTGAAATTCAGTCGGCGGGCACCGCGATCGACGCCATCGTGAGCCGCGAGACGCAGGTGAGTTGACCGCGCTCGTTGCGGATTTCGATGTTCCACACCTGGCTCGACTTGCCGATGTGCACGGGTCGCGCTACGCCGGTCACGGTCGCGCCCTCCGGCACGGGCCGCAGATGATTCGCATTGATCTCCTGACCCACCCACCGGCGCGTCGTGTCGCGGTTGGCCGCGTTGGCGGCGAGGCTGCCTAGCGTTTCGGCGAGCACGACCGAGGCGCCGCCGTGCAGCACGCGCATCGGCTGACACGTCCGGTGATCGACCGGCATGGTGCCGGCGAGAAAGTCGGCGCCCATCTCGGTCAGCTCGATGCCGACGTGTTCGGCCAGTGTGCGGCGCATGCGGTCGCGCAGAAGATCGAGCGTAGCGCCGGGGCGCCAGAGAGAGGAGGTATCGGTGTCGGTGGTCATATCGCGGGCTCGCCTGGACTCGGCGCATCTTAGACGACCTGCACGGCTGGGATCACCGGCGGCCGCGTCGCGCGCTCAGTAGTCGTAATAGAAGCGTGCCGCGAACCGATCCGACCGCGCGAGCTGCCCGTCGACGAACCGCGGCCGAAAGCGGCTCCGCTCGAGGTATTGGCGCAACCGCTTCTCGATGATCTTCGGCGTAGCGGGGGACGTCGCGAGGATGTCGATGTTCCTCGCAGTCCCATAGGGTCCGACGTCGATCGCAGCGTCGACATAGCCGTGGCGTGATCGGTCTGAGGTCTCCAGCGGGACCGGAAGAACCGCAGGAACCTCTGGGGACAACATCTCGTCGATGCTGCTCTGCGCAACACCGTCGGCGACGAGCAGGTCGCGGGCTCCGCGGTATTGCTCGAGCGCTGCGCCGTTGGCCGCGAACATCAGGTACCAGTCGCCGAGCTCGATCTTCGCTTTCGCGGTCGCGACTGCCGACCGGGTCAGCTGCGCCGTATCGTAGATCTTAGATAGCAGCATGCGCGTCCCGAGCGATGCGAACTGCGCGGGGCCATCTTCGTAGTAGTGCAGCTTCGGGTGCGCGAACTCGAAGTACAGCGTGTCGATGAGCCGCTCCTCGAGAGCGACGAGGTCCGCCAAGCTCTCGGTACCGTTCCTCGTCCCGGCCAGGATTGCTTCGGCGTAGTGGCGTCGTGCGGCGAGCAATGCCCTCAGGGCTGGACTGCGCGGCGCGGCCAAGCGTGGGAGTGGGACCCAGTCGCCGGCCGTGACCAGGTTGAATTGTGGAGGCGGTGCCACGTCGATCAGGTCGCGCGCCGCAGCCATTTCCGCATCCGCCAGCCGGGTCATGAGACTCGAAACACGCGCGTCTTCCGGATTCCGCATCGCCAGCTGCTGCAAATAGCCTTCGAGCGTGGCGGCTTCCGAGTGCTGACCATTGGCTCGTCTCGCGACCAGCAATGCCTGGATGACGTCGACTTGGTCGAGGCTGAAGAGTCCGGAGTTGACGCGCAGGATCCAGACGGCCTGCCGGAGGGTGGCGATGGCGGCGTCGTAGTTGCCCGCGTCCAGGTACAGAGCGGCGAGCGACTGCAGCGGATCAATCAGCGTGGGCGAACGCTCGCCGTTGCGCGCCTCTTCGGCGTCGAGCGCGGCGAGATGGTTCGCGATGTCGGCGGTTAGATCTTCGGTCGTTACACGCGACGTTGGTCGCCGTCCCAGCTCTGTGCCGGGTGACCGCGGGCGACGTGCGGCATCGCGGGCGGCGGCGTCGGTTGCCGGCGACCGAGGCTCAGTCGAAAGCGGCCCGGCGCGAAATACGATCGCGGACAGTTCCGGCAGTTCCTGCGCACGCGCAGAGGCCGCAAGGAGCAACGCAACGAGCAGGGGCCAGTGCTTTGCCATCGGTCTCGTCTCGGAACCGAGACTGGAAATCTAGCACAGCCTGGCAGAGCAGATCAGTGGTGGGCCAAGTATTCCCGCTGATCGTTCGTCAGCGTGTCGATCGCGACGCCCGCGGCCGCGAGCTTAAGGTGCGCCACGCGGGCGTCGATAGCCGCCGGCACAGGGTGACAGTCGGTCGCGAGCGAGCCCGCCTGCGTAACCACATGGCGCGCGGCCAGGAGCTGGAGCGCGAAGCTCATGTCCATGATTTCGGCGGGATGACCGTCGCCGCAGGCGATGTTCACGATGTTGCCGTTACCGAGCAGGTTCAACCACCGTCCATCGGCGAGCCTGAAGCCTTCGACGTGGGTGCGCAGCTCCTTGCGTTCCGCGGCCAGGCCGGCGAGGGCGGCCACGTCGATCTCCTCGGAGAAGTGCCCCGCGTTCGCGAGCAGCACGTTGTGCTTCAGCAGCGGGAAGTGCTCGCGCCGCAGCGTGTGGCGAACGCCGGTCACGGTCAGCACCACGTCCGCGATCCGACACGCATCCGCGAGCGGCATGACGCGGCAGCCGTACATCAACGCATCCGCAGCCTTGATCGGGTCGACTTCGCACACGACCACGTGCGCCCCGAGCCCCTGCGCCCGCAACGCGACGCCGCGGCCACACCAGCCGTAACCGACGACGACGATTGTTTTGCCGGCGAGCACGAGATTCGTCGAGCGCAGCACGGCGTCCCACACGGATTGGCCGGTGCCGTGCACGTTGTCGAACAGGTACTTGCAGCGCGCGTCGTTTACGAGCACGACCGGAAAGCGCAACTGACCCGCTTTGGCGCGCGCCCGGGCGCGCAACACTCCGGACGTGGTCTCCTCACACGCGCCGAGCATCTCGCTCCCCTGCGCGCGGTGCGACTCGTGCAGGAGCTCCACGAGATCGCCGCCATCGTCGATCACGACGTGCGGCGTCAGCTCGAGCGCATAGCCCATGTAGCGGCGCATCTCGTCCGGCGTAGCACCATGGCGCGCATACACGTGCAGGCCTTCGGCGGCGAGCGCGGCCACGACGTCGTCCTTCGTCGATTCGGGATTGCTGCCGGTCACGGCGACGGTCGCGCCGCCCGCGCGCAGCACCAACGCGAGGTAGGCCGTCTTGGCCTCGAGGTGGATGCAGACCGCGATTCGCTTGCCGGCGAACGGCTGCTCGGCGGCGAACTGCCGCTCGATCTGGTTCAGGATCGGCATGTTGCGGCGCACCCATTCGATTCGGCGTTGCCCTTCGGCGGCGAGGTCCGGTGCGGCGACGACGTTTTTTTGCATGTTGAAGGGCTCGCAGTTCCGTTTTGAGCAAAACGCACTTCCGATTTAAGCAAGAGATCGAGTCAACGCATGGGTACTCTAAAATGTTGCTCGACGAATTTGTGATTCGCGAATCGTGTGTCGATACTCGAGTTGCGATTTAGAATCAGTGCAACACCGATGCGGCGTGACAAGTGTACCGCCACAACAACGTTTGTATGTTGACGGCCACCGACGAAAGGAATACGGTCGCGCTTCGAAAAAGATCGCAACGACGCATCTGATCGGCGTCGCAGTTGCGCACGAAGAAAATCGCAGCGAAGTACGAAACGTCGTTTACACCCATACCTGCCCATTAACCAACTCAGGGGATTCAGCATGCCGCGCAATACGCGGGGCGCCGTCGGGCGTCCATCCGGGTTCATTGTTTCTCTGGAACGCAAGAAACTGGCGGTTGCCGTTGCGACCGCTCTCGCCCTACCCACCGTCGGTCTGCAGACGGCCCAGGCGCAGCAGCAGGCCCCCCAGGCGCAGCAGCAGCCGGAAGAAATCACGGTAACGGGTTCGCGCATCGTGCGGCGCGACTACGATGCGAATAGCCCGATTCAGACCATCGACAAGAACGCGTTCGAGCAGCAGAACTCGATCGCGCTCGAAACGGCGCTGAACCAGTTGCCGCAGTTCGTCCCCGCGGCTCAGGGCCTGACGCAGCTGCAAGATCAGAGCCAGATGACCGATAACTTCACGACGCTCACGTCCGGAGCGTCGACGATCAGCTTGCGGGGTCTCGGTGCCAACCGAAATCTCGTTCTGCTCGACGGCTATCGAGCCGTGCCGGTCAACGCGACGATGGCGGTCGACGTGAACTCGATCCCCGCTGCGGCGATCGAACGCGTTGAAGTCATCACGGGTGGCGCGTCATCGGTGTATGGCGCCGACGCGGTCGCCGGTGTCGTGAACTTCATCCTGAAGAAGAACTTCCAGGGCCTCGACCTCGACATTCAGTCGGGCGCGATGCAGAACGGGGCGGGTGCGGAGACGCGCGCGTCAGCGTTGTTTGGCGTATCGAGCGCCGACAACAAGGGCAACATCATGGTCGGCCTGGAGATGGCCAAGCGCGACGCGGTACACGCGGACGACACCGAGTTCTGGCACAACGCGCTGCGCGACGGGACTACCTACCCGACGCAGCTCATCTACACGGGCCCGTATTTGTCGACCGACGCGGCCAACGCGCCGAGTCGGGCCGCCGTCGATGCGATCTTCAACAGGCCCGGTGCGGTCGGTGTCGTGGGCGGGAATCAAACTGGGGCCAACGCCGGTCGGATAGGGGGCACCAATATCTACTGGAACGCGGACGGTACGCTGTACACGGGCGGTGCGTCGTTCAGCAACGGCACCACTCCGGTCGGCGTGGGCAGCACGGCCGGCGCGTACCGCTATAACGGTCCGACGTCTACGTCGCGGACCAACGCGAACACCGCAGGCGATTACCCCTTCCGCTACGTCAACAACGAAGGCCAGATCGTCCAGCACATCTCTGCCGTTCGAAGCCAACATTCCGCTCGATCGCAGCTCCGTGTTCGGTCGCGCCACGTACGATCTGTCGGACAGCATCAGCGCATACGCCCAGTTCCTCGAGGTCACATTCGAAGACGAGACGGTACTTCACGGACTCCCCGGCCGTCGCCGGTTGGGGCAACATCGCGCTGCACGGCAACGGCGTCTACGCGCCGTCGTTGACGGCTGACGGGTCACGACGAACGCGGCCTATCGCCCCGGCGGTCAGTACGGCTTGAACTGCGGCCGCGACCGGCGGTTGCACGAAATCCCAGGCGTTCCCGGTTTCGCCGGAGCTTGCGGCCCTACTCGACTCGCGGCCCAATCCGGAAGCGAACTGGAGCCTCAACTACGGCATGGACTTCGGCGACTACGGCGCTCCTGGCAATCTTTATCGCTCGGTTTTCAGCGAGACGCGGACCAACCAGATGTCGTTCGGGCTGAAGGGCCGGCTCGACGCCATCGACGGCACTTGGGACGTCATCGCATCGAAGGGTGCCGCCAAGCTCGACCTCCACCTCGAAGGCTACGCGTCGTTGACGCGCGTCCGAACGTTGCTGGCGTCGCCGAACTTCGGCAAGGGGTTCTTTGCCCAAGGCAACTCCGGAGCTCCCGGCTTCGGCTTCTCCGGCGGCATCGCCCAGTGCACGAGCGGCGTACCCGTCTTCGGCAATCACGGCAACATCAGCCAGGATTGCCTCAACGTGATGTATGTCACTTTGAACCACCAGTCCGAGATGTCGCAGAAGTTCATCGAAGGCAACGTTCAAGGCCGCGCCTTCAAGATGCCCGCGGGTGAAGCTCGTTTCTCTGCCGGTGTCCACACACGCACGAACTCGTACTACTACATCTTCGATCCTCTGCAGACGGAGAACGCGTTCAACGACAATCCGGAGGGGTTCCCGGCCGACAACACGAAAGGCGAGACCTCGGTCAAGGAGTTATACGGCGAGCTGCTGTTGCCGGTGTGGAAGGGTAAGTCCGCTGGGAAACACCTGAACATCGAGCTCGGCTATCGCTACTCGGACTACGACTTGCAGGGCGGTGTCGGTACCTACAAGACCTTGTTCGACTGGGGCATCACCGAGACGCTGCGCTTCCGCGGTGGCCGCCAGCTCGCGACCCGAGCCCCGAACATCGCGGAGCTGTTCCAATCGAACACGCAATCGTGGTCGGTGCAGTTCGGCGGCGAGCCGTGCGCGATCGAACAGCGGGTTCGCCTACGGTGCCAATCCGGCACGCAATGCGAACGCCACGGCCGTGCAGGCGCTGTGCTCGCAGATCATCGGTTCGGTCGCGCCCGCGTACTACTCGGCTGGCCAACAGGCCCAGATCAACGCGGTCGTGTGGTTGCCGTTCGTCGATGCGACAGGCAATCCGAAGGTCAACCCGGAAGAAGCGAAGACCCTGACCGCGGGCATCGTCTGGCGCCCGAATTCGAAGCACGAGAAGTTGAACGGGCTGAACTTGAGCGTCGACTACTACGACATCAAGATCACGGACATGATCTCGGTCGAGGGCGCGCTCACGGTGTATGAGAAGTGCCTCAGCCCGGCATCCAACCCGACCTTCGAGTGCGCTCAATCCGTCGTGTCGCGCAATCCATCGCAACCCCGTGACCGGAACCGCCACGACCACGACCGTCTCGTACGTCAACGCGGCGTTCGCGCAAGTGTCGGGAATCGATTTCACGGCGGATTGGAAAACGGATCTCGCTGGTGGCAAGTTCGGCGTGAACTTCATGATCTCGACAGCTGCTGAACGAGAAGACGCAGGACACCGCGAAGGCACCCGTGATCGACTGGAAGGGCAGCCTTGGGCCATCCGCGACCACCTCGTTGAACAACGGCGCCTATAAGTACCGGACCTTCACGACGGTCAGCTACGGGCGCGGCGACTGGAATCTGGCCCTGCGCTGGCGCCATTTGCCGACGGCGATCGACGCCGCCCAGGCCGTCATCAACTCGAACATCAAGGCAGGCCTGGCTCCGCCCGGAACGAAACGTCCACGGGGCTCGGTGCGCAGAGCGCGTACGACGTGTTCGACCTGTCCGGCAGCTACACCATGGGCCAGCGGACGTCGCTCCGCTACGGCTTGGACAATCTGTTCGACACGCAGCCGGTATGTACGGGTGGTCGGAGTGCCGCGGATGCGCATCCGAGCCCGTGCGGTGGCGCAGACGGAAGCCGGCTTCTACGACATCCTGGGTCGAAGCTTCTACGTGGGCGTGAACGTATCGTTCTAAGCGCGTCTCTCGACGCGTGCTCTGATGCAACGGCGAGCCTTCTGGCTCGCCGTTGCCTTTTGGAGGGGCAATTGGTTCCCCCGCCGACGTTGCGCCATAATCGATCGAAAGCGGATCTTCCGCCGGCACGACGAACCCCCACCAAGAATGGCAACGCAAGAGCCACGCCGCGTGCCTCAGGCGCTGTCTGCCGACGTCGAGCGCGCCGAGCAGTGCGACGCCACCGGCGCGCACAGCGACGCGATCACGCATCTTGCAGCCGGGGCGCGCAAGCACGACGTCGAAGCGATGACGCGGCTCGGCAAACGCCTGCTCGTAGGGGATCGGGCGCCGTGCCTGCCGAAGGACGGAGCCGGTCTCATCGCCGAAGCGAGCAGGCGGGGTGGGGCGGAAGCGGCCGCGGTGCTGGCGGTGCTGTACGCCGTCGGCGCGAGCCGAGGGCACGACGTGCAAGCGGGACTGGAGAGCCTGATCGTCGCGGCCGAACGCGGTTGGCCCGCGGCGCAAGCGCAGCTCGAAGTGCTGGCCGCGGAGGCCGTCGAGCACGGACGATCCGGGCGGCGCGGCTGGACGCGCCGCAGGCACGCCGCACGCCGGTCGACTGGCGCGCGCTCGGGAAGAGCGATCGATCTGCGGGCGTGGCAGAGTGCGCCCGCCTCCACGGATCTTGAGCGCGAGTCCGCTGGTCCGCTCGTATCCCAAGTTCGCGAGCCCGCAAGTGTGCCGCTGGTTCATCGAGCGTCGCGCGGGACGCTTGTCGCGCGCGTTGGTCTACGAGGCCATCAGCAGAGAGGTCATGGCCGAGCCCACGCGCACGAACACGGCCGCGGCATTCAATCTCGTCGACACCGATCTCGTGTTCGTGCTCGCCCAGTTGCGGATGTCTGCGTGCCTCGGCGTGCCGTTGCGGCACTTCGAGGCCGTGACGGTGCTGCACTACGACGTCGGCGAGGAAATCACGGAGCACTACGACTTCATCGACCCGAACCTGCCCGGACTATCAGCAGCAGATCGCGCAGCAGGGAGACCGCGTCGTGACGTTCCTCGTGTACCTGAACGACGACTACGGCGCGGGACAGACCGCGTTCCCGCGGCTTGGCATCGACCACAAGGGCACGCGCGGCGAAGCGGTGTACTTCGTCAACGCGGGCAACGGTCGACGCGGACACGCGCACACTACACGCGGGCAGAACTCCGGCCGGCGGCGAGAAGTGGATCATTTCGCAGTTCGTCCGCGACCGTCCTCTGCTCTGATTCAATAGCCGCTGAAGCTTCAGAGGGGTGGGAAATCTGCAGAACGGAGCTCTATCTCGGCATCGTGTTCGGAGTGGCCGGCTGGCGTCGCGACGGCGCTGGCGCAGCAGCCCGTCGGGCAGACGAAGGCGCTGTCGCACGCGATTCACGCGGTCAACGATCTCGACACGACGCTCGCGTTCTATCGCGACGTGTTCGGCATCGACGGCAAGGCCGTGGACTTCGCGAACCCCGGAGTGCCGTTGCTGACGAACGCGCCCGGCGTCACGCTGCGCCTCTCGATGGTCGCGCTTGCCCGGCGGCACGCGCTTCGAGTTCACGCATTTCAAAGGCCTCGAGCGCCAGCCGGCGCAGGCCAAGTACACGGATCCCGGCGCCGCGAGTCTCGTTCTGTACGTGCGCGACATCGACGCGCTCGTGGCCGCGGCGAAGAAAGCCAAGGCGACGATCGTGACGACGGGCGGCGCGCCGGTCGAGATCGCGACGGCGAAGGGCAAGGCGCGCTCGATCGTGCTGCGCGACCCCGATGGCTTCTTCCTGCAGCTCGTGCAGGAGACGCCGGCCGCCGGAGCCCCGGAGGGCAGCATCCATCGCGTCGCGCTCGCGTACACGATGGAAGACGTCGCGGCGACGAAGCGTTTCTATGGCGGCATGCTCGGCGTCGAGCTGAACGGCGCCGACGCTTTCGGCAAGGATCCGGCGCTGGCCAAGCTGGTCGGCGCACCCGAGAACGTCGAGTTCCGCAAGCTGACGGGCACGCTGCCGCCGGGCACGACCGTCGACTTCACGGAGTTTCGCGGCGTGCCGCGCAACAAGTTCCATCTGCGCGTGCGCGATCCCGGCGCGCCGGCGCTGTGCGTGCAGGTCGAGAACATCGAAGGCATGGTCGGCCAGATGAAGGCCGCGGGCGTCAATCTGATCTCGGCGAACGGCCAGCTCGTCGACTTCGGCAACGGCGTGCACAACATCTTCGTCGAAGATCCGAACGGCCTGAACATCGAATTGTTCGAGCGGCCGGCGCCACCGCCGAAGCAGAACTAGCGCGGGGGATTCATGAAGCAAGCGTTCGTTCTGGCGTGCATGGCGGCTGCGGTGGCGGCTGCATCCGGCGCGCAGGCGCAGACCTCCGCTCCGATCAAGGCCGAGGAAGTGCCGCAGCACAAGAAGATTGCGCCGCTGCCGCCGCGCGGCACGTACGTTCCCGTCGAAGACGTCCTGGGGCGATCCCGCCATCGCGGGCGCCTACAACAACAGCGACGAGACCGGCATTCCGTTCGAGCGGCCCGCCGAGTTCGCGGGCCGCACGCTCGACAGCTTCACGCCGGAAGAGCTCGCGAAGATCACGCAACAGCGGCAGGAGCAGACGATCGAGCGCAATCCGACGCTGTCGCGAGTTCCCGGGCGCGACGAGCCCGATGCACTGGTTCGAGAACTACTTCGCCGCGAACAGCCGCGCGTGGCTCGTAGGCGATCCGCCCGACGGCAAGGTGCCGCCGCACACCGACGAGGCGAAGCAGCGCGCGGCGGCGCGCGAGGCGGCGCGCAAAGGCCGCGGCCCGGCCGACTCGTACACGGATCGCAGCCTGTACGACCGCTGCATCACGCGCGGCGTGCCGGGCTCGATGATGCCGGCGATCTACGGCAACTCGTATCAGATCGCGCAGAGCCCGGATGCCGTGACGATCACGTACGAGATGATCCACGACACGCGCGTGATTCCGCTCGACGGCCGCACGCACATCGACTCGTCGATCCGCCAATACTTCGGCGACGCGCGCGGTCACTGGGAAGGCCCGACGCTCGTCGTCGAGACGACGAACTTCAACGACAAGGTGCCGTACCGCGGCTCGAGCCAGGACCTGAAGCTGATCGAGCGGTTCACGCCGCTCGGGCCCGACACGCTCGAGTGGTCCGTGACGTTCGACGATCCGCATACGTGGGCGCAGCCGTGGACGTTCGCGATGAACCTCACGCACGACGAGTCGCAGCCGCTGTTCGAGTACGCGTGCCACGAGGGCAACTACGGGCTGCACAACATTCTGTCCTCCGCGCGAGCGGAGGAGGCCGCGGCGAAGCGATCCTTGGAAGCACCCGGAGGGGTGAAATCGCGCAAGTGAGCGCACGAAGGTTCTCGGCTATGATTGGGCCGTCGTGCCGCGGGCATAGCAAGGGGGCGCCATGATCATGAACCGCCGAGATTTCATCGCGAGCAGCGCCGCTGCCGTGACTGCGGCGCAGTTGCCCGCCGGCCGTGCCGCTGCCGCGGACAAGGTGCCGGTCTTGGGCTTGATCTTCCCGCCCGCCGATCGCGGCATCCCCGAGGAAGGCGTGGCGATGTACGGCGAACGGCTGAAGTTCGTCGTGACCGGCCTCGGCGTCGAACGCATGACGCCCGAAGGTTTCGACGCCGTGATCGACCGGGTCCCGGCGGCCGCGAAGAAGCTCGCCGATGCGGGTGCGGAGGCGATCGAGCTCACGGGCACGTCGCTGACGTTCTACAAAGGCGAGGCCTACAACCAACTTCTGCGCAAGATCGTGACTGAAGCCTCCGGGCTGCCCGCCACGACGATGAGCAACGGCGTCATCGAAGGGCTTGAAGGCCGTCGGCGCTCGCAAGGTCGCTGTCGCGACGGCGTACAACAACGAAGTCAACGCTCGGCTGCGCGCGTTCCTGATCGAGCACGGACTGACGCCGATTGTCATCACCGGGCTCGGCATCGAAGCGATGACCGACGTCGACAAGGTGACGCAGGACGATCTGATTGCGTTCGGCGAACGCGTGCGCAAGTCGGCGGCGGATGCCGACTCGTTGCTGGTTTCGTGCGGCGGCTTCCGCACGCTCGAGCTCATCGCGCCGCTCGAGGCGCGCACGGGCGTGCCCGTGATCTCGAGCATGCCGCACGGACTCTGGGCGGGCGCACGGCTCGTGGGGTTGAACGGCGTCGGCGCCGGGCTACGGCAGGCTGTTGTCGCGCAAGGCGTAGCGTGACGTCGGCCGGGAGTGGCCGATGAAGCGGCCGCACTTCGCGCGTTCCACGACTCTGTGGCTGCTGCTGGTGGTTGGCTCGTGCCGGCGCGCAGGGACTGCGCCGGCGCGACCCGAAGACACCGAAGTCTGGCAACCCACACCGCCCGTCGTCACGTCGCCCGCGCCAGAGTCGAGCGCACGACCCTCCGATGCGATCGCGCTGTTCGACGGCGCGAGCCTCGACGAATGGGTCAACACGCGGGACGGTTCGCCCGCCGCGTGGACTGTCGTCGACCGGTACATGGTCGTCAACAAGGCGGCCGGCAACATCGAAACCCGGCGTCGGTTCCGCAACTATCAGCTGCATCTCGAGTGGCGCGTTCCCGCAGATGTGACGGGGACCGGTCAGGCGCGCGGCAACGGCGGTGTGTTCCTCGCGTCGACGGGCGGCGGCGATCGCGGCTACGAGTTGCAGATTCTCGACTCGTACCACAACGACACCTACGTGAACGGCATGGCCGGCAGCATCTACAAGCAATCGCCGCCGCTCGCGAACCCGAGCCGCAAACCGGGCGAATGGCAGTCCTACGACGTCGTGTGGCACGCGCCAACGTTCGGCGCGGACGGTGCGCTGACGGCGCCTGCGCGAGTGACGGTGTTCTTCAACGGCGTTGCTCGTGCAAGACGACTTCGCTCTGCGCGGCGAGACGGTGTTCGTCGGCGCGCCCGCGTACACGAACCACGGGGATTCGCCGATCAAGCTGCAAGCGCACAACGATCCGAGCGCGCCGCTCAGGTTTCGCAATATCTGGGTGCGAGTGCTGCAGTAAGACGCTGAGCCGGGGCCAACGCTATCTGATCACATTGGCCGGCTGCTGCGGTGGCGGCGGGTCCCCTTCCGCCTCCCCGGTGCCGCGTACCAGCACAATCGTTCCCGCAATCATCAGGCCCGACTGCAGCAATCCCGCCTTGGCGGGCGCGAACACCACTTCGACCGTGCACCGTGCTTGTGGCGCCAGGGTGCCGCGGCAGTCGTTCCGCCCGAGTTGGAACGAATCGCTGTTCCCGATGAATGCGGTGACAACGTTCCGCGCCTCGACCGCCCCGACGTTGGTCATTGTCACGGACCGCGTCGACCGTGCTCTCAGCAAGACGGACCCGAAGTCGAGCGAGTCCGGCTCTGCCTGGACCGTAGCTACCGGTGCAGATGTCCGCCGAAGTTCCACACGCGCCGGAGAGTTGGCTGCCGTGTGCTCGAGCCGCAACTCGGCGGTCAGCGAGGCCGCTGCGAAGAAACGGCGTATCACGGTGATCGTGCACTGCTCTCCGGCCGCGAGCGGTTGCTCCGAACAGTCGTTCGTATCCAAGCGGAAAGCGCCTGCGTCCTGGCCGGAGAGACTCGCATCGCTGATCGAGACGGCCCCCGCGCCTCCGTTTCGTGCGACAACGTCTTGTCGCGCAGGCCGAGGGGAGCTGAAATCCAACTGCGTAGGGATCACCTCGAGGCGCGCGGGCTCCGGAGGGCTCACTGCGGGCCGCACGGGCGGCGGCCGACCCTGGCCGGTCAAGTCGATCGTTACGAGCGCCGCGCCGACACGGTCCTTGCTCTCATTCACTTCGAATACCGCGACCCGCGCCTTCCGCTGCCCGGCCGCGCCGGGTCGAAACGCCACGCTCAATTCGCAACTGCCCCCGTCTGCACCCAGCTTGTACGCATTGAGATGGCAACCGGTGACGACGAAGTGCTGGCTATCGTTTACCACGCTGTAGTCGGCGGTGAAGCCCTTCGTGCCGATGTTCGTGAGCGTGACCGTTCGTTCCTGACTTCCCGTGCCGACCTGCTGGACGCCAAAGTCGAGGCGCGTCGGATTCGCCGCCAAACGCGCTACTGGCAGTGCAGTTTGCGGCGGCGTGTTGAGGGGCGTGGCCGGTCCGACGAGGCCTGGTTGACCCCCGACTCCAGGCTCGTCTTCCACGGAGCGCTCGTGGCCGGCAAGCGCAAACAGGCTGGCGATGACGGCAACCGCGACACCGACGCGGCCGCGTCGCTCGTCGCGCAGCCGGCGCTGCTGCTCCTCGAGCCCCTTGATAGAGAATTCGAGCCCGCTCATCGGAGCACCTGCGGCGGTCAGCCGCCGGACGAGCGTGTCGTCTTCGTCGCGTGCGCCGCGTTCTCGTCGAGCGTGAGCCTACCCGTAACCTCGATGGGCTTTTGTGTGGACGTTACATCGACGGCCTTGCCGGCGTGCGGGGACTTCAGCAGCCCGGCGACTTGATCGGAGCCGCCCATCAGCACCAGGATGCTGAAGAGACTGTCCTGCCACGGTCGGGCAGTGAAGCCCTTGAGTTGCAGCGCTTCGAGCACGCGCAGATCGAACTCCGTGACAATCGCGGCTGCCAACACGGCCACGAACGAGTAGTAGACGAGCTTCTGACGTTTCTGCGCGGCGAGCTTCTGGCCAGCGTCCGGAATCGTCGCCGGATCCGGAAACCATCGATTCCAGAAACCGAACAGCGACAGCAGGAAGAACACTCCTCCCGCGACTCGGTCGATCACGAAGGACGCGATGACGACCATGGCCGCCACCTGAATACTGGTATCCATAGATCGCTGTGCCTCGTTGTCGTTGTTGTGGGCAGTGGCCTTCTTTGGGCCGGCGCGCTAGCGGCTACAGGTACGCCCAACGCGCGCTAATTGCAACCGGAAGCTAATCAGAGAATGGGGACGCGCGGCGGCTCCGGCAGCGAACGCAGATACTCGTAGATCGACCTGAGCTCGCGGTCGTCCAGGACCTGCGGAGCATAGGCCGGCATCTCGTTGGCTGGGCGCCGGACGAGGGCCGCGAACGCTTCGAACGAGTACGCGGTTCTCGCGAGGCGCGCGCCGGCGCCCCCCTGGCCGGCGTAGCCGTGACACTGATAGCACCCGTTGGCGACGTACGGCGAGCGCTCGTCGGGAGCCGCGCCGGCGGCGTGCGCAGACCGCTGCGATCGCGAGCACGAGCGCGCCGATGCGCAGCGGCTGATACGGCATCGCTTGTGTCTTCATCGCGGCTGCCCCACGACGTCGATCAACGCCGGCTCGCCGCGTTCGACGACGGCCAGCGCTTCGCGCAGCACGGGTGCGAGCTCGTCCGGATTTTCGATCGGCCCGGCCGACCACATGCCGAGCCCTTTGGCCACGGTCGCGAAGTCGATGAACGGATTCTCGAGCGTGTTGCCGGTGCGCGCACTGCCGTCCACGCCGCGACGCCGGCGCGCCGCCATGCGCTGCACGTGCATGAGCTCCTGGTGATACGCGCGGTTGTTGTGCATGACGGAGAGCAGAGGAATCCGGTGGTGCGCGGCCGTCCACAGCGAGCCGAGGCAGTACATCAGGTCGCCGTCCTTCTGAATGTTGATCGCGATTCGCCCGGCGTCGCGATGCGCGACCGCAGCGCCCACGGCCGCGGGTGCGCCGTACCCCATGCCGGCGCCGCCCGAGCCGCCGATGTACTGGTGGTAACGATCGATCTCCCAGAACTCGTGCAGCGACGGGAACAGCGGCTCGGCCACGAGCGCCCAATTCGCGCTCGCGAATCGCGGTCCAGATCTCGGCGCTCAGCCGCTCGGTGCTGACGGGGCTCGCGTTCCACGCGTAGCGCGCGGCTTCGAGCGCCTGCTCGCGGCGCGTCTTCTGCGCGGCGCGCCAGCGCGTGGCGCGCGCGTCGAGCGTGCGCCGTGAGCTCGCCGGCAGCAGCGCTCTTCACGGCCTCGATCAACGCCGGCAGGCTCGCTTGCGCGTCGCCGACGATCGCGAGATCGCTGCCGTAGTAGCGGCCGAAGCCCTGATAGTTCGAGCGCCAGAACAGCTCGCCGCTGCCGAGCGTGATGAGCTTCGCGTCGGGCCGCGCGATGCGCGTGGTCGTGCGCTGAATCTGGTCCGCCACGTTGTGGAACAGGCCGAAGTTGTCGGTGACCTCCAGCGCGAGCACGACGTCGGCTTGCGCGACGACGTTGCCGCCCTGGTTCAGGTAGTGCGTGTTCGGGAAGTTCATGCGGCCGCGGCGGTTCACGACGGCCGCCTGCAGCGTCTCGGCGAGCTGGACCAGCAGATCGACGCCGTGCTGATCGTGCGCGTACCGCTCCGCGACGATCACGGGCGTCTCCGCGGCGACGAGCAGCTTCGCCGCCTCGCGCAGCGCGGTGTCGTCGGCGCGCGGCGGTTGCGCCGGGCTCGGGCGCGGCAGCACGGGCTTCGTGGCGCCGACTTCGTCTTCCTGCAGCTGACTGTCGGCGACGATCGCGACGGGGCCCATCGGCACGGTCGTCGCGATCTTGTGTGCGCGCACGAGCGACTCGTTGAACTGCGCGAGCGACACCGGCGCGTCGTCCCATTTGATGTAGTCGCGAATCGGCGCGATGCAGTCCTGCGCCGAGTGCACCCACTCGAGCACGCGCCGTTCCGTGCCGTCGAGATAGTTGCCGGCGATCACGACCACCGGCACGCGGTCGCACCAGGCGTTGTAGACCGCCATCGCGGCGTGTTGCAGGCCCACGGTGCCGTGGACCGCCGCGATGATCGGCTTGCCGGCGACTTTCGCGTAGCCGTGCGCCATCGCGACGGCTTGCTCCTCGTGCACGCACGTCAGGAGCTCCGGGCGCTTGTTGCCGCCGTAGTTCAGCAGCGACTCGTGCAAGCCGCGGAAGCTCGAGCCCGCGTTCATCGTCACGTAATCGATGTCGAGACTCTTGATGACGTCGACCATGACGTCGGACGCGGGGTGGGAGACGAAGTAGCGCGCTTCTTCCGCGGGCGTGTACGCGTCGACGGTGGGTTGCTCGCGTGCGAGCCGCTGGTCCGTCGGCGGCACCGGCTTGCGCTCGTCGGCGGGCGGGGCTTGCGCGGCGGCGGGCTCGGCGCCCGCGAGTGCCACGCTGGCCAGCGACGCGCTCGGCGAAGAATTCACGTCGATTGAGCCCTTTGGGCTCGTGCGTGTCGTCGGCCATGGACTCCCCGTGCGCCACCACGGTTTTCGGCGGCGTCCGCGCAGCATAGCAGCGCCTCGGCGTGCTTTCAGAAGGTTCGGCGGCGCGCGTAAGATGCCGCGAGTCGCGGCACGTAGTGAGACACTGCGGCCCGACGTCGGCGACGACATTGGAAACGGTGCAGCATGGCGTTACCTCCCGGCGTAGCTCAGCGTGACTTTTCGCGGGCGCTCGACGAGTTCGCGAATGCTCTCGGTCGCGAATGGGTGTTCACGAGCGACGAGGATCTGAAGCTCTATCGCGACGCGTACTCGCCGTTCTACGGCGAAGCCGAGGATCGCGTCGCATCGGCGGCCGTCGCGCCGAACAGCACCGAGCAGGTCCAGGCGATCGTTCGCATCGCGAACAAGTACAAGCTGCCGCTGTGGACGATCTCGACCGGCCGCAATTTGGGCTACGGCGGCTCGTCGCCGGCGTACTCGGGCAGCGTGGTCGTGGACTTGAAGCGCATGAACCGCGTCCTCGAGGTCAACGACAAGACGCACTTTGCGGTCGTCGAGCCCGGCGTCAGCTACTTCGATCTGTACCGCTACATCCAGGAGCACAAGCTCAACGTCTGGATCGACCCCGCGGACCCCGGCTGGGGCAGCCCGGTCGGCAATTCGCTGGAACGCGGCGGCGGCCGCACGCCGATGCGCGACCACTGGAACGCCGTGTGCGGCATGGAAGTCGTGCTGCCGAGCGGCGAGGTGCTGCGCACCGGCATGGGCGGCTTGCCGAATACGCAGGTGTGGCACCAGTACAAGTACGGCTTCGGGCCGGTCGTCGACGGCCTGTTCTCGCAGTCGAACTTCGGCATCGTGACGCGTATGGGCATCTGGCTGATGCCGGCGCCCGAAGCCTACCGCGACGGCCGCGTGAACGTGCCGAAGCATGACGACTCGATCCCGTTCATGGAGCACTACGCGTACCTCATGAACTCGGACATCCTGCGCGGCACGATGCTGCTCGAGAGCCCGCTCCTGAACTATCACGCGTCGCAGGGTGGCTCCTTCTTCGAGATGCCGGGCGGCCCGTCGATTGCCGAGCTCGATCGCATGGCTGCGCGAACGCAACCTGCCGTACTGGAGCGCGGAGTTTCGCTTCTGGGGGCCGCCGCGAGTCATCGACGCTCAGTGGGAGACGGTCAAGGAGCGGTTCGGCACGATTCGCGGCGCCACGTTCAAGGACGGCCGCAACTATCGCTTCCCGACCGAAGTCGATCAGAACGATCCGACGCTGGCGGTCGCTCTCGGCACGCCGAGCCTCGGCGTGTTTGGCCTTGCTGCAGGGCGGCGGGCACTTAGGCTTCTCGCCTATCATCCCGATGACGGGCGAGGCCGTGTTCAAGGCGCAGAAGGTCTACGGCCAGCTGTACGCGGACATGAAGCTGCCCGTGGGCAATCAGTTCGCCGCGTTGCCGTGGTCGTACAACCCGCGCGCGCTCGTGCTGTTGTTCGGCATTCCGCGTGTCGCACGACCAGGCCAAGAACCAGGACGGCCGGCGCATCTTCGACAAGCTCGTCGAGGTCTCGGCCGCGAACGGCTGGGCCGAATACCGCACGCACGTGGCGTTCATGGACAAGGTCGCCGACGCGTATTCGTTCAACAACCACGTGATGCGCCGGTTCCACGAGACGTTGAAGGACGCGATCGATCCGAACGGCATCCTGTCGCCGGGTAAGTCCGGCATTTGGCCGAAGCGCCTGCGTGGAACGCGTCGCGCGTGATCGGTGTCGCAGTCGCAATACGGCGACGCTTGCGCGGCTCACCGCGCGGCGTTAGCATGCGCGCCGTTATGAACAAACGCGCCACGACCATGCAACTCGTACACACCTACTGGAGGTGGACTGCCTGATCGTGCGCGTAGCAAGAGGGCAGTCGATAGCAACCGCGACTGCTCTGCACCGAAAACCCTGGTCAGGCAGTCGCCTCACCGGGGTTTTTCGTTTATGAGCGAACAAAACGTCGACAACATCGTGATTCGGCGCGCCGAGCCCGAGGATTTCCGCGGGTTGCAGCGCATCCACGAGCAGCCGTTGGCCATCTACGGCACGTTGCAGCTGCCGTATCCGTCGGCACAGACGTGGCGCCAGCGCCTCGAGCAGCGCACAGCGAATCACTATGCGCTCGTCGCTTGCGTGCGTGACACGCTCGTCGGTGGCTTGGGCCTCCACGTGCCCGAGCACTCACCACGCCGTGCGCACGTCGGCGAGATCGGCCTCGCCGTGCACGATCAGTGGCAGGGTCGCGGCATCGGCACCGCGCTCGTGCGCGCGGCCGTCGATCTCGCGGATCGTTGGTTGAATCTGCGTCGGCTCGAGCTCACGGCGTTTGCCGACAACGAGCGTGCGATCAAGCTCTACAAGAAGTTCGGCTTCGAGATCGAGGGCTTGCTGCGCCGGTACGCTTTTCGCGATGGCGCGTTCGTCGATGCCTACGTGTTGGCGCGGCTGCGGTGAGCCGCCGCACCCGGAGATCTCCGCGCCGCGGGCGTTACGGTGGCAGATGGCCGCCGATGAACGTGGCGCTGAGCCCGAACGTGCGCCCATCGCCGTAGATCGCGTCGAGCGGCCGCGGCGTTTGGAAAAACACTTGACCGCGCGATGCCAGGGCGCGGACGTACGGCTCGTCGCCGAGGTTGCGGCCCCACAGGGCGATCGACCACGAGCCCAGATCATAGGAGAGCCGCAGGTCGAGTAACGAGCGCGCGCCGAACCGCGCGCCATCGATCGCGCGCTCGAAGACGTCGTCCTGGCCGTTGGCATCGACCCGCGCAACGAACCTGCCAGCCCCAAACCGGGGCGTCAGCTCGATCGCTGCGTGCCACATGTGGCGCGGAACGCGAGCCGGCACGTTACCGTCGAGGTAGGGCACGAGGCCGCCCGCGCCGGTGCGCGACGGGCCGATTGTGCACAACGTCGACGCCGTGTTGCCAGACGAGAGCCCGCAGAGCCGCCGCGAGCCGGGGTCGTCGCTGCCTCGGCGAAACTGCGGGTCGGTCAGTGAGAGATCGATCTCCGTCCGCAACAGTGACCAGGGCTGCATATGCCAGGAGAGCTCAATGCCACGGGTTCTGATACCGGCCGTGTTCAGGGTGATGAGGTTGCTGACGCCCGGCGTTTGGCCAAAGCCGAGAATCTGTGTGTCGTACCAGTCGATCGAGTACAGCGTGGCATCGAATTCGAGCATGCGGTCTCTCGGTCGATACCGCGCCGCCACCTCGTAGGTCCAATTGAACTCGGGCGCGTACCCCTGCTCGCTCGGCAACAACCCTGGAAGCGGATTGATGCCGCCAGACTGCGAGCCCTTGGCCGCGGACACGTGGCCGCTCCACGTGGACGTCGGCGAGTACTGCAAGCTCAGGCGTGGCGTGACGTCCCGAAAGCTGCGCCGCGGAATCGCCGTGCCGAAGCCCGGCGCGAAATTGGCCGCGCGATTGTCGAGCTCGCGGCGTTCGTGAGTGGTGCGTGCCTCGATGCGGGCGCGGAGGCTACCGTTCAACGCGACATCGAGCGCACCGAAGGCGGCAAACGTCTGTCGCTCCTCGCGATCGAGCGATTGCGTCATCTGCTCGAGCGCTGGATCCGTGACGAGCGCTGCATTCATGAGCGCAAGCGGACCCAAGGCGCTCGGGTTGAGTGGCAGCAACAACGTGAGGCGTTCGCTGACCGCCACGGAGCCGCGCCCGGCGCCGAGAAGGGCCTGATCGTGGTCGAGCGTGCGCCATGCCGCGCCGCCCACGGTCCAGTGCAGGCGCTCTGCGGCGTCGTTCGAAAAGCGCACCTCCTGGCTCGCCTCGCGCGTCACTTCGGTTTGGCGCGACACCGCGTTGACGTAGACCGATCGATCGACGGATGGAGGTGCGGTTCCCCCGCCGCAAGTCACGCGTTGCCTACACACGCCGAAGATCTGCCCAGTGCTCGAGGCATCGAAATCCCGGTAGGCGTTGGCGCTGCCCCGGTAGTAGGTGGTAACGCTCGTGAGGCTGCCGGCACCGAGCGACCACGACAGCGTGAGCGCGAGCTGGCCAACCTGGTCGGCGCTGTCCGGAATCCCGGGGGACGCCGCGAAGGTCGTGGCGATCGGAATCGCGCCGCAGTAGTAACTCCACGCGCCCGACGCAGGCTCCACGGCGCCGCAGTTGTAGTCGCGGTAGGTCAGGCTTGCGACAGCCGGCTGCCGATAGCGAATTTCTCCGAATCTCGCGCTGACGTGGGCACGAAAGCTGTCGCTACCCGATGTCGCGAGCTGCAGAGCCAACGAATCGCGGCGCATGCCACCGAGTGGAGCGCCGTCGGCCGCGTTGCGCTGCGTGCCGTCGTAGCGCCGGGTACCGATGGCGATCCGGCCGAGGAGCTTGCCGAACACAGGGCCAGATAGATAACCGTTGGCGCCGGCGAGATCCGTCGACCCCGACTCCACGGTGAATCCGTCGGCGAAACTCGCCGTGGGGGCACGGCTCACGTAATGAATCGCTCCGGCGAACGTGCTGTGGCCGAACAATGCGCTCTGCGGGCCGCGCACGATCTCGACTCGCTCGATGTCGATCGGGCTGGAATCGATCGCGGTCGGGTTCGCCTGATAGACGCCGTCGACGAACAGCCCAACGTTCAGGTCGCCGGTGGGACTCGCCTGTTGCCCGCGTAGCGTCGGCGCGGAGAACATCCCGCCCCAACCCGATTCGAAGTACAGCCCGGGTATCCGGCCAACGAGATTCTGCAAAGAGTCGACGCCAGGCTCCGCGCCGTCATCGGCAATTGCGTCGACCTTCAGAGGTACGCGGAGGAGCGGCTCCGGCAGCTTGCGCGCCGTCACGACGACCTCCTCCGGCGACTCCGCTGCGGTGCCGGTTTGCGCGCACAACGCCACCCAGATCGCAGCCGCGAGGGATCGCCGAACCGGAGTGCAGCGACGAAACCGTTCAGCGACTCGTGCGCGCATGCAACGGCACGAGTCCCTGTTTGCGCAATGCAGCGAGCGCCGCATTCTGTTCGGCTACGTGCACGCGAACGCGTGTCGTGATGTCGCCGAACCGGCTGTTGGCTCGCAGCGGCTGCCAGAGCGGATCGTGCTCGAGCGTATACCACCACTGGACGTAGTCGTTGCTGCGGAACGAGGCGTCGAGAGCGTCGAGCGCCAACGCCTGCTCGCCGAGCAACAGCAACGCCGTGGCTTTGGTTCGCAGCGCGTAGACGGATCCGAGTCTCGGCAAGTGTACGTCGTCGATCCACTGGATGGTGGCTGTCAGCAGAGCCCGCGCCTCGTCGTTGCGGCCGGCGGTGAGCAACAAATGCGCCAGCACAGGTGCGGCGCGGAAGTTGTCGGGGTTCACGCGCGGCTGCGCGCCGAGAAGTTGCGTGTGCGCTTGGAGATAGATGAGCGCCGGCTCGATTTCGCGGGACTCGAGCGCCGAGTCCCGCACGGCTTCAAACACACCCCAGGCCTCTGGGACGCCGCTCGCGAATGCCGCGTCGCGGTGCGCGGCGGCGCCGGCCGTTTGGTCGTCGCGATCGTACTGTGCGAGCAGCAGATCACCCGCGATCTCGGGGTGCTTGGCCGTGGCGACGAGCGCTCTGGCCGAGTCGGCGTCGCCGCTGTCGAGGTACACCGCCACCAGCGTGTGCGTGATCCAGGGATTCGCGGGATCGAGCGCCAGCGAGTGCTCGAGTATCCGCGCGGCCTCCGCCATCTCGCCGTCGTACCAGCGGTACTTTGCGTAGCGCTGGAGGGCCGGCTGATAGTCCGGGTCGATGTCGAGTACCCGGCGCATGCCAGATTCGAGTCCCGAGGCATCTCTTGGAAACTGCCGCATGACCAAGCGAAAATGGGCACGCGGGGAGAGGGGGTCGAGGGCGAGCGCGCGCTCGAGCAGGCGCTTGGCTTCGTCGGCTCGACCAATTCGGTCTAGGTACTCCGCGTACGCCGTGATGCCGCGGCCGTTGCTGGGATCGAGCGGCATGCCACGCGCGAAGTCTTCCTCCCGCGTAGCCGAGTCGTCTGCGGCCCAGATGGCGCGCGCGAAATAGGCGGCGCCGCATTCGGGGTCGAGGGCGATGGCGCGTTCGATCAGCGGTTGATTTTCGCTGCGCACCGCGGCGAGGGGTTGCTCGCCGAGAAATGTCGCCGCAGCCGTCGGCGACGCCCCGCCCGCCGCGCGATCGGCAGCGAGCAGGCGTGCCTCGTATAGCGAAGCGTAGGCCGCTGCGAAATTCGGATCGAGATCAACCGCGGTCGCGAACTCAGCTTTGGCCTGCTCGGCACCGACGATCGTCCAGCGACCGAGCAACGCGCGACCGCGAAGATAGGCAAGGTAGGCGTCCACGTTGGCAGTCAACCGCGGCCGACGATGGACAGTGTCCTGAGGGGACTCGGTCGCGCGCAGCGCGGTGGCGGCCTCGGTAGCGATTCGTTCCTGAATGTCGAAGATGTCGGTAACCGGTCGGTCGAACGCGCCCGCCCAAAGTTGCGTTGCGGTGGCGACATCCGTGAGTCGCGCGGCAATTCTAAGCCCCTCGACAGATTGTTCCACGTCGCCTTCGAGCAGGTAGCGCGCGCCGAGGCGTTGCGCCAGGTCGTCCCTTGAAATCGGGCCGCCGGCCAGTTTGAACGCGGAGTCACGAGCGATCGTGGCGATTCCCGGGATCCTCGACAGGCGTTCGAGCACCGCTTCGGCGATGCCGGTGCCGAGATAGGCGTCGGCCTCGGCGCCGCTCGGCGAGCGGAACGGCAGTACGGCAATCGTGGTTATAGGGCCTGATGAGCTGGAGGCGACCGCGGCCCGCGGCTCACCCGTCGGACCGAGCAACCACCACGTGGTACTCGCCACGAGACCGATGACCGCGACAGCGCTCGTGAGCCAGAGCCAGCGTCGGGGCGCGACCTCCGCCAGCGGGGGGTGGACGTCCATAAGGGACTCACGTTCGAGTGCGACAACCGCATCGGCGGCGGTGGCCTCGATGGCCGTGACCGGCGCGACGATTCGGTAGCCGCGACCCCGCAGTCCGGCGACATAGCGGGGCGCCTCCGGATCGTCACCGAGCGCATCACGCAGCAGCTTGACGCGCTGGCTCACAGTCTTGTCCGTGACAATGAGTCCGGGCCAAACGCGCGCCAACAGCTCCTCGTGGGAGACGAGGTTCGGTGCCGCCTGCACCAGCGCCATGAGTAGATCGTATGACAGTTTCGGCAGCGGGACCTCGGCCCCGCCGCGCGTGACGCGCTGCAAACCGACCTCGATGTCGAGGTCGCCCACACGGAAGCCGCTCACTGAACCTGACCCGCTCGTCTGTAGCAGCGAATACTAGCCCTGCGAATCGCACCATCACCAGATGGTGAGTAGTGATTCGGCCGGCTTTTGCCGAATGTTGGCTGAATCTTCACCCACGTTAGTCGGTCCGTGAGCCGACTTTTCCCTCGCGCGGTGGAATCCTCTCCACGATCCGAGATGTGCACCCTGCGGTGCGTGGAGATTTCGTGCGACTCAACGTGATCCTAGTGTTCGACACCTTGCTACTCGGCACTCTGCTACTCGCCGGCTGCGGCGGCGGCGGCGGCGGCGGGGCGGCGCCGCGACACCCGACCCACCACTACTCGAGAACTTCGACTATCTCGGTCCCTATGCTGGCGGATCCACTGTCTATGGAATGCCGCTCGATCTCCGCTGCCGAACGTCCAACGGCGGTTCCTGCGTCGGTGTGGTGACGCTAGATGGCGGTCCGGCTGACGTGGAGGACCTCAAGGACGGTCAGGTCGTCGAAGCTCACGGCACCAGGGCCAGCCCCGAGGTGGTGGGCAGCGCGTTCAATAGAGCATTCGGCCGTGTGACCGTGGATATCAAGCGCGCCATCGTGGGTCAGGTCGAGGCCATCGATTCAGTGCAAGCGACGCTGCGCGTGCTCGGTCAGCAGGTCTATGTGGACGGCTGGACCACGCTCGACTACTCGAGTCTAGAGGACATTTCCGTTGGTGACGCAGTCGCCGTCAGTGGCCACTTCGCGCCGGACGGTCGTGTGCTCGCCACGCGCGTGGAGGCCTACACCGGAGCACCGTTGTTCCTATTGCGCGGCATCCTCTCGGCCCGGCCGAACGGCCACCTCGCGATCGGGGACACGGAAGTGGATCTGGCTGCGGCGACCCGCGAAGGCTTTCCGGGAAGCGCTCCGTTGGCCGGCGATGCCGTGCTCGTACTGGCGAGTGGGCCGCCGGTGAATGGGTTACTTACGAGCGATAGGGTTCGCTGCACGGGCCAGTGTGCTGCCACGCGCTGGGAAACCGGCTTCGCGCGGGGTTTCCTGACCGCATGGCGTTCAACGACGGACTTCGACGTGGATGGTCTGGCGGTTCGGCCGGCGTTGGGCGGATTGGCACCTCCAGTGGGTTCCTTGGTCGACGTGTCTCTGACCAACGGCGTAGCGACGGTGACTCCCGCGCTGGGCGACATAGACACGATCCGGGTGTCCGGTAGCATCGAGGCGCTGGCACCCGCGAGTGGGGAAATCACGGTGCTCGGTATGCGCGTGCAGCTCACGCCGGGGACGTATCGCGATCCGAGTCTCGTCGATCTCGCGGATCTTGCGGTAGATCGCCTCGTCACGGTGCGGGGCGGGCTGGTTGGCGACACGATCGTCGCCGGTGAAATCGCGCTCGGGGTTAGTGGTGCAGCTATTCGCAGCGCGGTGTTCTCCCGGAATCCGCCCGCAATCCGGGTCGCCGGACAAGCGATTCTCACCGACGAGCTGACCCAGGTCACCTACTGTAAAGGAGCCTCGGGTATCGACGAACTGTTCGGCTGGGCTGGAGACGACGCAGATTCGTTGTCTATCCAACTCAGAGCGCAAGCCGCGCCGCTGGTGGCAAGCACGATCGACATTGACACCACCTGCGGCAACCAACGCGGGCTCAACGTCAGTCCAGACGGACGCGTGCTTTAGGGACTCGACGACTTGTCCGCGCGGGAGCAGATATTCCGAATCACGCAGACACGCCGCTCCATGGCGCGGAGAACCACACGTGCGATACTTCGAAAACCTCTTCCTGCTCGCAGCCCCCATGCTGCTCACCGCCTGCGGTGGTGGTGGCGGTGGCGGTGGAACGGCGCCGAGTACCCTCGCCGCGGCAGCCGTCAGCCAGCCACGACTGGTGAACTTCGACTATCTCGGGAGCTACGCCGGCGGCCGAACGGAGCGGTGGGTCGGACTTCGGCTCACTGCATGCGCGACCGACCCGCTGGCAGCGTGCGTCGATTCGGTCACGCTCGACGGTGCGCCGGCGGATATCGGCGAACTCAGGGACGGCCATATCGCAGACATCCACGGGACCAGACTCGAGACCGTGTTCGACTCTACGTCGTCAAGCCTCCGAGGGCACGTCGCGATCGATATCAATCGGACCATCGTCGGCAACGTGGAGGGGATCGACTCAACCTACCTGACGCTGCGGGTTCTCGGCCAGCAAGTGTACGTCGAGGAGTCAACGTACTTCGGTTATCCAACGCCGTATGACGTTGCAGTCGGAGATCGGGTGGCGGTCAGCGGGCACTTCACCGCGGACGGGCGCGTCCTGGCAACTCGCATCGAGCCTGTGCCGGGCGCGCCTCTGTTTCTGCTGCGCGGCATCCTTGCGGTGTGGCCGGGTGGCCGCCAGGCGATTGGGAACATCGAGGTGAATCTCGCGGCAGCTGCGCGCGAGGGGTTCCCCGGGAGCGCTCCCTTGCCAGGTGACGCCGTGCTCGTGTTGGCAAGCCGACCACCGGAGAACGGGGTCCTTACGGTCGACACCATTCGCTGTACGGGGGAGTGCGTGTGGGCTCAATGGGACAGTGGCTGGGTCCGCGGCCTCATAACCGCGTGGCGCGGACCCCGCGATTTCGACGTCGATGGTCACGCGATTCGTCTACGTTTTTGCGAATGCAGTTATGGCTCGCCGCTGCGACCCGGTAGCTACGTGGACATCAGCTTGTTCGAAGGCAACGCCGACGTGGCGCGTGCGCCCAGCGCAGAGGTCAGCCCGCAGCCAGAGCCGACGATCACCCTCAGTGGCCCCATCGAGACGATCGATCCAGCGCACGGCGCATTGACGGTGCGTGGCGTACGCGTGCAGGTCACGCCAGCCACACAGATCACGCCGGTCCAAGAAACGTTCTTCGAGTCAGCCATGAGCATCGGCGATCTCAAGGTCGGCGACGTCGTGACGGTTCGGGGTGGGCTGCTCCTCACTACCGTGGCCGCCACGTCGGTGGTGAAAGGGGCGAGCACCTCGGACTTTCGGACCACCGTATTCTCCTTGAGTCGACCGGCGCTCGAGATTGCAGGGCAGATCATTCTGACCGACGGAGCCACCGTCAACACGGGCTGTTTGAGTCTCGACTATATGTTCGGGCTGTATCGGCCGGGCATGGGCGGCGACTACTGGTTGTCGGTCGTGCTCAGGCCAAACACGCAGCCACCCGTGGCCGCAGCGGTGTCGTTCTGTCCTTACCGGTGAGTGTCCGCAGATGCGGCACGGCTCGGAGACGTCGTCAGGTTCACGGTCGAAACGGTCGGTTGAACCAAGAATTGGCTGGTTCTTTGCGAAAGGTTGGCGGTTGCTGAACTCTCTTCACCGACGCGCAGTGCCACAGTCGAACGCATATCGAATCTAGCGCCGAAAGGCGGGAGAAGGCCACCATGCGATACGTCTGCAAGCTACTGCTAGTCACAGGATCGGCGCTGCTCACGGCTTGTGGGGGCGGCAACACGACAACCGCGAAAGCACCCCCGATTGTTTGGGACGACCCACCGCAACGGATCGTTGCGGCGGACTACTACGCCCCGCTCGGTCCTAAGGGCTTTTCGGTGCCGACTAATAATGGCGACGAGCTGGTATTGGCCCAATGCTCGGCCGACATACTGACGACGTCGCCCGTATCGTGTATCGGCTCGGTGACTCTCGACGGTGCTCCGGCCAGCGCGGCCGACCTCGCCGAAGGCGAGATCGCTGAGATTCACGGTAGTCAGATCAACTCGGAGCTGCATTTGATTCCGCCCGGCCCAGCGGGTCGCGTAACCATCGACATCAATCGCTCGATCGTAGGCCTTGTTGAAGCCGTGGATTCGGCAGCGCTGCAACTGACCGTGCTTGGCCAGAGAGTCTACCTGGACGATCGCACCGTTTTCGATAGCCAGCGATATACGTCTGTAGACGACATTGCCGTCGGCGAGGTCGTGACGATCAGCGGTCACTTCACGGCGAGTGGCCGCGTGCTCGCAACGCGCATCGATGCTTACGCAGGCGACCCGCTTTTTCTGGTGCGGGGCGTCCTCGCAGCAGCGTCGGGTGGCCGGCTTGCGATCGGCAACCTCGACATCGACCTGGCGGCGGCCACGCCCGAGGGGTTTCCCGCTAGTGCACCGTTGGCAGGTGATGCCGTAGTCGTGTTTGCCCATGCGCCTCCTGTCGGCGGTGTGCTTGCTGCAACCACTGTTCGGTGCACCGGCGAATGCACAGGGGCGAAGTGGGACAACAGCGGGCTCGGGTTCGTTCAGGGTTTCGTGACGGCATGGCGTTCATGGGCAGACTTCGAAGTCGACGGCCATCCTATTCGGCTGCAAGGGTGTCTCTGTTCCTACGGGCCTCCGCCGCCCGTCGGCAGTCTTATCGAGCTGAATTACCTTGCCGGTGAGTTGACGCGCGGGCGCGCCCCGCCTGGTTCCATCGAGTTGAGCGGCCCGATTGAGAACGTGGACCTCGCGCGCGATCAACTCACCGTACAGGGCACGCATGTCCAGATCACGCCTGGCACCTACGTCGATCCGGACCTGCGCGCTCACTTGAGCGCTGGCGACTCGGTCAGCGTTGGCGGCGGCCTGATCGGCAACACGATGATTGCGGGTCGAATCGACCCGCGCCCGGTCGACTCCCCCGACATCGATACAGGCTGGTTCTGGCTCCGCTCGCCGGAGATCTGGGTGGCCGGCCAGAAGATCCTGACGGACGCCTCCACGGTGTTCAAAGATTGCGCAGGCCGGGTCGTGGCCGACAATTCCCTGTTCGTTTACGGCTACTATCTTGTCGATAGAATCCAGATCTGGCTGCGACCGAATACCGCGCCGCCCGTCGCCGCGGTCGTCGGCATGAATCTCTGTCAACTCTGATCGTCCGATGCTCCTCGCGCGCGGTCGGCGACCGAGCCCGGCCGTCACTTGCGAGTGAGCGGGGGGTGTGCTGCACTGCCGCGCTGACGTCACGTGGATCGAGGGAGTTCAGTCATGCGTGGACGATCGTGGTGGGGGTGTGCGGCCATTGCCGCCGGACTGATCGCGGGCGGTGCCGCCGTGGCGCAACCGCCGAAGCCCGGCGTCAAAGGCTACGAAGTCGAGTGGGTGTATCGCGTGAAGTACGGGTTCATCGACGAGTGGTGGGACCTGTTTCGCAAGTACCAGATCCCGATCCTCGATCGCGCCAAGGCGAAGGGCTACATCCTCGACTACCGCGTCTACCACCCGCAGTTGCATATCGACGAGGCGGCGCGCTGGGACTATCGCATCGAGATCACGTACCCCGATCGTGAAGCCAACTCGCACGAGGAAGAGATCGCGCGCGAGCTATTCCCCGACAGCGCCACGCGCAAGCGCGACGAACAGCGGCGCTGGGAACTCACGACGAATCACTGGGATCTGCCGATCTTCCAGGTCGATACCACGAAGGGGCGCTGACCCCAGGCGCCGCGTCACCGCCGGACGGGCAGGATCATCGCCGAGGCGTGCGCGGGGTCGTGATACACGGCTTGGTCCGCTGCGACGAGACGCGTTGCGGTCGCGCGCGGTTCGCCTGTGCCGTGATTGCGCGCGTAGCGCGGGAACGCGCCGCTCGACACCTGCACGCGGATCCGATGTCCCCGCTTGAAGCGATGCGCCGTGGGCCACAACCGCACGGTCGCTTGTGACAGCGCATCCGCTGCGGTCAGGCTGACCAGGCCATCGCACACGTTGACAGAGCGCCCACGCTCGTCGACGTCGCACAAACGCACGAACACGTCGGCGTACGGCAAGCTCGAGCGAAACCAGATCTCGGCGCTGATCTCGCCGACGACTTCGACGTCGCGCTCGAGCACGCCGGTCGTGTACTTCAGAACGTCGGCGCGCGCCTCGAGCTTCGCGTTGTCGACGCGGCCCGCGTCCGGCGGCATTCGCACTCCGCCGACGGCCGGTGTCGGGTCAGGGATCGTAGCGGTAACGGTCGGGCGCAGACTCGGCGGGCGCCTCCGCGGCAAGCGCTGCGTTTGCGTGCAAATGGAAACGTTGCGGCGCGTAACCGCTCGGCGGCCAGGCGTCGAAATCCCGCCAGGCTTCCTCGCCCATGACGAAGAGCCTTACCGGCGCACGCTCTTTCGGCGGGAGGCCACGCGCATGTGCGAGGCCGAAGTCGATGGCCTCGAGAAACGGGATGTTCGTCAGGGACACGTGCGTCCACGGCCCGATCGTCAGGCGCGCGGGTTTACCTGCCGCGACCAGCGCGCGGAAATCGCGGACCTGGCCCGGCAGGAAGATGTCGTACCAACCGCCGATCGAGCTAGCTGGAGCGGTCACGCTCGCGGCGCGGCGCGAGTGGTCGAGCGGTTGCCAACGCGGATCGCCGGCGTCGCGCGCGAGCACGTCCTGGATGTACTGCGAACGGTGGCCGAGTGCGACGACATCGCCGTCGCGCAACGGCAGTGTCCACAGCCCGCGAGTGACTTTCCGCCGCTGGAACGGCTGACGCAACAACGCGAACGAGCGCTGTTGGCTGCCCACCAGCACGCCCCAGCCAAACGGCGTCTCGAGCGACATGCCGTCCTTGCGCAGGAACTCGAGCGTCAGGGCCGACTCGCTCACTTGCGGAATCATCGCCTTGACCTGCGGCGGCAGGCGGTCGGCCACTGCCCACTGCACGTAACCCATGTAGCTCATGCCGACCAGCACGATCGAGCCGCCGAACCAAGGCTGCTTGACGAGCCAGTCGAGCGTCGCGAGGCCGTCCGCGCGCTCCTGGCGTAGCGGGTCGAACGTGCCGCCGGAGC
>CAVVIC010000023.1:0-86339 GCA_963748045.1 uncultured Gammaproteobacteria bacterium
AGGCAGTCTTGAAGGGCTGTACCTAAATAGATACAGTAGGTCGCCAATGTTGGAGATTGGATGGCTGGGCGATTCGCTCGATGTGGTGCGCAGTTACGGTGAATCCGTTCGACGCGCAATCGGTAGCGAGCTCAGGTTGCTGCAAGCTGGGGAGAGCCCCTTACATGCCCGGCCTTTGAAGACTGTCGGCCGCGGTGTGTGGGAATTGAAGATCAGCGAGGCAGAGGGTCAATTCAGGGTGGTCTACGTTGTCGCGCGCAACGATAGGATCTATGTCTTGCACGCCTTTCAAAAGAAAACGCAGCGAACGGCGCAGCGGGACATTGAACTGGCGCGAGCACGATTGAAGGAGATCTGAGATGGCGCACGTCACCAAGGGTAACGTCTTCGAAGACCTCGGATTCGGCCGGGAAGAAGCGGCTGATTTGGCGATGAAGGTCGATCTCGCGAACGACGTGCGCAAATTCATCGACCGCCAAGGACTGACTCAAGTGCAGGCCGCGGAGTTTTTCGCGGTGCCTCGTCCGAAGATCAGCCACATCCAAAGCAACAAGCTCGCCGGTATCAGCATCGAATACCTTGTTCGTATGTTGGCCAAGACAGGCGGTACGCTGAGCTACAGCTTCCGCCAACCGTCGAAACAGGTAGCCGACGCACGTGTTCGTGCACGGGCGACTGCGTAGACCCCGCCGCGCGGTCCGCATGCTGCGCTTGGGTCCATAAACCCGTGCCGCCCATGGGCCGCGTCGCGAGCCAGGTGTTCACGCCGCACACCGTGGGCGATGACGGCGTGACGATGTCGCTCTGGCGCAGCGACACCGCAATGGTGAACGCGATGTACAGGCCCGGCACGCATCGCACGCAGATCGAGCGGCACAAGCGCGATGTGATCGTCGATCGCACGTCGTTTACGCGGTTCGCGTGCTTCAAACGCGGGGGCGGTGGGGTGGGGCCGACCCGTTCGAGGTTGCCCGCGGCGGTAGCTGACGGAGAGCGGCCATGGATTTGAATGAATTGAAAGCAACCCTGCGAGCCTTTGCGGCCGAGCGCGACTGGGACCAGTTTCACTCCCCCAAGAACCTGTCGATGGCGCTCAGCGTCGAGGTAGCGGAGCTGGTCGAGTGCTTTCAGTGGCTGACCGAAGCGCAGTCGCGCGAATTGCCTCCCGACGTTCGCCAGCAGGTGGCTCACGAGATCGCCGATATCCAGATCTATCTCGTGCGGCTCGCGGACAAGCTCGGTGTCGACATCGACTCAGCGGTCGACGCGAAAATTGAACTGAACCGGCGCAAATATCCGGCGGACAAAGTGCGCGGCAAGTCGGCGAAGTACACCGAGTACGACCCCGAGCCGAAGGCGTGACGACCTATGCGGCGACGCGAGCGGAATTCACCGCGCAGAAACTGAGCGTCTCGGCGAAATATCGAACGAGCCATCGACACGCCGGGCGCGTAGCGTGGGTGAGTGCCGTCGCACCTCCACGAAGCGCTGCTGCTCTTGTTCCGCAATAGGCCAACCTAAGAGCCCGTTTCGAAGTCCCCGGCTGCAAAGCCAATCCATCTCGGGGCCGGCAGCCGGTTCGTGCCTCTCGTACTCGGTCCGGCCGGTGTGCCCGAGGTGACCGACGAGGCAATGGCTCTCGCGGACCCCGAGCTCGCCGTGCTCTCGGCCATGGCGCATGGCAAGGACGTAGACGGCCAGAAGGCTGCCCGGATTGCACTGGCGGCGCAGATCGCGAGCCTTGGGCTCGACGATGATCGGGCGCGGCTGTATTTTGACTTGGTGTTGAACTCGCTCAGCGAGGCGGCCAAATCGGAGCTCAGAACGATGGATCCAGCGAAATACGAGTTTCAGAGCGATTTTGCAAAGAAGTACATCGCGATCGGAACGCAGGAAGGCAAGCGCGAAGGCACCCTCGAAGGCCAGCTCAAGGGCCAAACGGATCTGCTGGTCCGATTGCTGACACGCCGCTTTGGCGCACTGCCGCCGCCCGCGGCGGCGCGCATCGGCGCGGCTTCCAACGACGAGCTGGACGCGATCGGCGACCGATTGCTCACGGCGCAGTCGCTCGAGGAAGCGCTCGGCCCGATCTGACTGAGCGGCCGCGCGCGGAACAAAGGCACGTTCATGCCGCCGACCTCCACTTACCCCGGTGTCTACACCGAGGAAACCCCCAGCGGCGCGCGCACGATCGCCGGCGTTGCGACGTCGATCGGCCTCTTCATAGGCTGGGCCGCGCGCGGCCCGACCGAGAGCGCCTTTCGGGTCACGAGCTTCGCCGATTTCGAGCGCACCTTCGGCGGGCTCGATCAGCGAACCCTGCTCGGTTACGCGGTGCTGCACTTCTTCCAAAACGGCGGCGCCGACGCCTATGTGTTGCGCCTCGCGCACACGAGCGCGAGGACTGCGACAGGCACTCAAGCGCAGCTCGCGGTGCAAGCCACGTCGCCCGGTGGCTGGGGCAATCGGTTGCGAGTGAGGATCACGCCGCGCAGCACCGACGCGTCGCGCTTCACGCTCGAGGTGCTCGATGACCCAGCCAACGATCAATCGGTGACGGAAACGTTCGCGGATCTCTCGATGAACGCCACCGACCCGCGGTTCGTGGGCACGCTGATCAACGGCCAGTCGGCCTGCATCAAGGTGACCACGGCGGGCGATACGCCGCTCGCGGCCGGTGTGATTCAGCTCGCGGCGGGCGACGACGGGCCCGTGCTCGATCCGGCAGGGCCGAACCCCGGCCTCGGCGGGGATTTCAACAGCGCAGTGAAGGCGAGCGTTGGGCCGGGCACCGCTACCGACCGCATCGGTCTGTACAACCTGGTGTGCGTGCCGGGGCTTGCGGATGGCGCGACGGTGGCAGCGGTGCAGAAGGAATGCCGGCGCCGGCGCGCGTTCATGATTGCTGACTGCGAGCGAGCGGCGACGGTGGCGGCGCCGCTCTCGGCTGCATTCGGCGCCGCGATCACCGGCGCGGACGCGCTCAACTCGGCGCTGTACTTCCCGTGGGTGCGTGCACCGGACCCGCAAGCGCACGGCGCGCTGCGCGAGTTTCCGCCGTGCGGTTTCGTGGCGGGCATCTGTGCAGGCATCGACGCTACGCGGGGCGTGTGGAAGGCGCCTGCGGGCCTCGACGCGAGCTTGCGCGGAGCGAGCGCTCCCGCGATTCCGATGAACGACGCCGAGAACGGCCAACTCAATCCCCGCGCAATCAACTCCGTGCGAACCTTTCCCGCGCAAGGCACCGTGCTCTGGGGTGCGCGCACGCTATACGGCGACGACGCGCGCGGCTCCGAATGGAAATACGTACCCGTGCGGCGCATGGCGCTGTTCATGGAGGAATCGTTGGCGCGCGGGCTGCGGTGGGTGGCGTTCGAGCCCAACGATGAGCCGCTGTGGGCGCAGATCCGCCTGAACGTTGGCGCGTTTCTGCAACGGCTATTCACACGAGGGGCGTTTCAGGGCTCGACGCCGCGAGACGCGTACTTCGTGAAGTGCGACCTCGAGACGACGACGCAGGCGGACGTTAACCTCGGGATCGTCAACATCGAGGTGGGGTTTGCGCCGCTGAAGCCCGCGGAGTTTGTCGTGATCAGGATTCGGCAGGCTGCGGGCGGAGTCTCGACCTGAGGTTTCCGGCTCAGGGTGTGCGCGGAACAAACGTTTCAGCTGCGAACGCCGATTTTCGTGGAGTTACCCGGCAGTGTGCGGCTGAAGCACCATCGCCCAATGGCACCTCCAAGGCTCTTGCTCGTGTGACTGACGATTCCGCGGAGATTCTGCTTCCGGCGGAGCAGGTCGCGCGTTCCATTCGATCGGTTCGTGGCCTTCGCGTGATCCTCGACGCGGATCTCGCCCGCCTGTACGGCGTGGAGGCGAGAACCCTACTCCAGGCGGTGAAGCGCAATGCCGAGAGGTTCCCTGCGGACTTCATGATTCAACTAGGGAAACAAGAGGTTACGATCTTGAGATCACAAATTGTGATCTCAAGTGGGCACGGCGGGCGCCGATACTCGCCATACGCGTTCACGGAGCAGGGTGTCGCGATGCTTTCCAGCGTCCTTCGTAGCAAGCGCGCCATCCTCGTGAACATTGAGATCATGCGTGCGTTCGTTTTGCTGCGCCGGCTCCTGGCAACGAATGTCGAGCTCGCACGAAAGCTCGCTGAGCTCGAAGGAAAGTACGATCGGCAGTTCAAAGTCGTCTTTGACGCGATCCGGGACTTGATGACCGCGCCCGAGCCCGGCGTCGGCAGGCCGGTCGGATTTGCGTCTTGGCAGGGCGACGGCTGACTGATTTCGCGCGCTTCGATGACTACGGCGTAACGCATCGTCTGCGCCTCATTGCTTGAGTTCTGCTTGTTTGAGTATCGCATTTAACGTTCCAGGCGGCACATCTGCGGAGGGTTTGACGGCCACTGTCACCGTTCTCCAAGCGACCACCCCAATCCCCGCGAAATCGCGGGAATTCGTTCGTGCCCTATCGCGCGCCTCGTTGGCAAGGTATTCCTCCCTGCCATGAGATGCGCCCGTGGATTTCGAGTGGGATCCGAGGAAGGCGGTTGCCAACGGCCGAAAGCACGGCGTCACTTTCGAAGAGGCCAGCGAAGTGTTTGCCGATGAGCACTCATCGACGGCGGCCGACCCAGATCATTCTGTCGCCGAGCAACGCTATTTGATCTTCGGCAAAACACGCGGCGGCAGGGCGCTCGTCGTAGCGTTTACTGAGCGCGGTGCTAAGATTCGAATCATCAACGCAAGGCCGATGACACGCCTAGAGCGCCTAGCCTATGAGCAGTAAAAAGGACGAGCTGCGCCGCGAGTACTCGCCGGATCTCATCAAATCGGGGGTCCGTGGGAAGTACGCCAAGCGTATTAGGGAGGAAGGCACGAATATCGTCTTGATCGATCCCGACCTGACGAGCGCTTTCCCGAGCACCAAAGCGGTAAATGACGCGCTGCGCGAGCTTCTCTCTCGACGCGATCGCGAAAGCACCTAACGACCCCCCTCACTCCCGCGACGTCACAGGTCAACCACCTTCTTGATCTCCCCGCGCCGCGAGAGGGCCTCGGCGAGCCGACTGCGGTGGCAGTCCCGCGCGTCCCGCTCGAAGCACGTCAACGCCACGCGCTCGCCGCCCCGAATCCACTCGCGAATCCGCTCGATCGCGGCCTCCGCTTCAGGCAGCGTGTGCCGCTCGTAGTCCGCGAACAGTGCGTCGCGATCCTCCTCGCTCTCCACCGCGTGCCGCTTCTCCGCCGCGATACCAAGCTCGGGGAGATTCTCGTAGCGAATACGCACGGCTTCGCAGGCCGTCGCGAGCGTGTTCTTCGAGAAGCCCCATTTGCGGCTGAACGGGTTGCGGCGCACGTCGCAGAGCAGCGTCACGCCCGACCGCAGCAGCAGGTTGAGATACCCCTCGAGACTGCGGCCTTCGTAGCCGATCGTCGATAGGGGCGCGGCGCTCTCTTGGCCGTGCGCGTGCTCGGGCGCGTAATCCGGAAAGCGGCGATACGCGCTCGCTGCGAGCGCGCTGCCGCGCAGAGTCTCGCGTTGCACGAACGCGTCGCGCACGAGATCGCGTTCTTTGCCGACGACTGCTCGGCCTTCGCGAGTGATGCGCCACTCGCCGTCTGCGTCTGCGACCAGCCCGCGCTCGATGAGCTTGCGGCGGTCGGCGTCGGCCGTGAGCGAGCGCGGGCCGTGTGCGCCCGGCACGAATTCATAGAGCGCATCCGCCGCCGATTCCTGGCAGTAGAGAAACAGCAGCGTCGCGAAGTCGCGATCGCCCGCGCGGCCGCCCAAGGCATCGAGTAATAGGAGCAGCTGGCGTTGGCGCTCGGGCAGTGCCGCTGCTGTGGTGCTCGGCGGCTTGTGCTTGGGTGCGGGCATTTGTCCTGAAGAAGGCGAGCGGCGCGCGCGGTTGTGGCCGGGCGCGCCTTTCTAGTTAGGGAGGTGAACGAGGTAGTTGTCGCCGAGCGTCGGTTGCCCCGATCTTTTCTGGCGTTTCGCTGCGGGCTTGGGCAGACGAGTTTCATCGAGTATCTCAATCACTCCCTCCTGCTCCAACTCCAAGAGAAGTCGCTTGTATTCCTTCGACACGAGCATATCGGTGGGCCGCTGCGGCCACTTGACGGCGAACAAGCTCACCGGCTGCGGACCTTGCTTGAGCGCGTCGAGAATGGCGGCTCTCGCGCGCTCTGCGTTTGGTCGAAAGAGCTCACCCTGACCGGCAAGCTCGTCGGCTGGGATGAATCCGAACGAACCGTAGTCTTCGTCTGCGGACGACGCAGTCTTCATAACATCCTTCATGATCGTGAATGCGAGCGGATGTTGTGCGAGGTGGATCAAGTAATGACTCGTGCGATCTCGGTTGTTGGCGCGGAAGCGAAACGGCAACACGAACTCGGCGCCTGATCGTTCGAGAACCGCGTGTAGGTAGATGTCCAAGAGCCGGAGTTCTCGCGATGGGCCGGTCGCGCCTGACTGTACGCACGCCAGTGCGTCGGCCGCTGCGGTTGCGCTGCCGAAAAAACGGTCCAGCTTCTCGCGTGGATGCGTTCCCGCCGAAACAGCACTAACCCAGCGATTGAGGCCGTCGTAGTTGAAGAAGACCAAACACTCGCCATAGGGCAGCCTCAGGAGCTTGGCGAGATCGTCGACATACAACCCGGTCAGACCGCATGGATCGACGAATGCGAATGTGGCCACGCGCCGGAATCGCTGCAGGGCGGGGCGGGAGATCGAACTCGTCTACGCAGTCAGCGAACTCTGTTTGTCTCAGCCAGGGAAGGTCGACCAGCGTGCGACTTGCTGGAGCGTCGCGCACGAGTTGCTCGAGTCGAGCGAACAGCGAGGGATCGTTCTCAACGAAACTCACCGTGGCAGGCTTGTTCTGTTTCGCGAGCAGGTTCAGTGCATACAGAGGTGAGCCCGCGTGTTCCGATTCGTACTCGCCCGGGCCGGCAAACCCGTCGATGTAGTGAAAAGCATCAGCCGTCCGGCTCAGCGCACTGAGGTAGGCGCCGAGGTATTTCGTCAGGATCGCGTGCTTGACGCGGTTCTGCTCCGTGTAGGCATCGAAGTGCTTTCGCCCCTTGACCGGCACGACACGCTACGCCGTGAGCTGATCCGGATACTGCTGCCACTCGCGACCGTCGAGGCGATTGCCACCCGCCTTGGCCGTGACACCACCCCACTGTTTGAAGAAGAACGCGACATCGGCTGCGCGACACTGATCGCGGATGCTCCGAATCCAATCCGCGTGCACCGGCCGGGCGAGCGGTCCGCTCTCGCCGCCTGCGATCGCCCAGTGAATTCCTGTGAGGTTCACGCGGCCGAGGTCTTCGAGCAACGGCTCGAACGAGATGAACCGCACGGCGGCGGCGGAATCCGCGAGATGACGAATGCGGCTCAAACAGCTGCGATCCTCGACGGTAACACCCAGCCAGACGTTCGCCGGCGCGTGGCCGTTCGCGTAGCGGCGGTTGACGTACCGGCGCAGCAACGAGCTTCGCTTGGTGAGCACCTGGAACACATGCCAGTGCGCCTGTTCCATCGTGTCGAAGACACGATCGAGGAACGCCGCCGGGATTTCTTTGTGGAACAGGTCGCTCATCGAGTTGACGAACACGCGCCGCGGGCGCCGCCACGTGAGTGGCTCGCCCAGCTTATGAGGGCGCAGCGTCAGGTCGAAACCGTGCTCGAACGGATGGTTCGGCACACCGCGAAAGCGCTCGGCTAGGCGCTCGGCATAGCAGTTATCGCAGCCGCGACTGAGCTTTGTGCAACCGCTGACGGGGTTCCAGGTGGCGTCGGTCCATTCGATCGCGGTTTGGGTGGCCATGCCTTGGACTGTATAAATACCCAGCCTGGGCGTCAACGCGAATTTCTCGGCCGAGACTGCCGATTATCGCGCCGACTTGCTCAGCAGACGCCAAGTATCCAGCCTTCCTTGCCGGCGACCGCCCGCTCCTGCAACGTGAGTGGCGGATTGAGGTAATGCTCCAGGATTCCCCGCGCTTCACTCTCCGCGAGCCAGCGCGCGACGGAATAGGCATCGTGCTCGTCCGGCGTGCGGTTTTCCGCCGCGTAACGCTTCCGCAGAATCGAGGGGTATACCTCCGCAATCACCGCCTTGTCCGGAGCCGGTGACCAGCCATCGAATGGCCATAAGTGCACGCGGTCGCCCACCTCCTCTCGGATGCGTCGCAGCCAGGGAATGCCGGCGTGCGTGGACTTGGCCACCTGGCCCTGCACGTCGAACTGGAAGACGCTTTTGGCGGAGGAAGTCCACCGCTCGCAGAGTCGCAATTCGTCCGGTGCACCGATGCGCATTCCGGGCGCCAGCCCGCCGTGCCTCGCGAGTGCGCCATCACGGACGAAATCCACGTAGACGTGGTCACCGTCCGTAGGCCAGTAGCGCGCGAAGTCGTCGAGGAACGCAGGCCAGTCCGCGAGCCGATAACGCTCGAAGTAGCTCAGTGGGAAGGAAAAGCCGTGATCGATACCGGCAACGTAGCGGACACCGTTACGCGCGAGGTCGATCAGCAAGCCAGCGACTTCCTTGCGGGTCCAATTCACGGGTTGCTTGTTGTTCGATGGCGTCGGGCTCGAGCGTTTCTCTGGTGGGCCGCCGGGCTTTGCGGCGTAGACCTGAAGCGTTTTAAGTCTGGAGCTGGCCGCTTGGGCGCCTGAGTAGTCGATGCCGATGAAGAGTTCGAACTGAGCCATAGGGTGGGGGATTCAAGTCAGAAGACGTGTAGTTGGACACGATGCGACGTCATGCTTTGCTCGAGTCTCGGAGCGAGTCCGGCAGCTGAGCAATGAGTTTGTCGCGGTACTGCTCGAATTCTGCCCCGACCTTCGGGTCGGACTCCATCAGTGCCAACACCGTCGCGAGTGACAGGACGCGGAAGATCTCCGCCCACTCTTGGGCGTGCGCGTACTGTTCATCCAGATACTTCAGGGCTGCAGCGGCGCCGTCGGGGGCGAGCAAGTTGAAACGCTCGTTGCGGAAGAAGTAATGCATGAGGTCGTTGCGCGAGTCGACGAGCGCTTTGAGTTCGGCCGCTATCAACTCCCTGTCACCGTCCAGAGATTCCGTGTAGTGGCCGATAAGCACTCCGAGGGACTTGTCGGACGTTTTGTCGCGGTATTTGCGCATGGCGTCTAGCCCCTTCTTCGAACCATCGGGGTGAAGGTACGGGAGCATCGAGCGCAGGCCCTGTTCGACGCGCTGAAAGAGCAGCACGTTGCGCCCCACGCGCCGATGGATCTCGTCGATCTGTTGTCCTCTTGTGTCTACCATGCGCTCGACGCCGGATCCCTAGCGCGCTATTGCGCCTCAGGCGTGGCCGCGCTCTCCCCAAGATCGTCCGCGATCAACCGAAACTGCTGCAACGCCGCCTCGAGATCCGCCACGATCTCCGCCGCAATCACGCCGGGCTCTGGCAGATTGTCGGAATCCGGTAGCGATTCGTCACGCAGCCAGAAGATGTCGAGGCTGACCTTGTCGCGCTTCGCGAGCTCGTCGTAGTCGTAGCCGCGCCATCGGCCGTCCGGTTTCTGCTCAGACCACGTCGCCGTACGCGAGTGGCGATTGCTCCGGCGTCGTAGCACGCGACGAACTCGTCGAGGTCCTCGCGCTTCAGCGGGTCCGTCTTCAGCGTGAAGTGCTTGTTGGTGCGCAGGTCGTAGATCCAGAGCTTCTTGGTCCACGGCGTCTTCGCGACGCGGGCTTCCTGTCGAAGAACAGCACGTTCGCCTTCACGCCCTGGGCGTAGAAGATGCCGGTGGGCAGGCGCAGCAGCGTGTGCACGTCGCACTCGTGCAGCAGCTTGCGGCGGATCGGTCTCCCCGGCGCCGCCTTCGAAGAGCACGTTGTCGGGCACCACCACGGCAGCGCGGCCGTTATGCTTGAGCAGCGTCTTCACGTGCTGGACGAAGTTGAGCTGCTTGTTCGAGGTCGTGGTCCAGAAGTCGCCGCGCTCGACCACGTCGCGCTCTTTGCTCGACCTTGCCTTCTTCGCCGACGATGGTGGTGCTGCTCTTCTTGCCGAAGGGCGGATTAGGGTCGTTCAGCGGTTTGACGGCGTCGCGAAGGATCTTCTCCCGCGCGGCGGCGAGCGCCTCGTCGCTGATCGAGCGGTCGTCTCCGGCGGCGATGCCGAGGTCCGCCTTCGCTTGCTCGACGTGCCGATCCGGATTCAGCGCGTCGACGATGCGGTGGCTGAGCTCCTGCACGCTCAAGCCGCCGGAGAGCGCGCGGATCTTCTTGTCGTCCTCAGGTCGTAAGCCGGTGCTCCATGCGCGCGAGCCGCCCGGCGAGCGACGTGAGCACGTCGTCCTCGATGTTGCCGAACGCCACGGCCTGCATGAGCTTCTCGAAGCTCACGGTGGGCTTCTGCTCCATGGGGCGCGAGTCGGTCTTGTCCTGCTCGCACACGCCGACGGCGTCCACGATCACGAAGTGGTCCTTGGCCTTGGCGTCGGGCGTGACGCTTTGCAGGTCGTCGGGCTTGATCACGCGCACGCCGCGGCCCTTCATCTGCTCGAAGAAGGCGCGGGACTTCACGGCGCGCATGAACATCACGCACTTCCAGCGGCTTGATGTCGGTGCCGGTGGCGATCATGTCCACGGTCACGGCGATGCGCGGCATGGGGCTCGTGCGGAACTCGCTGATGCAGGTCTTTCGGTTTCGCGCCCGTGGTGCGGTAGGTGATCTTCTGGCAGAAGTCGTTGCCCTTGCCGAACTCCTCGCGCACGATCTCGCACGATGTCCTCGGCGTGGGTGTCGTCCTTGGCGAAGATCAGCGTCTTCGGCACCTCCGTGCGGCCGGGGAAGATCTCGGCGAACAGCTTGTCGCGGAACGTGCGCACGATGGTGCGGATCTGGTCCGGCGCCACCACGTCGCGGTCGAGCTGGTTCGGCGTCGTAGCGTGAGGTCGTCGTCGAGCTGCTCCCAGCGCTTCTTGCGCGTGTCGGCGCGTCGCTGAATCTGCACCGAGTAGCCGGCGTCCACCGTTGAGCCCGCGCCCGGTGATCTGCGTGCGGATGCGGTAGACGTCGTAGTCCACGTTGACGCCGTCGGCCACGGCCTCTCGTGGTCGTATTCCATCACCAGGTTCTGGTTGAAGAAGCCGAACGTCTGCTTGCTCGGCGTGGCGGTCAGGCCGATGAGGAAGGCGTCGAAGTACTCGAGCACCTGCGCGCCACAGGTTGTAGATGGAGCGGTGGCATTCGTCGGTGACGATGATGTCGAAGCTCTCGATCGGGATCTTCGGGTTGTAGCTCGACCGGCGTCGGGCTTCTTGAAGCAGGCTGCCGATCTCGAACGCCGGACTCTTCGTCGAGATCCTCGGGCAGCTCCGCTCGCCCTTGAGCATCGAGTACAGGCGCTGGATGGTGCAGATGCAGACGCGCGCCGTGGATCGAGCGTGTTGCTCGAGAGGTGCTGGACGTTGTACACCTCGGTGAACTTGCGGTCGTTGTCGGGCGAGTCGTACTGCTGGAACTCCTTGAGCGTCTGGTCGCCGAGGTTGCCGCGGTCGACCAGGAACAGGACGCGCCGTGCGCCGGCGAACTTGATCAGCCGGTAGATGAAGGTGACGGCGGTGAAGGTCTTGCCGGAGCCGGTGGCCATCTGGATCAGGCGCGCGGGCGGTTCTCGGCCAGGCTCTTCTCGAGATTCCGGATGGCGGTGCCCTGCGCCGGCCAGAGGCCTGACTCGACGAGCCGCGGCATGTGCTGCATGCGCGTGAGGAACGTCGGGCCGCGGGCTGCGTACTCGGGCGCGGCCTCGGCGACTCTGGATGTTTCCGCGGAAACGATTTCCGGTGACGCGTGCATCGGCGAGCCAGTCAGCAAGCGTCTCGGGTCGGTGGAATGCGAAGACTGGTCGAGAGCGGGGCGCCGCGTCGAAACCGTTCGTGAAGCGCGTCTCCACGCCTGTGGATTCGTAAGCGAATGCGAGCGGGCGGCGCCAGGCGGGCAGGGCGTCCGGCAGGCCGGCCGTGTACTTGGCCGATTGTGTTTCCACGCCGACGAGTGTGGCACCGGCCTTCTTGGCTTCGATGACGCCGGCGGCTCGGCCGTCGAGGTAGAGCATGTAGTCGGCGAAGCCGTGGCCCTTCTTTAGTTGGAACTCGCGGATTGCCACGCCGCGGTGCGCGGTGATGTTGGCTTGGTCTGCGTTGCAGACGACCCAGCCTGCGGCAGTGAGCAGCTCGTCGATCGCTTCGCGCGCGAGTTGTTCGGGCGTGGGCACGTAACCGGTTCTTAGGAAACGGGAAACGTGAATATATCGGGTTGGCGCGGGTTTTACTGTCGCTTGGATGACAGTTCTGGCCAGAAACCTTGAGGCGCGACCTGGGTTAGGAGGCGTTAGGCACTGTCGTTTCCCGGGTGTGCCGTGAGGCCGCTAAGCCGGCGGGCTCGAAGCTCGGCCTTTAGGTTGATTCGTCCCCGACGGGCGATTTGCCAAGCCTCCCAAAGGCGACGTGACTCGACCATTGCGTTGATCACGCCGGTTTCCGTCTCGGCCTTGAGCTGCGCAGCGGTGATCTGGAGCTTCTCAGCTTCGTGGTAGTGGAGCGTCATTCTCGCCAGGCACTGCCGGTAGTTCTGGTATGCGATCCACCACGCCTGCCGTCGTTTCGCCTCGAGATCGCTGGTCAGCCTCAGCATGCCTGGCAAGCCGAGGAATCGGCGTATCTCGTATAGCGTCGAGCGGACGGCACGGCCGCGTGGTCCTCGTTCGGAAAGTCGAAAATCCTTGGGTCGCAGGTCTCCAGGACGCCGGCGCGTATGTCGCTTCTGGTGACGCCTGCGATAACGAGCTCTCTGGTAAGAGGGATTCGACATTGTGAGTGCATCGAAAGGGCGGTCGGGTTCCATGTGAGGCTCCTTGCAAGTTGGAGCTACTTCCGCGAAATATTGCTGCCGAATTCGCCCTGTCGGGCGATTTGTCGGGTCCACCTATGAAGCCTCGGTTTCCTGCGACATTTCGAAGGGATGGAATCGTCGGCACGTGCGAAGGCCATTCGAGCCGAAGCCCACCCCGAACTCGGTGGCTTTCTGCACCTTCTGGGCGCTCAGCAGGAAGTCGAGCCACCGAGCGTCTCGACGGCGAGAACGGCCTGCTGCTCACGCCGTCGATCGATCACCTGTTCGATCGCGGCTTCATCTCGTTCGAGCCGGACGGCCGGCTGCGGCTCGTGTCGCCGGTGGCGCACCGGCCGTCGCTCGAGCGGATGGGCGTGCCTGTCGGCGAGCGCGTGAACGTGGGGCCGTTCTCCGCGGGGCAGCGGCAGTATTTGGAGTTTCACCAGGAGCGGGTGTTCTTGGAGGCGCGGGTAAAGACATGACGAAGCAGCGTGACGCGCTCGATCTTGTGCTGAAGGCCGTGGAGTTCGCGGCTCACAAGCACAAGGGTCAGAGGCGCAAAGACGCGAGTGCGTCGCCATACATCAATCTTTGGCGCGAATCCTGCGATCGGAAGGTGGCATTGACGACCCGGCAGTGATCGCGGCCGCGCTTCTGCATGACACGGTGGAAGACACCGACACGAGCTATCAAGATCTGCTCGGGCACTTTGGCGCAAAGGTGGCGCCATAGTCGAAGAGGTGACGGACACCAAGTGGCTCAAGAAGGGCTCGCGCAAGCGTCTGCAGATCAGCAAGGCATCAGTGGTCGATCAGCTGCGCGGCACCAACCCGAAGCTCGAGCGGCGCTTCGATTCGTTGTACCGCAACGCCCTTAACGCCGGGTCTGTGGCATTTCTCCACATAACGTGTGAAAACGCCCGTTGTTGCGTCCGATGGCGTGGAGTAGATTCGTCGCATGGCCGTCAATCTCACCGAGCTGCTGCAACTGCCCGTCGAGGAGCGCCTCAAGCTTGTCGAGGCGCTGTGGGACAGCATCGCGGAGTTTCCCGAGGCGCTGGAGCTCAGCGCAGCGCAGAAGCAGGAGTTGGATCGGCGGCTCGCGGCATATGAGAGCAGCCCCGACGCCGGCGTTCCGTGGACGGAGCTGAAACAGCGGTTGCTCGCTAGCCGATGACGCGCCTCGTCCGCGTTCGGCCTGAGGCCGAACGCGAAATCGAGGCTGCATTTGCATGGTATGACGAACAGCGCCCGGGCCTAGGCCGCGAGTTCCTCAACGAGCTCGAAGTTGTCTACGAGCGGATCGCAGCATTCCCGCTGATTCATACGAACGTTTACCGCGGACTCCGTCGCGCTCGCTTGCGCCGCTTTCCCGTCGGCGTTTTCTACCTTGTAACGGACACGGAGATTCGCGTGGTAGCCGTCGTGCACTTTGCACGACATCCCGCGGTGTGGCGCTCGCGGCGCTGAGGTCCGTAAAGCGCTGATTCGCGCGACTGCGAAATCCCTCACGTGAGCTCACGTGAGGGACTTAGCACCTCTTTGGTGCGCGCTTCCGCGGAAGCGCGAAGAACTGCGCGTGCCGTTGGTCGAGTTCGCTGCGAACGGGTAGGCACCTACGAATCCGCCGAATTCGTTAGACACCCTTCTGATCTGCCGGAGGGGTACCTAGCAACCGGTCCACGAATGTGAACGGCATCGGTGCTTTCTGAGCGCCTTCCCCAGATTGAATGGTCGGCTGCGCCGCGGCCACGCGCTAAGGTCGCGCCGCCAGAGGTGACCCCTGAGGGCAAGCATGGTGCCGACGACGTCCTTGAGGCTATGTCGAAACTGACATATCCTCGCAATGGCCGAGTTCCGGTGCGGGAGGACAAGCTACCGAGTTCTAGGCCAATGCCGTCGATCGGCCCACACTGCAACGAGCTGCGCGTAGCGGATCTAGGTCAGTCATGGTGCCTCATTTATCGGATCGACCCTGATGTCATCGTCATCATCGAAATCTTCGCGAAGAAAACCAGGAAGACGCCCAGCCGGGTCATCGAAGTCTGCCGCGAGCGCCTCAAGCGTTACGACGATGCGTAAATCGAAGCGCAAACGCCTCGAGGCGAACGGCTGGAAGATCGGCAGTAGCCGCGAGTTTCTTCAGCTCTCCGACGTCGAGGCTGCTTTCATCGAGATGAAGCTGGCGCTCTCGCAGGGCCTGCGCGAACGCCGGGTGCGGGAGGGTTTGAGCCAGGCCGACTTCGCCGAACGAATTCAGTCGAGCCAGTCGCGCGTAGCCAAGATGGAAGGCGGCGATCCCAGCGTCTCGATCGACTTGCTCGTTCGATCGTTGCTCGCCCTTGGCGCATCGCGCGAGGAAGTGGCAGACTCGATTCGGCGTGCTGCCGCGTGAGTGCGTCGAACGGGAGACGGGAGAAGAACGATGACGATTTCTGGTCGCAGCAGCTGTAACTCGGCGCGACGCACCACCTTCTGGCAGCTCGCACTCGCCGCCGCGCTGATCGTCCCCGCCGTCGAGCTCCGCCGCCGACATCTCCTGCGCCCGCGGCGGCCTGCAACGCGCAGTCGATCTCTACATCGCCGCCCAGACCAAAGGCGACACGTCCGGCATGCCGCTGGCGCCGGGGCTGGGTTACATGGAGAACGCGGCGCCCGCCGACATCAACACGGGCCTGATCAAGACGCCGATGAAGATCGATCACCAGCGCAGCCTGCTCGATACGTCCACGTGCCAGACGTTTACCGAAGCGATCGTGACGGACAAGGACAAGCCGTACGTCCTCGGCACACGCCTGCGCGTGAACCACGACAAGATCGCCGAGATCGAAATCCTGTGGACCACGACCGGCTATTGGCTCTTCAACGCCGACGCCTACCTGCAGTATTCGTCCACGGAGAACTGGGACCCCATTCCGGCCGACAAGCGCGATACTCGCGACACGCTGGTCGCCGCCGCCAATGCCTACCTCGATGCGTTTCTCGAAGGGAAGATGGACCTGCGTGCCGTGGGGCTTCCCCTGCAGTCCGCACGAAGGCGGCGCGCACACCGGCAAAGGCTCGCCCGCGGACAGCTGCGAGGTCGGCGTGCCGAGCGGCGTGAACATCGCCAACCGCCGCTTCGTGGTGGACGAGACGATCGGTTCGGTCGTCGCGTTCTGCACCTTCGGCGCCGGCAGCGCCGAACGGCGGCAGCGGCGCGCCCGACACGCACCTGTTCCGCGTGGAGAACGGCAAGCTGCGCTACGTGCACACGCTGACGCATCTGCTGCAGTCGGCGTTCCGGCGCCCGGCCGGCGGCCCGCCGCCGCCCGGCCAGCCCAACACGCAGTAGCGCCCGTCCACGCGCACGGCGCGGCGTCCGAGAAACTAGGCGATTCCCCCGGTTTGTTGCGTAGACTAGACGCTGTCGCAATGCCACCGTGGTATTCCCCGATGCGGACCGAGCTCGTGACGACACTCAAGCGCCAAGCCACCGAACTGCTCTCTGATCTCGAGCGAGACCGGGAGCCGATCTTGATAACGCAGCGCGGTGTGCCGAGCGCGTACCTCGTCGACGTCGAAACGTATGAAGCGATGCAGCGCCGCATCCAGCTTCTAGAGGGAATCGCGCGTGGCGAGAAAGCGGTGGAAGAGGGTCGCACGCTATCGCACGCCAGCGCCAAGAAGCGCATGGCGCGATGGCTGAAGGTACAGCGAGTAAGGAGCGCGTGCGAGCTAGCTGCTTTTCGGATACCAAAGCGAGATCGATCCGGTGCCGCCAGGCGATATGCCGAGTTCCTTCTGTGTCGATCGATAGACCTTGGCGATGAACGGTGCCTGGTGGCTGGCGAGAAACGCAGAAATCGGCGTTATCGTCGCCACGAAGTTGGCTGCCAGTTCCTTGAGCGGCACCTTGCCGACGACGACGAGCAACGCCACGCGGTGCCGCACAACTGCTTCGAGCTCGTTCGGCATGTAGCGAATCCGGGCGTTGTGCGTGATGGCGACGCGGCCGCGCTCGCCTACGTACTGCAGCCATTCCTCATCTGTGGTGGTGGGCGCGAACAGATCGTCGTGTCGTTCTACGGCGAGACCGGCAGCCGCGAGAATTTCTGGAAAGCGTTTGCCGAGGTCTCGGTCGGTGAAGAAGACAACGCTCAAGCCGCCCGCTCGTACACCACGGCCTGTTCGATATCGGTGCGTTCGAGGCCGTAGTCCGCTGCGATCTCTTCCACGCTTTCCCCGGCGTCGACGCGATCGGCGATGGCTTGTGTCGTTACGCCGGCGTCAACAACGATCGGCCGTCCGAACGCGATGGCGGGGTCGATGGCGATGGGCTTTTCCGGGGTTTCGGCGCTGCTCGCGACGAACGGGTACAGCCGGATCGGAAACGAAACATCGGCCCACTCGATGCGCTTCAAGTGCGCATCGAACATCTTGCGCATCGCGAGCTGGCCGGACGCCGAAAGGTTGATGAGCTGCCCATAGCGGTCGAGGAATAGCTTGCCCGCGTCGGTGCGCAGTCGCTTGTCGAGCAACAAACGCTCGATCTTCAGATGTCTCTCGGCGTAACGCAGCGCCTCTCGAAGGTCCTTGAGAGAAATGCCGTGCTCGGTGCGAAGTGCGCGCAGCACGTGCGCCTCGACGAGATTCCAGAACGACAGGAGCGGCGGGTGCCCGGTTGGCGGGTGAATCAGCGGTTTGAACTGCGCGAGACCTTCACCCTTTGGGTATGGCCGGCCAACGACCCAGGAACGCAGCGTGGCTAGTGGCACCTTGAGGTAGCGCGCTGCTTCGGTAGGTGTGTAGGCGGCAGTGTCCCGGGGGTTGAATGGCTTCTCGTTTGCTCGCGCTTTGGTGGCCACGGTGCATTCTGACGCGGAACGCGGCCCGGAAGAAGAGCTGGGGTTGCATCGCAACACCAAATGCCGCGAAGACACCAGAAACTCGCGCTCCTCCGCAGTAGCGTCGCCACGCTCGCGGCCCTTGGTACGCGGAGCGGCAGGTCACACGCGTCCCCGGACGCCGCCGCGGCCCACGCGGTCTCTCGTCTTCCCTGGGGCCGCGCGGGCCCAAAGCAAATGGCGCGCGATTCGAACAGCGCGTGTCGCTAAAGGCGCAGAGCTGCGACCCCAGGTGCTGCGGAGTCCGCGCGCGATCGTCAACCCGGTTGACGATCGGCGACAAACCGTCCCGTGGGTTGACGATCGTGCGGGGCACCACTAGCACGCATAACTCCGCACTCCGCACGCGGTGGGAGTAGGTTCCCCAGGGGTTGACTCGCCCAAAGAGCAAAGCGCTAGACTCTGGGCATAGCGGTCGATCCACGCGAGATCCCGCGCTCACCCACCACGGGGGCCCACCATGAGCACCAAACCGTTAAAGAAGGGCGCCACGTACGACGATCTGCGCCGCGTCCCCGAACATTACGTGGCCGAGATGTTCGGCGGTGAGCTTTACGCCACGCCGCGGCCGGCTGTGCCGCATGCCCGCGCCGCCATCGTGCTCGGTGCCGAGCTCGGCGGTCCGTTCGACTTTGGTCGCGACGGTCCGGGCGGTTGGCTACTGCTCGCCGAGCCGGAGCTGCATTTCGGTGACGACGTGCTCGTGCCGGACCTCGCCGGTTGGCGGCGCGAGCGGCTCCCTGCGTTGCCGCCCGCCGCGTATCTGACGCTCGCGCCGGATTGGGTCTGCGAGGTGCTGTCGCCGTCCACCGAAGCTATCGACCGCGGGCAGAAGCTGCGCATCTACGCACGTGAAGGCGTGGCGCATACCTGGCTCGTCGATCCGTCGCGGCAAACGCTCGAGGTATTGGCGCTCGAATCGGGAAGCTTCAGGCGGCTCGACGAGCACCGCGGCGACGCGTGTATCCGCGCGCGCCCGTTCGATGCCATCGAGCTCAACCTACGGGCGCTCTGGATCTGACAGCGCCTACTTCGCCGGCACGCTGCTCTTATACCTGCTCGCCACCTCGGGATCGCACGCGCCCGTGTCCTGCGAGAAGTCGAGGTCGGGGCGGTGGTCCCACTGCTGCGTCATCGTGGCCGGCGCCGTGAGGAAGTCGGGGTCTTCGACGGTCACCTCATAGCGCAGGCGCGTGCGGTCCTCCGTGAGCGTGAGCCGCTCGACCATGTGCTTGCGCGGGCCCGCCGGCACGTTCAGGGCGAGGCCGGACGAGTCGGGCGGGAAGCCGATCGTGTCGATCACGAGCGTCTTGCCCTCCCATCGGCCGATGGAGTGTCCGAGAAGCGAGGGTTGAACATTGGCCGGATGTGCGGCGGTCATATGGACGACACGCTCGCCATGGTCGCCCGTGTTATCGAACCGCATCACGACCTCGTCTTTCCCGACGCTCGATCGTGCGCAGCTCGTCGAATATCGAGAGGACGGGCGGGGAATCTAGATTGCAGACTCCATCATCGACGGCCGCCGCCTGAGCGGCGCGGCCCGCCGGCGTGACGGGCCAGCGCGCCAGGGCCCCCATCGCCGCGCCGAACCCCGCGCGCGACGGTGCCCAATGACCCTCGAGGCTCGCGGCCGGCGTCAGGATGCGCGTGCGGCGATTGGCGGCATAGAACGGGTGAATCTCGCCGTCCTGCGTCGTCACGTCGAGCACGCGCACCTGCTTGCCCCAACCGCCGCGATTGGGGTTCGCGCGCATGACGACGGGTGTGCCGGGCTTCAGCGCGTTTCGATCGAGCCCGTCGACGAGCGCCTGTGTGATCCCGACGCCTTCGCCTTCTACCAGCGCCGGCTTGCCGTCCGGCCCTTTCGTTGCGACGACGATGTACATGTGCGGGTTCACCCAGTCGAAGCGCGAGACCGTGCCTTCGAGGACGAGCTCCTTCGACGTGTCGAACATGGACTGGCTGTGATGCGCCGAAGCGGGAGCGCAGAGGAGCACCATCGCGGTTGCGGTCAGAAGCGGCGTGGCGCCTGGCAGGCGTTGCATGGCGTGAACCTCATTGCTGTCTGGGGAGCATACACTGCCCGCTGCAAAGTCCCGAGAAAGACCAATGGGTGCCTTACCGCCCTGCCCACACTGCAAATCCGCGCTCACGTACGAGGATGGGTCCCTGTACATCTGCCCGGAGTGCGCACACGAATGGTCGCGCAGCGCTGGCGCGGCGGAAGTCGCCGCTGAGGGCGATCTACTCGTGCGCGACTCGAACGGCAACGAGCTCAAGGACGGCGATACCGTCACCGTCATCAAGGACCTCAAAGTCAAAGGTTCCTCATCCGTGCTGAAGGTGGGAACGAAAGTGAAGGGCATCCGCCTGGTCGAGGGCGATCACAACATCGACTGCCGCATCGACGGCATCGGCGCGATGCAGCTGAAATCGGAGTTCGTGCGGAAGGTGCAGTAGCGCAGCCGCGTGCAGAGCCGCCCTGGGTCTTGATCAGCAGCCGAGATGGCGCCATTATGGCTCTGTAACGGAGCCACCGCGATGCCGAACCTTTCGATCAAGAACGTCCCCGACGAAGTGCTCGACAAGCTGCGCGAGCGCGCCTCGCGGCATCATCGATCGATTCAAGGCGAGCTCATGGCTCTGCTCTCTGCGGCCCTCGGGTCGCAGGCGAGCGGCGGAGAGCCGCCCGCGGCGCCCGAGGTTCCGAAAATGCGCCGCAGCGGTACGCGGCGAATCGAGGAGATCGCGGCCGAGCATCGCGAGCGCGTGAAGAAGCCACTCAAGCGTGGGCCGCTCGCTGTCGACCTGATCCGCGCCGAGCGTGATGCGCGCTGAGCGTGCGGTGGCGCTGATCGTTGCGGAACCGCGCGCTCGCGACGCCGCTCGGGCGCCGCTAGTGGTCGATTGCAGCGTGGTCGCGGCGGTGCTCTTCGACGAGCCGAACCGCGATGCCGCCGTACAGGCGCTCACGGGCAAGGATCTGTTCGCGCCGGAGCTGTTGGCCGACGAGTTCGTCAGCGTGGCCGTGAAGAAGTCGCGGCACGGTTTGGGGTCCGTCGCGCAGCAAGCGCTCGTCGACTTCACGGAGCTCGAGCTCACGCGTTGTCGTTGCGATATGCGCGCGCAGTGGCGCCTCGCGATCCAGTACGACCTTTCGGCGTACGACGCGGCCTATCTCTGGTTGGCAGCGGAGCTCGGTGCACCGCTGGCCACCTTCGACGAACGCCTTGGCGGTGCCGCTCGCGCGCTGCTCGGCAGCAGCTGAGTCAGCTAGACTTAAGCATGCCTCGCGCTACCCAAGCCATCATCGGCGCCAACGTCGTCGTGTTCCTGCTCCAGATGTCGACGATGGGCGATTCAGCAACTATCTGGTTCGCCCTTTGGCCGCTGAACGCGTCGGCCGTGTACGGGCCCGAGATCAGCTTCGAGCCTTGGCAGCTCGTGACCTACGGCTTCCTGCACGGCGGCGTCTCGCACATCTTCTTCAACATGTTCGCGATCTATTCGTTCGGCAGCACGCTCGAGCAAACCTTCGGCACGCGCTGGTACGTGTCGCTGTATTTCGTTTCCGTAGTCAGCGCGGGAGTGGCGCAGCTCGGCGTGAACGCGCTCTTGGGCTCGCCTTATCCCACGCTCGGCGCATCGGGCGGAGTGTTCGGCTTGCTGCTCGCGTACGGCATGTACTTTCCGCGCCAGAGGATCATGTTGTTGTTCCCGCCCATCCCGATGCCCGCCTGGGTGGCGGTGACGGCCTTTGGCGCGCTCGAGCTGTTTCTCGGCGTCACGGGCACGCAGGCCGGTGTGGCGCACTTCGCGCATCTCGGCGGAATGCTCGGCGCGTTCATCATGATTCAGTGGCGACGCGGGAAGCCGCCGTTCCCGAAGCGGCCGACGGGTCGTCCTCGCTGACGAACGTGCTGCGCGTTCTCCGCGAGCCGCTAAGCCGTCACTGCACGCGCTTGAAGATCCACTCGCCCGAGACCTGAACCTCTTTCACGGCCGTCACCGTCCCGTCGTTCTCGCGAGCGAACACGTACGGCTGGCCCCACTGGCAGCTCGGGCACACGAACGTGGTCTCGGACTGCGCGATCAGTGGCGATTCCTTGCTGCCATTCCTGCGCACGACCAGCGCGCCGTCTTTGAGCGTGACCACGAGCGTGGTCATGCTGTCGAGCCAATATCCTTTATACGTGCCCACGTATTTGGAGAGGACCTGCGCAGGCACGTTGACCGCCGGAGCGCTGTTGTCCGAGAGCTTGTCGCCAACCCAGTGCTTCGTGCCTCCGTTGTCGGCTTCGTTGCAGACGTACTCGAGGATCTCGTCGTCCGCCGCGTATTCGAGCGCGACGCTGACGTGCATCGGCGAGACCAGCGTGCCGGGGTCGTCGTACGTGACTGTCGAGCTGCACGTGCCCGAAGTCGGGGCGGCTGTAGCGCTCCGTGACGCGCAGCTTGTCCGTGTGCACGAGCCCTTCGGGGTGCAGCCAGGTCTTGTCGTTGTAGCCGTTGCTCTCGACGACGAGCGTGTCCTTGTCCCAATGGCCCACGGAGTAGCCCATCCACGTCGGCAACGGATCCGCTTCGAGCTTGCGGCCGTCCGTGAAGATCGTGCGATAGGTCAGGTCGCCGTTCAAAATCGCGATCGCGCCCGGGCCCTGCACGATCCTGCGCAGGCCGCCGGCGCCGCCGCCGCCCGTAATGGAGTTCGGGCCCGTCGGCAGGCACTGCATGTGCGGGCCGTTCTTGTAGTACGTCTTCTCTTGCGCGGCCATCGTTTCGCGCGCCCACGCCTGGAGCTTCGTCGTGTCGCGCAGGTCGCCCTTCGTGCCTGCCCCGCGCCACAGACCGGTCAGTTCGGGGTGGCCGTCCGCCGTGCGCGGCGCGGGTGCGGTGAGATTCGGTTTGCCGTCGGCGGTGCGCGGGACACCGGGTGTCTTCAGGTCCAGCCACTGTGCCGACACGGATGTGGCTGCCGCCAACAGGATCAACGCTGCGAGTTGCCGTTTCATGTCGCCCCCCGGATTGGCGCTTCGATTGACGCCATCGTAGCCGGTACCTACGCTGGTCACTATACGTAGGCGAGGAGTCCGGCGATGAAATCCATGTTCTTCGGTTTAGTTGGCGCGGCGTGGCTCGTCGCGGCCGCACCCGCTTCGTCACACCACTCGTTCGCCGCCGAGTTCGACATCAACAAGCCCGTCAAGCTGGCGGGCCCCGTCACGCGAATGGAATGGACGAACCCGCACGCGTGGATCTACGTCGACTCCAAGGACGACAAGGGCAACGTGCAGAACTGGGCGATCGAGCTCGTCGGCATCAACGACCTGGTTCGGCGCGGCTGGGGCCGCAACCGAGTGAACGCGGGCGACGTCGTCAACATCGACGGGTACGGCGCGAAGAACGGCAAGAACATCGCGAACGCCGCCTCGGTGAAGTTGGCGAGCAGCGGCGAGCTGCTGTGGGCCAGCGTGCCGCGTACCGAACAGAAGAACGACTGACAGCGCTAGGCGTACGGCCGATACGGCAACCGAAAGTGCACCACCGCCGAAAGCACGACCATCACGAGCGACACATATAGAGCTACGCGCCAAGGCCCGCGCGCCGGCTTCACGATCTCGAAGTCGTCGACGAAGATGGTCTCGCACGCGCCATCTCCAGTGTCCTCGCGTGTCGTGCTCGTGCCGCGCTTGTTGCCGCCGCTGCCGTAGCTCGCGAGCCAGCCGCGGATGCGCACCTGGTCGCCGATCTTCACTTCGGCCACTTGGCCGCGGATCAGGTCGTCGGCCGAGATCAGGTGGTTGTTCGACACCTGTTGCGGTCGAATGCTGTCCCACGCCGTGCGGCTCTGCGTTTCGAAGTTGCAGGTGAAGATGCCGTTCCAGAAACTGATGTCGCTCAGGTGCGGGCTCGCGGCCGTGCCGCCCCACACGACGCAAAGATCGGCCATGTTCAGGTGGTCGTTCGCAAGGCGGTGCATGCTGTCGCCGTCGTGCTGTCGGTACGACACCACCATGCCGCTCAAGTCGTACTCGTACTGCGGTTCGACGGCGTAGCGCACACCGGAGTACTCCACGGTAAACGGCTGCTTCGCGGTTGGCTTCTGCGCGGGCTCGGCCGCGAGCTGCGGCAGCAGAGCGCTCGCCGGAGGCAAGTCGTTGCGGTTCCAGAACGAGACGACGAACAGCGCCGCGCTGGCGCAGAACGCGATCGTGTTCAAGGTCTTGACGGTGGCCACGCGGCGCAGGATGCCGCGCGTGCGGCGGAGCGCCCTAGCGATTCGATCACGGAGCGCCGTCGATACGTCGCCCCCAGTGGTGGCGCGGTCCGGCCCCAGCGTTTTGACGTCATAGCGTCACAACGCTATAGTGCCCGCCCATCTGGAGGCCCTAATGAGCGACAACACCGCCAAGCGCGCCACCGTCTACTTCGAACCCGATCTGCATCGCGCCATTCGCCTGAAAGCTGCGCACACGCACCGTTCCATCTCCGAGATCGTCAACGACGCCGTGCGAATGGCGTTGCAGGAAGACCAAGAGGATCTGGCGGCCTTCGAGGATCGCGTCGCCGAGCCGGTGCTGTCCTACGAGGCCTTGCTCAAGGACCTGAAGGCGCATGGCAAGCTATGAGCTCGTCTTCAGGAAATCCGTCGCCAAGGATTTGCGCCGCGTTCCGAACGCCGACGTAGCACGCATCCTCGAGCGCATTCGCGCGCTCGCGGACGACCCGCGGCCGGTAGGCTGCGAGAAGTTGTCCGGCCTCGAGCGCTACCGGGTTCGCCAGGGCGTGTATCGCATCGTGTACGAGGTGCTCGAGCACAAGCTCGTAGTGCTCGTCGTGAAGATTGGACATCGGCGCGATATCTATCGCGCGCGCTAGCTCAGAACACGAACGGCACGAGCATCTTCGACCGCTGCTTGTACGCAGGCCACACGTCCGGGAATAGCCGCTCCATGTCGCGCTCTTCACGCCGCGCGCCGAAGATCATGTAGGGGATCATCACCAGGCACCACAGCACGCCGAGCGGATACACGAGTGTGGTGCCGATCATCATGGTCGCGAGACCCGTGTAGATGGGATGACGCACGTACGCGTACGGCCCCGACGTGACGAGCTCCGGCTTGTCGCGCAGCGTCATCGGCATTCCCCAGTGACGCCCGAGCACAACGCGCGCCCAGATGGCGAACGCGAGGCCGATGACGCAGAGCACGGAGCCGGCGGCCGCGGCGCCGCTGGCGGCGGCCGCGCAGTGTCGTAGCAAGCGCGAGCTCACCCACGGGAAGGCGATTGCCGAAGTAGATCGCGAGCGCGATCAGCACCACCACCAGTAGACGCAAGGCCGCATTGATCGGCGACGAGCGTCCGCCCCGGCCTCCATCGACCCTGGCGAGCACCGCCCACACGACGAAGAACAGCAGCCAGCACGTCGCGATGACGATGTCGTAGTTTCTCATCGCCCGCATTAGATCACGGGCCCGCGAGATTAGGCGCCCCGGTCGGCTCTGCGCGCCGGTCGGCGCACGGCCCGCACCTTCTTGCTCCGTCCTCCGCCGCAATAAAACATGTCGCCGCCGTCGGACTCGAGCCCCGACACGCCCGTTCCGGGCGGCAGGTCGACCTTCTCCAGTACCTCTCCGGTTCGAGAATCGACTCGTCGCAAGTCGCTCTCGTCGCCTTCCCAGGTGGCGTGCCAGAGGTCGCCGTCGACCCAGGTGACTCCGGTCACGAAGCGGTTGGACTCGATCGTGCGCAGAATCGCCCCCGTCTCGGGATCGATTTGATGGATCTTCCGCGCGCGATGGTGCCCGACCCAGAGCGTCCCCTCGGCCCAGGTGAGCCCCGAGTCGCCGCCGCCACCGGGCGCTGGGATCGTGGCGAGCACACGGCCCGTCTGCGGATCGATTTTCTGGATGCGATCCTCGGCTATCTGAAACAGGTGGCGGCCGTCGAAGGCGGTGCCTGCGTGCGCCGCGATCTCGATCGAGCGCTGCACCTCGCCATTCGTCGGATCGAACGCGCTCAACTTGTCCCCGGTCGCAAACCAGACGTGCGTGCCGTCGAACGTCACGCCGCGCACGTGATCGATGTCCGGAAAGGGTCCGTATTCGCGGAGGATTTCGGCTGCTGAATGTTTCATGAGTCCATCCTAGTCACTCGGCAGCGGGCCGGGGAGTAACAAGGTTGTCGCGAATCCCGGCGCGGGCGGGGTCGTCCACTGCCGAGATCGCCCGCGACCGAGCGGCTGCACCTTGCCCGCCTCGGCAAGCTCGTCGAGTGCCCGCTGCACCGTGCGCTGACTGGCGCCGAGCGCAATCGCGAGAGCCGAGCTCGACCACGACTCGCCGTCCGCGAGGAACGCGATCACGGCGGCGTGCTGCTCCTCGACCGGCGGCGCGATCACGACCACCTCGCGCGCGGCGTGCGGCACGAGCGCGAACCCGCGCTTCGTTGCGCTCACGCCGGCAAGCGTCCGCAGCGCCCTGCGAAGCCGCCCGACTTCGACTCGTAGTCGGGCGCGATACGATTCATCGGCTCGCTTGCCCCTGAAGGCGCGCGCCACGAGGGTTTCCCTCGATACGTCGCCGGGCCACGCTTCGCCGAGCGCACGTGCCAGCGCGAATAGAACGGGACGCGTGGCGAGCGATACGACCTCCCGTGTGTTGCGCACTACGTGCCGGCACGCGTCCACGACGAGCGCTCGCGACTCGAACAACGCTTCGACATCCTCGAGCAGGAGCAGTCGCGACTCGCCGCGCGCTATCAGGCGCGCGGCGGGCGTGCGGAGGACGAGCGCCGCACGTTCGACCTCCGCCGTTAGCGCGGGGATTCGCGCGGCGCGTGCCGCGCGCTTCGCTCGTGCGAGCGCAGCGCGTGCCGTCTGCGTTCGCACGCGGCGGAGCGCGATGCCTGCAACGAGCAGCTCGTGCACGGCTTTCGATGCGGGCGGGAAGGGCGCAGCGTCGAAGGCGGCGAGCATGCGTTCGGCCTCGTCGAGGCGCCCGATCAGCAGCAGGCGCCGGACCTCGAGATAGCGCGCATGCGCGGCGTTCGTCCGGTCGCCGTGCAGTTCGAGCGTGGCGCGCGCGGCTTCGAGCGCCTTCGCGGGCCAGCCGAGCTCGCGCGAGGCGAGGGCGATCTCGGCCTCCGCGACGACGCACCTCGCGCGAGCCACGGCCTCTTTTGGGCCGAACGCACGTGCGGCACGGCGTAGGAGAATCTTCGCGCGAGGCAGATCGCCGAGCTGCGCGAGTGCGATGCCGCGCAGCGCCAGCGCGGGCGCGTCGTCGCGCAGAGCGACGCGCTTCAGTGCGCCGAGCGGATCACCCGCCGCGAGCGCACGCGCTGCGGCCGTGATCATGGAGTCCATCGGAATCCCGTCACCTTTGTCACTCCCACCGCTCGGCGGCCCGACACTAAATTATCCCACGACGAACGACGACCACCGAAGGGAGAGGCACATGCGCAAGTTGATTGCTGCGATGAAGGTTTCCGTCGACGCGAAGACGGGAGGGGCGGAGGGCTACGCGGACTGGGTCGAAGGCTGGTCGGACGACTACGGCCTGACGTCGGAGATCGACGCGTGCGTGCTCGGCGGGCGCATGTACTCCGAATACGAGGGGTATTGGACCGCCCTCGAGAACGAGCCGGAGTCCCCGACGCAGGGCGAGCTCGAATGGGCCCGCTTCGCCAAGCGGACCCCGCACTACGTGCTCTCGCGCACCGTGACTTCCGCCGCGTGGCCGCACGCGCGTTTCCTGCGGGGGATCGACGACCTCGCCGCGCTCAAACGGCAAACTGGCAAGAGCATCTATCTCATGGGAGGGACCCGAACCACGGCGAGCCTCATCGATGCGGGTTTGGTCGATGAGCTGCGGCTCATTGTCTATCCGCTGATCGCGGGTGAGGGGACGGCACTCTTCGCGACGACGGCGTGCCGGCATGCGCTCGAGCTGTTGAAGGTTCAGGAGCTTCCCGGCGGGCGTCTCAGTCTGCGCTACGCGATCCGCTAACGGCGGGGGCGTGACGCCGCCGGTCTGGGCGCTACTCGTAGAGCCCCGTCACGGCTCTGAAACTGCGTTCGACCCTCGCCATTTCATCGGGCGTGAGTCGCGTGAGCGGCCCCTCAATCAGGCGCTTGCGGTCGAGCGTGCGCGGCTGCTCCGGCATTACCTGGCACGTTTGCGCGAGCCCATCCCGCTTGGGGATCGTGACGTGCAGCGGTTCCTTGGCTGGCCGCACCTGTGTGGTGAGTGGCAGCACGACCACGGTCGGCTCGCCCTGGGCGATGAGGAAGTCCGCTTGCAGAATCAGCACGGGGCGCACTTTGCCGATCTCCGCGCCGCGATTCGGGTTCAGGTTGCCGAGCCAGATCTCGCCGCGTCTCATCGGCGCTGGCTCTTCTTGCGCGTGCGGTAGCGCGGCTTCTGCTCCTGCACGCCACCTTCGCTCAGGGCGAGGGCTTCGTTGCCGGTGCGCAGCGCTTCCTCGGCAGCGGCGAGTGCCTCCGTCGCGCCGCGTTCGCGTGCCGCGCGTGCGATGTCGCCGAGGAAACGCTCGCGCTCCATCCGCTCGAGGTAATCGACGATAGCGTCACGGGCGATTTCGGACTTCGGCCGCTGCATACGCGCAGCTTCGCGCGTGAGTAGCGCTTCGACTTCGTCCGGAAGCCTGATACTGACGAGTGACATGACAGAATGTATGACGAAACGTAGTGCGCAGCACTATACGCTTCGCCGGCACGAGGCTCAACCGCTCGGGTGTTACGGCCGCACGCGCACGTACTTCTGCAGCTTGCGTGGCCGCGGTTCGCCGCCGTAGAGGTTGCCGGCCGCGTCCACGGCCGCGAATTCGGCGCCCGTGCCGCGCGTGACACGCGGATCGCCCCACGGATACAGGATGAACTCGGTCACCCACCCCGTGGCCGCGTCGCCGATCCTGATGCCCATTTCCCAGCCGGGGTTCTCGACGTTATCGGACTCGGAGTCCGCGACGATGATGCGGCCGTGGTCGTCGAACGTGATGCCGCTCGGCCGGCCGAACTGCGTCCAGCTCGAGAGGTGCTTGCCGTCCTGGTCGAACAGCTGGATGCGGTTGTTCGAGCGGTCAGCCACGAACAGGCGGCCTTGGGCGTCGATCGCGATCGAGTGCAGCGTGCGGAACTCGCCCGGCGCGTAGCCCGTGTGGCCCCACGCTTTGATGAACTTACCGTCGCGCGAGAATTTCACGACGCGGTTGTTCGTGTCGTCGCCGTGGCCGTCGGCCACGAAGATGTCGCCGTTCGGCTGCTACGACCACGTCGCTCGGCGCGTTGAAATGCCGCTCGTCGTTGCCGGCTTTGCCCGGCGTGCCGAGCTTGAGCAGCACCTGGCCCGTGGGGCTGAACTTCACGACTTGATGACCGCGGCCGCGCCCGCTCGGCCCGTCCGTGCGCTCCGTGCTCGCGGCGTCGGTCACCCACACGTTGCCGTCGCGGTCGACGTCGATGCCGTGCGGCCAGATGAACATGCCGCCGCCGAAGCTCGCGACTTGGTTGCCGTCGGCGTCGAACTCGAACACCACGTCGAGATTCGAGTCGAGGCACTCGTACGTGAACTTATCGCCGCCGGCGTCGCAACGGAGTATGGCCCAGATGTGCTTGCCGTCGGGAGCGACGTCGACGTCGCCGACCGCGCCGATCTGCCGGCCGCCGGTGAGCTTGGCCCAGCTCTCGACCTGGCGATACGGGTTCGGCGGCGCTTGCGCGAGCGCGGCGCCCGCCAACGTGAGCGCTGCGAGCAGCAAGTGAACGCGGAGCAAAGTGCGTAGATGGCGCGGCATCGTCGATCTCCCCCTTCGGCGGCCCAGGGGCTCATCGTCCGTCGCGGCGGTCGGCGGCGCCAGCCCCCCGGCGCGGTGCTCGCGGACGCCGCCAACTTCTCCGCTGCGCGAGCTTTCGCGGGCGAGTGCGCTTCCGGGCGACGTTCGGTCTCCATCTGGAGACAGGTTGGGCAAATTGAACCAATGTGCCAATGTGGCACACATACGCGGTGAACGGCGCACTCGCCGGAAAATGGAGAACAGCTATGCGTTTCGGAAAATACTTGCCGCTCGCCGCGGCGAGCCTGTGGTTGGTCGGCTGCGGTGGTGGCGGTGGCGGTTCGCCGGCGACGATGGTCGGTCCGGCGGGCTCGAACCAGGTCAACGGTGTTGCGGTTGGGCGGATCAGCGCGTTCGGCAGCGTGTTCGTGAACGGCGTGGAGTTCGAGACGCAACAAGGCGAGCTTCGACGTGCGCGGCGCGAGCGCGGCGAATGACAGCGCGCTGTCGGTCGGCATGGTCGTGCGCGTGAAGGGTAGTCACGACGACAACGGCCACGGCACGGCCACCGAGATCCGCTACGACGCCGAGATCGAGGGTCCGGTCACCGACGTAGCGGTCGATGCGGCCGACGCCACGATCAAGCACTTCAAGGTCTTCGGCCAGAGCGTGCTCGCGAACGCCACGACGGTGTTCAAGGCAGAGGGCGGCGGCGCTTACGCGTTCGCGATCTCGCGAACGGCGATCACGTCGAAGTCAGCGGTGATTTCGACGGCACGACGTTGATCGCGAGCTTCATCGAGAAGAAGGCCGCGACCGACACGACGTTCGAGGTCAAAGGCACCGTCTCGGGGCTGAACGGCACGAAGTTCGTGCTGACGCTCAAGGGTGGCAGCACATTGAACGTCACCTTGGATGCGGGCGTGAGCGCTGCCGACGGGCGTTCAGGACGGCAGTCTGGTCGAGCTGCATGGCACGATTCCGGACGCGACGAAGCCGCAGGAGTTCCTGGCGCAGCGCGTCGACGTCGAGGATCACGACGACTTCGACGGCGAGGGCAAGGGCGAGCACGAAGATCATGCCGATCTCGGCGGTGTGCTGACGCTCGACGGCACCACGTGGAGCATCCGCGGCACGACGCTGAAGTTCTCGTCGACCACGCAGTATCGCCCCTCGACGCTGGCGGCCGCGATCACGGACGGCAGCGCGGCGGGTCTGCGCGTGCACGTGCGCGGCGCGATCGTCGACGGCGTGTTGAACGTCGACCGCATTCGCGCGGACGGCCGTGCGGACGGCAACGGCGAGCTCAGGCTCGAGGGCATCGTCTCGAGCATGACGAGCGATACCACGGCCGGGACCACGACGATCAAGATGTCGTTCCCGCCGGCGCTGGGCACCGTCGACGTCATCGTCGATGCACAGACGCTGTTGATGAACGACGATAAGGTCACGGGCACCGATCTGAAGTCGCTCGTCGCCCGGCGTGAGCTTCATCGACGTGCACGGTCATCTCGACACGACCGGTGCGTTCATCGCGGTGCGCTGCACATCGAGGATCACATGCAGAGCTACGAGGTGTCGGGCCCGGTCGATACCGGCGGCTACGTGGCCGGCGTGTCGATCAGCGTGCTCGGTGTGAAGTTCAGCATCGACATGAGCACGAAGCTCATGGGCGGCACGCCTGCGGACAAGACCTTCGTGGACGTCAAAGACGCCGATCGCAACGGCTTCGCCGACACGATCGGGCTCGAAGACCACCACGGCGGGGACTTCGCGCGGCCTGACCGCAACGACTGACCCCCTGAGCACCGGGCTCACGGCCGGCATCGCCGGCCTGGGTCCGGTGCTCTTTTTTGCGATTCGACGGTTAGCGGGCGGCGCGTGTGCCCGCGGCACGCCAACCGGCGGCGCGCGCTTCGGCTTCGGAGCAGAACCAGCGTTCGCCGTTGCGTTCGTCGATGACGGTGCTGTCGTACGAATCCGACCCCGGCAGGTGATAGATCCGGTCGCCGCGTTGGTTGATGTTGCCCTTGATCGCGCAGCGCGAGCTCGGCGGCGTCGTGCCGCGGGTGCCGCCGCTCGGGGCTGAGCGCTGGCGCCGGCTGCTGCTGCGGCTGCGCGCGGCGCTTCGCGTGATTCGCGGCGATAGTCCCACGGCGGCGTGAACTCGCCGGCCCAGAGCCCGCGCTTCGCATTCCGCGCTTCGTTCTCTTCGTCGACGTAGTCGTTGCTGTAGCGGCGATACGCGAGCGCGAATCCCGCGCGCACCATCTCGGCGTTGATGTCCGTGTTGCCGTTCTTGCAGACGGCAACGCTGCGGCCGTACTCGTCGGTGTCGCGCGGCAGGCAGCGCAGCGTGGCGCCTTGCACGAGGCTGCGCAGCTTCGCGGCGGCGTCCTCGCCGCAGCGCCACGCCTGGCCGTTGCGCCGGCAGTCCTGACGGCCTTCGGGCGCGTCGATGCCGAACAGGCGCACGCGGTCGTTGCCGATCTCGAGCGAGTCGCCGTCGACGACCTTCGCACGTCCCGTGATCTCGGCCGGCTTGTGGCGCGCAGCCGAGCTGCACACCTGCCGCCACGGCCGCGCCCACCAGCAACATAACGAGGTTCGGGGCTCGCATCGTCGGGCGACGATACCGCGGTGGTATGCGCAGTGCCAGCATCGGTGGTGGGTTCGTAGCGCCGAAACTCCTGGCGCCACGGGAGCGATCCGGGTTTAGAATCGACGTATCTGGCGCCGGGGTGACCTGCGCCTCAACGGGGGTTGGAACATGCTCAAGATCGTTCGTCTCGTAGGCCTCTTCGCGGGCCTCATGCTCGTCGCGAGCTTCGCTCGCGCGCATCACAGTCAGGCCGGAATCTTCGATTCGACCAAGAACATCGAAGTCACCGGCGTCATCAAATCGGTGTCGTGGCGCAATCCGCACGGACAGATCCTGCTCTCCGTGAAGGACGAGAAGGGCGTCGAGACGGTGTGGGATGCTGGAGACGGCGTCGATCGCATTCTGCGCAATCGCGGCGTGGACGGAAGCTCGATCCTCGTCGGTGACAAGTGACGATCGCGGGCTCGCCATCGATGCGCAACAGACCGGAGCTCCTCGCGCGCAGCGTGCTGCTGCCGAGCGGCTACGAGTTCACGTTCGGATCGGCCCAGGCGTACTTCCCGGACGGCAAAGCGGGCCGCGTCATCGGCCGCGGCAAGATCGACGGCGACGTCGCTGCCGCGAAAGCCAAGGCCGACGGCCTGTTCCGCGTCTGGTCCACGATCATGAGCGACCCGGCCGCGTTCCCGATGTTCAAGGGCGGCTATCCGCTGACGGCGGCCGGCAAGGCCGGGCTCGCGAAGTGGAATCCGCGCGACAACGTGCTTCTGAAGTGCGGCACCAAGGGCACGCCGCTGATCATGATCACGCCGCTGCCGATCGACTTCACGAAGAACGGCGACACCATCATCATGCGGCTCGAAGAGAACGACGCGCAGCGCACGATCCACATGAATCCGAAGGACGTGGCGCCGGCCGCGCACACGCTGTTCGGCTACTCGCGCGGCCACTGGGAAGGCACCACGCTGGTCGTCGAGACGGATCACCTCAAGGCCGCCTACTTCGATCACGAGGGCACGCCGCAGAGCGATCAGATCAAGACCGTCGAGCGCTTCATCCCGAACGCGGACTACAGCCGTCTCGACTACACGCTGACGACGACCGATCCCGTGAACTTCGAGCGGCCGTTCGAGCTCAAGCGGTACTTCGTGTGGAGACCGGGCGACTACGTGCACCCGTACGAGTGCCTCGATCGCTTCGAGCCGGGCAAGTGAGCGCGGGCGGCTAGACCGGTACGATCATCCAGTCGAGCAACGTCAGAATCGCGCCGATGAACGTGGCGGCGGCCATGACGGCCGCTGCCCAGCGCGCGAGCTCGGGGCGGTGCTCGATGCAGAACATCACGGGCATACCGGGGATGAGCCCGATCGTGGTGGCGGAGCGAACGTAGTACGCGAACCACGGGTAGCGCACGCTCCACTCGCGCAGCTCCGGCCGTGCGAGCACGGCCGCTGCGATGTGCTGTTCGCTGCCGAGTGCAGTGAGGGCGGCGCGCTCGGCTTCTTCGCGCGATAGCCCTGCGGCCAGCGCGTCCTGTTCGAGATCCGTGTAGTGCTCCTCGAGCTCGAGGAGCGTTCGCGCGATGTAGACCGGTGCAACGCCGCCTTGCAGCAGCTCGAGCTTCAGAGCCTCGAACTTGCTCTCACGCATTGCCCGTAGCTCCGCCGGGATCGCCGAGCGCCGAGTTGACGCCCCCGCTCACGCGTTGCCACTCGTTGCTCAAGTGCTCGAGACGCTTCTTGCCCTTCGTCGTGACCAAGTAGTACACGCGCTCGCGGCCGTTCACCGATTTGCGTTTCGCTTTCACCGCGCCGCTCTCTTCGAGCCAGTGCAGCACGGGGTAGATGACACCCTCGCCGAGGCCGATGGCTTCACCTGTTACGAGACGCACGGCTTTGACGATTTCGTAGCCGTACATCTCCCGGTCGCACAAAAGTCGCAGCACGAGCAACTCCGGCACACCGCTCATGAAAGGAGGATTCGTCTGAGCCATGTTGGAACGATAGGCTGAAGTTGCCGTGCTGACTAGTGCCGCGAAAACCGTTGATTCCGCTACTTCTGGAGCTCGAACCGGAGCACCGTTTGCAAACCGACGCGCTCGACCGCCACGCCGCCGTCGATGCGCGGGTTGTAGCGCCAGCGCGCGATGGCTTTGAGGGCCGCATCCTCGAAGATGCCCTGCGGCTCGGCCGCGACGACGACCGGATCGCGGACCGTTCCGGTCGGCGTGACAGCGAACTGGATCTGCACCCAGCCCTCGAGGCCGCGCGACTGTGCGCGCGCCGGGTAGTCAGGAGTCACACGCACGATGGGAATTACGTCGCGGTCGACGCCGACAGTTTTCTTGCCGCGGTCGTCGATTCTGAGATCGAGCTTCGTTCGCAGAAAGACTGTCCGTTCGCCGCCGCCTGTTTCGGTGATGAGCGTCGTATTGCTCTTCGTCGGCACAACCGGCGGTGGCCGGCGTTCGATCTTTTGATCGCGTTTGTTCTCGAGCGGCGCTTCGACGATCTGGCGCGTGAACTCGATCGCGGTCGCCTTGATGGGATCGCCGATGTCCAAAGGCACGCTGACGAGCTGATACAACGCTAGGAACATGGCCGAGCTGAACAACACTCCGACCAGGACAGCAAACGGCACACGTAGGTTCGACATGACAGTCTCCTTCAGCTTGGAGCGACCCACCGCCCGATTTGGCGGACCCATTTACGCTTCAGGAACCAGACGGGAATTACAGTACCTACCAGTTAAAGGTATGTCAATCTAGCGGTTAAAGGTATGGCGGGCGAGGGTTTCGGCGGGGCGTTGCTGGGTGCCTTCGCCGGGCGTGATGAACAGCATGCGGCACGCGCTGCGCGCGCGTGACGTGTGCCACGTGCCGCGCGGCACGAGCACGTAGGCGCAGCTCTCGTTCAACTCGACGAGTTTCTCGCCGCCGCCGATCTCGAGCACGAGCGTCGTTTTGCCTTCGAGCAGCATCACGATCTCGTCGCCGTTCGGGTGCATCTCCCAGTTCGGCCAGTCCTTGTCGTACGCGAACGTCGTCACGAGATACTCGTGATGAAAGTCGCCGAGCTTGCCGCTCATCAGGCGCTGCCAGAAATCGTTGCCGATGTGGATCGGCTCCACCAAACTATCGGGACGCAACCGCAGACACGTGTCGCTCAGAGCATACGGGCCTGGTGCTGGTGCAGCAGACATGCCGAGTCTCCGAGCTAGCGGAACAGCTTCAGGTCGATCGAGTCCGCGACCTTGCGGTAGCCCGCGTCGCTGCCGTGCAGGTGATCGCCCGCGTGCAAGCCTTCCTTGATCTGCGCGGGCCTTGCCGGGTCGCGGAGCACGGCGTCGAAGTCGAGCACGCCGTCGAATTCGCCGCTCTTGCGAATCCAGTCGTTGACGGCCGTGCGCACCTTGTCCCCGTCGGTCGACCAGTAGGCCGCGCCTTCGTACGGCGCGATCGTCGCGCCGTAGATGCGCAGCCCGTGCGCGTGCGCGCGTGCGATGACTTGGCGGTAGCCGTCGATCAGCAGGTCGGAGCCGAACACCGGGTCCATGAGCGGCGCGGGCCGGCCGTTCGCGGCCGGCGGCGGGCCTAAGCCGGGCAACGGCGGGCCGAGCGCGCGCCCCAAGTCGTTCACGCCTTCGAACACGATCACGTACGCCGCGCCAGCGACAGATAACACGTCGCGGTCGAGCCGCGCGAGCGCGCTCGGGCCGGCGCCGTCGGCCAGCACGCGGTTGCCGCTGATGCCGTGATTCACGACGCCCCAGTGCGTGCCGCCGCCGCGCGCGTTCAGGCGCTCGGCCAAGAGATCGGGCCAGCGGCGATTCGTGCCGGACGTCGAGCCGACGCCGTCGCTGATCGAGTCGCCGAGCACGACGATGGCTTTCGCGCGCGCGGACTGCACCTCGACTCCGGACAGGAACGCGCGCGCTTGCAGCGTCTGTGCCGGCGCGAATACGCCGGTCGTGAAATCGCCGGCCGCGGACACGTAAGCTTCTTGCAAACCGACCTGGTGGCACGTGCACTGACCCGTGTCGTCCGGGAAGTACAAGCTCACGGACAGCGACGCGAGATCGGCGACGCGCAGGTCGACGGGGTCGCTCACGAGTGGCGCGCCGGCCGGGATCGTGGCGCTGCTTTTGCCGGCAAAGTTCACGACGCGCTCGGTGCCTGCCACGAGCGCGCCCGTGCCGTCGGCGAGCGCCACGCGCGCGGCGCCGATGCGCAGCGGCTGCGTGCCGTATTCGTTCGTCAGGCGCAGCCGCACGCGGTCGCCGCCGGCGCTCAAGCGCACGATCTGGCGGATCGTCTGGTTCGCGAAGCCCGGCGTGGCTGGGAAGCGCGCCGTCGCGGCGCTCGGCGGCAGCGGCGAAGCGCCCCAGCTGCCGACCCACGGGGCGGTCTGTGCGAGGGCGGCGAGCGGCAGCGCGAGCAGCGCGCTCAAGATCAATGCACGGCTACGCATGGTGGTTCCCCTCAAAGAATTGTTCGTTATCTCGTGCATCAGGGCTCGACGCGCACGACGCAGCTGCGCTGCCGCCAATCGCCGTCGCCGTTGGCGGGTGCGAGCGCGGCAATGCCTTCGATGCGCGTGTCGGCCTCGAGCCCGGCGCCGCGCAGCAGCTTCACGAGCTCACGTGCGCGCTCTAGACCTAAGTCTTCGCGCTCGGCGATCAGCGTGCCGTCGGACAGCAGCGTCGCACCGCGATGACACGTGATCGCGAGCTTCGGTTTCTTCTGCGCGCTCGCGTACTCGTAGATGCGGCTCAACGTGTTCGAATGCCGGCCACCGACGAGCATGTCGAAGTCGTAATACAGCGCGAACTCCTGCGGGCCTGTGAGCGGCGCCGGCGCCGCGCGCGGCGTGCCCGGCGCGGCGTCGAACGCGAGCCGCCCGCCGCTCGGGCCCGGCGGCCGCGGCGCGAACGGCACGGTGTACTGCTCCTCGGCCGGCAGGATCGTGTTGCAGGTGCCGTCGAGCTCGGCGAGCGGAGAGATCTTGAGCGGCTCGAGCACGATGCCGCCGCAGATGCGCGGCCCGTCTTTCACCGTGCCTTCGACGAGCACCTTGTGCCCGAGCAGCGGCGGGTGGAACTCGGCGCTGACGTCGGTCTGGATGCCGAGGTAGTACAGCTCGCCTCGGTACTCCGCGAGCCAGCACGGCACGGTCGGCGTGTCGCGCACGATCGGGCAGCTGATGAAGTTGCGATGATTCGCCGGCGGCTCCGCCGCGCCGGCCGCGGCCGACAACGCGACGCAAGGCAATCGACGAGCTCAGCGCGCACCGTGCTCATAGCGAGCCCAGGAAATTCACGAGATCCTGCTTCTCGGCGTCGCTGTACTGAATGTTGAAGCGCCGGTCGTAGAAGTCGACGAGCTCGCGCAGCGTGCGCGCCGAGCCGTTGGAGAAGTACGGCGCGCGCGCCGAGAGTCCGCGAAACTGCTGCATCGACGATCGTGCCGACGTCGTTGCAGCGGCCCGTGATCAGCGCGCGGCCGGGGTCCTGCGTGTAGATCACGCGTCCCAGGAACGGATGCGGTGCCGGCGCCTTGTCGCACGTGACCTTGAACAGCGGCATCTCGGGTTTTTCTTTCGCCCACGGGGACAGGGGCTTCTCCGTGGCCCACGGCAGGTTCGTCGTGCCGATGTCCATCCAGCCGTTCGCGGTGTCCATGCCGGTCATGTGCATGCCGTGGCACGTGGAGCACGTGCGCTTGATGGGGTTGCCGAGGCCCACCGTGTTGATGTGCATCGCGTCCTTGATCCAGAACGTGCGGAAGAAGAACACGTCGTGGCCGCGCGCAATCGACTCGCGCGCCGCGGCCTGCGCATCGTGTGCCGCATCGCCGTTGCGCGGCAGCGAGCGCCATACGTCGCCGATCGGGAATACGTACGCCGTGGTGTTGTTGCCGAGCACGGACGTTCGGCCGGTGGCGAGCGCCGCGGACCGAGCGCCGGCGGCCCACCGGGCTCGGTCAGATCGCCGGCCTCGTGTCCCAGCTCCTGCGCCGCGTAGATCTGGCTCTCGAAGCCCACGATGCGCTCGAGCACGTTCGCCGCCGGAGGGTTCGGCATCTCGAGGTGCGTGAGCGCGGCCGAGACCGCCTGCGTCGTGAGCGTCGGCTCGCGCGCGTCGGCCATCATGTTCATGTTCACGAGCTTGCCCGTGGCCGGGTCGCGCTGCGCGGGCCGCGAGTCCTTGAAGCTGAACGGCGTGACGCCGAATTCCGCGGCGGTCACGTATTTGAGATTCGCGGCGGGGCGCGGCCGTCGATACACGGACACGGTCGGCGTCGCGCTCTTGAGTCCGTAGACCGGATGCGTGTTGCAGCCCGTGGGGTCGCGAACGACTTCGAGCGTGAACTCGGGCTCGACGACGGAGCCGGCGCGTGCGCGTGGCGGCCACGGCAAGAACACGCGAATCAACCCGCGATCGAGCAGCAGCGAATGCGACGCGCGCTCGGTCTGCGGCAGGTGCGGGCAGTTCGCGCCGTCGATCGCGGCGAACAGCGGATCTTTGCCGCCGGACGCGTCCCAGCGCGCGCGGGCGCTGTCGACGGACAGACTCATCGCGTCGGCGGGCTGGTGGCACGTGACGCACGCGCGGCCGTTCGTGCCGAGCGGCTCGAAGAACGGTTGGCCGCGAGTGTCGATCGCGCCGCTCGCGTTCAGAATGCCGGTCCGACCGTGCTCGTTGGCGAACGAGGTGGTCGCCGGCAGCGTGCGGCCTTCGCCGGGCGCCCACCACTGCGCGACGGCGTTCGGGCGCTCGGCGAATACGTTGCCGGCGACGACGACGGCGACCGCGAGGGCCGCCGCGGCGCTGGCGAGACGCGTTGCAGGAGGTGACATGGCTCCGCATCTTGGCAGCGGTGCGAGGGGCAGGCAAGGAAGGGCGGCGCCGGGTTTCGACGGCAGGCTGCGCGGCGACCGATCAGCGCTGGCTCGCGCCCGGCGAGCGCCTCGCGACCGACGGCACCTTCACGGAGTTCGCGCTGCCGCATCCGATGAGCAGCCCCACGACGATCGCCATCGCAGCCGACGGCACGGTGTGGTTCACGCAGAGCAACGGCAACCGAATCGGCCGCATGAATCCGGACGGCAGCCACCTCGCGGAGTTCGACTTGCCGACGTCGGAGAGCGCGCCGCGCATCATCGCTCTCGGTGCCGACGGCAACGGCAACAAGATCGGCTATCTGCGCTTTCGTTAAATGCCGGTAATGGCTTTGTCTCGATTTTTCAGCTAGCGTGCCGATCTTTCGTGCCGGCTGTCGGCACAAGGAGATCGTTCATGCGCAATGCCACGCTCGCCCTCGTGCTGACGTTCGGCCTGTCTTTCGTCACTTCCATCGAGGCTCAGACCTTGAATACCGATCAGGACAAGACGTTCTACGCACTCGGGCTCGCCATCGGCGGCAACGTGAAAGAATTCAAGCTCACGGCCGCGGAGTTCGCGCTCGTGACGGCGGGCTTGAGCGATGCGGTGCTCGGCAAGCAGGCGAAGGTGGACTGAACACCTACGGGCCGAAGATTCAGGGCCATTGCGACCGAGCGCGCCACGGCGGCCGCGACCACCGAGAAGCAGGCGGCCGGGCGCGTTCATCGCGAAGATGGCGAAGGAGCCGGGCGCGCAGCGCAGCGCTTCGGGCGTGATCTACATTCCGGTCAAGGACGGCACGGGCGCGAACCCGACGGCGTCGAGCACGGTCAAGGTGCACTACCACGGCACGCTGCGCGACGGCACGGTGTTCGACAGCTCGGTGCAGCGCGGTCAGCCGATCTCGTTCCCGCTGAACGGCGTCATTCCGTGCTGGACGGAAGGCGTGCAGAAGATGAAGGTCGGCGGCAAGGCGAAGCTCGTGTGCCCGTCCGACACGGCCTACGGCGATCAGGGCTCGGGCCCGATCCCCGGCGGCGCCACGCTCGTCTTCGAAGTCGAGCTCCTCGAAATCGAAAAGTAATCTTCGAGCGCGGCGACCCGGACACGTTTCGGGTCTGCGCTTGCGTTCGAGCCCGGTGTTCCGGACGGCTCTGCGTCGAGGGCCGCTCGCGGGACACGCCGGAAATCGCATCCTGCGGCTCGGCTGCGCACATCCCTGTGCGCAGACGGTCCCGCGAGGGTCCTCTCACGCCTGCATCACGATTGGCACCAACGCCAAGCGCGGCGGCGCGCGACGATTGGCACCAATGCGAATGCGGCGGCGCGGAAAAGAAGCGACTACTTCAGCGCGGCTTCGAGCTCGCGGAGCTTCGCTTTGACGACGGTCTCGTTGTCGCGGCCCATGCGGATCAGGACCTTCTGGCCCGCGGACAGCTTCTCGAGCCGCTCGTCCGCGTACTTGTACTGCACGCTCGGCTGCACGAGCTTGATCTCGAGCGGCGCGTCCGGCGTCGCGATCAAGTGCCGAATCACTTCGAGCAGGCGCGTATGGAACACGCTGTTCGGATGCCCGAGCTCTTCGTACGCCTGCTGGAACAACGGCTGTAGCCCGCGATAGAGACGACACGAGCGTCTTCGTGTCGAGCCGCCGCACGATGGCGATGAACGGCGCGTAGCGCGCGTAGTTCTCGGGCGAGAGCGTCAGCGTGCTCGTCCGCACCCGCGGTCATGAACGCGCTTGGCGTCGGTTTGATCGGCCGTTGATTCGCCGCCATCTGCTGGCGCGGCACATTGTCGATCGTCACGACGACGTTGCGGATCAGGCGCTCCGGCACGAGGAACTGCATGATCGCGTCTTGCCGCCGAGGAGCTCGGTGAGCCCGCCGACGACTTCCGCGTCGCTCTCGTCGAGCTTCGGCAGCGGCAGCGAGCGCGCCCGGCGGCAGCGAGCTCGCCGGCGCGGGCGGCTGCTCGGCCGTCGGCTCCACGGGCGCGTGGGTGGCCGCGACCGGCGCGAGGAGCGGGGTGCTCGATTGCCTCGCAGGAAATAGAGGCCGATACCGCCGACGATCAGAACGACGCCGACGCCGCGCCCCACGACCAAAACCAATCCTTGCTGCGCTGTTCGTTCACGACTTCGACTCCTTGGCAGGATCCCGTTGCGGCAACACGTCGCGTGCCCAGTCCGATCTGCTTCCACCCGGCACGGGGGTCGGTTGCAGCCGGCGTGCGGCACGAACTGCGAGCGCTCGACGAGCGCGTACTTGTGAATGTACCGCGGGCAGTTCGGAAATGCCTCGCGAACGCTCACGACCACCACGAACTGCGCTTCCGGGTACGCCGGCGCGGCGAATGCGGCGGGCTCGATGCGCGCCGTGCCGTTCACGCGCAGCCGCTTCGGCGACAGAGGTCGATGAACAGCATGCCGACCTGCTGCGTGGCCGCGACGTTGCCCATGGAAAGATACATGCCGTTGCCGTCGTAGCAGGGGAACATCAGCGTGCTCGGGATTCGAGCACGCGGACGAAGCCCGGATCGCCGCCCTTGTACGAGCAGCTCGGCTCGCCGTTCGAGTTCACGGTGGCGAGGAAGAACAGGTCGAGCCGCTCGATGAAGGCCTTGTCCTCGTCGGTCAGCGCTTTGCGGAACAGTTTCTGCTCGATGCGGTCGGCGAGCCGCTGGGTGTCGAACTGCGCGTTGCAGGCGCCGGTGACTGTCCTCGTAGAGTTCCGACATGCGGTTCCTCCGTCGTTAGATCCTCCAATCTTACGCGCCCCGGCCGACGGCCTCAACCACGCTTTGCCGTTAGAATGCGCTCGCAATGGAGGAGTTCGACTACATCATCGTCGGCGCCGGCACGGCGGGCTGCGTGCTCGCCAATCGCCTGTCGGCCGATCCGAACGTCAGCGTGCTGCTGCTCGAAGCCGGCGGCAAGGACGACTACTTCTGGATCGACGTGCCGGTCGGCTATCTCTACACGATCGGCAATCCGCGCACCGACTGGTGCTATCAAGACCGAGCCGGACCCGGGCTTGAACGGCCGCATCGATCGGCTACGCGCGCGGCAAGGTGCTCGGCGGCTGCTCGTCGATCAACGCGATGATCTACATGCGCGGCCAGCGCAGCGACTACGACCATTGGGCCGCGCTCGGGTTGCGCGGCTGGTCGTGGGACGACGTGCTGCCGGTGTTCAAGCGCTCCGAGGACTACCAGCACGGCGCCGACGAGTTCCACGGCGCCGGCGGCGAGCTGCGCGTCGAGGAACGGCGCGTGAGCTGGGAGATCCTCGACGCGTGGCGCGAGGCGGCCGAGGAGTGCGGCATACCGAAGATCGCCGAGTTCAACCGCGGCGACAATTTCGGCAACGCCTATTTCCAGATGAATCAGCGGCGCGGCGTGCGGTGGAGCGGCACGAAGGCGTTCCTGCGCCCGGTGCTCGAAGCGACCGAATCTGACGGTGCGCACGCACGCGCTCGTCGAGCGCGTGCTGCTCGAGCGCGCGCGACGGGCGGCCGCGCGCGACCGGCGTCGCCGTGCGCTTCGCCGGCGCGGCGTCCACGACGTCTGCGCGCGCGGCGCGAAGTGCTGCTCGCGGCCGGCGCGATCGGCTCGCCGCAGCTGCTCCAGCTCTCGGGCGTCGGGCCCGGCGGCGCTGCTGCGCGGCGCACGGCGATCGAGTCGTGCGTCACGCGCTGCCGGGCGTCGGCTCGAACTTGCACGATCATCTCCAGATCCGCTCGATCTACAAGGTGCGGAACACGGTCACGCTGAATCGGCGCGCGCGAACGTTGCGCGGCAAGGCGCGCGATGGGCGCTCGAGTACCTGCTGTTTCGAACCGGGCCGCTCACGATGCCGCCGTCGCAGCTCGGCGCGTTCGCGAGGAGCGATCCCGCGCAAGCCGCACGCGAACATCGAGTGGCACGTGCAGCCGCTGTCGCTCGACAAGTTCGGCTAGCCGCTGCATCCGTTCGACGCGATCACGCCGTCGGTCTGCAACCTGCAGCCGACCAGCCGCGGCCACGTGCGCATCAAGAGCGCGCGATCCGAGCGCGCATCCCGCGATCACGTTGAATTATCTCGCGACGGAAGAAGATCTGGCGCGTGGCCGTCGCGGGCCTACGTTTCACGCGCCGCATCATGGCCGCGCAAGAGCGCTCGCGCGGTTCGCGCCCGCGGAGATGCTGCCCGGGCTCGAGCGACAGATCGGACGCCGAGCTTGCAGCGCGCGGCGCGCGATCTCGGCACGACGATCTTTCACCCGGTCGGGACGTGCCGCATGGGGCGCGATGCGCTCGCCGTGGTCGACGATCGACTGCGCGTGCACGGCGTCGACGGGCTGCGCGTGATCGACGCGTCGGTCATGCCGCGCATCACGTCGGGCAACACGAACGCGCCGACGGTGATGATCGCGGAGCAGGGCGCCTAGTTCATCCGGCGACGCAGTCGCAAGTTGCTCCTGCAATTGACTGCACTCCCGCCGTCCGCTGGCGGTCGGCAGTAGTGTGCTCGCAGGTCGCTCAGCCGAACAGTCTCGTCGAACCGATCGGCCGGCGGCATCTCATCGAACTGCGGCGCGTTGTCCGTGATCTCGTCCCACGGCGCCTTCGAGCCGACGTAGACATGCACGGCCGTCAGCGAGCGGAGGCAAGTATCGACGGAGCCGACCGGGATCAGCACGACGCGAACGTCGGCGACACGACCGTCGGCACGGACTGCCGCAGACGCGCGCAGAAGTCGACTCGATAGCTGTGCGGCTGCTGCATGCGATACGCGCGCGATGCGGTCGCTGCCGCGCGTCCATCGGAAGCTTCGGGAGGCAGAACGAGCGTGCTGGCGAACGCCGTGCCGAAGCTGCGCCGGCAGAGCGAGCAGTGGCAGAGACGATGCGCCGCGGCGAGCTCGTGACCTCGTACGCGATCGTGCCGCAGAGACAGCTGCCGACGACGCGCTCGCTGCCGCTGCCGGCCGGAGGTTGCGGCCGGGCGACGATCGGCAGGTCGAGGCCCGGCGGATACGCCTGGAACTGCGGCAGCGAGTCCGTGATCGTTGTCGAACGACGCCTTCGAGCCGACGAAGATGTGCGTGCGCGGCCGCACGCCGATGTCGCCCTCGACCAGGCCGGCAGGTACGTGCATGACCTCGGGGTCGTGGGATTCGGCCGGGACCACTCGAGCCGCAGCGCCGGCAGTACGGCCGCTCGAACGACGCCGGTAGCCCGGTAGTGGCTGATCTCGTCGTGGCCCGTCAGCCAGCGGAACCGCTCGCGGGGCACGCCGACGCCGGTGCCGTACAGCCCGCCGTGGTGCTTGCGGCACATCGAGCAGTGGCAATGGGCGAACCAGCGATAAGGCGGCGCAATCTCGAACGTAATGGCACCGCACAGGCAGGCGCCGCGCTTCGTGTCGTTCATTTCCGAGAGACCTGGTCTGGTGGGGCTGCCGGCGCGGGGTGAACGTCAGTCAGGATTCTTCGCATGCGCACGAGCCGCGGTCAAGGTCAACCGAAAGGTTCAGCGAACGTTCAGAAACCATCAGGCTAAGGTACTCTCACCGCCGGTTCCGGGCACCAACCCGTCGCGGCAGGGTCGAAAAGGGCATTTAGGAGGCAGTGTTATGCGCACATGGATACTTGCAGTCGTCGGCGCTGCCGCGTTGGTGAGCTTCCCGGCTCACGCCGACCATCGTCACCACGGGTACCCCCGGCCCTACGTCTGGTTCGGCTACGGCTATCGGCTCCCCGTTCTACCCCTGGGGGTATTACGACCCCTGGTACTCCCCGTGGTACGGCCCGCGCGTCGGCGTCGGTGTGCGCGTGGACCGGAGTCGGGCACGCGCAGCGACCAGAAGGCGGCCAGCAGCAGGCCCTCAAGCTTTATGTCTATCCGTCCGCGGGGCAGACCGAGGCGCAGCTCGCGAGGACCGGTATCAGTGCCACACCTGGGCGACGAATCAGATCCGGCTACGACCCGACGCTCGGTACGAAGCGCCGCGAGGACGCCGAGGGCTATACGCGCGCGTTCACGGCCTGCATGGAAGGGCGCAACTATGTGGTCAAGTAGCCGCTCGAGCGCGCCGCGGCGCTGATCACGGCCGCGGCGGCGGTCGCTAGCGTCGGCGCGGCCATGGCGGCCGAGGACCTGTGCAGCCTGCGCGTCGACGCCGCAGCGCGGCCAATCGGCCGACCAGCTGCGCCGCGACCGGTACGAGTGCCACAACTGGGCCGTCGAGCAGACGGGCGAGGCGCCGAGTCGCGACGTCCGAAGACCGCGAGGAACCGTCAACGATGCGAAGCGCGAAACGCGCCGAGCGCGCCGAATCGCGCGATCGTCGGCGCGGCGATCGGCAGCATGCTCGGCGGCATCGCGTCGGCGGCGGCGCACCACGACTACGGTGAGGAGCTCGCGGGCGCGGCGGTAGGCGCCGGGTCGGTGTGGCCAGCCGGAAGGCGCACGACAAGACAAGAGCAGAAGCGGCGGCGCAGAGCCCGGCAGCGAGTACCTGCGCGCGCTGTCGGCGTGCCTCGAGGGTCGCGGCTACACCGTCACGATGCCGAGCCCGCCGAGCGCCAGCTATCTCGCCGCGGCTGGAGAGCGCTCGCACCGGCTCAAGATCACGATCGGGCAGCGGGATGAACTCGTCGTCGCCCGGCACTTTGCCGATGCGGCCTTCGACCCAGTCGCGCTTCGCCTGCTCGATCCGTTCCTTCGAGCTCGAGACGAAGTTCCACCAGATGTGACGGCGGCCGAGCGGCTCGCCGCCGATGACCATCACGCGGCTGTCACGTCGACGGCGCAGACGAAGGCGTCGGCGCCGGTGCGTGCGACCGCAGCATGCCGTCGCGATGCTCCGCCCGTCGATCGTGACGGCGCCTCGGACGACGTACGCCGCGCGCTCCGCTCGCGCTCGTTCGGCAGCGCGAAGCTCGAGCCGGCGCGGCAATCCGCAGCCTCGAGAGTACAGCGTCGGCGAATACGTCGCGACGGGCGAGCGTGCGCCGAACGCGCGCGCCCATGATCACGCGCACCGTGGCGACCGCGAGCGCTCGAGCGTCGGGCAGCGACGTCGGTCGGGGTAGTGGATGAAGCTCGGCTCCATCTCCTCGAGCTCGAGCGGCAGCGCCATCCACGACTGGATGCCGTGCAGCGTGCGACGTGACAGGCGAAGTCGCGCTCGCTCGCGCGCTCCGAGTGCACGATGCCGCGGCCCGCCGTCATCAGGTTCACGGCGCCCGACTGGATCAGCTGCGCGTAGCCCAAGCTGTCGCGATGCATGATCTCGCCTTCGAAGAGATACGTGATCGTGGCGAGACCGATGTGCGGGTGCGGCCGCACCGCGATGCCCTTGGCCCGGCGGAAAGACGGCCGGCCCCATGTGATCGAAGAACACGAACGGCCCGACCATGCGCCGCTCGGCCGAGGGCAGCACGCGGCGCACGTCGAACTCGCCCAAGCTGCGCACGCGCGCTTCGATCGTGAGCTCGATGGGGGATGCCGCGTTCATGGCGCCTCCTGCCGGCGCTGATTCGTTACGGCGCATAATGGCACATGGGCGGTGAGCGAGCCGGGGTGGGTGCGGAATGCAATCGAAAGTCGTCGTGTACGCGTGCGCGGCGGTGTGGCTCGTGTTGTTCGCGACATCGTTCGTCGTGGCGCGCGCGGTGGCGCCCGAGGACGACGATTTCGCGCGGCGCTTGAGCCGGCTTGCCGCGTTTCTGACGTGGCAGCTCGGCGCATTGGTCGTCGCCACGCTCGCCGCATTCGTTGCGCACCGCGCTGCCGCTCGCGGCGGGGCGCAGGTGAAGCTCGCCGGCTACGTGCCGATTGCGGTGAGCCTGTTCGTGATCGTCGCATTCATCGGCATCGTCGCCTATCGCGTCTGGGTGCAGCCGCTACTGGCCTGACGTTCCCTCGTCCGCCGGGCGCAGATTTTCGGTGCAGATGTACTCGAGAATCGGCGTGTCTGGCGAGCGCTTCCAGTAGCGCTCGAGCTTGAAGGGCAGCGTATAGACCGTGGGATCGTCGATCGTCTGCTCGACCTCCAGGATCTGCCCGCCGTCGAGCAGCCGCATGCGCTCGATGAGATGCAGCGACTGCGTGTACGGCATGCGCGCATCCTTGTCGCCTGCGCGTGCGACCACCGCCGCGCCGCTGCCGTTCAACGACCCGGCCTTCACGCCGATCGTGTCGACGACCAACGCGTTGCCTTCCCAATGGCCGATCGAATGGCCCATCCAGGAGCTCTCGAGATCGCCCGGTGCTGGATGCTTACGTCCGTCGAGAAGGACGCGCCGCACCTGTTGCATCGATTCGAACAGGATCGTCATCTGTTCGGGACGCTGGATGAATTCGATCGGGAAAAAGGTGCCGGCATTCATCTGTCCGGCCGGCCCGCCGCCGGGCAGGCAACGTGCGCCGAGATTGTTCCGCGGATCGGCCCAATACATGGACAGCTCGCGGCCCTTGGCGGTGAACGGCGCCGGCGAAGGAAACGGGCTGTTCCGGTAGCGCGTATCCGGATCGTCGCCGATGCCCATCCATGTACCGGTGAAGTCGACTCCGGCGGGCGGTGCAGCCTGCGCTGCGACCGGCTGGGTAGCGGCCGCCGCCGCGAGCAAGGCGAGACCCAAGAGCGCCGTGTGTCCGAACGATCGCGCGCGCGAGCGATGGGAATTCGGTGTCTGCATGGTGTGAACCTACTGGGGTGGCGGGGCGTTGCCGGTTTTCGGTGCCGGCACGCCGCCTGGGCCGAGCACCTGGCCGTCAGCCAGCGTGACGCTCACGAGACTGCCGGACGGTGAGCCGTTCACCATCGGGTGCATGACGAGCGCGATCTTGTCGCCGGCCTTCAGCGTACGGCTCTTCCAGCCTTGGCGCGTCATCATGTTCGGCGAGCCGCACTCGATGCTCCACTCCTTTTGCCCGCTCTCGCCCTCGGGGACGAGCACCTGGATCCAGGCGTGCGGGTTCGTCCACTGAAACTCCTTCACGGTGCCGGTCAGGACGACCGACCGTTCGCGGTCGAAGGCCGCGAACGAGTGATGTGCGTCCGCCGCCCCGGCAGCGAGAGCCAAGGCGAATAACCCTGTGGTCCGCAGCAAGATGGATGTGTTCAAGCGCTGATTCCCTGTGCGTGCGTGATCGTCACGTCGGTGACCGCTCGTCGAGGGCGACCACGCCGCAACCCGTCACGGCCGGCAACGTGTAGAAGCTGTAGTGCGTGCGCGCGGCGGGCGCGAGCGCCGAGCGCATCGCGTACCACATCGTGAGCTCGGCGGCTTCGGTGCCCGCGATCTGCATGATCTGCTCCACGGGCGTGGCCATGAGCTCTTCCTGTTGTCTGCTCGATCGCGTCGAGAAAGTAGCGGTCCCACTTTTCGTTCGTGAGGCCGAAGCGCGTGCCGTGAATCTGGTGCGACATGCCGCCCGTCGCGAGCACGACCACGTCGCGATTAGCGCCGTCGGCAAGTAACGCGCGCCGCAGGCTCGCGCCGAGCGCGTGCAGCCGCTGCGGTGTCGGCACCGGGTGCATCAGCATGTTCACGGCGATCGGCAGTATCTTCAGCGGCCACGGTGTCTCGAACAAGTACGGCAGCCACGAGTACACGCCGTGATCGAGCTCGAGCTCCTGGCAGAACGTGAGGTCGAAGCCGTCGCGCACCAGCGAGCGCGCGATCGGCCACGCGAAATCCGGATCGCCGTCGATGCCGGGGAACGGGCGCAACCCGTAACCCTCGTCGGCCTGCGGAAAATGCGCCGCCATGCCGATCGCGAACGTGGGGTAGGCCTTCAGATCGAAGTAGTTCATGTGGTCGTTGTAGATCACGACCATGTGGCTCGGGCGCCGGTCGCGCAGCCACTGCTTCACGGGCTTCGTGCCGTCGTACCAGAGCTGCCACTTCGGGTCGAAGCCTTCGCGCATCCCCTTGTCGTACTGATAGCCCATCGACGGCGTGTGCGCGATGCCGATCCCGCCGAGAATCCGCGACATCAGCGTTGGCCTTTCGGGAGCGGGGGCAGGTCGCTCGGCATTATGTCGACGCGGTGCGGCAGCGTGTGCTTGAACTCGTCCCAATTCGCGCCGCACATGTGGGCGCCGACGTGCAGATGGCTCTCGCCGACCGCGGCCGCGATCTTGATGATGTTGAAGTGGTTGCCGCCCGCGGCGACGAGGCCGGTCCAGTCGCGCGCACGCACGAGCGCCTTTTCAGTGTCCGTGAGCGCGTACTCCGCCATCAGTGCTTCCGGTTCTTTCGCGAACCGGTCGCGGGTTTGCGGATATTTGAAGTCGAATGCGAACCGGTTCAGTTTGTACGAGCGCGTGCACAACTCGCCCGTGAACAGATACACGCTCGGCGCTTCGAGGCTGAGATCCAAAGAGGGTGCCAGGCCTTGCACTTGCACAGCTTTCCTAGGGTGACCGTCGATTCATGTTTCGCTCCCGAAATCTGTGCAAGTGCAAGGCCTGGCACCCTCTTCAGCGTTGCTGGCCGAGCGGGCCCGCGTTATCGGGCGCCACGAAGATTCGATGGATGTGGCGTTCCTTGAAGCGCCACTGGCCGTCGGCGCCGCGCTCGTACGCGTCGACGAAGTCTGCCACGAGCGTCGGCACAGCCGGCGACAAAGGCGGCTCGCCGTAGGCGCCGAACGTCATGCACACGGACGCGCCGCGCGCGCGCGTCGCGCTCTCGATCTCGAGTTTGAGCCCGGAGTACATGTGCCGCGACGTGCGGACTTGCGTGGTCGAACGGCCGCGAAACACTTTCGCGAGCTCGGCCTTGCCGCGTGATACGCGCGCGCCGTGCGTGTAGTACACGTCGTCGGCGAAAAGATCGATGAGCGCCTCGACCTCGTTGTGATCGAGGTGATAGCAGAACGCCGTGTTCAGGTCCTCGAGCGCGACACGAATCGTGAGCTTTTCGAGCTCGTCTAGGTCAGCCGCCACGCGCCGAGTTCCTTATCTTCGATCACGATCGGATTCTCCTGCGTGCCGAGGCCTTCGATGGTGACCTCGACCGGTCCCGCCACGTTCTGGAAGTTCGCCGTGTGGATCGACTTGCGCGTCGCGCCCGGTTTGAACGCCGTGCCGAGCGAGATCACGTCGCCGGGCCACAGCGTATGGAACTGGCTGATGAAGCTCACGATCTCGGCTACCTTGTAGTTGTAGTAGCGCGTGCTGTCTTCGGCGATGACTCGCCGCCGACCTTGCACTGCACGCTCAAGTCGTCGGGATTCGCGATCTCGTCTTTGGTCACGAGCCAGGGGCCCATCACGCCGAACGTGTCCGAGCCTTTGTAGCGGCCCGCGTACGAAAGATGCTGCTCGACGCGCTCGGTCTCGTCCGGGTTGTCCTTCTTTTGGTACAGCGCGTAGTAGTGGAACCGGTCTTCGTTACGCATACCGTTGCCGGTGATGTCGTTGAAGATGGTGTAGCCGTACACCGCGTCGAGCGCGTTCGCGGCCGGGATGTCGCGCGTTTCGCGCGCGATGACCACGGCCAGCTCGGGCTCCGGGTGCACGCTGCCGTAGTAGCGCCGAATCCGGATCGGCTGGCGGTGGCCCACGAGGCACGACGCCGGCTTCAGGAAGAACGCGGGATGATCCGGCGCGCTGACTTTGCGCTCGTTGCTCGCGGAATTGTTCATGGCAACTCCGCAAATCTTGAGGGGCCACCGCACCGGGGCGTACCACGTGACTTCGGCGGCCGGCATGCGCGCGACGTTTTCGTCGTTGCGGATGGCGTCGAGCGATTCGGCGATGGCCTTACGCAGCGGTTCACCGCCGAGAATGACGTCGAGCATGCGGACGCCGGCGGGCGCCGTGGGCCGGCCGGGCAGCGACGAGATGCCGACGAGCTCTCCGGGTGCGATTTCGGCGGCGACCATGTCGCGGCCGCGATAGTGGATGCTGGCGAGTTTCATGGCCGCGATCTTACCCCATCGCACGCGTGCTAGGATCGGAACGATTCGCTCCGGGGGGAACGACATGCTGGTCCGCAGTGTTCGGTGTTTCGCGTTCGCGATTGGGGTTCTCTTTTTCGGTATCGCGACTGCGCAGTCGCCCCAACTGCTCGACGTGCAGGGCGGCAAGATCCGCGTCGTGACGGTCGCGACCGGCCTCGTCCATCCCTGGAGCCTCGCGTTCCTGCCCGACGGTAAGACGCTGCTCGTCGCCGAAGCCGCGCGCATTCGCGTCATCCATGGCGACACGCTCGAGCCCGCGCCCGCGTACACCGTGCCCGTCGGCACTTCGAAAGAGAACAACGACGGCCTGAAGTGGCTCGCGCTGCATCCGAAGTTCGCCGACAACAAGCTCGTGTACTTCTCGTATCCGATCAGCGGCGAAAAAGGCACGACGCTCGCGGTCGGGCGCGGCAGGTTCGACGGCAAGAAGATCGACGGCGTCAAGCAGATCTTCGTCGCCGATGCGTGGGAAGCGAGCGGCAACATGGGCGGCAAGCTGCTGTTCGGCCCCGACAACACGTTGTACGTGACCGTCGGCGATCGCGATCGACTGTGCTGCACCGGCACCGAAGACAACAGTCTGCGCATGAAAGCGCAGAGCCTGAGCAGCGACGTCGGCAAGACGCTGCGGTTGAATGACGACGGCTCGATCCCGAAGGACAACCCGTTCGTCGGCCGCGCGGGCGCGAAACCGGAGATCTTCACGTACGGCCACCGCAACGGTTACGGCCTCGCGTTCAACCCCGAGACCGGCGTGCTGTGGCAGGCCGAGATCGGTCCGATGGGCGGCGACGAGGTCAACATCCTCCAGCCCGGCCACAACTACGGTTGGCCGCTCGTGTCGATGGGCCGCAACTACACGGGCTCGCTGCCTTCCGAGCAGTGGTACCACCGCGAGGGCATGGACGACCCGCGCATGTTCTGGGTGCCGTCGATCAGCCCGTCGAGTCTCGCGTTCTACACCGGCGATAAGTTCCCGCGCTGGAAGGGCAGCATGCTCGTCGGTGCGTTGAACGGCATGAACCTGCAGCGCGTGTCGTTCAATCAGCCGTCGCAAGCAGAGAAACGCGAACCGCTGTTGAAGCCACTGAACGTGCGGATTCGCGACGTGCAGCAGAGCCCCGACGGCTACCTCTACGTCGCGACCGAGCTGCGCTCGGGCGGCACGGCGGCCGAGGGCACCGTGCTGCGGCTGGAGCCGGCCGAAGGTTTCTAGGGCGCGCTATGCCAACCGCGGCAGCAGCGCGAGCGCGTTGCCGCGTTCCACGCGTGCGAGCTCGTCGGCGTTGAAGCCCACCGACTTCAAGCCCGCCACCTGCGGCGGCGCCGGCACGAACGGCGAGTCCGTGCCGAACACGATCTGCGACACGCCGACCAGCATCTTCAACGCCTGCATGTTGACCGGGTTCGTGGACGCCGCCGTGTCGTAATAGAAGCGGCGCAGGTGAGAGAGGCGCGAGTTCGGCGCGGTCGTCGTCTTCGCGAGATTATCGGCGCTCATCTCCTGGCCGAGCAGTCGCCCGGCGACGCCGACCAGGGGCCCGCCCGCGTGCGAGAAGATGAATCGCACGTCGGGGCAGCGCGTGGCCGTGTCGCTGACGATCAGGCTCGTGATCGTGCGCATCGTGTCCATCGGGTATTCGAGCATCTGGTTCGGCACTTTCGGCAGCAGGCCTAAGCAGCAGGCTGCGTCGGTCGGGTGCACGTAGACCACGGCCTTGCGGCGGTTCAGCTCGTCGAGCACGGGCGCGAAGGTCGCGTCGCCGAGCCACGCGTTGCCGTAGCTCGTGAGCAGGCCGATGCCGTCGGCCTTCAGCGTGTCGAGCGCGTACTCGATTTCGCGCAGACTCCCTTCGACGTCGGGCAGCGGTAGCACCGCGAACAGGCCGAACCGGCCTTTGTGATCGCCGACCATGCGCGCCGTAGCGTATTCGTTCATCTCGCGCGCGAGCTTGCGGGCTTCCTGCACGTCGCCGAACCATACGCCGGGCGCCGTGAGCGACATCATCGCCGTCGCGATGCCGAGCTGGTCGAGCTGCTCGATCACGCGCGCGGGCGAGTAGTCCTTCCATGCGGCGAAGCCGGGCACGGGTGCCGTCGGCGAGTTGCGTGCCGTCAGCATCGCGTAGTAGCTCGGCGACACGAAGTGCTGGTGCACGTCGATGCGGCGAGCGGCGGGTTGACTGAACAGCGCGCGCGGCAACAGCGAAGCGGTGCTCGCTGCGGCCAGCGCGCCCAGGAAACGGCGGCGGCTGCCTTCGGTGCGGTCCATGAGTTCCCCCTTCGTGCGAGCCGAAGCGGCCCGCGTCAGCTACAGTTTGCCAGATTCGCCGAACACGACGCGGCCGCCCACGATCGTCAGCAGCGACCGGATCTTCTTGATGCCTTCGTCGGGCACGGCTTTGCCGTCGAAGTAGTTGGCGGAGAGCACCACGAGGTCGGCGTACTTGCCGGGCTCGATCGTGCCGAGCAAATCCTCTTCGTGCAAGAACCAGCCGTTGCTCGCGGTGTAGAGCTTCAGCGCGTCGTTACGCGGCAGCGTCTGCCCCGCGTTGATCAGCTCGCCGCGCGCGTTCTTGCCCGTGACCACGTAATACAAACCCAGCCACGGATTCATCGGCGAGATCTGCATGCCATCGCTGCTCATGCCCATCGGGATGCCGCTGTCTGCAAGCAAGCGGAACGGCGGGCCGTTCTGTTGCGCCGTGCCGCTGATGTAGCGCCAGCCGCCGAGCACGCTCGCACCGCCGCCGAGCGCTTTGAGCTTCGTGACGTACTCCGGCGTGATGAACGGCACGTGCGCGACGACCCAGCGCAGCTGCGTGATGCCGGGCGCCGCTAGTTCATTGTTGATGCGTTCCCAGCCGTCGATGATGACTTTGAAGTCGCCGGGTGTGAGGGAGTGGTTCTCGTTGCGCCACCCGGCCTGCGCCACGCGGCGTGTGCCGGTCGTCCACACGTCGCTGGCCTCGCCGATGATCGGGCTGGCTCTCGCAGTGAATTCGCCGATGCCGACCGTCTTCAGCATGGGTGTGCCGAATAGCGGGAACGCGTTCTTCAGCCGCGCCGCAAGCAGCGGCGTGGCCCCGTCCGTTTCCATGTACAGGAAGTTGATGCGCATGCGCACGAGCATCGCGTGTTCGTCGTGCAACGCGAGCAGCGCGTCGTAGGCGTGATAGATGTCGAAGTGTGCCGCGGCATCCGCTGGCGTGCCGGTGGCTGGGAAGCCGCCCTGATCGAGATGCGTCGTGAGACCTAGGCTCGCGGCGTAACGCTGAGCATCCAGCGTGCCGCGTTTTTGATCCGCGAACGTCTGCCGCTGCTTCAACTCGTACAGCGCGCGCGTGGTCGCATTCGGCAACGGGAAGTTGCCCGCGATCGCGCCGTCCTTGCCGACCTCGATGCCGGCTTGCTCGAAGAAGCGTTTGCCGAGCGAGTTCGTGACGGACGGCCCCGCGAACGATTGCTGGATGTACACCGGGTGATTCGGCGCCGCGGCGTCGAGCTCGGCGAGCGTAGGAAAGCGCGGTGCGCCCGGCGGCGGCACGAATTGGTTGATGTCGAAGCCGCCGATCGCCGTGATCCACTCGCCGGCCGGCAGTTCCCTCGCGCGTGCGGCGACGAGCGCCTGCACGTCGGCGATCGATTCCGCGGACTCGAGCCGCGTGTCGTGGCCCGGGCGTAAGCCGAGCAGCACGATGTGGTTGTGGTTGTCGATGAGCCCCGGCACTGCGGTGCGGCCCTTCAGATCGACGACTTCGGTGCAACGCGTGGCGCCGAGCTTGCCGCGGCCTATGCCTACGAACTTGTCGCCGATCACGCGCGCCGATTCCACGACCTGGTCGCCGGCATCCAGCGTGTGGATCTTGCCGTTCGTGAGCAGCAGGTCGCGGACGTTGGGACAGGGTTGCGCGAGCGCGTGAGCGGAAAGCAGTAGTGCAGCGACGGCGACGGCCACGCGGCCGCGAGGCATAAGGCTCGAACGAGTCATAGCGGGTCCCCCTCTATCGATGCTGATGGTTCCGCCGTCGTCGCGCGCTAGAACCGCACGCGCACGCCGGCATAGCCGGTGCGACCGGCCGTGTTGAAACCGATGGCCTCGACGTACTTCGCGTCGGCGGCGTTCTCGATTCTGCCGAAGAGCTCGAGTGTCTTCGACACTGGATACGCGAGCGATGCGTCGAGTACGGTGTAGTCGGGTAGCGCGATACCGCCGACATCGATGGCATCGCGCGCAAATCGCGCGTTGACCAGGAAGCGGAGCTTGTCGCCCGCGGCGTACTGTAGCCCGAAGTTGCCGAAACGCTTCGGTCGGCGCAGCCGCTGCTGGTTGGCGGTATCTTCGGTGTCGTTCACCGTCAGGTTGGTCAGCAGCTCGAAGCGCTGGCCCAGCCGTTTCGTCGCGGCGAGCTCGAGACCCCGGGACGCGCTCCTGCCGGCGGACTGCAAGTAGCCCGAGAACGTGTCGAGATCGAAGAAGATTTCGTCGGTGATGCGCTGCTCGAAGAGCGTCGCTTCGAAGTGCAGGCCGTTGCGGGTGTCGTAGTCCAACCCCAAGTCGTAGCCTCTACTATCCTCTGGGCCCAACACCACGCCGGCCGCCGGTGGGTACGAGAACGGGCCGCGATTGTAGGCGGCCTCGAACAGGCTTGGCGCGCGAAAGCCCGTGCCGTAGCTCGCCCGGTACTTCAGCGTATGGCCGCCGGCGAGGTCGCGCACGACGGCGAGGCTCACGCGGCCGCTCGTGTGCGAGCCGAAGGCGTCGTTGTCGTCGCGCCGCACGCCGGCCGTCACGAACACGGACCTGCCGAGACGCCCCTGGTATTCGAGGTAGTAGCCGCTTTGGTTGCGCTGATCGTGCGCATCCGTCGTGACCCGCTCGTCCTGCAAGTCGAGACCGTAGACCAGCATGTGCTCGTCCGCGGGCCGATAGCTGCCCGTGTATTCGAAGCGGCCGAGCTGGCCGTGCGCTGCGAACGCGCTCGTGCCTTCGGCCAAGCTGTCGCGTGCGATGTCCATCGCGCTGTAGCCGAAGGAATGCGTCACGGCAGTGCCGTCGTAGTCGGCCGACACCTTGTACGTCGTCTGGTCCGTCTTGGCCACGCAGTCGTGGACGGTGGCAAATGTCGTCGGCGAGAAGCAGCCGTCGTACTGCACCGAGGCGCTGATGTCGCGTGCGACGAGTTGCAGTCGCCAGTCGTCGCCCAAGTTCCAGCCGAGCTTCGCGTGCGTCGTCGTGTTGTCGGCGCCGTCCTTGTCGCGCAGCACGGTGTCGGCCGTCTGCGTGTTGAAACCGTCGGTCGTGAAGTCGCTGACCGACACGTAGTAATCCCCGCGGTCGGAGCCGCCGGCCACGCTGCCATTGACTCGGCGCGTGCCGAACGTGCCGCCATCGACGGAGACATTGCCGCCGAGCGGGCCCGCGCCGCGATTCGTGATGACGTTCACCACGCCGCCGGCGTCCGCGCCGTAGATGAATCCTTGGGGGCCGCGCAGGATTTCGATGCGCGCCATGTCGCTCGTGGCGAGCAGGTTGTCGAAGCTCGGCCCTACCTGCGTGCCGCTCGGATCCACGGCTTTGACGCCGTCGATGATCAGCTGCGTTCGATACCCGTCCTCACCGCGAATGCGCAGTGCCGTGGGTTGGCCCGCGCCGCCCGTGTTCGTGACCGCGATGCCGGGTTGGGTGCGCAACAGGTCGGCGAGATTGTCGTAGCCGCGCAGCTCGATCTCCGGGACCTTCGAGCACCGTAATCGCGGTGGCGATTTCGCGTTTCGGCGTCGGCACGATGCTGCCGGTGACGACGATCTCTTCGGGCTTCGCCGAGGTCTGCGCGGAGGCTGCTACCGGTAGTAGGGCAACCGTGGCCAAGGCGCAGCCGGTGCCGAAGCGGCGACAAACATTTGCGGGCATGCGGGACCGGTATCCTTTTGATAACTGCAATAGCCGTCGAAACCGTGTCCGACTCAATCGTTGGTCGGCATCGTGAACTCGGGCCCGCGGCTCGTGCCGCCCGGCCAGCGCTGCATCACGGACTTGTAGCGCGTGTAGAACCGCACGCCTTCTTCGCCGTAGATGTGGTGATCGCCGAACATGCTGCGTTTCCAGCCGCCGAACGAGTGGAACGCCATCGGCACCGGCAGCGGCACGTTGATGCCGACCATGCCGGCTTTGACGCGGCGCGTGAATTCGCGCGCGACGCGGCCGTCGCTCGTGAAGCAGGCCACGCCGTTGCCGTACTCGTGCCCGTTCACGAGCTCGAGCGCGGCGGCGAAGTCCGGCGCGCGCACGATCGACAGCACCGGCCCGAAGATCTCTTCGCGGTAGATCCGCATGTCGGGCCGCACGTGGTCGAAGAGGCAGGGCCCCAGGAAAAATCCGCGTTCGCGCCCCGCCACGCGCAGGCCGCGGCCGTCGACGACGAGCGTGGCGCCGGCGCGTACACCGTCCTCGATGTAGCCCTGGACCTTGACGCGATGCGCCGCCGTGATCAGCGGGCCCATGTCGGCGCCGGCGGCGTCGCCGCCGTCGACCTTCGAGCGCGCGGATGCGCGTGGCCAGCTTGCCGACGAGCGCGTCGGCGATGCCGCCGACCACGACCGCGACGGAGATCGCCATGCAGCGCTCGCCGGCCGAACCGTAACCTGCGCCGACCAGTGCGTCGGCCGCGAGGTCGAGGTCGGCGTCCGGCATCACGACCATGTGGTTCTTGGCGCCGCCGAGCGCCTGCACGCGTTTGCCGTGCCGGGTGCCTTCCGTATAGATGTACTCGGCGATCGGCGTCGAGCCGACGAAGCTCACGGCCGCGACGTCCGGGTGCGCGAGCAGCGCATCGACCGCTTCCTTGTCGCCCTGCACGACGTTGAGCACGCCGGGCGGCAGCCCGGCGCGCTCGAACAGTTCGGCGAGCAGCAGCGACGGTGCTCGGATCGCGCTCGCTCGGCTTCAGCACGAACGTGTTGCCGCACGCGATCGCCACCGGGAACATCCACATCGGCACCATGGCCGGGAAGTTGAACGGCGTGATGCCGGCGCACACGCCGAGCGGCTGGCGCAGCGACCAGTTGTCGATGCCGCCGCCGACGTTGTCGCTGTGCTGGCCTTTCAAGAGTTGCGGGATGCCGCAGGCGAACTCGACGATCTCGAGGCCGCGCGTGAGCTCGCCCTTCGCATCGCTCAGCATCTTGCCGTGCTCGCGCGTGATCGAGTGCCGCGAGCTCGTCGAAGTGCGCTTCGAGAAACTCCTTGAACTTGAACAGCACGCGCGCGCGTTTCAGCGGCGGCGGTGTCGCTCCAGCCGGGCAGGGCGGTTTTGGCGGCGGCGACTGCGCGATCGACGACGCTGCGATCCGCGAGTGCGACGGTCGCTATTCTCAAGCCGGCGGCGGGGTCGAAGATCTCGCCGCGCCGCGTGCCGCCTAAGTCCGGTTGCCCCGCGATGCGGTGGCCGACGAGCGGCAGCGCGTGCGCGTCGGCGCCAGTGGCGGCGCGCCGCGCGTCGCCCACGGCGCCATGCAGGTCAGTGCTCATGCCCGCGATGTTACCCCATCGTTCCCGCGAGCGCGGCGGCCGTCAGCCGCGCGTTTTGAATTTCTTGATCTGCTCGTTGAACGCGGCCGCCTGCTGCTCCATGGCGCCGACCATGCGGTTGTGCTCGTTGACGGCAGCGTTGCGTTCCTCGATCGGACGCTCCTTGTTATCGATGACCTTCGCGAGGCACTTCAGATAGGTTTGACCCGCGGCGACGAACTCCTTCACCTGCTTCTGGCCCGCCATCATTTCCTCGAGGCTCGCCTTGGTGCCGTCGGGTAGGACGGGAAGGTCTCGGCGCGGCGCAGTCGGTCACGAGCTGCGCGGGGCTGCGTTGGTTCTCGGGCACGGCCTTGCGGTACAGGGCGGTCGCCGTTTCGTACGTGGGGTGCTTCTGGTCCGTCGTCGCGAAGTATTCCTCGAGAACGAACACCGCGCGGCGCAGATCGTTCGTGGCCAACGCTGCCTGCGCGTCCATGATCGCAATTTCCGGGTCCTCGGTGGCGCAGAGCGCGTGATACTGCCCGATCAGGCGCAGCGTCGCGGCGTGGTCGCCGGCAGCGGCGGCTGTAGCGATGCGGCTCTTGAGCACGGCATCGGCCCCGTCTTTCGGCAACTCCGCGAGCGCCGCTTCGTCGATGCGCGCGACGGAGCGGATCGCGACGATCGGATTCGGGACTTCGCCCTTGAACTGTCCTGCGGCGCGCGTCGGCAGGCGGCTGATCTGCTCGAACACCGCAAGTGCCCTCCTTGACGCGGCCGAATACCGTGTAGCCGGGCTTTGCACCGCCGTCGAGCGCCGGGTTGTCCTCGAGATTCACGAAGAACTGTGCGGTCGCGGAGTTCGGGTCTTCGGTGCGGGCCGCGGCGACGGTGCCGCGCCGGTTGCTGAGCCCGTTGTTCGACTCGTTCGGAACCGGCGGCAGTGTCGGCCGGCCGCGCAGCTGGCGATCGACGCCGCCGCCCTGCACGACGAACCCGGCCTTCACGCGGTGGAACACCAGGCCCGAGTAGTAGCCCATGTCGACGTACTTCAGGAAATTCGCGACGTGCTGCGGCGACTTGCGTATCCGCGAGCTCGAGCACCGCGCGGCCGCGGTCCGTACATAACGGCCACGTCGGTCGCGTTCGCCGCGCCGACCGGCGCCAATCCGAGCAGCGAAAGCAGTACGCTGCGATGACAGTTCATGGCGTAGCCCCCCGGTCGCCACTGTTTGGCGGGAGCATATCACCGGCCCCCGCCGCGCGGCCCCGCGCCGTCAGCGCTCCCGCCGCGGCCGCGTCGCTAGACCGAACGGGGGGTCGATCTATATCATCTATGGTTCGACATGACACATATATGTGAAGTCGGAGCCTTGCTGTGATCAAGCGGCACGTGCTTGCAGCCTGTCGTCATTTGCTCGCGCCCATCGCTCGGTTGCTGCTGCGCAGTGGTGTGACGTGGGGCGCGTTCGCCGAACTCAGCAAGGAAGTGTTCGTCGACGTGGCGCGGCGCGACTACGGCATTCAGGGCCGACCGACGAACAACTCGCGCGTGGCGATGATCACGGGTTTGAGTCGCCGCGAGGTGACCCGTGTGCGCGATGTGTTGATCGGCGAGGCGCAGGCGTCGGAGCCGCCGTCGAGTCGCGTGGCACAGGTGTTGTCGGGCTGGCACGTCGACCCCGATTTTCTCGACGACGACGGTCAGCCCATGGTGTTGCCCGCGAATGGAGAGCGGCGCAGCGTCGAGACGCTGCTGAAACGTTACGCCGGTGATCTGCCGCACGGCGCGTTCCTGAAGGAACTGCAGCAGCTCGGTCTGGTCGAGAAGAAGGGTAACGACGGTTTCCGCGTGCTCGCGCGCGACTATCTGCGTGGCCCGGCGGATCCGGACATCGTTCGGCAGCTCGGCGTGGCGTTGCACGATCATGGCGCCACGTTGGCGCACAACGTGAACACGGAGCGCACGGAACCGGCGCGCTTCGAGGGCATGGCGAGCACTCCGCGTCTGGCGCCGCGCTACGCGCGCGCGTTCGCGAAGTTCGCCGAGGAACGCGGGCAGGCGTTCCTCGAAGAGATCGACGCCTGGCTCGTGCGCCACGAAGTCAAGGGAAGCGACAAGAAGGAAGCCGACAACCACGGTGTGCGCGTCGGCATGGGCGTGTACCTCATCCGGGACGATGCTCGCAGAGGTCGAAGGAAATGATCACCAACGGAATGCAGAGACTGATCGCGTTTGTCGTCACGGCCACGCTCGTGCTCGCCGCGTGCGGTGGCGGGTCCGGCAACAACGTCGCCGGCATCGATCGCACCGGCGCGCCGGTGATCGCGTCGTACGGCACCGTCAGCGCGTTCGGCAGCGTCGTCGTCAACGGCGTGCACTACGACACTTCGCAGGCCACGTTCGTGATCGACGGCGACTGCGGGCACGCAGGCCGATCTCGCCATCGGCGACGTCGTGCTCGTCAACGGGTACGCTCGACTCCGGTGGCACCACGGGCGTCGCGACGACCGTGCGGTTCGACAACAACGTGGAAGGGCCGGTCACGTCGATCGATACGGTCGGCCAACACGTTCGTGGCGCTCGGCCAGCTCGTCCGCGTGAGCGCGGACACGTCGTTCGATGCACGGTATTCAGCCCGCCGCGTTGTCGACGTTGGCGGTCGGCGACATCGTCGAGGTTTCCGGTCTCGTTCAGAAGCGACGACTCGATCAACGCAACGCGAATCGAGCGCCGGCCGCGCTGGCCAGGTCGAGGTCGAGCGGCACGCGTGGCGGGCAACCAAGCGATGCAGCGGCTGCTTATGCTGAGCGCGCAGACCGTCGATTACCAACTCGCGCGGTCTCAAGGGCTTTCCGGGCAACGACAGTCGACCAATGGTCAGCGCGTCCTGGTCAAAGGCTCGCTCAGTCAACGGCGTGCTGCGCGGCAACCCGCCTCGAGTACCTGGCGATGAGCTTGGCGGCGCGAGCGGCGAACGCCGCGAGGTCGAAGGTTTGATCACACGCTTCACATCGGCCACCGACTTCGCCGTCTCCGGTTGCCGGTGACGACGATAGCGCAGACCTCCTTCGAAGGCGGCACGGCCGCCGATCTTGGTCTGAACGTCAAGGTCGAGGTCGAGGGCAGCGCTGAACGGCTCCGGTCAGCTCGTGGCCACGAAGATCGAGGTTCGGCGTTCGGCTCCCGTGCGCATCGTCGCGACCGTCGATTCCGTGAACGTCGCGGCGCATTCGTTCGTCGCGCTCGGCGTCACCGTCAAGGTCGATGCGCTGACGCGCCTCGAGGATCAGAGCTCGCAGCAAGTGCGGCCGTTCTCGCTTTCGCGAACATCAACGCCGGCGATTACGTCGAGATTCGCGGCAGCGAAACGCCGGCCGGCAGCGGCAACGTGCTCGCCACGCTCGTGCGAGCGCACGAACTTGCAGCAGGACACGCAGCTGCAGGGCTTCGTGCAGAGCGTGAGCCTCCGTCGTTCGTGGTTCTCGGCGTGCAGATCGCTACCAACGGCGGCACGCAGTTCGACGGCGTCAACGGCGTGGCACAGCTCGCCGTCGGCGATCTCGTCAAGGTCACCGGCCAGAAGCCCGGGGACCGCTCGCTGCTAGCTCGAAGAGTCGAGCGCGACGACTAACGACTGACGGCGTGATGTCGCTGGCGCGAGACTAGAACCGGAAGGTGTAGTTGATTCGAACTGCCGCTTCGGCCAGCGCCGAGCGCAGACGGTTGTCGAGGTCCACGTCGTCGAGCGTGTGATTGATCACGAGGAACGCGTCGCGACCCGCCTCCGGCGTCCAGTGCAGGCGCATGTTGATGCCATGCGAGCTCCGACACGTTGTCGTACTGAATGCGCGTGACCCACGAGAGCTTCGACGAGAACGCCACGTCCGCGCGCAGCTGCACGAGCCGCGTCGCGAAGCTGCCTTCCGGTAGATCGATGTCGTTGAACACGTAGCCCACCGACGTCCGCAGCCGTCCCGTCGGCCGCCAGTTGACCGAGCCCGAGATCTCCGTGCGGTCGCCCGCGTAGAACTCGCCCGTCTGATACGCGGCGCTGCCCCAGACCCTGCGTTGGTCCGCGGTGTCCATCGACACGCGCAAGTTGGTGAAATGGTACGAGCCGACCGGGATCGTCACGGCGCGGAAGATGGCGAACGGCAAGCGCAGCACTTCGTCGTTCGCCGACGTACTGCACCGCGAGCTTGTCGCCCAAACGACTTTCGAGCTCCATGAGTCGATACGCGGACAACTTGCGACTGCAACTGGCCGTCGAGCCACTCCGAGCGTTCGGCGTTGAAGCCGGCCAGCAGCGATCGGATCTCTCCGTCGCGTGGCCGATGCGTGTACTGCGCGCCGAAGTTCCACTGCCTGATGCCGCGCTGTTCACGAAGCCGAAGCCGGGGTTGAAGTTCTCGCCGAGCTCGCTGAAGCGAATGCCGCCGCGCCAGCCCGTGTTGTTCGGCATGGCGACGCGCCAACCGTAGGCCTTCTGACCGCCGGTCACGCCTTCCGTGTCGCTCTGCTGCGCCCACGCGTTGATCTCGAGCAGCTTGTTGCCGGGCAATCGGCTGTTGCGATACAGGAAGTCCGCGCCGGCGACAGAGTTGTGGACCGTGGTACCGGGATCGCCCTCGGTCAGGATCATGCCGACGCTCGATTCGGCGAGCAGGTTCGCCGAGATTCGCGCGACCGTCGCGTTGTCGGCAGGCACGGCTCCCGTTTGGCCCTGGCGCACGGACAGTGCGCCGATGTTGAAGCGCCCGACACGCCCGGTCAGCTTGGCGCCGACGTCGAGATCGAGCAACTCGCCGGTCGGAGCGAGGCCGATGCTGCGGGAGAAGAACGGCCGCCCGTTCTGCTCGAGACCGCCGAACTCGAAGATGTCCGCATCCTGGAGGAAGAACTCGCGCTTCTCGGGAAAGAACAGGCCGAAGCGCGTGAGGTTGATCTGCCGGTCGTCGACTTCCGTTGCGGAGAAATCCGTGTTCAAAGTCAACGAGCCGGTCAAGCTCGGTGTGATCTTGTAGAAGAGATCGAGCGACGGCTCGGTATCCGTCGTGCGGTCCGCCGGATTGAAGTAGTGACGTTGGCGGATGCTCACGGACGGCACGAGGTCGAGTCCCACGCCTTGCTCGAGACCCTCGAAGCCGACGGCGATGCCGGACGTGCTTGGATCGGTGTTGCGGTTGCGCGAGACCCAGCCGACGCGCTCGTCACGCACGGCGATCGCACGGCGGAAGTTGATGCCCCACGTGTCGTTGGCGGGGGTCGAACGACAGCGTCTTGAACGGGATCGCGATCTCGGTGGTCCAGCCTTCGCCGTCCATGTGCGCGGCCGTCTGCCAGATGCCTTCCCAGTTCCACTGCTCGTCGCTGACGTTTTGGTACAGCGCTTCCTGCCGCAGGCCGTTCGGGTTCGTCTGGAAACGATAGCCGCTGCGCTGGTCGTGGAACGGATCGATCATCACGGAGAACCAGTCGTCGCCGAACACCTGCTCGCCCTGGCGCAGGATGCGGGCCGTGAGTGTCTTCGGGTCCTGGTACAAGCGCGCGCCGATGTACAGCGCGTTCGAGTCGTACATCACGTATACGATCGTGCGGTCGCCGGCCGGCGCGTATTCCGTCGGCTGAATCTGATGCAGATCGTCGACGCGTGCCGCGAGCGCCCACTCCTGCTCGTCGAGCACGCCGTCGATCGTGGGTGGCTTGTCCGTACGGACGACGCGCAGCCTCTTCTCGCGGCCGCCCTCGGGCACGGACTCCTCCGCCACCGTAACGGCGGCGAGCGCCACTGCGGCGACTGCCGCGACGAAGCGGAGACTCGAGGAACTCACAACCACTGCTGCCGGCCGTCCTTCACGGGTTCGGGTCAAACCGGCCGGTGCAACCGCGGCATTTGCACCACGGAAAGCCAAAAACAGAGGGGGCAACGGACGGGGCGGCCATCATACCGGCCGGAACCTCTCACGGGGAGCGGCGCACGATTCTTCAGTTACGCCCAACTGCGCTAAGATCGGCGCTGGTCCGGTGATCTGCAGAAGGGGAGAGGCGATGGGACCGAAAACATCTACAGCCGCCGTTTTGGCGCTGCTCACGATCGGCATCGGGAGCGCGGGCGCTCACCATTCGGTCGCGGGGCAGTTCGATAACTCGAAGCGCACGAAGATCACGGGCACGATCAGCAAGATCGACTGGATCAATCCGCACACCTACATCTATCTCGACGTGAAAAGCGACAAGGGTGAAGTCACGACGTGGCGACTCGAATCGCTGCCGACGGCCATGCTGCGCAAGGCGGGGCTCACGAGCGAGATGCTGATCGCCGGCGGCGCCACCGTCACTGCGGACGCATTGATGGCGCGCGACGGTTCCGCAGCACCTCGCGTGGCTCTTGAAGCTCACGTACGAGGATGGGCACGTCTTCCAACTCGCGGGCGAATGATGGAGCGAGCGATGAGAATCTGCAACGACAAGAGCGGTCTTCGGGTTGTCGGTGTTCGTAGGTTGCTGCGTGCTCGCGCGACTGCCGGCGATGGCGCAGAAGGCGAGCGATTCGCAGCCGCGCCTCGCCGACGGTCACCCGGACTTCAGCGGCACCTGGGAAAACGGCAGCGGCATCGACTTCGTGCAGCCGCAGCAGAAGGGCAAATCGGTCTGCGTCTTCGGCTGCCCCGGCGCGCCACCGCCGCCCGACGGCTCCGGCGTCGCGCCCGCCGAATCGGCCGCAGTATCGGCCGGAGTTCGCCGCGCGCGTTGCGGACTTGGCCAAGCGTCAGGTCAGCGAAGACCCGGTGCTGCGCTGCAAGGCGCCCGGCGTGCCGCGCATAGGCCCGCCGGACAAGATCGTGCAGCGGCCGGGCGAGGCGGTGTTTCTGTACGACGACGTGTCGGGCAACTTCTTCCGCATCGTGCCCACCGACGGGCGGGCGCACATCAAGGACACCGAGCCCAGTTTCCTGGGCGATGCCGTGGGGCACTGGGAAGGCGACACGCTCGTCATCGAGACCGTGAAGTTCAACACCGACACCTGGCTTACCGACGACGGCGCGTTCCACACGAAGGACTTGCGCGTCGTCGAGCGGCTGCGGCGCACGGGAGCCGACACGCTCGAGTGGTCCGCCACGGTGTACGATCCGACGGTGCTGAGCGCGCCCTGGCAGCTCGCGCCGCGCACCGAGCGGGCGACCAACGTCGCCATGGTGGAGGCGGCGCCCTGCATCGAGCAGTCGCTCTCGCACATGGTGGACGACACGCATCACACGAACCCGCGCTAGCCGTCAGTGAAGAATCAGCCGTTCCTGCGGCGGCTCGGTTTCGCCGTCAACGGGCTCGCCGCAGCGCTCGGCGAGTCGAGCTTCAAGACGCAGCTCGTCGCCGTCGTGGCCGTGCTGGCCGCACTCGTGTGGTTGCGGCCCGCGCCGCTGTGGTGGGCACTGGTCGCGCTCGCTGTGGCGCTCGTGCTGGCCGCGGAGCTCGCGAATACCGGCCGTCGAGCGGCTCGCGGACCGGCTGCACCCGGAGATGCACCCCGAGATCAAGCTCGTGAAGGATTGCCTGGCGGCAGCCGTGCTCGTCGCGAGCCTCGGCGCGCTCGCCGTCGCGGCGGCACTCGCTTGGGACGTCCTGCACTAGAGCGATAGTCAGCTGCGCCGAGTGTGCAGGGCCCCTCGCGGGACCGTCTGCGCACAGGGATGTGCGCAGACGAGCCGCAGGGATGCGATTTCCGGCGTGTCACGCGAGGGGCCCTGCACGCTCGGCGCAGCTGACGCCCTCTCATCGAAGTACGGCGGCGTAGCTGATCGCGAGCCCGTCGTGGGTGGGCACGATCGTGAACGTGCGGTTGTTCGACGGCGTCGTGGCGCTTCATCAGGAAGCGCGCCGTGGCGATGCCGACGCCGGCGCCGGCGACGGTGTCCGAGAACCAGTGTTGGTCGTGATTCATGCGTTCGTAGGCGGTGAGGGCGCCGATGCCGTAGCCGAGTATACGCCGCAGCCAGCGCTGCCGATCGTTGCCCGACTCGGCGAGCACCGCGCCGATCGCGAACGCGCCCGTCACGTGCCCCGACGGGAACGAGTCGCCGCCCTCGCCGAAGCCGCTGCGGTCGCCGGCAACGAACGGGTCGTTGGCGGTCGGCGATCCTCTTCAGGAGCTCGGTCGAAATCGAGCTGAAGACGGCGGCCTCGAACATCGTGCCGGCCTCGCGGCGGCCGTCGCGATCGCCGAGGGCGCGCGCCGCAAGCCACGTGCCGCCGAGCGCTAGCGCTCCCGGCAACGCGTCCTGCGTGTTGTGTGCATTGGGCGTGGTCGGGTCGGTGCGCCTTCCGGCACGAAATGGGCGCGGATGTCGTTGTCGTGCTGATACGCGAATGCGATTGCCGCGACCGTGCTGCCGAACCTTACCCACTGCTGGCGCTCGGCGTGCAGAGGCGCGGTCACGTAGGCCTTGGCGTCGGTGCCCCAGCGGCGCAATGAAACCGCTGTCCTGTTCGTTCTGTTGGGGTTGCTGCGTCTGCGCATGCACAGACGTGGCCGCGAGAGCGAAACAGAGCAGTGCAACGGGTCGAACGGAACGGAGCGTGGGTCATCTTGAATCGCCTTGGCGAGCTGGCCAGCGAGTATACTCGCGCCCCGACGTCTACTCGATGGGATTGCGCCGCGGCGGATGGATACCCAACGCGCCCTGATCACGATTCTGGCCGCTTGCTGCGTGGCGGGCTACGGATCCTCTGCCACGCTGAAGACCGTCGACGTCAAACGCAATCGCGACCGCTACCAGGTCGTGGCCGATACTCATCTCGCTGCGCCGCCGAGCGCGATCTACGCGATCCTGATGGACTTCGACCACGATCGTTACCAGCAGATCTCGGAGATCTACAAAGAGAGCAGCTACCTGCCGCCCGACAGTGACGGCACGCCGCTCGTCTACACGCGCGTCGAAGGGTGTCTGCTGCTGTTCTGCCGCAGCATGCGGCGCGTCGAGCGGCTCGAGGTAGTGAAACCGCGTTTCATTCGCGCTACGGCGGTGCCGGAGCGCAGCGACTTCAAATACTCCCTTGCGGAATGGACGCTCGAGCCGGAAGGGGACGGTACGCGTGTCGTGTACCGCATGGAGATGGAGCCCTCATTCTGGTTGCCGCCGTTCGTCGGGCCGTGGTTCCTGAAACGCACGCTGTTGCACGGCGCGCCGACGGCAGTGGGGCGCATCGAGGAGCTCGCGCAGGCGCTCGAGCAACGACAGGCCGCAGCGATCGAACGATGACGGATCTGACGGGGCGAACGTGTCTCGTGACCGGTGCGACGCGCGGCGTCGGCCGCGCCACGGCCGAAGCGTTGGCCAAGCTCGGCGCCAACGTCGTGATCCACGGCCGCGACTCGGCGACTGTCGGCGCGGTGTGTCGCGCGACGCTGCGAATGGCGCGCGGCGGGCAGGTGACCGGCGCCGTCGCGGATTTCGCGTCGCTGAAGTCCGTTCGCCGAATGGCCGAGGACGTCGCGGCGCAACACCCGCGGCTCGACGTGCTCGTCAACAACGCCGGTGCCGCCGCGCTCAAGCGCCGTACGAGTGCCGACGGCTTCGAGTGGCTGTTCGCCGTCAATCATCTCGCGCCGTTCCTGCTCACGAAGCTGTTGCTGCCGACGCTGACGAAGAGTGCGCCCGCGCGCATCGTGACCGTGGCCTCGATGGCCTACCGTCGCGCCGTTCTCGACTTCGACGATCTGCAGTGGGAACGGCGCAAGTATCAGAGCTTGGAGGCCTACTCGGTGTCGAAGCTCGCGAACATTCTGTTCACGCTCGAGCTGTCGCAGCGTTTGGACGGCACGCGGCGTGACGGCGAATTGCCTGCACCCCGGCGTCGTTGCGACGAACATCTTTTCGAGCATGGGGCTTTTCGGCAAAGTGTTCGGTGTGCTCGCGCGGCCGTTGCTGATGTCGCCGACGGCTGGTGCGAAGACCAGCGTGCACCTGGCGTCGGCGCCGGAGCTCGCGACCGTCAGCGGCCGGTTCTTCGAGCGAAGCCGCGAGGTGTCGCTCGATGCGAACGCGCAAGATGCGGCGGCCGCACGGCGGCTGTGGGACATCAGCGAAGAGCTCGTGGCCCGCGGCTAGAGCTTGAACACGCGCTCGGCGTTCGTCTGATAGAACGCCTTCAGGTCCTCGTACGCGATCGGCAGCTCGTCGGTCACGTTCACTTCTTCCGGCACGAACTGGTACGGGTAGTCCATCGCGTACATGAGGCGGTCCATGCCCATGACGTCCTGCACGTAGCGAATCGGCGGCGTCCACGCCATGCCGCTCGTCGTGTAGTAGAAGTTCTCGCGCAGATAGTCGCTGGCCGGGTGCTTCAGCTTCGGCTGGCTCGCGTAACGCCCCGAGCGCACGCTCGCGCCGTGCATGAAGTCGATGCGGAACAGCCAGTACGGCAGCCCTTCGCCGAGATGGCCGAGCACGACCTTCAGGCGCGGAAAGCGATCGAACGCGCCGCTCACGACGAGCCGCAGCGCGTGCAGGCCCGTCTCCACCGCGAAGCCGAACACCGCGCCGTCGAGCCCGCGCTCCATGAACGGCTTGATCATCGCGTTGCTCGGCGTGTTCGGGTGGATGTAGATCGGCACGTCGAGCGCTTCGGCCGCGGCCAGGATGTCCCAGAACTTCGGATCGTCGAGATACTCGCCGCGCGTGTGCGAGTTCACGATCGCGCCTTTGAGCTTCGAGCTTCGTCACGGCGCGCTCGAGCTCCTTCGCCGCCGCTTGCGGATTCTGCGGCGCGATGGCGGCGAGGCCGGTGTAGCGCGTCGGGATGGGCCGCGATCGCGGCCGCGAGCTCGTCGTTGGCCGAGCGCGCGAGACCCACGGCCTCGTCGGCGTCGAAGATCTGCACGCCGGGCGACGTGATCGACAGGATCTGCATGGCGATGCCGGTCGCGTCCATGTCGTCGATGCGCCGTTGCCCGAGATCCTCGAGACGCTGCGGCGACGGCGCGCGTGCGCTCGCTCGGATTGCGTGAGGTAATAGCCCATCAGGCTGTTGAAGCCGATGTCGTCGGAGCCCTTGCGCGCGAGCAGGTCGCGATACGCCTTCATCAGCTCCTTGGTGGCGAACGCCTCTTCGGTGGCGATGCGCTTGAAACCGAGATCCGTTCTCAAGACCGATTCTCCTCAATGACTCGCTGGCGCCGCGTGGCCGAGCGCCGCGGCCGCGCTCGCGCGCCGCTTCAGCAGCGCAACGGCCGCGATGCCGATGACGGACGGCGCGATGCAGACGAGATAGACCGAACGCGGGTCGTGCGCGGTAGCGAGCATGATGCCGCCGATCGTGGGGCCGACGATCGAGCCGATGCGGCCGATGCCGAGCGCCCAGCCGAGTCCCGTCGAGCGCATCGCGACGGGATAGGTCATCGACGCGAGCGCGTTCACGCCGACCTGTCCGCCGACGACGCCGAAGCCCGCGAGCATCAGCACGGCCGTCGTCTCCCACTGCGTCATGCCGGCGACGGTCGCGAACACGTAGAGCCCCACGACCGACGACGAGCATCGCGAAGATCTGCATGCGGTGTGCACCGAGCCTGTCCATGGCGAGGCCGAGCACGTAGGTCCCGGCGACTCCGCCGACGTGATAGTAGGTCGTCATGACGGCGGCTTCGACTGACGGTGAAGCCCGACGACGTCAGCGACGTCGGCAGCCAGTTGATCACGAAGATAGACGTTCAGCAGGCTCATGAAGAACGCGATCCACAGCAGCACGGTCGTCGCGCCGCGCTGCTCCTTGAAGAGATCGGCGACGGTGGTCTTGCCGCCCTGCGTGTCGCCCGAAACGACGCGCACGTCGTCGCCGGGCGCGAGCGCCGCGCAGTGAGTTTCGCGAGCAGGCGGCGGGCTTCGGTCTGTCGACCCGGCACGAGTGCGGCAAAGCGCAGCGATTCGGGCAAGCCGCGCCAGAGCGCGGCCGCGAGCAGCAGCGGGAGCACGCCGCCGACGACGAACACGGCGCGCCAGCCGTACGGCGCGATGCAACTGTGCGGCGGCGATGCCGCTGCCGATCGCGCCGAGCGAGATGCCGCTACCGACGAACGTGACGACGGTCGCACGGCGCGGCTTCGGCGCGTATTCCGAGGCGAGGCCGATCGCGTTCGGCAGCGCGCCGCCGAGACCGAGGCCCGTCAGAAAGCGCACGCCGAGCAGCTCCGTCAGCGAGCCGACGCCAGCACCGTCGCGAGCGTGCCGATGCCGAATGCGATGCACGACCAGACGATCACGCGCCGCCGGCCGATGCGGTCCGCGAGCGGCGCCAGCAGAATCGCGCCGAGCATGACGCCGAACAGCCCGGCGCTGAACGTGGGGCCGAGCGCGCCGCGCTGCGAGCTTCCAGTCCTGGCTGATCGCGGGCGCTACGTAGGTGATGCCCTGCACGTCGAAGCCGTCGACGAACAGCACGGCCGCGCACAGCAGGAACACGCGCAGCTGAAACCCGCCGATGCGCTGCGCGTCGATGGTCGCCGCAACGTCGATTGTTTTCTGCACTCTGCGAGTCCCCCTCGTGCGCGCCAATACCGGAGCGTGTGCTCGGTGCAGCGATCATAGCGTAGTGGGGGTAGCTGCGGTGGCCTGCAGCGCGCAGGGGTGCCTCGGGGCCGGGGACTCTAACGTTCGATTTCGTCTTCGGCGAAGAAGGGCCGTATGTCGTCGGCGACCTTCTCCATGACCACCTGTAGCGCTTTGTGGAACGTCGCGTTCACGCGCTCGTGCGGTCGCGACGTGACGATGTAGCTTTCGCCGGCCACCCAGCCCGATTCGTAGGTCTTCTTCAGCAACACCTTGTTGCTCGCGTCGTAGGCCGTGAGCGCGAGCTCGAACCGAATGCTCGGAGTGATCGTGCTCAACGGCTCGGCCGACCCGCCGTCGGTGTTCGGGCGGACGTCGAACAGGTCGCCCTCGATCTCGGCGATCGTAGCGGTACGCGAAGTTGCGAATCTCGGGCTCGATCGCGACCGTGTAGCGCAAGTCCGGCACGAGCTTGTCCGTGAACACCACGCCGTACATGAAGTACGACGCGGAACGTGTTCGCCGTGACCTCGCGCAGGATAGAGCCGATCGGCATCGTGAGCGTGATGTTCTCGCCGATTTCCGACGTGGGCTTGCCGGTGAACGTGTATTGCTGGTCGTGATCGTGCATCAGGACCACGACCTTGTTCTCGGCGAGATACGGCGGCGAGACCTTCGACAGATACTCCGGTTGGTACAGGCCTTCGGCCGTGCAGCCGCAAAGAGCGAGGCGCCGATGGCCAACAGACCGACCGACGAGAGCTCGCATGCTGATGTCTCCTTGGCGCGCAGTATTCCGGCCGCTCTCTGCAACGGCCATACGTAGTAGCCGACAGCCGCGCGCGCGCGGGTTGACGATGCACGGGACGACCGAGCAACATCGCTTCGGGCTCTCGGGGGACTGTGATGTTCAATCGACGTGAATTCTGCGCGGCGGCAACAGCCACCGCGGCATCGGTGGCGTTCGGCTCGCGCGCGTTCGCGGCCGACGCGCGCTACGACCTCGTGATCAAAGGCGGGCGCGTCATCGATCCGTCGCTGCGGCTCGACGGCATCCGCGACGTCGGCATCGTGCAGGGGCGCATCGCCGCGGTCGGAACCGAGCATCACGGGCTCGGTGCCGGAACACGATCGACGCGCGCGGCAAGCTCGTCGTGCCGGGGCTCATCGACATCCACACGCATGCGGCGCGCACGCTCGAAGGGCCGGGCATGGTGCTGGCCGACGGCGTGACGGGCTGGATCGACGCCGGCTCGCACGGCGCCGACGGCATCGACTTAGGAATCAAGGTGGCGCGCGCGTCGCCGCAGCAAGGCCGCCTGCTGATCAACGTCGGGCGCGCCGGCATCCTGCCCGACGGCGACACGATGGATCTCGCTCGCGCGGACGTGGGCGCGCTGCGCGCGGCGATCGCGCACGCATCGCGATCTGATCGTCGGCATCAAGGCGCGGCTCACGAAGGGCGTGACCGCGAACGACTTCGAGACGCTGAGGCGCGCGCAGGAAGTCGCGACGGCGTTCGGCCTGCCCGTCATGATCCACATGGGCCAGACGGAGTCGCCGCTGCCGCAGCTGCTCGATCTCCTGAAGCCCGGCGACATCGTGACGCATCTGTTCGCGCCGCCGCCGAACGCGATCGTCGACGACGCGGGCAAGATCCTGCCGGCAGTGCTCGCGGCACGCCGCCGCGGCGTCTGGTTCGACGTCGGCTTCGGCCGCGTGGGCCACCTGCGCTGGGACGTCGTCGACAAGATTCTGAAGGCCGGCTTCTGGCCCGACACGTTCTCGACCGACTGGAACGCGGACAGCAAGACCACGGGCGTCGTCGATCTGCCGAACTGCATGTCGAAGCTGTTCACCTTCGGCATGTCGCTGTCCGAAGCGATCGCGTGCGCGACCGTGAACGCCGCGCGTACGTTCCCCGTGTTCCGCGACCGCGGCACGCTGAACGTCGGCGCGGTGGCGGACGTCGCGCTGCTCGAGCTACGCGAAGGCGAGTTCGAGTTCGTCGACAACTACGAGAACAAGATCAAGGGCAAGCAGCGGTTGTTCCCGGCCGGCACGGTGCTCGCCGGCAAGCGCGTCTGAATATCGTCGAGAGGGATACCCGATGAACACCACGCATGTGATAGGCGCAGGACTACCGCCGTCGGTGGTTGCGGGTCTACGCCGCGCGCATCACGATGCCCTGCGCGATGTTCGGGCTGTCGGGATTGACGTCCACGGTCTGGTCGCGCGGATTCACGACGAGGTCCATGTCCTCCATCGGAATCGCGCCGAGCAGCACCTGCTGCCCGAGAACGAGCGCACCGACGCAGCCGGTGCGGTTCTTGAAGCGCAGGATCACGGGGCCGGCGTACGGATAGGAGGCGCGCCGACCGTCGGCCAGCGTCACTTCGCGCTCTTCGAGGATTTCGAGCTTCAGTTGCACGCGCACGTGCTCTGGGATGCAGAGGAATACCGCGCCCGTGTCGGCGAGCGCGGCAACTTCGATTGGCGCAAGCGTGGGCTCGCGCGGGTTACTGAGTATGAGTTTGGCAGTCACGATTCCCATGCCTCCAGTGTGTGGTGCTTCGGTCTCGCGGCGCTGCTCCGATTATCAGGCAGTCCGAGCAGATTTCGAGATAGCCGTCAGCGTGAACGGCCGTCGTATGTCTTGGCGAAACCGTTACGCGCGTTCGTCACCGTAAACGTCCCGTCGCGCAGCGCCGAGATCTTGATCCAGTAGGCCGCCCCATCGTGCGCAGGCGGCGGCGGCGCGCCGGGTCCGGGCGCCGGCGGCGCGATCGCCTCGATCGGCATCGTCGCGGGCTGATCGTCGACCGTGTTGGCGATGAACGCTCCCGGCACCGTGTACTCCTGACCGCTCGAGCTGCGAGAAGTGCAGTTGCCAGAGATCCTCGAGGCCGGGCGAGGAGAAGAGGACCTTCATCGCGTCCGGCTGCCCGCCCTTGCGTGTGCCGTTGTTCATGACGGCCACGCGCGGACCAATCGCGTGCACGAGCACGGGCGCGTTCGAGATCGGCTGTCCGTGATGCGAGACGATGAAGAGATCCGCCGTGCCGAGGCGATTGATCGGACACATCAGGTCGTGCTCCTTGTTCCACGTCAGATCGCCTAGGTGCACGGCACGGAAGCGGCCGAACGTGATGTGGCTGCCCACCGATTGCGCGTTCTCGCTCGGGTCCGGATCCTTCGCCACGTAGTTCGTGCACAGCGCATTCGGGCCGCCGGCGCCCGGCAGCGGCCGCTCGATCACTTGGCCGGCCGACGACACGATGCGCACATCAGCCTCGCCGAGCTTAAGCCGATCGCCGGGCTTCACGACCAGGTGTGAGCTTTGCCCGTACAGCTTCGGATACGTCGTAGTCAGGAATGTGTCGGCCGCCGGGTTCGGCTGCACATTCGCTCCGTGATCGAGGAACTCCCGGATCGGCAACCGGCCGGCCAGGGTCTCCATCGCGCCGAAGTGATCGCCGTGATAGTGCGTGGTAATCAAGTGGTCGATCTGGCGGACGCCAGCGTCTTTGATCGCGGCCATGATTCGATCGGCGTCACGGACGGCGGCCGCGCCGCCGTTGCCGGTGTCGATGAGCAGGGATTCGCCTGAAGGCGCGACGAACAGTGTGGCGTTGCCGCCCTCGACGTCGACGACGTAGATGTCGAGCGACTGGCGACCTTGAGCGGAGGCCGTCGCGGCCCCGATGACGGTGACAGCTAACGTGAAGAATCTGCGCATGGAATCGTCCCCCTCGTGCGCGTGATCGTACCGCGCATCCGGGCGTAACGCTCGAACGATGCTCAGCCTTCGGCGGTCTTGCGCGATTCGCGCTTGCGCTCGTTCTCGGTCAGGTGCTTCTTGCGCAGCCGGATGCTCATCGGCGTGACCTCGACGAGCTCGTCGTCGTCGATGAATTCGAGCGCCTGCTCGAGCGAGAACTTGATCGGCGGCACGAGGATGATGTTCTCGTCCGCGCCGGCGGAGCGGATGTTCGTGAGCTGCTTGCCCTTGGTCGGGTTCACCATGAGGTCGTTGTCGCGGCTGTGGATGCCGATGATCATGCCCTCGTAGACCTCGACGCCGTGACCGATGAACAGCGAGCCGCGCTCCTGCAGGGCGAACAGCGTGTAGGCGAGCGCCTTGCCGTTCACCATCGACACCAGCGCGCCGTTGATGCGCTGGCCGATGGTTCCGCTTGCGCGCGGCCCGTAGCCGTCGAAGATGTGGTAGAGGAGTCCCGGTGCCCGCCGTGGCCGTGAGGTACTCGGTGCGGAAGCCGATCAGGCCGCGCGCCGGAATCCGATACTCGAGTCGCACGCGGCCGCGGCCGTCGGGCATCATCGTCTTCAGCTCGCCCTTGCGCTCGGCGAGCCGCGTCATCACGCCGCCCTGGTATTGCTCCGCGAAGTCGACCGTCAGCTGCTCCCACGGCTCCTGCACGACGCCGTCGACCGTCTTCTCGATGACCGCCGGGCGCGACACGGCGAGCTCGTAGCCCTTCGCGGCGCATGTTCTCGATCAGCACCGACAGGTGCAGCTCGCCGCGGCCCGAGACGCGGAATTTGTCCGGGTCTTCCGTGTCCTCGACGCGCAGCGCCACGTTGTGCATGAGCTCTTGCTCGAGCCGCGCGCGGATCTGGCGGCTCGTGAGGTACTTGCCTTCCTTGCCCGCGAACGGTGATTTGTTCACCTGGAACGTCATCGTGATCGTGGGCTCGTCGACCTGCAGCGGCGGCAGGCCTGCGCCTTGGCCGCGCGCGCAGACCGTGTCGGAGATCTTGAGACCGTCGATGCCGCTGAACACGACGATGTCGCCGGCGCCGGCCTCGGGGATCGACTTGCGCTCGAGCCCTTCGAATCCGTACAGCTCCATGAGCTGTGCGTTCCGCTCGGTGCCGTCGCGCTGCACGAGCGTGACCGGCATGTTGCGCTTCACGACGCCGCGGCTCACGCGGCCGATGCCGAGCAGGCCGACGTACGAGCTGTAGTCGAGGCTCGACACCTGCAGTTGCAGCGGGCCTTCCACTTCGACCGGCGGCGACGGCACGTGGTCGACGATGGCCTCGAACAGCGGTTCCATGTCGCCCTCGCGCACATCGGCGGTCGGCGCCGGCGTAGCCGTTGAGCGCCGAGGCGTAGATCACGGGGAAGTCGAGCTGCTTGTCGCTGGCGCCCAGCCGGTCGAACAGTTCGAACGTCTGATCGAGCACCCAGTCCGGGCGGGCGCCGTCGCGATCGATCTTGTTGATGACGACGATCGGCGTGAAGCCGTGCTGGAAGGCCTTGCTCGTGACGAAGCGCGTCTGCGGCATCGGGCCGTCGACGGCGTCGACGAGCAGCAGCACGCCGTCGACCATCGATAGCACGCGCTCGACTTCGCCGCCGAAGTCGGCGTGCCCCGGCGTGTCGACGATGTTGATGCGCCAGTCGCCCCAGGTGATCGCCGTGTTCTTCGCGAGGATCGTGATGCCGCGCTCTTTCTCGAGGTCGTTCGAGTCCATCGCGCGTTCCGGGATCACGAGGCGCACGTCGAGCGAGCCTGCTTGCCGCAGCAGCTTGTCGACGAGCGTCGTCTTGCCGTGATCGACGTGCGCGATGATCGCGATGTTTCGCAGCCGTTCCTTGGACAACATGGCGTAGATCGGGGGGAGGGTAAAAAGGCGCGCATTATACGGCGCGGCGGCGTCGATACCAGTGAAATGCGTGCTTTCCGCCGGAAAAACACCGAAAAGTCGCCATCTTGAGCGGGTCGCGCCGCGTTGACGCTGCCGCGACCCCTGCTAGAGTGCCGGAAGAACACCGATAAGGGCGCTAGCGTCGCGATATGGCCAAGTGGCGGGCATGATCGCCGGCACCCGAAATGAAGGGATTCGCATGATTCGCGTGCACTCAACCAAAGCGTCGATCAACGGCTACAAGGTGCGGCTGCTGCTGGCGCTGCTCAAGGTGCCGTACGAGCTCGTCGAGCTCGACATGTACGCCGGGGAACACAAGCGCGAACCGTTTCTATCGCTGAACCCGTTCGGTCAGATGCCGGCGCTTACGGACGGCGCGTACACGATCGCCGATTCGCACGCGTGTCTCGTGTATGTCGCGCGCAAGTACGACGCAAGCGGCCGTTGGCTGCCGGCCGATGCGGAAGGTGAGGCCAAGGTGGCGGAGTGGCTGTCGAAATCGGCGAACGAGGTGCACCAGGGCCCGTGGATGAAGCGCGCGAAGATCCGTCGGCCGGACGCAATCAAAGTGCCTGACGCGGAAATCGACGCGCGCTGCGATCACATCCTGCGCATCATGGACACGCAGCTCGCGAAGCGTGACTGGCTCGCGCTCGATCGGGCGACGATCGCCGACATTTCCTGCTTCGGCCCGATCTCGATGCTGAAGGTGTCCGGCTACGACACGGACAAATGGCCGCACGTCACGCGCTGGCTGAATCGCGTCCGCGCGCTACCGGGCGCGCACGACATCGACGGCAACCCGTTCGCCTAGAACGAGCTGCGGGTTTCGACGACCAGCTGCGATTTGTCGATCGTCGGCGTCCGGTTCAGCGGAAACGCGAGGTCGATGTGCACGACATTGCGTCCGCTCGATCGCGGCGAACTGAGCCGAAGTCCCATGCCGACGTCGTACAGGGTGCCGAGACTTGGGTTGCGCGCGCGGATCGCGGCCGCTCACGCGGCCGACGTCGACGAACACCGCGTAGCCCACGCGGAACAGTCGCCACGGGTACCAGTCGGTGAAGAACCGCTGCTCCACGTTCAGGATCGCGCGCCGCTCGCCGGCCTGGTAACGCAGCGGATAGCCGCGCAGGCCGTTGTCGCCGCCGAGCAGCACCTGGTTCTCGGGGTCGATCCGCTCGGTCACGAGCGCGCTCAAGCTCACGGAGAACAGGTTCTTCTCGAGGTTGCGCCGGAAGTAGCGTGGCCGTGACCGAGATCTGCGTGTTGCGCGACTCGTCGCGCTCGAGCCGCGTCGACGTTTCGGCTGAGAGGAGCAGCAGCCGACCCGGTCCGCCCTGCCTCCCAGCCTTTCTGCACGCGCGCGTCGAACAACGTCGCGTCGCGGTCGGAACCGAAGCGCTTCTTCGCGAAGCCGAGCGTCGCCGACACGTTCCACCCGAGCGAGACGTCCTCGGTGCGGCCTATATCGTTCAGCTCGCTCATCTCGCGATAGTCGTCCACGAGCAGCTGCCAGCCGATCCACGGATACACGAGCTTGCGATCTTGCGGCAGCAACAATGGCACTGGCGTCGCTTCCGTCGGCAGGAACGTGTCCTCTCCGACGTGACGCCGAACAACCAACGCCGCGTCCGATTGCCGACGACGCCGCTCGACACGCCGCCGCTCAGTGACAGCACCTTCATGTCGTGGCGAAACTCGTCGATTTCGTGGCCGAGGTCGTACATCGTGTCGACGCGCTGCTGGTCGAGCATGGCACCGCCGAGCGCCCAGCGCGCGTCGAGCGAGTAGAACGGCCGCTCCGCTTCGAGCTCGCGGCGGTGGCCGTCGGTCGTGTCGGCCCCCGCGACGTTCAGCGTCACGCGGCTGCCGAGCACGTTGGCATCCGTGTAGCCGAGCAGCGTTTCGTTGCGGTCGACGTTACTCGAGTGCAGGGCCGTGACTTTCTTCCCCGTGCCGAGCATGTTGCTGTCGGATAGGCCGATCGTGTACTTGTTCTTGCCGCCGCTGCGGCTCAAGCGCACGTCGGGCGCCAGCGTCCAGGAGTCGCGCACGCGGACCTCGACCTCGACGCTGTTCGTGGCCGCGTCATAGCCGCGCGGCTCGACGGTGGCCGCCGCCAGGTAGCCGCGATTGCGCAGCGTACGCGCCGACTCTTCGAGTTGTCGGCTGGAAAAACGGTCGCCCACCTGGAACAGCAGCACGCTCGCGATGGCGCTTTCGCGCGTGAGAATGTGCACGCGGTTCGCCCAGCGGTAGAGCCGCTTGTCTTCTTCCGGATTGGTCAGGTCGAACACGTTGTCGACCGTAATGTGAATCGCACGAATCGTCGCGCCGAGGCGCTCGAGGTCGGCGCGTGACACCGAGTCTCGTCTCGGCGGCCGGCGCTTCGGTGCCCTGGCCGAACCCGAGTTGCGCGGCGAGTAACAACAGGCCCGCAACAGGGCTGCGAAAAACGCGCCGGTGCTTACGAGCGGTCATGTCTTAAGCCTAGCCGCCGCGACGGACGAAGTATGTGCCGTGGCGCGCAAAATGCCGGGGCCGGGGCTCGAAGTGCCGCATCACACCTGGATCGGCGCGCTGCGCTGCGATCGCAAACGGAGCTGCGACCAGTGCCACGGCTCGAACTCGAATCCAAACGCATTGCCGCGGTCGTACGGCATCGTGAAGCCGAACGTCGCGGCGTTGGCGGTGAGCCAGACGAACGCTTTCGAGCTCTCGAACTCGGCGGTCAGCGGGCGCGTGCCTGGCGTCGCGATGTCGACGGCGCGACCCGTGTGGTGCTCGCTGAACCCCGGCGCCGCGTTCACGCGCAGGATGGCCTCGATCTGCTGGCCCGCTGCGAGCTTCTGGCGGAACAGGTCCGTTTGCTGGCGGATGCTGCGAAAGCCGGAGACCAGCAGCAACTCCACGCCGGCGAGTGCGGCGGTCTGCTTCATCTGCTGCCACGAGCGCGCGGTCGACGGCGCGAGCCGTTGCGGTTTGCCGACGATGTTCGGCTCCACGTCCTCGAGATCCGTCGCGTCGGCGTAGGCGGGGCGCCGCGGATTGCGGCCGTAGTCGGGAGGTATGCCGAGGTCGGCGAACAGCTCCGTGTCGATCATCGTCCCAATCGCCAGTGATGCGCCATCGATCGGAGTCTACTGCGCCGCGGGGGGCTGCGGAGCGGCCGGCGCCGCCGCGGCCGCAGTCGGGGCCCTGCCCAGTCGACCGCCCGTCCAGTCGTGGATGAGCCCGAATCGATTCAAGACGGCGTACGCGAGTGCGAGCACGATCAGAAAGACGATGATCTTCGGCCACGGGCTACGCTTCTCGGCGTACGGATCCTCCAGCGAGCGCTCGGCGCCCGCCGGCAGCCGCGGCAAGTCGGTCAGCGACGCGCCGAACGGCACGTTCATTCTCGCGACGGTGTTGATGGCCCAGCCGTTCGCGTCGAGGATCGGCCCGAGATTGCGTTTGCGCAGCTTCAGGTACGCGATGAACATCGCTGGGCCGCTGATCACGAGAATGATGCCTAAGATCACGAGCGGGATCTGCCAGGCGGAGAGATCGACGAGCTTCGTCGCGAAGAACGACAGCGCCGTGCCGATCGAACCGGCCGCCACGCCCAAGGCTGCGACGGCGCCGACGTCGATCTTCTTCGGCTCGGCCGGTTTGGCCTTGTCGATCGTCGCAGCGGTCGTGGCCGTTTGCGCGACCTTGTCGTTCGCCGCCGAATCGGCGGCGGCCGCACGCTTCGCGATCTGCTCCTCGATCATGCGGACCAGCTTCGTGTAAGGCGACCAGAAGGCTTCGCGAATGCTGATCGGGTTGTCGATGACCTTCGTGATCGTGGCGTCCCAGTCGACGCCGGCGCGATCGTAGAACACGCCGTTGCGACCGACCATGAGGTTGTCGCGACTGCCATTCGTGAACACGGCGCAGATCGTCTTCTTCGCGCCGCCGGCGCGAGTGATGTCGCAGTACGCGAGGTACGCGCCGGCGAGGCCCGCGAGCGCAGCGTGCTTGCCCGCGTCCGTCACCTCGACACACAAATGGCAGCTGCGCGCGTCGAGGTACAGAGTGCCGGCTTGAAAGATGGCGCCGGTCCGGCCGTAGAAGTCGGCGAAGTTCACCGAGTTCGTCAGCAGCTCGTACAGATCCTTCTGGAATCGGACGAGCTTCTCGACCGACGCGATCTGCTTGAATTCGTCTTCGAGCGCGGCGTCTTGTTCGATCAGCTCCGTGATCGCGTGCGCGCGGAGCTCCCGAGCAGCTCGCGCAGCCGCGGCAGGCCGAGCGTCTCGACCGCGGTGGTCGGTTTGCTGTCGGCCCAGGCGTCGTAGGCCGCGACTTTCGACTGAACGCTACCCCAGTCGGCTTCGGTCAATTCCGTTCTGCTACCGAGCAGTGGGGTGATACCGGCGCGCGCCAGCGTGGCCATGGCCGCCGTCCATGCCGGGTTCACGCCGTCGGCGAGCGGCAACGCGCGGTTCGCTTCGATCTTCGCAGCCGGCAGCGCGGCGATCGCCGGTGAGGCGAGCGTGAGCTCGCGCTGCGCGAACGCGGCGTAGTCTTTTTCGTCGCGGTTGAGGGCCGCAAGCGCACGGCGTCGAAGGCTGCGAGCCGGCAGCGCGCGAAGTAGTCGTCGACCTTCGCCTTCACGGCCTTGATCGCGACCGATGCGGCCGCCGTGCCGTCGAGTCCGAGCGGCGTCAGCGTCTTGTCGGCCTCGCCCTTGACCGACCAGTTGATCAGCGTTTGCGCTTCGGCGAAGAAGCGATCGACGTTCGCCTGGTTGACGCCAGGTTTGCCGCTGCGGTCCGTGACCGGACCGAGCGCTGCGATCACGTCCTCGATCGCCTTGCGTACGCCAGCGTCGTCAGCCGTCTCGGCGATGATGACACCGTCGCCGTTTCGCTTCGTCTCGGCGAAGATCTTCACGGTGTCCGTGACTTCCGCGAGCGAGATCGCGGTCGCGTCGGTCTTCTTCAGGCTGGCGAGAATACGTTTGGCTCCGGCCAATGCGCTTGCGTCCGCGATTTCAGTCAGCGGCACTGAGTCGCCGCCCTTCATCAGGTGGCCGACGTCTTTCAGCATGCCTGCGGCCCACTGCACCGCCGCGATGATTTCCGGCGGCCGAATGCGCCCGTCCTTGTCCGTGTCGATCAGGTCCGCGGTCTTCGGGTCGACGCCCGGCGTGCGCTCGGCACGTTGCTGGAGCGTAGTCCGCCGGGGTTCTCCTTGGCGGACGCTCGCTCCGAAATCTTCTTCTGCGGGGACCAGGCACTGGCGGAACGCTGCCTCGAAGGTCTCCGCCGCGCCGGCCTCCCGAAGAGCGGGTAGCAGGACAGCGAACCAGCACCGGAGGCCCCGTCGCGGCAGGGGTCTGAGGGATTGCGTCGCGGCTATCTCCTTCGTCATGGCCGGGCTTGTTCAGGCTTGTCTCGGCCACTTATGTCTTCGCCGCACGATCAAGGACGCAGGGACCTAACCTTGCTGACGCAGTGGCACCGTATAGGTGACCGCCGTACCGACAAGGCAGGTCTCGTCCTGTGCATTGCGCACGCTTGTTGCGAGCGTGCAGATCGGCTTGTCGTCGCGCACGCTGACAATCTCGACCCGTCCGGTGATCTGTTCGCCGACCTTGACCGCCTTCACGAAGCGCCACTCCACGCCCAGGAAGACGCTGCCCGGCCCGGGCAGATCCTCTGCAACGATCGCGTTCAGCAGGCCTGACGTGACGCCGCCCTGCACGATAAGGCCGCCAAACGGCGATTGGGCTGCCAGCGCCGCATCGTAGTGAAGCGGGTTTCTGTCGCCCGTCATCTCGGAGAACATCTCCACGTCACGCATGCTGGTCCACCGGGAGCGTTCCGCCACGGCGCCAATGGTTGGCTTCCCTCCCATCGTCGCGTTCCAGATGTCCGCTCGCCGCAGTCTCAGTCTGTGTCATAACACCTCCTCCTCGATCATGATCTGCATTCCCATCTGCCAAGCGTCAGGAGATGCTCGACTTCCCGCTTCATCGCCTGGTTCAACGTCTGATGCAGTGCCTTGATCTCGATCGAGATCCCAGTCGAGGGCGGCAATCGCATCAGTGACCTCGAACAGCGGCAGCGACAGATCGTCACGGGTGGCGGCATAGTCCGGCCATGCTCCCCGCGGCTGCCGCGTTGGCCAGCAGTTCCGCGTCGCGCAGTGCATCGGTGATGCCGTGCGCCGTGAGCGGATCCTTGAAGTAGCCGGCATCGCCGACCAGCGCCCAGCCTGGTCCATAGGCCTGCCGCAGGAATCCCTGCCGTCCGGCAAACACGCACAAAGGCTCGTCCGGCTCAGCGCCGGCAACCAAGGCCGCCAGAGCAGGATCTGCCTCGCGCAGGATCTCGCTGAACAGAGCCATGCGATCGTGACGCGACGGACCGATGCCGCAACCGCTCGGGCGACATCGCAACGAAAACGCAGTGCCGACCGTGATTGGTCGGAATGGCGCCGGCGCCGATGCCCGGCCGATACCACCAGTGATAATCCGCCAGCTCGATACCGGGAAAATAGCCGAAGATGACCGCCGTGGTGTGTCGCGCCTCACGCAGGGTCTTGCGCCCCGCGAGGCGCGCAACACTGGAGCCGATGCCATCCGCGCCGACGACAAGATCCGCTTCGACCTGCATGGCGTTGCCGTCCGCGTCGAGCACCGTGGCGCCGCAGACCCGCCCATCCGAGCGATGGGTCAGGCCGACGAGCGTGTGGCCATGCCGCACTGTCGCGCCGGCGTCGCCGCGCCGCATCGACGAGCGTGCGGTCGAGCAACGTCCGGCGCGGCGCGTACAGCGCGTCCACGCCGTTCGACGGCTTTATGGCGACGGTGATCGCCTCGTCGCCATAGTGGAATGTCGTCTCGCGCACCGGCGGCGTGCCCGCCTCCTGCAGCCGCGGCAGGATCCCCCAGCGGTGCAGTTGCAGCACACCACCACGCATCAGTGCATGCGTGGAGATGGTGTCCGTGCCGTAGCCGCCGCGATCGATGACGAGAACCCGCATCCCTTGCCGTGCCATCAGCATCGCGGTGGCGGCACCCGCACAGCGCGCACCGACGACAAGCGCGTCGTAGGCTTGATGAGCGAACATGTCTCTCGCCTCCGCGCTAGGCCGCGACGCAAGGCGCTGCGTCCAGATGGCGCTGGAGTATCCGCGGCCAGTTCGGCGGCATCGCCGCTCACGGCATCGATGAAGCTGGCATCGCGGCGGCGGAGGAAGCGAAGGCCGATGACGTACAGACCAGGCGACGGCGTGACGCCGCCGGTGTGGATGATCTCGCCGGACGCATCGAGCACCGGCACGTGCAACCAGCGATAGTTGCGTACGAAACCAGTGGCCCAGACGACGGTCCTGATGCCGTCGGCCGCGAGATCGAGCGTCGCTGGCGACGCGTCGACCGCGAAGCGGGCAGGCCACGCCTCGGCCGGCGCGCCGGCGGCGTCGGCGAATACGTCGATGCGCTTGAGCAGGCGCTCCATCCGCGCCGTGCGAGCCGGCAACCGCTTCCGCGAGGTCGTCGTTGAGCTGCAGCACACCGTCATCGATGCCGGCCGTGCGCCCCACAAGCCGGACACCGATGTCGCGCAGCACGCGAAGGTCGAGGTTCGTCCGCTCGGGCCGGCCAACGAGCTGCATCGACGGCTGCCACCTGGCAGCCTCCAGCTCCGAGGCCGTGACGGCGTCTCTTCCAGGATGCCATACCGGTCCAGCCACCACATGATGTCGCGCCCACGGTAGAGACGCGGCAGTCGCGTGTGCCGGCTGACCGAGATCGTCACCTGCCGACCGGATCGCTGGATTTCCTCGGCAAGCTGCACGCCGGACGCGGAGGCGCCGACGACCAGCACGCCACCGTCCGGCAATTCGGTCGGATTGCGGTACGCGGTCGGCGTTACCTGATGGATCGATGCCGGCAGACGCTCCGCCATGGCGGGCACGAACGGCACATCGCAATGCCCGGTGGCGATCACCACGCAGCGCGCATGCCACGCGCCGCGGTCACTCTCGACCCGGTAGCCACCCGGCACACGCCGCACGGATCGGACAGTTGCACCGGTGACGACCGGCGCCGACGGAGGCGCTCGCGTACTGCTCCAGGAACGCGACATACTTCTGCCGCGGTCATGAAACCGTCCGGATCGGCGCCCTGATAGGACCAGCCGGGAAACCGGTTCATCCAGTTCGGCGTCAGGAGGCGGAGCGAATCCCAGCGCTCGCTACGCCAGCGCTCGGCCACCCGGCCGCGCTCGAGCACGACGTGGTCGATGCCGAGATCGGCCGAGGCAATGGCTCATGGCGAGCCCTGCCTGTCCGGCGCCGATGATGATCGCGTCGGTCTGCCGCATGATGTCCTCCTCCGCACGGCAGCCGGCGGCGACCGAGCCGCCGCCGGCGTCACGCGGTGTCGTTCAGGTGTTTGTTTCGACTGAGATCGGGATGCCGTTGCTCAGGATGTCGAGCACGGCGGAGCGGGCGCATGCCTGCTGGACGATCTCCTGCAGCTTCGTCGTCGGGCGCGTCGCCCTTGATGGTGAAGCCGACGCGGATGGCGCTGAAGCCGTTTCGTACCTCCTTGGACAGGCCCAGGATGCCACGCAGGTCCATGTCGCCCTCGCAGCGACGACGTCACGGAATGCAGGGTGACGCCACGTGCCGCGGCGATGTTGGCGATGCCGGCCGTGAGGCAGGCGGCGAGCGCGTGCAGCACGTATTCGACCGGCGTCGGCGCCGTTGTCCTGCGCCACACAGCACTGCCGGATGGTCTGCCTCGGCGGTGTAGGCCGCCTTGTGGCTGTGTTCCCCGCCGGCGCCGGAGAAATCGGACATCGTGGTCTGCATATGCGTTCCACCCAGCCAATCGCCCTTGGCACGGAACTGGAACGCGCCGAGCTGCGGTTGATTCTTGACGACATCGATGGTGGCAAACAGGGCGGGCGTGTTGATGCCGTTGAGCGGGGCTGGCATCTTCTTGGGAGGTGGCGCTTCGACGCTGATAGCATGTGCGGACATGGCTGAGTTTCCTTGTGTGAGTGACGGTTGGCTTGTGCTCGACGCGCCTTCGGCCAAACAGCCGCAGGGCGTGGCGCCAAGATAGGCGCGCTGTTTCTGCACGGGACTTGGAGGACATCTAAAGAAGTTCTTGAGAAATCGTTGATTCTCGATGGCCCATAAACGGAGCTGGGCCCTCGCACTATGCCAGCGGCTAGGTTTGAAATGAACGACCGGTGTCCCGTATTCAGATGAATTCGCCCCGCCGATCAGCGGCTGGCCACGCGACAGCGCCGCCTGTAATTGCCCTGGTGCCCAGAGCGTAATCTGAATAGTGAAGCGCATCATAAGATCTGACGCGGCGTTGCTTGGCGCCGTAGGCAATCCCCATGAACGAACGTCTGCTCATTGCTTTCGCGCGCTCCAGAGCGGCTGTTCCGGTTTCGGCCAGACCCGGCTGCGGTTTCCGCTGCCGGATTTCTGGGATATGCTTTCTGGTAACAATCAGGCGAGTGAGACGCCGGGGGAGGGAACATGGTCTGCTGCAAGATTGCGCTGTCGATTGTTGCCGTCACCGCATT
>CAVVIC010000024.1:0-80629 GCA_963748045.1 uncultured Gammaproteobacteria bacterium
GCGCGGCGCAATCCCCTCGCGCCGTGTGCCAATTATGTCGAACTATCCGTCATTATTGTGAAGCGTCGCACAGACGCTGCCGGCCGAAAGGTCGAGCCTGATTCCGAACCAATTTGACGGAACGTAGACTGACTAGAGGAGGGCGCTACGACGGGCAGATAAGAACAACAACAAGACGCCGCACGTCACGTGCCGACACACACCAAGGTAGGGGAAGTGATGACCACACTATCCGAGTCTGCCGTTAACTTCGAAATGCTGTCCGAGCGGGACACGACACAACGCGGCTCATTCATCGACGACCTGACGGCCTTCGCAAGTCAGCACCAAGCGCAACACTGGCGCGGCACCTTCGCCGAATTCCTGCACGACATCCTGCCGAGAGATCCGTCCAAATTCACGCGATCCTCGCACCAGTACATCTACGACATGCTGTGCGGGTATCGCGACGCGCAGCCGCACGAGGTCGCACCAGCCGATGGCGAGCTCGCCGAAAGACGCTGTTCGCCGGCGAGCTGTTCGGCATCGACTCGGCGCTCGATCGCGTCATCGACTACTTCAAGGCGGCGGCTGCCGGGCTCCGACGTGGGCCGGCGACTGCTGCTGCTGCTCGGCCCGCCGTCCGGCGGCAAGTCGTCGCTCGTGATCCTGCTGAAGCGCGGGCTCGAGGAGTACAGCCACACGGATGACGGCGCGCTGTACGCGTTGCAGGGCTCGCCGCTGCACGAGTCGCCGCTGAACCTGGTGCCCACGAGCCTGCGGCCGCGTTTCCGCGAGACGTACGGCGTCGAGATCACCGGCGAGCTGTCGCCGTACGCCCGTGCCCGGCTCGACGACGAGTTCCACGGCGACTTCATGCGCTTCCCGGTGGAGCGTGTCTTCCTGTCCGAGGCCGCGCGCGTCGGCGTCGGCACGTACGCGCCGCACGATCCGACGACCGCGGACATCGCGGACCTCGTCGGCTCCGTGGATCTTTCGAAGGTCGCGGAAATCGGCGACGAGGGCGATCCGCGCGCCTGGTCGTGGTCCGGCGCCGTGTATGCCGCGAGCCGCGGCGTGCTCGAGATGATCGAGATCCTCAAGGTCAAGCGCGAGTTCCTGTATCTGCTGCTCACGTTGACGCAGGAGAAGAACGTCAAGGTGTCGCGGTTCCCGCTGATCCACCTCGACGAGACGATCGTCGCGCACACGAATCTCGCCGAGTTCAACAAGTTCCTCCAGGAGAAGGAGAACGAGGCGCTGCTCGACCGCATGGTCATCGTCAAGGTGCCCGTACACGCTGTCGTTCCGCGACGAGGCGCGGATCTACCGCAAGCTCGTGTCGAGCGCGCCGGCGTTCCGCAAGGTGCACTTCGACCCGCACGTGCTCGATCTCGCGGCCGTGTTCTCGATTCTCACGCGGCTGCAGAAGCCGACGCGCGAGGGCCTCGATCTGACGAAGAAGCTCAAGCTGTACGCCAACGAGGACGTCGAAGGCTTCACCGCGGCGGACGTGCCGCGAATCCATGCGGAGTCGACGGACGAGGGCCTCACCGGCGTCAGCCCGCGCTTCGTGATCAATGCGATCAGCAACGCGATTACGCGCAACAACGTGGCGAGCCTCACGAGCATGGAGATGCTGCTGGCGCTGAAGGACTCCATCGAGACCGACGCCCGCATGGACGCGCGCCGCAAGAAGCAGTGGATCGAGTTCCTCGTGCTCGCGCGCAAGGATTTCTACAACCGCTGGGTCAAGGAGGACGTGCATCGCGCGCTGTTCGCCTCGTTCCAGGAGGAAGCGCAGCAGCTGCTCGAGAAGTATCTCGACGAGGTCGAGGCCTCGCTCGATAAGCGCGAGGTCGAAGATCCGATCACCGGCGAGTCGCGACCGCCCGACGAGCGGTTCCTGCGCTCGGTCGAGGAGAAGATCAAGATCTCCGAGTCCGGCAAGCTGTCGTTCCGCCAGGAAGTCGTGCGCAAGGCCATGGTCGCGTTCAAGGCCGGCGAGAAGTTCACGCTCGACAACCACTCGCGACTGCACGAGGCCATCGAGCAGTACCTGTTCGAGGAGCGGCGCGACGTGTTGCGGCTCGTGACCTCGCGCTCGCGGCCCGACGACGAAGCCGAGCAGAAGATCTCGGCCGTGCAGGAGCGGCTGATTCGCGAGTACGGCTACGACGCTCACAGCGCCAAAGAGGCGCTGAACTACGTCACGACGTTGCTGTCGCAGGAATAGCGAGCGAAGCAGCCGGGAGGCGGCAAGCAATGGAAGGATCGTCGGGTTTCGTCGATCACCCGGGCACGGGCCGCCAGTGGTACGACCTGTTCTCGCGCGGCGCGCGCGACTGGCTGCGCCACAACGACAAGGTGCGCGCGGCCGTCCGCGACAAGCTTCCCGAGCTCATCGCCAGGCAGCGAGCTCCTGCCGCGCGCCGACAGCACGGTCCAGGTGCCCGTGCGTTTCCTCGAGCACTCCCGCTTCAGGTTGCGCGATCCCGAGCGAGAGCGCCGGCGTGCGGCCAGGGCGACGGCAAGCCCGGCGACCACGTGCCCGCGCGCCACGGAGCCGCGGTGCCGGCAAGGGCGAGGGCGGCAACGACGACGGCGGCTTCCAGTTCGTGCTCGAGCTCAAGATCGACGACATCGTCGACTGGCTGTGGGAAGAGCTGAAACTGCCGAACCTGAAGGTCAAGAGCGGCGCCGATGCGGGACGACGACTACACGCGCGAGGGCTGGAGCCGGCGCGGCGTGCGCTCGCGCCTCGACCGCCGCCGCTCGCTGAAGGAAGCCATCAAGCGCCGCGCCGTGCAGGGCGAGGCGCCCGTCGTTCACGAACGACGATCTGCGCTATCGGCAGCTCGCGCTGCGCCGGCGGCCGGCGACCGAGGCCGTCGTGTACTTCGCGATGGACGTCTCGTCCAGCATGGGGGAGCGCGATCGCCAGCTCGCCAAGACCTTCTTCTTCTGGGTGGTGCAAGGCCTACGCCGTCAGTACGACGCACATCGAGCCGGTGTTCGTCGCGCACACGGTCGAGGCGTGGGAGTTCGCGGAAGGCGAGTTCTTCCAGGTCAGCGGCAGCGGCGGCACCGTGGCTTCGACGGCGTTTCGCGAAGATCCTCGACATCTCGTCACAGCGCTTCGATCCGGGGCGCTTCAACAGCTACGTGTTCTACGCGTCCGACGGCGCGAATTTCCAGAACGATCGCGAGCCTTGCGCGGCGGCGCTGGCGGAGCTCGGCAAGCTCGCCAACTACATCGGCTACGTCGAAACGGCGGCCGAGCAGCACCAGGCGCCGCTCGGCACCGAGACCGCCGTGCTATTCGAGCACCTTCAAGCCGAGATGGGCGCCGCCGGCAGATACGCGTTGACCTCGCCGGAGTCCGTGTGGGACGCGATCCGTGCGCTTCTTCGCTCATCCCGCGGAGGCGGCGGCCTAGCATGCAAGGCGCGCTGCACGGCTACGCAGTTCGCCTCGAAGCCCTCGCGCGCGAGCACGGCCTCGATTACTACCCCGTGCAGTTCGAGGAAGTGCCGTCGAGCTTCATGATGGAGATCGCGGTATACGGGCTGCCGGTGCGCATGCCGCACTGGTCTTTCGGTCGTGCGCTACATCCACCAGCTCGTGCAGCACCGCATGGGGCATTCGCGGCTGTTCGAGGTCGTGTTCCCGGGCAACCCCGGCCGCGCCTATCTCGCCGGCAACAACTCGCTGCAGGAGAACACGCTCGTCACGGCGCACGTGCTCGGGCACGCGGACTTCGCGAAGTGCAACTCGCTGTTCAAGCGCAGTCAGGACCAGGTCGGCTACCGTATCGTCGAGCAGGCCGCGACGCACGCGCGGGAGATCGGCACGGCCATCGAGCAACACGGCCAGACGCGCGTGGAGCAGGTGCTCGACGCGGCGCTCGCGCTCGAGGCGCACATCGATCCGTTCCAGAGCCTGCGCCGGCAGCGCTTACCCCGAGTACGTGGAGCCGCCGCGCGCACCCCGCGCCGACGGGTTCCAGAGAGCGATTCGACCACTTGCCGGGCGGTCCCGCGGCTGCGGAAACGCTACTCGAACGCAAGCGCGCGGCCGTGCCCGCCGCACCCGGAGCGCGATCTCTTGTGGTTCATCGCGGAGTACGCGCCGGAGCTCGAGGAGTGGGAACGCGACATCTTTCGCGCCGTGCGCGAGGAGTCGTTCTACTTCTACCCCGTGTTCGCGTGCCAGCTCATGAACGAAGGTTGGGCGTCGTACTGGCACGCGCGCCTCTTGCGCGAGGCCGATTTCCTGCCGCAAAACGAATACTTGGACGCTCTGAAGACGCACTCGGACGTCGTCCGCCCGCACGCCGCCGAGCAGCAGGCGGCGCTGTCGATCAATCCGTATCACTTAGGCTTCGCGATCTGGGAGTCGATCGTCACGGAGCACGGCATCGAGCGCGCGTTCCAGATCCGCGCGGAGGACGACGATTTCAGTTTCGTGCGCAATCACCTGACTGCGGAGCTCGCCGAAGAGCTGATGCTGTTCCGCTACGAGCGTTCACACGACGGCGCGCTGCGCGTGCTCGATCACGACATTCACGCGTTGCGCGAGACCGTGCTGGCGCCGAAGTACAACTTCGGCGTGCCCGCGGTGCTGGCGAAGCATGTGGGCCAGGATGGCGCGCTGACGCTCGCGCACGAGCACGCGACCGACGGCCGCGGGCTCGATCTCGACCGCGCCGAGCGCGTGCTCGACTATCTGCACAAGGTCTGGCGGCGCCCCGTGCATCTCGAGACCGTCGATACGGCCGGGCAGCCGAAGACGGTGTCGCGCGCCGCGAGCTAAAGCGTTCGGCGCTTGCCGGCCTCGGACATCGAGTGGATCACCATCGCCGCCAGCCACACGAACAGCATGAGGCACGCGAACGGCTTCGCCATTGCGAGCACCGTGTGCGGATACGCACGTTGCAGCGTGTGACTCAGCAGCATGATCCACGCCACGGCGCTCATGAGGCCCAGCAGATATCGGTCTCGCGAATGCCACGCCGTTGCGGCGACCAGGCCGATGACCGGTGCCATCATCGCGAACGTATTGCGTTCCGTGGCGGTGCCGAACAGCAGGATGTAACTCGTTGCGAGCCCGTATAGCGTAATTGCCGTGCCGATGGCCGGAGCGCGCTGCCTTACGCGCCAACACAGGAACAGGACGAACACGGCGGAGGCACCCGTGATGAGCGTCTCCTGCGCGTCCGTCGTGACCCAGCCGAGCTTCTCGAGCAGCCCGAAGAGGTGCTGCCACTCGTAGCGTTGATGCGAGCGGGCATCGAGCATCGCCGGCACGTCTGCGTACTGCCGCAACACGTAGTCCGTGTGCTGAAACAGGAACGGCAGCAGAAAGAACAGGGCGATCGCGATCGTCGTACGCCATAGCAGCCGCGGATAGATCGCGACGAGCAGCAGCGCCAACACGAGAGCCAATGGCTTCAACGCGACGGCCAGCGCGATCAGGATCGCTGCGCGCCACAGCGCTCCGCTTTCGACGTCCGCCACCGCTGCCATCATGAGGCCCGACATTGCGAGCGTCAGTTGCCCGTAGCGCGCGGCGCTCGCGCTCAACACCACCGTCACGAGAGTAGCGATGAAAAATCGCGCTGGGGGGATCGGCCGTTCGCCGCAACCGCTGATTCTCCACAAGCCGAATGCGAACACCGCGATGTTGGCGATGCGCCAGATCGCGCCTTCGAGTCCGAACGGCAGCCAGCTCCATGCCGCGAAGAACACCGCGGAAGGCGGGAAGTAGTTGAAGCGAAACTGTGCGGGATACAGATCCTCGCCCTGCAGCCAGCGCAGCCCCGCGCCGCGGTAGACGCTGAATACGTTCTCGATGGAGTCGGTGCTATCGATTCTTGCGACCAGCACCAATAGCGCGAAACACGCCCAGACCACCCAGCCACGGCCGTCGGCGCCGAGGCGGCGATCCAGAGCGTGCGCGCGACGAGCAAAAGCCTCGCCTACGAGCATGGCAAGTTCTCCCGATTACTGGCCCGGTGAGTACGTTCGCCGTTCCGTACATAGCGGTCGGGTCGAACGTCTTCACACTTCTTATGATTTCGAGTGTACGTCTATCGCGGGGGGTTTGGAACCGCTTTTCCGGGCGCGTTGAGCCCGGGGCTATTTCTTGAACAACGAGTCGAGCTGCGAGCGGGCCGCCTGCGCGGCTTCCTGCTCCGCCGAGTCGTAGGCGTGTGCGCTCGGCTTGAAGTAGTCGCAGAAGTTCGCGCCCTTCTTGTCGCGGACCTCGATCGCGTCTTCTTCGCTGCAGCCTTTCGGTTTGCGCGGCGCGTGGCGCTCGCACATTCGGCACACGTGCAGGTGCACCCCGCACTGGGGGCACTCGTCCAGGCGGGCCAGCGGCAACGTCAGGTCGGCCAGCGATGCGCCGCAGCGGTAGCAGTGGAGGTCGTGCGCCATGCTCTAGAGCTTCAGCTCGATGCCTTCGAGCGCGAGCAGGCGGTGCTTGACGTTCAGGCCGCTGGAATAGCCGCCGATCGTGCCGTCGCCGGCGATCACGCGGTGGCACGGGATCACGATCGGCAGCGGGTTCTTGCCGTTGGCCTGGCCGACGGCGCGCATCGCGAGCGGCTGGCCGATGTCGCGCGCCACGTCGCCGTACGTGCGCACGACGCCGAACGGGATCGCGAGCAGCGCCTGCCACACGCGCTGCTGAAACGGCGTGCCGCGCGGCGCCAGCGGTAAATCGAATTCGCGGCGCTTGCCGGCAAAGTACTCGGTGAGCTGCGCGCACGCGGCGGCGCAGCGGCGTGCGTCGCGCGGACCGTTCCGCTGCTCGCCGTCGAGGCGGATCTCCGTCAGTCGTGCGTCGTCGTCGACGGTCACGATGATGGCCCCGAGCGGAGAGGGTACGAGCTCCCAGTAGGACGGCTCTTCGGCCGTGTCGTAGCGTAGCGCGGCAGTCATCGGTCGGCGCCCCCGTGCGTCTGCTACCTTAGCGTGCCGCGTGCGGTGTCGGTCCGCACGCTCGTACGACGGATGCTAGCAGAGATGAACGAGCGCGCGGAGCAGTGGGTGACGGTTGCCATGGGGCTCGACGAAGCGGGTGCCAACGAGCTCGCTCTCGTGCTGATCGCGCGCGGCATCCCTCAGCAGCGTCAGGCCGGCTCGACCGGCCTCGAGCTGTGGGTTCCGGTCGACCGCGCCGCGGCGGCGGCGGCGGAGCTCAGGCAGTACCGCCGCGAGAACGCGCGCCGCGTCGGCACGCGGCCGCTCGACCTCGTGGGTCCCGGTGGGCCCGGCGTCGCCGCCTACCTCGCCGTGCTGCTGGTGGTATTCGTCGCAGCGCGCGAGAGCCTGTTCGGCCTCGACTGGTACGGAGCGGGCAGGTTAGAGGCAGGCGCAGTATCGGCCGTCAGAGCTGTGGCGAACGGTCACCGCGCTCACGCTGCACGTCGAGCTCGATCACTTGGGCGGCAATCTCGCGTTCGGCGCGTTCTTCGGCTGGTTCGTCGGCCGCTATTTGGGTGTCGGCGTTGGCTGGCTCACGGTGCTTGCCGCTGCGACCGGCGCGAATGTGCTCGGCGCGTGGTTGCAGGGCCCGGATCACCGCTCGCTCGGCGCGTCGACCGCGGTGTTTGCAGCCCTCGGCATGCTGGTCGCGTACACGTGGCGACGCGGATTCTGGCGCGCGACGCCGTGGCGCGCGCGGATCGCGCCGATCGTCGCGGGCTTGGGCCTGCTCGCATTCACGGGCACGGGCGGCGAGAACACCGATCTCGGTGCGCATCTGCTCGGATTTTGCGTCGGCTTTTGCGGCGGGCTCGTGCTCGCGCGCGGGTTGACGCCCGCCTGGCTCAGGAACAGACGGCTGCAGGTAAGTTGCGCCGCTGTCGCAGTGGTCGCGGTCGTGGCTGCGTGGGCGTGGGGTTTGGTCGCGGCCGGTTGACGCCGGTGGCCGCTCAGCCGAGTGCGTTCGCGACGAGTTCCAGGAAATCGGCTTCGCCCGTGATCGCCTCGGCCAGGCGCGCGTTCAGCGTGTAGCCGTAGCGTTTGGCCAGCGCTTCGTACTTCGGCCGGCGGTGTGCGACGAGCGATGGGAAGATCCAGCGCACGAACTCGTCGGGAACGATACGGTCCGGGCTGTCGAGCGCGGCCTCGTCGAGATACTGCGTGAGCTTCTGATCGAGGAACTGCTCGTTGTAGTACAGCGGCTTCGGGTTCAAGACGGCGCGGCGCACCAGCTCGCGCTCCATGTCCTCGTCGGCTTTGAGGTAAACGATCAACGTGTTCTCGGCCAGCGTCTTCTCGGTCTGCTCATCCTCGAGCTCCACGAGGCTGCCGCCGGCGTCGTTGATGAAGTGGTCGTAGCCGTAAATCTCCTGCGCTTTGCCGATGAACTCCGCGACGTCACGCATCGCGCCGATCTCGGCATCGCGATGCAAGCGCTGGCGCTTCTTGAACTCGTCGACGGGTAGCCCGCCCAAGTCCGTGCGGCCGATCTTGCCGAGAAACGTGGCCACGGGCTGCAGGTTGTGCACCGTGATGTTGCTCGAGATGTAGATCGAGTCGTTGCGCAACAAGTCGCGCAGGAAGTCGACCTTCATGGCCTGACGCTTGATGTTGTCGAGAATCGGCTCGGCCAGGTATTTCGTGCCGATCCGGTAGTCGCCCGAGTAGTGGAACCACCGTTCCGACGGCAGCTTGTACGCGAGCGTGGTTTTGCCCACGCCCGACATGCCGAGCAGCGTGATGGCCTTGTGCGGCCAGGCCAGAAACTCAGAGCGCGTCATTCGCATGGCGGGAACCAGAAGCTGTAGGCCTCGCGATTATACGTCGCGGCCGCGCGTTCCGCGGCCTCGTCGGCGCGACTGCGTTACATTGGCCTCGTGACGATCCGCAACCTCGATGCCGTCTTCCGCCCGCGCTCCGTAGCGGTAGTCGGTGCAAGCGAAAAGCCTGGGTCGATCGGCCGCATCCTGCTCGACAATCTCATCAACGCCGGTTTCCGCGGCGACGTGTTTGCCGTGAACCCGAAGCATGCGACGGTGCTCGGTCGGCCCGCGTACGCGAGCGTGGCCGCGCTGCCGCAGGTGCCGGATCTCGCCATCGTCGCGACGCCGGCCGCGACCGTTCCGGGTCTCGTCAGCGAGCTCGCCGCACGCGGCGTGCGCGCGGCCGTCGTGATCTCGGCCGGGTTCGGCGCGGACGGCGTATCGCGGCAGGCGCTGCTCGATGCGGGGCGCGCGCACCTGTTCAGGATCGTGGGACCGAACACGCTCGGCGTCATCGTGCCGTCGATCGGTCTGAACGCGAGCTTCGCGCATCTTACGCCCGCGGCCGGCGGCATCGCGTTCCTGGCGCAGTCGGGCGCCATCAGCACGTCCGTGATCGACTGGGCGGCGGCGCGCGGCATCGGCTTTTCGCACGTCGTGGCGCTCGGCGACATGGCGGACGTCGACTTCGGGGACATGCTGGATTACCTCGCGAACGACGCCGCGACCCGCGCGATCCTGGTGTACATGGAAGCCGTCACGCAGCCGCGCAAGTTCATGTCGGCGGCGCGCGCCGCCGCGCGCACCAAGCCCGTGATCGTCGTCAAAGGCGGTCGGCACGCGGCGAGCGGCGCGGCCGCGGCCTCGCACACGGGGCGGCTCGCGGGCAGCGACGCCGAATACTCGGCCGCGTTCCGGCGCGCGGGCATGCTGCGCGTGGCTGCGCTCGACGATCTATTCGACGCCGTCGAGACGCTCGCCGTCGCGCGGGCGCCGCGCGGCTCACGCCTCGCCATCGTCACGAACGGCGGCGGCTTGGGCGTGCTCGCGGCCGACGCGCTGCTCGATGGCGGCGGCGAGCTCGCGGCTCTGGCGCCGCACACCATCGACAAGCTCTCGGCCGTGCTGCCGACCGGCTGGTCGCACGGGAATCCGGTGGACGTGATCGGCGACGCGACGCCGCAGCGGTTTGCCACCGCGCTCGACGCTGTGCTCGACGATCCCGCGTGCGACGCTGCGCTCGTGCTGCACTGTCCGACGGCCGTCTCTTCCGGCCTCGAAGCCGCACGCGCTGTCGCCGACGTGTGCGCGCGCCGCGCGGACGCGGCTGTCTTCACGAGCTGGCTCGGCGAGCACACGGCGCAGGCGGCGCGCGCCGAGCTCGCGGCGCGGGGCGTGCCGACGTACGCGACTCCGGAGCATGCGGTGCGCGCGTTCATGCAGCGTGTCGACTACCGCCGCAACCAGGAGCTGCTGATCGAAACGCCGCCGTCGCTGCCGGAGTTTGGCGTAGACACAGTTGCCGTTCGCGCCATGTTCGCGGCCGCCGACGCCGCGGACCGCGCGTGGCTCGCGGCGCCCGAAGTGCGCGCCGTGCTCGCGGCGTACGGCATTCCGACCACCGGCGCCGTGCTTGCCGCGACGCCGGAGCAGGCCGGGGCGGCGGCGGAGCGCTTCGGCGGCACGGTCGCGCTGAAGATCCAGTCGCGCGACATCGTGCACAAATCCGACGTGGGCGGCGTGGCTTTGAACCTGCGTGGCCGCGAAGCCGCCGAGCGCGCAGCGCAGCACATGCTGGAGCGCGTGCGGGCCGCGGCGCCGGCCGCCGCGATCGAGGGGTTCAGCGTCGAGCCGATGCAGGATACGGGCGCGAGCCTCGAGCTGATCGTCGGCATGCACGCGGGTGGCGACTTCGGCCCGATGCTGCTGTTCGGCGAAGGCGGCACGGCCGTCGAGGTGCTCGCCGATACGGCGCTCGAGCTGCCGCCGCTGAACCTCACGCTCGCGCACGCGCTCATGCGCCGCACGCGCGTGTTTGCGCGCATGCAGGGCTTTCGCAACGTGCCGCCGGTCGATGTCGACGCCGTGGCGCTCGTGCTCGTGCGCGTCTCGCAGCTCGTCGTCGACTGGCCGCGGATCGCGGAGCTCGAGATCAACCCGTTGCTCGCGAACGCCGCCGGCTGCGTCGCGCTCGATGCGCGTCTCAAGATCGCAACCCCGACGGCGTCGGGCGCGCGGCTCGCGATCCGTCCGTATCCGCGCGAGCTCGAGCAGACGGTCACGCTGGCCGACGGCCGGTCGTTGCTGCTGCGGCCGATCCGCCCCGAGGACGAGCCGGCGCTCATGCGCGGTTTCGAGCGGCTCTCCGAGGATGAAATCCGCGCGCGGTTCTTCGTGCCGATGAAGGAGTTGCCGCACGTGACGGCCGCGCGCTTCACGCAGATCGACTACGACCGCGAGATGGCGTTCGTGCTGGCGGAGCAGGGCGCGCCCGGCGTGGCCGACATCCACGCGGTCGTGCGGCTCATGGCCGATCCTAGTGATCGCGCCGCCGAGTTCGCCATCGTCGTGGAGGGCAAGCTGGCGGGGCTCGGGCTCGGCGCTCTTTTGCTGCGGAGACTGATCGACTACGCGCGCTCGCGCGGCATCGCAGAGCTGTGGGGCGACGTGCTACCCGATAACGCCGTGATGCTGGCGCTGGCGCACTCGCTCGGGTTCAAAGAAACGCGGACGACGAATGACGTCGTCCGCGTTTCGCTTGCCTTGGGACCCTAGAAGGTCAGGCGCACGCCGACGCGCAGGCGCCGGCCGATCGTGTCGAAGAACACCGGGTTCGTCGGGTAGGCATTGCCACCCGGCGCTATGACCGGATCCTTGTCGAACAGGTTGCTCAGGGCCCAGAAGATCTGCAAGGGCTTGCCTTGGTCGGTTGCCCGGAAGTCGTAGGATCCCGACCAATTCAGGTAATACGCACTATCGACGCTGTTGTCGGTGACCGAGAACGGCAGCCGGTTGCTCGGCAAGCCGGGCGCGCTCTCGAACCAGGTCGCATTGAGTTTACCCGACCCGACGTAGCGCGTTTCGAACGTGGTCATGAACTTCTTCTTCGCCCACGTCACGAACGCCCGCGCCTGCCACTTGGGCTGCGTATTGAACGAGCCGAACGACGCAACGGGACCGCTCTGGCCCGCGTAGTTGATCGGCGGCGCTCCGAGACCGGTGTTGACGATCATGTCGTAGAGATAGGTTCCGATGAAGCGCAGGTTGAGGTTGCCGCCCTTGCTCAACGGGACGTTGTACGTCACCTCGTGGTCCCACCCTCGTCGTCAGGAAGCCGGCGAGATTGACCGCGCTCGAATCGACGGCGGTGATGTCGGCCGTCCCGAAGCCCGTGACACGGGCGCACGCGGCGCCTCCGTTCCTGAAGCATTGGTCGACGAGCGGCTGGTTTCCGGGGCTCTGCGTGATCGCATCCAGAAGGTTGATCTTGAACCAGTCGACGGAGAACCGGATCTTGTCGAGCGAGAACACGAAGCCAGCCGTATACGTGTCGGCCGTCTCAGGCTTGAGCCCGGGGTACCCGCCCGTGGTCTGCACGAACTGGTCCGCAGTGTTCCCGTTCCACGGGTTGTTGATGTTGGCGGGGAATACGCCCGAGAGTGTCGAGACCCGCGGCAGGAAGAGCTCGCGGAACCCGGCAGCGCGGACGTCCTGCGAGATCGTCATGCGGAATCGCAGCCACTTCAACGGATCGTAGATCGCGGACGCCTTCCAGCTCGCGAAGTCATGCGATCCCGAGACGTTGGTCGCCTGTGCGCTCTTGGCGTCGTTCGTTGTCTGGCGATACGCGAAGTCCGTCTGCAGTTTCTTCGCCATCGGCACCGCGACTTCGCCGTACGCTTCGAGCACGTCGATCGTGCCGCCACGATCCAGGCCGTAGGAGAGGAAGTACGACGAGTACCACGGCTGATTCGCGAGGTCGTGGGTGGTGTCGGCTTTGTCGGACCGCCACTCGAGACCCGTCGCGAACGTGATCGGCCCCGCCCATCCCTTCGCGATGGTGCTGCGGAAGTTCACGCCGAGCACGTCCTGCTTGTAGACGCTGTCTTCCTTGAGCGTGCGGTACGCGTAGTCGATCGCAGCCTGGTCGCACGCCGTGTTACCCAGGAGATTGAGCGGCACGCAACCGGCGGCGTTCGCGGCGAAGGTGGGACCGGGGATCGTCGCGCGGCAGACGATCTGCGACGGATTGGCCGGGTTCACGACCGCGTCGAGTGCCCACCGCAGGAAGTCATAGGGCCGCACGGCCGCGCCCGACAGGCTGCCGACCATGTTGTGGAACAGGCGCTGGTGGTTCGTGTTCTCGCCGTGCTGTAGGTACGCGTCCCACGTCCACTTGCTGCCGATTTCCGAGTCGAAGCCGGTGACGAAGCGCGTGGTCGTGTTTTCCGTCGTGTTGTTGGCGCTCATCACCGCCGGCATGAAGATGCGATTCAGGTTGCCGCCGAATCCGGATACAAGGCTCGAGGGCCGGCGTCAGAAAGGCGTTGTCACCCTGAATGCGCAGCGGGCTTGGTCCGAGTCCGCCGTTCGCCGGGTTGCTCGTCGGACTTGCTGTTGGCATACGCGAGCTCGGCGAACCAATGGAGCTTATTGCTTAGATCGAGGCTCACGCGCCCCATCGCGGCGTAGCGCTCGACCTCGGGCCGGATGTTCGACGTGTCGTACGCCAGCATCGAGCCGTCGCCGCCGACGCGGGCAGCGAACCCCGAAGCCGGTGGTGCCCGGATTGAACGGCGATCAGCGCCGTGCCGGCGGTGTTGAACGCAAGCGGAGCTCCGGTCGTCGTGCAAGCCGTGTTGGTGCACGGCGTGAATGGTGCCGTTTTCAGACGGCGTCTGCTTGCCGCCCGGCGCGAGGTAGAAGTTCGGCAACCCGTTCCGCCCGTCGCGAACGCGGTGTTGTTGCCGATGAGCCAGGCGTCTTTGCACCAGTCCCGTGTCTTGCGAGCACGGTCCGATCGTGTCCTGCTTCTGATATTCGATGCCGGCGAGCACGTGGCCGCGATTGTCCCGTTCCGAAGCCGGTGCCCCACGCGAACGAGCCGTGCGTGTCGCCCCCGTCGCCTTGCCGTGGTCTGGCCGTAGTCGACTTGCGCCTTGAAGCCCTCGAGCTTCTTGTCGAGGATCACGTTGACGACGCCCGCGATTGCGTCGGAGCCGTACGCCGCCGACGCGCCGCCCGTCACGACCTCGGTGCGCTCGACGAGCATCGAGGGGATCAGCGTGAGGTCGACGGCTCCGCCCTCCGAGTGCGGCACCACGCGCTTGGTGTCGACGAGGGTCAAGCGTGCGCGTGCCGAAGAACGGGTTTAGGCCGCGCAGGTTCGCGAGCTGCGCGCCGACGTTGAAGTTGCCGATGCCGACGTTGGTCTCGGTGAAGAACGGCGTGTTCTGCGGCAGCGTCCGCAGTACGTCGCCGGTGTTCACGATGCCGAGATTCTGGATCTGCGTCGAATCGATCGACGTCAGAGGCTGCGCCGAATCGAACCCGCTGCGGCTCACGCGTGAGCCGGTGACGATGATCTCTTCCTTCGTCTCCTGGGCTAGCGCGAGCCCGGCGGTGGCCACTGCCGCAAGCAGTGCGAGACCGATCCTTGGAGCACGTGAACGAATCGCACCCGAAAACGAAAACGTCGAAGCAGTCATGTGAGCACCCCCGAGCTTGCGTGGATGCCGTGTCCCTGGCTTTCGAACGACTCCCTGTGTGCGCAGCGCCGGCTAGCTCGTGCGGCCGCTGCGCCGTGATACTTAGTGGATTGAATAATACGCCTCGGGCCGACGTCGATGCGAGAGCCGCGGCCGATCCTGGCAGTGATACTACCGGGCTGTTGGGCGCGCGCTACGCGCCTCAAGACGGGTCTGACGCCGCTCAGCGCAGCGCGTCGAGCAGTGTGCCGAGCGCCTGATCGGCGCGCCGCATGACGACGGCCGACGCTTCGATCGCGCGTTGCGCCTCGAGTGCGTCGACGAGCGCCTTGTCGAGCTCGGTCGGCTTCGGCGTCGCGCGCGGGGGCCGTCGCGATCTCGTTCGCCGCGTCGTGCAGCTTGCGCAGGTTCGTCTGAATGCCGCCGAGCGCGGTCCTCAGGACGGAATCGATCTTGTCCATGACGACCGTGACGGCCGCTCGCGGCAGAACTTTAGCTGCGCTCGACATAAGCGCCGAACGGCGTGCGCTCGTTATGTGCAAAGCATCAGCCGCGAGGAGATGAGCTGCGCACGATCGGCGCACGGCCCGACCAGGATCTCGACTTCGCCGGGCTCGAACACGGGCCGCAGGTCCACGCCTAAGAAGCGCAGCTCCGCCGCCGGCAGCTGCAGCCGCGCCGTACCGGTTTCGCCGGGCTCGAGCACGATCTTCGTCACGCCTTTGAGCTCGAGCACGGGGCGCGCGATGCTCGCGACAGGGTCGCGCACGAACAGGAACACGGTTTCCTCGGCCGCGCGAGCGCCCGTCGTTCGTCACGTCGACGGCGACTTCGATCACGTCTTCGACGGCGGCACTCGCCGGGCTCACGCGCAGGTTCGCGTAGGCGAAGTGGCCGTAGGTGAGGCCGAAGCCGAAGGGGAACAGGGCCGAGCTCGGCGAGTCGAGATACTTGCTCGTGAAGCGATCCCGCCGGTTCTCGGGCCGGCCGCTGCCTCGCTGACCGTAGAACAGCGGAATCTGCCCGAGCGTGCGCGGCCAGGTGATCGGCGTTCGCCCGGACGGCGACACGCGGCCCGTCAGCACGTCGGCGATGGCGTTGCCCGCTTCCGTTCCCGGGAACCACGCGACGAGCAGCGCGTCGGCGCGCTCCGCGAGCCATGGGACGATCAGCGGCCGGCCGCAGAACAGCACGACCACGACGGGCAAGGCGTCCGCGCGGGCACGCTCGAGCACGGCGTCCGCGAACGCGCGTTGCTCGCCGGGCAGCTCGGGGAACGCGCGTGACGCGGCTTCGCCGCTCATGTCGGCCGCTTCGCCGAGGCAGAGCACGACGACATCCACGCCGCTGCCCACGAGATCGACGGCCGCGGCGATGCCGGCAACTTCGGCGCCGGCAATCGTCAACGCCCTCGGCATGTACGACGTGCGCGTTCGGCAGCGCTGCGCGCAGGCCGGCGAGCACGCTGACGCTGCGCTCTTCGTAGCCTGCCGCCGCCCACGGGCCGCGCATTTCTCGCCACGCGTCGGCCAGCGGTCCGATCACGCAGATGCGGCGGGCGTCTTCGGGAAGCGGCAACGTGTCAGCCGCATTCTTCACGAGCACGAGCGACTTCGCGCCGACGTCGCGCGCTACGCGCCGGCGCGCGGCGACGGTCTCGGCCGACTCCGCGCTCGACCCGCGCCGATACGGATCGTCGAAGAGTCCGAGACGTTCCTTCAACCGCAGCACGCGAAGCACGGATTCGTCGATCTCGTCCATCGTCACGAGGCCGCGTTCGAGCGCCACGGGCAGGCCCTCGCGATACGCGCCCGCCATCATGTCGATGTCGACACCCGCCTTCAGCGCGAGCACCGCTGCCTCGACGACGTCCGCGGCCACGCCGTGCTGGATCAGCTCGCGAATGGCGTTGTAGTCGCTGACGATCACGCCGTCGAAACCGAGCTCGCCGCGCAGGTAGTCGCGAAGCAGCGTCTTGTGCGCGGTCATCGGGATGCCGGCGAGATCGGTGAACGCCGGCATGATCGCCGCCACGCCGGCACGCACGGCGGCCGCGAAGGCCGGCAGATGCACTTCGCGCAGCGTGCGCTCGGAAATGTCGACGGACGCGTAGTCGCGCCCGCCGGTCACCGCCCCGTACGCGCAGAAATGCTTGGCCGTCGCGGCCAGCGTTTCGGCGGAAGCAAGATCGGCGCCCTGGAAGCCGCGGACTTTCGCGCGCGCGATCTGCGCGGCGAGCCACGGATCTTCGCCCGGGCCTTCCACGGTCCGGCCCCAGCGCAGGTCGCGCGAGACGTCGAGCATCGGCGCGAACGTCAGCGCGAGGCCGTCGGCCGCCGCCTCGCGAGCGGCTTCGCGCGCCGTGAGCTCCCAGACGTGCGGATCGAACGTCGAGGCCTCCGCGAGCGGCACGGGAAAAATCGTGCGGTGACCGTGGATCACGTCGAACCCGATCAGGAGCGGAATGCGCAGGCGCGATTCCTCGACCGCAATCCGCTGTAGCTCGTGAACGTGTTTCGCGCCGACGAGGTTGAGCAGATTGCCGAGCGTGCCGTTGCGGATCGAGTCGGTGGAATCGCCGGCGATCACGGGCCCGGTGACCGCGTAGCCCGCAGTGGTCATCGTGAGTTGGCCAAGCTTCTCGGCCAGGGTCATGCGACCCAGCAGCTTGTCAATCGTGCTCATGGAGACAATCATGACCCATACCTTGCCGAAATCCAAAGCCGATCCGTCGAGGCTTGCAGCGCTGCCGGACGACGCGCTGCTCGACGTCGTGCAGCGTCAGACGTTCCGCTATTTCTGGGAAGGGGCGCATCCCGTCAGCGGCTTGGCCTTCGACCGGCGCACCACCGGGAAGCGTGCGGCCGCCGCAGACCCCGTCACGATGGGGGGCTCGGGCTTCGGAGTCATGGCGCTGATCGTAGCGACGGAGCGCGGCTGGGTTACGCGCGCCGCGGCTCTCGAACGCCTCGGCCGCATGCTGGACCTGCTCGCGCGCGCGCGCCGCTATCGCGGTGCGTATCCCCACTTCATGAACGGGCGCACGGGCGAGTCCGTCCCGTTCTCGCCTGACGATGACGCGGCGGATCTCGTCGAGACTTCGTTCTTGATGATGGGCCTGCTCTGCGCGCGCGAGTATTTCGATCGAGACGCACCTGAGGAAGCGGCTGCGCGATCGCGAATCTCGACGCTCTGGGACGAGGTGGAGTGGAGCTGGTTTACGCAAGGCGGTCGCAAGGTTCTCTATTGGCATTGGAGCCCCCGCCACGGCTGGGCCATGGATCATGCGATTCGCGGCTGGAACGAATGCCTTGTCACGTATGTGCTCGCGGCCTCGTCGCCGCGCTACGCGATCGAGCCGGCCGTCTATCGCCGCGGCTTCGCGAGCGGGCCCGGATTTCGCAACGGCCAATCCTGGCATGGCATCGAGTTGCCGCTCGGCATGCCGTACGGCGGCCCGTTGTTCTTCGCGCACTACTCGTTCTGCGGCCTCGACCCGCGCGGGCTCACGGACCGCTACGCAGACTACTGGGAGCAGAACGTGCGGCATGTCCGCATCAATCGTGCGCACTGCATCGCGAATCCGGGCAAGTTCGCAGGCTACGGCGAAGACTGCTGGGGGCTCACCGCCAGCGACGATCCTTCCGGGTATTCCGCGCACGCGCCCGACAACGACAACGGCACGATCAGCCCGACGGCCGCGCTCGCAAGCCTGCCGTATGCGCCCGCCGAGGTCATGACGGTGCTGCGTCGTCTCCTGAAACGGCATGGGAAGCGGTTGTGGCGTGAGTTCGGCTTCGTCGACGCGTTCTGCGAGAGCCAACACTGGTACGCGGATACGTTCCTCGCCATAGATCAGGGGCCGATCATCGTGATGATCGAGAACCAGCGGACGGGCCTCCTGTGGAAACTGTTCATGGCGGTGCCGGAAGTGCAGGCCGGACTGCGCCGGCTCGGTTTCAAAAGGTGACAGACCGTCTCGAGCACTGGCTTGATCGCGAGTACCGGCACGCGGCGACTGCCATGCGGAAAAGCATTTCCGCCATCGCCATCGTCAAAGAGCGCTCGAGCCCAAGGCAAACCGTGCGGCCGGTCGCGGGCTCGATCGTCGCCTCGCCGGTGCTGGCCGCCTACGACCCGGATCCGGACTACTTCTTTCACTGGTTCCGCGACGCGGCCATCGTCATCGACGCGGTGCGCCTGCTCTATGAAGCAGGTCACCTCGGTGCGGAGGCGCTCACGCACTTCGCCGATTTCGTACGCTTCAGCCTGTCTCTCAAAGCGCTCGACGCGCGTGCGGGCGATGCGGTTTACGCAGGCACGCGTGTGAATCCCGATGGCACGCTCGATATCTCGCTCTGGCCACGTCCGCAGCACGATGGCTCGCCGCTGCGAGCGCTGGCCGTGCGGAAGTGGTTGCAAGCGCTGCATCCTGAACAGGGTCGCGCGAACGAACCCGCAGCCGCGAGCACGCGTGCCGACGCCGAGCAACTGCTCCGCATCGACCTCGCGATGACGGCCGCCCACTGGCGCGAGCCGTCGTTCGACATTTGGGAAGAGGAGCTCGGTCTCCACTACTTCGCGTTGCGCGTCTCGGCCGCAGCGTTGAACGAGGGCGCCGAGTGGCTTCGGGCCGCGGGGGACACGCCACAAGCCACCGCGCTGCGCGCCGAAGCGCAGGCCATTCGCGAGACGCTGGATAGCTTCTGGCTCCCGGGCACGGGCCATTACCGGTCCCGTATCATGCCGCCTGGTGTGACGACGACTAAACTGCTCGATATCTCCGTCATTCTGAGCGCCGTCCATTCCGGTGCCGGCGACGAGGTCCATTCCGTGCGCGATCCGCGAATGCATGCCACGCTGGACGAGCTCGAGCGCCTGTTCGACAGGCTCTATCCCATCAATCGTGCACGGCCGCGCGAGCGTGGCCCCGCGATGGGCCGGTACGAAGGCGACGCCTACTATTCCGGGGGCGCTTACTATTTCTCGACGCTCGGTGCCGCGGAGTTCTGTTTCCTGGCGGCCGCGGCTCACGCGCCCGGCGGCAACGACACGTGGATCGCACGGGGCGACGGATTTCTCGAAACCGTTCGCGCGTTCACGCCCGCGAGCGGCGATCTTGCCGAGCAGTTCGATCAGCGCACGGGCGAGCCGGCGTCGGCGAAGCATCTCGCGTGGAGCTATGCCGCGTTCATCTCGTGCGTGACGGCACGCCGCGCGGTGGTTCCGTCATGACCGAAGCCTCCGACACGAACAGCGCAGCAGACGTTCACGAGGCCCCGCGGGCGGGCGTCGCCGCCCAGGCCGGCATGATCTACCGCGCGATCTTCGCGTCGCCGGTGGGCCGACGGCTCGTCGTGCTGCTCGCAGCGCTGGTGATCGCGATTCTTGCGACCACCTACGGGCAGATCGTGCTGAACCGGTGGAACCAGCCGTTCTACGATGCGATCACCCGCCGCGACTTGAACGGGTTTCTCTACCAGCTCGGCGTGTACTTCGCGATCGTCGGCAGCCTGTTGGTTCTCGATGTCGCCCAGCTCTGGCTGAACGAGACCACCAAGTACCGCCTCCGCGAAGGCCTGACGCGCGACCTCTTGAAGCTGTGGCTGGCGCCGCGGCGTGCGTTCTGGCTTGCCACGAGCCGCAGTCCCATGAGCGTGAACCCCGATCAACGCATGAGCGCGGATGCGAGCTCGCTCTGCCAGCTGTCGTTCGATCTGTCCACCGGGCTGTTCCGTTCGACCGTGCTGTTGCTCTCCTTCGGGGGCGTGCTCTGGACCGCATCCCAAGACTTCACGTTCCGCGCCGGCGGCGTCGAGTACGCCGTGCCGGGTTTCATGCTGTGGGCCGCTATTGGCTATGCCGTGGTGGGCTCGCTGCTGAGCTACTTCGTGGGCCGGGGTCTGGTCCGGCGCAACGCCGACCGCTACGCGCGCGAGGCGGACCTGCGCTTCGCGCTCGTCCGCGTCAACGAGCACGTCGACGGCATTGCACTCGCGGCAGGCGAGGCCGACGAGTTTCGCCACCTCGAAGCGCATCTGAGCAACGTCATGATCGCCATGCGCCGGCTGGTCCGCGGCCTCACGAACCTGCACTGGGTGACGGCGGGGTTCGGCTGGATCACGGGCATTGCACCGATCGTCATCGCTGCGCCGCTGTATTTCAGCGGCAAGACCACGTTCGGCGGCATGATGATGGCCGCGGCCGCGTTCACCCAGGCCGAGGGCTCGCTGCGCTGGTTCGTCGATAATTTCAGCGCGATTGCGGATTGGCGCGCCACGCTCTTGCGGGTCGCGAACTTCAGAGCCGCGCTGCTCGCGACCGAATCGGAGCCCGCGGTCGGGAGCCGGATCGAGTACGTGGAAGGCGCACCGGGTGAGATGACCTTCGAAAACCTCGAGGTCGACTCGCCCGTGGGGCGCGTCGGTCTCGAGCACCCACACGTCGTCATCCGCGCCCGCGAACACGCGCTGATTTACGGCGCGCGGGGCCAAGGCAAGACGCCGTTTTTCCGCGCTCTCTCGGGACTCTGGCCCTGGGGCAGCGGCCGCATCGTCCGGCCGCGCGGCGAATCGGTGATGTACGTGCCGCAAGGCACGCCGTACCTGCATCTCGGCACGCTGCGCGAAGCGCTCGCGTATCCGCTTCTCACCGACCGCTTCACGGACAGCGCTTACGTGCAGGCGCTCGAGCGCGCAGGCCTCGATCGGTGCGTCGGAGACCTCGACGCGAGTCACCGCTGGGACCGTGAGCTCACCGGGGAAGAGCAGATGGCGTTGGTGCTCGCTCGCGTGGAGTTGCACGCTCCGCACTGGGTGGTGTTCGACGACACGTTCTCGTCCATGGAGAATGGAGCGCTCGAGCGGGCCATTGCGATGTTCACGCAGCACGGCGCGCAGACCACCGTCATTCACATCGGGCGCAGCACGCAGATGCACCTGCCGCTGTTCAAGCGGGTGCTGCATCTCACGAGGCTCGCGGGCGCCGAGGAGCGAAAAAGAAGCGTGTGCACCTGAACGAGCCCACGCTGATCGAGAGCGATCACTTCGCCGCTTCGTTCGATCCACGGACCGGAACCTTCTCCCTGCGTCGAAACGATGGCGCGCCGTTTCTCACGGGAGGCGTCGCCTGCGCGAACACCGAAGTCGGAGAGCAGTCGACGGCGTCGCCCGGTCGCGCGCACTCCGTCGACATTTCTGCGTTTAGCGACCGGCTCGGCTCCGGGCGGCGCATGAGCGTCGTCAGCCGGGACCCGCAGAAGGTGCTCGACATGCGCGTGGAAATCGCGCTGTACGACCGGCGACCGATGGTGACGATCGAGGCGCGCTGCACGAACGTCTCGTCGCGCGACGTGGTCGTCACGAGTCTGGAACCGATCCGCGTGCTTGCGAGCGAAGGCGGCGCGCTGCGAGTCCCCGACGTCGCGGCCTGCATCACGAACGGCGAGATGTACTACGACGCGGGCAGGATTCACGCTTTCGCGAACGACTCGATGGCGCCGCGTTACCCCACCATCCCCAGCTGGTGGAACCTCGGGCTCTTCAGCGGCTACGACCGTGAAGGCGTGGTGCTCGGGTATCTCGAGAACACGCGGGCACTCGGCGTCGTTCTCGCGGCCCGTTCTGCAGAGAACGAGATCAGTTTCCTAGCCGAATCCGTGTACGCGCCACCGATCACGCTCAACCCCGGACGATCGAGCGACTCCAACCGCTTCATGTTGAACGTGGCCGCGAGTCCCCATGCGGCCCTCGAGGAATACGCCGACGCCGTGGGCGCGGCGCAGAACGCGCGCACCGGCTCGATCGTCAACGGCTGGTGCAGCTGGTTCTACACGCTGGCGCAGGTCTCGGAAGACGAGGTCTTGCGCAACACGGCATTCGCCGAACAACACCTGCGGCCGTTCGGGCTCGAGTACATCCAGATCGACGACGGCTACCAGCGCTCGCACGGCGACTGGGAAGGCAACGAGCGCTTCCCGCACGGGATGCTGTGGCTCGCGGAGCGGATCAAGGCGCACGGATTCAAAGCGGGACTGTGGATCGCGCCGTACGTCATCTCGGAGCGCAGCGACGTGTTCCGGCTGCACCCGGAGTGGCTGGTGCGCCGGCGCGACGGTTCGCTGCAACGCATCGGCAACTGGGAGAACGAGAATGCACCTGAGGCGCTGCGCGAGGCCGTGAGGTGCTACTGCCTCGACATCACGCACGGGGAAGCGGCGGATTGGTTGCGCGACCTCTTCGAAACGATCGCGCGCCGCTGGGGCTTCGAGATGATCAAGATCGACTTCATGGCGTGGTCGATCCTCGCGGCTGAGCGCTACAAAGATCCGACGCTGTCGTCCGCCGAGGTGTATCGGCGCGGACTCGAAATCATGCGCGCCGCGGTGGGCGAGAAGTGCCACCTCCTCGAATGCGGCCCCGGGAACGTCACCGTGGGCCTCGTCGACAGCATGCGCATCGAGGCGGACTTGAACTACGGCTACGCCGGCACAGCGTGGAAGCAGTACTTCCAGGACCCCGCGTGCAGCTTGGGCGCAGCCGCGAAGCGCTACTACTTTCACCGGCGCACCTGGGTCAACGACGTGGACCATGTGTGCCTGGACTTGCTGCCGGCGCAGCAGTCGGAAGCGGCCGCGACCGTCGTCGCGCTCAGCGGCGGGAACATGATCTCGGGCGACCGGCTCGTCGACCTCGACCCGGTGAAGCTCGAAATCCTGAAGAAGATCACGCCGTCGTACGGCAAGGCCGCTGTTCCCGTCGATCTGTTCGACGCCGACGTTCCGACGACGTTCGTATGGCGTGTCGAGCGGCCGTTCGCTGCGTGGTCGGTGGTCGCGTTCTTCAACCCGGACCTTACGACTGCGGTCGAGCGACGCTTCGCGCTCCGCCGGCTCGGGTTGGATCCCGCCAAGACCTACCTCGCGTTCGACTTCTGGAAGCAGCGATTCGTCGGCGAGGTCACGAACGAGCTCGGCGCGAGAGTGGAGCCCGGGAGCGTCACGCTGCTCGCGCTGCACGCGGCGACGGGCACGCCGCAGCTCCTCTCCACGAGTCGGCACGTGGCGCAGGGAGCGATCGAGATCGAGGACGTGCAGTGGAGCGAAACGGAGCGCACGCTCCGCGGAGTCTCGACCGGTCCCTTGGGGAGTGCGCACGACGTGTTCGTGCACGTCCCTGCTGAGCATCCGTGGACGTGGGAAAAACCCCCTCGCGTGCGCGACTATGCGGACTACAGCTTGAAGCTCGTCGACGCGAACGTCGTGCGCGTGCACGTGCGGTTCGAGAACGAGAGCCGCGTGCCGTGGAAGGTCGACCTCCGCGATCTCTGCCGATGACTTCGCCGATTATCGGTGATGGCGCGCCGTTAGCGTTTGTGCGATGAGGTGATCGAGCGAGAAGACGCCGGGTCCGCGAGTCAGCACGAGCAGCAGCGCCGACGCCCACATCAAGTGATCGCTCCACGCGTTCGGGTACACGAACGCCTGAATCACGGCGATCATGCCGAGCAGTGGCAGCGTGGCAAGCCGCGTGGCGAGTCCGACGAAGAGCAGCGGCGGCACGCCGAGCTCCACGATCGCGGCGGCCTGAGCGGCCAGCACCGGATCGAGTAACGGCACCTTGTACTCGTCGCGAAACAGCCGGATCGTGAACTCCCACGAGTCGATCTTCAGGAGCCCGGAGCGGAAGAACACCGCGCCCACTCCGATTCGCATCGCGAGTTGGAGCAGGGACAGTGGGAAGCGCTCGAGCCGTTCCTTGCAGTGTCGACAAGTTGGATCATGAGGCGTTCGCCGGTGCGGTCGTTGTGGCGACGAGGCCGGCGTGCACGAGCAGCCGGAGTGCTTCGCCGGGATCGAAGGTGGAGTCGAGATCGAGCGCGCAACCGGCCGCCTCGCCGACCGAGCCGCCGGCCGCAAGCTCCCGACGAAACGTGAAGGTGGCGCCGTCGAGTCGCGTGAGGTGCACCGTTCCGCGTGCGCCGCGAACCTCGATGAACGTGTCCGACTCAGGCAGCACGAAGCGCTCGGGCTCGGTGCCGCTCAAGTAGATGGTCATGAGCTGGTCCACACCCCAGGCCGAGCGTAAGTAGTGAAGGCCCGGTTGCAGCGAGAGCACCGAATCGATCAGGCGTTCCGATCCGATCCGCGCGAAGTCCGACCACGAGAGCGGCGGGCAGTCGATCGCGATCGATGCTCGACCCACGGCCCACTCGAGCGCGGCGAACGATTCGAGATAGGGCATCGCTCGCGCGCGGCCGTAGCTCGCGAGGAACTGCGGGAAGTCGCCGCCGTATTCCGCGATGCAAGGCTGCTCCGGCGGATGCGCGTGCACGTACGCGCGTGCCGCAGCGTTCACCACGTCCGCTCCCGCGAGCCACGCGCAGGCCGGAAACTTGTCGCGCAGCGCTGCGGTCAAGCTCGCTTCGTAGTGGCGAAGGTGAATGTCGAGCCGCTTGTCGGGATCGGCGCCGCCCACGAGCTGCGCGACGACGGGCTCGGCGTTCGCCCGTGGTCATGGCGCGAGCGACGCTGCTTTGTAGATCAGCCAGCGAGAGCATGCGCGCGTCCATGGCCGAGAGCGGCGGCGGCGACGGCGTCGGCGCGATCGGCTTCGGCCAGCAATTGCGAAAAAGAGGGCAGGTCGTTGTCCCACTCGATCAACGTCGGCCGCGGGCCGAACCGGCGCAGCGCATGCGCGTACAGGTCCCACACCGGCTCCGCGATGGCGCCCGCGTGCGTATCGATCAGGATCTCGCCGCCGGGCGTGGCTTCGTCGTCCTCACGCGTGAAGCCGCCGAGATGAATCTCTGCGACCGCGTGCGCGGGAAATGCGTCGATGTACGCGTACGCGTCGTAGCCCATGTTGGCGGCGCTCAAGATATGCGTTGCTCACGTCGCAGAGCAACTGGCAGCCCGTGCGCGCCACGAGCTCCGTGAGAAAGTCCGCTTCCGTGAGCGTCGATGTGGCGAAGCCCACGTAGCTCGCGGGATTTTCCAGGACGTAGGGTCGCCCGAGAGCGTCCTGAACTTCGCGGACGTGCGTGGCGACGACGCGCAACGTTTCCTCGTTGTACGGAAGCGGCAGCAGGTCGTTCAAGTACACGCCCCGATGCGTGGACCACGCGAGGTGGCCGGATACGAGAATCGGTTGGACCTCGTCGACGAGCCGGCGAATCCGCTTCAAGTGCTCGCGGTCCACGCCCGCAACGCTGCCGACGGAAAGCCCAACGCTGTGCAGCGAGAGGGCGTGCCGCTGTGCGATGTTAAGGAGCAACTCCCTCGCGTGGGGGTTCGCGAGGAAGTTCTCCGGATGAACCTCGAGCCACGTAGAGGTGGGGGCGCCGGCCGCCACTTCCGCCAGATGCGGTAAGCGCAAGCCGACGCCCGCCAGGCGAGTGTCGGTTGCGCCGCGCTCGGCGCGAGTGGCAGCCGTGACGCTCACGGCTTAGGCCTTCGGCGTCGTGCTGCCGTTGACGATGCGCTCGCAGTAGCCCGCGGGCACGAAGATCCACGCGCGCGGGTCCGCCGTCGCCTTCGTGGTGCCGGCGCACGAGTTGTTGCCGGTGGAGGCGCAGTCGTTCTTGCCGGCCTTGGCGATGCCGTAGCACTTCTCTGCCTTGAAGGTCGGCTCGGGGGCCGGGCCTGCGGAGACGAGCGACGGGGCGACGATGGCGGCGGCAAGCGCCGAAGCAATGAGGATACGTTTGTTCATGAAGAGCTCCTTGTTGCTGGTCTGCTTGACCAGTGATGGCTAGTTCGGCGCGGCCCGCAAAAAGGTTACGCGTGCCGTAAACTCTGTTTGCCAGTCATGACAGACGCACCTTCTCCAATCGATTCTCTCGGTGAGCTGATGCGCGCGGCGCAGCAGGGCGACGGCGCGTCGTATACGGAGCTACTGCGGGCGATCACGCCGCGCGTGAGGCAAATCATCCGGCGGCAGCGGGGCTTTGCGGGGATCGCCGAGGTGGAGGATCTCGTGCAGGACGTGCTGCTCTCCGTGCACGCGGTGCGCGCCACCTACGATCCGGCGCGGCCGTTCGTGCCGTGGTTGCTTGCCATCGTGCGCAATCGGCTCGTCGACGGCGCGCGGCGGTACGCGCGAATCGCGCGGCGGGAGATTCACGTGGACGAGGAGGATGTAACCTTTTCCGAGCCCGCAACGAATGACGATATCGGCGAGGTGGAAGACGCGGCGGCTTTACATGCGGCGGTGCGCGCGCTGCCGGAGGGCCAGCGCCAGGCGATCGAGCTGTTGAAGCTGAAGGAGCTATCGCTCAAGGAGGCGGCGGAGGTATCCGGTACCAGCGTCGGCGCGTTGAAGGTGGCGACGCATCGCGCAATGGCGACGTTACGGCGCACGCTCGGGAAGAGACGCGAATGAACACGAACGATTTGATCGAAAACTTGAGTCGAGGGTTGAAGCCCATCGCACCACTGTGGCGGCCCGACAGGCGCGCGGCGGCGTGGTCGATTGGCGCAGCGGTCTACCTCGGCGTCCTCGTAGTAGGCATGGGCACGGTCAACGCGCGCGCCGGCGGCGCCGGCACAGGTTTCTGGGCCTCGCAAATCGCGGCCGTCGTGATGGGAGTGCTGGCCAGCCGAGCTGCGTTCGCCTCGGTGGTTCCAGGTTTGCCGAAGCGTTCGCGACTGTGGGCTGTGCTAGCTGCGCTCGTCTGGCTTGGGACTCTCGTCGCCGCATCACCGCGGGACTTCGACTGGGTGACCGTTGTGGCCGCGAGCCACGAGTGGGTGTGCGTCGCCTTCATCGTCATGGGCGGCGCACCGCTGATGTGGATGTTGGCCGTGATGCTGCGTCGCGGTGCGCCGCTGAACCCCGCAACGACCGCGGCTTTCGCGGCGCTCGCCGTCGGTGCCCTGGCGAACGTGGGTGCGTGTCTGTCGTTGCCGCATGCGAACAGCGCGATTACGTTCGCCTGGCATGGTGGCGTGGTTCTCGCACTGGTGGCTGTGGCGGCTTTGACCGGGCACTTCGTGTTTGCATGGAGCAGTGAACGCTCGCGGCGGCTGTGAGCTCACTCGGTCGGTCTTCTTCGTTGAATTTCAGGAGATGTCGGTATGCGTCACTTTGGTTCGACTTTCTTGCGCACTCTCGTCGGGCTCGCAGCGTTATCTGCTGCCGTGGTGATCGCGGCCGAGCTTGGTCCCGGCGTCGGCACAACGTTTCCTCACGAGCTCGCCGCGCCCGACCAGGCCGGGAAGCCCCAGACGCTCAAATCGTTGATGGGCGAGAAGGGCGTCGCGATCTTCTTCGTGCGCTCCGCGGATTGGTGCCCGTTTTGCAAAGGGCAGCTCGTCGACGTGAATCGGCATTTCGCGCGCTTCAAGGCGCTCGGGTTGAACGTGGTGTCCGTGAGCGTGGATAAAGTCCCGCTGATCGCCGCGTTCGCTGAATCTCAGAAGATCGAGTACGTGATGCTGTCGGATCCGAAAGGCGACATTAACTTGAGCCTCGGCATCCGCGACGAGCAGTATCCCGTGGGTAGCGCCGCGTTTGGCGTGCCGCGGCCGACGTTCTACGTTCTTGATCGAAGCGGCACCATTCGTCTGCGCTACATGGAGCCCACCTATCGCACTCGCCCCGATCTCGAGGGCGTTCTGCGCGATGCGGCGGCGCTGGGTCTATAGACACGTAGTCGGCGGCTGGCCTTGCTCGAGCTTTACCACCACGGATCCTCGACCTGCGCGGCCAAGGTCCGTTTCGCGCTCGCCGAGAAAGGTCTCGAGTGGGTGGGGCACTACGTCGATATCCTGGGCGGCGAGCAGTTTCGCCCCGAGTTCCTCGCGATCAATCCGAAGGGCGTCGTGCCCGTGCTCATCGCCGATGGTGACGTGATCACGGAGTCGACCGTGATCTGCGAGTATCTCGAGGACGCGTTCCCGGATCCGCCGCTCTATCCACGTTCGCCGCTGGAACGAGCTCGAGTCCGGGCCTGGACCAAAGCGGTCGACGAGGAGCTGCACCCCGCGTGCTCTGCGATCACCTATGTCGTGTCGCACCGGCACACGATCATGCGCAACGGCGCCGGCAGCTTCGAGCAGTTCATGCAAGGCGGTGCCAGTGAAGGCGCGGCTGCGCGCGCGCTCAAGTGGCAATGGATCCAGCTCGGGCTCGCTGCGCCCGGTGCCGGCGACAAGATCCGCCTCTACGCGGAATACTTGCAGAAGATGGAGCGTGCGTTGCAGGACTCCGACTGGCTCGTCGGGCAAGACTTCACGCTGGCGGACGTCGCAATGGCGCCCTACTTGAACCGCCTCGCGGCGCTGGCCATGGAAGGGCTGTGGCGCGACGGGCGTTTGCCGCGCGTCGCCGACTGGTTCGAGCGCGTTCGGCGCCGACCCACGTTCGAGCCCACTTTCGTGGCCTGGATGCCCGCAGCCCTTAGCGTCGAGATGCGCACGAACGGCGCGACATCGTGGCCCGACATCGCGAGGCTGCTGGACCTCAAGTAAATCGCCAGTCGCTTTGGCGCGTCGCGAGATCGATGAACGCTCGCACTTTCGCCGACAAGAGTCGCGACGTGGGATAGACCCACTGGATCGGCAGCGGCGGCGGCTCGTATTCAGTGAGCACCAGACGCAAGCGTCCCGCCTTCACCGATTCCGCTACCTGGTACGACAGCGCCAGCGTGAGCCCGCCGCCGTGCTCGGCGTGCCAGAGTGCGGCGTCGACGCTGTTCGTGATGTAGTGAGGCGCAACGCTAACGCGCACCTCGTCGCCCGCTTCGGCCGGCGCGGCGCGGAACGTCCACTCGAGTGTCGGTGCAAGTGGCAACACCTGAATCACCTGGTGCGCGCCGAGATCTCGCGGCGCGGATGGCACGCCGTGGCGCGTAAGGTACGCGGGCGAGGCCACGAGCACGCGCCGTGTTTCGCCCGTCTTGCGCACGATGAGGCTCGAGTCTTCGAGCCGACCGATACGCAAGGCGAGGTCGATGCCTTCGTCGACGAGATTCACCATTCGGTCGGCGAGCAGCAGCTCGCCTGTGACTTCCGGGTGTGCCACTAGAAACTCGCACATCAGCGGGCCGACGTGCATGCGGCCAAAGAGCGTCGGGGCCGAGACAGTGAGCCGACCGAGAGGGCGTGCTTGCTCAGCGTGAGCCGAGTCTTCGGCTTCGTCGATCTCGGCGAGGATGCGGCGCGCACGATCGAGATACCGCGCACCCGCGTCGGTCAGCGTGACCGAGCGCGTCGTTCGTTGCAGCAGGCGCACGCCGAGCCGCTCCTCGAGTGCCGCCACCATTCTCGTCACGGCCGACGCCGACACCGCCAGCTTGCGCGCGGCCGGAGCGAAACCCTCGAGTTCCGCCACGGCGACGAACGCCTGCATGGCACTGAGTCGATCCATGGATTAGTGCGTCTATAGCAACGATGTAGTGCAATCGTGACGGATTATCGCGTGCAACGCACCAGTGCAGACTGCTCCCCGTCGGTTGGCGCAGCGCCAGCCGCCGCAAACCAAGGAGCCCAACATGTCCCGCCTGCTCACTCCCGCCTCCGTCGACGCCTCGCCCGCCGGTTCGCAGCCCCTGCTCAATGCCGTGAAGTCACAGCTCGGCGTGGTCCCGAATCTGTTTCGCGTCGTCGGCAACAGCCCCGCGGCACTCGAGGGTGCGGCGCTGCGGTTCGCGCTCAAAGTGGTGGAGGCGCGCGGGCATGTGTCTGACGCCGACATCAGTGACGTCCGCATGGCCGGCTACGGCGACGCCGAGATCGTGGAAATCGTGTTGCACGTGGCGCTGAACACGCCGACGAACTACGTCAACGAAGTGGCGCGCACGGCGATCGACTTCCCGGCCATCACGGCGCGCCGCGCGGCCTAGCCATGGCCGCGCAGCCGTTGTCACGTGGGCCCGCCACCAGCGACATCGCCTTCACTCCCAGCGTGAAGGCGATCCAGGCGCGCAAAGGCTCGCGTGAAGCCTATGCGCGCATGGAGCGCGGGGGCGGTTGGTCGCAGACCATCGACGTCGATCTCGGCGAGTTCATCGCGGCGCAGACCAGCGTGTTTTTCGCGACCGCGAGCGCCGCGGGCCAGCCGTACGTCCAGCACCGCGGCGGCCCCGCCGGATTCTTACGCGTGCTCGACGAGCGCACGATTGCGTTCGCCGACTTCCGCGGCAATCGGCAGTTCATCACGAGCGGCAATCTCGGCGAGAACAGCCACGCGTTCTTGTTTCTGATCGACTACGCGCACCGGCGCAGGGTCAAGATCTGGGGCGCTGCGCGCGTGGTGGAAGACGATGCCGAGCTCATCGCCACGCTAATGATCGCCGGCTACAAGGCGCGCCCGGAGCAAGCGATCGAATTCACAGTGGAAGCCTGGGACGAGAATTGCCCGCAGCACATCCCGCAGCGTTTCGAGGCAGCGGACGTCGCGCGCGTACTCGCCGAGCGAGATGCCGCGATTGCGGAACGTGACGCGCGTATCGCAGCGCTCGAGGCTGAGCTACGCCGACGGGGGTCGCCCGCTTAGGCCACTCGATAGAAGCCCACCTCGCGCACCTCCGCGGAGGGCTCGTCGCGCATGTCCGCGAGCCGATAACCGAACCGCGGGATCACGCGCCCATCCGGCCGCCGGAAATAGAGGTCGCCGTGCGCGTCGCGATGGATCGCGAAGCCGCCCTCGTGCAGCAGCCGGTGATGATGCGAGCAGAGCAGCGTGAGGTTCTCGAGGCTCGTAGCGCCGCCCTCGGCCCAATGCTCGATGTGGTGCGCGTCCACGTAGTGCTTGCGGTCGCAGCCCGGGAACGAGCAGCCGCGGTCGCGGGCCCAGAGCGCGCGTTTCATGGGCGTCGGCACCGTGCGCTGCTTGCGGCCGACGTCGAGCGGCGCGCCGCTTTCGGACTCGGTGACCGTGACGACGCTGCCGTCGCAGGTGAGGCGCTTCACGGTATCCACCGGTAGATCGGCGCACCCGAGCCCTCCGCGGAGGGATTTTTCGTCGACGTGTACGACGACCTGATAACGATCGGCCGTCGAACCGGCGACTGCTTCGCCGTCACGGAGATAGGTCTTCGCGATCGCGACGAGCGCGTCGGCTTGCTGCGCACGCCAGGCGTTGGCGTCGAACTCGATACCCTCCGCCGCCTCACCGGCCGCGACCGCGCGGTCGAGCGCCTGCGCGATGAGCTCGCCTTCCTCGATCGGCACTTCGACGCTGACGCGCATCACGCCGCGCGCGGCATCGCGCCAGAGCGTGAGTGCGCGACGCTCCCACGCGCGTTGCGCAATGCCAGCGGACTCTGGCCGACTGTTACGAATCTGCCGGCAGCGTTCCTCGACCTGCGCGGCCGTGGCGCGGAGCGCGTACTCGAGTAGCGAGTCCTCGTCGTGCCATTCGACGACGCGCGTGAGGGCGCGCACTTTCGAGTACGACAGGCGGCCGTCGGCGAACGCCGCGCCTATCGCGGGCAGGGTGCGCAGCGCTTGCGCGGTGCGCACCTTCTCGCGCGCGGCCGAGAGCGAGATCCCGCAGCGCCACGCGAGCCACTCGGCGCAGTTGCGGAAGCTCCATTTCGCCCAGCCCATGCGGTCGTCGAACGCGCGCACGAGTACCAGCAGGCGAAAGGTTTCGGCGTTCAGTTTGGCCGCGAGCGTGCAGATGGCGGCGTCGAGATCGTCGATGGATTCTGCGTCGAATCGGCGGTCGTCGTGGGTGTGCATGACGGGCTCCGCGGAGGTGGTTTGGATACTGGAAGAATACCCAGTAGTGCGGAGGAAAGGAAATAACAAACAGTCACTTAGACGAAGAATTGGCTATGTCTGGTGGGTATAGATACGTCCGACATTGGTAATCTCCTGACGCCAATCTCTAAAGACATCACTCGCCGAGCAGGTTGAGAACCTCGCTCAGGCGATTGATTCTCGGCACGTCGGGGACGTCCATTTTCCAGTAGGGAACGATCTTCCAAACCGCGGTAAGGCCAGCAGCCCGGGCGCCTTCCACGTCTGCGCGAGGATGATCGCCGACATAGAGACTTTCGGCCGCCGAGGACCGGCACCTATTCAAAGTGCGCAGAAAGATTTCGCGATCCGGCTTCCGGACTCCCTCCGCTTCCGAGATCGTCACCGCGTGGAAGTATGGCCGGATGCCGAGAGCGTCGATCTTGGCATTCTGCCGATCCGTGCTCCCGTTCGTGATGATCCCAATCTTCTTGCCCTGATATCGCAGTGCATCGAGCGTGCGCAGCGTGTCGCTCGCCAACACACAGTATCGGTCGTAGCTCGACCAGAAGTGTGCGGTGAGCTGCCCCCGCAATTCATCGCTGAGTTGCCAGTCGCCTGCCAACTGCCTATAGACATCGTCCTTTGATCCGTAGCCGTGGTCATCCAACTCGATGAGTCGCGCTACAAAAAAACTTCGCTCGACATGAGCAAGCTGTCGTTGGAAGACGCGGTACTGCTCCGCCGCGAGCTCTTGCAGGAGAACGTCACGGTCGTACAGCGTGCCATCCAGGTCAAAGAGGACGGTCGTAATCACTCGTTGCCCGGGGTTCGGCCTCGACCCGTACTTAATTCACCCCAGCGCGGTGTGACTCGCTGCTGACCACCGCCTGCATGACCATGTTCTCGAAGTCGCTCAAGAACTCGCGATTCGAGGTCTGCGTCATCGCGATCGCGATCAGCTTGTCTTTGCGATCCACCCAGAAGTGCGTGCCGATATGCGCCGCTCCAGCCGAAGCTGCCTTTCGTCAGGAACGAGTTGCGCGCCGCTGGGTCGTTCACCACGCGCATGCTGAGCCCGAAGCTTTCGCCGGTGGGCCGCCCGGGCAGGGTGTCCGGCGCGAACACCGAATCCATGAGCTCCACCGCGCGCGGGCTGATCAGCCGCGCGCCGTTCCACTCGCCGTCGTTCGCGAGCATGAGCGCGAACTGCGCGTAGTCCGTCGCCGTGCTCACGAGGCCGCCGCCGCCCGAGAAGTAGACGCCGTTCATGAACGCGGGATCGGCGGCCGGCTTCAAGCCGGCGGCCGTGTGCGAATAGAGCTTCGCGAGCCGCGGACTGCCGGTCGGAACGATGTAGCCCGTGTCCTTCATGCCGAGCGGGTCGAAGATCCGCTGCTTCACGAACTTGTCGATGGGCATGCCCGAGGTGATCTCGACGACACGCGACAGCACATCGAAGGCCGCCGCGGCGCTGTACGCCCAGCGCGTGCCGGGCTGGAACTCGAGCGGCACTTTGCCCAAGCGCGGAACGTAGTCCGCGAGCGTTTCGTTCGGCTTGGCGGCGACGGCGCGTGCGGCGGCGCCGCTCATCGGCCCGCTCACGAGCCCGCCCACGTGCGTGAGCAGATCGCGGACGGTGACGGGGCGTTCAACCGGAACCGTGTAGTAGCGAGGTTCGGCGGCCGGCGCTCCCGCTGGCGGCGGCGGGCCGTTGCCAGGGCCGTTCGGGCTCGGCTGCGCGATCGCCACGGTCATGTTCGCCCACTCGGGGATGAACTTCGAGATCGGGTCCTGCAAGTGAATCTTGCCTTCCTCGATCATCATCATCGTGGCGACGCCGACGACCGGCTTCGTCATCGACATGATGCGAAAGATGGCGTCCTTCGGCATCGGCTTCTTCGTTTCGACGTCCATCGTGCCCGCGGCCTCGTGATACACGATGCGACCGTTGCGCGCGACCAGCGTGACTGCACCCGAGAAGCTGCCGGCGTCGATGTGGCGTTGCACGAGCGCGGCCACGTGCTTCAAGCGTTGCGTCGATAGCCCTTCGTCCTCCGGTCTGGCCGACGAAGTCGAAGTGCCCGCGGCGAGCGTTATCGCGCTGAGCGCGGTGCACGCGAACAGAAGAGTCATCGTGACTTGGCGAATCAGGTGTCGCATGGCGTACTCCCCCCCGGAATGGTCGCTGCGGACGATGTGCCGGCTCAGGATACTACTGACCGCGGCTTCAGTTCTCCCTCAACGCGGCGCACACGTCGATGCGCGACGCCCGGCGCGCCGGCACGTACGACGCGACGAGCGTCACCGCGAGCATCGTCAGTGGCACGAGCGCGAGCACCCACGGATCGAGCGCGCTCGTTTCATAGAGCTGGCTCGCGACGACTCGCCTCAAAGCGATCGCGCCGCCGATCCCGAGAACGATGCCGATGCCGGCCAGCCGCAGCGCGCTCGAAACGAACATCTTCAGCAGGTTCCCGCGCTCGGCGCCGAACGCCGATCGCACCGCGATCTCGTTGAACCGCTGGTTGACCGAGAACGAAATCAGTCCGTAGGTTCCTACCGCGGCGAGTGTCAACGAAACGAGACCGAACACCGCGAGCACCATCGCACCCAGCCTGTGCCGCGACAACGACGTGGCTACGACGTCCGAGTAGACGGCGAACACGCCGGGAATCGTGGGGTCCAGCGCCGCGAGTTCGCGGCGAATCGACGGAATCAGCGCGGCCGGATCGTCGGTCTTCGAGCGCACCACGACCGCCATCTTCCGCAGGATCCATTGCTCCTGCGGTATGTATACCGCCGGTTGCACGACGTCCTCGAGGCTCCGCTGTTTGATGTCGGGGATCACGCCGACGATCTCCGCCTCGTCCACGACACACTCGCCGAGCTGAAACGCGATGCCGCCAAAATGCCAGCCTCCGCACGCCACAGCGAGGCGCCGGCCGACCGGGTTCGCCCCGTCGAGATACGCGCGCACATACGTTTGATTGACGACCGCGACGGCTGCTGCGCCGCGCCGATCGCTCGCCTGAAGCAACCGGCCGGCGACCGGACGAATACCGAGCGTGGTGAAGTACTCGGGCATGACTTGGTTGCCATAGGCGAGTTGCTGGTCGGCGGCCGCATTGCTACCGACGACCGGGTAAGGCGAGAGCGTGACGGGGAACAACCCCTGGTGCAGCGGCGCGGCGGACGTCGCGGCCGCGGAGGCAACGCCCGGCAGCGCTTCGATGCGGCGGATCAGCTCCTGGTAGAACCGCGCCACCGGCAACATGCCGGTTCCCTCGTACGTGGCGGTTTGCTTTTCCTGATCGAACTTCGGATTGTTGATGTCGAGGCGGCCCGTCACGTTCAGCACCAGCGTCACCATGCGCTGCGGGTCGAAGCCGGGATTCGCGGACGAGAGCTGCGAATAGCTACGCACGAGCAGCCCGGCGCCGACCACGAGCACGACGGCCAACGCGATCTCGGCGATCACCAACGCACCGAACACGCGATTCCGGCCGGGCGCCACGGCCGCGGACCTTCCGCTCGTGTTGATGAGAGTGCGCAAGTCGCCGCGCGACACGCGTAGCGCCGGCGCAAAACCCACGACGAACGCGACGAGCAGAACGCACGCGGCCGCGAACAGGAACACGTGGGTATCGATCGACAGTGTGTTGAACCGCGGCAGATCCGCGGGGCCGACGGCGCGCAGCAGCGCTATCGCGCCGAGCGCGAGGCCAAGACCGAGCACGCCACCCAAGCTGCAGAGAACGAAGCTCTCGGTCATGAGTTGCCGAAACACGCGCCACCGGCGGGCGCCGAGCGCCTCGCGCAGCGCGAACTCACTCGTCCGCACCACGCCGCGCGCGAGCAGCAGGTTCGCGGCGTTGAGGCACGCGATCAGGAGAAGCACCGCTGTCGCTCCAGACACGATCGACAGCGTGGAGCTTCAGGTCACCCACGACGTCCGCGAGCAACGGTTGCGCGACGAACTGCAGCGCCCGGCCGTCCTGCCACGGGCCCAACCGGGTTGCGAAGACGTTGAGCTCCGCTTGAACCTGCGTGGCGGAAACGCCGGGATGTACGCGTAGGTAGCCCTGCATGTTGTACAGAGGCAGCGGGCCTTGCGGTACCGTGAAGATCTTCGTCCACATCGCCGTGCCGGCCGGGAAGTCGAAGCCCTGGGCCGCCACGCCGATGACGTTCAGCGGGCCGCTGCCGACGCGAATCGGTTTCCCGAGGATGTTCGGGTCGGAATGGAATACGTCGCGCCACGTCTGGTAGCTCAGGATCGTGTTGCGGAAGTCGTCGCCGGGCTGAAACGCTCTTCCTAAGGTCAACGGTTCGGTGAAGACCTGGAAGAATTTCTCCGACGCGCGGTATTCGTTGACGGCGAACGCCGTGCCTTCTTCGTTCACGACGGATTGCTCGAAGGCGTAGCCGTAGAACGCGGCCTTGATGGACTTGCCGTCCGCGGCCATCGGGTCGACGTGAGGTGGACCCGTCGAGCCGCGCGGCACGCCCACGGTGTCGACGGTGTAGAGACGGTAGATGTCGGCCGAGTCTTTGTAGTCGAGCGGTTTCAGCAGCACCGCGTCGACGACGCTGTAGATGACGGTGCTCGCCGCGATGCCGAGGGCCAACGTCACGATGGCGGTGGCGGTAACTGCGGGATTCTTGGTGAGCATGCGCCGCGTGAACTTGAGATCGCGGCGGAGCACGTCGAGCCATTGAGACGTCTGCATGTCTTGCAGCCTCCCCCCGGTGCTGGTCGCGGGCTACGCGTCGTGCGTCGTACGGCCCGCGATGGTTGGCAGAAGGTACCGCTGTCTTGGCTCGGCCGCTAGACGGCGTCGGGCAAAGCCCTCGTGCCGACCATCCCCGGTGTGCTGGACATCCATACAGCTTTTTAGCATCCTAACGCCATGCTGCCCGAGTCCTTCCACCCCGCCGTCGCCGGCTGGTTTCGCAGCGCTTTCCCTGCGCCCACCGCCGTGCAGCTCAAAGCGTGGGACGCGATCGGCTCCGGCACGCACACGCTGATCAGCGCGCCCACGGGCTCGGGCAAGACGCTCGCGGCGTTCCTCGGCGTCATCGATCTGCTCGCGAAGCAGGCGGGCGAGGGCACGCTGCGCGACGAGACGTCAGATCCTGTACGTCTCGCCGCTGAAGGCGCTGTCGAACGACATCGAGAAGAACCTGCGCGCGCCGCTCGACGGCATCGGCCGCGAGTTCGCGGCGCAGATGCTGGGCGACGCGCCGATCCGCGCGGCCGTGCGCACGGGCGACACGCCGCAGAGCGAGCGCGCGCGCATGCGTCGCACGCCGCCGCACATTCTGGTCACGACGCCCGAGTCGCTGTACATCCTGCTCAGCACCGAGTCGGGCCGGAAGATGCTGCGCACGGTGCGCACCGTCATCGTCGACGAAATTCACGCGCTCGCCGGCAACAAGCGCGGCGCGCATCTCGCGCTCTCGCTCGAGCGGCTCGAGGCGCTGTGCGAGCGCGCCGCCCACGCGCGTCGGCATCTCGGCCACGACGAAGCCGATCGACGTGCTCACCGGTTTCCTCACGGGCGTCACGAGCGCGCCGTGCACGGTCATCGACGAAGGCCACGCGCGCGAGCGCGATCTCACGCTCGAGCTGCCGGGCTCGCCGCTCGAAGCGATCATGTCGAACGAGGTGTGGATCGAGGTGTACGACCGGCTCGCCGAGCTGATCCGCGCGCACCGCACCACGCTGATCTTCGTGAACACGCGCCGGCTCGCCGAGCGCGCCGCGCGCCACCTGGCCGAGCGGCTCGGCGAGGACGTGGTCACGTCGCATCACGGCAGCCTCGCGAAGGAGCACCGGCTCAAAGCCGAGGAGCGCCTGAAGGCCGGCGAGCTACAGGCGCTCGTCGCCACTTCGTCGCTCGAGCTCGGCATCGACATCGGCGACGTGGATCTCGTGTGCCAGCTCGGCTCGCCGCACGCGATCGCGGCGTTCCTGCAGCGCGTCGGCCGCTCGGGCCACGGCCTGGGCCGCGTGCCGAAGGGCCGGCTCTTCCCGCTGTCGCGCGACGACCTGGTCGAGTGCACGGCGCTGCTCGCGAGCATCCGCCGCAGCGAGCTCGACGCGATCAAGCCGCGCCGCGCGCCGCTCGACGTGCTCGCGCAGCAGATCGTGGCCGAGGTCGGCGCGCAGGAGTGGAGCGTCGACGCGCTGCACGAGCGCTTCACGCACGCCGCCACGCTACAAGAACCTCACGCGCGACGAGTTCGTCGGCGTGGCGCGCATGCTGGCCGACGGCTTCACGACGCAGCGCGGCCGGCGCAGCGCGCATCTGCACTTCGACCGCGTGAACAACGTGCTGCGCGGCCGGCGCGGCGCGCCGCTCACGGCCGTCACGAACGGCGGCGCGATCCCGGATCAGTTCGACTACGACGTGGTGCTGCTGCCGAGCGAGCTGCCCGTCGGCACGCTGAACGAGGACTTCGCGTTCGAGAGCATGCCCGGCGACATCTTCCAGCTCGGCAACACGTCGTACCGCATCCAGAAGGTCGAGAGCGGCAAGGTCTACGTCACGGACGCGCACGGCCAGCCGCCGACGATTCCGTTCTGGCTCGGCGAGGCGCTGGGCCGCAGCGACGAGCTCTCGACCTCGGTGGGCGCGCTGAACGAGACGCTCGCGGCGCTGCTCGACGACGCCGGCCCGGAAGCCGCCGTGCGTTGGCTCGATCGCGGAGCTCGCGTTGCCGGAGAGTGCGGCGCGGCAGCTCGTCGAGTATCTCGCCGCGGCGAAGGCCGCGCTCGGCGTGCTGCCGAGCACGAAACGCGTGATCTTCGAGCGCTTCTTCGACGAGACGGGCGACACGCACTTCGTGATCCACTCGCCGTTCGGCTCGCGCGTGAACCGCGCGTGGGGCTTGCGCCTGCGCAAGCGCTTCTGCCGCCGCTTCAACTTCGAGCTGCAGGCCGCGGCGCTCGAGGACTCGATCGTGATCTCGCTCGGCGCGGTGCACAGCTTCGCGCTCGAGGACGTGGTGCACTACCTCTCGAGCAAGAGCGTGCGCGACGTGCTGACGCAGGCCGTGCTCGACGCGCCGGTGTTCGGCGTGTACTGGCGCTGGAACGCGAGCACGGCGCTCGCGGTGCGGCGCTTTCGCAACGGCAAGAAGCAGCCGGCGCAGTTCCAGCGCATGGACGCGGAGGATCTGCTCTCCACCGTGTTCCCGGATCAGCTCGCGTGCGCCGAGAACCTCACGGGCGGCGCACCGCGACATCCCCGATCACCCGCTCGTGAAGCAGACGCTCGACGACTTGCCTCAACGTGAACATGGACATCGACGGCCTCGTGCGCGCTTGCTCGAGCGCATCGAAGCGGGCGAAGTCGAAGTCGTGTGCCGCGAGCTCACGAGCCCGTCGCCGCTCGCGCAGGAAATTCTCGGCGCGAAGCCGTACGCGTTCCTCGACGACGCGCCGGCCGAGGAGCGCCGCACGCTCGCCGTGCAGTCGCGCCGGTATCTTTCGCGCCGAGCAGGCGGCCGAGCTCGGCTCGCTCGACGCCGAGGCGATCGCGCGCGTGCGCGCCGAGGCGTGGCCGCAAGCGCTGAACGCCGACGAGCTGCACGACGCGCTCGTGCTGCTCGGCTTCGTCACGGCGCCGGAAGGCGCGCCGTGGCGCGATCGACTTCGAGCGCCTGCGCGCCGACGGCCGCGCGACGACGGTCGAGATTCCGGCGTGCCGGCACGGTCGTGGGTCGCGCCGAGCGGCTCGCGGAAATGCGGCTCGCGTTGCCGGGCGTCGTGGCAGCGCGAGGAGCTCACGGCACTCGCGAGCGACGTCGCGGACCGCGACAGCGCGCTGCGCGAGCTCGTGCGCAGCCGCTTCGAGGCGCTGGGCCCGGTCACGGCGGAAACGCTCGCGCGGCCTTTCGGCTTGCCGGCGCCCGAGATTCTGCCCGCGCTCGCGGCACTCGAGCAGCAGGGCGTGCGATGCGCGGCCAGTTCACGGCGCGCGCCGGCGGCGCCGGCCGCGGCCGAGGAGTGGTGCGAACGGCGGCTGCTCGCGCGCATCCATCGCTACACGCTGAAGCGCCTGCGCAACGAGATCGAGCCCGCCACGCTCGCCGACTACCAGCGCTTCCTGTTCCATTGGCAGGGCTTCGGCAACGAGCGGCGCGAAGGCGCGCGAAGCGCTCAGCGCCGTGCTCGGCGAGCTGCAGGGGCTCGCGATGCCGGCCGCGCTCTGGGAGCGCGAAGTGCTGCCCGCGCGCATCAAGGATTACAGCCCGCTGCTGCTCGATCAGCTGTGCACGGCCGGCGAGCTCGTGTGGTGGCGGCCGCGGCCGAGCGGCGCGCGCACCCGGTGCGCGCGCGAGCACGGTGGCCACGTCGCCGATCGCGCTCGTGCCGCGCGGCACGCGCCGCACTGTGGCGCACGCTCGGCTCGTTCGAGCCCGCGGGCGGCATGTCGGGCGCGGCCGAACGCGTGGTCACGGCGCTGCGCGAGCGCGGCGCGCTGTTCTTCGTCGAGCTCGTGCAGGCCAGCGGCCTGCTGCGCGTGCAAGTGGAGGAAGCGCTCGGCGAGCTCGTCGCGCGCGGTCTCGTGACGGCCGATTCGTTCGCCGGGTTGCGCGCGGTGCTCACGCCGCAGAGCCAGCGGCGCGGTTTCCGCGGCCGCAGACCGCTTGCGCGGCACGAGCGGCTTCGACGCGGCTGGCCGCTGGGCGTTGCTGCCGCCGCAAACTGCGCCGCGTTCGGCTGCGGCGCCCGAAGCGCTCGAGCATGCCGCGAAGACTCTGTTGCGCCGCTACGGCGTGATCTCTCGACGCGTTGCGGCGCGCGAGCCGCTGGCCCCGAGCTGGCGCGAGCTGCTGCCGTTCTATCGCACCGCCGAAGCGCGCGGCGAGATTCGCGGCGGCCGGTTCGTGGAGCCTTTCGGCGGCGAGCAGTTCGCGCTGATCGAAGCGGTCGACGAGCTGCGGCAGTTGCGCCGCACCAAAGACGCCGACGAATGGCTCGCGCTCGCGGCCGCCGATCCCGTGAACCTCACCGGCATCATGGACGAGACGCCGCGCGCGGCCGTGCCGCATCGGCGCATCGCGTTCCGCAACGGCGTGGCCGTCGCGGCACACACGGGCGCCGGCATCGAATGGCTGGTCGAGCTCGGCCCGGTCGAGCAACGCCAGGCCGCCCAGCTGTTCGCGCCGGGCAGTGACTCACCGCCGCCGCTGCGCGCGACGGGCTGGTCGCGACGCTGATTAAAGTCGCGAGCCCAGTGGCGCTTCAGGTCACCTACTCGGAACATCCGTCGCCGCCAGATCTCGCGGCGTGGGTCGCATGCTTTTGGCGGATTCGTGGCGCCGTCGATGGCGGCGCTCCTCACTCGCACCGCGTGCTTCCCGATGGGTGCGCGGACTCGTAGGCCCGATGAGTCAGGCCTCGCTGCACGAGATGAGTGGTTCGATCGACCTGCTTGGCGTGCGCCTGCGTCCGGGCGCGGTCCATGCCTTCACCGGAATTCCCGCGGATCGCCTGCTCGACGGCGCGGCCCGGCAGGCCGAGCTGCCCGCGTCTGATCATGCCGAAGCGCAAGACGTTCTACGGAGCAACGGAAGTCGGTTACGCGGATCCTGCGGGCAACATCGTCCTTTTCTCCGAGCATCCGCAAACCTGAGGAGCGCCCATCGTCTTTCCGCCTTTCTGCGCCTCGTCTGTCGAACCTCCCGCCTGCCGTTCGTATAGGGAATGAAAACCGGCATGTCGCCGGCGACTTGCCGAGGAATTGGTCATGAAGCACGCCGCGAGTACGGTTCTCGCGCTTCTCGATCAACCGTTTGCCATTAGCGCTACCTGTCAATAGCTATCAGGCTGTTTCGCACCGGTTGCGGCCGCCGGCTTTGGCGGCGTAGAGCGCCCGATCCGCCGTGGCGACCAGAGCCTCGTCGGGAATGACGGAATTCGAAGTGAGCGCAACACCGAAGCTGGCAGTAATGGCTTCGCTTGCCGCAGCGAGTTGGAACGGAGTTTCGGCGATGGTCAGGCGCAGCCGGTTCGCGATCAGCATGAGTTGCTCACTGTTCGTATCGCCAATCAACAGCAGGAACTCCTCCCCGCCATAGCGGCCGAGAAAATCGTTAGGGCGCAGCGCGGCCGACAGGCGGCGGGTGAACTCGCGCAGCGTTGTGTCGCCGGCGCCATGGCCATAGGTATCGTTGATGCGTTTGAAGTGATCGATATCGGCCATGATGACGCCGAGAGGTTTGCCGAGCGCCCTGGCGGCGCGGGTCTGCTGTTCAAGCACGCCCATAATGGCGCCGCGGTTCAGCACGCCAGTCAGTGCGTCGCGGTTTGCGGCGATCTTGAGATGTTCCGCCTGGCGGATGAGGAATTGATTGTTCTCCACCAGCTCCTGAAACAACCGGCTCTTGTTGATCACCGTCGCGACTTCCTCCGCGATCTGGCGAAACACCGCCTGATGGATATCGCGATAGACGTTCTTCTGGCCGCTGGTGAAGAACAGCACGCCGAGCGCATGGCCGTCGACGAACAGCGGACAGGTGAGGCTCGATCGCCCTCCCTCCGCCACGATCCGGCGGGTGGCGTCCGATCCCGGATGGGCCGACAGGTAGCTCTCGAGGTCGTTCAGGATGCGCGGCTCTCCGGTCCGAAACACGTCCTGAAGACTGCTTCCGGCCATCTGTCGGGAATACCCCTTGATGATCTGCGGCGGGCCTAAGTTGGAGCGGGCCCAGTAGGACGTCAGCCGCGCGCCGCCGTCGGAGAGAAAGGCGCAGCCGATGCGGTCGTAGGGAACGATTCCGGAAAAGCCGCCAAAGATTCGGTCGAGCACGTCCTCGACCAGAAGTCCGCGCTCGACCTTATGCACCACCTGAAACAGCCGGCTGAGTTCCTTTTCGCGCCTCGTGATCACGTCCGAAAGGCGCTGCAGCTCGTGGCCGAGCTTCGCCAAAGGGTCAGCCGAGTCCGTTGGCAGCGGCTTGGTGCTATGGCCAGTGCTGAGTTCCTTAACCCAGGCGGCATAGGCGTCCAGCCTGTCCTCCAGTTCTGAGTGCTTCTGTCCCTCGTCGACCATGGGGAGCCATTCCTTGATCCAAGCATAGCAGCCCGCTCGTCGAGCTCACGCTGGACGAGCCGGAAGCGATGGGCATCGGTCTGGTCACGCGGCTCGGCTCGGCTCGGCGGTATCGTGTGTAGGTCATACGTCGTCGAGGACTGCCGCAAGATGAGCGGGTCCGGTCACGCGCCGGTTTTGTCCGAAGTGCGGATCACGGGTCTCGACGTCGGCGACAGTGATGCCAGGCGTCATGATGGTCGCGGCGTCGACGCTCGACGATCCGACCAAGTTCACGTCGCAGGTGAGCGTGTTCGCGTCGCGTGCGCCAAGCTGGGATCAGCCGCCGCAGGGCCTGCCCGCGTTCGCGGAGATGCCGCCGCAAGCCTAGCTGTGGCCGTGCGCGACCGAGCCGGCGTGCAGGCGTAGACTGCGCGGAGCGTCCTCAGTGAGGTCCGCTATGCAACGGCAATCACGATCGGTACCGCGTGGCGGCCTGTGCCTCGCCTTGGCGATTGCAGCCGCGCCCCTCCTCGCGGCGGACGACGCCCAGGATGACGCGCCCGTTCGCTGCCTGTCGATGAGCGGCGTGCGTACGACGCGCATCGTCAACGACGGGAACATTCTGTTCTTCCAACGCAACGGGCACGTCTATCTCAACGTGCTCGATCAAACGTGCGTGGGCTTGAGCCGCAGCGGCAAATTCACTTACAGCGTCCAGACAGGCGCGCGCACGGTGCGGCTCTGCGATGCCGACACCATCACCGTGCTGGAGTCCACCGGGCGCGGCTTCACCTGCGGGCTTGGCCGGTTCTACCCCGTATCTTCAGAAACGGCGGACGCGATGCTCGGCGCGCCGGGCGAGGAACGGCAGCGGCGCCTGATTCGCACCGAGCCCGTGGAGTTGCGGACCGATCGCACACCGCCGAGCGAGCCGAGCGAGCCACCATCGTCGGAAGCCGCCACGAAGTAGCCGCAGGCCAACTTGAGTTCGCCTAGTAGCTGGGATACTGTCATCCAGGGTTTGTTGGGCGTTGTATTCGTACAACAAAAGGGGGAGTCATGCGCGCGATCTCGCAGAAGAAGCTATTTTCGGTCGTCACCCACGTTGCAGCGGCCTTCTGGGTGAGTGCGCTGGGGGCGTCGTTCAGCAGTCGTGCGCAGGCCCAGGAGCCGGCTGCCAAAGAACAACAGAAAGACCAGCAAGTCGAGGAGATCACCGTCACGGGCTCGCGCGTCGTGCGCACCTCCGGCTTTTCGACGCCCGTGCCCATCACCACCGTGACGGCGGAGGAGATCCACTCGTTGAAGCCGGGCACGACAATGGCGGATCAGCTCGACGAGTTACCGCAGTTCTACAACACGCAGAGCGCCCAACGCGGTGGCGGTGCGCTGTTCGGCACCGCCGGCGGAAGCTATCTCGATCTGCGCTCCATGGGTCCGCAGCGCACGCTGGTTCTGCTCGACGGTGTGCGGGTGGCGCCGGCCGATCGCAATGGCTCGGTCAATATCGACAACTTCCCGACGGCGCTGTTGCGCAGCGTCGAGGTCGTGACCGGTGGTGCGTCGGCAGCGTATGGCGCAGACGCGTTGGCCGGTGTCACGAACTTCATCATCAACCGCGACTTTCGCGGCCTGAACGTGTCGGCCGAAACCGGCGCAACTGCGTTCGGCGACGGCCGCAACATGGGCGCGTCGATCGTCGGCGGCACCGAGATCGGTAAGCGGTGGTCGTTCGTCGGTTCCTTCGAGCATCAGAACATCGATCAGATCCGACGCAATCCGGACGAAGTAGGCACCTGGTTCCGCCGCTACGGATTCGTGCAGAACCCCGCCTGGAGCCCGACTATTGGTGCGGGCGCTCCGCGGCAGCTGGTGCTGCCTGACGTTCACTCCACGCTGCATACACCGACCGGCAAGATTCGCGGCATACCGGCGACGTCGGCGCTGAACGGCCTGGTGTTCTCGCTCGACGGCAAGAGCCTCCGGCCATTCAACAACGCGGGCGCCATTCTGGGTTGCGGTGCGCCAGGCTGCGCGGTCGCGAACCCGTCGGGTGGCACGGGTTCCGAATCCGGCGGGCCCGAGGCGGCGATCGCCAACGACGCGTTCGAGGGTGGGCCGTACGGTGCGGAGGTCGATCGCAACAGCTTGTTCGCAGGGCTCACGTTCGACGCCAACCAGAAGCTCCGCTTCTTCACGAACGTCATGGCCGGCAAGATCGAGTCGAACAACCTCGATTCGCGTGGCATTCCGCACGGCACGGCGCCGTGGAATTACACCATCTTCAAGGACAACGCGTTCCTGCCGCAGTCGATCCGCAACACGATGACGGCCGAAGGGCTGACGTCGTTTACGCTCGAGAAGCAGGGCACGGTGCTCGATATGCCGGGCAACTACGACGCCCACGAGGAGCGCCGCAACAGCTTCGACTCGTGGACCTTGCAGTTCGGCGTCGACAAGCAGATCGGTGAGAAGTGGCGCATGCAGGCGCGCGTGCAGCGCGGGGCCACACGCAAATACACGGCCGTGCTGAACGAACTGCGCGTCGACAAGGAGTACCTCGGCATGGATGCCGTCGAGATCTACTCCGACCGCCGCGATGTGAACGCCGACGGACTACCTGATCTCGTCGCGGATGCGGATCGCGGCACGGGCACGATCCTTTGCAACGTGAATCGCTACAACCCGACGACGGCAGCGCTTGCGGCATCCGTCGCGACCGTGCTCGTGCCGTCCGTGCAGGGCGACGATTCCCTCGGCGGCCCGACCGATCGCGTCCACATTCCGGGACCCGTCGGCCCGGACGCCATCAACGGTTGCGTGCCGTTCAACGTGCTCGGCCAGGGCAACGTATCGCAGGCTGCGCAGCAGTACGTCGTATCGCCGAAGTGGGGCGACTCGGTCGTGACCCAGGACTTCGCCGAAGTGCTGTTCACGGGCGACGTCTGGAAGGGCTTTGGGCCGGGCAGCTTCGCGCTCGCCGCCGGCGTCACCTACCGCAACCAGAAGTTCTGGCAGCGCGGTCAGCCGCAGGGCCTGATGGCTTACGGCCCGCCGCAGAATGCACCGACCCTCGGTATTCGCGGATTCCCGGCGGGCTTCACGGGCGGCAGCGCGAACCTGCACGAGTTCTCGACCGTTCCCGCCATCAAAGGCGCATACGACGTGAACGAGCTATTCGCCGAGCTCAACATGCCGCTGTGGGACAAGGGCCCGCGTCGGCTCGAGGTCGACGTCGCCGCGCGGCGTTCGGACTATTCGACAAGCGGTAACGTCGAGTCGTGGAAGAGCGGCATCAACCTTCAGATCGCCCCTTTCTTGAGGTTCCGCACCACGAAGTCGCGGGACGTTCGAGAGCCGACGTTCTCCGAGCGGTACGACCTGCAGGGCGGCGGTGGTCGAGTCAACGATCCGCTCAAGGCCAACGCCTCGGTGGAGATTACGATCGCCACCGGCGGTAACCCGGATCTCAAACCCGAGCTTGCGGACACCGTGACGGCCGGCTTCGTGTTCCAGCCGAAGAAGATCAAAGGTCTCCAGCTATCGGTCGACTGGTACGACATCGACCTCAAGGATGCGGTCGGCCAGTTCGGTGCGAACGCGCAAGCTTCGGCGCAGACCATCGTCAACAGCTGTGCGGCGGGTGTCACTTCGCTATGCGGCCTTGTGAGTCGCGACCCGACTACGAACGACATTGGCACGGTGCGTAGCGTGTTCCAGAACATCGACAACGCGCGTACGCGCGGCATCGACTACGAGATGCTGTTCACGACGGAACCGAACTTCGCCAAGAATCGTAAGGAGTTGCTGACATTCCGGTTCTTGGCGGGCGCCCTGCTCGAGGACAGCGTGACTTCGAACGCAGCGGGCGGCGGCCGCGTCACGACCGAGAGCGCGAACCTCTACACGGAACCCGACTTCGAAGCGCTCGCCTCGGTTCGTTATCAGATCGGGCCCCTGGGGATCAATCTGCAACAGCGCTATATCCCGGAGACGGTGCTGAACAATACCTTCGTGCAGTGGTACCCGGGCATCGTGCTCGCGAACGCGAACACGATCACCGTCGACGACAACACGGTGGAATCGCAGACTTCGACGGACGTTACGTTCTCTTATGACGCGAGCGAAAGGAATGCGAATGCGCACTGGCGCGCCGCGATCGCCATCAGCAACATGTTCAACGTCGATCCGCCCGTTATCGCGGATTTCGGCCAGCGCTTCAGCTCGCAGGGTATCAACCCGAACAGCTACGACGTGTATGGCAGGCGTTATCTGCTGAGCTTCGAGTATCGCTTCTAGCCCAGGTCTTTCGACTCGACGTCGTCTGCATGTGATGCTTCTCCGCCGGACCGCGCAGTAGCGCCGGTCCGGCGGAGGGCCTAGCCGTGGGTCGGGCTCGGCGTTCGGCGCCGCGTGGCGCGGGCCGCGAGCAGGGCCCTGCCGGCCGAGCTCAGCGTGTAAGTCGTCTCGTCGTCGGTGGTGCCCACCGCGCGGTTCAACAGCCCGAGCCCTTTCAGCCCGTTCAAAAGCTCCCGAGTCGCGTAGACGCGCGCATGAAGCGCGTCGGCCACTTCGGTTACTGACAGCGCGTAGCCGGCCGCGAGCCCGGCGTGCAATTGCAGCACTCTGAGCTCCATGGCAGAGAGCTCGACTTCGCGCACCGGCGCCGGTTCCGCGGGCCGGCGGGCCGCAAGCCACGCGCGCCACCGCTGGCGCAGCAGCGCGTAGCTGATCCGTACGCGCAGGCCTGCCATTGCGAACAGCCGCCGCGTCGTGCCGGTGACTCGGCGATCGACATCGAGCACGTAGTGGTACGCGATCGAGGCGATCGTGAACGCGAAGAACCACGCGCACGCCGACAGAACGCCGGACACGATGCCGCCGTAGTCCGCAGGACCCAAATCGAGCTCCGTTGCGAGCGCGGTGGCGTAGGTCGAGAGCGCGAACAAGAAGAGGTCCCCCGGCAGGAAGAACAGGGCCTCGAGGTTGGCAAAGACATCCGCCGCGGTGAACTGCCCGTCGCCGTTCGCGTCGAGCGTCAACTTGGCGAGCGGCCACCGGTCGAGTGGATTCTCCGGACTGTCGGGCGACGCCATCTTTCGGATACCCCCCGGGGTCGCTGGCGTTTGTTATGCGTCGTGATTACAGCGGGGGACGTGCCACCGCGCCTGTGAACCAGCTCTCAGTTCACGCGCGCGGGGCGCGCGAGTGGGGACGCGGGTCTCCGCGGCAAAAGTCCGGCTAATCCTCGGCTAATCCACAGGCCGGCGCGGGCTCCGCGGGCGCGCAATGGCGCTGTGTTCAATACAGCAGTCGTTGACTGCGCAAGAAGGAGAAGACCCGTGTCCACTCATCGTTTCAGCAAAATCTTCACGCTCGTCGCAGCGATCGCCGTGTCCTTACCCAGTGTCGTTTCGGCCCATGAGCGGGGCGACGACGGCCGGCCCGAGTTCGACCAAGTGGTCGTGTTCGGGGATAGCCTGTCCGACCCCGGCAACGTGTTCGTCGCCACCCGGCAGTACTCGGTCGCGCCGTTCGCGCCGATCCCGAGTGCCCCGTATGCCATCGGCGGCATGCACTTCACCAACGGCCAGACTTGGGGGGAGCGCCTGTCGCGGGAGCTCCATTCGCCAACGGGTACAGGCCCGGCGTTGCTGGCGCCGCAGGTCTACACGAACTATGCGTTCGGCGGCGCGCGGGCACGTGCGGGGTCGGCGAGCGCCTCGCCTGACTTGGGCTCACAGGTTGCGATGTACCTCGGCAATTCGGGTGGGACTGCCAATGCCGGGTCACTGTACGTGGTCTGGTTCGGCGCCAACGACGTGCGCGATGCGATCGAGGCTTTGGCCGTCGACCAGACCGGTGCGACGAGCGTCGGCCTGGTGCGGGCGGCGCTCGAGGCGCTCGGCGCCAACATGGTGGCGCTGTGGTCCGCGGGCGCGCGGACGTTCCTGGTGCCGAACGTGCCGAACCTGGCGCTCACCCCTGCCGTTGCCGCACAGCCGGCGCCGGTGCCCGATCTCGCGTTGCAGTTCTCGACGGCCTATAACGCCGGGCTGGCGCAGGTGCTCGGTCAACTGCAAGCACAGCTACCCGGCGTGCGCATCGTGCAGCTCGACATCTTCTCAGTGCTGAACGGCATCGTCGCCGCACCGCGTGCCTACGGCATCGCGAATGTCACCCAGCCGTGCCTGAGCTTCGGCGTGCTGGTCGATGCGATCTGCAAGGACCCACGCAAGTATCTTTTCTGGGATGCCATCCATCCGACGGCCGCCGTCCACAAGATCCTGGCCGAGGAGGCAGAGGCGGCGCTGACGGAGTAGCGGAAGGGAGTTTTGCGCAAGGGTCAGAGCCGTCAGCGGGCTCTGACCCTTTTTCTTTGCGCTTTAGAACTGGATGCTGACCTGGCCCGCGATCTTGCGCGAGATGATGTCGCCGAAGATGTGTTGCTGGACGCGCTCGTCGAAGAGGTTCTGCCCGACGAGCTTGAACGTGACGCGGTCGTTCACGAAACGCCAGCCGAACGCCGCGTTGACCTGTGTGAAGGCCGGCGTCCAGGCCCGAGCGAACAGGACGTCGGCCCAGTACGCTTCGCCCTGATAGTTCAGCGACGTGCTCCAGAAGCGTTTGCCGGAGTCGTGGCCCACACCCATATTTGCGCGCCACGTCGGCGCGATATTGACCTCGGCCGGATCGACGCCGCCGCCGATATCGGGATCGGACTGCCACGACAAATTGACGAACCAGTTCCACTCCCGTGTGTCGCGTTGCACTGAGAGCTCGACGCCGCGATTCACGGTGTTGCCGATGTTCCGGTAGCTGTAGTCGGACGGGACGAGGCCCCCGAGCCCGCCGAACGGGCACGCGCCCGGGCCCGTGCCGGGGGTGAAGTTGAAGCAGGGAACGACGGCCGGCGGCAGCGTCGCGCTCGGCGTCGGCAAGTTGCCGGCGCGGTAGACGTCGCGGACGAAGAAGTCGATCGAGTGGTCGACGGCGTTGCGATACACCGCGGCCGTCAGCAGCAGGTCCTTGCCGAGCGTGCCCACGTAGCCGAGCTCCCAGGCTTTGAGGTGCTCCTCCGCAAGCCCGCTGTTGCCGAGGGCGTCGGCCGGCGCCACGAACGGCCCCACCTGCTGCAGGATCGTCACGTCGAGATAGCCGTTGATCGCAGACGGCGTGCGGAAGGCCTCGTTGTAGGAGAGGCGCAGGGTGTGCGCAGGCGTCAGCGAGAACAGCAGGCTCGTGCGCGGCGTCAGCACGGCGTCCGCGAGCGGATCGAGCTTGTCGTAGCGCGCACCGATGACCCACCGCCAACGCTCGGACAGCAACATTTCGTCCTGGACGAAACCGCCGAGCTCGGACCGATCACTCGCCGCCGGTGCGATGTCGAGCTCGAAGTTCGTCTTGCGGTAGGTGGCGCCGTAGGTCAGCACGTGGCGCCGGTTCAACTCCGTCGTGTTCGACAGGTCGACGTTGTACGCCGCCGTGACGAAGCTGAACGGGAGCAGCGCACCGTTGGCGCCGCGCGTCAGCAGGTTCACGGCGCTGCCGTCGAGGAAGTTCGCAGACGCGCCGATGTGCCAGGTGCCGTGGTTCCAGTCGCCCTTCAGGTACGACATGTGCGAGCCGCGATCGATGTCGAACGGGCCGATGCCGCTGTGCAAAATGCCGTCGGTCGACGCGTACCCCGCGGCGAACGATACGTAGCTGTCGGCGGCGGTGTCCCAGTCGAACTGCACGTTCACGCGCGACTGCGCCGTGCCCGTGTTCTGGTACGTCGGATAGGTTTGCGGGGGTGACGAGCCCGGTATCGTGCCGGTCGGCCGGTCGTACGCCGGCTGCTCGAAATACCCTGCCGAGATCTTGTAGCCGAGCTTCCCGACCGTGTCGGCGTGCACGATGCTGGCGTACGGCGTGCCGACGACGAGCGTGGTGCCGACCATGTCCTTGGGGCGGCGGCTGATCACGTTGACCACTCCGGTCATGGCGTTGGCACCCCACACGGCGCTGCCGGGGCCGCGAACGACTTCGATGCGCTCGATCTCGTTGGCCTGGATTGGCAAAAAGTCCCACATCACGAAGCCGAAGAAGTCGAGGTAGATCGAACGGCCGTCGAGCATCACGAGCTCCGAGTTCGCGAGCGTGCCCGTCGAGCCGCGACCGGTCAGGTTGATGTCGCGGACACTGGTCTGCGCGACGTTCAAGCCCGGCACGTTGCGGAGCAGATCGCCGTAGTCGTCGGCGGGCGCCTGCGCGATCTCGTCGCCGGAGATCACCGTCATTGCGGCCGGCGCGTGGGCCAGGTCCTGACTCTTGCGCGAAGCGGTCACGACGATGGTCTGGATGCCGCCCTCGAAGGGAGTGGGCGGCGCGGATTCCTGCGCCACGAGTGGGCCTGTGAAGGCGAGCGCGGACGTTACGCACGCTGCGAGGCGATTCAAGGGGAGGTCGTTGGTTTTCATAGTGGGTTACCTGCGGGAAAGCGTTTCAAGGCTCGCGACGGCGGAATCGGTAGTCGACACCGACGGCGAACGCATTGAGTGTCGGCGTGTCGCCCCCGGGCACGCCGAGAAAATCCGTTGCGAGACCGATAGTCTGAAACTCGATTCTGATTTGCCAGTTCTGCTTCCGCGACATCTTTGCATTGGTCGATCCTCGTGTGGAGAGGATGCCAATGGTCGGCTCGAGGGGGCCTTCCGTCCTGCGGAAAAACCGATGTTCTGCTGCGGGTTCGTTCCGCGACGGGCGTGGCGACGTTTTGCGCGGGAGTCGAGGCTTCAGCGCTTCGTTTCCCGCCGGCCCGGCGCCGCCTTTTGCTCGAGCCACTCGAGCACGCTCTTCAGCCCATCGGCCGCAATGTCGACGCGAAACTGCGACCGGTAGGTCCGGACGTAAGACACGCCTTCCGCGACGACGTCGATGACGCGCCAGTCCGCGTCCTTGCCGATCATGACGAAGTCGACGTCGACCTCGGTGCCATCCGTGAGGGTCAGCAGGGTTCGAACGTGGGCCGGCGATTGCGCCGGATCGCCCTGGAACGGCAATACCCGCAGCGTGTCCGGCCGGAATTGGAGCAGCAGATCGCCGTAGGAAGCGACGAGGTATTTGTAGAAGTCCGCGGCGAAACGTGCGCGGTCCGCCTCCGGTGCCGATTCCCAATGCTCGGCGAGAATTGCGCGCGAGCCGCGCTGCATGTCGAAATGCGGCAGGATCAACGTGTCGACGAGCTTCGCGACCGCCACATGATCGGCCTCGAGCTCGGTACGGCGTGTAGCGATCGCCGTCGCGATATCGCTCGCGGCCTTGGTAACGATCTCGTTGCCGGCAAAGGGTGCTGCCGTTGCCGGTGTCGCCATGACGACTGAGCCGAGCAACAAAATCGTGCGCAAGCGATCAATGGCAGACAATCTGTTCGCCCTTTCTCATGCACATGGCCGGCCAGCCGAACCGATCCCAGTAGCGGTCGAGCTTGATCGCGCGGACCAGTTCGCCGAACCGCGGGTGTTCCCGCAGCGAGCGTGCTTCACGCGCAAAAATGAACTGGGCATCCAAGCTGGGGGGATCATTCACCAGCTTCAGCGCGGTCGCAAGCGCGCGCTCTGGCTCATCGAGGTAGACCCACGCGCCGAACAAATACTTGCGGGGGATGTCCCGGTCCGCCTCGGCTCGCTTAAGCGCCTCGATCGCCTGGGGCTTTGCGCTCCGGCGAACCGAGGGCTTCCAGCAACGGGTCGACCCACGCCGTGGGGCGCGCGAACATCGTCTGCAGGCCGATCAACAGGGGCCGCACCGCAGCGCGGTCGCCGAGCCGCAGTTTTAGGACGATGTAGCTGTCGGGATTCGCGGTCGGCCCCATGCCTTGTTCAGCGGCGATCCCCGCGTACTTCAGGGCGTCGTCGTCCTTGCCCACCCAAATCGACGCGACCGACAGTCGATGGTTGGCGATAGGGGAGAGGGGATCCTTATCCCTGGCCCGCTGCGCGGATTTCAACGAATCCTCCAGACGGCCGACCGAGGCCAGGAACTCCGAGTACCAGACCAGGAGATCCGGTTCGTTCGGTGTCTGCGCGAGCGCCCCGCGAAAGTGGGCCTCGGCCCCGACCCAGTCCCAGCGCGCGTAGGAGATCAGCGCCATCACACCCTGCGTCGAGACGTCGAGCGTAGGGTCCCGCTCGACGCCCTTGTTCAATGTCGTGACCGCCTGGTCGAACATGTCGTCGTGGCGTTCGGCCGAGTAGGACGGCAGCAGCACGTAGGCTTTCGCGAGCTCCACATACGCTTGCCCGTAACCCTGATCGATCTCGATGGCCTGTTCGAACAGGCGAATACTGCGCCGCAGCGAATCCTCGTCGCGTCGGTGTAGGAGCTGGCGGCCGCGCAGCAACAGGTCATAGGCGGCGCTCTTGGGAGTGGGGGCCGAAGTCGTGATTGGTACCGTAGGCAAGTCGGTCGACAGGATCTCGCGCAACTTCGCCACGATCGCGTTCGCGATCTCGTCCTGCAGCGCGAAGATGTTGCCGAGTACGCCCTCGTAGCTTGCCGCCCAGAGCTGGTAGCCGCGTTGCGCGTCGATGAGCCGCGCCCCGATGCGCACGCGCTCGCCATCGCGGCGCACGGTGCCTTCGAGCACGTGCGCCACGCGTAGCCGCTCTGCAATGCCGCGGATGTCATCGCCTGTCGCCCGCACGGAGAACGATGACGTGCGCGCCACGACGTGCAGGCCGGCGACCGCGTCGAGCCGATTCAGAATCTCGTCCGCCAGGCCCTCGCCGAAGTAGGCGCCGTCGGTCTTGTCGCTGACATCGGCGAATGGCAGCACGGCTAGCGTATTGCGCGCGATCGGATTGTCGGGGCCGCTCTCGTTGCGAGCAGCGAGCTGTACCGCCAACACCGCCAGCACTGCCACCGCGAGCAGGCCGATTCCAACGGCTGCGCCGCGGGGCGTGCGCCGCCGCGCCGCGGCGCGGATCGAAGGCGGCGGCTCCACCGGAAGCGGCGCGTCGACGGCGGGTTCGATACTGGCTGGAGCCGTCGGCCGCGCGGTTGGCACGAACGGCGCGACGGGGCAGAGCAGGCGGTAGCCGCGCTTCGGGATCGTCTGGATGAAGGTGGGTGTTTGCCGGGAGTCGCCGAGCGCGCGCCGCAACTCTGCGATGCATCGCGTCAGCGGCTCGTCGGACACGGCCGCACGGTTACCCCAGATGAGGCGCAGCAGCTCGTCGCGCTCGAGGACCTCGCCGGGCTGCTGCGCCAGGGCGACGAGCACCTCCATGACCTTCGGCTCGAGCCGGGTAGATTCGCCGCCGGCGGTGATTTCGCCCGTGAGCGGGCGGACCTCCCAGGCGCCGACCTTGAATCCGGACTTCAGCTCCATCGTTGCTCGCGGCCAAGTGACAACGGGTTAGCGTACTCCAATCCAGAAAAAACCCGGAAAACCCTCGGCTACTCCACAGGTCCGACGGGGTGGCAGCCGCTAGCGTAGGGCCGTGGTTGTGTCCCTACCTCGACTCGAGAGCCATGGCTCCGGGGCTATAGTGGTGGCGTTATGGTAATGACGCGACGTGTGCGGCCATGGCTCGTAGTGACCGTTCTGCTGCTAGCCGCAGGCTGCGGCGGGTGCGCCGGGTCGCAAGCGTTGTCGCAGCGGCCAGAGGTCGACCGGCTCGAGCGCGTGAATCGCGCCGTGTATCGTTTCAATCGCGGTGTCGACCGCAAGGTCCTGCGACCCGTGGCGCGGTTTTACGATCGCGCGATGCCGCCTGCTGCGGAACGGCACGTGCGCAAGTTTTTCGAGAATCTCCACGGGCCGAGCGACATTGTGAACAACCTGCTGCAGGGGAAGTTTCGCCACGGCTTCGCGGGACTCGGCCGGTTCCTGTTCAACAGCACCGTGGGCATCGGCGGGTTCTTCGACCCTGCCGGCAAGGTGGGGCTGAAGCGGCATGCCGAGGATTTCGGGCAGACGCTCGCCGTCTGGGGCGTGCCGAGCGGCGGCTATCTCATGTTGCCATTTCTGGGTCCCGGCACTTTCAGGGACTGGGGCGCGCTGCCCGCCGATACGTGGACCGATGGCGTGCGACTCGTCGAGGATTCGCGCAGCCGCACCGTGCTGCGCGGCTGGCGCCTGATCTCCGATCGCGCCGCGTTGTTACCGGCCGAACGTTCGCTCGACGAATCCTTCGACGAGTACGCGTTGGTCCGCGAGGCGTACTGGCAGCACCGGCGCTACGAGATCTTCGACCAGGCGCCGCCCGCGGACGAGGACTATCTGTACCTCGACAAGGAGCCTTGACGGTCTCCGCGTAGCGGCCCCCCGAAGAGCCACCTGGGGAGGCGTGCAGCCGGGCGGCCAGTTCCTCGGGTCCGGTGCGAGCTACGATCCCGCCACGGATTCGTGGAGCCCGCTACCGGCGGACGGCGCGCCCACGGCGCGCGCCGACGCGGTCGCGATTTGGACGGGGGCGGAGATGGTCGTCTGGGGCGGGCGCGGCGGTAGCGTGGCCAGCGAGGCTCTCGGCGACGGTGCGCGCTACTCGCCGGCCACGAATGCGTGGGCGCCGATCTCACCCGTTGGCGCACCGAGTCCGCGTGCCCGCGCGACGGCTGCGTGGAACGGCAGCGAACTGGTCATCTCGGGGGGCGTCGGGGGCCTGGTCTTTGATGCCGGCGTCGCGCCGGGCGTTACCGGCCGGATTCAGGCACTGCAAGCGAAGCGGCCGCCCGTGGTTGCTTGGGCCTCTTGTGAGCGCGAGAGCGGAAGTCGATCAGCCTTCGCGGAGCAGTGCGGCGACGTCGGCCTCGATGCTCTCGGGTTTGTCGGCCGATCCGTAGCGGCGCACGACCGCTCCGTTGCCGTCGATCAGGAACTTCGTGAAGTTCCATTTGATGGCCTCGGTGCCGAGCACGCCGGGCTTCTGGCTCTTGAGCCATTGGTACAGCGGATGCGCGTTGCCGCCGTTGACGTCGATCTTCGCGAACAGCGGGAACGTCACGTCGTAGTTCAGCGAGCAGAAGCTCTTGATCTCCGCCTCGTCGCCGGGCTCCTGGTGACCGAACTGGTCGCACGGGAAGCCGAGCACCGCGAAGCCGCGCGCCGCGAGCTTGCGGTGCAGCGCTTCGAGCCCCGTGTACTGCGGCGTGAAGCCGCACTTCGAGGCCACGTTGACGACGAGCAGCGCCTTGCCGCGGTAAGCGGAGAGCGACTGCTCGGCGCCGTCGATCGTCTTGGCGGTGAAGTCGTAGACGGTGGTCATCGTGGGTCTCCTTGCGTTCAGTATACGACCGCTCGTGCACGGGCTCCGTCACAGAATATCGCCGGAACGTTCGAGTACAATTGCGCGGGTTTTTGGCAGCGGGAGGAGCTGCGTGAAGATCGCGGTACTGTTCGGTGGCGACAGCATGGAGCGCGACGTGTCGATCGCGAGCGCTTCACAGGTCGTCGGCGCGTTGCGCAGCCGCGGTCACGAGGTCGTCGCGTACGATTCCGGCCGCGGGCGGCTCACGGCCGCCGACGAGCAACGCGTGTTCGCCGCACGAATCGACACGCGCGCCGCCGGATCAGCGCGCCGTCACGGGCCTGCCGACCGTGGTCTCCGCGCCCGATCTCGCCGACGTCGACGTCGTGTTCCTCGCGATGCACGGCGGCACCGGCGAGGACGGCACCGTGCAGGCGCTGCTCGATCTCGCGGGCATTCCGTACACCGGCAGCGGCAAGCTCGGCAGCGCGATCGGCTGGGACAAGGACATCGCGAAGCGCCTGTTTCTGGCGGCCGGCGTGCCGACGCCGGATTGGCTCATGGCGCCCGTGCCGCTCGACGTGGTCGCCTCGCGGCTCGGGTTTCCGCTGATCGTGAAGCCGAACGGGCAGGGCTCGACCGTCGGCCTCACGCTCGTTCAGAAACCGGCCGAGCTCGACGCGGCCGTCGCGTTGGCCGGCAAGTTCGATCGCGAGGTCATGCTCGAGCGCTACATCGCCGGCCGCGAGCTCACGGTCGGCATCCTCGACGACGAGCCGCTGGCCGTCGGCGAGATCATTCCCACCACCGGGCCGATCTTCGACTACGCCGCGAAGTACCAGGCGGGCGGCGCCGAGGAGATCTTCCCGGCCAAGCTCACGGCCGAGCAGACGGCGCGCGCGCAGGATCTTCGCGCTGCGCGTGCATCAGCGCGCTGAAGCTCGACGACGTACAGCCGCGTCGATTTCCGCATGGACGCCGACGGCGGCCTCTGGTGCCTCGAGGTCAACACGCTGCCCGGGCTCACGGCGGCGAGCTTGCTGCCGCGAGCGGCGGCCGCGGTCGGCATCGGCTTCGCGGAGCTCTGCGAACGGATCTGCCGCGCGGCGCTCGCGCGACCGTAAAGAGGGACTCCGTCTTTACCGGCGCCAGACGCTGGCGGCGAAGACAAGCCAGCCGAGCATGATGGCGACGCCGCCGTAGGGCGCGACGCTGACGATTCCCGGCGGCGCGCCGAAGGTCTTTGCGTAGATGCTGCCGGAGAAGAGCAGCGTGCCGGCGGCGATCAACCAGGCCGCGAGCCAGAGCCAGCGGCCGCCGATGCCGCGTAAGCCCGCGAGCACGAGGGCGATGACTGCCAGGCCGTGGAAGAACTGGAATTGCACGGCCGCCTCGAAGCTATGCAGCGAGCGCGCGTCTAGCGACGTCAGCACGTGACTGCCGAGCGCGCCGCCGACCGTCGCGACGAACAGGCTCACGCCGGCGTAGCAGAGCAGTGCTTTGGCTTCGAGCGACGGGGCGGTTCCGGATGTTTGCATTGGCAGGGCCTAGGTCAACGCCAGTCGTCGATGATAACCGTAGGCTTGTTGTTGCCGAGTATCGACGTGCCGGGGCCGCGGCCGAAGTAGCGGCCGCTCAGCATCTTGAACCCGCCCTGCGTCTCCCCGCCGGTGACGACGATCTTGATGTCTTCCGGCGTGAAGATGTCGATCAAGTCGTCGGGCGCGGCCTTTAGGCGGCTCGCGTACGGCTCGACGCCGGCGACGGCCAACGGCTTGATCAGCGTCGTGGTCCACTGATCGTCCCAGTAGTCGCGTGCCGGCAGCTTCGCGTTCGCGGCACACCACTCGATCAGCGAACGCTTCGTGAAGCCGAGTTCGACGAACGACCGCGCCACGAGCGGATCCATGACGATGATCGGCGGACTGTAGAAATCGGTGGCCACGAGCATGCGCCGGAACCGGTTCTGCCACGTCTCGCGCGGACCGAAGCCCGACTGCGTGTACCAGCCGCCGAAGAACACGCTGACCGTGCTATCGGTGGCCTTGAAGCCGTGATCGACGTGGAACGGCGTCCATGGGCTGCGCTCTTCCGCTTCCGGGAAACACGCTGTGTAGTTCAGCCAGTTGCCGAGCGTGCCCATGTACGTCTCGCCGGGCACGGAGCCGCCCTGCACGTTCTGGCTCGTGAGCGCGAACGCACGGCCGATCGTCGCGTTCGCATGGTTGTACGGTCCCATCGCGCCGATGCCGGAGTTCATGCCGATCTCGTTGCGGATGGGCCCGTTCACGAGCGAGATCGTGGCCCACGACGTCGTGCTGCTCGAGCGCGCCGAGATACCGGTCGACGCCATCGCGAGCACGACGGCCAGATACTCGGGCTTCGCGCCAGCCATGACGGAATTCACGGCCACCTTCTCGACGTCGAACTCCCACGCTTCGCGAAACGCGGTGGGCCGCATGCGGCCTACGATGCGCGCGGGCGGCTGCTTCGTGCCCTTCAGCATCGCTTCGACGCGTTGCTCGGTCGGCAGCATGATCGGCAGGAAATCCGTCCAGTGGTTCTCCATGAAGAGCTGGCGCAGGTTCTCCTCGGTGTCCAGCGGCAACAGGCGCGGCGTCGAGCGCTCGAACGTGGCGCCTTTCAAGTCCTCGGCGTCGAGCGGGCGAGTGAGGCCCTCGATCACGCCCTGCATGAACGGCCGTTTCAGCACGGGATCCGTGCCGTCGATGTAGGCCCTAAGCTCGGCCGACGAGCGGCCGACGACGGGCTGCGGCACGAACACGTTGCGCACCGTCGGCATGCCGGCCGCGAGCGACGTGGCCTTCGCGAGCCGTGCGAACACGTGCGTGCTGACCGGAATGCACGGCACGCCCTGCTGCTCGAGGGCCAGGGCCAGCCCCACGACCGTGGGGCAACAGGTGCTTCAGAGTCCTACGCCGATGATGGCGGCGTTGCCGTCCGCTGCGATCTTCGCGCGCATATCCGGGTCGTCGACCCAGCTCTCGCGCGGCTTGATCACGTGCGTGACGACGGCCGGCAGATGCTCTGCGAACCACAGGCGCAGCTGCTCCATGAACGCGTCAGAGTTGTCGAACAGGCAGTCGACGAGATAGACGACTTTGCCGTCGAGGCTCAGCGGCCGATTGGCGAGACGCTTGCCGACGACTTTCGGCGGATAGCCGCGAGGGTCGTGCACCGCGATCTTTTCGGCCATGGCGTTGTCTCCGTGCTTTCTAGAGAGTGGTGGGCCCGGTAGGACTTGAACCTACGACCAAGGGATTCACTTCACCCGCCGTTTCCGGCGGCAGTGGACTATCTCTTCACCCTCAAGTTGCCTTGGTGGGGTGCGGGACGCTCGCGCCTGTCATTAAGAGCACTCAAAGCTCTCAGGTAGTCTCTGCACCGTCCGGCGGTGTACCGCCGGCTTGGCTCAGGATTGCCGGTGCGCCGCACTTTGCGACGCGCTGCGGTTTCCCTGAATTCATCCCGTCCACTCTGCGACTCGTCGCCGCAGAGGCACCTTTCTTGATGAGTCCCCTGCTCTAACCAACTGAGCTACAGGCCCACGCGGCTATGGTACACCGGCGGCGCGTGCGGACGACGGGCTAGCGCGGCGCTGCGGGGTGGCGGTGGCAGGATCACGCGCGCGCAGAGTCCGGCGTCGTTCGTAAGCTCCATGAACGCGCCGATCTCCTGGAGCCGCTGCTTGACGCTCCAGAGACCGAAAGTGCCATCCTCGAGAGGCCGGATGCGTTCCGGCGCGGAGAGGCCGATGCCGTCGTCCTTCACGGTGAACACGATGGCGCCGTCCGAACGCACCGCGCTCGACACTTCGACGCTGTTCGCGCACGCATGCTTGCGGACGTTGGTCAGCAACTCCCCGATCACGCGCAGGAGGATCTCGGCCACTGGCCGTCGGCAGGCGCGTGTGACCCTGTGGGATCACGAGCCGGCACTCGAGTCCGCTGCTCGAATGGAAGCCGCCGCAGACTTCGCCGAGCCGCACCCAGAAGTCCAGAGATTGGCCCGGCTCCGACGGGTCGTCGGGCAGCGAGAGAATGATCTCGTCGAGCTCTTTGAGCGCCGTGCTTGCGAGCTGGTCGAGCTCGTACAGCTCGCGAAGCTCCGCAACGCCGCGGCTGGCGACGAGGGCGACCCTGCTCTTCAACGCTTCGAGCGTTTCGAGCGGTCCTTGCTCAAGCCGCGCGGCGAGCGCGGACGCATCCGCGCTCGCCGCCGCCTGCTTCCTCCCCGATTCGGTCATTGGCTGAAATCCGGTGTATCCACGCCCTGGGTTCCAGTCGCTTCCAACGCTAATTGTCGGCAGCGGCGGCGCAACTTGACGTGTGAAACGGTAACCGACACGGTTGCCCGGCAGCCGAATCGGGCGGCGTCGGCGCAGAACTGTGAAACCTGGCAGGCTGCCGCTAGACTACGTCCAACAGACGCACCGCGACGGTGTGTTCGCTGCAGGACCCCTCAAATCGCGATGCAAGCCCCGCCCGCCGAGCGGCCGACGAACGACGAGGCCGTGGCAGCGCTGAACCGCGTGCTCGGCAGCGAAGTGTTTGAGGCCGCGGGCCGGGCTCGGGAATTCCTGACCTTCATCGTTCAAGAGACACTCGCCGGTCGTGGTGACCGGTTGAAGGGCTACTCGATCGCAGTGCAGGTGTTCGAGCGCCCTGCCGATTTCGACGCGCAAACAGATCCGCTGGTGCGCGTCGAGGCGGGTCGCCTGCGCCGGCGTCTCGCGGAGTACTACCAGAGCCAGGGGCGCGACGACGCCGTGCGAATCGAGTTGCCGCGTGGCGGCTACACGCCGGTGTTCAGTCGCTATCTGCGCGAGGCCGCGGTCGAACCGCTAGGCCGCGAACGCGCAGCCGGCGCGACGCCTTTCGTGGTGGCCGATCGGGATCGCGGCGCTCCTGTGGATGGCTCTCGCGACGACCTTCGGCTGGATGTTTGCAGTCGGTAAATGGCCGCCGGGCCGACTCGCAGCCACCGGCAACACCGCACTGGCGAGCCAGGCGGCGGGTCGCGGTCCGCGCCTCGTCGTGCTGCCGCTCGCGACGCTTGGCGAAGGCACGGGTCCCGGGTTCGCTCGCGGAGTGACCGACGAGATCATCAACTCCCTCGTCGATTTCAACATCTTTGCGACCGCCAGCCCAGCGGCTCAGTCACTCGAGCCGGCGTCGCTCGCGACGTTGCGCCAGGACTACCAGGCCGGCTACGCGCTCTCAGGAACCGTGCGCGCAGATAACGATCGCGTTCGCGTCACCGTGCGACTGACGGATACCGAGTTCGGCACGCAACTGTGGACATGGGCGCTCGACGACGATCATGTCGGCACCGGTCTGTTGGCGTCGCAGGAGACGATCGGCGAATCGATCGGCAAGATCGTGTCGTCGCCGTACGGGCCGGTGTTCGCGCACGAGATCGAGCGGATCGCCGGCCGCCCGGCTGCAGACCTCGATCCGTTCCAGTGCTTGCTGCGGTTTTATGAGTACACGCGGGCGTTCAGTGTGACCCGGCACGCTGAGGTCGTTGGGTTGCATGGAGCGGTCCGTCGCACGCACGCCGAAGTTTGCGCCGGGCTGGTCGGCGCTCGCGGTTCTGTACCTGCACGAATACATCTACGGCTACAACCCGCAGCCGGGCCGCGCGCCGGCGCTCGACCGCGCGTTCGATGCCGTGGGCCGATCGCGCGATCTCGACAGCTCGGGGCGCGTGGCGGCCGCGAGCCAGGCAAGTGTTCAGTACGCGCGCGGGAATGCCCAAGGCTTTGCAGACGCCGTGGAGCACGCGCTTGCGATCAAGCCCACGCATCCCGGCATGTCGGCGCAGATCGGCTTCTTGTTGACGCTTTCAGGCGAATGGTATCGCGGGGCGCAGCTCGTTCAGGACGCGCTGTCGTTTGCGGTGCACGTGCCGGCGTGGAACTACACCGCTTTCGCGTTTCGCTATCTGCAAACGCGGCAATACGAGGAAGCGTTGCAGTGGGCGCTGAAGGTCGACGCGCCGAACTGGTTCTTCGCGCCGATGACCGTCGCGGCCTGCGCGGAGCTCGCCGGACGACACGACATCGCGGAGCGGGAGGTCAAACGGCTCTTGGAGCTCGAGCCCGACTTCGTTACGAAGGGGCCCGAGCTGTTGCGCCGCTGGCGGCTGAACGACGAGCTTCTGGAGGTCGCTGCTCTCGGGGCTGCGCGGAGCGGGTCTCGAAGTCTCCTAAGAACGGCGCGCTGGCGCCGCCGGCTCAGTCGTCGATCAGGAAGCTGCGCAGCTGATCCGACCGCGACGGGTGGCGCAGCTTGCGCAACGCCTTCGCCTCGATCTGCCGAATGCGCTCGCGCGTGACGTCGAACTGCTTGCCGACTTCCTCGAGCGTGTGGTCGGTGTTCATGTCGATGCCGAAGCGCATGCGCAGCACCTTGGCCTCGCGCGGCGTGAGCCCGGCGAGCACGGCGTGCGTCGTTTCCTTGAGGCTCTCGTCCGTGGCCGAGTCGATCGGGGACGCCACGGCGGTGTCCTCGATGAAATCGCCAAGATGCGAATCCTCGTCGTCGCCGATCGGCGTCTCCATGGAGATCGGCTCTTTGGCGATCTTCAGCACCTTGCGGACCTTGTCCTCGGGCATCTCCATGCGCTTCGCCAGCTCGTCCGGCGTGGGCTCGCGGCCCATCTCCTGGAGCATCTGTCGCGAGATGCGGTTCAGCTTGTTGATCGTCTCGATCATGTGCACCGGGATGCGGATCGTGCGCGCCTGATCGGCGATCGAGCGCGTGATGGCCTGGCGGATCCACCACGTGGCGTAGGTCGAGAACTTGTAGCCGCGGCGGTATTCGAACTTGTCGACCGCCTTCATGAGGCCGATGTTGCCTTCCTGGATCAGGTCGAGGAACTGCAGGCCTCGGTTCGTGTACTTCTTCGCGATCGAGATCACGAGGCGCAGGTTCGCCTCGACCATCTCTTTCTTGGCGCGCCGTGCTTGCGCTTCGCCGAGCGAGATCTCGCGGTTGATCTCCTTCAATTCGGCGATCGACAGAAACAGCGTCTGCTCCATCTTCTGCAGGCGCTTCTGAGCGCGCTGGATGTCTTCCTTGGCTTTCGCGAGGGCGGAAGAGTGCTTGCGCTTGGAGCGGATGTGCTTGTCCACCCAGTGCAGATTGGTCTCGTTCTTCGGGAAGCTCGCGATGAAGTCCTTGCGCGGCATGCCGGCGTCGCGCACGCACAGCGCCATCACGAGGCGCTCCTGACGCGCGCACCTGGTTCACGACGTCGCGCAGCTGCGCGACCATCGCGTCGAAGATCTTCGGCGCGAGCTTCAGCTCCATGAACTCGTTCGTCAGCGACTTCAGCGCCTTCTTCGTCGACGCGTGCTTGATGCCGTTGGCTTCAAGCGTCTCGAGGTAGCGCTTGTGCAAGCGCTTCACCTTCTTCAGGCGCGCCGCGACTTCCTCGGGGTCCGGGCCGTGTTTCCGGAGCATCCTCTTCGGCATCGGGGTCGTCGCTTTCTTCGCGCGGCTGCTCGGCCACCGGCGCGGCGGCGCGCGCGTTCGGATCCGCGATCTGCTCGTTCGGATCGATGAAGCCCGTGATCAAATCTTGCAGGCGCGTCTCGCCGCGCAGGATCTGGTCGTAGGTGTTGAAGATCAGCGCGCCGGTCGGCGGGAATGCCGCGAGTGCCGCGCGAACCTGATCGAGGCCTTCCTCGATGCGCTTCGCGATGCGGATCTCGCCTTCGCGGGTCAGCAACTCGACGGTGCCCATCTCGCGCATGTACATGCGAACGGGGTCCGTCGTGCGGCCGAACTCGGCGTCGACGGTCGCGAGCGCGGCCGCCGCTTCGTCGGCGGCGTCCTCGTCGTTCGACACGGCGTTATCCGACAGCAGCAACGACTCGGCGTCCGGTGCCTTCTCGTACACCGTGATGCCCATGTCGTTGATCATGTTGACGATGTCTTCGATCTGCTCCGGATCGACGATCTCGCTCGGCAGGTGGTCGTTGACCTCGCTATACGTGAGGTAGCCCTGCTCCTTGCCCTTCGCGATCAGCAGCTTGAGCTGCGATTGACGTTCGTCTTCCTGTGGCGGCTGTGCCGGCGTATCCATGGATTAGCGGTTCCTCTGGGTGAGGGGGGCGAGTCAAACTCGCCAATATACCTGTCTAGGAGCGGTCGGGCTAGGCACTAGTTCCGAATTAACGTCTCATACCTAGACACTCCTGCGGCTCCGGCTTGTGGCCCAGAACCGCCGCGACCGCGCGGCTCTTCCGGGACTCTTCCGCCAGCAGCGCGAGCGTGTCGTTCAGGACCTGCTGGGCGGCTTCCGGCCCGTCGAGCGGTTCCTCGGCGACCAGCTTCTCGAGGTGCTTCAAGTTGGGGTCGTCGCGGAAGTGTTCCAAGAGCTGGGCGGTGGTCGGTGCCGGCAGGCTGCGAGCGAGGGCCAGGATCGCGCCGCAGCAGATCCGCCCCCGGTTGTGTCAGCTGCTCCAGAGAGCTCGGGCTCATCGAGCCGTGCGGCGGCTTCCGGGTAGTGGAGCGCCAGGCTGATCACATGCTGCACGCGAGTTTTGCGCTTGCCGCCGGCGAGGACCGGACGCGGCGGCGGAGCGGCCGGCAGCGTCGTCCGACATCATCTGGTTCAGCACGTCGGGCTTCAAGCGCAACTCCGACGCCGAACGCATCCATGACGGCGGCCCGATACGTGCCCTCGGGCAGCCGCTTCAACAGCGGCTTCGCTACGGCCTGGAAGCGCGATCTACCGTCCACGGTCTGTTAGATCGACCCGCGTGGCCAGCTCTTTAACCAGGAAGTCGGAAAGCGGGTAGGCCTTCTGCGGCCAGCGCGCGAAACGCGTCCGGTCCCTGCGACCGCACGAACGTATCCGGGTCGTCGCCTTCGGGCAGCAGCAGGAACTTCAGCTCGAGCGTGCCGCCGCCGTAAGGCAGCGCGGTCTCGAGCGCGCGCCACGCGGCCGCGCGCCCGGCGCGATCGCCGTCGAAGCAGAACAGGATCTTGTCCGTCAGGCGGGTCAGGCGTCGCAGGTTCTCGGTCGTCGTTGCCGTGCCGAGAGTCGCCACGACGTTCTCGACGCCGTGTTGCACGAGGCTCGCGACGTCGAGGTAGCCTTCGACGACGATGATCTCCTTCGGCTCGTCCCGGGTTCTGCTTGGCTTCGAACAGCCCGTACAGCTCGTGACCTTTGCGGAACACCGGGGTCTCGGGCGAGTTCAGATATTTCGGCTCACCCGAGTCGAGCACGCGGCCGCCGAAGCCGATGACCTGCCCGCGCGCGTTGCGGATCGGGAACATGATCCGGTCGCGAAATCGGTCGTAGCGCCGGCCGCTGTCGTTCGTCACGACGAGGCCGGCCTGCACGAGCTTGGCGAGCCGCTCGTCGGAAGTGCCGAGCGCGCGCAGCACCGTGTCCCATCGCGTTCGGCGCGTAGCCCGATCGCCGAACCGGCCGGCCGTCGGACCGTCGATGCCGCGCTTCTTCACGTACGCGATGGCCGTGCTCGCTCGACGCGCAGCGCCGCCCGATAGATCTGATCCGCCTCGCGCAGCAGCGCGTAGAGATCTTCGTTCTCTTCCTTGCGTTCGGCTCGGCCGGTGCGTCTCGCGCGGCACCTCGAGGCCCATCATCTCGGCGAGCGCCTCGACGGCCTCGGGGAACTCGAGGTTGTCGTAGGCCATCAGGAAGCCGATCGCAGTGCCATGCACGCTGCAGCCGAAGCAGTGATAGAAGCCCTTCGACGGGCTGACCGTGAACGACGGCGTCTTCTCGCCGTGGAACGGGCACAGGCCTTTGTAGTTGCTGCCGGCGCGCTTCAACGCGACGCGCGCGCCGACGACCTCGACGATGTCGGCGCGAGCGATCAGCTCGTCGATGAAGGCTTTGGGGATTCGTCCGGCCATGGACCGGCATTATCCTCCGGGCGCGGAGACTAGCGAAGGTGCGTGTGACTGCGAGAACGGGTCGGGCCGTCAGTCGGGCGTGAGCATCGAGCGTACGCGCGCGCTGACCGTGCTCATGTCGACGCGGCCCGCGGCGCGCGTCTTGATCACGCCCATGACCTTGCCGAGGTCCTTGACGCTCATGGCGCCGGCCGCCTCGATGCATTCGCGCGATCAGCGTGTCGAGCTCGGCGTCGCTGAGCGGCTGCGGCAAGTACGTTTGCAGCACCTTGATCTCGGCTTCTTCCTTGTCGACGAGATCTTGACGGCCGCCGTCGCGGTACTGACTGACGGAGTCGCGGCCCTGCTTGATCATGCGTTCGATGACGCTTTGTACGCCGGCGTCGTCGAGTGGCCGACGCGTGTCGACCTCGCGCTGCTTGACGCCGGCCAGCGCCATGCGCAGAACGCTCAGACGAGGCTTATCGCCGCTGCGCATCGCGGCCTGCATATCTTCCGTGAAGACGGTCCTTGAGCGACATGACCGGGAAGCGGATGGCTAGTAGAGTCGACGACGCCTTGTGGTCGTAGGAGTTCGCGAGTTGCGCTTCAGGTGCCGCTTTACGGCCGCGGCCTTCTTGCGCTTGCGCTCCTGCGTGGGTTTCTCGTAGAACTCACGGCGTCGCAATTCGGTTAGGACACCGGCCTTCTCGCAGGCGCGTTTGAAACGGCGCAGAGCTGCGTCGAAGTGTTCACTTTCTCTTATTCTGACGCCCGGCATCTAAAACTCGCGAATGATTTACCCAAGAAAAATGTACCGGCATAGCCGGCAGAAGAGCGGCATATTAGCCGCCCGTCCCCAAAGCTGTAAAGTCTGCCGATGCGCGTCCTAGGGATCGAAACCAGCTGCGACGAGACCGGCGTGGCCATCTTCGAGGCGGGCCGCGGCATTCGGGCCGAGCGCCTGGCGAGCCAGGTCGCGATCCACGCCGCTTTTGGGGGCGTGGTGCCGGAGCTCGCGTCCCGCGACCATATCGCGAAGCTGCTGCCGATGGTGCGGGGCGTGCTCGGCGAGGCCGGGCTCACGCTTCGGGACCTGGACGCGATCGCCTATACCGCCGGGCCCGGCCTGATCGGCGCCCTGATGGTCGGCGGCTCGCTCGCGTCGTCGCTGGCCTACGCGCTCAAGATCCCCGCGATCCCGGTGCACCATCTCGAGGGGCACCTGCTGGCCTGCATGCTCGAGGAGTCGCGGCCCGAGTTTCCGTTCCTGGCGCTGCTCGTGTCGGGCGGGCACTCGCAGCTGATCGAAGTGGCCGGCATCGGCCGCTACCGGATCATCGGCGAGACGCTCGACGACGCGGCCGGGGAAGCGTTCGACAAGGTCGCGCGGCTGCTCGGTCTGCCGTATCCGGGCGGACCGCAGCTCGCCGCGCTCGCCGAGCACGGCGATCCGGAGCGCTTCACGCTGCCGCGGCCGCTCAAGAATCAGGGGCTCGACATGAGCTTCAGCGGTTTGAAAACGGCCATGCGACTCGCGATCGAAGCGAGCCGCAGCGCCGACGGCACTCTGACGGAGACGGTGCGAGCCGACCTCGCCGCGTCGTTCCAGGCGGCCGTCGTCGACACGCTTACGGGCAAGTGTCGGCGGGCGCTCGAGTTCACCGGGCTCACGCGGCTGATCGTGGCCGGTGGCGTCGGTGCGAATCGCGCGCTGCGCAGCAGCCTCGCGGAGCTCGGCGCAACGCGTCGGTGTGCGCGTGTACTATCCGAGGCCGGCTCTGTGCACGGACAACGGTGCGATGATCGCTTACGCGGGCTGGTGCCGCGTCTGCCGCAGGCGAGCAGTCGCTGCGCATCGTCGCGAGACCGCGCTGGCCGCTCGATGAGCTCGGTCCGCCGAACTGACTTTCGACCAAGGATCAATGTGGACAAACTGTTTTTGCGTGAGCTCAAGATCGAGACGATCATCGGCTTTCACGAGTGGGAGCGGCGGATCAAGCAGACGGTCAGCATCGACCTCGAGATCGGCGCCGACTCTCGCGCCGCTGCCGCCGTGGACACCGAGGCTGGCGCGCTGAACTACGAGGCGATCGCGCGGCGGCTCGTCGAGCACGTCGGGGCATCGCAGTACCGGCTCGTCGAGACGCTGGCGGAGGCCGTGGCGCGCATCGTGATCAGCGAGTTCGCTGCACCGTGGGTCAAAGTCACGGTCGCGAAGCCCGGCGCGATTCCTGGCGCGCGCGACGTCGGCATCGTGATCGAGCGCACCGCGGCCGACAATGGATGAGGTGCTGATCGGCATCGGCAGCAATCTCGAACCCGAGCAAGCATTGCGCGCCGCGGTGGTGGCGCTGAAACAGCGCTTCGGTCGCGTCGTGTGCTCGTCCGTCTACCTCGGGCCGGCCGCGGGGCTCGCGGCCGCCCACTACATGAACATGGTCGTGCAAGTCGTGACCGACGCCGAAGTCGATCCGCTTCGGGCCGATCTCGCGGCGATCGAAACGGCTACGGGCGCACACGCGACGACCCGCGCATCTGCCGGCTCGATCTCGATTTGCTGGCGTACGGCTGGCGCGTCGACGCTGCAGCAGCGGCTCCCGCGGCCGGGGCTCTACTCGCTGCCGTTCGTGCTCGTGCCGCTGGCCGAGATTGCGCCGCAGTTCGCGCATCCGCTCACGGGCGAACGCTGTTCGGCCGCGTTGGCGGCGGCTCGGCGCTCGCCGGACCTGAGAATCTTGGGAGAGCTCGCGACGCTCGGTGCGTGAGCCGCGTTACCAGCCCACGCTGCGACCACCGTCGACCGCGATGATCTGCCCCGTGACGTACGGCGCGTCGCGCACGAGGAACAGCACCGCGGCGGCGATGTCTTCGGGCGTGCCGCTGCGTTTCAGCGCCGTCTGACGAATGATCGCCGCGCGCAACTGATCCGACATGCCTTCTTCGGGCCACATGATGGCGCCCGGCGAAACGCCGTTCACGCGAACGTGCGGGCCCAAGGTCCTTCGCCAGCGAGCGCGTCAGCATCGCGAGCCCGGCTTTCGCCGCGCCATACACCACGTGATCGCGCAGCGGCCGCTGCGAGTGCACGTCGACGATATTGATGATGACGCCGCGCGCGGTGCGCAGGGCGGGTAGCACGGCCTGCGACAGAAATAGAGGAGCCTTCAAATTGCTCCCCATCAGGTCGTACCAGTGCTCCTCGGTCACGGTGCCGAGCGGAGTCGGGTAGAAGTTCGACGCATTGTTCACGAGCACGTCGAGTCGACCGGTGCGCTCGAGGACCTGCTTCGCCATGCGCTCGAGCTCGGCAACCTCGCGCACGTCGGCGCTGGCGGTGAACGCGGAGTTCGCGCGGCGACCGTTCAGTTCCGCGGCGAGTTGCTCGGCCTCGGCCGCGGAGTGGTGATAGTGGATGACGACGTTCGCGCCGGCCTCGTGCAAGGTGCTCGCAATGACGGCGCCAATGCGTCTGGCGGCGCCCGTCACGAGGGCCCAGCGGCCGTCCAGCGTCTTTTGTTGTTCGGAACCCGTCACCGTGGCTGCTCGCGATTCACTTAAGAGTGTTGCGGCTAAGGTTACACTATCGGCACGCCCATGCTTTCGCCGCCGATCTCCACCGCATTACCCGTGCCGAGCGACGAAGCTCTGCGGGTCAGCGCAGAACTCAGTGACGTGATTCGCGCCGAGATCGCTCGCGCCGGCGGCTTCCTCGACTTCGCGCGCTACATGGAGCTCGCGCTGTACGCGCCCGGGCTCGGCTACTACAGCGCAGGCAGCGTGAAGCTCGGTCCCGCGGGCGACTTCGTGACGGCGCCCGAGATCAGCACGATCTTCGGGCGCGCACTCGCGGCCACGCTGGGCGCCGAGCTCGCCGCGAACGACGCGCATGTCGTGCTCGAGCTCGGCGCCGGCAGCGGCGCGCTCGCCGCGCAGCTGCTCGACGCGTTGGCTTTGCAGGGGCGCGGCGTCGACTACTGGATTCTCGAGCCGAGCGCCGATCTGCGCGAGCGGCAGCAGCGGGCGCTCGCGCGGTTCGCGCCGCGCGTGCGCTGGCTCGATCGTTTACCCGCTACGCCGTTCAAAGGCGCGATCGTCGCCAACGAAGTGCTCGACGCGTTGCCCGTGTCGTGCTTTGCGAAAGTGGCTGGCGCGACGCGCGCCGTCGGCGTCGCGAACGGCGGCGCGGGTTTCGCGTGGGCGGAGCGCAGCGACGCGCCGGAGCTCGCTGCGGCGGTCGCGCGACTCGAGCGCTCCCTCGGCGCGCCGCTGGCGGACGGTTATCGCTCCGAGCTTTGCCTCGCGCTGCCCGCATGGCTCGGCTCGCTGGCCGCGAGCCTCGAGCGCGGCTCGCTGCTCGTTCGTGGACTATGGTCTCGTGCGTGCGGAGTACTACCACGTGCAGCGCTCGGGCGGCACGCTCGTGTGCCACTACCGCCATCGCGCGCACGCCGATCCTTTTCTATACCCCGGGCTCCAGGACATCACGGCGTGGGTCGACTTCAGCGCCGTGGCCGATGCCGCAGCGGCGGCCGGCCTGACGCTCGCCGGCTTCACGACGCAGGCCCAGTACCTCGTAGCCCTGCTCGCGGCCGCGCCCGGCGATTTCGGTATCGATGCGGCATCGCCCCGCGAGCAGAGCGCGTTGAAGACGTTGATATTGCCCGGAGAGATGGGCGAGCGGTTCAAGGTGCTGCTGCTGCGCAAGGGCGCCGTAGGCCCGCCGTTGCCGGGCCGCGATTTTCGCGCGCGCTTGGCGTAGGGCGCGAAGTCGCGTTCCGCTAGCGTTCCACGGGCGGCAACGCGGCCTTGATCGCCGCGAGACGTTCCTCGTGCAGCGCTTTGCCGAGTGCTTCGCCTTCCACGCCACGTTCCGCCTGCACTTTGCGTGCGTCGACACCGCGCGCTGCGCGCAACGCGATGCGCAAACGCTCGGCCTGCGGATACGGGCGGTCCTCGAAGCCGGTGCGGCCGCGCATGTCGGCCTCGCACGCGAGCAGAAACTCCTCGAACCGGCCGGGCTGGCGTAGGCCGTCGACGTCGACGATCAGCTTCAGCACGGTGCTCGGCTTCAGCTCGTCCGCGCGATGCACGACGCCGTGATGTTTCGCGACATGCTGCGCGAGCTCGCGAAACTTGTTCGGCACCGGCAGTCGCGCGCACACGTCCGCGAGCAACTGCAGGGACCGGTGCTCGTGGCCGTGATGCTTCGGCAGCAGGGCTTCCGGCGTGGCGGCTTTACCGAGGTCGTGCGTCAGCACCGCGAAGCGCACCGTTTCAGCCGGCGACAAACGCGCCGCCGCGCGCAGCGACGAGCAGCGTATGTACGCCGCTGTCGATCTCAGGATGCCAACGCTCGGGTTGCGGCACGCCGAACAACGCGTCGACCTCCGGGAACACCTGCTGCAACGCGCCGCAGTCGCGCAGCACGGTGAAGTACACGTCGGGTTGATCCGTGCCGAGCGCCTTCACGGTTTCCTGCCAAACGCGCTCGCGGCCGAAGCGCGGCCATCTCGCCGCTCGCGACGATCTCGCGCATGAGGCTCAGCGTTTCTTCCGCTACGGTGAAACCGAGGCCGCTGAATCGTGCCGCGAAACGCGCGACGCGCAGCACGCGCAGCGGATCCTCGCGAAACGCGGGCGATACGTGCCGCAGCAGGCGCCGCTCGAGATCGCGCGCGGCCCGACCAGGGATCGACGATCTCGCCGTCCGCCGTGCGTGCGATCGCGTTGATCGTGAGGTCGCGCCGCGCGAGATCCTGCTCGAGCGTCACCGTCGTCGCGGTGTCGAACGCGAAGCCCGTGTAGCCGCGGCGCCGTCTTGCGCTCGGTGCGCGCGAGCGCGTACTCCTCGCCGGTCTTCGGGTGCAGGAATACGGGGAAGTCTTTGCCGACGCGCTTGAATCCCTGCGCCAGCAGATCGTCTGCCGAGGCACCGACCACGACCCAGTCACGCTCCTTGACCGGTAGGCCGAGCAAAGCGTCGCGAACTGCGCCGCCCACCTCGTAGATCTTCATGGCGGCATCATACCGTAGCGTTGTGCGTGCTAAGGTTTGGCCGCGTGAAGATCATTCGGCAACTCGCGTTGCTGTGCGTCGGCGACTGCGTTGTCCGGTTGTGCGAGTGCCGTTCTACTGGCAAGCGATCGGCGGACAGCTCGAGCTGCTGCGCAAACGAACGCCGATAGAAAAGCTCGTCGACGATCCTGCGGTCGACTCGGCCTTGCGCGCGAAGCTCTCGTCGGTCGCGACGATCCGCCGTTTCGCCGTCGACGAGCTCGGCTTGCCCGACAACAAGAGCTATACGACGTACGTGGCGCTCGATCGCTCCTACGTGGTGTGGAACGTCGTGGCCGCCAAGGAGTTCTCGGTCGATCCGGAGCGCTGGTGCTTTCCGTTCGCCGGCTGCGTCGCTTACCGCGGGTTCTTCGCGCGCGACAAGGCGGAGCGGTTTCAGGCGGAGCTCGACGGCCGAGGGCTCGACACCTACGAGCGGCGGCTCGAGTGCGTACTCGACGCTCGGCTACTTCGCCGATCCCGTGCTGAGCACGATGATCAACGGCGGCGAGCAGTACGTCGCGAGCCGTTGTTCCACGAGCTCGCTCACCAGAAGCTCTATATCAAAGGTGACAGCGAATTCAGCGAGGCATTCGCGACCACGATCGAGGAGTACGGCACCGAGCGCTGGCTCATGACGCACGGCCACGCCGGCCGACATCGATCGCGTATCGGCAGCGCCGGCAACGCGGCGCGGACTTCGGCGAGCTGATCTCGGCGCAGCAGTCGCGCTTGCGCGACATCTACGCGCGCGGCGATCCGCCCGAGACCAAACGTGCCGCAAAACGTGCGGCATTCGAGACGCTGCAGTCCGACTACGCGGCGGTGAAGTCGAAGTGGGGCGGCAACGCGGAGTACGACGCCTGGTTTGCCCAGCCGCTGAACAATGCCACGCTCGCGGCCGTGGCTACCTACACGCGCTGGGTGCCGGTGCTGCGCGCCCGGCTCGAAAGTCGCGGGCTCGACGGCTTCTACGCGGACACGGCCGCGCTTGCCGAGCTCACGAACGACGAGCGGGCGGAGCGTCTGCGCAGGCTGGGATGCTGCGCCCGCTCAGCGCATCAAAATGAGCTGACTCCGGCCGCCGCGCTGGACCTCGATGATGATCGAACGCGCGTCGCGTAGCAGCGGCTTCGCGTCCGCCATGTTGCGCACGCGCATGCGGTTGATCTTCGTGATGACGTCCCCGGGACGCAGGCCGCGGTCCGCGGCCGGGCTGCCCGGATCCACGCGGCGCACGAGCAGGCCCGGCGTGGAGGCGGGCGCGTCGACGATCTCCGCGCCTTCGAACACTTCGTCGAGGCCTACCTTCTTCTCGGGCTCGGGCTCCGCTTTCGCGTTGGCGGCCGTCGAAGCGCCGAGAGTCGCGGTGACGTTGGCTTCCTTGCCTTCACGGATCAGCCCGACCTTCACCTGATCGCCCGGTCGCAGCAGCCCGATTGAATTGCGCAGCGAGCCTGAGTCGCGCACGTGCGTGCCGTTGATGGTCACGATCACGTCGTCGATGCGGATGCCGGCGTGCTCGGCCGACGAATCCGGGCTCACGGCCATGACGAGCGCGCCCGAGTTGTCGTGTAGCCCGTAGGTGGCAGCGACTTCCGGCGAGACGTCGTTGATGCTGACACCGAGCAGGCCGCGGCTCACGGAGCCGAAGCTGATCAGCTGCTCCATGATCGAGCGAGCCATGTTCATGGGAATCGCGAACCCGATGCCGATGTTGCCGCCGGAGCGCGAGATGATCGCCGAGTTGATGCCCACGAGCTCGCCGTTCAAGTTCGCGAGCGCGCCGCCGGAGTTGCCGGGGTTGATCGAAGCGTCGGTCTGAATGAAGTCCTCGTACGCCTCGCGATTGATGCCGCTGCGGCCGAGCGCGCTGACGATGCCGGACGTGACCGTGTGCGAGAAGCCGAACGGATTGCCGATTGCGACGACGTAGTCGCCGACTCGCAGCTTGCTCGAGTCGCCGAGCGGCATGCTCGTGAGCCCGCCCGCCTCGACCTTCACGACCGCGAGATCGGAGCCTTTGTCGGAGCCGATGACCTTCGCCGACAGGCTGCGGTTGTCGAGCAACGTGACAGTGATCTTGTCCGCGTTCTCGATCACGTGATGGTTCGTCAGGATGTAGCCCTTGGCCGCATCGACGATGACGCCGGAGCCGGCGGCTTCGACTTCGTGCTTGCGTTCCTGCTGCGGTTCTTTGAAATCGAAGAAGCGTTTGAAGAACTCGTCATTGGCGAGCGGGTTGCCCCCTCCGTCACGCTGCCGCTGACCGAAATGTTCACGACGGCCGGGGAGATCTTTTCGATCATCGGCGCCAGGCTCGGCATCTCGCGAGTGGCAGGTTGTGCCGACGCGGTCGCAGCGGCGAGCAAGGCAGCGAGCACCACCATCAAACGAGAGCCGACAAACGGGTACTGCCGAAGCAACGACTGAGTCATGAGATTCACCTTCCAGTTGGCGAGGATACGAGGAGAGCGTGTGCGTGAGTGCCTCGATCCGTCGCGGACATAGTGCGGCAGCCAAACGAGTCGCTGCAACCGCCGAAGTCACAGTGAAATCGGACCGGGATCGAGTAGTTGCTTCTGTGGATTTCCTGTGCTTTCGCGGGGGATAGGTTGGGAATAGTCGGGACACAAGATATTGTGGTCGTTATCGATCGGTCGGGACCGCCTAAAAATTTTACGTAGATTTTAGGTGAGTTTCGTAACCATATGTTTATAATAGATTTTGAGACCGCGAGATCTTTGTCATAAAGTCTTGACAGAAATTCTCGTCGGGCCTAGTCTACGACTCAGCGACACAAGATCTTGTGTCGCCACTTTTCAGAGAATTCGTGACGGTTTCAGAGGCTGCCGGGGCAGCCAGCGGGATGTTTTTCGCGCGAAGAAACGCGAAGCCAGTCCAGCGTTGAGCCGGAATCGGGGACGGCGCAAGCCGGGGTGCAGCTGGGGGGGAGAAGCGACGACTATGAACATGGCGTTCGAGCTCAAAGCGACCAGAATCGCAGACATTGTTCTTCAGGAAGCGTCCCTCAACATCTGGGACACGAAGTACCGACTCAAAACCAAATCCGGCGAACCCGTCGATCGGGACATCAACGGCACATTCGAGCGTGTCGCCAAAGCGCTGGCCGCCGTGGAAGAGCCCGCCAAACGCGGCGAGTGGTACGAACGATTCCTCTGGGCTTTGCAGCGCGGCGCGATTCCTGCCGGGCGCATCACCTCGAACGCAGGCGCGGAGTATCACAAGCCCGCCACCTCGACGATCAATTGCACTGTGTCCGGCACGATCAGCGATTCGATGCACGACATCCTCGATAAGGTGCACGAGGCGGGGCTCACGCTGAAAGCCGGTTGCGGTATCGGCTATGAATTTTCGACGCTGCGGCCGCGTGGCGCGTACGTGAGCGGCGCAGGTGCCTATACCTCCGGGCCGCTGTCGTTCATGGATATCTACGACAAGATGTGCTTTACGGTGTCGTCGGCCGGCGGTCGCCGCGGCGCGCAGATGGGCACCTTCGACATCGGCCATCCCGACGCCATGGATTTCATCCGCGCGAAGCGCGAGGACGGCCGGCTGCGCCAGTTCAATCTGTCGCTGCTGATCACCGACGAGTTCATGCACGCCGTGAAGGCCGATCAACCCTGGCAGCTCGCGTTCCCGCTCACGCGGCGCGAGGCGGAAGAGGAAAGCCTCGATCTCGGCGACACCTCTCAGGTGGTCTGGCGCGAATGGCCGAACAAGGCCAACTACATCACCGACGACCGCGGCCTCGTGGCCTGCCGCGTGTATCGCACGCTGCCGGCACGGCGCATGTGGGACGTCATCATGTCCTCGACGTACGACTTCGCGGAGCCGGGCTTCGTGCTGATCGATCGCGTCAACGAGATGAACAACAACTGGTGGTGCGAGGACATTCGCGCCACGAACCCGTGCGGCGAGCAACCGTTGCCGCCCTACGGCGCGTGCTTGCTCGGTTCCATCAACCTGACGAAGTTTGTCGTGGATCCGTTCACCGATCACGCGTATTTCTGAACGTTCCGATCACGTCGGCGTTGCGAACCGGCTTCCCGCCGCGCGTGATCGCGACCGAGAACACGTTCGGCACGGCGGCCTTGTTCGGAAGGACGTGGAGCGCGATCCGGTACCCGTTCGCGACGACGACGCTCGTCACGGGGCCCGGGCCCGTGTGCGCGCTCGCCTTCCCGATCCTCGCGAGGGCCGACGAGGGCGGAGGCAGGCTCGAGAGAACGGCGGCGGCGAAGATCGCCGCGGCAACGAGGATCGCCTCTCCCCCGACGAGCCTGCGGAGAACGCGCGCAGGTCCAGGCCCCGGCTCCGGCCCTTCGAGCGCGGGCTTCGTCCGGAAGAGGTTCACCGATGCGAGCGCCATCGCCGCGGTGAGCAATCCGACCTTCACGAGAATCGCCGTCCCGTAGGACGTCTGCCACAGCGACGCGAGCGTCGGCAGGTGGAGAAGCGCGGCGCCCGTTCCCGATCCGATCAGTGCGAGCACCGAGAAGAACGCGACGTTGGAGAAGCGCGGCACGACGACCGCGAGCCCGGCCGTCCGCCGGTCGGCGGCCGTGCTCGACCAGAGCACGAGCAGCCCGATCAGGCCGCCGATCCACAGCGAGCCGGCGGCGAGGTGCATCCAGTCGAGCACGATCGACAGCGCGCGCGGCGCGGTCTGGGCCGCGTGCCCCGCGGCGCCGGGGGCGAGCAGCGCGGCGCCGCCCGCGAGCAGCGCGCCCAGCAGCGCCAGGAACTCCGCGAGCGAGCGCTGCGGCCGCTCGGGCCGGTCGACCCACAGCGCGACCCCGGCGGCGAACGCGAAGAGCGCGAGCAGCAGCTCGAGGTCGAGATACGCGCGGCCGAACGACGAGACGTGCATGAGCGGGACGAGCGCGCCGACCGACCACGCGGAGCGGAGGGCGAACTGCGCCGTCGCCATCAGCACGTAGACCGGCGTCGCAACGAGCGCGATCGCGATCGCGACGCCGAAGGCGATCGTCAGCGCACGCAGCCTCGTCCCCGGGACACGCGCGACGAGCGGCCGCGCGATCACGGCGCGCAGGACGAACAGCCCGAGCGCCGCCATCATCGACAGGAACATCACCCAGCGCGCCGTCAGCAGCGACGGCGTCGCCGCCGTCTCGGACAGCGACGGGATGACGAACTGCGGCGCCGGCCCGGCGTTCGGCCCGACCGAGAACGTGAACGCGCCGCGCACCGGATGGCCGTCGGCCGAGATGACGCGCCAGAAGACGAGGTACCAGCCCTCGCCGATGCGCTTCAGCGGGACGGCGAGCTCGTACGGGTTCGCCGCCGACCGCTCCACCTGTCCGCTCGTCTCCTGGTGGCCGGCCGCGTCGGTGACCGAGACGACGGCGAAGCGCGGCTCGATCGCTTCGTCGTAGACGAGCCGAACCTGCGCCGGCGGCGTCGTCACCTCCTGGCTCGCCGCGGGGAACGTCTTCAGCAGCGCCGCGTGCGCCCACGCCGCCGCCGGGACCGCGAGCGCGGCGGCGGCGACGGCTGCGAGAGCGGCGGCGCGCCGCATCACGTCACCTGCAGCGTGAACGGCGCGGTGACGACGTGTCCGTTCACCCGGCACTGGAGGAAGAGGCGCCACGTCCCGGGCACGGGAACGAGCACGCCGACTTTCAGGTGGCCCGGCGTCGTCGAGCTGCCGGTCACCTTGGTCGCGCCGAGGATGCTCGTGCACCCGGACACGCCGGCCGCGCACACGTGCGTATGGAAGTAGTCGAGCGATCCCTTCCGGAAGAAGATGGCGTGCGCGAGCGCGCCGTACCACGGCGTGAACGTCGCGGGCTTGCCGTCCGGGCCGGTGACGGTGAAGTCGAGCAGCGCCGGGTCGATCGCCTTCAGATGCGGCGTCCCGTTGACGACGAAGCGGTAGCCGTCGACCGTCGTGCTGCGCGCGAACGCCGGAAGCGGCCGCGGCGCGTACTTCCCGGCGACGGTGAGGTTCGTGAACAGCTGGAAGTTCGTCTGCGACGCGGGCCCCGTGGGCTGCGGATAGACGTCGATCACGACCTTGTACGGCCCCGGCGACGGAAACGTGATCTGCGTGGACAGTCGGCCGTCCGGGCCGACCGGCGGGTGCGTGTGGATGATCACGCCGAGGTCGCGGCGGACGATGATCAGGTGGATGCCGTTGTGCGGCCCGGTGCCGTGCTTGTACTGCGTCAGCGGCGAGCCGTCCGGCTGGACGACCGTGAACGCGACCGTCGTCGGCACGCCCGCCTTCGCCGGAGCCGCCGGCCGGAACCCCGCGAGGTGATACGTGCGCGCCGCGCCGACGGTGATCGACGGAGGCGACGAGGAACCGCCGCAGCCTGCGGCGACGAGCGCGAGGACGAGGGCGCCTAGCGCGGCGAGCCGGGTACCGTGGCGCCGATGCGCACGGGAATCTGCTGCGGTCTCGCGGCGGCGGCGCTGGTGCCGACGCCGATCGGCCGCGCGCCTCTCTACCACCCGCCGGCCGGCGCGGTGCGCGTCGCGTGCGCCGACGCACCGCTGCGGAACGGGCTGCGCGTCCACCTCGAGCTCTTCGCCAACAAGCGCGTCGTCATCGTCCCTGCGGGAATCGGCGTGCGCGATCCGGTGCTGAGCCGCGGCAACGTCACCGGCGCGAGCTGTCGCGCGCGGATCTGGACCGTCGACCCGACCGGCGTCGTCCGGCTCGACCGCACCGGCGAGACGCTCGGCTCGGTGTTCGCGGTCTGGGGCGAGCCGCTCGGCCCCGCGCGGCTTGCCGGCTTCCGCGGTTCCGTCTCCGTCTTCGTGAACGGCGCGAAGCGGAGCGGGGATCCGCGCCGGCTCGTGCTCCACGACCGTGACGAGATCGTGCTCGAGCTCGGCGGCTACGTGCCTCCGCACGCGAGCTTCGTGTTTCCGCCCTCGGACTGACCGGCTCACGCTGCCCCCGGCGTCCCGTGCAGGAGCAGGTACGCGACGACGAGCGCCGCAGCGCCGGCGGCGAGCGCGAGCACGGCGGCGGTGAGGCGCACCCACGTCATGCGACCGGCCTCCCGCTGCCGCGCGTGACGAGCGCGCCGATCGCCACGACGAGCGCGACGCCGGCGATCACGATTGCGACGATCCCGAGCGTCGATGACCCGCCCCCGCCGAGCGACGACACCGCCTCGACCGTCGGCGCGGGCGTCTCCGACGACTCGGGCCCGGACCAGTCGACGACGGATCCGTCGGAGTAGGTCTGCCGCACGGTGAACGTGTACGTCTTCGCGCCCGAGGTCGACGCGTTGAAGCGGAAGACGGAATCCTCGTCCGTCGGCGTGCTGCCGCCGGACCAGGTCACGGATGTGGACTGTGCCTGCCGTTTCCACCCGGGCGACGGCTCGTACGAATCGATGGCGAAGCCGGACGGCACGGTCAGCTCGATCATCGTCGTCGTCGCTCCTTCCTTCTCGGTCGGCACCGACAGCGTGAACTGCTGGAGCTTCCCGTTCAGCGCGACTGGAGGGCTCATCGTCGCGTGGGCGGACGCGCCTGCTGCGACCACGAGCGCCGCCGTGCCGGCGAGCGCGAGCACTCCGATACGACTCCTGCGGGTCATCTCTTCTCCTCGGTCGACGTCACCGCCGGCCGCAGGCGCGGCCGGCTCAGGCGGTTGCGAGGAGAGGCGGGCCGCGCTTCCCGAGTCCGCTGGAGATGAGCGCGACGCGCGGCAGCGGCGGCTCAGTCGCCGGCACCGCGAGCACGATCGGCGCGAGGCGCGGACGGGGCGGTGCGACAGGGGCGACCGCACGGCCCGCGCGCTCCGCCGTGCGGAGCAGCAGCCGCGCAACCGCGTACGCGAGCAGCGCGAAGGGAAGCTGGAGCGCGACTCCGGGCACGAACGTCGGCGTGCCGAACTCCTGCCACGGAAAGACGCCGGTGTGCAGCAGCCGCTCGAGGTGCTCCTGGACGACGAACGCGACCGGCGGCAGCAGCGCGAATGCCCACGCAGGCAACCCGCGCGGCGCGCGCCCGCGTGCGGCGTCGGCCGCCGTGACGAGCAGCGACAGCGCGACGACCGCGGCGGCGGCCCCGAGCAGGAGCGGCAGCCAGCGCAGGTACCCGTGCCCGGTGACGAGCAGCGCCTGCACCCGCACGTGCAGATCGGGATACGCGAAGCGGTACGCGAGCGCATGCGCAGCCTCCGAGCCGACGAGCATCAACGGCACGGCGACGAGCCAGGCGAGGCTGCGGCGCATCGCCGGAATCCTG
>CAVVIC010000025.1:0-24591 GCA_963748045.1 uncultured Gammaproteobacteria bacterium
AGCTCGCGTTCCCGCTCACGCGGCGCGAGGCGGAAGAGGAAAGCCTCGATCTCGGCGACACCTCTCAGGTGGTTTGGCGCGAATGGCCGAACAAGGCCAACTACATCACCGACGACCGCGGCCTCGTGGCCTGCCGCGTGTATCGCACGCTGCCGGCGCGGCGCATGTGGGACGTCATCATGTCCTCGACGTACGACTTCGCGGAGCCGGGCTTCGTGCTGATCGATCGCGTCAACGAGATGAACAACAACTGGTGGTGCGAGGACATTCGCGCCACGAACCCGTGCGGCGAGCAGCCGTTGCCGCCCTACGGCGCGTGCCTGCTCGGTTCCATCAATCTGACGAAGTTCGTCGTGGATCCGTTCACCGATCACGCGTACTTCGATTGGGAAGAGTTTCGCGAAGTCGTGCGCGTATTCACGCGCATGCTCGACAACGTCGTCGACGTCAACGGCCTGCCGCTTGCCGAGCAGCGCGAGGAGATCGTGCGCAAACGTCGTCACGGCATGGGCTTCCTCGGCCTCGGCTCCGCGATCACGCTGCTCGGCATGCGCTACGGCTCGGCCGAGTCCGTGCGCTTCACCGAGGACGTGTCGCGCGAGCTCGCGATCGCGGGCTGGCAGACGGGGCTCGATCTCGCGAAGGAGAAGGGCGCTGCGCCGATCCTGCTCGAGGAGTTCGAAGTCACGGAGGCCATGCTGCGCAAGCGGCCGGAGATGCGCGCCGACGGCTGGCAGGTCGGGCAGAAAATTCCGGGCCGCGTTCTGCACACGCCGCTACAGCCGCTACATGCAGCGCGTGCGCGAAGTCGCGCCGGAGCTCGTCGACGAGCTCGAGCGTCACGGTGCACGGTTCACGCATCACAGCTCGATCGCGCCGACCGGCACGATCTCGCTGTCGCTGGCGAACAACGCCAGCAACGGCATCGAGCCTTCGTTCGCCCATCACTACTTCCGCAACGTGATTCGGCAAGGCAAGAAGTCGAAAGAAAAGGTCGACGTGTTCTCGTTCGAGCTACTGGCGTATCGCGCGCTCGTGAATCCGCGCGCGATGCCGGATTCGACCAAGCCCGGCGAGCGGTTGCCCGACTATTTCGTGAGCTCCGAAGACGTTTCGCCGCGCGAGCACGTGGACATCCAGGCGGCCTCGCAGAAGTGGATCGACTCGTCGATCTCGAAGACGGCCAATGTGCCCACCGACTATCCGTACGAGGACTTCAAGGGCATCTATCTCTATGCGCACGAGAAGGGCCTGAAAGGCTGCACGACGTTCCGCTTCAACCCCGAAGCGTTCCAGGGCGTGCTCGTCAAAGAGAAGGATCTGAAGAACACCACGTATCGGTTCACGCTGCAGGACGGCACGACCATCGAAGCCAAAGGCGACGACGAAATCCAGTACGACGGCGAAATGCACACGGCCGCGAACCTGTTCGATGCCCTCAAAGAGGGCTACTACGGAAAACTCTGAGGCGGACACCATGGCACGCATCATCATCGACAAGAAGATCGTGAAGTACGCGGTCGCGAAGGCGGACGAAGCGCCGGCCAAGCCGGCCGTCGAGCCGGAGCGCAGCAGCGAGTCCAACGTCATCCGGATGCACGAGAAGCTCGAGCGTCCGGAGATGCTGATCGGCTCCACGTACAAAGTGAAGACGCCGGTGTCCGATCACGCGATGTACGTCACGATCAACGACATCGTGCTGAACGAGGGCACGCCACACGAGCAGCGCCGGCCGTTCGAGATCTTCATCAACTCGAAGAATCTCGATCACTATCAATGGATCGTCGCGCTCACGCGCATCATGTCGGCCGTGTTCCGCAAAGGCGGCGACGTGACGTTTCTCGTCGACGAGCTCAAGGCCGTGTTCGATCCGCGCGGCGGCTACTGGCAGCCCGGCGGCCGATTCATGCCGTCGATCATCGCGGAGCTCGGCCACATCGTCGAGAAACATCTGATCGAGATCGGTCTCTTGAAAGGGCCCGATTTGAGCACCGACCAGAAGGAGTTCATCGCCCAGAAGCGGGCGGACTTCGAGTCGCGCGATCGCCAGAAGGATGCGTTCGCGAAGCCCGCGTTCCCCGAGGGAGCGCAGCTCTGCGGCAAGTGCAGCACCACGGCCGCCGTCATGCTCGACGGCTGCATGACTTGCCTGAATTGCGGCTATTCGAAATGCGGCTGAAGTTCGCGGCGAACAGTTGCCGCGGACGCCGAGATTAGAGCGGGTTTGAGGTTTGTACCGGTCCGCCGTTGGTCCGCCCCTCGAGTAAGCTCGGGGCGGACCCTTTTTTCGCTCGCCACCCAGCCGCCGCAAACTGAGTAGAATGGCGCAACGCCACGCTACGCGATTCGGCCACCGGTGACGCTCGCAATCCCAGATTTCTCGAAGCTGCGCGTGCTCGTCGCCGGCGACGCCATGCTCGACGAGTATTGGTTCGGCGACACGGCGCGCATATCACCCGAGGCGCCCGTGCCCGTCGTCCGGACACGCACCGCCGAGCAGCGACCCGGGCGGCGCAGCCAACGTCGCGCTGAACATCGCCGCGCTCGGCGCGCACAGCGTGCTCGCGGCCGTCGTCGGCAGCGACGATCGCGGCCAGCTGCTCACGCGCCTGCTCGAGCAGCGCGGCGTGCGTTGCGAGTTCGTGCGCTCGCCTACGCTGCCGACGATCCACAAGCTGCGCGTGCTCGCTCGCAGCCAACAACTGATTCGCGTCGACGCCGAGCAGTCGCTCGAGCCCTGCGCGCCCGAGCTCGGCACGTTGTTCACGAAGCTCGTGCGCAACGCCGACGCGGTGATCCTGTCCGACTACGGCAAGGGCACGCTGAGCCGCGCGCCCGAGCTCGTGGCCGCCTGTCGCGCCGCGCGCGTGCCGGTGCTGATCGATCCGAAAGGCACGGATTTCAAACGCTATCGCGGCGCTCACGCGCTGACTCCGAATCGCGGCGAATTCGAAGCCGTGGTCGGCGCGTGCGCGGACGAAGCGGAGGTGCTGCGCCGGGGCCAGGCGCTGCGCGCCGATCTCGAGCTCGAACTGCTGCTCGTGACGCGCGGCGAGCAGGGCATGACGCTGTTCCAGCGCGGCGCCGAGCCGATCACGTTGCCCACGCAGGCGCGCGAGGTGTTCGACGTCACGGGCGCCGGCGACACGGTCATCGCGTTGCTCGCCGCCGGACTCGCGGCGGGCCTCGATGCGCCGGCCGCCGCGGCGCTCGCGAATCTCGGCGCCGGCGTCGTGGTCGGCAAGATCGGTGTCGCGACGGTGAGCCGTTCGGAGTTGCAGCACGCGTTGCACACGCAGGGCAGCGGCGGCCGCGGTCTCGTGGAGCTGCCCGGAGCTACTCGCGCTCGTCGCGGAGGCGAAGGCGCGCGGCGAGCGCGTCGTGTTCACGAACGGCTGCTTCGACATCCTGCATGCGGGGCACGTGAGCTACCTCGAGGAAGCGAAGTCGTGCGGCGAGCGGCTGATCGTCGCGGTGAACGACGACGCATCGGTCACGCGGCTGAAAGGTGCGGGACGCCCGATCACGCCGCTCGCGGACCGCATGGCCGTGCTCGCGGGGCTCGCGGCGGTGGACTGGGTCGTCGCGTTTGGCGAGGACACGCCGGCCGAGCTGATCGCGCAGGTGCTGCCGGACGTGCTCGTGAAGGGTGGCGACTATCGCGTCGACCAGATCGCCGGGGCGGACGCCGTGCAGCGCAACGGCGGCGAAGTCCGCGTGCTCGGCTTCAAGCCTGGCCGCTCGACCACCGCTCTGATTGAAGCGATGAAGCGGACGCCGCATTAAGACCGGTGGGTCGTTCCGGCGGGCGGTCTCGCGAACATGCTTCCCGAGACACGCCGGAAGACCGTCCCTGGGGCTCGGCGGCGCCCGCCGGAACGCCGCGACCGTCATCGGTCGTTCAATTCGTCGCGCGATTTGCCCGAGACCGACGGCGGCCAGGCTCTCCGCTGGTTGTTAGTGGAGCCAGCCGTTGACTTGCTCGACGTCCGTCACCGACAGGTTGCCGGCCGCTTGTTTGAGCGTCAGAACGTTGAGGATGTAGTCGTAACGACTACGTGAGTACGTCGTTTCCGCCGTGGTCAGGTTTTTCTGCGACGTGAGCACGTCGACCGTCGTTTGCGTGCCGACCTCGAAGCCCGCTTCCGTCGCGCGTAATGCTGTGCGGTTCGACTCGACCGACTGCTTCAGCGCGCGCACGCGCTGGATTTCCGAGATCACGCCGAGATACGCGTCACGCGTCTGGCGCTCCGTCTGGCGCCCGATGCGCTCGAGCGCTTCCGTCGCGGCGCGGTGCGTATAGACCGACTGCTGGACCCGCGAGCGATTCAAGCCGCCGGTGAACAGCGGGAACTGCACGTTGATTTGCCAGCTGTGACCTTCAGGCTTCTGAGTTGACGGCGAAATGATCGGCGGCAGCGGGTCCTGAAAGATGGTCTGCGACCGATTGTTGTCGTTGCTCGTGACCGATGCCTGCAGGTTCACGTTCGGCAGGCGGCTGCCCTTCTGAATTTCGACGTCGTACTCCGCGACTTCCGCTGCGAGACGGCTCGACACAAGCGTCAGATTTTGCGACAGCGCCGTTCTGACCCACTGCTCGGGGCTCGCCGGATCCGGCGACAGCAGCGGCAGTTCGTCGGTCGGCCCCGCCAGATCAGTGACGACGTCGCCGATGATCTCGCGCAACTGCTCGTACGAAGTCGCGAGCAGCCGCTGAGCCTGGATTTCCGTTGCGACCGAGTCGTCGTAGCCGGCTTGCGACTGCTGCACGTCAGTGATCGCGATCAGGCCCACCTCGAACCGGCGCTGTGCCTGCTCGAGCTGGCGCGCGATGGCTTCGCGGGCGGACACGGCTGACGCGAGATTGTCTTTGGCGGCCAGCACGTTGAAGTAAGCCGTGGCCACCCGGATCAGCAGCGCCTGCTTGGCGGATTCATAGTCCGTCTCGGCGCGGGCCACGCGTTTGTCGGCCTGTTTGAGCGTCGTGTACCGGCCCCAATCGAAGAGCGTCTGCGTGAGGCTCAAGCTCCAGCCGTGACCGTCCTGGCTGAATTTCGATCGTGTGCCGAGCGTGCCGCCGTTCGGCAACAGTGCGCCGCCGGTCGTGTCCTGGGAGGTGCTCGAGAACGTGCTGCCGAGCGTCACATTCGGCAGAAGAGCCGCGCGCGCCTGCGGTTTCACTTCCGCCAGTGCGAGGTACTGCGCTTCGGCTTCCCGAATGGTCGGGTCGTTTTGCAGTGCGCGCTGGTAGACGTCGAGCAGGCTGTCGACCGCCGAGGCGGGTCCTGCCAGCAACGCAGCGATCGCGAGGATCGCGAGTGGTCGTAAGTTCGGCATGATGTGTGTCCCTGTCTTCACTTCGTTTGCGTTTGGTTCACTTCAGTTAGTAACGAGGTACCTGGGGATCTATCTCCGTTGACCACGCGTCGATACCGCCCCTCAAATTGAAAACCTGCGAAAACCCATTCCCGACCAAATACTGCGCCACCATATAGCTGCGCCGACCCGTGTGGCACATCACGACGATTGGCGTCTCGCGATCGAACTCCGTGAGCCTGCCCGGCACGTCCCGCATCGGAATGTGCAGCGCCGTCTGCACGGCGGCCATTTCGAGCTCGACGGGCTCGCGCACGTCGAGCAGTACGACACCGGCATCGGCTATTGGTGCCGGCCAGCGTTTCGCAAACTCCGTGGGTGTCAGCTCCGGAACACCGGACATGAGAGTGCTCCGGTTCTCCTGCTCAGAGAACGAACGGCTCCGGCCGCTCCGCGTTTATCAGCGGCGTCAGCACGGTCTCGAAAAGATCTTCGGTAGTTGTGCTGCCGTTCGGTTGCATCGTGATCAGCTGCGCCTCCATGACCGGCTTGCGCCCGACGACGATGAACAGCCGCCCTTGTGGGCGCAGCATTTTGATGAAGTGGTCCGTGAGCTCCGGTACCGACGCCGTGACGGCGACAACATCGAAATGGCCCGCATGCGAGAGCTCGAGCGCGTCGGCGACTTCGAGGCTCACGTTGCGGACTTCGTGCTCTGCGAGGCGCGCTCGGGTCGCAGCCACGAATTCGCCGATGATGTCCACGCTTACGACATGCTTCGCGAGCCTGGCGAGGCACGTGGTCAGAAACCCGCTGCCGGTGCCCACTACGAGCACGTCGTCGATCGGCTCTGCCTGCACGGCCTGCAGCAGCCGGCCCTCGATCTTCGGCGCGAGCATGAACTGGCCGTGACCAAGCGGAGTTTCGGCGTCGGCGAATGCGAGATCGCGGTATTCTGCGGGGACGAATTGCTCGCGGGGTGTCTCCCGCAGCACACGCAGGACCCGCTCGTCGAGAACCTCCCAGGCTCTGATCTGCTGGCCGAGCATCTGGGCGCGTGCGACTTCGAAATTCATCTCTATTCTGGCGGTGAGATTGGAGCTGGAGCGAACGGGGTAGGGTACGGAGTTTAGCCACGGCCCACAAGGCAGTCTGTGAAGAATTATGGTCAATTCGGAGCGACGCTCCAAGCCTGTTGCGGTATCTTGAATCGCCAGGGAAACAGGACGTTGCGCCCTGGCGGGCAGGGACCGCCGCTGCGCCGCAGCCGAACAACGCCCGACGACGATAACAACAAACTCAGCCGGACAAATGGCTGAAGAACACAGGGCCTCGCACTGACGTGCCAGCACCGCCGGAACGCGCATGACGCAGCTCCTCGATGATCCCATCGTCGCGCTAGCGGCTTTGCTACTGCTGCTCCTGATTCTGGCGCTCGTGTGGGCCGGCTCGCGGCGCCCGTACGTCCGCGAGATCGAGCGCTTGAAGGAGGACCTGCACCGCCTGCTCGGAGCCGGTCAGCCTGCGGGCCGAATCGCGGTCAACGGCAGGGCCAGTGCGTTCGTCGACATTTCCGCGAGCATGAACCGGCTGCTCGATCGCGCCGACGACGCCTTGGCCGCCGCCGCGGTGCCGCTACTCGAGCCGACGCCTGCTAGCACGCCGCTGTTCGACGCGCTCGCCGAGACGCTGCCGGAGGTCGCGCTGATCCACACGCAGTCGATCCTGTTCGCGAATCGCGCGGCCGGTGAGCTGTTCGGTATCGATGCGGGCACGCTCGTCGGCAAACCGATCACGGACCTGCTGCGGCCGGCGTATCGCGCTCTGATGCGCAAGCACGTGACCTTCGAGCGGCACCGAAGAGCAGCTTGCGCCGTTCGAGGTGCAGCTCATCAGCGCCGACGAGCACGGGCTCTGGGCCGAGCTTCACAGCAAACGAGTCATGTTCAACGGCGAGCCCGCGCTTCTTACCGTGGCGCGCGACATCACGCATCGCAAGAGCCTCGAGGCGTCGCTCGGCCGCAGCAAGCTCCAGGCGCGCATCACGCTCGAGTCGATCGGCGAAGGCGTCATTACGACGGATCGTAACGGCACGATCGACTACTGAACGAAGCGGCCGAGCAGTTGATTGGCGGCACGCGTGCCACCGGCATCGGCAAGAGCGTGCTCGATCTGCTCACGCTCGTCGATGAAGTCGACCGCAGCTCGCTCGGCGATCCGATCGCGAAATGCTTGAGCGAACGCAGGCGCGTGAATCTCGGCCGGCGCGCGTTCCTGTTGAGTAAGCTCGCGGATCGCGAGTTCTCGACGGAGCTCACGGCCTCGCCGATTCGCGGGCCCGACGGTCAAGTCGCGGGCTGCGTGGTGATCTTCCACGACGTGAGCGAGCTGCGTGGTCTCGCGCGCGAGATGTCGTACCAGGCCAGCCACGACGCGCTGACCGGCCTCGTGAACCGCGCGGAGTTCGAGCGGCGGCTCGAAGCGGCACTCGACTCGGCGCGCGGCGAAGCCGTGAGTCACGTGGTGTGCTACCTCGACCTCGACCGCTTCAAGCTCGTGAACGACACCGCCGGCCACATCGCCGGCGACAACCTGTTGCGCGAGATCTCGGCGCTGATCAAACAACGCCTGCGCGATTCGGACACCGTGGCGCGTGTAGGCGGCGACGAGTTCGCGATGCTGCTCGCGGGCTGCCCCGTCGACAAAGCGCGGCAGATCGCCGACGACGTGTGCCACTCGGTCGCGAACCAGCGCTTCTCATGGCAGGACCACACGTTCGACGTCGGCGTCAGCGTGGGTCTCGTCGAGGTCAACAAAGACAGCGGGTCGGCCGAGAGCGTGCTCTCCGCCGCCGACTCGGCGTGCTACGTCGCGAAGCAGCAGGGCCGCGGCCGCATCCACGTGTACTCGTCGCGCGACGAAGTCGTGGCGCGCGAGCGCGGCGAGATCCAGTGGCTGCAGCGGCTGCAGCACGCGCTGAAAGAGAATGGCTTCGAGCTCTACGTGCAGCCGATCATCGCGCTCGGCGGGCGCGGCAGCGGGGGGCCGGCCGCCGAGATCCTGCTGCGCATGCGCGACGAATCGGGCACCGCGATCACGCCCGCGCATTTCCTGGCGTCGGCCGAACGCTACCAGCTGATGTCGCACATCGACCGTTGGGTTGTGCGGGCGTCGCTGACGGCGCTCGCCGGCGGCGCACCCCATCTGCCGGTCGGCCGCACGTGCAACATCAATCTCTCGGCGCAGACGCTCGGCGACGACGATTTCCTCGAGTTCGTCGTCGACGTGCTCGATCACACGGGCGTGAACCCCGAGCGTATCTGCTTCGAGGCGCGCGAGTCGGCGGTCGTGAGCCAGCTCGATCACGCGCAGCGCTTCATCAACGTGCTGCACGGCATCGGCTGTAAGTTCGCGCTCGACAACTTCGGCAGCGGGATCGGCTCGTTCTCGAACCTGAAGAACCTGTCGCTGGACTACGTGAAGATCGACGGCACGTACACGCGCAACCTCGACGAGGACAGCGTGAACCGCGAGATGATAGCCGCCATGGTCAAGCTCGCGCGCTCGCTCGACTTCCAGGTCGTGGCCGAGCAGGTCGAGGATCAGGAGTCGTTCGAGGCGCTGCGCACGCTCGGCGTCGACTTCGTGCAGGGCTTCGTCGTCGAGAGACCGCGCCCGTTACAAGCGGTCCACTAGCCCGCGCCGAAGTCCGCTATGGGCGGCGCGGCGCGCCCGCGTTATGCTCCCCAGGCTCGACCAAGCGCGACAAGTGCGGCGGTCGCAAGCTCGAAAAACAACGGCGGGAAACACGCATGCGAATGGGTCGGCGATTGCGCGGGGCGTTGTACGCGCTCACAGCTGCGCTCGTGTTCGGCACCGCAGCCGCGCAAGAGGTCGAGGTGCTGCACTGGTGGACGTCGGGCGGCGAAGCCGGCGCGCTGCAGGTGCTGAAGCAAGATCTGGAGCAGCACGGCATCAGGTGGAAGGACATGCCGGTGGCAGGCGGCGGCGGCACGCAGGCGATGACCGTGCTGCGTGCGCGCGTGACGTCCGGCAATCCGCCCACAGCCGTGCAGCTGCTCGGCTTCGATCTGCGTGACTGGGCCGAGCAGGGCGTGCTCGCGGATCTCTCGGATCTCGCGCGCGCTGAGGGCTGGGATAAGGCGGTGCCGCCGGCGCTTCAGCAGTTCTCGAAGTACAAGGGTAAGTGGATCGCCGCGCCCGTGAACTTCCACTCCGCGAACTGGATCTGGGCGAACAAAGCCGTGCTCGACGCTGCCGGTGTGGCGGTGCCGAAAACGTGGGACGAATTCGTCGCGGCGCTCGAGAAGGTGAAGAAGAGCGGCAAGATTGCGCTCGCGCACGGCGGCCAGCCGTGGCAGGAAGCCACGATCTTCGACAGCGTGGTGTACGCGACGGGCGGGCCGGAGCTCTACCGCCGCGCGTTGATCGACACCGACCCGAAAGCGCTCGCGTCGCCGGAGATGCGCACGGCGTTCGAGCGCATGGCGATCTTACGCAAGTACGTCGACGCGAATTTTTCAGGCCGCGACTGGAACCTAGCGACCGCGATGGTCGTGAACGGCAACGCCGCGTTCCAGATCATGGGCGACTGGGCCAAGGGCGAGTTCCAGCGCGCCGGCAAGAAGCCGGGCGCGGACTTCCTGTGCTTCCGTTTCCCCGGCACGCAGAACGCCGTGCTGTTCAACTCCGATCAATTCGCGATGTTCAACGTCGACGCCAAGAAGCTGCCCGCGCAGCGCGAGCTCGCGAAAACAATAATGAGTCCCGCGTTCCAGTCGGCGTTCAACGTCATCAAAGGTTCCGTGCCGGCGCGCACCGACGTGCCGGGCGACGCGTTCGACGAGTGCGGCCGCCAGGGCATCAAGGACGTGGCCGCGGCGAGCGCCGCCGGTACGCTGCTCGGCTCGATGTCGCAAGGGTACGGCGTGCCGGCTGCACAGAAGAACGCGTTCTACGACGTCATCACGGCGCACTTCAACGGCGAGTACGACGCGGCGCGCGCAGTGACCGAGCTCGTGCAGGCCCTCGAGCTCGCAAAGTAAGCGGAGGTTCCGCGTGACTGCCGCCACCGCCGCCCGCACGCGCCTCGCCGCGTGGTTGCCGCGGCTGGCACTCGCGCCGAGCTGTCGCCGCCGTGCTCGTGTGCGTGTACGGCTTCATCCTGTTCTCGCTGTACCTCTCGTTCACGAGCTCGAAGATGTTGCCGGTGTACGAGTGGCTCGGCTTCGCGAACTACGTGACGCTGTTCAAGCTGCCGGCCTGGCATACCGCGCTCGCGAATCTCGCGATCTTCGGCGTGCTGTACATCGGGCTTTGTATCGCGATCGGCGCCGCGCTCGCGATCGCACTCGATCAGCGCATCCGCGCCGAAGGCGTGCTGCGCGCGGTGTACCTGTACCCGATGGCGCTGTCGTTCATCGTCACGGGCACGGCGTGGAAGTGGCTGCTCGATCCCGGTGTGGGCCTCGAGCAGGTCATGCACGTGCTCGGCTGGCAGAGCTTCGCGTTCGGCTGGATCAAGGACCGCGACATGGCGATCTACACGATCGTGATCGCGGGCGTGTGGCAGACGTCGGGGTTCGTCATGGCGCTGTTCCTGGCGGCCTTACGCGGCATTTCGGACGAAGTGATGAAGGCCGCGCAGATCGACGGCGCGCGCGGGTTCGCGCTGTATCGGCACGTGGTGCTGCCGCAGCTCACGCCCACACTGCTCTCGGCGATCGTGATCCTGACGCACATGGCCATCAAATCGTACGACCTCGTCATCGCGCTCACGGGCGGCGGGCCCGGCCGCGCGACCGAGATGCCGGCCACGTTCATGTACTCGTACACGTTCACGCGCAACCAGATGGCGGTGGGTGCGAGCTCCGCCGTGATCATGCTGTGCACCGTGATGGCCGTGATGGTGCCGTATCTGTACTCCGAGCTTCGCGAGCGGCGCGATGCGCGCTAACGTGCTCGGCCGCGTGCTGCTGTATGCGCTGCTCGGCGTGTTCGCGTTGTGGTACCTCGTGCCGCTCGTCGTCATGCTGCTGAACTCCGTGAAGCCGCTCACCGAGATCGAGCAGGGCAACATGGTGTTCCTGCCGCAGATGTTCACGCTCGATCCGTGGCGCGCCGCGTGGTCGACCGCGCAGATCGGCGTGGAGGCCACCGGGCTCAAGCCCTATTTCCTGAACTCCCTGTATATGGTCGTGCCGGCCGTGCGTCGATCTCGACGCTGCTCGGCGCGATCAACGGCTACGTGCTCACGCAGTGGCGCTTCAAGGGCGACACGCTCGTGTTCGGCCTGCTGCTGTTCGCCTGCTTCATCCCGTTCCAGATCGTGCTGATTCCGATGGCGCGCATGCTCGGTGCGCTCGGCCTCGCCGGGACGACGAGCGGGCTCGTCCTCGTGCACGTCGTGTACGGCATCGGGCTCACGACGCTGTTCTTCCGGAATTTCTACACGAGTTTTCCGCGCGAGCTGATTCGCGCCGCGCAGATCGACGGCGCGGGCTTCGGCTCGATCTGGCTGCGTATCGTGTTGCCGAACTCCGTGCCGATCGTCGTCGTGTGCGTGATCTGGCAGTTCACGAGCATCTGGAACGACTTCCTGTTCGGCGCGAGCTTCGCGGACGCGGACTCGCAGCCCGTGATCGTGGCGCTGAACAATCTCGTGAACGCCTCGCAGGGCGTGAAGGAATACAACGTGTACTTCGCCGCGGCCATGCTCGCCGGCCTGCCGACACTCCTTGTATATGTAGTGGCGGGGCAGTACTTCGTGCGCGGCCTCATGGCCGGCTCGGTGAAGGGTTAGCAGCATGGGCGCGCTCGACATTCGCCACGTATCTCAGGCGTACGGCAAGACGGCCGTGCTGCACGACATCGACTATCAGCGTGGCGGCCGGCGAGTTCCTCGTGCTCGTGGGCCCTTCCGGCTGCGGCAAGTCCACGTTGCTGAACCTGATCGCAGGGCTCGACACCGTCCAGAGCGGGGAGATCGCGATCGACGGCCAGCGCGTGAACGAGCGTTCGCCGGCCGATCGCAACATCGCGATGGTGTTCCAGTCGTACGCGCTGTACCCGAACATGACGGTGCGCGCGAACCTGGGCTTCGGGTTGCGCATGCGGGGCGTCGCGCATGCGGCACGCGAGAAGGCCATCGCCGAAGTCGCCGCGTTGCTGAAGATAGAGGAGTTGCTCGACCGCAAGCCGCGCGCGCTATCCGGCGGCCAGCGCCAGCGCGTCGCGATGGGCCGCGCGCTCGTGCGCAAGCCGAGCCTGTTTCTGTTCGACGAGCCGCTGTCGAACCTCGACGCGCGCCTGCGCATCGAGATGCGCACGTTGATCAAGAGGCTGCACCAGCAGCTCGGCACCACGACGGTGTACGTCACGCACGACCAGATCGAGGCGATGACACTCGCGACGCGCATCGCCGTGATGAACCGCGGCCGGCTCCAGCAGGTGGGCACGCCGAACGAGGTGTACGCCACGCCGGCCAACCTGTTCGTCGCGGGCTTCATGGGCGCGCCGTCGATGAACCTGATCGAGGCGAAGCTCGTGCGTGAGAGCGGGCGCGTAGCCGTTCGCTTCGCGCTCGCGGACGGCGGCGTGGCGACGCTGGCGCTGCCGTCGCCCGATCTCGTGGCCGGCTACTCGCGCGACGACGTGGTGCTCGGCGTGCGGCCCGGAGGCGATCACGGATGCTGCGAGCGCGGATCGTGCCGCTGCGCTGCAGTTCGTGGAGAACCGCATCGACGTCATCGAGCCCGCGGGCTCCGATACGTTCGTCGTGAGCCGGATGGGTGGCACGGACGTCGTGGCACGGTTACACGCCGACGCGAAGCCGCAGAGCCGGCGCGTCGTTCCGTGCTCGCGATCGACATGGCGAAGTGCGTGCTGTTCGATCCGGCGACGCAGGAGCGGATCGGGTCGTAGGCGGTTGCCTGGGGTTGGTGCGGCCACGCCGCATGTTTCCGGACCACCAATTGACGCATAGCACGCAGAGTGGTTTAGTCGGAACAGCTACTTATGGGCGGAACCATCACGTTATGCGGCGATATGCCGCCTAGTTACTGTTCTGCGGCATGAATCCGATGCATCGCGGGCTTCGTCCGGTGACTGCAACCGTTGTGTTCGCGTTGGACGCAGAGGCCATGAAAGGCAGGCCGGGGTTTCGGTCGGGCATCAGACCCAACCACTGGATGCCGGGGCGTGACTACGCACTGACGAGGCCAGCTCGATTTTGTGGGTCGGGAGTGGCTGAGGCCAGGGGAGCGATGCTTCCGCGCTAGGTACCTTTATCGTTCCTGAGCAGGATAGAGCCGTTTTATCGCTGGCTTCGCGTGGGACGTCGGTGAAGGTCCGCGAATCGTTGGCCGTTGCACCTTGTCGGAAGTACTAAAGGAAGGCGACGTCATCCCCGAGCTTTCTGAAGGGGTAGCGTGAACAACTGGTCCATGCGCGGCGGCATGCCGCAGAACGAAGCAGTTGGAGCGGACCGTCACGCGACATCGCGGGCGCGCCGCAAGTGCGTCATTCCATTGTGCACATGCGGCGCGCTGCACACCGCAGCGTGCGGCCGCTCAACTGCGGCGTTATGCGTGACACGTCATGACCTCGCTCGAGATCAGAGCTGCGCGCGAGCCCGATACGTCGGAGGTCATGCGCCTTATTCGGGCGAAAGCCGAATTTGACGGCTGCCTCCAGACGCTGAAGGCGAGCGAGTCCACTTTGAGGGAGGCGCTATTTTCGACTCCACCCAGAACAAAGGCTCTCGTTGCCGTATTGGGTGGCGCAATCGTGGGGTTGGCTACTTACTACGATATCTATTCGAGCTTCATCGGCAAGCCCGGTATATGGCTGGACGACCTGTACGTATACGAGGCATACCGGAATCGCAGGATCGGCAGGGCTTTGCTCGTTGAGTTGTGCCGGATTGCTCGCGCTGGCGGGTGCGGGCGAATTGACTGGGTTGTCGCCAAAGACAACGACAACGGAAGGGCCTTCTACGAGAGTCTTGGGGCCGAGGTGTTCGAGCAAGTCCGGCACGCGCGCCTCACCGAAGTCGCCATTAGCCGTCTGGTCGCGGAGTCCGCAAGCGGCTCAAGCTGACTGGGCGGCCTGACGTATAGCATCGCGTTGCACCGGACGGCGGTCCGCGGCAGTGTTGACGTGCGAGGTCAGACCATGAGTCCGATGCATCGCAGACTCCGTCCGCTGAGGTCCAAGGAGATCGCGTGATTCGTCGCACTTATGCCGTATTGAGCCGAACGTGGAGAGCTCATGGTCGTTCGCATCGTCGCGCAGGTTCCCGCGTGAGTTGCCGTGGACCAGCGACTAATCTCTGACCGATTTCCGCGCGCGTCGCGCTACCACCCCGATTGGGTGCTCGCCGCCGTCAGCGGCGCGGCAAATCCGTTGTGGCTGACGGAGTGGCTCGCGGAAGCGATGGACCTTCGTCCCGGCATGCGAGTGTTGGATCTCGGCTGCGGCCGCGCGCTGTCGTCGGTGTTTCTGCGCCGCGAGTTTGGCGTGCAGGTGTGGGCCACCGACCTGTGGTTCAGCGCGGAGGAGAACATCCAGCGCGTTCGCGATGCCGGCGTCGAGGACGGCGTGTTCCCGAGTCGCGCCGACGCGCGGTCGCTGCCGTTCTCCGAAGGTTTCTTCGACGCGATCGTCTCCGTCGACGCGTTCATGTACTTCGGCACGGACGACCTGTATCTGAATTACCTCGCGCGCTTCGTGAAACCGGGCGGCCAGATTGGCATTGCGCTCGCCGGATTCCTGAAAGAGATCGACGAGCCGGTCCCCGCGCATCTCGCGGAGTGGTGGACCGCGGAAAGACCGTAACAGTCTGCACTCGGCGGGCTGGTGGCGGCGGCATTGGGAGCGCAGCGGCATCGTGGACGTCGCGGTGGCCGACACGCTGCCCGACGGTTGGCGGTTCTGGCGGGACTGGCTGAAGCTCGTCGCGCCCGCGAACGAGAAGGAGATCCGCGCCCTGGAAACCGACGCCGGCCGCTACTTCGGTTACGTTCGCGCCGTGGGCCGGCGCCGCGCGGACGCGCAACTGTTCGATCCACTTCGATGACGTTGAAGCAGCCGGAAGTACACGAGAGCAACGGCGAGCTGCTGCGTGTCAGCGGACGCGGAGGGGCCCCATGCATCTGTTCGACTACCTCGACTCCGGCAACGGCTACAAGGTGCGCCTGCTGCTGGCGCAGCTCGGCCAGCGCTACGACTGGACCGAGCTCGACATCGACGCCGGCAAGACGCGCACGCCGGAGTTCCTGAAGCGCAATCCGAACGGCCGCATCCCGACGCTCGAGCTCGACGACGGCACGAACCTGCGCGGAGTCGAACGCCATCCTCTGGTATCTGGCCGAAGGCACGCCGTTCGTGCCCGCCGACCGGCTCGGTCGCGCGCAGGTGCTGCAGTGGATGTTCTTCGAGCAGTACAGCCACGAGCCGTACGTCGCGACGCCGCGCTACATCGTGAAGCACTTGCCGGCGGATCATCCGCGCCGCGCCGAGTTGCCGGACCGGCTTGGCGCGCGGGCACGCCGCGCTCGCCGTCATGGAGCAGCACCTCGCGACGCGGCAGTTCTTCGTCGAGGAGCGCTACTCGATCGCCGACATCGCGCTGTACGCGTACACGCACGTTGCGCACGAAGGCGGTCACGATCTCGCGCCGTATCCGCACGTGAACGCGTGGCTCAGACGCGTGGCCGCGCAGCCGCGGCACGTCCCGCTCACGGCACGTCCCGAATGAGCTGCGGCGTATGACGCTGCCGAGTTTCGAGCCACTGTGCGAGCATTTCTGTCTTTCCACGCATGGTCGGCGCACTACGCTGCCAGCATAGCGCGCTATCGCTTCACCGACTACTTTGAAAGCGCAGGTCTCAGGAAGCTGCATACCTAAGAAAGAGTGTGCATGTTCGTTCTTGAGCGTCCTGTCCGGACCGAGCTACAGGACCACGACGGCATCGATACTGGCAGATGTCCCGAGCTCGGCGGGCGCTACTTGAGGGAGTCACCCGTGAGGATAAGGTGACGATTCACAACGCCTGTCGTAGGTAGCAGGATCGCTCAACTGCTTCCGGAAACGGACTCGCTCTACATCGATTATCGGAACAGCCAAGAGCACTGAGAGTCGGGAGTCTCGAAGGCGTGGTGCTCGACTATGACGCGAACAGCAATCTCGTCGGTATCGACAGCGGTGACGCGGAGTGCCAAGGTCGAGCTGGCGGTCCCGCGCTCGGCGACTCCCCGGCAAAGCGATCGTCGGCCTGAGCGTCGCCTGATGGAATGGACCCGCGACAAGTTCACGGTCACAACGATCGAGGCCGCTCGACCGTGACGTGATCGCGCGGTCTCGGGTCGTCGTACTGGGCCGAGAACATTCCGCGCAGCACGGTCGACAAGTCGATCGACAACTCGCTGTGCTTCGGTCTGCTCGAGGAGCACCGTCAGATCGGCTTCGCGCGCGTCGTGACAGATCGCGCCACGTTCGCGTATCTCGCCGACGTGTTCGTCCTGCCCGAGCATCGTGGGGCCGGTCTCGGCAAGTGGCTGATCGAATGCGTCGTGAGCCACCCGGAGCTCCAGGGTCTTCGGCGCTGGCTGCTCGGCACGCGCGACGCGCACGGCCTGTACCGGCAGTTCGGTTTCACACCGCTGAAGCGCCCGGAGATCTTCATGGAGCTCCACAATCCGGACGTGTACCGCGCTGGCAAACGGCGCTAGCTCGAATGTCGCAGGCGCGAACAGTGACGCTCTATCGCCCCGTAGGCCCGCGAGCTGCGCTCATCGAGGGAGCGTGGAAGAATTTCCGCCGCGCTCCGGAGCAGCCGATCTTCTATCCGGTGCTGAACGAGGAGTACGCTCGCAGATTGCGCAACGGTGGAACGTGCGGACAGTGGCGCCGGTACACGCGTTCGACGTGGACGCCAGCTACGTTGCGGACTTCGAGGTTCACAGGTCGGCGGCCCGAGCACTCGAGCTCGGGTGCCGGCGGAGGATCTCGAGACGTTCAACGCGCATATCGTCGGCCAGATACGTGTGGTGTCGTCACTCTGGCAAGTAGCCCAAATTCGGGAGCGTGATCGAACAATGAAGAACCAGAACCCACGCAGCGGCGACGAGTGCCGCGGCGCTGCATGCGTAGCGTCGCCGCGTGCCGTCGCCGTCGCCCAACCGCCCGCCAACGCCACCGGCCTCATCAAAGAGAACGCGCGGCAGCAGGTCTCGCCGCACGTCACGGTGATCCTCGACGACAACGCGCCGTTCGTGCCGAACGTCGGCATCGTGGTCGGCGATCGCGCCACGCTGATCGTCGACACCGGGACTAGGCGATCGCAACGGCCGCATCGTGCTTTCGGAAGCGCGCAAGGTCAGCAAGAACACCGAGTTCTACACCACGGCCACGCACTACCACCCCGAGCACGACTTGGGCGCCACGGCGTTCCCGGCCAATGCCAAGATGATCCGCTGGCGCGAGCAGCAGAAGGAGGCCGACGAGCTCGGCGCGGACATCACCAAGCGCTTCGCGGGCTTCTCGCCGGCGGTGGCCGAGCTCTTGAAGGACGCGAAGTTTCGCCCGGCCGACATCGTGTTCGACGACGCCATCGTGCTCGACCTCGGCGGCGTGCACGTGCGCGTGTGGGGCGTCGGCCCCACGCATACGCGCGGCGACACCGTGTTCTTCGTCGAGGAAGACAAGGTGCTGTTCGCGGGCGACGTCGTGATGCCGGTGTTCGTGGCCGCGAGCGGCCAGTCTTCCAGCATCACGAAGTGGCTCGCGGACTTCGACGAGTTCGACAAGCTGAATCCGACGAAGGTGATCCCGGCGCACGGGCGCATGGGCGGCATCGAGCTGATCCGCCGCCAGCGCGAGTACCTCGCCGCGGTGCAGAGCGGCGTCGCCGCCGCGAAGCGCGAAGGCAAGTCGCTCGAGGACACGACGAAGCAGCTGGCCGAGCCGATCGCGGCGAAGTTTCCGGATCTCGCGCCCGGCGGCGGGCCGGCCACGGGCCGCGTCACGGCGGCGATCCAGGCCGCGTACCGCGAAGCGAAGTAGCGCCGCTTGGCACGGCGCGGCGCGGCGGTTCAGAATGCGTCGAAAGGCGGCGCGCCTCCGCGCCGCGCGACTGGGGGGATCTGCATGACCAAGCCATGGCTCGCGGCCGGCGCCGCGCTCGTATTCTCTGCGTCGCTGCACGCGCAATCGCCGCCCGAGATTCCGTACGAGTCCGTGCCGAATTTCTTCAAGCTGCCGGCGAACACCTACTTCGGCGAAGTGTCCGGCATCGCCGTGAACTCGAAGCAGCACGTGTTCGTGCTGTCGCGCGGCAACACGAACGGCCCCGCGTACGGCGCGGCCGCGGCGCAGCTGCTCGAGTTCGATCAGAGCGGCCGCTTCGTGCGCGAGATCGGCAAGAACCTGTACGCGTGGGCGTTCTCGCACACCGTGCGCGTCGATCGGCACGACGACATCTGGGTCGCCGGACAAAGGCTCGGACATGGTCGTGCGCTTCGACCCGACGGGCCGCGTGAAGATGGTGTTCGGCAGAAAGCCGGAAGCGTCGGACGAGGGCGCGCATCCGCTCGAGCATCCGCGGCCGCCGCTGCCGCCGATCGACGGCCAGTTCCGCCAGGTCACGGACGTGGCGTGGGATTCCGCCGACAACATCTATATCAGCGACGGCTACATCAATTCGCGTGTTGCCAAGTACGACAAGGACGGCAACTGGGCCGGCTCGTTCGGCGAGCCGGGCACGGGCCGGGGCAGTACAGCACGCTGCACTCCGATCGTCATCGACCATCAGGACCACATCTACATCGCGGACCGCGACGACGCCGGCATCCAGGTCACGGACACGTCCGGCGAGGTGCTGAAGATCGTGCACGATGGTCCACCACCCGCCGGGACGCCGCCGTTGCGCGATCGGCGACCGGCCGGTGCCAGGCGGTCCGCCGATCCAGCGGCGGCCGGGCTCGCCGTGGGCCATCTGCATCAGCACCAGGGGCACGCGGCGGGCAGTTGCTGTACATGGACGCGTTTCCCGGGCGCCCATGGCCAGAGCTGTGGCTGCTCGACAGCAGGATCTGTGCTATCTTGGCGGCACAGCGCCAGACACGCTGGCGAGTTCGGCTGGATGGGAGCGAGCTTTGGGTTTCGAACGACTGTGGTCGCGGAGCTCTGAACTGGCGCGCGCAGAAGCTCATGCTCAGAGTCCACGCGCTGAGGGCGAGGTGGACGAAGACGAAGCGATCGTCGGCCCGCGACGGTTTGGCACTATTCGCAGCGCGCCGCCGCCGTGATCGCGGTTGAACGTCGAAGCGCCCGAGGCGAGCGCCGTCGCCGGCGGTGGCTCCACTGGCCCCGGCGTACCGAGGGCGTCGTGAACGTGCGGCTCGTCGGCAACGACGATCTGCAGCGCACGCTGCACATGATCAGCCCCGCATCATGCAGGGCGAGCCGGCGATCGGATCATCCTGTTCGTGGCCGTCGCACCAGGCAAGCTGGAACCCGCAAAGGCAACGTCGAGAAGAAGCCGGCCTGTCGATCGTCGACGTAAGGCAATCATATTTGGCTCTGTCCTCTACTTTTTCGACCGTTCGTCTGAACGATCGACAGCCGTTCTTCTCGTCGCCCGTCTCGGGTTCGGAGCCTGCCCTGTTGATGGCCCACGAACGGAGTCTGCCGATCACCGTAGCGGTGGGCAGCGGCTAGTACGCGGAGCGCCTGCAGATCGTCGTCGACGAGCACCACATGTTCACGATACTGGTGCGCGAGCGGCGGAGACCACCGCAGCAACAGCGCTCGCCCTTCGGTACTTTGACGTACCAGCACCCAGCGACAACGGCGGCAGGCGGCAGCGCGCTTGCCAATCGTGCGGAACCGTTCGCGTCGCCATCATCGTCGTCACCTCGCCCTCGGCGTCGATGCGGCACGAGCTTCTGCGCGCGCCAGTTCGATCACTTTTCCGCGACGTACAGCTCGTTCTCGGTCGGGCACGCAGGGCGTGAGGCCCGGCGAACTTGCCGCGCTGCCGTGCCGCGGATCGCCGAGCGCCTGGCCGTCGAGCGACGGCTGATGCACCCGGAACGCGTCCGACACGTCAGCGCCTGCTGCGCCCAGCATGATGCGGTGGCCACGGCGGACCGAGCTGCTGCTGGATCGGCGGACTACCTCGACGGCACCGGCCAGTTGATCGCGAACGGCGCGACCGAGGGCGCAGCGGCCGCGCATGATCGTGATGATCTTTCACACTTTGCCGGCATTGCCCGTCGACCTCGATGCGGCGCCGGTCTCCGAGGTCCGCGATGTCGATGCGGCCTGGTCGTCGATGGCGACGGTCAGCATGCTGCTGACCGGCCCCGCGCCAGCCGCCGAACGAGCCTATCCATCCGTTCCTTGTCGTTCGCGACACCGCGAGTAATGTAGCCATCCGTGATGTTGATGTTCTCGGCGGAATACCCGCGCGACGTCCATGACCTGCCGAAACTCACATCAATCAGCAGCAGCGGCGGGCGAGGATGCTCGAGCGGTCCAGCACCTCGTCCGAGGCTTCCCGGCTTCAGCCGAACACCATCTTCACGCGGCCCGCGGATCGAAGCGCTGACCATGTCCGACCTGGCACCGACCAAGACATCGTCGTCGCAGTGAACACGCGCCGTCTGCGACGCCACGCGTAGAGGTTCCGTCGCGACCAGCCATTTAAGTCGAAGCTCGGCGGGCACTTCGGCCGCGGCCAGCACGGTGGGCGGGGCCGCGTGTTCCGGCGCAACGACCAACATGTCGTTCAGCGGCGATGCCAGGACACTTCGCCGAAGTACGTGTTCAGCCAGCAGCTCGAAATTCGGCACGGACTCGTCCGGAGACGAGGCAGCGATTGACGTCCAAGGACGACGTCGAGATACAGTCGCCGGCGCGGGCCGCAGCCGGAGAGCTTCGTCATGAAGGTCCCCGTCGTGCGGCGCGAAGACGCGCGTACCGCATCTTGTTCGAGCGGCGCGGCACGTGTGCCGGCGGCGCCTGCTCGCTCCCTGGCCTGGATCGCTGCCGCTGACGCGGCCCGTGGCCGGGCCGCGCCACCCGGCGCCAGATCCGGAAGCGTCACCGCGATCAGCTCGGCAGCTCCTGGTACGTCTTCGACGACTTGCCTTCGCGCTTCGCCGCCGCGACGCCGCTCTGCACCGCGGCGAGGTACTTCGCGCTGGCGGCGATCAGCTCGACGCCCATGCGGCCATGTGCCAGGATCACCTCGTCGGTGGCTTCTCGAACTGGTCGAAGTCCCGCAGGCCCGCTGCGTGGTGCTCGACGCTCGCCGTGGCGCGGCAGCGAACACCGGCATCACGACATCGCCCGCGAACAACGCCTGTTGCTTTCCTCCAGAAGAACGCCGTACCGCCGCGCGTATCGTCGAGCACACCCCGGCGGCAAGGCGACCCACACCCACAAGATGACGAGAAACCGATGAGCATCGAACGCGATCTCGACAAGACAAGCTCTTCGCGGTTTCGATGGCTGCGCAGCGCCGAGCAGACGGCGAACAACTGGATGTCCGCCCCGAGCTCGTCGGCCTCCTTCGTCTCGCTCCAACGGATCATCTTGGCATTCGCCGGAACACCATGACGCCGGCCTTCGTGCTCAGGATCAGGAGGTAGTCCATGGCCGTGATGTCGAACTCGTGTTCTTCAGCCTGCACGCTTCCAGAGCACGATACGGCGCATGGCGATCAGCCTGAGCCATATCGATGATCAGCGTACGAGCGCGATCGCCAACCGCAATTGATTCGTTCAGCACGAACAGGGCATTGTTCGTCGAGGATTACCGTGACATCAAGCGCTACCTGGACGCGCACATTTTTTATGAGCCGGTCGCGTTCACGGGATTCACGGCGGCAAGGCCGACCGACAAGCGCGCGGTGGTTCGGTACCAGCCATTCGGGGTAGAAGTCGGTGCGCTTCGTTTAGCTGTCGCCTGCCCGCGATCGTTACCTGGTCCACGAACCCGTTGACGACATTCGCCGGATCGGACCGACGATGTACGTCAAAAGCCTCAAGGGTAGCTCCCCGCGGGGGCCGCGACCTTTTCCCAGCGCAGTTGCCTCGGTCCAGATGGTCAACTCCATGAAGGTGCAGCGCTCGGCATGAAACCGGACTGCGAGTACCAGCCGTGCATCGCATGCAGGCGCGGCGCCGGCGACCCTGGAGCTCCGGTGGCTCATGACGCATCGATGGGCCGCTTCCGAGCCCGCCGCCACGATGCTCGGTTACGACGAACGCGTCGACAAGGTCGCGAATAGCACGATTCGGTGACGACGCATCGCGAAGCCGATGAGCAGGTTCTCCTTGAGCAGCCGCGAAACCAGGGCATTGTCGATGAACTTCGTCTCGACCATGCTCGCGAATGTTCTGGGCAACAAGAACAACTCGAGGAAGTCTCGCGATCAACGTCACGGTGAAGGCGGTCTCGATCGGTGGTCCGACCATGATTGCTGGCGGGTCCACTTCCATTCAGGCGATGATGGAACACTTCCAGCCACGACATCGGTTCTTGCCCCAGTGTCTGAGCATGATGCACAGCTCAACTGGCACTCCTGACGTTGTAGCTGTAGACGATACAACGATGCCGTTCGCGTCATAGTAGGGCGCCACGCCTTCGAAATCTACCGATTCGGTGCTCAGCTGCTTCCGATAGATCAATGTCGACGGATCCATTCCGGAAGTCGTTCACTTCATGACCTAAACCTGGTGCAGAAGGCGTTGTCCGATACGCTTGTCCTCGAGGGTGGCTCCCTGGGAGTTGAGCACAGCCAACTTCTTCGGGACGTTGAAGGTCGATGCCGTTTCGTCCTGAAGCTCATCGCCAGATCGTCAAGAACGAAGATGCCGCCACTTCTTCTTGACTCAAGCTCCTGAGCCTGCGTTTCGAAGTAGTCGGTGAACAATAGCGCGCCATGCGGAAGCATTCGTGCACGAGTTATGCGAAGGGCGATGTTCCTCGTCGTAGCTGAACGACCAGGTCATGCGCCGAGCAGACTACCGTTGAGATCCATGACGAGGACGTACCGCGGCTGGCCGACTGGGCAAGCGCTGATCCACACATTTACGTGCGGGACACGCGCGAAATAATGACCGAGCAAGCTCATCACGCCGACGTACGTGTTCACGCGTACGACGCAATGTCGAATGGTCACGCTCCGCGACGAAGAATTGCCGCGTCGCGAGGTGCGTCTCCATGACGTCGAGCGCGGCGCGCCCGCGCGCCAAGCGGTCCGGCAACTCGGCGCGGCGCGGATGATCCGCTGGCAAGTGCTTCACAATGTAGCGCGGGGTCGCGACGTACGGCTCGTGACTGTACTGCTCGAAGAACATCCACTGCAGCGTCTGTGCACGACCAAGCCGATCAGCGGGCACGAACGGCGTGCCTTCGGCGAGATACCACAGGATTGCATTCGATTCCGCCAGGTTCGTGCCGTCGTCGAGCTCCAGCGTCGGGATGCGGCCGTTCGCGTTGCGCTTCAAGAACTCCGGTGTGCGCGTCTTGCCGGCATCGATGTCGAGCTCGGTCCAGTCGTAGCGCTGGCCGAGCTGTGCGAGCAGCAGGCGAACCTTGTAGCCGTTTACGATGAGGTAGTCGAACAGATGCATGGGGCCCCTCCTCACGCAGCAGCAGTTGCGTGTGTATTCCGCTTCCAACGTCATCAATAGAATGAACAGTTGCGCGTCCTCGCGGCGCCGCCCCGCGGCACGAAGCATAAATTGGAGTAGCGGCCGGCATCTGTTTCCAAGGCCCCGATCTCCTTCTCATTCGCGGGCGCCGAGACCGAGCTTCAGCCAGTCCGCCAGAACCGCCAACCGTCGGCCAGCGCATCGGCCACGGCGACATCCACGATGCCGCTGCGCTCCCAATGCCGGCGCCACCAGCCCGCCGAGTGCAGACTTGACGATCTCTCCGCAGCCCGCCGCTCCGCGAGATGCACGGGGACCGGCTCATGGATCTTCTTCATCAATCCGGCGAGCGCAATGCCTATCTGGCCGCCCGGGTTAGCGAAGGCGCGCGAGGTGGTATCGAGTACCAGATGGTCCGTGCCGATACATCGAACGCGTACGACCAGGAGACGATCGTCGAGGGAGGCCTTCGGAGACAGGGTGACGACCGCGCGTCGGCGGCCGGGACGCCGCCGTGGCCTCGACGCCAGCATAGCGAACACGCTCAATCTATCCTCCGCGCTGAACCGGCGACGAAGCGGCATG
>CAVVIC010000026.1:0-66641 GCA_963748045.1 uncultured Gammaproteobacteria bacterium
GGGGCCTCACCAGGGACGACACCGACGGCTTCGGCTTCCAGAGCCAGCAGCGCGCCGCGCGCGGCCTGGGCCGAGGGCCGCTTCGGCACGCAGGTCGTGGAGATCGACGTGCCCGACCTCGACGAGGACGGCAAGCCGACCGGCTCGACGCACCACGTCAGCCGTGACGAAGGGCTCCGCGAGACGTCGCTCGAGGTCCTCGCTCAGCTCAAGCCCGTGGCCAGGGAGAACGGCGTGCACACGGCGGGGTCGTCGTCGCAGATCTCCGACGGGGCGGCCGCTGTCCTGCTCATGACGGCGGAGAAGGCCGGCCGCCCTCGGCCTGCGGCCGCACGCCCGCCTGGTGCGTCACGTGCCTGGTCGGCGTCGACCCCGTGCTCATGCTCACGGGCCCGATCGCCGCCACCCGCGCCCTGTTCGAGCGCTCGGGCCTGTCGCTGACGACATCGACACGTCGAGATCAACGAAGCCTTCGCCTCCGTCGTGCTCGCGTGGGCGCAAGGAGCTGGACGCCGACCTGACGAAGGTCAACCCGAACGGTGGCGCCATCGCGGTCGGCCATCCGCTCGGGGGAGCGGGACCGTCCTCATCACCCGGGCCGTCCACGAGCTGGACCGCTCGGCGGTCGCTACGGCGTCGTGTCGATGTGCTGCGGCGGTGGCCTGGGCACCGGCACCCTGATCGAGCGGCTCTGAGTTGGCCACGATCTCGATCGCGTAGGTGCTGCGGGACGCGGCGCTGGTGCACCCCGACCGCCCGGCCGTCAGCTGCGACGTCACGCTCAGCCGAGCCGAGCTCGACGCCCGCAGCAACCAGCTGGCCCGCGCCGACGCCGACCTGGGCGTGGCCGAAGGCGACCTCGTCACCGTGGCGCTGCCCTCGACGAGGTCGGCTGGATCATTCTGCGCATCGACGATCCGAATCGCGCCGCGGCCATATCGGCGCAGATCGACACGCTGTTCGCGAACTCCTCGACCGAGACGCGCACCACCACCGAAAGCGCGTTCCTGCAAGGCTTCGCGAACCAGATGGGCAACATCGGCCGCATCGTCACGATCGTGGCCGCGGCCGTGTTCTTCACGATGCTGCTCGTGACCGCGAATGCGATGGCGCAGTCGGTTCGCGAACGCGTGCGCGACATCGCCGTCATGCGCACGCTCGGGCTTCTCGAACGGCTCCGTCGTGTCGCTCGTGCTGGCCGAAGGGCTCGCCATCACGGTGGCCGGAGGGCTCGTCGGCCTGTGGCTCGGCGACGCGCTCGCGAGATCCGTGGGCAAGCAGATGTCGCAGTTCCTGCCGCTCATGATGACGCCGCCGAACTCCTACGTTCCCGGGAATGATCCTGGCCGTGGGTTTGGGCGTGCTGTCGTGCGCAATCCCTTGCCTGCAAGTGTGGCGGCTCGAGATCGTCGAGCAGCTGCGGCGCGCCTGAGCAAACGGAGCACGCAAGTTCATGTCGTCGTTGCAACAGACGCTGGCCATCACTGCGATGAACCTGCGCAGCATCACCGAGCGCAAAGGCACCTCGCTCGTCGCGATCGTCGGCATCGCGGGCGTCGTGGCGGTGCTGATCGGCATCTTCTCGATCAACGAAGGGTTCCGCTCGGTGCTGCAGCTCGCGGGTTCCGACGACGTGGCCATCGTGCTGCGCGGCGGCGGCACGGACGAGATGACGAGCGGGCTCTCGCAGCCGCAGACACGCATCATCGCCGACGCGCCGGCGGTCGCCCACGTCGATGGCGAGCCCGTCGCCTCGGCTGAGCTCTACGTGATCATCGACGTGGCCCTGAAGACCACCGGCACGCCGGCGAACGTGCCGCTGCGCGGCGTGGGCCCGAAGGCCGCGGACCTGCGGCGCGGGTTTCACCTGCTCGAAGGCCGCATGTTCACGCCGGGCACGAACGAGGTCATCGTGGGGCGCGGCGCAGCGCTCGCCTATGACGGTCTCGAGGTCGGCCAGGAGCTGCGCAAGGGCCAGCGCGTGTGGAACGTCGTCGGCACTTTCGCCGACGCGGGCAGCGTCGCGGAATCCGAGATCTGGAGCGACGCGATCGTGCTGCAGGGCGCCTACAACCGCGGCACCAGCTACCAGTCCACGCGCGTGCGGCTCGAAAACGCCAGCGCATTGCAGACATTCAAGGACGCGCTGACGAGCGACCCGCGCGTGAACGTACGCGTGTTCACGGAAAAGGAATACTACGCGTCGCAGTCGCGCTCGATCGTGACGCTCGTGACGATCCTCGGCCGAACGATCGCCGTGCTCATGGGTCTCGCCGCGATCTTCGGCGCACTGAACACGATGTACTCCGCCGTCGCGAGCCGCACACGCGAGATTGCGACGCTGCGCGCGATCGGCTTCAGCGCAGCGCCCGTCGTGATTTCGGTGCTGGCCGAGGCGCTGCTGCTCGGCCTGGTCGGCGGCGCGATCGGCGGGCTGATCGCCTATGTCGGGCTCAACGGCGTGCGGACATCGACGATGAACTGGTCGTCGTTCAGCCAGATCACGTTCGCGTTCACGGTAACACCGGCGCTGCTCGGGCAAGCGCTGCTCTATGCGCTCGTGCTCGGGCTGGTCGGCGGGCTGCATGCCGAGTTTGCGCGCCGCGCGCCAACAGATCACGATCGGCCTGCGCGACAGTTGACGGCGGAGAACCGCGCTCGTGGAAGACAGATCGGCACTCATCAATCGGCTGAAGATCGATCGACCCGCGGAGATCGAGCCCGACCGGCGTTGGCCGATGTGGGCGGCGATCGTCGCGGTCGTGGTCGTCGTCGCCGGCGTTGCGATCTGGTGGTTGATGCCGCGCGGCATTCCGGTCGGCGTCGCGACGGCGACGGCCGCGCCCGCCGACACGGCCATCGGCCCCGGCACGATCCTGGACGCGTCGGGCTACGTCGTCGCGCGACGGCAGGCCACGGTCTCGTCGAAGGTCACGGGCAAGGTCGTGCAGGTGTCGATCGAGGAAGGCCAGCGCGTCGCGCGTGACGAGGTCATCGGGCGGCTCGATGACACGAACGCGCGCGCGGCCGTCGAGCAAATGCGCGCGCAGCGCGCGCAGGCCGACGCGAACCTCGTGGCAGCGCGCGTTGCGCTCGAGAATGCCGTGCCGACGTTCCGCCGCAACGAGCAGCAGCTCGCGAAGGCCGTCATCAGCGCGCAGACGTTCGACACGGCGAAGGCCGCTTACGACACCGCACGCACGGGCGTCGACGTCGCGCAGCGCGGCGTGGAGGTCGCGATCGCGAACCTCGCGTACGCCGAGCGCAACTCGAGGACACCGTCGTGCGCGCGCCGTTCGCCGGCATCGTCACCGTCAAGAACGCGCAGCCGGGCGAGATGATTTCGCCGGTCTCGGCCGGCGGCGGCTTCACGCGCACGGGCATCGGCACGATCGTGGACATGGAATCGCTGGAGATCGAAATCGACGTCAACGAGAGCTACATCAATCGCGTGCAGCGCCGGCCAGCCGGTCGAAGCGACGCTCGATGCGTATCCCGACTGGAAGATTCCCTGCAAGGTGATTGCGATCATCCCGACCGCCGACCGCGCAGAAGTCCACGGTGAAAGTGCGCGTCGGCTTCGACAAGCTCGATCCGCGCATCCTGCCGGAGATGGGGGTGAAGGTGGCGTTCCTCGAAGCGCAGACGCGCGCGCGGCCGCGGGCCGGCGGCGGCCAGCGCACGGTGATCGTGCCCGAAGAGCGCCGTGCAGCAGCAGGACGGACGCGACGTGGTGTTCGTGGTGCAACGACGGCCGCGCCGAGCGCCGGGCGGTGACGGTCGGCGCGCGCACCTCTGACCGGGCAAATCGTGCTCAGCGCCGGCGTGCACGGCCGGCGAGCGGGTCGTCGCCGGACGACCTCGACGAACTGCCGGACGGCGCCAACAGTCCGCGTCAGCGAACTTGAAGACGCAGAGCAACCATGAACGCGCTGGTGAGGTCGAGGGCGTGGAGAAGAGTCTTTCATCGCGGCTCGGAGGACATCCACGTGCTGCAGGACCTGCACCTGCAGGTGCCGGCCGGCGAGTTCCTGGCGCTGATGGGGCCGTCGGGCTCGGGCAAGAGCACGCTGCTGAACCTGATCGGCGGCCTCGACCGGCCGACGCCGGCGGACGGTGACCGTCGCCGGCGAGCGCATCGACCAGCTGTCCGAGCCGAGCTGGCGCGTGGCGCGCGCGGCACGTCGGCTTCGTCTTCCAGCTCTACAACCTGCTGCCGGTGCTGACGGCGGAGCGCAACGTGGAGCTGCCGCTGCTGCTGACGCATCTGTCCAAGGCCGCGAGCGCAAGACGCAACGTGCAGACCGCGCTGGCGGTGGTCGGGCTGTCGCATCGCGCGAAGCATTATCCGCGCCAGCTCTCCGGCGGCGAACAACAGCGCGTCGGCATCGCCCGCGCCATCGTCACCGATCCGACGCTGCTGCTGTGCGACGAACCGACGGGCGACCTCGATCGCAAGGCCGGCGACGAAATCCTGGACCTGCTCCAGGCGCTGAACCGCGAGCACGGCAAGACCATCATCATGGTCACGCACGATCCGCACGCCTCGGCTCGCGCGTCGATGCGTCTGTACATGGACAAGGGGTCGCTCGTGGAATCGCCGGCCGCGCACTAGCCCCGCGCCGCTTCGCACGTCGCTCGCCGTCTCGGCAGTCCGCACTCCGCGGCGTATGATCCCCGTACCAATAACCAACGGGGGTGACCGTGAAGCGTTTGATCCTTGCAGCAGCGCTGCTGCTACCGGCCGTGCTCGTGAGCGCCGCCGACGACTCCAAAGTGAAATTCGTGAGCCACGAGCAGGTCGCAAAGGGCGGCAGCCTCGCCACGGCGCCGAGCTACTTCGTCACCGTCGCGCACCGCGACAAAGCGGGCATGGTCGAGGTGCACGACAAGGAAACCGACACGATCTACGTGGTCGACGGCGCGGCCACGATCGTGACCGGCGGCACGATGATCGGCGGCAGCGTCACGGCGCCGGGCCAACAACGCGGCACCGACATCAAGGGCGGCACGGAGCAGAAGCTCGTGAAGGGCGACGTCATGATCATCCCGGCCGGCATCCCGCACTGGTTCAAGGACGTGCCGAAGACCGTCGACTACTACGTCGTGAAGGTCATCGCGCCCTAACGCCGGCTGTTCCACGACGGGCGATACCGGGCCGCGGTCGCGCGCGCGCCACCGGCCCGACTGCGCGAGCTCGTCGCAAGCTGCGCCGAGAGCGGCGCCGTGCGCGCCGCGCACCTTCCGGCGGCAACAGCTTGTACATCACCGGCGTCACGAGCCGCGCGAGCAGCGTCGACGAGATCAGCCCGCCGATGATCACGATCGCGAGCGGCGAGTAGAGCCCCGAGCCCTGCATCGCGAGCGGCAGCAGGCCGCCGATCGCCGTCACCGACGTCAGCAGGATCGGCAGGAAGCGTATCTCGCCGGCGCGCTCGATCGCGTCGTCGAGCGACGCGCCGTCCGCGCGCAGCTGGTTCGTGAAGTCGACGAGCAGGATCGAGTTCTTTATCTCGATGCCCATGAGCGCGATGAAGCCGATGATCGCCGTGAACGACAGCGTGTAGCCCGTGACGAACAGCGCGAGCCAGCGCGCCGATGACGCCGAGCGGAATCACGCCGGCGACGATCAGCGTCGACCGGAAGCTGCCGAACTCGAGCACGAGCACGGCGAGGATGCCGAAGACCGCGACGAGCACCGCGCCGCCGAGCCCGCCGAAGCTCTCTTCGCGCGCCTCGACCTCGCCGCCGGCCTTGTACTGGTAGCCCTCGGGCCAGCTCATTTGCCGCAGCTGACGCATGATCGAGCGGGTGAGCCGATCCGTGTTCTCGCCGGTGGCGGGATACGCGGTCACGGTCACCTGGCGCTGCCGGTCGTGGCGCTGGATCACCGGCGGCGCGGTGCGGAATCGCGGAGTGCTGATCTGGCCGAGCGGCACCGGCGCGCCATTCGACGTGCCGACCTGGATGCGATCGAGCGCATCGAGCGTCTGATGCCCGTCCATCGGCAAGCGCAGCACGATGTCGTGCTCCTCGCCGTCCGTGTCGCGATAGCGGCCGGCCACGAAGCCCGCGACCGCCAGCCGCACGGTGCGATCGGCGTCGGCCGCCGGCACACCGAGCAACGTCGCCTTGTCCGTGTCGATCGCAAGGTCGAGATCCGTGCGCAGCACGCGCACCGGGTTCTGCACGTCGCGCGTGCCCGGCGTTGCGCGGATCACTCGTTCGACGTCCGCCGCGAGCTCGCGCAGCTTGTCCAGGTCCGGTCCCGACGACGCGGATCGCGATCGGCGCCGTCGATCTGCGGGCCGTTCTCGAACTCCTTCACGGTGATGCGCGCGGCCGGGTAGGCATTGAACTTCGCACGCAGCTCGTCGAGCAGCTTCGGCGTCGCGTGATTGTCGAACGACGCGAGCTCCACGAGCACCTGCGCCACGTTCGCGCGTGTCTCCCGCGGCACCACGTTGTAGTAGACGAACGGGTTGTCGTGCCCCAGGTTCGCGAACCAGTAACGCACGTCGGGACGCTGCGCCAGCTCGTCCTCGACGAACTTCAGCGCGCGATCCGTGGCCGCGAGGCTCGCGCCGTCCGGCGCCTCGATGTCGACAGTGAACTGCGGCGTGCCCGCGCTTGGGAACAGGCTGAACCCGATCAGCGGCACGAGCCCGATCGCGCCGCCGAACACGACGGCGGCGGCCAGCGAGTGTCATTCGCGGCCATGCGAGCGCGCGTCGCAACGCGGGACCGTAGACGCGATGGATTCCGCCGGTCAGCGCGCGCAGCGCCGCGTTGCCCTCTTCCGCCTGCGGCTTGCTCGACAGCAATCGGCTCGCGAGGAACGGGATGATCGTCAGCGCCACGAGCAGCGACGCCCCGATCGTGAACAGCACCGCGGCCGGCAACGCGCGGATGAACATGCCGGGCGCCGCCGGGCAGGAACAGCAGCGGCAGGAACGCGAACAGCAGCGTGGCCGTGCAACCGAGCACCGCCAGCGCGATCTGGTCGGTGGCCATCACGGCCGCCTGCGCGCGGTCGTAGCCCTGGCGCACGTAGCGCGCGATGTTCTCGACGACGACGATCGAGTCGTCGACGAGCAGACCGAGCGCCATCACGAAACCCGCGATCGAGAGCTGATTCAGCCCGAAGCCCGTCACGTTCAGCAACGCGATGCCGATCGCGAGCGACAGCGGAATCGAGATCATGACGACCGACGGACGGCGCGCAGCCCGAGCGGCAGCAGCGTGATCAGCACCAGCGCGATCGCAATCGCGAAGTCCGTGGTCAGATGACCCAGCCGATTCGCCACGTTGCGCGACTGGTCGAACCCGCGCTCGAGCTTGATCGACGGCGGCAGGTCGCGCTCGAACGTGGCGAGGGCGGCGTAGATACCGTCACGCACGGTGAAGACGTTCTGTGCGTCCTTCTGATTGGCCGTGACGAACACCGCGCGCTTGCCGTTGAAGCGCCCGATGTAGCGCTGTTCGCCGTCGGCCCAACGCACGTCGGCGACGTCGCGGAGACGCACGAGGCGGTTGTTCGCAGTGCCGACGACAGTGGCCGCCACTCGCTCCAATGAGTCGTAGCTGCCCGAAGTCTTCAGAGTTGAACCGCCGTTCACCTACGTCCACGGCGCCGCCGGGGATGTCCGCGTTGTTCGCGCGAATCGCGGCGATGGCCGCATCGAGGGACACGCCAGGAGTGCGAGAGCCGCTCGAGATCGACCGCGACGGACACCTCGGAGTCCGGGTACGCCCAGGTTTCCGACTTGCGCACGCCCGGCACCGCTTCGAGCCGGTCGCGTAGCGTCTTCGCTCGCGACTCGAGGTCACGGTAGCTCGCGCTCTCGCTCACGAGCGCCACCTGCACGATGTTCACGAGCCCGGCCGAGGCTTTGCGGATCTCGAGCGAGGCGAGCTCCTGCGGCAGCTTCGGTCGCAACGCGTTCACTTCGCGCACGACCTCGTCGTACTTCTTGCCGGGATCCACGCCCCAGTCGAACTCGACCTGGATCGTGCCGACGCCATCGTGCGACTGGCTCTCGATTTTCTTGACGTCGTCGAGCTCGTTGATCGCGTCCTCGATCGGATCGACGACTAGGCGCTCGACGTCGACGGGATCCGAGCCCGGCAGCACGGCGATGATCGTGACGTTCGGAAACGGGAACACCGGGTCTTCGGAGCGCGGGATGCTGTTCCAGCTCGCGACGCCGAGCGCGACCGCGAAACCGAACGCGAGCAACGTGAACTGCCAGTGCTTGACGGCAAACGCCCAGGGTCGCATCGAAATATCCTCAGTCTCGTTGCAGCCACGACGAGCACCGACTCGCCGTCGGTGATCCAGGACGCGCCCTCGGTGATGACCTGGTCGCCCGCAGTCAGGCCCTCGCGCACTTCGGCGCGATCGCCCACCAGTGCGCCCATCTCGATTCGCCGGCGCGTGGCATGCGTCGCGTCCGGGCCGTCGAGCACGAACACCGTCGCATGGGCGCCGTCGGCTTCGAGCAGCGCTTCGACCGGCACCGTGAGCTGCGGCGCACGCGCGGCGCTCGGCGCGAGCTCGACCTTCGCGACGAGCCCTTGCACGAACGACGCATTCGCCGGTTCGACCGCGAGCTCCACGTCGTAAGTCCCCGTCGCGACGTCGCTGGCTGCGGCCAGCCGCAGCACCCTCGCGGCGAAAACCCGGCCCGGGAACGCGTCGAACGTCACCTGCGCGGGATCGCCGATCGCGAGCCGAACCACATCGCGATCCGCAACGGCCGCGCGCACCTGCCAGCCGTTCGCGAGGCTACCGACCACCAACACGGGCTGCCCCGCAGCCAAGACCTGGCTCGGATCCGCGCTGCGCCGGACGACGAAGCCGTCGGCCGGCGCCTCGATGCGCGCATAGCGCGCGTTGAAGCGAGCAGTGGAAAGATCCGCGCGCGCAACTTCGAGCGCCGTAGCTGCGTCCTCGAGCTGCTCGAGCGTCGCGACGTCGTCGGCGTAGAGCGCCTGCGTGCGCTTGCGGTCGCGGGCGGCCTTCGCCTCGACCTGCGCGACTCGCGCCACGGTAGCTTCGATCTCCGTGCGGTCGAGCTCGGCCAGCACGGTGCCACGACGCACGGTGTCGCCCTCTTGCACGGCGACGCGCGCGACAACTCCGCCCACCTTGAACGCCAACGTCAGCTTGTCCTTCGGTTCGAGCACGCCGACCGCGCGGATCGACTTGCCGAATGCTGCCTCCTGGACCTGGATGGCACGCACCGTGCGAACCGCCGCGGGTGTTGCGGCCGGATGCGCGCGCCGCTCTGCGCGCAACCGGTGAGCAACGCACTCAGGCTCAACGCGGCGAAGACGGAGAGGATGGGCGAGAGGGTGTGGTTGGTTTCATCCATGGCGGTAGCTCCAGAGCATTGCTTCAAGGAACGTCGGCAGCGGCGCCGACGGCGTATTCGAGATCGGCGAGCCGCGCGAGTGCGTCCGCGCGCGTGCGGCTCAGGTTCAGCTCGGCGTCCGTCGCGGAATTGCGGGCGTCGAGGAATTCCGTTTGGTTGACCTGGCCGAGGTCGCGCTTCCGGCTCACGATCGTGAGCGCGGCATCGGCGGCGGCAGCGCGTTGGGCCGCGGTGTCGAGCGACGCGTCGGCGACGTCGAGGGCTTCGAGCGCACGTTGCACGTCGAGCTGGATGCCGAGCTTCGCTTGCTCGCGCTCCGGCGCGCAGCGCGTCGGTCGCGGCTCTGCTGCTCGCGACGCGCGCCGTATCGGCCCCGCCACTGAACGCCTTGAACTGCACGACCACCGACGCGAGCACGAAACGATCGTCCGACCCGAAGCGGTAGTGCTCGCCCTGGCTGCCGGCGTCGACGGACAGGAACACGCGCGGCTTGAACGCCGCGCGCGCGACGGATTCCTGGTCGCCGCTCGCGGCGAGCGCCGCGGCGAGCGCCGCGAGCTCGGGGCGCCGCTCGATCGCAACGTCGGTCAGGTGAGCGAGCGTCGCACCGCCGGTGCGGTCCGCAAGGCTGCGTGCGCGCACTCGCGGCGCTCTCGGCGTCGATCGTCGCGATCGGCACCTCGGTGTCGAGCGGCTGTCGGCGCAACAGGTTCAGGTAGCTCGCGGCGAGCGTCACTGCGCTCGCGGCGGCGCGCTTCTGCTGCTCGAGCGCGAGGCGGTCGGCGTCGGCGCGCAGCACGTAGTCGCGCGTGACCTTGCCGTTCGTGAACAGGCTCTGATTCGTGCGCAGGTTGTCGCGCGCGAGATCGAGCGCGTGGTCCAGGATCGCGGCACCATCGCGCGCGGCGACCAGCGCGTAGTAGCCCTGCTTCACGTCGCGGACGAGCCGCGCGCGCAGCGCGGCGAGACTCGCGGTTGCACTGCGATGCAGCTCGCGGCTCGCGGCCAGCGCGGGCGCATTGCGCGCGTCGTACAGACGCCTGCGTCATCGTGACTCGGGTGTCCTGCTCGGTGGGTCGCAGGAACTTGATCGTCTGATTCGGGATCGGCGCGAACGACGTGCCCGCCGTCGCGTTCAGCGCGGCATACACGGGGTTCAGCAGGTCGCCGACCGGCAGATCGATCGTGCGGCCGCCATCGGCATGCGTGTACCGGCTCGTGAAGTCGAGGCTCGGGCGGAACCGCGCGCGGGCTTCGTCGATCTCGGCAAGTCGGCCCGCGACTTCCGCCTCGCTGCGCGCGATCTCGAGATTCGCCGCGAGCGTTTGGTCCACGAGTGCCGCGACGGTCGCGTCGAGCTACGGCGGTGTCGGTGGCCGGCGCGGCCGCGGCGCGGCGGCCCACAGGCCGCGGCGAGCACGATCAGCTTCGGGCTGCAGCTGGACGAACGTTGAGAAGTTGTACACGTGTCTAATCCCAGGCAAATTTTTTTAGGTGCGATTGAGGAGCGAGGCGGTCATGAGCCCGAAGCCGTGCTGAATCAGCGGATCGATCTCGATGCCGAACTTCGCCGAGCATCTCCGCCTTCGTCGTGGCGAGTTGGATGATGCCGTGCGCGAAACCCCAGAGCGCGATCGCAGTCATCAGCGGATCACCGACATCGGGGCGGATCGTGCCGTCCTCGAGTCCCGTGCGTATCGCCTCGACCAGGACGCCGTGTACTTGCCGGCTCGCGCTCAAACATGCTTCCTCGTTCGGATCGGCGACCTCGCCTTCGCCGGCTTGATACGCCTGAAACTGGCTGCACGCGTCGAAGTAGTGCGGCACCTCGCGCGAGTACTCGAACGTACGCTCGACCAATCGCTTCGACCTTCGCGATGCCCGTCTCCGGTGTTCGCACCGCTTCCTCGAAACGCCGGTGCAGATCCTCGAGCGCGCGCTCGGCGATCGCGAAGTGCAGGTCCTGTTTGTCCTTGAAGTAGACGTAGACGAGTGCGCGACTCAGCACGCGCGCGGCGTGCGACCTGGTCGATCGTGGCCGCGTCCCAAGCCGACGTCGGCGTAGACGGCTTCGGCCGCGTCGACGATTTCGGCGCGGCGCTGCTCTTTTCCTCTACGCGTCTTTGGCTGAGCTTCCGACATCGGCCGCAGAATAGCCATCTGTTGACACCGTGTCAATGAGTTGGACTGACGTCTAGGACCGCGCCCCTCGGCCGCTCGGCGCCTTGCGAACCGCTCGGCCAAAACGGAAACGGGGACCGCAGCTGCGGTCCCCGTCTCGAGAGACTTCGAGACTAAGCCAGCGCCTTCGAGAACAGCGCCAGCAGGCGGCTCCAGGCCTTCTCGGCCGCGTCCTTGTTGTAGACCGTCGTGTCCGGCGGGCACCAGCCGTGCGCGGCCGGGTACACCTCGATCTCGGCCGTCAAGCTTCGCCTTTGCGAAATCGGCCTTCAGCACGTTCTTCACGTCCGGCTCGCGCATGTCGTCGTTCTCGGCGACCGCGATCAGGAAGCTGCGCCTTCATCTGCGGGATCGAGAGATGCGGGCTGTCCGGCGCCTTCGTGACGAGGCCGCCGCCGTGGAACGAGCCCACCGCACCGACGCGGTTCGGCACCGCCGCCGCCGTGCGCATCACGATCGGGCCGCCCATGCAGTAGCCGGTCGTGCCGACCTTCTTGCGCTTGTCGACTTCCGACCGGCCGTCGAGCCACGCGATGAACGCCTTCGCGTCGGTCGTGTGCGTGGTCGCACTCAACGTCTGCGCGAGCGGCGATCACGTCCGGAATCGGCGTCTGCGCACCGTTCGGCGCGGTCGGCGCCTTCTTCGTGCGATAGAACGGATTCACGACGAGCACGCTGTAACCCGACTCCGCCAGGCGCTTGCCCATCTGCCGGAACGCGGGGCGCAGCCCGAAGATGTCGGGCCACACGAGCACGGCCGCGTGTGCGCCCGTGGTCGGCGCAGCGAAGTACGCGTCGCACTCGCCGTCCGCGCGTCTTGATCGTGACTTCGCTTTCCTTGACGTCGACCGCGTTCGCCGCGCGCGGCAGCATGAACGCGACGCCGACGGCGGCCGCGAGCACGCCCATGTCGCGCCGCGTGTATTTCTTCAGGTCCTCTTCGAAATGATCTTGGTCACACATGCAGTGTCTCCCCTCTTGTGGTTCTGAATACCAATCGTTAGCCGATTACCTCCCCATCGCCTTCCAGACGTCTTCTTTGTGCTGCGGCGCGGCGGACGCGTGCACGTTGATGTAGCGATCGAAGTTCGTGAGCCCTAGCTTCTCGAGCGCGGGCACGAGCGCCTTCACGTGATCGTTCGCGGGCTCGCCCGGATTCACGGAGAAGTCGCCCTGGAACAGCACGCGCTCCTTCGGGATGTAAGCGATGATCAAGCCGTTCGAGTGCGGCGCCGGATAGATGTGGTACATCTCGACCGTGCGCGTGCCGTCGGTGTACACGCGCTTCTCGTCGACGGTCTCGATCTTCGACCTTCTTCGGGTTCTTCGCGAGCACGTCGTCGAGCAACGTGCGCGGCGTGTTCAGTGCGCGCTCGAAGAACTCCTTGTTGTTCGCTTGCGTGATGATCGTCGCGCCTTCGGCCACGAGCGCGGGCAGGCCGCCCGTGTGGTCGGAGTGCGGGTGCGTGTTCATCACGTAGCGGATCGGCTTGCCCGGGAACAGCTTCTTCGTCTCGGCGACGTACGCCGAGCCGCGCGAGCGATGCTCTGGCCCGCCTCGAGCATCATCACGTAGCGTCTTGAACTCGACGAGCACGCGAGTCGTAGCTGCCGGGGCCCGTCGTGAGCCGGTAGAGACCGTCGCCGAGCTTCTCGGTCGTGACGGTCAGCGCCGGCGGCTGTCCGCCGCCCGGCGGGCCGGCCGGAGCGCCGGGGCGTTTGCGGCGGCCGGTGCGAGCGATGCGAAGCGTCCGCCGGGTTGCCACGAGCGTTCGTGACGTTCACCTCGAAGAACGGCCACCCACCGCGCGTCTGCTCGATGTGCGTCGGCACCATGGCGCCACCGCCGAAGTCGCGCCAGTCGGAGTACGTCGCGACGACTGCATGTCGCCCATGATGTTCTCGCCAACCCACGTTTCGACGCGCTCGACGATGTTGTCGCCGTTGACGTAGCCGTTGACGGTATAGCTCTTGCCGGACGGCGCTTTCACCTTCGGGCTCCAGGAGAGCATCGTGTAGCTCTTGCCGCCCTCGTTCTTGCGGCTCGCGGTTGCGTTGTTCTCGGCCGCGCCTTTCAAGAAGCCCCACGGCGTGATGTACAGCTCGAGCGACTGGGCCCACGGCTGCGAGACGTCCGCTTGCTGGGCCGTTACCTGCTGGAAGAACGTGGCCGGCGTGATCGTCGTCGAGCCACCCGGCGCCGAAGTTCATCGTGGTGCCCGTGTGACGCGACGTCGGCGCCGCGAGGTCGATGACGCGAACGTAGCCCGTGATCGGCCGCATCGGGTCGTGCGTGCCGTAGCAGATCAGCTCCGCACGCGTTCGCGCCACATTGCTGGAACGCGACGTCGTGTGCCGACCCCGAGTACGTGACGGACTTGACGTTGCCCAGCGCTGCTTGCGCATTCGCGATGACGGTCTTGGCGTCTTGCGCCATCGCGGTCGCGCTGAGCGCGAGCGCACAGACGGCGGCCATTGTGATTTTCTTTAGCACTGCCATTCCCCCCAACAGTTCGAGTTGTTAGAACAATCAAGGATTCTACATCGGTTGCCGCGAATCGCTGGACGGGTAGCGCGGACACCCTAGGGGGGTACCCGACACTACGCTACACTCCCGCGCATACCGAAAAACGCGAAACCCTTGGGGGGTATCACGATGAAACTCACGCTCGCCGCCGCTGTTTTCTTGGGCTGCGCAGCTGCCAACGCGGTCGCGCAGAAACCTTCGTCCGAGTTCGATCGCGGGCACGGCCAGCAGGCTTGGCAAAACTCCGGATACGCGGCCGTGGCGGCCAAGTGCAAGACGCCGCCGAAGGCGCCCTCGATCGGCGGCGGCGCAGCGGCCGCGGCGAATACGGCGCCACCGCCCGCTCCCGCGCTGCCGACTCCGGCCGCGATCCCCGGCGTGATCGCCGCGGGGCAAAGCTGGAAGGTCGTGTGGGCGTGGGAAGGCAACAACGCCGACGGCCCGATCGCCGGCGACAACGGCTCGATCCTGTTCGCGAACAACGACGCGGGCAACGTGATGAAGGTCGACCCGGCCACGGGCCTCGCGACCGTGCTGTTCGACAAGACCAACACGGGCGGCGCGCTGTCGCGCAGCAAGAACGGCGCGCTGTTCCTCGCCGTCGCGCGGCTTCGGCGGCGGCATCGAGCAGCTCGAGCCGCAGCGCAAGATGTTCGCGAACACGTTCCAGGGCGAGCCGTTCGAGTGCGTCGGCGGCGTCGTGAACGACCTCATGGCCGACGCGCGCGGCGGCGTGTATCTCGCCGTGAGCGGCTCGGGTGTGTTCTACGCGAATCCGCAGGGCGTGTTCACGAAGTACGGCGACGTGCCCGCAGCGAACGGCATCATCCTGAGCCCGGACGAGAAGGTGTTGTACGTCACGAACGGCGGCGTGCTGGTCGCATTCGACGTGCAAGCCGACGGCTCGCTGAAGAACCAGCGCGACTTCGGCAAGCTGCGCGGCGGCCAAGGCGGCGACGGCTCGGCCGTCGACGCGGAAGGCCGCGTGTACGTGGCCACCGGCCAGTCGGCCGACGTGTTCTCGCCGAGCGGCGAGTTCCTGGGCTCTATCGCCGGGCCGCAGGGCATGCACGGCGTGTGCGTTCGGCGGCAAGGACAAGAAGACGCTGTTCGGCATCGTGTTCTACGGCGGCTGGGGCACGCCGAGCGCGCGCAACCAGGTCGTCGCGATTCCGTTGCTGGCGCAGGGGTACACCGGCCGCGCGAAGTAGGCCGCGACGCACGTGGTCTTCGCCGCCGCATGTCGGGCGGCCGTCCGGCCTCGGCCCGAAGCCTGGTGCGCCCCGATGGCGCGCAGTACGATACCGCGACGTCCTCGCAGCGGAACTGCCGCCATGAATCTCGGACGTTGGACTGGGATCGCGCGTCTCACGATCCTCGCGCTGGTCATCGGCGTCGTCGTGGTCGGTTTGGCGCAAGCACAAACGTCCGCGCCGGTGACCACCGCCGAACGAGCGGCTTTCTACGACAAGGTCGCGCGCGAGAAATCGACCAAGGCCATCGAGCAGCTCGTCCGCGATGGGCTCGCGGCGAAACCGGATCCGTCGCCGCACTTCGTGATCGAGGCGCTGCTCGAGCGCTACTTCGAGCTCGACCCCGCCGCTGCCGTGCGTTTCGCCAGCGCGCAGCAGAACGCCCCCGTCGACGTGACCCATTCGATGTATTTGCGTCTGGCGAAGAGCAACCCGAATGCCGCGCTCGCGGCGTTGAGCCTCATCGACTATGCGCCCCTCGCGCAACACGCTGCTGCGGCCATCCTCGACGCGCTGGGCAGGAACCTCGCGAACGTGGAACTCGTGGCGGCGGCTCTGCATGCCGGCAGTGTCGATCAGTTTCGTGCGGACGCGCTGATGTCCATCACGTCGATCCCGCCGCGCGAGGCGTTCGCGGCCGCGCTTCGGCTGCGCGACGCGAACCTGCGCACTGTCGCGGCCACAACCATCGTCGCGCGATGGGCGCAAGACGCCCCGCGCGACGCGATGCAGGAAGCGGAACGCGTGCAGGATCCGACGCTGCGTTCTAACTTGCGCAACTCCGTGCTGCAGAGGTGGGCCGACACGAGCAGCCTCGTGGCGTATCTGAACGGTCTCGACGACGCGGGGCGGCGCACGGCGCTCGCGGACGGCGTGCTGTACCGGATCGCAGACACCGACCCCGAGCGCGCCGCAATGTTCGCGCAAAGCCTGCCGACCGGCCCGGAACGCAGCATGGCGTTGCAACAGGTCGTAATGCGCTATACGCAGAAGGACGCTACAGCTGCGTTCCAATGGGCGCAGCGCCTCGATCCGCCGCAACCGGACCTCGTCCAGTCGGTCATCAGCTTCGTTTCGGCAAGCGAACCTCTGCGCGCGTTCGATCTCGTCGGCTCACTCGCCGAGCCGGCGCGCACGCAGGCGTACTTCACGATCATCGGCAACGGCTTCAATCGCGACCAACGTCAGTTCGAGCAGCTCGCTGCGCGCGTCGGTGCTTTGCCGGACAGCCAGAACAAACAGGTGCTGATCACATCCTTGCTCACGAGCTGGGCACAAGGCCCAGGCAACGTGAAGCCTGCGCTGGAATGGGCGCTCGCGCACTCCGCCGGCTTGCCACCGGAAGCGTTCATGCAGCTCGGGTACACGTTGGTGCAGTCCGACCCCGAGGCGGCCAGCGCGTATCTCGATCGCGTGCCAAGCGCGGCGCGCGATCGCTGGATCGGTGCGATCGCTTTCGGCTACGTGCGCTCCGATCCGCAGCGCGCGCTGGCGTTCGTCGAGCGCTTCCGCGGCGATCCGGCCTACGATGGCGCTGCCGCTGCGCTGGCTCAGCATCTGGTCTCGATCGATCCTCCGGCCGCGGCCCGCCTGCTTGCGTCGGTCACGACACGACCGGCCAACGGCGCCGGCATCGAGATCCAGATCGCGCGCGAGTGGGCGCAACGCGATCCACAGGCCGCCGCTACCTGGGCGCTCGATCTGCCACCGACTCTGCGCGGCGTGGCGATGAGCATGATTGGCGACACCTGGGGCCAGTCGAACCCAAGCGCCGTTCGCGCCTGGGCGCTCGGCCTGCCGCCGAGCGACAAACGCGACTTCGCGCTCGGGGCAGCGCTGCGCGCGCAGGGGCCCGGGGCGCCGGATGCCTCGGTCCTCGCGGCATTCAGCGACGGCCGCCTGCGGCAGGCGGCGTTGATGACGACGATCATGATGACGGCGACCACGGATGTACCGCTCGCGCGCCGGCTCGTCGACGAGCACATCACCGATCCGCGACTGCGCCCCCAGGCGGAGGAAATGGTCGAGAACGTGGCGCGCGGAAGGCTCCTACCGACGGGGACGGGCATCCGCTCGCCAGTCACCGGCCTTCCCGTGCAAACCGGCGTCCTGATCGGGCCCAACGGCGTCATTGGCGCGGCGCCCAGCACGATCGTGGGGTCACCGCCGCAAGGGCTCGTGCCACCGTTTAACGGCCCGCTGCCATCGCTCGCGCGCCCCGACATCAGATCGCGAGACGTCGACGCACCCAGCGCGAGACCCGAATGACGCCGCGACTTCACCTCTCCGTCGGCGTCGTCGCACGACCCGTTGCTCGCGGTGTGCTATCGCGCGCAGCCGGCTCGAGCACCCGTTTGGCATAAGCGGCAATCCGTGACGCTGCTGCATTCGTTTTGTAAACGATGCGTTGCCGCGTCGATGCGGCTGCGCACCGCGCGGCGCTTTGTGATCCGCACCCGCGCGCTGCCACGCCGTCAACGCGATGATGCACCCCGCGTTGTTTCCCCTCGAGTTCAGGCAATGGGCGCTTCAAGGCGCCGCGTTCGAAAAGGGAGCGGTTTCAAATGAGCACGAAAGGATTCAGCGAGCGCTTTGCGCTCGTGGGCTTGGCAGGGATCGTCACTCTGACGCTCGCGGCGGCTTCGGCCGATGCGGCCGGCGTTCGCGGCAGAGCCGGAGGCGCACAGCGCGGCACCTCTACGCACCACGTGGAAGGCCAGCGCACGACGAACGGCCACACGCGTCACGACGACTGGACCAACGCAAAGGGCAAGACCGCCACGCGCGACGCCACCGTCATCAACGATCGCGAGAACGGCACGCGCACTCGCGACGTCGAGTTGCAAGGGCCGAACGGCAAGACCGCGACGCGTGAGGATGTCACGCAGCGCACGGCCGACGGCTTCACGCGCGACAGCACGTTCACGGGCCCGAACGGCAAGACCGCCACGCGCGACGCCACGGTGTCCCGCGACAAGGATGCCGGCACCGTGAGCCGCGACGTCGTGACGACCGGCCCGAACGGCAACACGCGCACGGTCAACGACGACGTCCAGCGCACGGCCGACGGCTTCACGCGCGAGACGGTTCGCACGAACGCGAACGGCGGAACGACGACCCGCGACGTCAACGCCACCTACGACCCGGCGACGAAGACGTTCACGAAGGACGTGAGCGTCGAGCACGAGCGCGCCACACCCCCCGCGACGCCGTAACCCGCGTCGCACCCCCCGAGGCCGCCACAGCAAGTGGCGGCCTCTTTTTTTGCGCGCTCGGGCTGCGCGAGAATGCGAGTCCCAATGCTCACTGCACTGCACGAATTCATCGATCGTCACGAGCGGCTGTTCGTGCTCACGGGTGCAGGCTGTAGCACCGGCTCCGGAATTCCGGACTACCGCGACGCCGACGGCGAATGGAAGCGCGCCCAGCCCGTCACGCTCCAGGATTTCCTCGCGAGCGAGCACACGCGCAAACGCTACTGGGCGCGCGGCCTCATCGGCTGGCAGCGCCTTCGCGGCGCACAACCGAACGCGGCCCACCGCTCGCTCGCGGCGCTCGAGTACCGCGGCCGCATCGAGCAACTCGTGACTCAGAACGTCGACGGCCTGCACCAGGCGGCCGGCAGTTGCAACGTGATCGACTTGCATGGCCGCGCCGACGTCGTGCGCTGCATGAAGTGCGAGCGCCGCTCCCCGCGCGCGCAGATGCAAGCCGAAATGATCCGCCGGAACCCGCGCTTCGCGGAGCTCGACGCGCTCGCAGCGCCGGACGGCGACGCCGATCTCGACGGCATCGACTTCGCGGCGTTCGACGTACCGGCGTGCAACACGTGCGGCGGACTGCTGAAGCCCGACGTCGTGTTCTTCGGCGAGAGCGTGCCGCGCGAACGCGTTCAACTCGCGTTCAGTGCGCTCGAGCAGCGCGGACGCGATGCTGATCGTGGGCTCGTCGTTGATGGTGCTTTCGGGCTATCGCTTCGTAAGAGCGATGGCGGAAGCCGGTAAGCCGATCGCAGCGGTGAATCTCGGCAAGACGCGCGCCGACGACCTGCTCTCGCTTAAGGTCACGCAACACTGCGCGGACGCGCTCGCGTTCCTACTCGCGGGCGAACCGGCCGCCAGTCACTGAGGACGAGAAACCGGCGTCGCCTAAGCGTTCGTGCTGAGCGGCGGGTCGTGCGCTGCGGCCAATGCGTCGAGCGTATCGCCCACGAGAGGTGCTGCCTTCTGATCGCTGCCACTAGTGGCGGGCGGTGCTGCGATCGTCAGGTGCGCCACCGTCGCGGCGAAGATCCGCAGCTTCAACGACAAACTGACCGACGGCTGCGACGCGCCATCGGACGGAACCGCCGGGGCACCGAGCGCGGCGAGCAGCTGGTGCAGGAAATCGGCGATCGTCGCGAGCGCATTGCCCGCGACCGAGGTCGGGGCCGGAGGTGCGGGCGCCGGCGCGGGGTCCGTCGACGGCGGCGTCGGCACGGGGTCGGTCGCGGCGGACGCATCGGCGGTCGAGGTCGAGGCATCGGGCGCGCTGGCCACGGCCTCCGTCGCGACCAGCGGCGGCGCCTCGTTGCCGGCCGGCGTGGTCGACGCCGGCAGCGCGGGCGTCGGCCCTGGAGCCGGCGCCGGGGTCGCGGCAACGGCGAGCGCCGGCCCGCTGTAGGTAGAACTCTCGCGCACGCTCAAACGCAGGCCCACCTTCGCGAGCTGCGAGCCGTCGATGTTCAGATCCTGGGCGGCAGCGAACGCCGCGGGCACGTCGCCGGCGAAGAACTGGTCCGCGAGCTTCCCCACCTGCTCGACGACGCTGCGAATCGCAGCGAGCTCGTCGGCGTTCAGATTGCCGTCCACATGGAACGAGATCTTCACGCTGCTGCGAGCATCGACCGACAACTGCGCGACTTGGGTGCCGTCGGTGGTCCCGTCGGAAGCTGCGGCGTTGACGGAGTCGCTCACCTTGATGCGCAGGCGCACGACGTCGCCTTCTTGCGTAACGATGTAGAGCCCCGCGCGCTCCGTGCGTCGGTAGCGCAGCGTGGCCGCGGAATCGTCGGCGGTCTGCGAGCACTGCGGCGCGCCGTGACAGTCGTTGCTCCGCCCGGGAATCCGCGGGGTGGGCGCGGGAGAGCCCGTGACTTGGGCGAACGAAAGGAGATTCGCCACCGAACCGATGCTGGTCATGTCCATGTTCCGCTCGCGATATGTAAAGAAGTCGACACTGTGTCGACCGCGATTCGCGGGACTTTAGGACGACCTCAGCGCGCGCCCGTCCGTTTGGCCGCCGCAATCATGGCGGCCAGCGCTGCGCTCGACGTCGGCGTCGGTCGTCGCGGCGCTGCACACGCTGATGCGCATGGCCGTCGAACCCTGCCACACCGTGCTGCCGGCCCAGCAGGTGCCGTCCTCCTGGATCGCGTCGATGACGCGCAGCGTCGTCTCGGCGGAACCGAACGAGACCAGCACCTGATTCAGCACGACGTCGTTCAGGATGCGATGGCCGGCGTTCGACAGCGCTTCGGCGAAGCGCCGCGCCTGAGCGACAATTGCGCTCGATCAGCTCCGTCACACCCTTTGTCCCAAGCGACAGCAGCGCCGCCCACACCTCGACGCCGCGCGCGCGCCGCGACAGCTCCGGCGTGAAATCCGACGGATTACGTTGCGGCGAATCGGTCGGCAGATACTCGGCGCTGATCGCCATCGCGCCGCGCAACGCGTCGGCATCGCGCACGAACGCGAGCCCGGAGTCGTACGGAACGTTGAGCCACTTGTGCGCGTCGGTGGCCCAGGAGTCGGCGAGCGCGATGCCGGCCGTCAGATGTGCGCGACTCGGCGCCACCGCGGCCCACAAGCCGAACGCGCCGTCGACGTGCACCCACGCGCCGGCGTCCTTCGCCGCGGCGGTCAGCGGTTCGAGCGGATCGAACGCGCCCGTGTTCACGTTGCCGGCCTGCAGGCACACGATCGTCGGTCCCGCGATGCGCGGCAACGCGTCGGCGCGCATGCGGCCTTGCGCGTCGACCGGCACGCGCACGACGCGGTTGCGCCCCAAGCCAAGCATCCCCAGCGACTTCAGCAACGTCGGATGCGCTTCCGCACCCACCAGCACGGTGATCGGCGGCGCGCCGAACAGCCCGTCGGCGTCGACGGCCCAGCCCGCGCGCTGCAGCACCGCGCGACGGGCCGCCGCGAGCGCCGTGAAATTCGCCATCGTTCCGCCCGTCACGAACGCGCCCGCGGTACTCGCCGGAAAGCCGAACAGATCCTTGAGCCAGGCGAGCGCGATCTGCTCGAGGTGGCTCGTGCCGGGAGTCGAGCGGTACAGGCCGGTGTTCTGATCCCAGGCCGTCGCGAGCCAGTTCGCAGCGACGGTCACGGGCAGCGCACCACCGATCACGAACCCGAAGAACCGCGGGCCCGCCATCGCCATCGTCGCGGGACCGACGCGCTCGTCGAGCAGCTTCAGGACGTCCGCACCCTGCACACCCTCGGCCGGCAACGCGATGTCGAGCTCCGCGAGCCGCTGCACGGCGGCGGGATCGGGCCGCACGGCGCGCTCGGTCAGCGATTCGAGATAGCGGCTCGCGCGTTGCGCGGCGTCTTCCAGCAGTCGTTGCATACCGGGATCCTCCCAAGCCTCAAGTGCTAGAGTGCGCGCATGGCGCAGTCCGAGTCGAACGTGAGATCGCTCGACGCCGCGGCAGCGCTGGCGGCGATGCGCAACCTGCGCCAACGTCAGCCCGTGAAGTTCGCCGCGTTCTACTCGAGCCAGCTCGGCGGCATCGTCACGGATCCCGCGCTGATGGTGATCCCGTTCGATGACCACATGGTGCATCGCGGCCACGGCATCTTCGACACGGCCGCGCTCGTCGCCGGCAACATCTACGACCTCGAGGCGCACCTCGATCGATTCTTCGGCTCGGCCGAGCGCTCGCGCCTGAAGATGCCGAGCTCGCGCGCTGCGTTGCGCGACATCATCGTTCGCACCGCGGCCGTGAGCGGCGTACGCGATGGCGCGATTCGCTATTGGCTCTCGTCCGGCCCCGGCAACTTCGAGCTCGTGCCCGCCGCCGAGCGCCGAGCCCGGGTTCTTCGTGATGGTGTTCGGCGGCCTCAGGTATCCCGAGCGCTGGTACAGCGAAGGGCTTGCGCGTGATGACTACGACGTACCCGATCAAGCCGCCCCTGTACGCGATCACGAAGGCCACGAACTACCTGCCGAACGTTCTGATGCAGATGGAAGCGAAAGCGGCCGGCCTCGACAACGGCGTGTTCATCGACGACGCCGGCAACGTCGGCGAGAGCTCGAACATGAATCTGGCGTTCGTCACGCGCGACGGCGTGCTGCGGCATCCGAAGTTCGAGCACGTGCTGCCAGGCTGCACGTCGTTGCGACTGCTCGACCTCGCGCGCGCGCTCGTCGGGCACGGCGTACTGACAGGCGTCGAGGTTTGCGACATCGCCGTCGCGGACGGACGGGCCGCGCACGAGATGCTGTTGCTCGGTAGCTCGATCAAGGTGGCACCGATCGTCGAGTGGGACGGTCAACCGATCGGCGATGGCAAGCCCGGGCCCGGCCGCAGGCGCGCTGCTCGAGCTCCTTGAAGAAGACATGCGCACCGGCAACCGGTTGCTCGCCGTTCCCTACGCTGACCTCTAGCCGAGCTTGCGCACGAACGCGCGCCGGAACCCGGCCGACCTGCTAACGACTGCCGCCCCACCAAAGGCGAACGGATGAACCTCATGCGTTCGCGCGGGCACTCACGTCGGTCCGCACTCACGCAATAACAGGGGGATCCATGTACGACATAGCAACACGCACGCTTGCGTGCGCCACCGCTACGGCATTGTTCGCGTTCGGTAACGCCACGATTGGCCAGGCACAGACGCCGAGCATCCCGCAGGGCAATCTCACCATCAACCTCCAGCCACTCTGCGCCGGCTTGACCTCGCCGGTGTACGCGACGCACGCCGGCGATCGCTCGGGGAGGCTGTTCGTCGTCGAACAGACGGGCAAGATATTCGTGCTCGATACCGAGTCGGGCGTGTGTCTCACGCAGCCCTATCTCGATCTCTCGGCGAAAGTCGTTACGCTCAACCCGGGCTACGACGAGCGCGGCCTGCTCGGACTCGCGTTTCATCCGGACTTCAAGAACAACGGCCGCTTGTTCGTGCGCTATAGCTCGCCGCGCACCGGAGCGACAGGCGAACCGTGCGCCGCACCGCCTTTCGGCTGTCATGCCGAGGTGCTGGCCGAGTATCGCGTGCGCGACCCGAAAGCCAATGTGGCCGAGGTCGTCGGCGAGCGCGTCCTACTGCGGGTGAACAAACCCCAGTTCAATCACGACGCCGGCGATGTGGCGTTCGGCCGCGACGGGTACCTGTACTTCGGGCTCGGCGATGGCGGCGGCGCCAACGATGGCTTGTCCGATGTGCCACCCACGCACGGCCCGATCGGCAACGCGCAGAGCCTCGACAGCCTGCTCGGCAAGATGCTGCGCATCGACGTCAATCACAAGGACCCGGGCCTCGAGTACGCGATCCCGCGCCGCAACCCGTTCGCGGGCAGCACGCCGGGCGCCGATGAGATCTACGCGTACGGCTTCCGCAACCCATTCCGGTTCTCGTTCGACGACGGCTGGGGTGGCGACCACCGCCTGATCGTGGGCGAAGTCGGCCAGAACAAGTTCGAAGAGATCGACGTCGTCGTGAAAGGCGGCAACTACGGCTGGGTTGTCAACGAAGGCTTCCACTGCTTCGACCCGTTCAATCCGAACACGCCGCAGGCCTCGTGCCCAGGCGCCGGTGCGCACGGCGAGCCGCTGCTGAAACCCGTGGCCGAGTACAACCACACCGACGGCATCGCAATCATCGGCGGTTTCGTGTATCGCGGCGCGCGCTCGCCGGCGCTGTGGGGCAAGTACATCTTCGGCGACTTCAGCCGCGCCTTCGTGCCGGGCAACGGCCGCCTGTTCTGGGCCGACGCGGATGGCGCCATGGGCAACCTGTTCGAGTTCAAGATCGGCGACCCGAGCGCTCCGCTCGGCAAGTACCTGAAGGGTCTAGGGCGCGACGAGCGCGGCGAGATCTACGTGCTGACGTCGACGCGGCTCGGCCCGACCGGCACCACCGGCCAAGTCCTGCGCCTCGTCGGCCCGCCGCCGACTGACCGCGACAACGACCGGGACGACGACGAGCATCACGACTGACGTCTGAAGCTCCGGGACTGACCCAGGCGGGCGGATCGCGTCGGCGATCCGCCCGTCATTCGGCCGCCGCTACCGCCGCGGCTTCTCGAACTTCAGCACGAAGCGGTCGGTCTTGCCGCTGATGCTGGGGTCGAAGATCTTCGCCGAGTGATCGTCGCCTGGGTTGGCCAGGAAGCCGGCTTCTCCGGCCAGCTTGAATCCCGCCGCCTGTATCTCGTCGACCACCACTTTCTTCTCGATGCGGTGCAGGTCTTTGATCTTGGTCGCACCGGCGCCCGCGCCCGCCTCGTGATCGATGATGCCGTACACGCCGCCGGGCTTCAGCGCGGCGAACACCTTCTTGTTCAGCGCGCCTCGATCCTCATCCGTCAGAAAGATGTCGTGGTACGCCATGACCATGAGCACGACATCGAGCGAGCCGTCGGTCGGCAACGCGAGCTTGTCGACCGGGCCATCGATGCGCACGACGCCTTTGAACGCGGGCTCGGCCAACAGCGCATTGAACGCATCGCTGTAGAACCGGGCGAAGAACGGGTTGTTGCCCGCGTACACCTTGCCGCTCGGCCCGACCAGCGGCACGAGAATCCGCGTCCAGTAACCGCCGCCGGTCAGGAGATCCGCGACGTGATCGCCGGACTTGATGCCGAGGAACTTGATGAACTCCGCGGAGTGCCTACGCGCGTCCTGTTCGCGATCCGCCTGCGGTCGAGCCTGGCTTGCGAGGATCGACGCGAGATCGCCTTGCGCCATGCCGGGCAACGGCGAGACGAGGATCACGAGGAACGCGAGGACTAAGACGAGCGACTTCATTGGGGATCTCCTAAATTAGCTCGGGCGTGACCAGTCACCCTCGGTGACGGTCGGTATGCCGGACTCAGAGGCACAGTAAACCGCATCGACACGCCCGAACGCTATCCTGTCGCCGTCGCGAAGCTCGCGCGCGGATCGCACTGCCTCCGTACCGACGGTGGTGCCGTTCTTGCTGCCGAAGTCCTCGAGAACCGCGCGCATGCCACTGCAGACGATGCGCGCGTGGCGTCGCGACACGCTCGCGACGTCGATCCAGACCGTACACAGAGGGTCCCGGCCGATCGTGTTCTCGCCTTCGCAAAGCGGAATGCGCTTCCCCGTGACCAGGATCCATGCGGAAGCCCCGTTGGCCGGTGGCGCTGCCGAGCTCGTAGCCCTGCAGAAGGCGTAACCCACCCGCGGTACGGTTCGAATCAGCGGTGCATCAGGGTCATGGTCATCGAGCGCGCGGCGCAATTCTTTGACGAGCCCGACCAAGGTGGCGTCCGACACGAAGCTCTTCGGCCATAGACGTTCGTGCAGCGTCGTCTTCGCAACGACGCGCGGCGCTGCCTCGAGCAACACGCCGAGCAGGTCGAACGCCTTCGGCGTCAAGTGAATGTCAGAGCCGTCGCGGCTCAACTGCCGCAGGTCTGGATCGAACACGAACGAGCTGAATCGTTGCATGCGAGGGGGCCCCTCGTCGTTTTCCCCCGAAATTCCCCGGCCCTTCCCCGGACGGGATTCTAGCACTGCCTGAACATCGAGCCCGCAGGGGAAATGTTCAGTAACGCTCGGGGGGGACCGCACATGTGGACCAGCTCAACAAGATTCTGTGCCGTTGTGATGACGGTTGTGTTTCTGTCGGGTCAGGCGGCCGCCGACGACCACGGACCGTACGCGCCGCGAGCCACGGGCGTCGGCGAGCGCCCTGCCATTGCCACTCACGTCGATCAAGGCGAGATCGACGCTGGTCGCCTGACGCTCAACGCACTGCGCGAGCGCGGGCGGCAGCTGTTCGAAGCGCGCTTCAATCGTCTCGACGGTCAAGGCCGGCCGGGGTCGACGGGCGCCGGAGCTCCGCGCGGTCTCGGGCAGCCGGCGTTCATTCGCACGTCCGCACCGGATTCGAACTCCTGCGCCGGCTGCCACAACCAGCCGGCCGTGGGCGGTGCGGGCGACTTCGTGGCCAACGTGTTCGTGCTCGCACAGACCCTCGACCCGGTCACGCAATCGATCGACGCCACGCACAGCAACGAGCGCAACACGCTTGGGATGTACGGCGCGGGGCCGATCGAAATGCTGGCGCGGGAGATGTCGGCGGAGCTGATCGCGACGCGCGACGCCGCGACGCAAGCGGCACGGCAGAGCGGCACACCCGTGACGCGGGCACTCAAGGCCAAAGGTATTTCCTTCGGCAAGTTCACGGTACTGCCGGACGGTCGCTTGGATCCCTCGGCGATCGAAGGCGTCGATTGGGACCTGATCGTAAAGCCCTTCCATCAGAAGGGCGCGGTCGTATCGCTACGTGAGTTTTCGAACAACGCCATGAATCACCACCACGGCATGCAGTCGACGGAACGCTTCGGCGAGTTCGTCGACGCCGATCTCGACGGCGTGGTCAACGAGCTCACCGTCGGCGACATGACGGCCGTGACGGTATTCCAGGCTTCGCTTCCGATCCCCACGGAGCACCCGGCGCCGGAACCCGTCCGCAGAATCGCGGCGTTGTTCGGCGAGCAGCTGTTCGCCTCGACCGGTTGCAATGGCTGTCACGTACCAGAGCTGAAACTCGACAACCGATTCTTCAGCGAACCGAATCCGTACAACCCGCCCGGCAATCTCGTCCAGCGACAGGTGCCGCGCGCGTTCACGTGGGACATGACGGCGCAGGGACCGCAGCCGCGGTTAGAGCGTGACGGCAACGGCGCAGTCGTCCGGGCATTCACGGATCTGAAGCGGCACAACCTCTGCGACACCGACTACTCGTTCTTCTGCAACGAGACACTGCCGCAGGGCAACCTCGCGGGGTTCGCACCCGCTAGCAGTTTCACCGTGCCGCCGCAGCCGCGGCCGACGGGGCAGTTCCTGACGCGAAAACTCTGGGACGCAGGCAACTCCGATCCCTACGGACACCGCGGCGACCTTACGACGCTGACGGACGCGATCTACTACCACGGCGGCGAAGCGCGCGCCGCGCGCGATGCGTTCTTTGCCCTGCCCGATCGCTGGCAAGCGGCGATTGTCGAGTTCCTGAAGTCCCTGCAAGTGCTCTGAGCACACACCCGTCCTTAGTTGCCTCACGTCCGAAGGAGAACATGTATGAAACCGATCTCTCGCATCGCTTGGTCGGCGACGGCGGCACTCGCCGTTCTCGTCTCGGCTTCCGCTGGAGCGCACGACTCGCGTGACTACGCGACAAGACTGGCCGAATCTATCGAGAAGGCGCTGACCGCCAACCCAGAGACTTTTCAGTTCACGAACATGCGCAGCTTCACGACCGGCACCGGCACGGAAGGCGGCGCGTTCCTGATTCGCTCGAAGAATGGACTTACCGGCCAAGTGATGTCCGGCGATTTGATCCCGGGTCATGCCTACACAGTCTGGTGGATTATCTTCAATAGGCCACTGGGCTGTGCGCAAACACCCTGCGGAGCTGCCGACTTTCCCAACGCCGACACTGCGATCTTTTTCGCGTCCGGCGCGATCGCCTCGATGGGCGTGAACGGCAAGGGTGTAGTCAACTCCGCGTTCTCGACGAACTCGGGAGGGCCGCCCACCGGTGCCGCCTTCAACCCAACGATGCCGCAGTCGCGACTGCTCTCGGATGCGGGATTCACCGCGGAGGTGCATCTCGTGATCGCCGACCACGGCGTCCCGACGGCGAGCGCCTCGGGGCCAACCCCGGACGTCGCCGGCAGCTGGGGGTGGGAGCTGACCCACGGAATCCCGCCGACGGCCTGGGTGCGAGCCGCGATTTTCTTGCCCTGATACCGATACGGTGCGAGGGGGGGCGGCGCTATTCCCCTGGGCGCCGCCCCCCTGCTGCCCCAAGGCGGGGCGCGCATTGGTTTCCACGCTCTTTGAGACCTTCACCTGATCAGTAGGAGATTCACGCCCCCCCATGCTAGATTCGGGGCCTGGGTCCCCGGAGGGAGACGGATCATGCGTGTATCGTTAGCCATTGCATTTACGGTCGGCGCGGCTGTTTCGTCCCTGGTATCCCTGGATGCCCAGGCGTGCGGCGAAAGCCTGTTCCGCGTCGGCAAAGGCGTCGCGTATCGCGCGCAGACTGCACCGCTGCCCGGCAACGTTCTTGTCGTATCGCCGGACTCGGGCATCGCCGACAGACTCGCGGCTGCCGGCCATCACCTCAAAGTGGTCACAACACCCGACCAGATCGCGCAGGCGCTGCGCAGCGGCAAATACGACGTCGTGCTCGCGTCCTTCAATGATCGCGAGATCGTTGCAGCGCAAATGGCTGGCGTGGCGAACGCACCGCGTTTCGTACCGGTGACGACCGAAGCTGCGCAGAAGGCCGTGGCAGCGCAATCGTACGAGCGGTACCTGTCCGACGACGACGACTTCACGCAGTTTCTGCGCGTCATTCATCGGACGCTGAAAGCGTCGCGCGCGTCGTAAGCCTCTCCGGCAGCGGCGGCACTTTGGCGCATTGTCGCTGCGCTTCGCGTAGCGGTCGGCCGCCTTGGCTCGCGGCCGTGCTCGGTGCGCTCGTTTGCTGCACGACAGCCGCTGCACAGGAAGGCGACGCGGTGGCCCGTCGCGGCCAGTACGCGATCAGTTATCAATACAACGAGATGAAGGGTCTCGCGACGTCCGAGGGCACGCTGAACACGGCCCCGATCAGCACACGTCTCGTCGACTTCGCAGCCACCTACGCGCTGAACGATCGCTGGACGGTCAACTTCGGGCTGCCGGCCATCAGCCGCAAGGCCCTTGCGCCGTCGCACGACCCGCTGAAGATCATCCCGCCGCACCCCGAATCGCGTTTCCTCGACGACGGGCGTTTCCATACGTATCTAACGGACCTGCGGCTGGGCGCGAGTTACCTCGCGCTCAGCGAACCGTTCATCGTCGAACCGTACATCGAGTTGAGCTTCCCGGTCAGCGACTATCCGTTCTTCGCCATCGCCACCCCCGGCCAACACTTGCGCAAGACGGAGATCGGCACCACGCTCGGGTACCGCCCACCGTTTCTGCGTTGGTTTTTCAACCTACAGACGGGCTACGTCTACCTTCCGGAGACTCTAGGCATAAACGTCAACACCACTCGAGTCGACGGCGAAGCGGTCTACTTCGCCACACCGCGAATTTCGGCGAAAGTGTTCTTCTCATCGAAGCACGGCACCGGGATGGAGGCACTGCTGACTCCGGACTTCACTTCGGAGGTGTGGTACCGCCACGATCAGATGCTCCGGCATAACTACATCAACGCCGGCGTGGGCGCAGACTGGACGGTGAACGATCGCAGCGTGCTCAGCTTCGACTGGATCCAGATGGTGCACGCGCAGGACGTGTTCAAACTCCGGAAGGCGCTGAACATCACGCTGTCGCGTTCCTTCGGGCCCGCAGCACCGCAATCGACTAACCGACGGCGAAACCGCTCTACGACGCTCGCCGATTAGCACGGCGCTCCACGCCTAGGGACGGACGTCGGCAACGGCGTATTCGCGGAGCGTCGCCGGCAGCCGCTGGCGCACTTTCCGCTGGCGGTCTTTCAGGTCCTCGATCAACGCTGCGTAACGTTGCTCCTTGGCAACCCGCTTGAAACAGGGGCTGTCCTCGAGCAACGGCAACCAGGCCCACCCTTGCGACGCTTTGATTCGGTCGATGGAGTCGAGCGCATCGCCGACTCGGTCGAGCTGCGCTTGCGCGCACGCTAGATAGATGTTCATGTACCACGACGATTGAAAGCCATGCTCGACCGCGTATCCGAACCCCGAGGCGAAACTGGCGGCATCGTTCCGTACGAATTCGGCCTCCGCTCCCAAAGACTGCAGCGCGTCGCGGTAGATCGCGCCCGGCAAGACTTCGACGTCCGTGCCATTGTCCGTGAGTGTGCTCCTCGGGAAACCGAGCCTCTGCTCCAACAGATATCTGGCACTCGCGAAATCGCCGGTTGCGTTGTATGCAAACGCCAGCATCAGGTACGAGCGCTGATCCTCAGGATGCTCGAGCACGGATTCCTGCGCCACCGCCACGAGATCGCCGTAGCGCTGTCGGAAGAAGAGCTGCCCGATGCCGAGCTCGGGCTCGAATCGCGCCGCCTCCTCGAATTCACCGATGCGCACATAGAGCTCGGCGACCTGCCCATCGATATCGCGCTCGAGCTGCTGCCTCGACGCTGGACTTTCGCCCGGTGTTGCCGGGTCCTGCCGGAGCGCCCGGTAGGCACGCAGGCCCCACGCAATGCCGACGTCGAGGTCGCCGGTCAGCTCGTAGAGCCGGGCGAGCTTGATAAAGCCGCGGGCGCTCGGAAAGCGTTCCTCGATCTCGAGCGCCAGCGAACGCAGTTGGCTCATCCTCTCGAGGGGTGTGCCGAGGTACTCCGCGTAGTCGACGTATCGCGACAGCGACTGCCGATCCAGGCGAATCGCCTCGCGAAAGGAGCCCTCCGCGGCGATGCTGGCACCGGCGTCGAGATAGGCGTGCGTCAACAGCCATTGTGCGTAGGCACCGAGCGCATCCGCGTGGTTCGGATTCAGCCGAATCGCCGCCTGCAGCGCTCGGTCCATCCCCGCCGAGCGCGTGCGTGCAAGATACAGCGCGAACGTGTAGTACGCGTCAGACAGCTCCGTGGGAGTCGTTTGCGCCTTCGGCGCGTCCGCAAGGTCGAGCATCGTCTTCAGCGAAGGGCTGGCCTCATCGACGTCGCCGCGATACAGCAGCGCCGCCGCAAGGCGGCTGTGCGCCGACAACGACGTGGGGTCGGCGACGGTTGCCCTGCGGTAGTACTCGATCGCCTGCTGGAGCTTCTCGTCGTCCACGGAGAGCTCGTCCTTGACCTCATGCTCCAGATGGCTGCCGAACAGGATCAGCATGTTCGCGGATTCGCCTTGTTGAGTCGGCGTCGTTGGCTTCGCGGCAGCCGCAGCCGACGATTCCGGGACAAGGTAGGCGCCCACCTGCTTCGCGATCTCCTGCTGCATCGCGAGCACCTCGGTGTCTTGGCGCTCGAAACGCAGCGGCGGCCGCACCGCGAAACCTCGGTCGTCCAGAATCTCGACGAGAACGTCGAGGCGCTTACCCTCGCGCCGCACACGGCCGTTGATCAAGATGCCGACGCCGAGCCTGCCGGCGATAGTCCGCGGATCCACGCTCTGATCGCGAAAGCTCACCGACGACGTGCGCGCCTGCACGCTCAAGCCAGGCAACGCCATGAGCCGCTCGCGCAGGTCGTCACCGAGACCCTCACTGATGTGGACATCGTTGAGATCCCCGGTGTCATTCGCGAACGGCAGCACGACGATCGCGTTGCGCGCCGGCGCGTCGCTGCGGTTGTCGCGTATCCGGTCGAACGCGAACACGCCGAGAGCGAGTACCGCGAGCGCCACGAGTATGTAAGCCCCGGCGCGAACCCAGGCCGGGCGCGCCGGTGCCGCATCCGCCTTGCGCCCGATCCTGCGCAGGTCGACAACAAGGTCGCGCATCGACTGGTAGCGATCCGCTGGGTCTTGCTCCAGCGCCTTCGCGACGATCGTCCGCAGCTCCGTGGGTACGTCAGCGGGCAGGGGTACGAGCGGGCGCGGTGCAGCCGGATCGACACTCTCGATCTGCTGCCCCGCCAGCAGCTCCTGCACCACCAGACCAAACGAGTACACGTCGCTGCGCGCATCCAGCGTGAGCCCCTGCAGCTGCTCCGGCGACATGTACGCCACGGTGCCCAAGTGCGAGCTGTGCTCGCTGCCTCTTTGCGGCGTTGCGTCCTCCGCCAGAGGGTCACTCTCCAGCAGCTTGGCGATCCCGAAGTCGGCTAACTTCGCGTAGCCGTTCTTCGCCAGCAGGATGTTCTCCGGCTTGATGTCGCGGTGCAGGATCCCCGCCTCGTGCGCTACGGCAATCCCATCCGCCACTCCCACCAGCAGCTCGACGATCGCTCGCCACCCGCGTGGCCGCTGCGCCCACTGGCGCAGCGTCCCTCCGTCCACGTACTCCGTGATCAGGTACTGGCGGCCCTCGTACTCCCCCGCGTCGTACACCGTCACGATGTGCGGGTGGTTCAGCGAGGAGACGAGCTGCGCTTCCTGCTGGAAGCGGCGGCGGGCTTCCGGGTCCGCCAGGTTCTCCGGCAGCACCTTGATCGCCGCCGGGCGGTTCAACTTCGTGTCGGTGGCGAAGTACACCACCCCCATGCCGCCGGCGCCGAGCGGCCCTTCGATCCGGTAGCTGCCGATCTGGGTGCCCGTGGCGATCAGCTGCTCGGCGCGATCACTCCCCGGCTCGTAGCCGGGCAGCACGGTGTCTTGTTGGCCCGACAGCAGCGCTTCGACTCGCGAGCGTAGCTCCGTGTCCTCCCCCGCGATTCGCGCCACGTACGACGCGCGTTCGCCCGGCGGATGCTTCAGCGCCGCTTCGTACAACTCCTTGGTACGCTGCTCCCCCGTACTCATGGACTACTCGGCGTCACGGCCGCACGTCCGCCACACCGTACTTCACGAGCGTCGCGGGCAGCCGCTCCCGCAGCAGCCGCTGCCGATCCTGCAAGTGTTCGATCAGCGCGATGTACCGCGGCTCCTTCGCGAGCCGCTTGAAACACGGACTGTCCTGCAGCAACGGCAACGACGGCAGACCGTGCGCATCGAAAATGCGATCGATGTCGGCGATCGCCTCGGGAACCCGGTTGACCAGCACCAACGCGCACGCTCGTTCGGTGTTCCTCCACCAAGACTTCAACAGCAAGACACTCGACCCCGCTTCCGAGCTCACCTCTGTCACGAGCCTTTCCACTAGGGCATCGTTACCCCCTAAGGACTGCAGTGCGTCGATGTAGTAGACCACTGCCTGCCCCTCGTGGCCGCCAAGCGTGCGCTCTAGAGGCATCGGGAAGCCGAGGTTCCGGAGCGTGCGCTCTGCGAGCGCGGGATCGCCCAGCGCGTTGTAGGCAAACGCGAGGTAGTACTGACTATCGAGATCGTCGGGACGCTCGATCATCGTGTCCTGGCCAAGGTCCACGAGCTCCCGGTAGCGCCGGCTCAAGAAGAGCTGGCCAATGCCGGGCTTCGGCTCGAACTTCGAGGCCTCGTCGAAGTCACCGATCTTCGCGTAATGCTCCATGAGCTGGCCATGAGCATCTTCGACGAGTTGCTTTTGCGACGCCGCGTTTTGATTGGGTGCCGCTCCCTGCGAAGTCAGTAAGCGATATGCCATCAGGCCGTAGGCAATAGCGACGTCCAGATCACCAGTAAGCTCATATATACGAGCGAGCTTCAGGTAACCGCGCGCATCGGCGGGGAATCGCTGCTCGACCTCGTGGGCGACCTCACGTAGACGGTCCACACCGTCTACCGTGCCGAGATACTCGGCGTAGTCGACATAGCGTTTCAGCGATTGCCGGTCGAGCTGGATGGCTTTCCGAAAGTACGCGTCCGCGTCGAGAGCGCTTTGGTGCGTGAAGAGCCACTGCGCGTAGGAGCCCAACGCATCCACGTTGTTTGAGTTGAATTCGAGCGCTCTTTGGTACTGCTCGTCGGCCCCGTCGCTGCGCGTTAGGATCAGGTATAAGGCAGCCGTGTAATGGGCGTAGGACAAGTCGGCCGATTTCGCATTCGCGCCGAGCGTCTGGCCGAGCTCGAGCGCGCGACTCAGTGCCACACCGGCACCCTTGACATCGCTGTGATACAGCAATGCCGCAGCCAAGCGGCTATATGCCTCGATGGAGTTCGGATCGGCCGCTGCAGCGCGTCGATAGTAGTCGATCGCCTTTGCGAGCTGCTCCTCGTCGATCGAGATATCGTCCTTGACCGCATTATCGAGGTACATGCCGGCGGTGATCAGCGCAAATGCCTGTTCGCTCTGCGCTGTCGGCGTCTTCGGTTTCGGCGCCGTTGCAGCCAGTTGCGGGAAGAAGTACTCGCGGACTTGACCCGCGATTTCCTGCTGCAACGCGAACAACGTGGTCTCTGGCCGCTCGAAGTGCAGTGCCTTGAGCGTGAACCCACGGTCGTCCAGGATATCGACGTCGACCTCGAGTGTTTTTCCTCGCCGCCGCAGGCTACCGTTGATCAGCGTGCCAACCGCCAAGGTCTTCGCGATCGTTGGCATGTCGACTTGCACGCCGCGGAAGCTCACCGAGGACACGCGTCCGACGACGGCCAAGTCCGGCGACTCCTGGAGTTGTTCGCGCAACTTGTCACCGAGGCGTTCGCTGATGGAGGCATCGTCGGCGTTGCCGCTTTCATTGACGAACTGCAGCACGGCGACGGCTCTGCTGGTGGGTGTGAGCGCATCACGCACGTAGTCGCGCGCCACGAAGCCCACCACGAGCACCACGACGAAGGCGCCTAAGTAGATGAGCGGCCGTCGCCACGGCGGCGACGCTCGGACCGTCTCGATTCCCGATTGGCGCACGATCCTGCGCAGATCGACGACCAAGTCGCGCATCGACTGGTAGCGATCGTCAGCGTCTGGCTCCAGCGCCTTCGTGACGATCGTGCGCAGCTCCGCCGGTACGTCGGCCGGCAGGGGTGGCAACGTCCGCGGCGCCGTCGGGTCCGCACCCTCGGCTCGCCGCCCCGCCAGCAGCTCCTGCACCACCAGCCCAAACGAGTACACGTCGCTGCGCGCATCCAGCGCGAGCCCCTGCAGCTGCTCCGGCGACATGTACGCCACGGTGCCTAAGTGCGTGCTGTGCTCGCTCCCCCGTTGCGGTGCAGAGTCCTCCGCCAGCGGATCACTCTCCAGCAGCTTCGCGATCCCGAAGTCGGCTAGCTTCGCGTAGCCGTTCTTCGCCAGCAGGATGTTCTCCGGCTTGATGTCGCGGTGCAGGATCCCCGCCTCGTGCGCTACGGCAATCCCATCCGCCACTCCCACCAGCAGCTCGACGATCGCTCGCCACCCGCGTGGCCGCTGCGCCCACTGGCGCAGCGTCCCTCCGTCCACGTACTCCGTGATCAGGTACTGGCGGCCCTCGTACTCCCCCGCGTCGTACACCGTCACGATGTGCGGGTGGTTCAGCGAGGAGACGAGCTGCGCTTCCTGCTGGAAGCGGCGGCGCGCTTCCGGGTCCGCCAGGTTCTGCGGCAGCACCTTGATCGCCGCGGGGCGGTTCAACTTCGTGTCGGTGGCGAGGTAGACGACGCCCATGCCGCCCGCGCCGAGCGGGCCTTCGATCCGGTAGCTGCCGATCTGCGTGCCGGCACTGAGCAGCTGTTCCCCGCCCGCACTCCCCGGCTCGTAGCCGGGCAACACCGTGTCTTGCTGGCCCGACAGCAGCGCTTCGACACGCTCGCGTAGCTCCGTGTCCGGACCCGCCACTCGCGCCACGTACGACGCGCGCTCCCCCGGCGGCTTCGTCAATGCCGCTGCGTATATCTCATGGATCCGTTGCTCGCCGTGCTGACTCATCGACCGCGACGTTCACCCCACTCCCCGTGGCGCAGCAAGCATAGGCCGGGTACCTGCCCCCGCCAACACGATGCCGGCGCTTCTCGTCGTTTTCCCCCGGAACTCCCCGCATCTTCCCCGCCGGGCGTTCGGCATCGGGGCGCAGTCTGACTCCCGCCGTAGTACGCTTTGGAAATTGCGGATGCGTGTGAAGCCCGGCGTGCGCAGATCATCGAGCCAGAGAGTCGCCTGTCTCGCCGCGGTGCATGCGCTAGTGTGCTGCGGGCTCGCGCATGCGCATCACTCCACCGGCGTGTTCGACACCACGAAGACCATCGAGCTGCGCGGCACGCTCGTCGATTTCAAGCTGCGCAATCCGCATGCGTCGCTCGTCATCGACGCGCAGATGATCTCCGACGGCGAACCTCGCGGCGCCGTCGCGAGGTGGGAAATCGAATCGGAGACCGTGTCGATGTTGCGCACGCTCGGCATCGATGCACAGACGTTCGAGCCCGGCGACGCGATCACGATCCACGCGTGGCCGCATCGCGATCCCGCATTCAGGTTCGCGCACGCACGCGCGATCGTCGATGCCTTCGGGGCCGAGTACCTGATGGCGAACAGCACACGACTCTTCAGCCCGTCGTTGCGCGCCGCCGCTTCGCGGACCGAGCTCGCCAAAGAACCAGACGCCGCGGACGAGAGCGCCACCACTGGCATCGCCCGACTCGCGGGTCGCTGGCAGCAGCCGTTGCTGCGCTTCGAAACCGATGGACCGTCACTACCGCTGAACGCAGCCGGCACGGCCGCCTGGCGCAGCTACGACCGCAAGCGCTCGCCGGCGAATAGCTGCGAGCCGATCAACGTTCCGGACATCTTCTTCCAGCCGTTCTTTCTATTCGAGGTGCGAATCGACGAGCGCAGCGCCGTGCTGCACCACGAGATCTACGACATCGTCCGCACGGTGCCGCTGAGTGGTGGCGAGGTGCGCGTCGACCGTGATGGTTGGTTCGGCGTCGCGAGCGGCCGCATCGAAGGCGATACGCTCGTCGTCGAAAACCACGGGTTCCGTGAGTCCGGCTGGGGGCTCGGCGGCGAAGAGGCGCACGGCGGTGCGGACGTTCCGTCGAGCGAGCGGAAGAACGCTGACGGAACGGTTCTCCGTCTCGCGCGACGGACGCACCTTGTTCTACGACTACAGGCTCGAAGATCCCGTGTATCTGACGGAGGCGAAGCGAGGCCGCGTCGAGCTCACGCGCGTCCCCGCCGAGACGGCCATGTTCCCGTACGTGTGCGATCTCGAGAGTGCCCGCATGTGGTCCCGGACTCGCGGCGACGCAGCCCTGCGAATCACGGTGCCGCAGTAATCCCGCTCGAATGCGACGACACGCGCGGGTTCGCCCGGCTAACGCTGCGGCAACGCAAACGCGAACAACGCGCTGCCCGCCGCAATCGCAACGTACTGCCGGCCATTCACGGCGAAGCTCATCGGCGCGGCGTTGATCTGCCCGCCGAGCGAGGAGCGCCACAAGAGCTGGCCGCTCTTTGCGTCGAGCGCGAGCAGGTAGCCTTCGCGACCGCCGCCGAACACGAGATCGCCGGCTGTCGACAGCACGCCGCCCCACGTGATGTCCGCCATGCGGTACTCCCACTTCGCGTCGAGCGTGTTCGGGTCGTACGCGCGGATCACGCCGTAGGCTTCGTCGTCGTTGTTGAAGAACGGGTCGAGGTTCGTCTGCCCCATCGCGGTCTGGCGCCGATTCACGCCGACCGGCTGCGGGAATACGCCTGCCGCCGCGATGATGCCGGAGTTCTCCCAGTGCGCCACGTAGTACAGGCCCGTGCGCGGGCGAGAACGACGTCGGCGCCCAGTTGATGGCGCCGTGCACGTGCGGCCGGAACAGCTTCGCCTGCGTCGTGACGTCCATGCCGGGCACGCGCTGCGGCCGGCCCTTCGCATCGAAGCCGGCCAGCCAGTTGTTCTTCACGTACGCTTTGCCGGTCAGGAACTCGCCCGTCACGCGGTCGAGCACGTACATGACGCCGTTGCGGTTCGCCCAGAGCATGACTTTGCGCGGCGTGCCGCGCCAATCGATGTCGGCGAGCACGGGCACTTGAGTCGAGTCGTAGTCGAGCTCGTCGTGCGGCGTGAACTGGTAGTGCCACTTCAGCTTGCCGGTATCGACGTCGAGTGCGACGACGGAGTCGCTGTACAGGTTGTCGCCGAGCCGGTCCCTTCCGTCCCAGTCCGGCCCCGGGTTGCCGGTGCCCCAGAACCCCAAGTTCGTCTGCGGGTCGTACGCGCCCGCGTTCCACACGGCCACGCCGCCCGCACGCCACGAGTCGCCGGACCACGTCTCGCTGCCGGGCTCGCCGGGCGCCGGGATCGTGTAGAAGCGCCAGACCTCCTTGCCCGTCTTCGCGTTGTACGCCGCGATGTAGCCGCGAATACCCATGTCGCCGCCGGCCGTGCCGACGATGACTTTGTCCTTGATGACGTTCGGCGCCATCGTGATCGCGTACATCTGCGCGGAGTCGCCGACTTTCGTGTCCCACACGAGCTGGCCACTCTTCGCGTCGACCGCGACCAGGTGCGCATCGATCGTGCCCATGTACAACGTGTCGCCCAAGATCGCGAGACCCCGGTTCACGCGGCCGCAGCACAGGCGCGCGTCGGGCGCAGGCTCGTAGTGATAGGTCCAGAACACGCGGCCCGTGGCCGCATCGAGCGCCACGATGTCGTTCGGCGCCTGCACGGTGTACAGAACGCCGTCGACGACGAGCGCGGTGGCCTCGAACTTTTCGAGCGAGCGCGCTTGCCACACCCACTGAAGCTCGAGGCCCTTCACGGTTCCCGTGTTGATCTGGTCGAGCCGGCTGTAACGCTGGTTCGACACGGTGGCCGAGTAGCTCAACCAGTTCTGCGGCTCGCGCTCGGCGTTCAATATTCGGTCGAACGTGACCTGCGCCTGCAGGGGTGCGCCTGCGACGAGGGTTGCGAGAGCGAGCGTGCGGAGTAGTGTTTTCATGGCGTGGCCTCGCCGCGCAGCGAAGAAAGATACGTCACGACGTCCGCGATCTGCTGCGACGTGAGCTTCTTGCTTGCGGCCGGCATGGGTGTGTCGTCGAAGCCGTGCTGGCTCAAGTCCGCAATGCGGAACGAGCGCAAGTGCTCGTCGGTGTCGAACAACTGCACCGTGAACGTATCGCGGTTCAGCAGTCGCCCCGTGACGGGCTTGCCGTCCTTCGGCGTAACTTTGTAGAACCGGTTCTCGGGCTGCACTTCCGCTTTGGGATCGCGCAGCGAGCGCTCGAGCTCGGCCACGCGGCGCAGCGCGCCTATGCGCGTGAGGTCCGGGCCCACGCGCGAGCCTGCGCCGTGCACGGCGTGGCAGTCGGTGCACTCGCCTTTGCCCTCGAAGAGCGTGCGGCCGCGGCGCGCGTCTCCGTTGGTCGGCGCAGCGCGGCCTTCAGACATCGAGCGCAGGTAGTCGGCGATGCGCAGCGCCTGCTCCTTGCTCATGCCGGGATTCGGCGGCATCGGCGTGTTCGGAATGCCGCCGATGATCGTGGCCGCGAGCTCGTCGTTCGTGAACGGCCGGCGGAATACGCCGCGGCCGAAATCGATGCCGGCGATCAGGTTGCCGTCCGGCCCGTGGCAATTCGCGCACGAGGTCTGGAACACACGCTTGCCGTCCTCGATGTCGAATGCGGTTGCGTGCTGCGCGCTCGCGCGGGCGCTCACGCCCACGGCGATGACGGCCGTTGCACAGAGCAGTGCCCTGCGTCTCATTGGTATGCCCCCCGGCCACCGAAAAGTGTGGCGCTCCGATCTTACCGTGCCGGAGATCGGCGCGCAGGGGTTACCGGAATTCGGTCGAGCCGCGTTAGCGCACGTGCGTGGCAAAGAAATAGGCGAACCCGAGCAGCACCGCCATCTGGCCAAGCACGGCGAGGTACATCTGGCGAGTGACGCCGCTCACCGTCGCGTGAATCTCTGCCTTGAGCTCACCGCGCAGCTCCGCCATGTCTTGCCGCAACTCCTGCCTCAACACCTGAAGGTCCTGCTTCGTAGCGAGGGTATCCTTCGTGCCGGCGATCTCGATTTCGATCGCGCGCACGATGGCGCGCGCCTGCGCTGGCACCACGGCCGCCTTCTCCAGCACTTCGAGCGATTCAACCTGCATCGCCATCGATCATACGTCCCGCGCAAAGCGCGCTGTCAACCCCACTCCCCGAGCCACAGCATCGCGCGGTTTGGAGCGCTGCCGCGATACGCGAAACCGGCGGAAACGACCGGTTTGACGCCGGCCGCGCTCGGGCCAACGTCGATGTGTTAGCGTTTTCAGAATGAGCGCGCTGCGGACCACCTTGCGTTGGCTGATGTGGACGACGATCGCGATCGTCGCGGTGCCCGTCGTGCTGTACCTGTTCGCGTTCGTCGTGAACTGGCGAGACCAGCCGCCGAACGCGGAAGCGCTCGAGCTCGCAGCGGCCGTCACGCCCGAACCGATCCCGGATCCCGCGAACGCCTACGTCTACGTGCTCGGATTCGCGGTGCCGCGCGTCGGCGACCCGGGACTCGTGGGCACGTCGCGCGCGCAGTGGATTCGTTCGATGGCTGCGGACGCGGAAATCGAACCGCGCGTCCGACCCGTATCCTGGCAGCGCTCCCGACTTTCAGCAGCTTCCGGAGCGCCTGGCCGCGGTACTCACGCCGTGTGGAGGCGTGGACGCCGCATGCGTGGCGGCGCTCGAAGCGGTGGTCACCGACCTCGGCGAACGCCTCGACGAACAGCGACCGTTGATCGAGCGGTACCGAACCCTACTCGGCTACCGTGCCTGGCAGGACGTCACGACACATGACCTGCGCAACCCGCAGCCTCCATACGGCGAGGTCGGCTACGCGCGTCGCCTCTTCATGCTCGACACGTGGCGCCTCGCGGCTGCAGGTGACGCCAATGAGGTTCGCGCCCGGCTCGACGCCGACGTCCGGTTTTGGCGCATGGCGCTCGCCGAGACGGATTGGTTGTTCGGCAAGACGATCGCGGCGTCCTACGTGAACCTGAATTTTCTGTGGGGGAATTTGATTCTGCGCCGCCTGCCGCCCGAGCGCCGCGCGGACGGCGTGCCGGAAACGTGGCGCAAGCCGATCACCGATACCGAACGCTCTCTGCGACGCTCGCTCGTCAACGAGTGGCGCGTCGCAGACAAATCGATCCGGTCGATCGAGCCGGACGGGGCTCGCGAGTGCGGTACCGGCCGGCAAAGATTCAAGGTCAGCGATCGATCGCGTCTTGACACCGCTCGCGCTGCAGCTTCTTCAGCCTCAGGCGACGCTCAATCGATACGCCTCCGCATTCGTGAAGGTCGACGCGCTCCTGAACGCGCCATACCGCGGAGCTCGCGTCCAAGCTGCCCGACGCGTCGTCCATCGACGAGCCGCCACGAGGCGTGCTCGGCATCACGTACAACCTGTTCGGCCACACGCTGGGCGGACCCGACCCGTCTTACCTGGCCAACGCTGGCGCCCGCTTCGCCGATCTCGAGGGCGCCCGACGCGCCGTCGTGCTGACCGTGGACCTGCGCGTGCTGAAGATACCGCCCGAGCTGGCTGGCGCGATGATCCCTCTGTCGGCCGTTCGCGATCCTTACACCGGCGGGCCGTTCACATGGAGCACCGAGCCGCCAACGGTCAGCTTCACCGGGCTCGAGCGCTCGAGCAACGAGCGGCACAAATTTCTCTACTGAAGCTCACTACTCCGCGGCCGCGGGCCGCCGCTGCTGCGCCTTCGGTTGCGGCAAGCTGTATGCGATGAGCTCGCCGGGATAGTTGTTGCCGCTCACGGCGATCACGAGGAACTGCCGGCCGTCTTTCATGTAGGTCATCGGCGAGCCGCTCTGCGGCGCCGGCAACTGCAGCGCCGCGAGCTCGCGCCCGGTGCTCTTGTCGTACGCGCGCAGCATGGATCCCGGCTTGCCGTCGGGCGTCGGCCCGTAGCCGGGCTCGGCGACGATCAAGAGCGACTTCGTCGCGAGCGCACCCGGCGGTTGTCCCGCGCGGCCCGTGCGGCCTAAGTCCACGCCCTTCAGCGCGGGGTTGTTCTTGATGGCGGTCGGCGTGTCGCCGTTCGGAACCTCCCAGCTCAGCGCGCCCTTCGAGAGATCGAAGGCCGCGATCGTGCCGTACGGCGGCTTCAAGAGCGGCAGCCCTTGCACGCTCACGTCGCGCAGGCCGCCGAACGCGCCCGCATCCGGCCCTAAGCAAATGCCGTGCGGCATGACCGAGCCTTCGGCGTAGCGGCAGATCGTCATGCTGTTCACGCCGACACTCGCCGTCACGTAGACCATGTGCGTGTCGGGGTCGTACGCGCCGCCCGGCCAGTTACTGCCGCCCATGACCATCAACGTGGATGTAGGGCCGTTCGGGTTGAACGGCACGGCCGGCGTGTAGATCGGCCCGATCTTGTGCTTCGCGACGAGCGCTTCCGCTTCGGCGCGCAACTGCGGCGTGAAGTTGATGAGGTCGTCGTTCGTGACGCCCTGATGGCCGTAGCGCAGCGAGGGGATCGGCTGCGTCGGCGAATACCATTCGCCCGGCACGTTGCCCTGCGGCACCGGCGTCTCCGGAATCGGCCAGATCGCCTCGCCGGTTTCGCGGTTCAGCACGAACAGGAGACCCTGCTTCGTCGCCTGCGCGAGCGCCTTGATCGTTTTGCCGTCCTTCACGGCGTCCACGAGAATCGGCGCGGTCGGGATGTCGTAATCCCACAGCGGATGATGCGAGGTCTGGAAGTGCCAGCGCCGCGCGCCCGTCCGTGTGTCGACCGCGACGATGCTCTCGCCGTACAGGTTCGCGCCGGGCCTTAAGCCACCGTACATGTCGCCGTACGGGGATTCGACCGGCAGATAGGTCAGCCCGAGCTGCTCGTCGGCCGAGATGGCGCCCCACACGCCGGTGTTGCCGCCGCCTTTTTCGGCCGAGGCATTCAGCCACGTCTCGTAGCCCGGCTCGCCGCGGCGCGGCACCGTGTGGAACGTCCACAGCAGCTTGCCGCTCACCACGTCGAAGCCGCGGATGTAACCGACCACGTTGCTGGCCTGATTGGCCGGCGAGAGCGGCGTGTGCGCAGCGCCCACGATCACGACGCCGTTCGCGATCGTCGGCGGGGAGTGCAGGCCGATCTGACGCTTGTCCCAGTCGCCGCCCTGATCGATCGTCTCGTAGAGATCGACGACGCCGCGCTTGCCGAAGTTCTCGACCGGCCGGCCGGTGTCGGCGTTCAGCGCGACGAGCTGGTAGCCCGGCGTCACGTACAGCACGCGTTTGTCGCGGCCCTTGCTCCAGAACGCGAGCCCGCGACCCGACAACCGCCGCGGTGCATTCGCGCCGCGTTCGCCTTCGTTCAGGCTGTAGACCCAGAGCTGTTCGCCGGTGGTGGCATCGAGCGCCGTGACGGCGCGTCGCGAGCCGCCCGTCGTGTACAGCACACCGTCGACCATCACGGGCGTGCTCTGGAAGCGATACTCGGGACTAGGCCCTAGAGTTCACCGTGCTGAACCGCCACGCAACCTCGAGCGAGCCGAAGTTGCTCGCATTGATCTGATCGAACGGCGCGTAGCGCGTGTGCGCGACATCGCCGCCGTAGCTCGGCCATTCGCCGTTGCCGGGTCTGCGCGTCCGTGTGCGCGAGGAACGACAGGCTGGCAGCGAGCGCGAGTCCCGTCAGCGCCGCGCGCTGAGTGCGTGTGTTCATCGTTATCTGACCCCCCGGTTAGATCGCTCGAATACTAGGGGGGCGCGTGCGCCGGGGCAACGCGCAGGCGATTTCTCCAGGCCCAAGAGTTATGGTTGCGCTTGGGCAACCGAGCACGCCCAGTACTGCCGTTCGCGACACCAGGAGCTTCACGCGATGCCACGCAAACTACGCAGTAACCTCGAACCCGGCACCGCGCTCTGGGCCGGCCGCCGAGCGCAATGGCGCGCGCTCGGGCTCACCGACGAGGACATGGCCAAGCCAAAGATCGCGATCGTGAACTCGTCGTCGGAGCTCTCGAGCTGCTTCAGCCATCTCGACGGTATCGCCGCGGAGCTGAAGAAGTCGATACGCGCGGCCGGCGGCGTGCCGTTCGAGGTCCGCACCGCGGCGCCGAGCGACTTCATCACGAGCGCGGGCCGCCGCGGCGCGTACATCCTGCCGACGCGCGATCTGATCGCGGCCGACATCGAGGTGCAGGTCGAAGGCGCGTTGCTCGACGGCATGGTGTGCCTCGCGTCGTGCGACAAGACCACGCCCGGGCAATTGATGGCCGCGGGGCGACTCAACATCCCGACGATCGTGGTCGTGTGCGGCTACCAGAAGAGTGGCCGCTATCGCGGCGAGCATGTCGACATCGAGGACGTGTTCCTGAAGTCCGGCTACATCGCCTCGGGCGGCATCACGCTCGAGGAGCTCACGGGCATGGCCGACGTCGCGGTGCAGAGCCCGGGTGTGTGCGCCGGCATGGGTACGGCGAACTCGATGCATATCGTGTGCGAGGCGCTCGGCATGGCGTTACCCGGCAGCGCGCCGGTGCGCGGCCAGCAGCCCGAAGATGTTCGCGCACCTGCGCGCGGCCGGCGCGCGAATCGTCGAGATGGTGTGGCAGGACTTGAAGCCGCGCGACATCGTCACGGCCGGCGCCGTGCGCAACGCCGTGCAGGTCGTGCTCGCGCTCAGCGGCTCGATCAACTGCGTGAAGCACCTGCAGGCCATCGCGACCGAGGCCGACGTGGACATCGACGTCTACCAGACGTTCTCGGATTACGCGGACCGCGTGCCGCTGCTCGCGGCCGTACGGCCGAACGGCCCCGGGCTCATCGAGGAGTTCGAGGCGGCCGGCGGCGCCCGCGCGGTGCTGAAGCGGCTCGAACGCCAACTCGACCTCGACGCCCGCTCGGTCGGCGGCGGCACGCTGCGCGAGATCCTGGCCGGCACCCGCGTGGCCGACGAGCGCGTGATCAGCGACGCTCGACACGCCGCTGTCGAACCGGCCCGCGATCGTTATCGTGCGCGGCAGCCTGCTGCCGGGCGGCGGCATCGTACGGCTCGGCGGCACCGGCGAGCGCACGCTGTCAGTTCCGTGGCCCGGCAAATATCTTCCATTCCCGCGACGAGGCCCTGGCGGGAATCAAGGAGGGCCGCGTGAAGCCCGGCGACGTGGTGGTGCTGCGCGGCCTCGGCGTCATCGGCGGGCCGGGAATGGCCATGACCTCGGCAGTCGTGTTCGCGCTCGACGGCGCCGGCCTGATCGACAAGGTCGCGGCCATCACGGAGGGGCAGCTGTCCGGTCTCGTGAACGACGGCCTCGTCGTCGGCGAGGCGTCGCCAGAGGCGGCGGCCGGCGGACCCCTCGCTTATGTAGAGAACGGCGACGTGATCTCGATCGACGTACGCCGCAAGGTGGTCGACCTCGAAGTGCCGGAGGCCGTGCTGGCCGAGCGCCGGCGCGTGCCGAAGACCTTCGGCGCCCAGGGCCAACGCGGCTGGCTCGGCGTGTACCAGCACGTGGTCACGCCGGTCCATGAGGGCGCGGTCCTGAAATAGAGTCCGCGCACGCATTCGGGGCACAACGCCATGGCCTCTTCCGCAACGGCTGGACGATCGTATCGAGGGTGAGCGGATTTCCGCACGCCGGTGGTACACTGCGCGCCTTTTCCCGCATAACAAAAGCTTTTCGCCGTAGGAGGACACCCGTAGCCATGGCTCACAAAACCTTAGAGGACGTGCTGAAAGCCGCCCGCAATCCCGTCGATCTGCTGCGCAATTCCCGGATTGGAGCCTACGTCTACCCTGTCGTCCCAGGCGAATTTTCGAACTGGCGCGACGAGCAGGGAGCATGGCGCAAGTCGTGCGTACTGTTCGATCAGTCGCACCACATGGTCGACCTGTACATCAAGGGTCCGCACGCCATCAAGTTGGCGTCCGATCTCGCGATCAACAGCTTCGAGAATTTTCCGATCAACCGCGCCAAGCAGTTCATTCCGTGCAGCCACAGCGGCCACGTGATCGGCGACGGCATCCTCTTCCACCTCGACAAGAACGAGCTCGTGTTCGTCGGCCGCGCGCCGTCGGCTAACTGGATCCAGTTCCACGCCGAGACGGGCAACTACAAGGTCAAGATCAAGAAGGACGACCGCTCGCCGGGCAACCCGAAGGGTCAGGCCGTCAAGCGCATCTCTTACCGCTTCCAGATCCAGGGTCCGAACGCCTGGACGCTGATCGAGAAGCTGAACGGCAAGAAAGTGCCGGACATCAAGTTCTTCCACATGGACAAGATCCGCATCAAGGGCCAGAAAATCCGGGCGCTGCGCCACGGCATGGCCGGCGCGCCGGGTCTCGAGATCTGGGGCCCGTACAAGGATCGCGAGAAGATTCGCGAGGAGATCGTGCGAGCCGGCGAAGAGTTCGGCCTGACGCAGGTCGGCTCCCGCGCCTACGCCACGAACACGCTCGAGTCCGGCTGGATCCCCTCGCCGCTGCCGGCCGTGTACACGGACGAGCGCATGAAGAAGTATCGCAAGTGGTTGCCGGCCAATAGCTACGAGGCCACGGGCAGCCTGGCGGGCAGCTTCGTCTCCGACAACATCGAGGACTACTACGTCACGCCGTACGAGATCGGCTACGGCCCGTTCGTGAAGTTCGACCACGACTTCATCGGCCGCGAGGCACTCGAGAAGATCGCGAAGAAGCCGCACCGCAAGAAAGTCACGTTCGCGTGGAACGGCGACGACGTCGCGAAGGTGTTCGCGTCGATGGTCGCGGGCACGGACGATCACTACAAGTACATCGATCTGCCGCTGTCGAACTACGCCTCGTCGTCGTTCGACAAGATCGTCGACAAGAACGGCAAGGTGGTCGGCGCTTCGATGTTCGCGGGCTACAGCTACAACGAGAAGTCGATGCTGTCGCTCGGCATCGTCGATCCCGAAGTCGAGCTCGGCAGCGAAGTCAATTTGGTGTGGGGCGAGCCGGACGGCGGCACGCGCAAGACCACGGTCGAGCGCCACAAGCAGCTGAACATCCGCGCCACGGTGAGCGCGGTTCCGTACTCGAAGTTCGTCCGCGAGACGTACGCCGAGGGCTGGCGCACCGGCAAGGCCGGCTGATCGGGAGTCTTGTTTCGCTCTGCTGCAAACGGGCGGGCAGTCGGCAACGACGCTCGCCCGTTTTCTTTTGGGGCAGGGGCAAGCCACGAACGAGACGGTTCGGATCGGCAGGCCGGCCAAGTGGCGCTAAGACGATTGTTGTTTTAGGGTGATTTAGGGGCCGCGCCCGGACCGAGGTTCCTTCGGTAACGAGGCGTACGCGGACTCGCAGCAGCGAGTCGTCTTCGAAGGGGAGATTCAAAGGACTTTATGAGCTACCAGAACCTGCAACAGGCATTGGACTCTGCGCGCAGCCCGGTCGAGATGCTGCGCAACTCGCAAATCGGACCGTACGCTTTTCCGGTGGTGCCAAGCGAATTCACGAACTGGCGCGACGAGCAACGTTCGTGGCGCGAGACCTGCGCGCTGTTCGATCAGTCGCACCACATGACGGATCTCTATCTCGAAGGTCCGGACGCGCTGAAGCTGATCTCGTCGCTCGGCGTGAACACGTTCAACAACTTTCGCGTCGACACGGCGAAACAGTTCGTCGCCTGCAATCACGACGGCTACGTGATCGGCGACGCGATCCTGTTCCACCTGGCGCCGAACAGCTTCGTGCTTGTCGGCCGGCCGCCGGCGTTGAACTGGGTGGAGTACAACCTCGTCGCGGGCAAGTACAACGCCAAGGCCGAGCGCGACGAGCGCTCGTTCGTGAACAAGACCGGCGGACGGCGCGTGTACCGCTATCAGGTGCAGGGGCCGAACGCGAAGAAGGTCATGGACAAGGTCACGGGCAAGGCGATGCCCGACATCAAGTTCTTCCACATGAGCACGATCGACATCGCGGGCTGCAAGGTCCGCGCGCTGCGCCACGGCATGGTCGGCCAGCCCGGCTGGGAGATCTTCGGCCCGTGGGCCGATGGCGAGAAGGTGCGCGACGCGATCGTCGCGGCCGGTGCGGAATTCGGTATTCGCCGCGTCGGCGCTCGCACGTATCCGACCAGCACGCTCGAGTCGGGCTGGATTCCGTCGCCGTTGCCCGCCGTCTACAGCGGCGAGCCGATGAAACCCTACCGCCAGTGGCTCGCGGGCACGGGCTACGAGACCACCGCGTCGCTCGGCGGCAGTTACGTCGCGAAGAAGATCGACGACTACTACCTCACGCCCTACGACATGGGCTACGGCGGCTTCGTGAAGTTCGACCACGAGTTCGTCGGGCGCAAAGCGCTCGAGAAGATCGCGAAGAAGCCGAAGAAGCAGAAGGTCACGCTCGTGTGGGACGGCGACGACGTCGACAAGGTCTTCACGACGCTGTTCCACGCCGGCAAGTTCCGCAAGTACATCGACCTGCCGCTCGCGAACTATTCGACGCTGCCGTTCGATCGCGTCGAGAAAGGCGGCAAGCTCGTCGGCGTTTCGACGTACACGGGCTACAGCTTCAACGAGCGCTCGATGCTGTCGCTCGCGTGCGTGGACATCAAACACGCGAAGCCCGGCACCAAGGTCAACGTGATCTGGGGCGAGGAAGACGGCGGCTCGACGAAACCGACCGTCGAGCGCCACAAACAAGTGAAGATCCGGGCCACGGTGCAACCGGCGCCGTATGGCGAGACCGCACGCACGGCGTATCGGCCGAAATAGCGCACGCCGCATGGGTCTAGACGCAGGGCGCGCCCCGCGAGGGGCGCGCCTCTTTCGATCTGGCGTGCACGCCGCGGCGCCGATGCGGGGCGCCGCACTGGCGAAAACCCCGACGCGAATGTGAGATCATTTGGGAAGAACAATTTCTACGATCCCTTCTGACTCGTCCCCTTTGAGAGGAAATCATGGCTGCAAATAACCTGAGCGCCGTGCTCAAGGCGCACGGCAACGCCGTCAAGCTGCTGCGCAATTCCAAAATCGGCATGTACGTGTACCCCGTGGTCGCGCCGGAGTTTTCGAACTGGCGCAGCGAGCAGATGGCCTGGCGCCATTCAGCCGTGTTGTTCGACCAGACCCACCACATGGACGAGCTGATCGTCGAAGGCCCGGATGCCGCGGCGTTCCTCGAGCACGTCGGCGTCAACAGCTTCGCGAACTTCGATTTGAACCGCGCGAAGCACTTCGTGCCCGTGACGCCGGCCGGCCACGTGATCGGCGACATGATCATCTTCCGCGAGCGCGAGGATAAGTTCGTGCTCGTCGGCCGCGCGCCGACGGCGAACTGGGTCAAGTTCCAGGCCGCCATCAACAAGTACCGCGTGCGCCTCACGCACGACCCGCGCTCCGACAGCCGCCCGGACGGCAAGGCCATCTATCGCACGCACTACCGGTTCCAGATCCAGGGACCCGACGCGAACAAGATCTTCGACAAGATCAACGGCGGCCCCGTCCCGGACATCAAGTTCTTCCACGTGGACTGGATCAAGATCGGCTCGCGCCGCGTGCAGGCGCTGCGCCACGGCATGGCGGGCGCGCCCGGGCCTCGAGGTATTCGGCCCCTACGCCGACAAGCACTACATCCAGTCGACGATCATCGAAGCCGCGCGCGACGCGGGCGTCGACCTGCGTTTGGTCGGCGCTCGCGCGTACTCGACGAACACGCTCGAGTCCGGCTGGATCCCCTCGCCGCTGCCCGGCATCTACACCGGCGACGGCATGATGCAGGACTACCGCGACTGGCTCGGCGCCGACAGCTACGAGGCAGTCGGTTCGATTGGCGGCAGCTTCGTCAGCGACAAGATCGAGGACTACTACGTCAATCCGTTCGAGCTCGGCTACGGCTTCTACATCGGCTGGAAGAAAGAGTTCATCGGCAAAGCCGGCGCTGACGAAGCTGAAGGACCAGAAGAACCGCAAGAAGGTCACGCTCGAGTGGAATCGCGACGACCTGCTGAAGGTCGTGGCGTCGCGGTTCGAGGAAGGCCTGGCCTACAAGTGGATCGACTTCCCGCAGCCGAACTACGCCTCGACGAACGCCGACACGCTGATGCGCGGCGGCAAGATGGTCGGCATGTCGATGTTCAACGGCTACTCGTACAACGAGCGCTGCATGTTGTCGCTCGGCGTCGTGAACGACGACGTGAAGATCGGCGACCAGCTGACGCTGATCTGGGGCGAGCCGGAGACCACGGGCAAGACCTCGACCGAACCGCACAAGCAGGCCGAGATCCGCGTGCGCGTGGCGCCGACGCCGTACGCCCGCGAAGCCCGCGAGCAGCTACGCGGACAGCTGGCGTACGAAGAACACGTAAGGCATAGAGTCGCCGCGCACCGGCGGGTGCGCGGCGATCGTCTCGACGACCACGCACGCTGAAGGAGTAGCGACATGGCAGCCATCGAACGCACGTCCTCCGGAACCTGGCGCGGCGATCTCAAGACCGGCGCCGGCACGATCAACGCGACGAGCGGCGTGCTGCGCGATACGCCGTTCACCTACGCCACGCGGTTCGAGAACGCCAAAGGCACGAACCCCGAAGAGCTGATCGCGGCCGCGCACGCCGCCTGCTTCAGCATGGCGTTCGCGAACTACCTGAGCACGCAGGGCCACCGGCCGCTCATCGATCAGCACGAAAGCCACGGTCTCGCTCGAGAACGGCGTGATCGGCAAGATGCACCTCGTGACCGAAGGTCAGGTGCCGGGCATGAAGGCCGAGTCGTTCAAGCAGTACGCAGCCGAGGCCGAGAAGAAGTGCCCCGTGTCGAATCTGCTGCGTAACGGGCTCAAGATCACGCTCGACGCCACACTGAAAGAATAGCGGCGCGGCGCAGTGCCGGGCCGCCGAAGGGGAGACGCACTGTGAATCACCCAACGAGACTTCCGCACGCGACCGCCACGCTGTTGGCGCTGTTCTTCGCCGGCCACGTCGCCGCGCAACCCGCGCCGGCGGCCGCACCTCCCCTCCGCCCGTCGTATCGCCCGAGATTGCCGCGAACGGCGACGTCACGTTGCGGCTGCGCGCGCCGCAAGCGGGCAAGGTCGAAGTCGTCAGCGGCGGCGACGTTCCGGCGATTCCGATCCAGGGCGGCCTGCCGCTAACCAAAGGCGCCGACGGTGTCTGGCAGGTGAGTTTCCCGAAGCTCGATTCCGGCGCGTACCGCTATCGTTTCAATGTCGACGGCGTGCCGACGTCCGATCCCGTGAACCCGGCCGTGAGCCAGTCGAACGGCAACGCCTGGAGCCTGTTCTACGTGCCGGGTGCGAAGTTCATGGACGAGCAGCGCGTGGCGCACGGCGCGATCTCGGCCGTGCACTACTACTCCGGCGCGCTTGGCAAAGATCGGCGCATGCACGTGTACTTGCCGCCGGGCTACGAGCGCGGCCGCACGTCGTACCCCGTGTTCTATCTGCTGCACGGCGCGTTCGACGGCGACGACTCGTGGTCCACCGTGGGCCGCGCAGGGTTTCATCATCGACAACCTGATCGCGTCCGGCGCCGCGAAACCGATGATCGTCGTCATGCCCGACGGGCACACGAGCCGCTTTTCGCCAGGCGGCCGCGGTGGCCCCGGCGAGTCTGAACATCGGAAGACTTCGTTCGCGAGTTCAACGCCGACATCAAACCCTACGTCGAGGCGCACTATCGCGCGCTGACCGACCGCCGCTCGACCGCGATCGCCGGGCTCTCGATGGGCGGTGCGCAGACGCTCGACATCGTGTTCGGCGACCTCTCGAAGTACGCGTACGTCGGCGTGTTCAGCTCCGGCGTGTTCAACGTGCGCGACAGCTCGGAGTGGGAAACTCAACATCGCACGCAGCTCGACGACGCCGCGGCGAAGCGCGGGCTCTCGCTCGTGTGGTTCTCGACCGGTCGCGACGACTTCCTGCTCGATACGACGGTGGCGACCGTCGATCTACTGAAGAAGCACGGCTTCGCCGTGACTTACGAGCAGTCGACCGGCGCTCACACCTGGATCAACTGGCGCGAGTACCTGAACAAGTTCACGCCGCAACTGTTCCGCTAGAACTTCTCGACCCAGGGCCGCAGCTCGACTTCCCACGTCCACGCGCTGCGCGCCTGGCGCGCCACGTGGAAATAGGTGTCGGCGATCGCGTCGGGATCGAGCAGCGCGTCAGGGTTCTCGGCCGGCACCGGCCGGCTCGCCGAACGAATGCCACCATCGATCACGAAGTGCGCGACGTGGATGTTCTGCGGCTGCAGCTCGCGCGCCATGCTCTGCGCGAGCCCGCGCAGCGCGAACTTGCCCATCGCAAACGGCGCGGACTGCGCATAGCCCTTCACGCTCGCGGACGCGCCCGTGAGCAGGATCGTGCCACGGCCCTTGCGCAGCATCCGCTTCGCCGCTGCCTGCGCGACGAGGAAGCCACCGTATGCCGACACTTCGAGCGCCTGCTTCACGGCCTCGGGGTCGAGATCCACGAGCGGGCCGCGGAGCCGCCCACTCGCGTTGTAAATGACGACGTCGGGCGCGCCGGGGCCGGCATCGCACTCCGCGAACAACGCGTCGACATCCGCGCGCACCGTCGCGTCGCAGCGCACGACTTGCGCTCGCGTAGCCGCGGCGACGTCGGCCAATTTCGCCGGCGTGCGCGCCGCGAGCACGATGCGCGCGCCCTCGCGCGCAAACCGCCGTGCGAGCGACGCGCTGAGCCCTTCGCCCACCCCTACGATCAGCACTACTTCGTTCATATTCAGCGGCCCACCATTCGCTGCAGATTCTCCGGGTAGCGCGCGCCCTGCACCGGCACCTTCGAAAGAGCGGCGTCGATGTCGCGCAGCTCCGCAGCAGAGAGCGCGACCGCCGCCGCGCCCAGGTTCTCGTCGAGCCGGTGCAGCTTCGTAGTGCCGGGGATCGGCACGATCCACGGTTTCTGTGCGAGCAGCCATGCGATCGCGATCTGAGCGGCCGTCACCTTCTTCCGGGCGGCGATCGTACCGAGCAACCACCGTACGCGAAGCTCAAACCCATGCAGCCGAAGCCAATGGCCGAGACTTCGAGGCCGCTGTTGCCTAGTTTGCGCCTCTGCATCCATGCTCTGCGACGGGGTCAGCGCCGCTTGGACTTGCCGGGGTTGTCGTACGGATTGAAGCCGCCGCCCGCGTCACGTCGCTTCGCGAGCGGTTTCACCGGTTCGGTCTTGGCTTTCGCGGCGGCCGCGGCCTTCTCCTGGCGAGGAGTCGGCCGCGGATGGATGTCCGTTCGCTCGATCGCGAGCTCGTCGTTGTTCAGCTTCTTCAGCTGTATGGACGGTATCGTCGTTGGAATCCCACTGCCAGCGGTTGCCTTCGGCGTCGGCCACGACTTTGCCGGCGGGGTTGTCCTTGATCGAGCGAATCTTGTTGTCCGGGCCAGAGGGCATTCGCGTTCACCGTGCGCACGGTCGTTCGGCAAAGTCTACGCCGGAATACGGCCGTTTCGACATCCCTCCGCACTTCGCATCCGCCGAAGTGGGGCAGCCGACGCGCATGGTGTAATGGCAAGAACCGCTGCATTCAGGAGAACACCATGCCGAAATCGACCAAAGCCGCCGTGCTCTCCGCGCCCCGCGCGTCGTTCAAGGTTGAGGACGTCGAGCTCGCCGATCTGCGCGGCAACGAAGTGCTCGTGCGCATGGTCGCGACGGGCTTGTGCCACACCGATCTCAGCGTCTGGGCCGGCGGCGTGCCGTTCCCGCTGCCCGGCGTGCTGGGGCACGAGGGCGCCGGTGTCGTCGAGCAGGTCGGCGGGAACGTCACGGGCGTCAAACCCGGCGACAAAGTGGTGCTGAGCTACACGTCGTGCGGCGACTGCGGCGCGTGCAGCGGCGGGCACCCCGCGTACTGCTCCACCTGGCTGCCGCGCAATCTCTTCAGCTGGCGCACGCGAGGACGGCTCGCCGACGATCACGCAGGCGGGCAAACCGATCGGCGGGCACTTCTTCGCGCAGTCGTCGTTCGCGAATCACGGCATCGCGGAGCAACGCAACGTCGTGGTCGTGAACCCCGACGCCGATCTCGTGCAGCTCGCGCCGCTCGGCTGCGGAGTGATGACCGGCTTCGGCTCCGTGTGGTACGCGCTCGATCTGCAACCGGGCGCGCGCATGGCCGTGTTCGGCACGGGCGCCGTGGGCATGGCGGCGCTGATCGCGGCGAAACTGCGCAAGCCGGAAGTGCTCGTCGCCGTCGACGTCGTGCCCGAGCGACTGAAGATCGCGCTCGAGCTCGGCGCGACGCACGCCGTGAATGCCAAGACGGAGAACGTCGTGGAGCGCATTCGCGAGATCACGCGCGGCGCTGGTTTGACGGCCGCGCTCGACACGACGGGTGTCGCGGCCGTTGCCCGCAACGCGATCGACGCACTCGGCGCACGCGGGCATCTCGTGACGTGCGCCGCGCCGCCGCCGGGCACGGAGATCCCCGTGGACTTCCAGGGAATCCTCACGGGCAAGATGGTGAGCGGCGTGACGATGGGCGACGCGACACCGCAGGTGCTGATCCCGCAGCTCGCGGAGCTCGTGATGGCGGGGCAGTTGCCGCTACAGCGGCTGACGAAGCACTACCGACTCGATCAGCTCGATCAGGCGGCGCACGACATGCACGCTGGCGTAACGGTGAAACCCGTCATCGTGCACTAGACAGAGAGGCCATCCGCATGCGTCCGTTGCACACGCTGCTCGTTGTCCTGGCCTTCGCCGCGGGGTGCGAGCGCGCGGCGCCGCCGGAAACAGCGAAACTCTCCTCCGCGAGCCCCGACCAAGCCCAACTCGTGACCGCGCGTTTGAACGACTGGCTCGACGCGCGCTACGAAGAAGACCTCGCGTTCAGCCCCATCGAGAAGACGCGGCTCGGCCGCAAGGACGACTTCGACAAGATCGACGATCTTTCGGAAGCCGGCGCGCAAGCGCACCTCGAATGGCGGCGCGGCACCGTTCGCGATCTCGAGCGCGACTTCGATCGCGGCAAGCTCACGCCCGAAGGGCAAACCTCGTACGACCTGTGGCGCTACGCCCTGGAGCGGGCCGAGGCCTCGGAGCCGTTTCGCCGCCGCTTCTACGTGTTCCATCAGATGTCGGGGCCGCACACCGGCCTGCCGCAGGCGCTGATCAACTTCCACCGCGTGAATGACGAAGCCGACATGGTCGCGTACGTCGCGCGCGTCGGCGAAGTCGGGCGCGCGCTCGGTCAGGCGCTCGAACGCGCGCAGCTCGCGGCCGGCGAAGGCGTGCACGCGCCGCGGTTTGCCTACGACGCAGTGGTCGCGCAAGCGCGCGCGCTGATCACCGGGGCGCCGTTCGGCGGCGCAGGCGAGTCGCCGATCTATGCCGATGCGAATTCGAAGATCGCGGCGCTCGTCATGAACGACAAGATCGACGCGAAGCGCAGCGACGAGCTACGCGCGGCCACGTCCGCCGCGTTGACGGGAACGGTTCAAGCCCGCGTACGAGACCTTGATCGCCTGGGCCGAGAAGGATCGCGCGAACAGCGACGAGATCGCGACCGGCGTCGGGAAGCTGCCGGACGGCGTCGCGTTCTACACCGAGCGCCTCGCCGCGAGCACGACGACGGCGATGACGGCCGACGAAATCCACGCGCTCGGCCTCGCCGAAGTGGAGCGCATCCACGCGGAGATGGAAACGATCAAGCGGCAGGTGGGCTTCGACGGCACGCTGCAGCAGTTCTTCGCTTCGGTGCGCAAGGACCCGAAGTTCCTGTTCCCGAACACCGACGAGGGCCGCGAAGGGTATCTGCAGACGTCGCGCGACTTCTACGCCGACATCGAAGCGAAGCTGCCGGAGTACTTCGGCTTGCGGCCGAAGGCCCCGCTCGTCGTGAAAAGAGTCGAGGCGTTCCGCGAGCAACCCGGCGCGGCACAGCACTACCAGCAGGGCACGCCCGACGGCACGCGTCCCGGCACGTACTACGTGCACCTGATCGACATGAACTCCATGCCGAAGTTCGACATGGAGAGCGTCGCGTATCACGAAGGGATCCCGGGCCACCACATGCAGGTGGCGCTCGCGCAAGAGCTCACGGGGCTGCCGAAGTTCCGCACGCAGTCGTTCCACACGGCGTACGTGGAGGGCTGGGGTCTGTACGCCGAGCAACTCGCGAAGGAGATGGGCGCGTACAAGGATCCCTACTCCGACTTCGGGCGGCTCGGCGCCGAGATCTGGCGCGCGATTCGGCTCGTCGTCGACACCGGTTTGCACTCGAAGGGCTGGACCGAGCAGCAGGCCGTCGACTACTTCCTCGCGAACGGCCCGACGTCCGAAGGCCAGGTCCGCGCCGAGATCCGCGGTACCTCGTGATGCCGGGCCAGGCCACGTCGTACAAGATCGGCATGCTGAAGATCCTCGAGCTACGCGCGCGCGCGCAAAAGGCGCTTGGGCGTAGCTTCGACATCCGCGCGTTCCACGACACCGTGCTCGGCGGCGGCTCGCTGCCGCTGTCGATTCTCGAACGGCGCGTCGACGACTGGATCGCGGCGCAGCCTGCACGATAAGCAGGCCCTGAACGCTAGACCGCGACGAGCGACAGCCGCGCGTCGAGCTTGCGCAGATCGCCCGTATCGCTCGTAAACACGGCGGCGTCCGGATCGTGCTCGCGGGCGCACAGCACGACCGAAGCATCGACGACGTCGGCCGTACGCGCGCTCCCCAACAGAACGCCGATCGCACGAGCGCGCAGCTCGTTCAACGCCACCACTCGTGTTTCCGTAGCCGCGAGCAACGTCGCGATCCGCGCCTGCCGGGCGCCGTCGCGCCACACCTCGGCGACTACGCCTGCCGGCACGAGAATCGTCAAGCCCCGCGTGCGCACGCGTTCGAGCAGCGCTTGCATGCGGCTATCGCCGGGCTCGACGGCGATCAACGCGCCGGCGTCCAAGACGACGAACCGCATGCGGTCTTCAGCCGACCGAACGTTTGCGCGAGCCTCCGACGATACCGAGCGCCGAGTCGGCCCAGGCATAGTCGGCAGCGCTCGGAGCGCCGTCCTCGGCGCGCATGGAAGCCACGAGATCGCCCAGCGCATCGGAATGCGCCTGCCGCTCGATCGCCCGCGCCACGTACGCCGAGACGGACGGCGCGCGCCCCTCGTCCACGGCCTGCTGCGCCTTAGCGACTTGCTCCGGCGGCAGGCTGATCGCGATCTTCACGCGAGTCTGCGTGCGTGCCGGTTTGCGGCCGGCCGCTTTCGGTTTTGTTACTCTGATCATACCAAAATCATGCCGCAAGGCAGGGCGCCGCGGCAATGCGAGAATTCAGTCGCTGCGAACCGAAATGTCAGTGCGCCATCGCCTCATAGGGCGCTCGCGCGTGCACCACGCGCCCCCCCACCATCGTGAGCACGGGCCTCATCTGTTTCAGCTCTTCGTCACCGATCGTGAGGTACGGCTTGTCGAGCACGACGAGATCGGCCAGCTTGCCGGCCTCGATCGAGCCCAGCTCGTTCTCCTCGAAATTGAACCACGCGTTCGCCGCGGTGTAGAGCCGTAATGCGTCTTTGCGCCCGATCTGCTGACCGGGAAGCAGCAGCTCGCCGCCGGCGTCCTTGCCCGTGATCATGAAGTACAGCCCAAGCCACGGGTTCAGCGCACCCACCACGGCCGAATCCGAACCCGCCCCCATCCTGATGCCGCTGTCGAGCAACGTGCGATACGGCGGACCGGCCTTCCAAGCCGAGTACTGGTTGCGAATGTAGTCGTGATCCTGCACGCGGACTCCGACGCCAATCTTCTTCAACCGCTCGATCTGCTGCGGCGTGATTTCGAACACGTGCTCGAGCGTCCAACGCAGCGAGCTGACCGGAGTCTTCGCGGCCACGCGCTCCATGATTCGAAGGTAGCGCTCGATCTCCTCCTCGCGGATCGTGTGCTGCGACAGCGCCCAGCCAGCATCGGCGATGCGCTGATAGACGTCTTCCACTTCCTGGTCCGTGGCGCCGCCCGCGATGACTTGCTCGCCGAAACGCACGGCCTTGTACATGTCGTCGCCGAGCCCTTGCGTCGAGTTCGCGATACGCGCCGCCGCCGAGCGAATGTTGCTCTGATCGCGCGTGTCGCGGTGGTCGTATTGAAAACGCAGGCGCAAGGGCCACTTGCCGGCGCGCCAGAAGTAGTCCGCGATGGCCATATTCGGCCGATCGGCCGCGGTCAGGTGCGCGCCGAGCCAGTCGCAGCACGCGTGATCGACGACGGTCGTGAGGCCGAGCGAGACCGCGTAGTTCATGTAGTCCGGGAAGCGGCGCTTCATTCGCTCTTCGTTCGTGGAGCGCAGAACGAACGTAAGCCCATCGCCGTCGGGCTTCACGTCGCCGGCTTCGGACGTGGAAATACCGGCGGCTTCGAGTGTGCGCCGGCCGGCGTCGTTCACGATGCCGCGCGCGGAGTAGCCGACCTGCATGTACACGGGATGGTCGGGCACCGCGGCGCTCAGCTCCTGGCGCGTTGGCAAGCGCCGCTCCGCGAACTGGATCGGCGTGAACCCGCCGATCGCGGTCACCCACTCGCCGGGCTCGGCCTTCTTGGCCGCGGTGGCGAGCGCGTCCTGAAGCTCCTTGATCGAGCCCGCCGATTCGAGACCTGCGACGAACGGCCCCGGCGCCTGCGCGGTGCGCACGAAGTGCGTGTGGTTGTCGATGAGCCCCGGGATCACGGTGCGACCGCCGAGGTCGACAATTTGAACGCAGGGCTCCTTGCGGTTGACCGCTTCGCCCACGGTGAGAAATCGTTGGTCGCGGATGCGGACGGTGCTGACTGTGCGGTCCGCAGCGTCCACGGTCAGGATCGTGCCGTTGGTCAACACGAGGTCGCGGCCGCCGGGGCACGATTCCGCCGCGCGCGCTGCCGTGGACAACGCGGCACCGAGGAGCGCGAGGCACACGGCGAGTGTGCAGCGCGAGATTCGGCTGCGCGCAACCGCGCCTGCATGTAGCACCAGTGTCATTGGCGTCGCACCGAGATTCCGTAGATTTCGATCTGCGCAACGTCCGACCAGCCGCCCGGGCCATGACCGCTGCCGGGCATCAGGTCCACGAAACCCACGTCGTCCACGCGACTCAGATCGGGTCGCTCGAGCCAATTGCCTTTCGTAAGGGCTTTCTCCGCGTCGAGCTTGAGCCACCGCATGCCGGCGAAGGCGATCTCGTGCTCGAGCCAACCGACGGTCGAGCCGCTGGTCTGATCGCCGACGAGCCATGTGCCGTCGGCCAGTTTCACGACGGGGCGAATCGCGTGGAGGCCCGAGACCTTCGTGTTCCACTTGATCGACGCCAGCCCCGTGAGGTCGACATAGCTTTGCTTGTTGCGGAACGCGACACCGCACGGCGTCGTGCACAGGCCGGTCCATACGTGCAAGGGGTTGCCCTTGTTGCCGGGAATGCCGGTAGCCTGGATTTCCTTCGCGCTCGGGCCGATGAGCTCGATCTCGACCGAGGCGGCGCTCACGTTCTGCTGCGTGACGGGGACCTGGTCGGTCTCCACGCTGCCGTCGGCCTTCTTGCCGAGCTTCCACTGCTCGCCGATGAAGAGTGGCGGCGGCGGCGTCGCCGGCAAGTCGCGCGCGGCCGCGCCGGTGGGCGGCGCCGCAGCACCTGGCGCTTGCGCGAATGCACTGGCGTAGAGCAGAAAACCGGACGCGATGGTGAGCGCGATGGTCGATCGGCGTGCTGACACGAGAGTCTCCTTCGAATCGTACGACCGGTACTTTCTACGCCTAGTCGTACGCGCACGCTATCGGGGCGCGGCTCCGCCCCGGAACACCAGCGTACGCATGACCGTGAAGTTGAACGCAAACCCCGCGGCCGCGCCGAAGACCAGAGGTACGACCGGCGTCTGCCGCAACGTTGACGCGAGCCACAGGCAGAGCGCGAACACGCCAAGGTTCACGACGAGGCCGCTAGCCTGCACGGCGGCGTAGCGCACGAACTCCGCTCCACGCCGCGGCGAGCGATGCGCCGCGAACGTGACTGCGCGGTTGAGTATCCAGGTGGTCAAGACCATGCAGCCCACGGACACCGTGCGCGCGAGCGCGATGGACCAGAGGAACGTGCCCGTCAGCAGCACGAAGAGTCCGGCGTCCACCGCGAGCCCGGCCAAACCGACCAGCGTGAACGAGACGAATTGTCTTGCGTGGGTACCCACTGTCGTTCAGCGTAACGCACGCGGCGTGCCCGCGCCCCGAGTGTTATCGTCACGCGATCGCGCAGGAGTGAACGCATGAGAGTTCTAACCCTGACCATCGCTCAAGCGCTCGTCGCAGCAGCGTGCCTTACGCCCGGAATGCTGCCGGCCCAGACGACGACGCCGTCGGCCGACTGGAAGCTGCCGCGCACCGTCGACGGCCATCCGGATTTCGCAGGCGTGTGGGCCAACAACAACGCCACGCCGCTCGAGCGGCCGAAAGAGCTCGAGGGGCGGGATCGCCTCACGGACGCGGAAGTCGAGGCCATGAAGCGCCGCGCGGCCGAGCTCTTCGACGGCACCGGTGACGCCGCCTTCGGCGACGAGGTGTTCAGAACGGTGTTCGCGAGCTTGAACGGCATCGAGCACCGGCCCTCACGAAAAGGGCGCGAAGGACTTCGACGCGGACACCGGGCGACTACAGCTCGGTGTGGACCGTGGCCAGAGACTGGGACAACCGGACGTCGCTGGTCACCGATCCTGCCGACGGCAAGATTCCGCCGCTGACTGCGGAAGCGCCGCTCGAGAGCCGCCGCGGCCGGCGCGGCGTTTGCGGCGCTCGCCGAACGGCCCGCAGGACCGAACGTTGTCCGAGCGCTGCATCACGTACGGCATACCGCAGCTGCTCGCCGGCTACCAGAGCTACTACCGGTTCACGCAGTCGCGCGACGCCGTCGTCATGGCGACGGAAATGATTCACGAAGCGCGCGTCGTGCCGCTCGACGGGAGCCCGCACCTGCCGCCGGCGATCCGGCAATGGCTCGGCGATTCGCGCGGCCACTGGGAAGGCGACACGCTCGTCATCGACACCACGAACTTCAAACCGAGAAGCTTCCAGAACGCGGGCGAGCGCTTGCACCTCGTCGAGCGATTGACTCGCGTCGGGCCCGACACGCTGCACTACGAGATCACGATCGACGACCCGGAGACGTGGGAGAAGCCCTGGACGCTGATGATCCCGTTGCGGCGCTCGCCCGACGAGCTCTTCGAGTACGCGTGCCACGAGGGCAACTCCGGCATGGTCGGCATCCTGGCGGGCGCGCGCGCAGCGGAGCGCACGGGCAAGGCACCTCAAGGGGGCTGGAATGCGGACCCATTCGAAGTCGAAACTCATGACCGGCCAAGCTCGCGGGCGCGGTCGTTGCTGACGCTGGCCTCGAGCCAGGTACACGCCGCGTGCGAGTCGTTGGCTCATCAGCGCTCTCGGCGCCACCGAGATCGTCGCGGCGACAGCGCTGCCCGCGCGGTGGGTTCGCGCTGCCCGCCGGCGCGAACGCGCAGCGGAAGCTCCCGGCATTCTGCCGCGTGCAGGCCGTCGCGAAACCGAGCACGGACTCCGTCGTAAACATCGAGATCTGGCTGCCGAAACCGGCTGGAACGGCCGCCTGCTCGCCGTCGGCAACGGGGCATGGGCCGGCACGATCAGCTTCGGCGCGCTTGCGGATGCCATCGACGCAGGCTACGCCGCCGCGAGCACGGACACGGGACACGCCGGCAACAACGTGGACTTCGGGACAATCGGGCACCCGGAAAAGCTCGTCGATTTCGCCGACCGCGCGGTGCACGAGATGACGCTACGCGAGCCAAGGCCGTGCGGCGAAGCGAACTACGCGCAGCGGCCGAACCACGCCTGCTTCGTCGGGCGCTCGTTAGGGTTGCAGCCCCAGCAGCCGCGCCGGGTTCTTGCGCGACATGAGGTCGATGTCGGCGGCCGAGATGCCCTGCGCCATGAGGCCTTTGTAGATCGCGAGCAGGCCATCCGTGTGCAGCGGATTCGGCGGCTGACCGAGATCGCTCGAGATCACGAACGATGCCGCGCCGATCGTTCTGATCGCGTCGGCTTCCTTGCGCAGCTGCTCGTCGGTGATCGGCGAGTACACGAGCTCGAGCAGCGCGCCGAGCTTCGCGGCTTCGCGCATCTGGTCGAGCGTCATCGATCCGCCGGGGCTCGCCATCGCGTGCGTCACGACCACGTGCTTCACGCCCTGCCGTTTCGCCTCCGGCAATGATCAGCAGCGATTCCTGCGGCGCGGAGTGCCCCATCTCGAGCACGAGGTCGTGCTTCGCGGCGATCGTCGATGACGGCGAGGACCTCGGGCAGGATCTTGCCGTCGCGAGTGACGGGCGCGAACGGACGTTTGTCGCCGGTCAGCTTCACCTGCGATTCCGAGTCGAACGTGGGCAGCCACACCACCTTGCCGTAGCCGCCTTCGACCTTCGTCATCCATTCGACGGCCGCCGGATTCACGCCGCCGACCGTGAGGTCGAGCGAGATGCCGCCGAACACTTCGATGCCGGGCACGGCCTTGCGCACGATGTAGGCGAGCGAGGCCGTCGGCTCGTAGTGGTTCTTGATGACGATCGCGCGCATGCCGGCGGCTTTCGCCAGTCTCGCGAGATCGAGCACGTCGAGCTTGCGCGGCGTGCCGTCGGGCGCCGCGTGCGCGTGCATGTCGATGGCGCCTTCGAGCGTCTGCGCGCGACCGATCGCGAGCGGCGCAACGAGGCTGAACGCGAGCACCGCGGACACTATGCAACGCATGACGTCACTCCCTCTTCGATACGGAACCGAGCCAGCTCTTCGTGCTCTTCGGACGCGCCATCCTCGATCCAGCCGAACACGAGGCTGTGCCACAGCACGCGGCGAACGTAGGCGCGCGTCTCGTTGTACGGAATGTTCTCCGTCCACACGTCGTTGTCCATCGCGCGCTCGGGCAGCCAACGCTCCGCCGCACTCTCGCCGGCATTGTAGGCCGCAAGCACCACGGGCAGCTGACCCGAATACTTTTCGATCAACGTCGAGAGGCGCGCGGCGCCCAAGCGGATGCTCGTCTCGGGATCGTAGAGATCGGCGCGGCTCGGTCGCGGCAGCTGCCAGCGGCTCGCGGTGAGCTCCGCGGTCGAATACCCGAGCTGCGCGAGGCCGACGGCGCCGGCCAGCGAGGTGGCGTCGGGCCGGAACAGGCTCTCCTGACGCAGCACGCCGTAGAGCAGCGGCTCGTCGATCGCGCGTGAGCCCGACGGCCGCCGTCACTTCCTTGCGAAACGGGCGCGGATACAGCAACGCGTAGTCCTTGAACACGCCCTGGCTCGTCGCCGTCGCGACGGCGACGTCGTGCAGACCCCAGCGCGCGGCGAGGTGCACGGCCTGCAGGCTTCAGCGCGTTCTCGAGCGCGGCGTAGCCCGCATGCCATTCGAGCGTCGCGAGCGGACGCAGCCCGCACAGCAGCAGCTCGTGTGCGCGCACGAACGGCGCTGCGCGCGCGATTCGCTCGATCGCTTCGTCGTCGGCGGGCAGGCGCTCGACATGCGGCTCGACGCGCTTGCCGAGTCGGGCGGCGGCCATGGCCGCGTAGTAGTTGTCGTCCTGCGCGAGCGAGCCGTAGCGCTCGCGCGCGAGCGCGTCCTCGCCGCCGGCTTCGGCCGCACGGCCCGTCCAGTAACGCCAGGCGGGGTCCTTCTGCCTTGCCGCCGACATGACGGCGATGCCGCTGCGCGCAGCGTTCCAGTCTTGTTTCCAGAGCGCCGCGCGCACGAGCCACTCGAGCGCGTCGTCGTCGAGATCGGCGGACGCCACGTCCGCGAAATACACGAGCGCCTCCGGGTCGCGATCCCAGGCGAGCCCGAGCGCAAGAGCGCGCGTCGCCTTGCTCGCCGCCTCGGGACTCGTGAGCCGCGTGCGGCGCAGCGCGTCGAACCGCTTCAACGCCTCGCGCGGCGCGTTGCGAGCCAGGCGCGCGAAAGCGTCGAGCAACTGCTTCGCCTCCACGCCGGCGGCGGAATCGGCAAGCAACGCATCGATCGACTCGCGCGGTTTCTCGATGAGGTCGGCCCACTTCAGGAGCGGCGCGGCCTGCGCGCGCGGGAAGCCGCTGCGCGACGACGCGCGCGAAGCTCGCCTGGCCATTGCTGAGCAAACGCCGCGCGCGCTCGGCGACGAGCGCGTCGTCGATGCCGCCGCGCTCACGCAACCACTGAAACACCGGCTCGCACTCCGGCGGCAGCTTGTACGGCGCGAGCCAGCGCTCGGTGATCGCCGCCTCGAGCCCGGATGTTTGCTGAAGCGCGATCCTCGCGTTCAACTGCGCGCAGGCGAGCGTCTCGCTCGCACTCGCGGCATCGTAGTGATCGAGCAGCTGCTGCCACTCGCGCGCGGCGCGCGAGGCTCTCGAGCCATGCGCGGCGCAGCGGCCCCGTCACCGGCTCGCGGCCGTGCGCGTTCAGAAAATCCTCGGTGAGCCGATCGGCTTCGCTTGCGCCGGCGCTCGCGCGCTGCAGCGCGTACGCGAGCCGTAGCGGCGCGCACATACGGGTAGAGCGCGTAGCTCTCGAGCGCAGGGCTGTCGCTCTCGCGGACTTCCGAGACCGAGCTGCGCGGCCGTGTAGGCTTCGAGGAACTCGGCTCGACCGCTTGCGGCGCGTCGCCGGCAGCCGGCTGCGCGATCGCGCGCGATGCAAGGAGCAGCACGAGCCAGACGGCCCGTCGCTTCCATTGCCTCTGGCGTTCCATGCCGCAGACCACGTCATGCGAGCGATCTTAACAGGCGCGTTCGATCATCCATGTAGGCCATTCCAACGGACGGCCGTCTGCGGCATACTTCCGCCGTGAACCATCGCCGGCTCGATCGCTTGAGCGCTCGCGCGCGCAAGCCCCGCCCGTCCTATCGCTGGGAACGGCTTCGACGACGACGCGTTGCTGCGCCTGCGCTTCCGCGACCTGGGCCTCAGGATCGCGGACAGCCCGGTCGGCGCCGACGCGCAGCGGCTCGTCGCCGAGCTCGAGCAGCGCGGCATTCGCTTCAAACCGCACTTCTGGTTTTCGACCGAGTGGTTTTCGCCGGACGGCGTGCCTGGCATCGCCGTGCCGTTCTTCCTCGGGCATCCGCGCCTCGTGCGTCTCGAGCGCAACATGATGGGCGAAGTCGAAGGCGGCAATCGGCGGTGGCGATTGCGCCTCTTGCGGCACGAGCTCGGTCACGCGGTCGACACTGCGTTCGGGCTGCGCCGCCGCAACGACTGGCGACAGGTCTTCGGCACCGCGTCGGCGCTGTACTCCCGGGACTACACGGCTCGGCCGCGCAGCAGGAACCACGTGCTGCATCTCGAGCACTGGTACGCGCAGAGCCACCCGACGGAGGACTTCGCCGAGACGTTCGCCGTGTGGCTGCGGCCGAAAGGCCCGTTGGCGCGCCGAATACGCCGGTTGGCCGGCGCTGGCCAAGCTCGAATTCGTCGACCGGCTCATGACCGAGCTCGCCGGGCGCGCGCCGGCGAAACGCGACCGCTCGCTGATCGAGCCGTTGACGGACAACCACCGAACGTTGGGCGAGCACTATCGGCGTCGCGTGTACTTGAGCGAAAGCGGGCGAGCAACGCTACGACTCGTGGCTCACGCGCGTTTTTCCGCTCACCACGGCCTCGGCCGGCCATTCGGCCGAGCGTTTGTTGACCGATCTCAAGCCGCTGCTGATACGCGCGCTGCTCCGCCAGCTCGCGAACTCATCCCTACGTGGTGTTCCAGGTGCTGCGCGCCGTGCGGCGGCGCGCGCGTGAGCTCGATCTCAAGTTTAGCGGCCCAAAGCGCGAGGTCGTACAGCAGGTGACACGGCTGCACGAACGCATACTCGCGGACTTCCTGCGCCGCAATGAGGAAACGTATTTCTTATGAAGAAGAAGTATCGAATCCTGCTGATGGTCCACAAGACGCTCGTGCCGCCGGACGACATCAGCGGCATGAGCGAATCGAAGATCGACGACTTTCGAACCGAGTACGACGTCTTGCACACGCTGCGCCGCCCGGGGCACGAAGTTCGTGTCGTCGGTATCGGCGATCATCTGACGGAGCTGCGCGAGACGATCGACGAGTGGAAGCCGCACGTCGTCTTCAATCTGCTCGACGAGTTCTCGGGCATCATTTCGTACGACCACTACGTCGTCGCGTACCTCGAGCTCGTGCGCCAGCGTTACACGGGCTGCAACCCGCGCGGCATGATGCTGTCGCGAGACAAGGTGCTGACGAAACGCGTGCTCGCGACGCATCGCGTCGCGACGCCCGCGTTCAGAGTCTTCCCGTTCGGCCGCCGCTTTCGCGATCCGAGCCGGCTGACCTTTCCGTTGTTCGTGAAATCGGCCACGGAGGACGCATCGCTCGGCATCGCGCAGGCGTCGCTCGTCGAGGACATGAAGGGCCTGCGCGAGCGCGTGGAGTACATCCACGAGCACGTGCAGAGCGACGCGCTGGTCGAGGAATACGTCGACGGCCGCGAAATCTACGTCGGCGTGCTCGGCAACTCGCGGCTCACGACGCTGCCGCCGTGGGAAATGGACTTCGGCACGCTGTCGCACGCCCAAACTCGCTTCGCCACGCGCAAGGTGAAGTGGGACCGCAACTACCAGACGAAGCACGGCATCAAGACCGGCAAGGCCCAGGACTTGACCGACGAGCAGCGCGAGCAGTTGAGCCGTCTCGCGAAGCGGACCTACCGCGCGCTCTATATGAGCGGCTTCGCGCGC
>CAVVIC010000027.1:0-25358 GCA_963748045.1 uncultured Gammaproteobacteria bacterium
AACATGCTGATCTATGCGCTCGGTCGCGGCCTGGAGCCGGCCGATATGCCGGTGGTGCGCGGTATCGTTCGGAACGCCGCCAAGCGCGACTATAGTTTGATGTCTATTGTGTTGGGGATCGTGGATAGCTATCCGTTCCAGATGCGGACGAATAGCGCTGCGTCAGGTGCGACGGCGACCGTCGCACAAACGAGGGAGTAGCCAATGTTCATTACGAAGAAGCATTTGGACCGCCGGACGTTCCTGCGCGGCGCTGTCGGTACCGCGATCGCCCTGCCGTTGCTCGATGCAATGGTGCCGGCGGCGACGGCACAGACCCGCACCGCGGCGGCCGAGCGCCTGCGGTTCGGCGCCATCTACATGCCGAACGGGATCTATCCCGGGCTCTGGCATCCGGAGAAGCCGGGTAAGAACTGGGAGTTCAACCGGGCCATGAAGCCGCTCGAGGCGCACCGGCAGCATCTGACCACGATCAGCCAATTGAAGGCGCCCGAGGGCAAGAAGGACATGGGCGGCATCCACATGGGTGCGAGCGCCGCGTTCTTGAACGGCAGTGGCCCCCAGACGCACAACGGCGAGTTCAATCTGATCCGCTCGAAGAAGTCGGTGGACCAGTACATCGCCGATGCAATCGGCGGAGACACGCCGCTCCACTCGCTCGAGGTTGGAACGGAAGACATGGGAACGTCTGCGGGTGCCTGCGACGGTTATCCGTGCGTGTTCTTCAACACGATGGCATGGCGCGACGACAAGAGCCCGTTGCCCGTGTCGGTGAATCCGCAGGTCACGTTCGAGCGCATGTTCGGTGATCCGGGTTCGGCTCACCAGCGCATCGCCCGCCTGCAGACGAAGGAAAGCATGCTCGACTCCGTGTTGGCGGAGACGTCGCGGCTGCAGAAGAAGATCGGTGCGAGCGACAACGCGATCCTCGATGAGTATCTGACGAGCGTGCGTCGCGTCGAGGAGCAGCTGCAGAAAATGCAGTCGCGATCGGAAGCGATCGCGAGCGCGTCGGGCGGTCCTATCGGCATACCCGAGGATTTCGACGAGCACATGACGGTGACCTATGATCTGTTGCACCTCGCGTTCCAGGGCGACCTGACGCGCGTGTTCAGCTTCATGGTCGGCCACGAGGCCAGCGGTCGTAGCTACGCGTTCCTCGGCGTCAAAGAGCCGCATCACTCGACCTCGCACCACAAGAACACGCCGGAGAGCCTCGAGGCGTACGCCAAGATCGGTGCGTACCACATGGTCAAGCTCGGGCAGTTCATCGACAAGCTGAAGGCCACGCGCGAGGGCGACCACACGCTGCTCGATTCGTCCGCCCTGTATTTCGGCGCGGGTATGAGCAACGGCTTGTTGCACGATCGGCACAACGTACCGGCGCTGGTCGTCGGTCATGCGAATGGCCGGATCGAGGGCGGCGGCCGGCACATCGTGGCCGAAAAGGACCTGCCGACGTCGAATCTGCTCCTGGCTCTTGCCGATAAGCTCGGTGCCGAGATCGACACGATCGGCATCGCGACCGGCCGGTTGCAGATCTAGTCAGTCAGCCATCTCGGAAGAACGCGGGGCCCGCCATGCGGGCCCCGTTTTTTGGTGCGGCCCGCGCCATGGTTCGGCGCGCGCTCGCCCGGTCAGCGCTGGCGCGGCACTGCGGGCGGTTTGCGCATCAAGAACAGCAGCGGCAGCGCCAGGAAGCTCATGTAGAGCATGAATCGAAAGTCGTTCACGTAGGCCACTACGAGCGCCTGCCGCGACACTTCGCCATTCAGTGCGATGAGCCCCGTGCCGTGCAGCGAGCTCCATAACGACGGCACGTCGGGGCCGTGCAAGGCCGCGCGAAATGGCGTGATGGATTCGCTCAAGCCCGCGTGGCTACGCTGCACCTCGCGCCCGAGCAACGTCACGACGATCGAGATGCCGATGCTCATGCCGATGTTGCGGATCAGGCTGAACATGGCCGTGCCCTCCGCGCGGTAACGCGCTGCGAGCGTCGCGAACGCGACGGCGCTCAGGGGCACGAAGATGAATCCCATGCCGAAGCCCTGGATCATGCCCGTGTATACGACTTCGTAGACGCCGACGTTGGTGTTGAACTGCGCCATGTCGTACAGCGACCAGGCCATCAGCAGCAGCCCAAAGAACATCAGCACGCGCGAGTCGACGCGGCCGATCAGCCGCCCGACGATCATCATGGCGAGCATCGTCCCGAAGCCGCGCGGAGCCATGATCAGCCCCGCCGTGATGACGGGGAAGCCGAGCAGTCCCTGCAGAAACGGCGGCAGCAGCGCCATGCCGGAGAACATCATGACGCCTACGAGGAACATCAGCAGCAGGCCGACCGAGAAGTTGCGGTCCGCGAACAGGCCGGGCTCGATGAACGGTTTGTCGGTCGTGAACATGTGCACGAGGAACAGGTACAGCGGCGAGCCCGGCGATCGTGGCCTCGAGCACTGATTTCGCGTGGAGCCGAACCAGTCGAGCGAGTTGCCGCGATCGAGCATCAGCTGCAGCGCACCGATCGTGATGCTGAGCAGCGCGAAACCGAAGAAGTCGAAGCCGCGCCGCGATGCTGCAGCGGCGTTTCGGGCAGGAACGCGAGGATGCCGAGCAGCGCGAGCGCGCCGACCGGCAGGTTGATGTAGAACGCCCAGCGCCAGCTGTAGTACTCGGTGAGCCAGCCGCCGAGCGTGGGGCCGAGGATCGGGCCCACCATCACGCCCATGCCCCACAGCGCCATGGCGGAGCCCTGCTTCTCGCGCGGATAGATGTCGAGCATCACGGCTTGCGACAGCGGCACGAGCGCCGGCGCCGACTGCGCCCTGCAGGCCCGCGGAACAGCACGATCTGCTCGATGGATGTCGCCGCGCCGCACATCATCGACGTCGACGATGAAGGCGATGACACAGATCAGCAGTAGACGTTTTCGCCCGAGCTTGTCGGCCAGCACGCCGGTCAACGGCGTGATGATGGCGGCTATCACGATGTACGAGGTCAGCACCCAGGAGATCTGATCCTGGGTCGCCGACATGCTGCCCTGCATGTGCGGCAGCGCGACGTTGACGATCGTGGTGTCGACGACCTGCATGATCGTCGCCAGCATGATGCAGACGGTGATCCAGCCGCGGTTCAGGGCGACGCCGTCGCCAGCCGTGCTCATACTAGTCGCGCGCGCTCGAGAGCGACTGGACCGGCCGCGGAGCAGGGCGCTTCGGCAGCAGCGCGCGCACGATCGCCGGCGCCGGCCGCTCGTAGCCCGTGTCGATCGTCACGATGGCGCTCATGCCGACGCGCAGCTCCGGATCGTTGGTGGCCACCTGCACCGCAATCCGGACCGGGATTCGCTGCGCCACCTTGACCCAGTTGCCCGTGGCGTTCTGCGCCGGGATCACGGAGAACTCCGCGCCCGTGGCCTGGCTGATGCTCTCGACGCTGCCGCGCCAGGTTCGGCCGGGATACGTGTCGAGCTCGATGTCGACCGGCTGACCGGCCACGACGTGCGTGAGCTCCGTCTCCTTGTAGTTTGCTTCGATCCACATGTCGTGGTCGGAGACGATGCTCATGATCGGCGCGCCGGGGGCCACGTACTGGCCGACGGTCGGCACCTTGCTCGCGATGCCGTCGAACGGCGCGCGCACGACCGTGTGCTCGAGCTCGAGCGTGGCGGCATCGAACATCGACTTCGCGGCTTGATAGGCCGCCTGGTCGGTCAACGGCCGATCGGGACCGCCGCCGAGGCGCGCACGGGCGGCCTGCGAGCGCCTGCTCCGTGACCTGGATCTGCTGTTGCGCGACGTCGCGCTTCTGGCGCGCGTCGTCGACGGCCACTTCGGACGTGAGCTTGCGCTTCGCGAGCTCGGACAGCCGATCGTATTCGCGTTGCTGATACGCGGCGGTCGTGCGCGCGAGCGCCAGCTGCTCCGTCGTCTGGCGGTAGCCGGCGCGGAAGCTCTCGACGAGATCGTTGATCGCCCCGAGCTGCGCATGAGCGCGCTGCAACGCGACCTGGAACGAGCGGTCGTCGATCGTGAACAGGATGTCGCCCTGCTTCACGCGTTGATTCTCGTGCACGGCCACGTTCGCGATCGGTCCGGCCACTTGCGCGGCGACGAATGCGACGTCGGCCTTCACGTAGGCGTTGTCGGTCTCGATGAACCGACCGGACATGAAATAGAAGTAGCCGCCGACGACGAGCACGGCGACGGGCCCGAGCGTGAGCAACGTACGGCGCACGATCCGACGATTGCGGCGGGGCGCGGGGCGCGGCGCGCTGGCCGTCGGGCGCCGCGGCTGCGGGTGCGCTGGGCTGCGCGGCCGGGCCGCTAGCGGGCGCGGCCGATCCGGGCCGATTTTCTTCCGACATCTCTAGTCATCCTTGTCTTCGGTTCTACGGCGATGGCCGCCGTTTCGGCGGTCACGAGATTGGTTTTCATGCGCTGCAGGGCTTCTACCACCTGTTGCTCGGCGCCGGTGGCGATGCCCGCCAACGCTTCCGCGAGCGTCTCGGAGGCCCGGCTCTGCATTTCTGCGAGGATCGGCTGGCATTTGCCCGTGAGGTAGAGCTGTACGGCTCGTCGATCCGACGGATGGTTGCGCCGCTCGACCCAGCCGGCGCTCTGCATGCGGTCGATCAGCCGCGTCAACGTGATGGCTTGGACCTCGAGGATCTCGGCCAGCGCGATCTGCGTCATGCCTTCGTTACGCGCCAGGTGTGCGATCGCGCGCCACTGGGCCTGCGTCAGGCCGAGCGACTGGAGCCGGCGATCGAAGTTGCGGCGCAGGAGGCGGGCCAGATCGTTGATCAGGAAGCCCAGCTTGCGATCGGAGTCGAACTTGAGGCCCACAGCGAGGGTTCCTGGGGAAATAGTAAGCATGCTTATGATAAGCATGGCGCCCGCTCGAGGCAACGCTGTCCGAGCAACCCGATCGGCGGCGGTTGAAGTCGCGTCCGAACTGCGGGTTAATAGCCCCGTCCGGTACATTCGGGGGAAACAACGATGACCATTCGCGGCGCCATGGCGCTGGCCGCTGCCGGCTTGTCGCTGGCGAACGTGGCACTCGCCCATCACGGCTTCGGCAACTTCGATACCAAGCGCGAGGTGGCTCTCGAAGGGACGATCACCGGGATCGATTTCGTGAACCCGCACGCGTACGTCTATTTCGACGTGGTGGGCGCGGACGGGGCGAAGGCCGCGCACCGCTGCGAGATGCGTGCGGCGACCGTGCTGCGCCGCTCCGGTTGGTCGGCGGGAATGTTCAAGGCCGGCGAACCCATCAAGATCACCGGTGCGCCGGACCGCTTCGACACCAAGTCGTGCTACATCAACACGGTCGTGTTCGCGGATGGCACCACCGCCGACCGCTATGCGCAGCTGACCAAAGCCGCGCGGCCGCCGCGCAGGCGGCGGCGCCGCGCCCCGCACGGTTGCCCACGGGCGAGCCGAACCTAAACGGTGACTGGGCGCCCGAGCAGCTCGTGATGACGGACCCGCGGGGGCGTGCGGGCGCGCTCGTGCCGGTCAGCAAAGTGAGCGAGTTCAAGCCTGGCGAGGGGCCGACGCCAGGGGCCCCGCCGCCAGGGGCCAACGGCGCGCCGCCCGGGGGCAACGCCCCGCCGCCGGGCGCCGCGCGCCCGCCACCGTTCCGCCCACGCGTCACGTTCACGGAGGCCGGCAAGAAGGCCGCGGACGCGTTTCACAACTTCAGCCCCGAAAACCCGCGCATGCGCTGCGAGACGACCAGCATCCTGTTCGACTGGACGTTCGACGGGCCCGTCAACCGCATCACGCAGAGCGCCGACACGATCACGCTGCAGTACGGCCAGCTCGGCTTCACGCGCACGATCCACATGAACGTGAAGGAGCACCCGGCGAACGTCGAGCGCACGCGGGCCGGCCATTCGATCGGCTCGTTGGGACAACGACGTGCTCGTCGTCGACACCGTCGGGTTCGCGCCCGGCGTCCTGAATCCGCCGATCATGAACTCCGAGCAGCTGCACGTCGTCGAGCGTTTCGCGCTCGACCCCGACAAGATGACGATTACCCGCAGCTACACGGCCGACGATCCGGTGAACTTCACGGACCAGTTCACGGGTAGCGACACCATCGGCGTGGCGGATCTTCCGTACGCTCCCGATACGTGCAAAGAGCTGACGTCGTTCGTGGATCCCGCGCAGCAGGGTGCCGCGCCGCGGCGGCGTCCGGGCGCCCGCTGCCGCAGCGCCGGGGCGCGGCCGCGCCGGCCGCGGCGGCGCCCGCGAAGTCGTGGTGGAAGTTCTGGGAGTGGTTCAACTGAGCGCCGTCTTGGTCTCTTGGGGGGGAGTGTTATGAGTTTGCTTCGCACGCTCGGGGTTCTGGTTCTCGCCGCGGCCGGCGCCGCCAGCCGCCGTCGCGCAGACGGCTGCGCCGACAGCCGGCGCCGCGCCCGTTCCGGCCCGTCACGGACGCCATGCTGCGCAATCCGGACGCCGGCGACTGGCTCATGTGGCGCCGCACCTGGAACAGCTGGGGCTACAGCCCGCTCGATGCAGATCGACAAGCGCAACGTCGGCAAACTGAAGCAGGTCTGGGCGCACGAGCATCGGCAAGGGCACCCAGGAGGCGACGCCGATCGTCCACGACGGCGTGATGTACGTGCCGAACCCCGGCGACTACATCCAGGCCTTCGACGCGAAGACCGGCGCAGGCGCTGTGGGAGTACAAACGCCAGTACCCCGAAGGCGTGAACGGCGGCACGAACCGCAACATGGCGATCTGGGGCACGACGCTGATCGATGCCGGCGCCGACAACATGATGTACGCGGTCGATGCGCGCACCGGCAAGCTCGTGTGGGAAACCAAGGTGCTCGATCCGAAGCTGCCGGCGCGCGCGACGGCGGGCCCGATCGTCGCGAACGGCAAGGTCATCACGGGCCGGCAGTGCCAGCCCGCCGCGACGAACGACTCGTGCATCATCACCGCGCACGATGCGGCCACGGGCAAAGAGCTGTGGCGCACGCGCACGATTCCGCGCAAGGGCGAGCCCGGCGACGAGACCTGGGGCAACGTGCCGATGGAGCAGCGCTGGCATGTCGGCACGTGGATGGTGCCGAGCTACGACCCCGAGCTCGACCGCATCTACATCGGCACGTCGGTCACGATTCCGGCGCCGAAGTTCATCCTGGGCGGCGTCGACAAGCAGCACCTGTACCACAACTCGACGCTCGCGCTCGATCCCGCGACCGGCAAGATCGTGTGGTACTACCAGCATCTGATCGATCACTGGGATCTCGATCATCCGTTCGAGCGGCTGCTCGTCGACACGGCCGTGACGCCGGATCGCAGCGAGGTCACGTGGATCAATCCGCGGCTGAAACCCGGCGAGAAGCGCAAGGTCATCACGGGCATTCCGGGCAAGACCGGCATCGTCTACACGCTCGACCGGAAGACGGGCGAGTTCCTGTGGGCGCGGCCGACCGTCTTTCAGAACGTCGTGAAGAACATCGACGGCGCGACGGGCAAAGTCACCGACGATCCGGAGCGCGTGTTCACGCGCAAGGACGAGACGATCATGGTGTGTCCGGGCACGAACGGCGGCAAGAACTGGCCGGCCGGCGCCTACAGCCCGCGCACGAACAGCATGTACATGCCCATGCAGAACATGTGCATGAACGCGACGGTGCAGACCGGCGAGCGCGATCCGTCGCTCGTGTACGGCTTCAAGAGCGAGTACATCCCGGCGCCCGGCGCCGACAAGATCGGCGTCGTGTGGGGCATCTCGGCCGAGACCGGCAAGACGCGTCTTCAAGCACGAGCAGCGCGTCGGCGTGATGTCGCTGGTCGCTACCGGCGGCGGGCTCGTTTTCGGCGGCGACGTCGCCGGCAACTTCCGCGCGCTCGACGACAAGACGGGCGAAGTGCTGTGGGAGACGAACATCGGTTCGCCGGTCAGCGGCTATCCGATCAGCTTCGCGGTCGACGGCAAGCAGTACGTGGCCGTGACGACGGGGCCGTCGCTCGTCGCGATGGCCGCGCGCCGCATGACGCCCGAGCTGCCGAGCGACTCGGGCTCGGGGCAGGTCGTCGTGTTCGCGTTGCCCATCAGCGCGCGCGCGCGCCTGACGTCAGGTCGTCGAATGGATTCCAATGGAGCAAACTCGCATGCAAGCACGTGTGCTCGCCGATGCGGCCGGTCTGTTGATGGCCACTACCACGCGCGGTCAGCGGGTACGCGGCGATTTCTGGTGGCCCGGCACGGTGAAGCCCGCTGTCGTGACGGGCATGGGTTCGGGACTCGATCTCTTGGCGACAGCCGCTTCGCTCGCCGGGGCACCGATGCCCACGGATCGCACGGTCGACAGCATAGACCTGACGCCCACGCTCAAGAAGTCGCAACCGAGCCCGCGTCACGAGCTTTTCTACTATTGGGATAACGAATTGCGCGCCGTGCGCAAAGGCAACTACAAGGCGCACTTCATCACGAGCGGCGCGTACGGCGAAGGCGAGCCGCGCACGACGCACGATCCCACCTGTGTTGTTCGATCTCGCCTCGGATCCCGGCGAGCACTTTGACGTTGCCGCGCAGCATCCCGACGTCGTCGCGGATCTGGTCGCCACCGCCGAAGCGCATCGGCGCACCGTTGAACCGCACGAGCCACTTTTCGATGCGTTGCTGCCGGATTCGTCCGGTCGCCAGTGACCTCTCACTTCGCTCAGGAGCTTGAAGATGCCATCACGATTCCCGTTGTCGAAAGCCGCGAGCTTCGCGGCGATTGCGTTCACCGGCGCGTTCGCTGGTAGCGCGCTGGCGCAGCAACAGCCCGACCTCGGCGTCGCGGCTGTGAAGCTCGCGGACAAGCCGTACACGTTCGACACGGCCGAGCAGCACGGCATCCGCGTGTCCGTGGTCCTGCGCGGCCTGCCGCACCCGTTCAGCGTGGCGTTCCTGCCGAACGGCGACGCGCTGGTGGCCGAGCGGGGCGGGGGACTTCGGCTCGTGCACAACGCAGCCAGCGGGAAAGGCGGCGCCGCGACGCTCGACCCGAAGCCCGTGGCCGGTGCGCCGGAGCCGAGCGCGCAGCGCACGGGTGGCCTGCACGACGTCGTGCTGCATCCGAAGTTCGCGACGAACTCGTTCGTGTACTTCACTTACAACAAGCTCGGCGAGCCGGTGGCCGATGCGAAGCCGCCGCGCCGGCAGACCGGGCTCGCGATTGGGCGCGGCAAGCTCGAAGGCGGCGCGCTGAAGGACGTCAAGGAGATTTTCACGGGCGAGTGGCAGGCCGGCGCCAGCGGCTCGCGGCTCGCGTTTTCCGCCGACGGATACTTGTACGTGACGACCGGCGCGCCGTTCGACGGCAAAGCGCAGGAGCTGAACAACGTCTACGGCAAGGTATTGCGGTTGCGTGAGGACGGCAGCGTGCCCGCCGACAATCCGTTCAAGGCCCAGGCCGGCGCGCGGCCCGAAGTGTTCAGCTACGGCCATCGCGACCAGCTCGGTCTCGTGGTGCATCCGAGCGGCGCGGTGCTGGCCGCCGAGCACGGGCCGAACGGCGGCGACGAGATCAACCTGATCCTGCCGGGTCGCAACTACGGCTGGCCGAAGTCGAGCTTCGGGCGCAATTACGACGGCCCGCGGATCTCGCCCGCGCCGCTCGTCGAAGGCATCGAGCAGCCGATCGTGCTGTGGCTGCCGTCGATCGCCCCGACGGGGCTCGCGGTGTATACGGGCGACAAGTTCCCGACCTGGCGCGGCAATCTCTTCATCGGCAGCGCACGCATCGGCGAGATCCCGCGCACGGGTGGCCTCGCGCGCGTCGTGTTCAACGACAAGCTCGAGGAGCTCCGGCGCGAACGCCTGCTCGAGGATCTGCACCAGCGGATACGCGACGTGCGCCAGGGGCCGGACGGCCTGATCTACGTGATCACCGACGAGGACGACGGCGCGCTGATTCGTATCGAGCCGACCGCGCTGTAGGCTACTTCCGCGTCACTTGCAGGGCTCGCAGGATGTTCGCGAGGCCGTAGTTACCCTCGTGGCAGGCGTATTCGTAGATCGGGCCTTCGCTGCGCCGAACCTCCATGGCGCCCGACCACGGCGTGGTCCACGTCGCGGGGTCCTCGACCGTGAACGCGTAGTGGATCGCGTTTTCGCCGGTCGGTGTGAAGCGCTCGACCACGTGCATGTGCTCGGTCGCGAAAATATCCTGGCGCGTGTTCGCCGGCGAGCCGCGGAAGTTCGTCTTGGGCGTGAAGTTCGTCGTGTCGACGACCAACGTCTGACCTTCCCAGTGCCCGACGGAATGACCCGCGAGCCATTGCACGTTCGCCGGCGGGTGCGCGCGTCCGTCGAGATAGACGAAGCGCGTGTCGTGCATCATCTCGTGCCGCAGGATCACGACGTCCTTCGCCTGCACGATCTCGATGTTCGCGTTGTAGGTCGGCGGGATCATCGGCGGGCCGACGTTGCCCCACGAGATACAGCGCTCGGCGAGCGAGCGGCTCGGTGCGCCGGCCGCTGCGGGATTGGCGCGTTGCGTTGCGCGTTGTTGCACCAGGCGCGCTGCACCCTGCTCGGTCAGGGGCGGCAGTCGGCCGTCCTTCGGCTCGTCGATCAACGACGTACGCCGGTCCGCGACCTTGTCGTACTTCTCGGCCTGCCAAATCGCATCGTCGTAGTGGATGTCGTTGGCTGCTTGTCCGTTCAGGCGGTCTGTACGCGATTTGACGAACGTCGCCGCCTCCTCCTCGGTGTACAGCGCCCTGTCGCCAAGAGCCGCCGGTCGCTCGAGCGGGGTGTAGGTGTCGTTCGTCCAGTCGCCCTGCAGGTTGGGCTGGCCGTCGGGGGTTAGCGGGGCGGTCCACGCACGTGCGCGCGAGGTGTCGTCGGTGGCCGTCTGCGCGATTGCTGCGTACGGCAACGCCAGGGATAGGATCAGGGCCGAAGCCCGCAGCGGTTGGAATCGAAGGTCCATGAAGCCTCCTTCCGGCAATGCGCAACGTCAGACGCTACGCTCAGCATAGTCGGCGGCGCCGGAGTCTTGCCAGTCTGGCTCGCGGTGCCTGCCTCGCAGGCGTAGCCGTCGACTTGTCAACGTATATCCGGACGTTTAGCCTAGCCACGAATCGCGTCAATCAACAGGAGCAGCCATCTTGTCCGGATATGTTGAGCGCCTGTGCCGGTCACGTCGCCATGAGTAACGCGGCCGCCAGCCGGTTCGACGTGGCCGACGAGGCGCCGCTGCTCGACGCGATCGATCGCTGGGTCGAGCGCGACTTGAAGCCGATCGTGAAGGAGTACGACCACGCGGATCGCTACCCCGAGCACATCGTCGAGCAGATGAAGGAGCTCGGCCTGTTCGGCGCCACCGTGAGCCAGGAGTACGGCGGGCTCGGCTTGCCGGCCGTCGACGTACGCGAAGCTCGTGATGCGGATCTCGGCCGTGTGGATGTCGATCACGGGCATCTTCAACTCGCACCTGATGCTGGCGCTCGCGATCGAGAAGTTCGGCACGCCAGCGCAGAAACTCGAGTGGCTGCCGAAGCTCGCGTCCGGCGAGATCCGCGGCGGGCTTGCGCTGACGGAGCCCGATGCCGGCACGGATCTGCAGGGCATTCGCATGACGGCGCGCCGCGACGGCGACCACTACGTCGTCAACGGCACGAAGACCTGGATCACGAACGGCGCCCGTGGCTCGTGCGTCGCGTTGCTCGTGAAGACGGATCCTAACGCCGAGCCGCGTCACAAGGGCATGAGTCTGTTCATCGCGCCGAAGATGGCCGGCTTCACGGTCGGCCGCGAGCTCGACAAGCTCGGCTACAAGTGCATCGACTCGGCCGAGCTCGTGTTCGACAACTATCGCGTGCCGGCCGATCACCTGATCGGCGGCGTCGAGGGGCAAGGTTTCTATCAGGTCACGGGCGGGCTCGAGCTCGGTCGCATCAACGTCGCGGCACGCGGCGTGGGCATCGCAGAAGGTGCGCTGAAGCTCGCGACCGACTACGCGCAGACGCGGAAGTCCTTCGGCAAGCTGATCTGCGAGCACCAGGCGATTCAGCTCAAGCTCGGCGAGATGGCCACGCGCGCGCGCGCGGCACGGTTGCTGACGCTCGACGCCGCGGCCGCATTCGATCGCGGCGAGCGCTGCGATCTCGAGGCCGGCATGGCGAAGTACTTCGCCTCCGAAGCCGCGCTCGAGAACAGCATCGAGTCGATGCGCATTCACGGCGCGTACGGCTACTCTAAGGAGTACGACATCGAGCGACTGTACCGCGACGCGCCGTTGACCGTCATCGGCGAGGGCACGAACGAGATCCAGCGCGTGATCATCGCGAAGCAGTGGCTCAAGCGGAATCCGCTCGCATGAAGCCGCTAGAGGGTTTGCGGATCTTGAGCCTCGAGGTGTGGGGCGCGGGGCCGTACGGCTCGCAGCTGCTGGCGGCGCTCGGTGCGGAAGTCGTGAAGATCGAGAATCCCGGCACCGGCGGCGACCCGGCGCGTAACGTCGGGCCGCATCTGCTCGGCGAGGGCGACAGCCAGTACTTTCAGGCCTGGAACACGAGCAAGAAGAGCGTCGTGCTCGACCTGAAGTCCGCCGAAGGCCAGCGCGATTTCGCGGAGCTCGTGAAGTCTTCCGCGGCCGTCATCAACAATCTGCGCGGCGACCAGCCGGCCAAGCTCGGGCTCGAGTACGAGCAGCTCGGCAAGATCAATCCGGCCGTCGTGTGCGCGCACATCTCGGCGTACGGTCGCGACAACGAGCGCACGGCGTGGCCGGGCTACGACTTCCTGATGCAGGCCGAAGCCGGCCTGATGAGCCTCACGGGCGAGCCCGACGGTCCGCCGGCGCGGTTCGGGCCGTCGATCATCGACTTCATGACGGGGACGACCGCGATGGTCGGCCTGCTCGCGTGCCTCGTGAACGCGCAGCGCACCGGCAAGGGTTGCGACGTCGACGTGTCGCTGTTCGACGTGGCGCTGCACCAGCTGAACTACTCGGCCACGTGGGCGTTGAACACGGATCAGGTGCCGACGCGGCTCGAGCGCAGCAGCCACTTCTCGGTCGCGCCGGTGCAGACGTTTCCGACGGCCGACGGCTGGATCTTCATCATGTGCATGAGCGACAAGTTCTGGCTCGAGCTCCTGAACGCGCTCGACCTCGTGCCGCTCGCCGCCGACGCGCGGTTCGCCACCGGCAACTCGCGCCACCAGCATCGCCGCGAGCTGACCGCGGCGCTCGACCCGGCGTTTCGCCGGCGCACGACGGCCGAGTGGCTCGCACGGCTCGCGGGCGTGCTGCCGGTCGGCCCGGTGTACGACGTTGCGCAGGCGCTCGCGAGCCCGTTCGTGGCGCGCTCGGGCATGATTCAGAACGTGCCGCATCCGGAGAAAAGCGATCTGCGCGTGCTCACGAGCCCGATCAAGGTGAACGGCGAGCGGGCGGAGCTGACGGCGCCGCCGGCGCTCGGCGCCCACAACGACGAGCTGCTCGGCGAGCGGGCGGAAGGCGCGAAGGTGCGCCGCGGATGAAGCTCGACGGCCTGCGGGTCATCGACCTCTCGGTGTTCCTGCCGGGCCCGTATCTGACGCTCGCACTCGCCGATCACGGCGCCGAGGTCATCAAGATCGAACCGCCGGACGGCGACCCGGGCCGCAAGATCGGGCTCGCCGACGGGCCGAGCACGGTGTTCTTCCGCAGTCTGAATCGCGGCAAGAAGAGCGTCGTGCTGAATCTGAAAGATGCGCGCGATCGCGACCGGCTGCTCGCGCTCTCGGCCACGGCCGACGTGTTCGTCGAATCGTTCCGCCCCGGCGTCGTGGATCGGCTCGGTGTCGGGTACGGAGAGATCGCGCGCCGCAATCCCGGCATCGTGTACTGCTCCGTCAACGCGTTCGGCAACCACGGCCCGTATCGCGATCACCCCGCGCACGATCTGGCCGTCGAGGCGCTGACCGGCGTGCTCAGCATGACGCTCGGCGACGACGGCCGCCCCGCGTTGCCCGGAATTCCGATGGCCGACATCACGGCCGCGTTGCAGGGGCTTTCCGGCGTGCTGATGGCGCTGCTGAAGCGCCAGGCAGACCGGCCGCGGCGACTACGTCGAGATCGCGATGTTCGATTCGCTGCTGGCCGCGACGCCGAACATCATGGGCCCGGTGTTCGCCGAGGGCCGTCACCCCGATCCGAAAGCGCAGCGCACGACCGGCGGCGCCGCGTTCTACAGGATCTACGACACGCAGGACGGCAAGCAGCTCGTGCTCGCCGGTCAGGAGCCGAAGTTCATCGAGCGCGTGCTGGGTGCGCTCGGCCGCTCCGATCTCGTGGCGCTGTGCACGCGCGGCCCGGGCGCCGCATCAGGCGCCGGTGGTCGAGTTGCTCGCGGCGTTCTTCGGCGGCCGCCCGCGCCAGGAGTCGCTCGATTGGCTGGCAGCGCTCGACGTGTGCTTCGCGCCGGTGAACACGCTGCTCGAGGCCACTTTGGATCCGAACGTGGTCGCGCGCGATCTGCTGCTGCGCGACGAGCTCGGCCGCAAGCATCTGGCCCCCGCGATTCGGTTCGCGGGCGAGCCCGCACGACCCGATCTGCATGAGCCCGCGCTCGGCGAGCACACGGACGACGTGCTGGCCGGGCTCGAGTAAGGAGGAACGACGCATGACGCACGATGCACGCGAGGTCGGCCCGCGCCGCTGGCGCGAGAGCTTCGGCCGCTATTTCGAGGAATTCGAGGTCGGCGACGTCTACGAGCACCGCCCGGGCCGCACGATCAGCGAGACCGACAACACGTGGTTCACGTTGCTCACGATGAACAATCACCCGCTGCACTTCGACGCCGAGTACGCGGCGAAGTCGGAGTTCAAACGGCCGCTCGTGAACAGTTGCCTCACGCTGTCGATCGTCGTCGGCATGAGCGTGTCGGACGTCAGCTACAAGGCGATCGGTAATTTGGGCTGGAACGACATCAAGCTCACGGCGCCCGTGTTCGCCGGCGACACGCTGTACGCCGAATCCGAAGTCATCGCGAAGCGCGAGTCGCAGTCGCGGCCTACGCAGGGCATCGTGACCGTGCGGACGCGCGGCATGAATCAGGACGGCAAGGTCGTGATCTCGTACGAGCGCACGGTGCTCGTGCCGAAGCGCGGTCACGGCGTCGAAGACAGCAACGGCTAGTCGCAGGACCGTCCTGACGTCCCGGCGTCAGCGCTCCTAGCAGCCGCGCTGCCACGTTCCCCGCGCGTTCGGGCGCTATAGTGCCTGACGCGATCTGTCGTTCATTCGGGGAGGAACGGTCTTGTTGCGCAGCAGCGAAAGAATTCTCACGAGTCACGTCGGCAGCCTGATCCGGCCCGTCGACGTCATGAAGCTCATGATCGCGAGGGACCGGCGCCTGCCGTACGACGAGCGTGCGGCATCGGCACTGCTCGACAAGCGCCGTCAGCGATGTCGTGCGCGAGCAGGCCGAAGCCGGCATCGACATCGTCAACGACGGCGAGTTCGGCAAGAACTCGTTCCTGGGCTACGTGCGCAACCGCCTGGGCGGCCTCGAGATGCGCAAGAACAAGCAGACGTTCTTCGGGCTGAACGCGCGTTTGCCGGGCTACAAGATGCACGCTGCCGTCGCACGCGAGCGCGAGGAGTTCGCGGACTTCTACAAGGCGTGGACGCCGGTCGAGACGACCGTGTGGTTGCCGCCGGAGATCAAGCCCGACGCGCCCGTCGGGCCGCCGACCGACCTGCCGGTGTGCACGGGGCCGATCACCTACAAGGGTATGGACGAGCTCAATGCCGAGCTCGCACGACTGAAAGCGGCGCTCGCCGGCGTCGACGTGGAAGGCGCGTTCGTGCCCGTGGCGTCGGCGCCGCTGTGCGCGTTCGGCGCGCGCATCAACGAGCACTACAAGACCGAGGAGGAGTACCTGTTCGCGCTCGCCGAGGCGATGAACCAGGAGTACAAAGCCATCGTCGCGGCCGGCTTCGACATCCAGATCGATTCGCCGGAGCTCACGCACCTCTACGATCCGGACAACGCCGACGAGTATCTGCAGTGGCTCGCGCTCCAGGTCGAGGCCATCAATCATTCGCTGCAGGGCATTCCCGAGGAGCGCGCGCGGCTGCACATCTGCTGGGGTAGCTGGAACGCGCCGCACACGACCGACGTGCCGCTGAAGACGATCCTCGACACGATTCTGAAGGTCCGCACGCAGGGCTACTCGGTCGAAGGCGCGAACGACCGGCACATGCACGAGGTGCTGATCTGGGACGACGTGGAGCTGCCCGAGGGCAAGGTGCTGCTGCCGGGCATCGTTGGGCACGTCAGCAACGTGGTCGAGCACCCCGAGCTCGTCGCGTGGCGCATCAAGCTGTACGCCGAGCGCGCTCGGCCGCGAGAACGTGATCGCGAGCACCGACTGCGGCTTCTCGCAGGGCTGGAACATCCCGCGCGTGCATCCGCAGGTGCAGTGGGCGAAGCTGAAGGCGCTGGCCGAAGGCGCGCGCCTCGCGTCCGCGGAGCTCTGGCGCAAACGTCGCACGGCGCGCCGTTAGCTATCATAGCCATGCCCCGTGGCCGAAGCGGCGCGGCGGCGCGCTGCCAGTCGCCAAAGGGGGAACCATGGACCGTCGTACGTTTCTGCAGGCCGCCGCGCTCTGCGCGGGCGGCGCGTTGCCGTTGCTGCGCGCCAAGCGATGCGCTACGCAGCGTCCGATCTCAAGATCACGCGGATTCGCGTCTTCAATCCGGCGGACAAGACCGACATGAGCGGTCCGCTGGGTTTGAGCGAGATGATCGTGGCCGTCGACACCGATGCCGGCATCACCGGTTTCGGTCAGGGCGGAACGGCCGACTTGCTGCGGTACGCGTCGAGCCTGCTGATCGGCCAGGATCCGTTCCGCACGGAGTATCTCTGGCAGCGCATGTACCGCACGTCGATCTACCCTGCGGGCCGCGAGCGCTTGATGGCGGTCGGCGCACTCGACTGCGCGCTGTGGGACATCAAGGGCAAGGCGCTCGGCCAACCGGTCTATCAATTGCTCGGCGGCCGCGCGCGCGACCATGTCGAATGCTACCGCTCGTTCGGCGGGCTGCAGCGCGGGCAGGCGAAGCAGCAGGCACGCAAGACCATGGAGGAGGGTTATCGCGCGATCCGTTTCCACACGGTGCCGACCGCCGACAACCTGACGTTCGACACGCGGCGCATGATCGACTTGTTCGTCGCGATCAGCGCCGAGTTGCGCGAGGGCCTCGGCAAGGACGGCGACTTCATCGTCGACGCGCACACGCGATTCGATTTCGCCGACGTCGCGCGCCTGTGCGACCTCGTGGCGCCGTACGCGCCGCTGTTCGTCGAGGACCCGTTGCACACGATCGACGACTACACGATGTTCGCGGCGTTGCGCCGGCGCGTGACCGTGCCGCTCGCCGCCGGCGAGCAGTTCGGCGACCTGCGCGACGGTAACCTGCCGCTCGTGGAGCAGGGGCTCATCGACTATCTGCGCACGTCGATTCCGAACTGCGGCGGCATCACGGCCTATCGCAAGCTGGCGGCGCTGTGCGAGGCGCACTCGGTCGGCCTCGTGCCGCACTTCACGCCGCCGATCGGGACCGCGGCCGTGATCCACTCGGTGCTGCCGTTCCCGGGCGTGGTCGTTGAACGAGGTGCTTCGCCCTGAGCTGCCGGCGTACCTGAGCGAAGGTTACGTGTTCCGCAACGGCAAGATGTATCCGAGCGACCGACCAGGCTTGGGCGTCGTGCTCGATACGAGCCGCGTGAATCAGATCGCGGAGTTCACGGAACGCGCGCCGGCCTCGCTGTACCAAGGCGAGAGCCTGCACCGCCCGGACGGCTCGCACCTCTATCTTTGAAGGGTGTTGGGGTCAGTCAGCCGGCGCCGCTGTGCTAGCATCCACTGATCTCTGTATGCGATCGCGATGAATGGGCGATAACTCGGACGGGACCGATCTGCGAGACCTTCCGGCACGTCGCGGCGGCGGATTGACGTCGGGGACGTTGCTCGGGCCGTATCGGATCGAGGGCGATCTCGGTGCGGGTGGTATGGGTGTCGTGTACCGGGCGACCGACACGCGCTTGAATCGGCCCGTCGCGATCAAGCTCCTGTCAGCCGAGCTCCTCGATGCCACCGCTCGAGCGCGGTTCACGCGCGAAGCGCAGCTCGCGTCGGCCCTGAATCATCCGCACATCCTCACGGTCTACGACGTCGGCGAGCACGAGGGCCGCGCGTACCTCGTCACGGAGCTCGTCGACGGCGGCACGCTCGAGGATTGGCTGCGACGTCACGACTACCGCAACTGGCGCGGTGCGGTGGAGTTGCTCGAGGGCGTCGCGGACGGGCTCGCCGAAGCGCACGCCGCGAGCATCCTGCATCGCGACATCAAGCCGGGCAACGTACTGCTGAGCCGCAGCGGTCACGCGAAGCTTGCCGATTTCGGCCTCGCCAAGCGCACCGAGGGTGCCTCAGGTCCGGGTGCTACACGCTACACGGCGCCGGCGTTAACGGTCGGCACGGTGGCGTACATGTCGCCGGAGCAGGCGAGTGGGCAGCCCCTCGACACGCGCAGCGACATCTTTTCTTTCGGCGCATTGCTGTACGAGATCCTGACCGGCCGGCTGCCGTTTCCGGGACAGACGGATCTCGAGATGATGCGGTCGATCATGGACGCGGCCCCAACTTCGCTGCCGGACTCGATCCCGGAAGCGTTGCGCGCGATCGTGGAGAAGATGCTCGAGAAGAACCCGGCGGAGCGCTACCAGACGATGCGCGACGTCGCTGTGGATCTGCGCCGAGTGTTGCGAAAGACCCCGAGCGCGCCGATCGCTGCGACCGCGCTCGCGAGCGTGGCACCGCTATCGGCCCGGCCAAGGTCGCGCGGGCGATTGCCGTGGGCGTTGGGCGCCGTTGTCGTCATTGTCGTGGCTGTCGTTGGTTGGAGGTTCTTGCCACAGCGTCCTCAGGAGGTGCCACGCATCGCCGTGTTGCCGTTCGTCGACCTGAACCACGAAGCGAACAATCAACTCCTGGTCGACGGACTGCACGAGGAGATACTCATGTCCTTGACGGATCGCGCCGGCGAGTTCGTGCAGGTGATTCCACGTACGACGATGGCGCTGTACCGCGATAGTGCGAAACCGCTGGCCGCGGTTGCCGCCGAGCTGAAGGCCACGCATGTGCTCGAGAGCAGCGTGCGTCGCGAGGGCGAAGAGGTCCGACTCACGCTGCGGCTCTTCGACGCTCGGACGGAGCGGCCGGTGTGGGATCGCGCGTACACACGGAGCACGCAAGTGAGCGCGCTTCAGCTGCAAACCGAGGTCGCGGGCGATGTCGCAGCCCAGTTGTCGGCGAAGCTCGGCGGGCCAAGTCGGACGACGCTGCCATTGTCGAACGATGCCGAGGCCACGCTCGCGTTCGAGAGCGCCCTGCAAATCCAGGGGACCTTGACGGGCGCCTCGCGTGAACACGCGTGGCGAAACGTCGAAGCGTTGCTAACGCGTGCGATCGAGCGTGATCGTGGATTCGTGCGGGCGTATATCGCGCGTGCGGATCTGCGCCGGCAATTGTTCGATACGGGCTACGCGTCGACCGAGCAACAACTCGAGATCGCACGCGCAGATCTCGCCGAGGCGCAACGTTTGGCACCGCGTAATCCGGCCGTGCTGGCCGCCGAAACGCGCATGGCCGTGCTCGAAGAAGATCTGCCGCGCGCGAATCGACTTCTGTCGGAGGCCGAGTTGGCGGGGCTCAGCCCTGCTCAAGTGTTGGCCGAGAAGGCGCGCGTTACCGGCAGGGTTGAGGACGCCATCGAGGCGGGCGATCGCCTTGCGGAGCTTGATCAGGGCAACGCCGCGCTCTGGTTGGAACAGTGGTTCGGGCTCGTGGCGCTACGCAAGCCCCTCGAAGCGCTGCACGCGCTGGCAGTGGCGGATGCAGCGGTGCCGCGGCTCGCCAAAGTCCTCCGGGCCGCCACCATCTTTTCGTTCAAGGGCGATCTTGAGCCGCTCGCGCCGTTTGTCTCACCGGAGGCGGTGTTGAACTTGCCGCCGGACTCGGACCAAGATCCCGACGACCAGTTTAGAATAACGTTCGAGCGTCTGATCCTTCGGATCGGACTATGGCAAAGCCCGTGATTTGATCGATGCGTTTCGCCGTGACTCCATCCGCGTGTCGCTGATCAGCTACTTTCATCAATCGGGCATTGGTCGACAACCGACGGCGGATTTCCGCGGCTGGGCGGACTTACTGCTCGATGATCGCGACGCTGCGCGCGAGGATGGCCGCAAGCTGCTCGCCGCCGTCGAGAGCACCGCGACGACGCGTTGGAACGCATGGTTCCTGGCCGCGCTTCGGGCGGACGCGCAGCTCTTCCTGGGCCAGCCCGACGCGGCGGTTGCGACGGCGATGGCCATGCTCGAAGACACGAAGGGCGCCGGGTACTCGCGACGCATCGCCGCGGAAATGCTCGCTGCGCGTGTGCTGGCGTGGGCCGGCAAAGACGAGGCCGCGGTGGACGTTCTGACTCGCCTCGCGACCGACATACCGGGGCTGCCACCCGCGGAAATCGCCCGCCAACCCTATTACACGGTGCCGTTACAGGGGAACGCACGCTTCGCCGCGCTGAAGCAGCGGCTCGAGGTGCAGATGGCCGCCCTCAAGCTCGAGTGACGCCCTGGCTACCCTCTACATCCTGACGACGACTTTGCCGACCATTGCGTTCGATTCGAAGTAGGCGAGCGCGGCGGGAACATCGTCGAATGCAAACACGCGGTCGATCAGGGGCGTAAGGCGCCCGTCAGCGAAGTACGGCATGAAGTCGCGCGCGAACGCGCGCACGGTCTCCGCGCGCTGCGCCGGCGAGCGCAGCTTGTTGCTGACGCCAAAGAGATTGAGGCGTTTCGCGTGCAGCGCCGCGAGATCGATCTCGGCCGTCAGCGTTCGATCGAGGTAACCAACAGTCGCGAGCCGGCCTTCGAAGGCGAGGCAGCGGACGCACTCGGCGAACACCGTCCCGCCCACATTGTTCACGACGAGGTTCACGCCCTTGCCGCCGGTCGCTTGCATGACTGGCTCGTAGAATCCCGTGCCGCGCGTCGGGACGCCGACATCGAGGCCAAGCGGCTCAAGCCTCGCGAGCTTCTCTGCGGACCCCGAGGTGCCGACCACTTTCGCACCCAGCACCTTCGCGACTTGTAGCGCGGCGACGCCGACTCCCGACGACACGCCGGTGACGAGCAGCCATTCGCCGGACGTGAGACGCCCGTGTGTCACGAGCATGTCGTGCACGACCATGAACGAGAGCGGGGTCGCAGCGGCCTGTTCCCACGAGAGCCGCGTCGGAATGCGCAGCGCCTCGCGGGCGTCCATCGTCGCGTATTCGGCGAAGCCACCCGTACAGCGGCCCATCACGCGTTCGCCGACCGCAGAGCCGGTGACGCCGGGGCCGACGGCGGCGACTTCGCCGGCGCAGTCGCCGCCCGCAGTCTTCACCGCTGGGGCGTGGGCCCCGCGGCCGACGATCATCTCGCCGCGATTGAAGCTCGTGGCCCTCACCGCGACGAGCAGTTGGCCCTCTTTCGGCTCCGGCCGCGGCACGTCGCGCTGCTCGAGCGCGACGCCGGCGGCGGAGGGCACGATCCAGTACGAGCGCATTTCGAGCGCGCGGTCCGCGCCGTGCCTACTTGAATTCGTTGATCAATCCGTCGAGCGCGGCCTGCACGTGGAAGTCTTCCCACGCGAACTGCGCGCGGACGACCTTCTCGATGTCGGCCTTCGATTTGCCCTGCTTCACGAGCTGCGCGTGCGCGAACGGCGCGCCGAGCGCCAACGCGGCGCTAAATAGACCGACGATGCTGTGTTTGCTCATGGCTGTAACTGTCTCCGAGTAGTGAGATCGTATTGGCTAGTGTTTTCGCGCGAGGTACGCGCCGAGCGCCGTGAGGTCGTCGGAGCTCAACTCGGTCGGGCGAAAGAACGGCATCGAGTTCAAACCGCCGCGCACGATCGCGGCGACGAACGCGGGCGTCAGATCCGTGCGTTGCTCGAGCTCCGCGGGCTTCGCGCCTTTGTAGCGCGCCTGCAGCGCTTGAGTGCCCGCCATCGCCGGCATATACGGCGGCCCGATCATCTCCTTCGGCACGGCGGCGTGGCACGCGGTGCACCGCTGCTCGAACACTTCCTGGCCGCGCCGTTCGCTGGCGTCTTTCGGTACTTGTCCCGCGGCCTTCGTCAGCGGCGCCCACGCGGACTCCTTCGACGTTGCGGGGTCGGCCGAAGCGGCCCCCGGACCGAGCAGGCTCGAGAACCCGACGATCGCGACAGTCGATAACCAGCGTGCGTTACTCATGCGCGGCCCTTTCGCAGTTGTTTCGGCCAGATGCCGTAGCGCCCGGCGGACAGAATACCGTTCGGATCGAGCGCGTCCTTCAGCGATTCGTTCATGCGCATCAGCGCGTGGTTGTTGAACGAGTAGCGATCCATGACGGCGTCCATGAACGCGGCATGGGCACGGTAGATGCCCCAGCCGTGATCGGACGCCACCTTGATGACTTGCTCGTACAGCTTGCGCGCTTTGGCGTTCTCGGCCGCGTCGCGGCTGAGATTAATGCCCTGGAACATGATGAACGCGCGCCAGTGATAACTCATCGCGAAGCCGAGCGTCAGCGGAATGCCGGCATCGCGGAACAGCTTCAGGAATACCTTGTGGGCTTCGAGCAGCGTCTCGCCGGAGTAGGGCAGCATCGGCGACGCGTCGAGATGCCCGGACGTGCCGGCCAGCGTCGAGAACACGTTCAAGCTCGGTATGCCGAGCGCCGTGGGATCGTTGAGCTTGCTGACCTGCTCGTCGGTCAGCGGGAAGCGCATGACGGGGCCGTCGTTGAACTTGGCACCGCTGATCGCGGCGAGCTGCTCCTTCACGTGCTCCCATTGCGCCTGGATGACCTTCAACGGGCCGTAGAAGCGCAGGTCGCTCGTCCAGAACGGCCGGTTCTTCGTAGCGGCGTATCGATCCCACTCCGCGGCGGAGCCGCCGCCGGGCTTGTCGAGCAGCGCGGACTTCTCGGCGTCGAGCGGGCCGCCGAACACGGGACTCGGCAACGAGAACACGCAGTTCACGACACCCTTGGAACGCGAGTTTTCCGAGGATACGCACGAGCGGGATGATGTCGTCGTGCTTCGGCACGCTGATCTGACCCGTCATCGTCGCCTCGGGCTCCGGCAACAACCAGAAGCCCATCTTCGTGACGATTCCTATGTTCGATTGCGCGAACAGACCGTCGGCCGAAGGGCCGGCGCCGTACTGGAAGTGCTGCCACGCTTTGGACTCCGGCAGCGCGCCCATGCCGGTGCGCACCACTTCGCCGTTGCCGAGCACCACCTCCATGCCGCAATGCGCGCCGAAGTGGTCGCGGTACGGCAGCGGCGTGCGCCCGGCGCCGTGGTCGAGTGCGTTGCCGATCACGCTGCCCCAGCCGGGATCCGGGCAGTCGATCCAGAGCTTCAGCTTCCGGTCGCGAATGTGACGATACAGATCGAAGTAGCTGACACCGGGCTCGACGAGCGCGTAGGCCTGCTCCTCGTTCACATCGAGGACCTTGTTCATACGCTTCAAGTCCAGCACCACGCTGCCGGAGTGCACGGGGGCCGAGCCGCCATACGCGAGGTTGCGGCCCGTCGAGATCGTGTACAGCGGAACCGAGTATTGGTTCGCGATCCGCACGATCTTCTGGACCTGCTCTACGGTTTCCGGCGCGACGGCGGCGGAAGCGATTCGTTCGCCCTGCTCGCCCCAGAACGGGGAGTACGCGTCGCGGTACGTGTTCACGTCGTCGTCGCTCGTGAACACCCATTGCGAGCCCACGGCGCCTTCGAATTGCTTGATCGCTTTTTCGAAGTCTGCGGCGCTGACTCCGGGCGGGGTTCTCATTGTTTCTTTCTCCTGGCGCGTTGCGCCCGGTGGATAGTACCGCGCGGCCCGGTTGACGGGGAACAAGGGCACCGGGCCGCCGCAGGCTCGCCGCGGGCTCCGCCGACGCCACGAGGCGATGACCGCGGGCCGCGTTTGTTCTACGATTTCGGCGGGGTATTCAAGCAAATCGCGGAGACCGAGATGGAGGCTAGACGTCGCCTTTCCACTCACGTAGCCCTGTGCGTGCTTTCCGTTGCCGCGGCAATGGCGGGTGCACCTCGCACGCAAGCGGCCGAGGCCAAGTGGATCAAGCTACAGGCGCCGCGCTTCGGCGTTCTTTCCCAGCTCAGCGCCGAGGACACACGCGCCTGGGCGATCCAGTTCGAGCAGTTCATCGACGCGATCCATCAGCTGTATTCCGTCAACGACGTCGAGCTGCCGCCGCTGACGATCGTCATGTTCAAACAGTCGCGAGATTTCGCGCCGTTTCAGTTTCGGACCGAGTCCGGCCAGGTGAAGGTCGACGGCTTCTTCGCCACGCGGGGTAGCTGGAGCGTCATCGGACTCACCGGGCGGGGGAACGACGTCACGCGCCACGTCATTCAACACGAAGCCGTGCATTGGTTTGCGAGCGCCAGCAGCACACCTTCGCCTCTATGGTTCAGCGAAGGCATCGCCGAAGTGCTGGCCACGTTCGAAGCGAGAGACGGCAAGGGTCGATGGGGGCGGTCGATTCAGAATCACGTCGACTACCTGGGCTACCGGGGGCTCGCGCCTCTCGAGCAATTCCTGCGTAAGTCGCAGGACGAAGCGCTGCACGGTCCCGCCGCCGATACGTACTATCCGGAAGCCTGGGCCTTCGTGCATTACCTGCTGTTCGGCAACAACGGAACGCAGCGCAGCAAGCTCGAAACGTTGCTGAAAAAGTCACGCGAGACGGATCTCGACACCGCGTTCGACGCCGCGTTCGGCGCGTCGTACGACGAGGTCACCCTCGATTTGCGCAAGTATCTGGAGCGCGGGCGCTACGCGATGGCGCTATTCGATCTTCGCCCGCCGAGCAGCGAGATGCTCGTCGAGTCGGCGACGAGCGCGAATGTGGCATTCGCGCTCGCGCGGCTCGCGATCGGTAGCGACAACTACGACGTCGCGGAACCCTACGTGCAGCAGGTGCTCGCGGCCGCCCCGAATGCAGCGGCGGGCTACGAGCTGCAGGCGCTCATGGCAGAGCACGCCAAGGATGCAGGTGCGGAGAAGGCCGCGCTCGACCGGGCGGTGGAGCTCGGTTCGCGCGATCCGCGCGTGTACGCCCTAAGGGCCGAAATGATCTTCGCGAATGCCGACACGAACCTGGCGTGGGATGACTTTCTGCAGCGGCCGAGTGCTCGTGCCGCCGCGGACGACCTCGAGCGCTCGCTCTCATTGCGGCCGCGCAACCAGGTTGCGTTTCAAGACCTGGTCG
>CAVVIC010000028.1:0-94377 GCA_963748045.1 uncultured Gammaproteobacteria bacterium
GCCACGTATTGCTTGCGCAACACGACGAGCCGCGAATCGCGGATCGCCTGCTGATACTTGCGAACCTTCTCGACCGACTGCAGCGCGCTTCTGTCCGCCAGTGATGATCAGCGACGGCGCCTTGATGCGCTGCAGCACGCCGTCTCGCTCCAAGTCGAAGCTCGACAGTGCCGCATTCAGGCCCTGCGTGCCCGCCGGCGGCGCGTTCTTCTCCATCCGGGTCCAATACTCGATCATGTCCGCGGACGCGGATGATCCGAGCCTGTCCTTCTGCGGAATGGGCGACGGGCTCGTGATCGAAATCACTGAAGCTGGGCCGCTGACGACGGACAGCGTCCGCGTCCTGCCGGGGAAATCCGCGGCGAACTGCATCGCGATCGGACCGCCCGTCTTCGCGCCGACGACGTGAGTGGATTCGACGCCCGCTTTGTCGAGCACGCTCGCAACGTAGGCAGCGAGACCGGTGAACGACCACTTGAAGCCCGCCGGAACCGTCGCGAGGCCGCAGCCCGGCAGGTCAGGGCGAAGCACGCGGTATTGCTTCGCGAGCGCTGGCACCCAGCCGTACCAGACGATGCCGGACTCGAGCGCGCCGTGAATCAGAACGATGGCTTCCGGTTTGCGCCAGGGCTCGCCGAAGAAGTCATCGCGGCAGAAACGCTCGGTCGGCTCGTCGACTGACCGCGCTTGTGCGGCCGCCGTTGTAGCAACGATGCCGGAGCCGGCAACCGCTGCTCCGACGGCGCACGATGTTTTCAGGACGCTGCGGCGAGAAATCGTGATCGCCATGGCCGGTCCTCCGGTAGTTAGTTGCTCTTCTTCCCTTCGGCGTGCTGCGCGAGCTCGCGCACCCACGCGCTGACGTTCGCGACGTCGGCCTCGTCGAGGAAGCCGCCGAACGCGGGCATCTGGTTGCGGCCGCCCGCCACGGTGCGTTGAATCGTGTCCGTGGACAGGGCGGTGGTGAACGGGGGGCCGCCATGACCGCCGGTGCCGTCCGCGCCGTGGCAGAAGACGCACGAGTTGAAGTAGGCGGTCTTGCCGGCTTCGAGGTTCACTTCGATGTTCGCGTTGCTCGTGAGCCTCAGTGTCGGCTGCTGCGCGGCGAGGCACTTGCTCGAGCGTGCCGTCGAGCGCGAACAGCCACACGCTGTCGCCGTGCGCTCCGCCCTGCACGTGCCCGCCCGAGTACGCCGCGACATACTGGTGGCCGCGATGCTCGAACGTGCTGGCCGTCGCGTTCATGCCCGCGCCGGTCTGGAACTCCCAGAGCTTCGCCGCCCGTCGCTGAGTCGAGCGCCGTGAGCCGGCCGTCGTTGCGGCCGACGAACACGAGGCCGCCCGCGGTCGCGATCGAGCCGCTCAGGCAGCGCTCCGGCCACTGCTGCCGCCACACGAGCTTGTTCGTGCGCAGATCGAGCGCGGCGAAGATGCCGAAGCATCGGCAGCGGGTCGATGCCGAAGTTGCCGCCGATGTAGAACTCGCCGGCCGGCGGGTTGCGATCGGCGATCTCCCAGGCGCGAAACACGCCCGCGTGTCGCCGCGCACACGAAGATGTGACCCGTTCGCGGGTCGACCGAGCTCGGCGGCCAGTTCGCGCCGCCACGCAGCCCCGGCTTCACGATCACGTAGTCCGTCCAGTACGGCGTGAAGATGCTGCCGCGATTCACGAGCGCGAAGCCCTCCGGCGCGATGTCCATCGACGTCGGCACGATCGCGTCGCCGATCGGAAACGGTTGCGTCGCCGCGGTCGCCTGCCGTGGCTCCTGCAGCACCGGCCGCTCCTCGATGCCGATCAGCGGTTTGCCGTTCGTCGCGATCGAGGATGTAGAGCCACCCCGTCTTGCCGACCTCGGCGAGCCCCTTGCGCTTCACGCCGCCGATGTCGACGTCGAACAGCACGACGGGATTCGGCGCGTCGTAATCCCAGAGGTCGTGGTGCACTTCCTGAAAGTGCCAGCGGTACTTGCCGGTTTCGCACGTCGACGGCCACGATCGAGGCGGAGAAGAGGTTGTCGCCGGCTCGCACGCCGCCGTTGAAGTCGGGGCCGGCATTGCCGGTCGAGAAGTACAGCAGGCCGAGCTCGGGATCGAGCGGCGGGCGTGTGCCATACCGTCGCGCCGCCGTTGCGCCAGACTTCGTTGTTCGCGGGCCACGTGTCGTGGCCGAGCTCGCCCGGGCCCGGGATCGTGTAGAACGTCCACACGAGCTTGCCGTTCTTCGCGTCGAACGCCTTCACGCGTCCGCGCACGCCGAACTCGGCGCCGGCGAAGCCCGTGATGACGCAGGCCGTCGTAGTAGAGCGGCGCCGTCGTGATCGTGAACCCGTCCTGCCAACGCTCGGCCTGGATGCACCAGACGACCTTGCCCGTGCTCTGATCGAGCGCGACGAGCTTGCCGTCGAGCTGGCCGACGAAGACCTTGCCGTCGCCGATGGCGACGCCGCGATTCGTCCAGCCGCAGCACGCGGTCGAGATCGCGGGGTCGAGGCTCGCTTTGTACGTCCACACGATCTCGCCGGTGTCGACGTCGATGGCGAACACGTCGTTGGCGCCCGTGGAGACGTACAGCGCGCCGTCGAACACGATCGGCTGCGCTTCGGCCGAATACTGGGGCCCGAATCCCGAGCCGTTCAGCTGTACCCGCCAGACGCCCTTTAGACGCCCGACCGTGTCGCGGTTGATTTCGCTGCAGCGGCGAGTAGCGGCGGTTGTACCAGTCTCCGCCGTTGGTCGGCCAGTCTTGCCGCGGCGCCGTCAGCGATGAACCCGCGAACTTCGGGCGACGACTTGCGCCTCGACGCCGAAGAGCGTTTGGATTGCCAGGAGGACTAGAAGGAGTGCACCGCTGGATCCGGTGCATTCATCGAAGTTCACCTGATGACTGACGGTCGAGCGAAAAGTCTCGACTGCTTATACCTCGAACCGTTCAAGAGTTCGACGAGCTACCGTCCGCGTGCTCGGCGTGGCCGTTCGGCGCTACACTCGACGGCGGCGAAAGGAAGAGGTCCGTGCATGAAATTCACTTTGAGCGTCAACGGGCAGCGCCGGAGCGTCGACGTCGATCCGCGGACACGCCGCTGCTGTGGGTGCTGCGCGACGAGCTCGACCTCAAGGGCACCAAGTTCGGCTGCGGCATGAGCCTGTGCGGCGCCTGCACGGTGCACGTGGACGGCGCGCCGATCCGCTCGTGCGCGACGCCGGTCTCCGCTGTCGGCCGATCAGTCGATCACGACGATCGAGGGCATCGGCGACCACGCCGATCGGCAGCAAGGTGCAGGCGGCCTGGCTCGAGGTCGACGTCGTGCAGTGCGGCTACTGCCAGGCCGGGCAGATCATGTCGGCGACCGCGCTGCTGTCGCGCAATGGCAAGCCGACCGACGCGGACATCGACGCTGCGATGGCCGGCAACCTCTGCCGCTGCGGCACCTACACGCGTATCCGCGCCGCCATCAAACAGGCGGCCGGGATCTCGACGCCGATAAGAGCGAGGGCTGATCGCCATGGAGACGCAGCTCGACTCCCGAGGCCGCCGCGAAGCACGGCGTTCCCGTCGCGCCTTCCTGAAAGCGAGCGCGCTCGATCGGCGGCGGTCTGCTGCTCGACTTCCACCTGCCGAGCGTGCGGGCGGCCGCGGCCGGGCGGCGCGGGCGAAGCGTTGAACGCCTTCATCACGGTCATGCCGGACGGCATCGTCACCATCCTGGCGAAGAATCCCGAGATCGGCCAGGGCGTCAAGACCATGCTGCCGATGCTGATCGCGGACGAGTTCGACGTCGACTGGAAGAACGTGCGCATCGAGCAGGCGCTCGCGAACGGCGTGAAGTACGGCCCGCAATTCGCCGGCGGCAGCACGGCGACGCCGATCAATTGGGAACCGCTGCGTCGGGTCGGCGCCGCGGCGCGCGAGATGATGGTGCGCGCCGCGGCCGCCACGTGGGGCGTGCCGGTGAGCGAGCTCAAGACGGAGTCGGGCACGGTGCTGCACGTGCCGACCGGCCGCAAGCTCACGTATGGCGAGCTCGCGGCGGCGGCCGCGAAGATCGCGCCGCCGGATCCGAAGACCGTCACGCTCAAGGATCCGAAGGACTTCAAGATCATCGGCAAGCCGATGCCGGGCGTCGACAGCCCGCTCGTCGTCACCGGCAAGCCGCTGTTCGGCATCGACGTCACGGTGCCGGGCATGAAGTACGCGATCTACGCGAAGTGCCCGGTCGTTCGGCGGCAAGGTCGTCAAGCGCGAACGTCGACGCGTTGAAGGCGCTGCCGGGCGTGCGCGACGCGTTCGTGTGCGCGGCAACGCGAGCGTCGCAGGCTCCACCGGGCCGCTCGACCGTCTCGTCGACGGCGTCGCGATCGTCGCCGACAGCTGGTGGCTCGCCGAGCAGGCGCGCGAGAAGCTCGAGGTGCGAATGGGACGAAGGCAGCGTAACGCGCGACAAGCGACGCGCGCTTCGCCGCAGAGGCCGCGCAGCTCGCGCAGCAGGCGCCGGCGGCCTACATCGTGCAAGAACGGCGACGTCGACGCCGCGCTCGCGGGCGCGGCGCGCGTCGTCGAGGCCGACTACGCGTATCCGTTCCTCGCGCATGCCACGCTCGAGCCGCAGAACTGCACGGCGTCGTATGCGGGCGGCAAGCTCGAGATCTGGGCGCCGACGCAGAACCCGGAAAGCAATCGCAAGGTGGTGGCGGCCACGCTCGGCATCGCGCCGCAGGACATCACCGTCCACATGACGCGTTGCGGCGGCGGCTTCGGCCGGCGCGGCGCAAGCGACTACATGGTGGAAGCCGCCGCGATCTCGAAGCAGGCCGGCGTACCGGTGAAGCTGCTGTGGAATCGCGCGGACGATCTGCGCCACGATTTCTACCGGCCGGCGGGCTTCCATCACTTCAAGGCCGGGCTCGACGGCAAGGGCAACGTGGTCGCGTTCCGCGACCACTTCGTGACGCTCGGCAGCGCCGAGCAACCGGGGTCGTCGGCGTATGCGGGGCCGGACGAGTTCCCGTCGCGCTTCGTGCCGCACATGGAATTCGCCGCGTCGTTCATCGCGTCCGGCGTGCCGACCGGGCCGCTGCGCGCGCCCGAGAGCAACGGGCTCGCGTTCGCGTTCCAGAGTTTCATCGACGAGCTCGCCCACGCCGCCGGACGCGATCCGTTGCAGTTCCGCCTCGACATGCTCGGCGAGCCACGCATCCTCGATTCCGCGGACGATCGTTACGGCCATCAGCCGGACTTCGACACCGGCCGCATGCGCGGCGTGCTCGAGCTGGTGCGCGAGAAATCCGGCTGGAACGGGCGGCAGAAACTGCCGGCGGGCACCGGCATGGGCATCGCGTTCTACTACAGTCACATGGGCTATTTCGCGGAAGTGGTTCAGGCCACGGTCGCGGCCAACGGCGCGCTCAAGGTCGACAAGGTCTGGGTTGCCGCCGACGTCGGCAGCCAGATCGTCAATCCGATCGGCGCCGAGAATCAGGTGCAGGGCGCCGTGCTCGACGGCATCGGCCAATCGTTGACGCGCATCAACATCGAGAACGGCCGCACCGTGCAGTCGAATTTCCACGACTTCACGCCGCTGCGCATCAACCAGGCGCCGCCCGTCGAAGTGCATTTCCGCACGACGCCAAATCCGCCGACGGGACTCGGCGAGCCGGCGTTGCCGCCGGTGATCCCGGCGCTGTGCAACGCCATCTACGCCGCGTGCGGCAAGCGCGTGCGTCATCTGCCGATCGAGACTGCAACACTAGCGAAGGCCTAGGGGCGCCGTGCTGCTGCGTCGTCGCATCGAGCGTTCGTTCGCGAATCGGTAGAACTTCACGCGCTCTCTCGTGACTTCGGCCGCGCGCCCGTCGCGCTTCCTGTTCAGCGTTTTTCCGGTGTTTTCCGACGTCATTCGGGACTTGGTCCGGCCGCGCCGGTATGTGTGCACGACGGTCCGGCGCCGCTCGCGGCGTTCGGCCAGAGAGACTGGTGACCATCCCCGGGGGGCTCGATGGACATGACGGCGATTTGGCGCGGCGCGTTGCGCTCTTGGGGGATTCTCGTTCTACCCGCACTCGTGCTCGCGCCTTGCAGTAGCGTTGACGCTCAAGCAGCCGTTGGTCGAGGGGCTGCCGCGCCGCTGCATACCGACTTGATGGTAGGGCCCGGACGGCAAGGGCACCGCGGTGGGCCCCGGGGTCCCAGACAACGTCGTGCCGGTCATCGCCGCAAAGAACGGCGCTTCACCACCCGGCGTGCGACCAGCTGCCGCGCGACATCTTCACGACGAAGGACTTCTACAAGGACCGCGACCTGTGGCGCGACTCGCGGTACTTTCGCTGCAATTCTCCGCTCGGCCTCGAGGCGCAGTGGGGCGCGGTCGAGACGCCCACGATCGGCAACTCGCCCCCCGGCATCCGCGGCTTGGGGCTATTGCGACCGTGACTATCCGCGCGACCAGATCGTGAGCCCCTACCCATTCACTACGGCCAAGCAACACTACGAGGCGATGCTCGCGGACGCGACGAAGCGCGGCGGTCCTACAACGTACACGCAGGCGACGTTGCCCAACTGGAACGGCAATTACCGTCGCGACGCGTCGAAGACGGCGACGTGGTACCACGGCGCCGTGCTGCAGATTCCCACCTACCTCACGCTTGCTGACGCCGGAATACCAGACGCGGTTCGTTCAGCAGATGTACCACTACGCCGCCACCAATGCGCCGCAGTGGCCGGCTTCCTACTGCCAGCCCGAAGGGTTCATGCGCCGGATCGCGCAGTACTCGGGGTTCACGCCCGTCGATCATGATGACACCCGAGCTTGTTCCAGGTGCTGAACGTCACCGCGGGCAATTTCATCACGCATGCGCTGATCGGGCGCCGCTTCAAGGAGGACGGCACCGTGCCGTATCTCTCCGCCGACGTGCGCCGCTGGTACGGCGAGACGATCGGGTTCTGGGACGGCGACGTGCTCGTGACGTGGACCTCGAACGTCCAGGGCTGGTTCGCGCACGGCGCTTTCGAGTTCAGCAACCAGATGCAGTCGATCGAGATCTACACGCCGCGCAAGGACGCGCAGGGCAAGGTGAACGGCGTCGATCACGAAGCCATCCTGTACGACCCCGAAGCGTTGGTGCAGCCCGTGCGCATCGTCCACCGCTGGGACAGAGACAGGCGCGTCGAACGAGGGCAATCCGTATCTCTACATCGAGTGCGTGCGGTACAACTATCCGGTCAACGGCATCGCAACGCCGATTCCGCCTGGAACGACGATCGAGTACACGGTGCCCGATATCTACAACCGGCCCTGGGCGCAGATCTGGGAGCAATACTTCGAGGCAGGGGATGGAACGGCCGTCCGCGAAGCCTCTGTTCGGATTCAAGTGACGGAGAGCTACATGCATCGACGTTTGTCTTCGAGCCGCCGTTTGTGCGGCGCTTGCGGCGGTTGCCGGCACGGTGTGCACCAGCGCTACCGCGCATCATTCGTTCGCGATGTACGACGGCAAGAAGACTTACGTCTTCACCGGCGTCGTCACTCGCGTGAGCCCCGACCCAAGCCATCTGACGCATCTTCTTCTCCCCGCTGAACGAAGCACGCCAGGCCGTCGTTCGCGACGCCGCGGGCCAGCCGGTGATCTGGTCGGTGGAGCTGCGTGGCGCCGCTCAGGTGGCGCTCAGAGATGGCGTGACGGTGGAGAACTTTCCGCCCGGGACGATCTTCAGCATCGGCTTGCACCCGCTGCGCAACGGGTTGCCGGGCGGCGGCCGCGGGGAATACGGGCTCTTCAAGTGCCCGCCGCAACACGCCGCCGGCCGCCCGGCAAGCATTGCGACAGCGTTGCGGGTGCCACTTCGCATGGCGACAGTGGCTCGCTGCCGCAGCCGACGGCCCAGTGGTCGCCTTGAGACGCGCCTCGGACTCGCGTGACTCGGATGCTCGCGCAGCCGCGACTGGCAGTCTCGGCCGGCCAGTTGACGACGACGCGTGATCGCGCGATCGTGTCGACGGCGCCGAACGCGCCGTCGACGAGGAACCGGCCGCCGTCCGGCGGCCGCGGCGTAGTAGTCGCGCGCGTCATCGGGCCGCCCGTGACGGGAGCCCGAAACAGGCGTTGCGGCGAGCCGAACGGGTGCCCCGTTTCGCTGCGTGATCACGACACCGCGACGAGTGGCGCGATCCGGCGCGATGTAGAAGAGCTCGCTTTGATCTTGTCGCCATTGCGGTTGCCCGCCGCCGCCGACTCGGACACCTTGTATCGTTCGCCGAGCTCCGGATAGCGCTGCACGTAGACCTCGAGCGCACCGCTCTCGTCGGCCACGTACGCGATCCAGTCGGCCGTCCGGCGAGATGTCGCGCTTGCAGCTCGTTGATGGAGTCGCTGAGAATCGGGAACATCGCGCCGTCCTCGACCCGGATCCCCCAAAGATCGAGCTTGGTCCGCTCGTCGCGTCTGCGTGTAACACGATGTGCATCTCCGTCGGGAGACCAGTCGTTCAGGATTTTCACGACCGCCCGTGACTGAGCCGACGCCGAGAGCCCGTCGCTCGACGTAGGGCGAATCAGACAGATCGAACCCCCCCGCGCCGTGAAGGCGATCGCGTCGCCGTCCGGCGACCACAGCGGCGCGATCGCGTCGGTCTCGAGTGCGCTCGTATTCCGCGCGCGACAGGCTCGCCAACCAAAGCCCGGGATTCGTCGTGACCGAGCTCGTCGCGAGCAGATGCGATCCGTCCGGCGACATCGCGGGATTGAAGATCTCGGCCGGCATCTGCACGGTGCTCAGGACTTCGCCGGCTCGTCCACCCAGGCGAGCTGCTGCTGGCGGATTCCGTCGCGGTACGCAATGAGATCGCCGGCGGCCGAGACGACGTTGCTCGTCCGCCAGCGACGGCGGCGACACGCCGCGCGCGAGCACGGTGGCGCGTCCAGTGAGCTGCAGGTGCTCGACGTCGAACTCCTCGGCGATCAGCATGTCGCGCTGGATGTGCAGCAGATGGCGCGGCGGCGCGAACATGGCCGGCGACTCGGTGTCGAGCAGCGCGCACGCTCTGCGCGTGTCGAGATCGCCGACGTACGCTCCGGTGCGGTCGGCATCGAGACTCACGACTTGATAGAGGAAGTGCCGGCCGTCGGGCAGGAACTGCGGCCACGAGAACGCGATGTCCTGCGCGGCTTGATCGAGCGTCGGCGACGGCGTGGGCTCGCCGCCGGAGCGCGGACGGTGTAGAGGCCCTTCGGCCCAATCGGCGAACAGGATCGTGTCGTCGGGCGCCCACGTGCCGCCCGCGAAGCTCATGCCGACCGTCGCGACGGTTCGCACCGCGCCGTCGCCACGTTGCACCGCCAGCAGCTCGCCGTTCGCGAGGAAACCGATGCCGGCTCGAATCAGGAGACCAAAACGGCTTCGAAGCCCCCTCCGTGTGGTCGAGGCCTTGAGCTCCGAGGAATGCAGTGTGCGAAGCCAGAGCGCGGTTTCCGGCCGCTCGACGTTGTCGCGCGCGACGAAGGTCAGCGACTCCCCGTCCGGCGACAGCACGCCGCCCGAGACGATCGTGGCGCCGTCGGGCGGCGGCTGGAACAGCCGCACGGCGCGGGCTGCGTCGGCGCCTCGTGTCCGGCTCGGCGCGAACGGCCGGAGTCACCGCCGTCGTGACGATGACGCGCAGGAGTAGCCGCGATCGCCGCGATCGCGGCGCTTGCGGCAGGCGCGAGCACGAGTAAGCGTCGCCACTGCGGCGGACTCGGCGCGGATCGGTCGCAGCGGTCGTGACGACGGCGCGTCAGTCGTCCCGACCGCGCGCGGTGCCGGCGCGAGCTCCGCGACGCGTCGACCTGCGCGACGAATCGGTAGCCGCGCCGCGGGACGGTCTGCACATAGCGCGGTTCGTTGGGGTCGTCGCCGAGCGCTCGCCGCACGACCGAGATCGCGTGAATGAGGCTGTCGTCGGTTACGACGACGTCGGGCCATACCGCATCGACGAGCTCGTTCTTGTTCACGAGCCGATCGCGGTGCTCCACGAGATAGACGAGCGAATCGAAAGCCCGCGACGGGAGCGGCACGCGCCGCCCTTGCGCGACAATACGCGCGTCCGACCGTCGAGCCGGAAATCGCCGAACGCATACGCCATGGCGGTGCGGCCGTTGGAGCGACGAGTTGTTCGAAGGAGGCGCGTCCACTTTCGTAGTTGTTCCGCGCTTCCCGCGGGAATTCGGTCGTTGGAACGCCAAGGCAGTCTAGCCCAGGACGGGGCACCGAGCCCCCGGCAATCGCGCGGGGGTGACGCACGTTCGGCGTTTTTCCGCGCTTTTCGGGCGGAATTCAGTACCCGCACTTACCGGGGGGCATCGGACACTGAAGAGACTGGCGCTCGTGCGCGTGCCGCGCCGAGACACGTCTCTGGGGGAAGAATGGCAAAGCTCGACGGACGCTTCGGCGCGATGGCGATCGGTCGGCATGGCTGTTCGGCCATGCGGCGTATCCGCCGCGGCACAGGACCGCTCGACGCGCCGAAATCGCGATCGACGCGGACGACATCGCGGGCGTCGTCGCGAGCGAGCGCGGGACCGGAGGCGGGCGTCTGGGTGATCGCGGAGACGACGGAGCTGCCGACCAAGTTCCGCAAGATCGTGGTGACCGACGACGAGGGGCGGTACCTGCTCCCGGATCTGCCGCGCGCGACTTACATGCTCTGGGTGCGCGGCTACGGACTCGTCGATTCGCCGCGGATCGCGCGCGACGCCCGGCAGCGCGCGTGCCGCTGCGCGCGGTCGTCGCACCGGACGCGCGCGCGGCGGCGCAGATCTATCCCGCGAACTACTGGTACTCGCTGATTCGGATTCCCGCAGCGCGAGTCAGTTTCCCGGCACGGGCGCGCAAGGCAACGGCATCGAGCCGCGGCATGGCGACGCAGCACCACTGGATCAACGAGATCAAGACCGGCTGCAACGTGTGCCACCAGCTCGGCAACCTCGCGACGCGGCAGATGTTGCCGGCGCTCGGCAAGTTCGAGTCGTCCTACGACGCCTGGGATCACCGCACGCAGGTCGGTCAGGACGGCACGTCGATGATCGCCGCGATGGGCACGCTCGGCCGCAAGGCCGCGCTCACGATGTACGCGGACTGGACCGACCGCATCGCGGCCGGCGAAGCTGCCGCCGGTGCCGCCGCGCCCCGAGGGCATCGAGCGCAATCTCGTGCTGACGCTATGGGAATGGGGCGGCGCCGCGACGTTCGCTCACGACGAGCTCTCGACCGACAAGCGCAATCCCGACGGCGAACGCCAAGGGTCCGATCTACGGTGTCGACTGGGGAAACGATGCGTTCCTCACGCTCGACCCGAACACGAACACGGTGACGGACGTCCGCATTCCCGTGCGCGACCCGAACGTGCCGCCCGGCAAACCGCAGTCCATGCCGAAGCCGTCGCCGTACTGGGGCAACGAGCCCTACTGGTTCGATCCGGCGATCACGAATCATGCCGCGATGGACCGCAAGGGCCGCGTCTGGATGTCGTCGCGCTTCCGCCGGCCCGGAGGATCAACCCGAGTTCTGCAAGAACCATCCGTCGGCGCGCGCTCGCGCCGCGCGCGACGAGCTTCCGGCAGGTCCAGTACTACGATCCGCGCACGAAGCAGTTCCACCAGGTGAATACGTGCTTCGACACTCATCACGTGCAGTTCGCGAACGACAAGGACGAGACGCTGTACGCGCAACGGCGTGTTCAGCGGCGCGCTCGGCTGGGTCAACACGCGCGTGCTCGAGGAAACCGGCGACGAGGCGGCGGCGCAGGGCTGGTGCATGCCGTACTTACGACATCGACGGCGACGGCAAGATCGATCCCAAGGTCGACCGGTACGTGTTCGCGGATCTTCCCGCGTCCGACGGGCATGCTCGCGGGCATGGAGGTGCCGCCCGGCGTCTTCTACAGCGTGATCGCGCATCCGACCGACGGCAGCATCTGGGGCGCGGTGCCGGGCCCGATGCCGGGACGGATCGTGCGCATCGATCCCAAGACGTGCGTCTCCGAGGTGTACGAGCCGCCGTTCAACAATCCGGCCGTGAACGTGAACGGCTACACGCCGCGCGGCATCGACGTCGACTCGAACGGCGTGATCTGGACCGCGCTCGCGGGCAGCGGCCATCTCGCGAGCTTCGATCGGCGCAAGTGCCGCGTCATGACGGGCCCGGAAGCCACGAATCCGCCAGCACTGCGCGGAAGGGTGGACGCTGTACCGAACGCCGGGGCCGCAGCTTCAAGGGCGCGACCGATGCGATTCCCGGTCGACATGAGCTATTACAACTTCGTCGATCAGCACAACACGCTCGGGCTCGGGCCGAACGTGGCGCTCGCGAACGGCACGAACTCCGACTCGTTGCTCGCGCTGCGCTCCGACGGCCGTTGGGTCAGGTTGCGCGTGCCGTACCCGCTCGGCTTCTTCTCGCGCGGCATGGACGGCCGCATCGACGATCCGAACGGCGGCTGGAAAGGTCGCGCGCTGTATGCGGACTACGGCCAGAACGCGGTGTGGCACATCGAGGGCGGCAAAGGCACGCGCAGCTCGGTCGTGAAGTTCCAGCTGCGGCCCGATCCGTTGGCGAAGTGATGAGCGCATCGGCCGCGCAGATCGTTCGAGTCGGGTCGGCGTTGATCTTCGCTGAGCGCGGCGTTCGCGGTGCAGGCGCAGGCCGATCTCGCCGGCATGTGGGCGCAGCGGTTCCACGAGGAGTTGCCGGAGCGCGGCGCGGGCCCCGAGATCGGCGACTACGCGGGCTTGCCGGTCAACGACGCGGCGCGCCTGCGCGCCGACTCGTGGGACGCGGCGAAGTGGACGATCCCCGAGCGGCAATGCGAGCCGCATCCCGCGGACTACGCGCCGCGCGGCCCCGCGAGCCTGCGCATCGGCCGCACGGTCGACCCGATCTCGCAGGACGTCGTGTCGTGGGATCGTCGACGTCATGTGGAGTCTCTCGTACCGCTCCGATCTACATGGACGGCCGCCCGCGCCCGTCGCAGTACGCGCTGCACAGCTGGCAGGGGTTTCTCGACGGGCGAGTGGGACGGCGACATGCTGAAAGTCACCACCACTCATCTGAAGGAAGGCTGGGTTCGGCGCAATGGATTGCCGCGCAGCGATCGCGCGACGGTCATCGAGTACTTCATCCGCAACGAGGACTATTTGACGCTCGCGACGGTCGTGGTCGATCCCGTGTATCTCACGGAGCCGCTCGTGCGCACGTCGGACTGGGTGCACGACCCGGGCGTGCAGCTGAGCCCGTTCTCGTGCATCCCGGCCGATCGAGATCGAGCGGCCGCGCGGCGCGGTGCCGCACCATCTACCGGGCACGAACACGTTCCTGACCGAGTACGCGACGCGCCACGGGTCTGCCGCAGTCCGCGTCGCGGGGCGGCGCGGCGACGATGTATCCGGACTACGTGCCGGAGCTGCACCACGCGATCGAGTCGGTGAGATGAGAGCGCGCGCGGATCCGCTCTCGACTACGCTCGTGCTTGGCGCGCTGACTGGCGCGGCGATGAATGGGCAGCAGCGCAGGATGAGCTCGAGGTGCTGCCCGTGCAGGGCAATGTCTACATGATCGCCGGCGCGGGCGGTAACACGACGGTCCAGATCGGCCCCGAGGCCGTCGTCGTCGTCGACACGAAGACCGCCGCCGTCACCGACAAGCTGCTTGCAGGCGATCCGGAAGCTGAGCGCAAAGCCGATCCGGCACATCATCGTGACGAGCGCCGATCCCGATCACACGGGCGGCAACGAGCGCGTGTCGAGCGCCGGCACGATACGTGCGGCTGCTCGACACGTTCGATCCTCGCGGCTCGAACACGAACGCCTCGATCATGGCGAACGTGAACGTGCTGCAGCGAATGAGCGGGCCGAGCGGCAGCGCGCCGCCGACTCCGGCGGGCGCGTGGCCGAGCGACACGTATTTCACCGACGACTGGGAGCTGTTCGTCAACAACGAGGCCATCGAGATGCTGCACGTGGCCAATGCGCACACGGACGGCGACACGATGGTGTTCTTCCGCCGCTCGGACGTGATCAGCGCGGGCGACATCTTACACGACCACGGGCTACCCGCGGTTCGATCCGGCGCAGGGCGGCAGCATCACCGGCATCATCGAGGGCCTGAACCGCATTCTCGATTTCACGGTGGCCGGCGAGAACCAGACGGGCGGCACCGTCGTGATTCCCGGTCACGGCCGGCTCAGCGACGAGACCGAGGTCGCGAACTACCGCGACATGGTCACGATCGTCCGCGACCGCGTCGCGGCGCTGATCAAGACCGGCATGACGCTCGAGCAGGTGCAGGCGCAGAAGCCCACGCGCGACTACGACGGGATCTATGCGGGACTCGGCGGCCCGTCGCCCGAGCAGTTCGTGGCCGCGGTCTACCGCGATCTCAAGGGCGCCAAATGATCAGCGCACTCGCCGACGCATGGTCGTGGTCGCAGCGGCGTGCGCGTGGGCCGCGCTCGGTCTCCAGGCGCAGAAGGCAAGCGCGCAGTTCGGGCCGCCGCCGCCGCCGGACACGCGCAACGCGCACGAGCGTGCGCCCATCGACATCACGGGTCAGTGGGTGGCCGTCGTCACGGAGGACTGGCGCTGGCGCATGGTGACGCCGCCCGTCGGCGACTCCGCGAGCATTCCGCTGAACGCGCAAGGGACGGTCCGCGACCGCGGCGTGGGACTACGAGCGTGACCGCCGCGAGGGGAAATCTGTGCCGGCCGTACGGCCCGCCGGGCGGTATCCGTCAGCCGACGCGCCTGCGCATCGACTGGGAGGACGGCGACACGCTGCGCTTCCAGTTCGACGCCGGCAACCAGACGCGGCGGTTCCACTTCAAGCCGGGTTCGCCGGGCGCGCCTTCGCTGCAGGGCTATTCCGAAGCGAAGTGGTTCCGCCAGACGCAGTCGCGCGGCGTGTTCGCCGCGCAGACGCCGCCGACCGGCGGTGCGCTGCACGTGCACACCACGAACCTCACGGCGGGGTATCTGCGACCGAACGGCGTGCCCTACAGCGAGCACGCCACCGTGAAGGAATTCTTCAATACGTTCACGCTGCCGGACGGCAACGGCTCGTGGCTCGTCGTCACGACGGTCGTGAACGATCCCGAGTATCTGTCGACCGAGATGATCCTGAGCACGCAGTTCAAGAAGGAAGCGAGCCGCGCGAAATGGAATCCGCGCGCGTGCGAGATCGCGCCGCCGCTGGTCGAGCCGCGCGCGCCAGGCGAAGTAGGCAGGGACTAGCGTGACGCTTTTGACGTCGGCCGCGCATGAAAGATGGACGGGTGTCTCGCCGCGGCGAGGCTCGATAGTGACCTGGCACCGGCCCGTTCTCCCTTCTGGCCGGTGCAATGCGCGGCCGGCGTCATCTTGTAACCGAAGCCAAGGAGGCTCAGCGATGATCCACGCAAGCACCGTCAGGAACGCGGGAACGCGCCTGCTCTGCGCCGCACTCGTTGCCGGAGCCATCGCCGCCCCGGCCCTGGCGCATCATTCGTTCACCGCGACCTATGACGAGAATCAGAAGATCAAGATCGAAGGGGAAATCGCTGCGTTCCTGTTCCGCAATCCGCACTCGATGATCCACGTGTCCGGACCGGGGCCCGACGGCACGGTGCATCGCTGGGCCATCGAATGGGCGGGCGTCAGCGCGCTCAGCGGCAACGGCGTCACGCGCGAAAGCTTGCGCATCGGCGATCACGTGGTCGTCACGGGCAATCCGGGCCGCAACGCCGACGAGTATCGTCTGCGGTTGCTGTCGATCGACCGTCCTTCCGACGGCTGGAGCTGGAAGGGCACGTTCGAGTAGACGATCGTTCGATCGCCGTTCGTCGACAAGGGGGGCGTCATGAGGGGCTCGGTCGCGCTGTTCGTCTCGCTGCTCGCGTGTTTTGCCGCGGGCGATGCCGTCGCACAGAACCGGACGCTCGACATCTACTGGGTCGACGTGGAGGGCGGCGCCGCGACGCTCGTCGTGTCGCCGTCGGGCGAGTCGTTGCTCTACGACGCGGGCTGGGAAAACGACGATCGCGACGCGAAGCGCATCTTCGCGGCCGCGCGTGCGGCAGGCGTGTCGCGCATCGATCACTTCGTGTTGAGCCACTTCCATGCCGATCACGCGGGCGGCATGGTCGCGCTGTCGAAGCTCATGCCGTTCGGTCACTGCTACGACCGCGGCGATTTCATCGAGCCGGAGAATCAGCGCTGGCGCGACGCGTACTTGAGCGTCTGCAAGGACAAGCGAACGATCCTCCGTCCCGGCGACCGCGTTCCGCTCGCGGGTGTCGCCGTCGATGTCGTGGCTTCGGACGGCAAGCTGATTTCGAAGCCGTTGCCAGGCGGCGGGCCGAACACGCAGTGCGCGAACGTCGAGAACCACCCGCCCGACGTGCCGGAGAATCAGCTCATGGTCGGCGCGCTGTTCACGTATGGGCGCTTCCGCTTCATCGATCTCGCGGACCTCGACTGGGAGAAGGAGCTCGAGCTCGTGTGCCCGATCAATCTGATCGGCCGCGTCTCCGTCTGGCAAGCCGGCCGCCACGGCGCACTCGACGGCGCGGGCGCGCCCGGGTTCCTGGCGGCGATCAAGCCGCAGGTGGTCATCGTGAACAACGGCCCGCGCAAGGGATGGTTCGGCCCTTCGGGCGCGGCGCGCGAGCGCCTCACCGATCACTACGAGCGCGCTGGCAGGCGTCACCGGCATCGACGACGTCTGGCAGGTGCACGCATCGCTGTTCCCCGGCGCACGCAACGTCGCCGATGAGCGCATCGCGAATCTCACGGAAACGAACGACGAGGCGCACTGGCTGAAGATCTCGGTGCGTGCGGACAGCACGTTCACGGTGACGAACGGCCGCACAGGTTTCACGAAGAACTACACGGCGCGTTGAGGAGATCGGCATGTCGCCACGATGCTTGCTCGCGACCTGCCTGCCGCTGCTCGGCGCCGCGGCTTTGCTGCCCGCGATCGCGTGCGCACAGGGTCTCGCGCGCGGCGGAACGCCGGACACCGATCGCGTGCCGCCCGTGAACTCCGCTGCGCAGCCGTCGCCGTACCGTGCGATCCGCGACTGGGGGCAGCTGACGCTCGAGCGGCGGCCGTGGGGCGCGTCGAACAACGTGGCCATCGATCGCGACGGCAGGACCGTATGGGCCACCGATCGCTGCACGGCGTCGATCACCCCGGGCTGCCTCGGCAACCCGGGCAACCCGATTCACCACTTCGACGAATCGGGCCGCGAGACCTTAAGCTTCGGCGGCGGCATGTTCCTGTGGCCGCACGGCTTGCACGTCGACGTCGATGGCAACATCTGGGTTACCGATGCGCGCACGCCCACGGCCGACGACGTTCAGAGGTTTCCCGACGCGCGCAACAAGGGCAGCGTGGTGGTGAAGTTCAGCCCGGCGGGCACGGTGCTCATGACTCTCGGCACCCCGGGCGTTCGCGGCAATCCACCGGCCGCGCTCGCCGATCCGACGGCGGTCATCACGGACCCCGCGAACGGCGACGTGTACGTCGCCGAAAGCCACATGGACGTCGGCGACCCGAACCTGATCTCGCGGATCTCCGTGTTCGACAGGAACGGCAAGTTCCTGCGTTCGTTCGGCAAGGCGGGCACGGGACCGGGCGAGTTCCGCACGCCGCACGCGCTCGCGTTCGATTCGCACGGCAACCTCGTGATCGCGGACCGCCACAATCACCGCGTGCAGCTCATGACGAAGCGCGGCGAGTTCGTGCGCGAGTACACGAACTTCAGCCGCGTCAGCGGTCTCGTCGTCGACGCCAACGACATCCTGTACGCCACGGACTCGGAGTCGACGGAGGCCGTCCATCCGGGATGGTCACGCGGCTTACGGATCGGCAGCCTGGCCGACGGCCGCGTGACGATGTTCGTGCCGCCGCACAAGACGAACTCGCCGGAAGGCGCGATGGGCGAGGGCATTGCGCTCGATCCGCGCGGCAACATCTATCTCGCCGAGTCCATCGTGCTCGGCGTCACGAAGCTCGTGAAGGAGCCAACGCCATGAATCGCGTCGTCGCCGCTGTGATCGCAACGGGAGTGCTGGCCGCAGGCTCGGTCCAGGCCCAGGGGGTTCGGCCGCCGCCGGCCGAATGGCGCGGTGCGGGGCCCACGCCGTGCGTGGGCTCGGACAAAGGGGTCTTCCGCTGTCGGCCCGCGCAGGCCTCGATCGCGATCCGCGCGCGTCATCGATCTTTCGCGCGCGACCGTGCTTCCGGGCCGTGGAGGAAGCGCGCGCCGCCGTGCGCGATCACCACGACCACGGAGTCGACTGGATCAAACTCTTCCCGACCGGCGGCTACTCGTTCGCCGCGTCCGGCGAGGCGCAGTACGAGCTGCGCTATCCAATGCCCGTGCTGCAGGCACTGATCGACGAGGCGCACCGCCTCGGGCACAAGACGGCGTGTCACGTCTACGGCGGCGAAGGGCAGCACAATCCGATCGTCGCGGGCTGCGACACGATCGAGCATGCGTTCGGTTTGAACCCGGACGATGCGAAACTCATCGTCTCGAAGGGTCTCTACTACGACGCGACGTTCGTGCGCTATCTCGAGCCGTACATGGACGACAACGACGCCAAGGCCACGGGCGGCAAGTACCGGATGACTGCGATCTTCGAGAAAGCCGTGACGCTCGCCCCGATTGGGTGGGCCGATCGCGTCGGCTCGCTCGAGAAGGGTAAGTACGCCGATGTCATCGCAGTGTCCGGCGAGCCGCTGGCGGACGTCACCGAGCTGCAAAGGGTGAAGTTCGTGATGAAGGGCGGACGTGTCGTCGTGAGCGACATGTGAGCCGCCTCCGGCAAGATCGCAGCGTCGACGAACAAGAGGACGAGCATGAAGAGAGTTGCCACCGCAATTGCGCTAACGGGTTTAGCTACCACATCGGCGCTGGCGCAGCGCATCGTGATCACGCCGAGTGGCGCCCGACCCACGATTCACGGTCCCGTGCGCGCTTATACGGGGACGGCCGTGGCCGACACGCTCGTGGCGCCGAACGACGCGAGCCACGTGATGGCGGTGACCATCACGTTCGAGCCGGGCGCGCGCACTGCGTGGCACAACCACCCCGCAGGCCAGTACCTGATCGTGATGTCGGGTGTGGGTTGGGTGCAGGAGCGCGGCGGCAAGAAGCGCGAGGTGCACCCCGGTGATGTGATCTGGACTCCGCCGGGTGTCTTTCACTGGCACGGCGCGACCGCGACCAACGCAATGACGCATCTCGCCATTTGGGACTTCGTGGGCGGCAGCGGCGGCGAGCTGAAGGAACACGTCAGCGACGAGGAATATCTCGCCGACTAGTGAGGCTTCCGTCGCCGCGCGCTGACCGCCAACACTAAGGAGAAGGTCTATGTCGATGTTTGTTTTTCGAGCCATCGCAAGGGGCGCGCTGACCGTCGCCGCAGGTGTGATCGCCGGCTCGGCGCTCGCGCAGCCGCCCTTGGGGAGCCCGCCGCAACCGCGCCCGGACGCCACCTTGGCGGCGGCGCCCGCGAGGTTCGACGCGCAGCGCGAAGGAGTGCCCGCGGGATTGATCGAGCGCATCGAGTTCGATTCCAAGGTTACCGGCGGCAAGCGTCCGGCCTCCGTGTACGTGCCGCCCGGCTATACGCCGGACGGGACATACCCCGTGCTCTATCTGTTGCACGGTATCGGCGGGAACGAGACGCATTGGCCAGGCCCGGGCGCGGCCGGGGTGATCCTCGACAATCTGATTGCCGACGGCAGAGCGGTACCGATGATCGTCGTGATGCCAAACGGGCGCGCGTCGAACAAGCCGTCGACGCTTTTCGCCGGCGGTCGAGGCCCCGGCGGCTTCGATCGCGAAGCCATGGCCGTGGAGTTCGAAGCGTACGCGGCGTTCGAGCGTGAGCTCATCGGGGACTTGGTGCCGTTCATCGAGGCGCGCTATTCCGTCGCGGCCGATCGCAGGCATCGAGCGCTCGCGGGCCTGTCGATGGGTGGCGGTCAGTCGTTGAATTTCGGTCTCAACAACGTCGACACGTTCGCGTGGGTCGGTGGCTTTTCATCGGCGCCGAATACCAAAGCGCCGGCCGAGCTGGTGTCGGACACCGCGACCGCGCGGCGGCTCGAGCTGCTGTGGGTGTCGTGCGGTAATGAGGACGGGCTGTTCAACATCAGCGCCGGCGTTCACCAATACCTGGCCGCCCAGAACGTGCCGCACAAGTGGTATGTCGACGCGGGCGCTCACACGTTCCCCGTCTGGAAGAACGATCTCTACCACTTCGCATCGCTGTTGTTCCGCACGTGAACGCGTACACTCCAAGCGAGTTCACGGTCACAAAGAATGTTGCGGACGGCAACGCCGCCAAGAGCAGCAAAGCCGGGGTCAAGCGGCAGGGCAAGAGGGTAGGGCTATGAGAGTCGTCGTGCTGCTAGCGTCGATTTCGGCTGCAATGTCGGCGGGTGCCCAACCCCGTCCCCCGTCCTTGCCACCGGACGTCGACCCGCAATCGTATTCGCGGCTGCCACTCCTTAATAAGGGGTCATTCGACGCGGAGGGTAGGCGGGTATTCGAGATCATCAATGGCAAGGACGCGCTGACGCCTCGCCTCGGACCGCCTGCCAACTCGATGTACAGCCCGGCGGCTTCCGAACCGTACGACGTCATGAACCAGCTGCTGCGCAAGACGGTGGTGGGACCGCAATTCTTCGAGATCAGCACGCTGGTCCCGGCGCGCGAGTTCGACCAGCAGTACGAGTGGAGTGCCCACGAGGTGGGCGCCCAGCGCGTGGGCGTCGATCAGAAAGTCATCGACGTCATCAAGTACGACCGGCCGGTGGCAGGTTTGCCGGATAAGGAGGCGACCGTCATCGAGTACGGAAGGGCTTTGCTGCGCGGCGACCACCAGGTGTCGCCCGCGATGTTCGCCAAGATGGTGGCGCTTTTCGGTCGGCAGGGCACCGTCGAGATCACCATGATCATGGGTGATTACACGATGACCGCCATGCTCTTGAACGCGGTGGATCAACATCTACCACCCGGCCGGGAGCCACTGTTGCCCGGTCGGAAGTAACCGCGCCGGCGGCTCGAAATGAATCTCCGCCAATTCGACCTGAATCTGCTCGTGGCGCTCGACGTGTTGCTGACGGAACGCAACGTCACGCGCGCGGGCGAAAGACTCTATCTCAGCCAGCCCGCCATGAGCGGCATCCTTGCGCGCCTGCGGCATGCGTTTCACGACGAGCTGCTCGTACGCGTCGGCCGGCACCTCGAGCTGACGGCGCTCGCCGTCGAGCTCGCCGGTCCCGTGCACGAATGCGTGCAACAGATCGAGGATCTTCTGAATTTGCGGCAGCCGTTTGCGCCCGAGACGGCACCGTGGTCGTTCCGGATCGCAGCCAGCGACTACGTCGTCTTCCTGCTTCTCGGGCCGCTGCTCAAGACATTGACCGACCTCACGCCCAACATATCCGTGCGTTTCCTGGCGCTCGAGCCGGCGGCGGGTGATCGGCTTGCGGCCGGCGAGCTCGACTTCGCGGTACTGCCGGCGGAGTTCGAGGCGGGTCTGCCGTCCGTGCCGCTGTTCGAGGACTCGTGGGTTTGTGCGGTGTGGTCCGGTCACCCGCACTCGGACGAGCGCTTCACGGTCGACGAGTTTCTTGCATTGCCGCATCTGAGCTTCGGGTTTGCAGGGCCGGATCGTGGTTCGGTGGCCGAGACGTATCTCGCGGAGATGGGCTGTGAGCGCAGGATCGTGGCGTCGACCGAGAGCTTTGCCACGGCGCCGTTCCTGCTGCGAGAAACGCAACTCGTCACGTTGGTTCCGCGCCGGCTCGGCGAACGGTTGCGGCAGGCCGCGGAGATCCGGCTCATCGAGCCGCCGTTCGACGTGCCACCTTTGCGCGAGAAGCTGATCTGGAGCCCGCGTTACACCGCGAGCGCCCCGCACGTGTGGCTGCGGACGCAGCTGACCGAGCTCGCCGCGGCCCTGTAGCGCGCCGGCGCACGCGGTTCACCGTGGTATCGGCTCGGCCGATACCGGGTATTCGCCGATTCCATTTCCCAACGGCCCGCAGGCACAGAAGGATGAACTCGGTTTGTCGCCGCCGGGAGTTGCTGTGAACGGTGTTCTCAAGTCCCGCCTGTTCCTCGGGGCGCTGCTCGCGGTGCCGTTCACGGTCGCTGCGCACCACGGCACGTCCGCCTCCTATAACCTGGGGACTCAGTGGACGCGCGACGCGGTCGTCACGAGTTTCCACTACGCGAACCCGCATCCGCAGCTCTTCTTCGACGTGACCGACGACAAAGGCAGCGTCGAGCACTGGTCGGCCGAGCTGTTGCCGAATCCGGCCGGTCTACTGCGCGTGGGCTGGACGCGGGTGCGGTCCACGCAGGCGCTGGCACCAGGCACGAAGGTCAAGATCACGATCTCGCCGGCGCGGGCGGGCGGCCCGGTCGGCTTACTCGTGAAGGTCACCGATCTGAACGGCGCGGAGCTCGTCTCCGACCGTGTTCCGTATCCGGAGTCGGGCGAGTCGGCCGCCGCGAAGCCTTGAAGGAGCACAGATGCGGTTCGTGAAGATTGTTGCTAGCGGTGTCGTGGTTGCCGCCATCGGAGCAGCGAGCGGCGCCCTCGCGCAGGCGCCGTTCGGTCCGCCGCCGTCGCAGTCAGGCCCCGGCTACCCGAAGGTGTACGACCCGAGCATGCCGTTCGAACCGAAGGACTTGGGCGGCATCTGGACGCCGAACGTGGTCGGTTTTGGCGGTGGCGGTCGCTGCCGCGACTGTGGCGACCGCGGTTTCAGCCTGGACTTTCCTAAGTTCACGCCGGCCGGCCAGGTCGCGTTCGACAAGAACAGTCCGTCGTACGGCCGGCTGCTCGGCAGCGACGACGCGAAGGCACACCCCGAGGAGCACATCGGCCGACGTCGCTCGCAACCGCCGGCGCTCGGCAACGACACGTACCAACAGTGCAACCCGATGGGCATTCCGCGCGCGATCCTGTATCCGGATCCCGAGGAATTCATCGTGCTGCCGGACCGGATTCTGCAGCACTTCCAGTGGGGTTACGGATTGCGCACGATCTGGATGGACGGCCGCAAGCTGCCGAAGCCCGACGAGGTCGACCTGCCGCGCTGGTGGGGGTACGCGGTCGGCCGCTGGGACGGCAACACGCTGGTCGTCACGTCGACGGGCTACGACGACCGCACGTGGGTCGACCATTTCGGTTATCCGCACAGCGCGGACATGGTGATCGAGGAGCGCTACACGCGCGTGAACTACGACACGCTCGAGCTGAAGATGGTGCTGACGGATCCCGCGTACTACGCGCAGCCGTGGGTCGCACAGACGAAACGCATGCACCTGATCCCGCGCGACTTCATCAAATCCTCGGGCTGGGCGGGTCTGCTCGAGGACCTGTGCGCGCCCGTCGACGAGGTCGACACGTTCAATCGACTGATCCGCGATCCCGCGGGCACGGGCAAACCGGCCGCGCCGCCGCCGCGCGGGCGCTAGCGCTTCACCGGCGCGCGAGCTGCGCTTCGCCGCACGCGCCCATCACGGTCAGGAATCGCTGATACGCGTCCTTGCCGACGACGAACGGATGCGCGTCGCCGCGGCCGCGTTTCGCGAGCCGCTCGAGCTTCGCGCCGAAGCCGTCGTACAGCGGGTGATTCTGGATCTCGACATCGACGCCGAGGCCCTTCGTCACGGTCGCGAAGTGCTCGATCGATTGCACGTACTGCCGCAGCCCGTCGTCCGGAATCCTGCCGGACAGCAGAATCGAGCCGCCGAACAGTGCCGCAGTGTGCTTTTGCGCGCCGTCCCGCACTTCGAATACGAAGCCCAGCGACCCCGGCGTGTGGCCGGGAATCAACGCCGGCGTGATCCTGAGGCCGCCGAATTCGATCGGCTGGCCGTCGGCGACCACGACGTCGCGCCGCGGCGGCGGCAGGCCCGCCGGGGCCGCCGGCGCGGGTGCGCCGGCAGGCGGGGCCGGCGGATGCTCGATCAAGTCCCAGTCCGCGGCCGACAGTGCCACGCGCGCGCCGCGTTGCTGGAAATAGCGCTGCGCCACCGAAGTGATCCGCGTGACCATGCGCCAGCAGCACGTACTTCACGTCGTTCGGGTCGAGCCCCACGGCGCGCAGGCCCGGCAGCAGCACGGATTCGAGCTGGTCGGGGTAGCCGGCATCAATCAGCAGGATGCCGGCAGGTGTTGTGACGGCCCAGATCACGGTGCTGGTCCTGCCTAGCGCATACAGGTTGTCGAACACGCGCGTTGGCTTGATCTGCGGGTCGTCGGCCCGGTTTGCACGGCCCGAAGCGCCGCAGAAGAACTCCACGGCGTCGCCCCATTCCGCGCCGGCGGCGGAGCGGGCGCGCGCAACGTTGGCCGCAGCGCGCGCGTTGTCCGGTGCGGGCGGCGACGCTTGTTGTGCGGCTGCGAACGAGCCCGCCAGCGCTGCGACAGCAAATACGTACGATTTGGCCATGACTTTCTCCCCCCGGGTTCTCAAGAGACCACAGCTCGGTCCGGAACGAAAATCGCGCGCACCGATTGCACGCATCACCCCGCTCGATGGCAGTATAGGTTCGCGCGATCCCAGGCATTGTGAGATGCGATTTCAGGCCGGTGGCCACGGGCGGTAGCGTTCGCCTCGCCGTACGAGACACAGCGGGAAGCAATGGGAAGAGTGCCTTCGATCGGAGGTTTGCGGGTGGCCGTCACGCTCGCGTTTTGCGGCGTTGCGCTCGCAACCGTAGCGCAACCGCGCGCGCCACAGCCGCCGCGCTCCGCGCGTGCCGCGGCCCAGGCCGACCTGACGGGCACCTGGGTTGCACAGATCACCGAAGACTGGCGGTGGCGAATGATCACGCCGCCGAAAGGCGACTATGCCTCGGTGCCGCTGAACGCGGCAGGCCGGCAGGTGGCCGATCGCTGGGATCCGGCCGCGGACGTCGCCGCGGGCGAGCAATGCCGCGTGTTCGGCGCCGGCGGCCTCATGCGTCTGCCCACGCGCGTGAAGATCTCGTGGGCCGACGACGATACGCTGAAGGTGGCGACCGACGCGGGTGAGCAGACGCGGCTGTTCCGTTTCGACCGCAAGGCGCCGGCGGATGCGCGCTCCGTCGTGGCAGGGCCGATCCGTAGCCGAATGGACCGGCGCGCCACCGCCGAATCCGTTCGGCCCGCCCCTCGTGGCACCGACTCAGGAAGCTTCGTCCGCGCGCCGCGCCGCGGCCGGCGGCCCGCCGGGCGGTGGTCCGCCGGCTCGAGGTGGCGGGCCTGGCGGCGCGGCGCCGACGCCGCACGGAGGGCTCAAGGTGGTCACTACGAATCTTCGTGCGGGCTATCTGCGCAAGAACGGCGTGCCTTACAGCGACCAGGCCGTCGTGACCGAGTACTACGACCGGCTCACGCTGTTCGGCAACGACTATCTGCAAGTGGTCACCGTGGTGACCGATCCCATGTATCTGACGACGCCGTTCGTCGTCAGCAATCAGTTCAAGCGCGAGCGCGACGATTCGAAGTGGCGCGCCGACGCCGTGCGCGACGGAGCCGCCGCTCGGCAAGTTTCAGCCGCCGGTGTTCATCCAATGAGCCGGGCAGAATTCTGCGCAACGCTCCGGTGCCTGGCACTCTGCGCAACTTACGCGGGCGTCAGTCTCGCCGCGCGGGCGCAGACGGATTTCGTCGGCGATTGGGATCAGGCCGGCGGGGGCATCTTCGACTTTCAGGAGGAGTTCCTCGATCGCGGCGGCGGCCCCGATCTCGGCGACTACGTGGGCCTGCCGATCAACGATGCGGTGCGCTACAAGGCATCGTTGTACTCGCCTTCATGGCTCACCGTGCCGGAGCACACGTGCCTGCCGCACCCGGGGACCTACGCGTACCGCAGCCCCGGGGGGCTTTCGGTCGTGAAGGAATACGATGCCGTCACGCAGAAGCTCGTGGCGTACCGCTTCTACGGCACCTACGGTCTCGCGCGAACGGTCTGGATGGACGGGCGCGCGCACCCGCCCGCGAACGCGCGGCATACGTACGAAGGTTTCTCGACGGGCCGGTGGGAGGGCAACAAGCTCGTCGTTGAGACGTCGCATCTGAAAGCGGGATTCCTGCGCCGCAACGGTATCGCGCACAGCGACCGTGCGCACATGACGGAGTACTTCCTGCGTCACGACGACTACCTGACCGTGGTCACTGCCGTCGACGATCCCGTGTATCTCGACGAGCCTTTCGTACGCTCGACGGACTTTCGTGTGAACACACAAGCGAACGCGCGTCTCAACGAGTTCGGCGGTTTCGTGAACGGCGGCGACAGCGAGGGGTTCGGCGCGAGCGACGTCTTCTTCAAGTGCGCGCCGGCGGACGAAGTCGCGCTGCCGCGCGGCGCGGTGCCGTCGTTCATGCCGGGCGCGAACCACGATCTCGACATGTTCGCGAAGCGGCACAGCGTGCCGCTCGAAGCCGCGCTCGGCGGCAGCGCGACGATGTATCCGGAGTACGCGCAACGGATTCGCGAGTTGCACGATGGTGCGGCGACGCGGCCGATCGCTGCGGTGCCGGCGCCACGCGCTACGGCGCCGCAGCCCGCTGCCGATCCCGGCGTCAGCTCCCTGCACGTCGCGGGGCAGGTGTGGTTGGTCACCGCCGGCGGCCGCAACGTGGCCGTGCAGATCGGGCCGGAGGGCGTGCTGGTCGTAAACCCGGGCCCCGAGCCGCTCGCGGACGCCGTGCTCACGGAGATCCGCAAGCTCGCGGGCGACAAGCGGGTTCACGTGCTGATCGATACGAACGACGATCCCACGCACATCGGCGGCAACGCGAAGCTCGGCGCGGGGCCCACGCCCGCTTGCGCAACGGGCCGCGATCATTGCGCACGAGAACTCGTCGCTGCGCATGGCAAGCGCCGGCGTGCCCGATCGCGACGCGCCGACGGACACGTTCTTCCGTGGCACACGCGAGCTCTACTTCAACGACGAGCCGATCGAGATCATCCACGTGCCGGCGGCGACGAGCGACGGCGACGTGCTCGTGTTCTTCCGCAAGTCCGACGTCGTCGTGGCGGGCGACGTGATTCAGGATCTGACGTACCCAGTCGTCAGACTGAAGGACGGCGGCAGCGTGAACGGCACCATCGCCGCGCTGAACCGGATCCTCGACATCACGATCGCCGCCTGGCGTGCGCAGGGCGGCACGATGGTGATTCCGAACCAGGGCCGGATCTACGACGAAGGCGACGTGGCCGAGTATCGCGACATGCTGACGATCGTGCGCGACCGCGTGCAGGACGCGATCAAGAAGGGTCTCACGCTCGAGCAGGTGCGCTCCGCCGCGCTCGCGCGCGACTATGACGGCCGCTACGGGGCGGCGGCCGGGCCTGCTACCGCGAGCGCGTTCATCGAGACCGTGTATCGCAGCCTGAACGGCGGCGCGCGGTAGTCGTTAGCCGGTGCTTCAGTGCTGCGTGGCGCGCAGGCGCGCGAGCCACGCGTCGAACGTGCCGATCCAGCTCGCCGTCGGCGAGCCGGCGTAGCCCGACGCGAACGCGTGCCCGCCTTCCTGCAGCAAATGCGCTTCCACCGGGCGATTCGCGGTGCGCATCGCTGCTAGCAGATCGAGGCTGTTCGTCACCGGCACCGCGGGATCGTCGAGTGCGTGCACGAGGAACAGCGGCGGCGTGTCCGAGCCCACGTGCAGTTGCGCCGAGCGGCGCGCGATCTGCGTCGGTGACGGGTTGGGGCCGAGCAGCAGCTCGCGCGACACGGCATGCGTGCCGGGCAACGCCATCGTGACCACGGGATAGATCAGCGCCGTTGCGAACGGTCGAGCGCTGCCCATGTCGGCGGCATCGACCGGCGCGTACACGGGCTGCGCAAAATCGGTTGCCAGCGTCGCCGCGAGATGCCCGCCCGCCGAGAAGCCGACGACGCTCAGTGTCTGCGGGTCGATGGCCCACCGCGCCGCGTTCGCGCGGACCACGCGCATCGCGCGCTGCGCGTCCTGCAGCGGCACGTCCTCGCCTTGCTGCCAGCCTTCCGCCGGCAGCCGATAGACGAGCACGAACACCGTGTAGCCGCGCTCGTTTAGCTTGGCCGCGAAGTCCGCGCCTTCGTTCTGCACGGACACGAACTGGTAGCCGCCGCCGGGAATCGCGAGGACGGCCTGGCCGTTCGCGCGCCGTGGCTTGAAGATGCGTAGCTCGGGCGTTGCGACGTTCGCGACGAACGGCGCCGGCCAGCCGGCGGGCAACGTGGCCGGGACGAACGTGCCGCCGGGCGGCGCCGACGGCCATAGCGGCAGCGTCGGTGCGGAGGTCCATGCGCGCGCGCTTTGCGGCGGCGTCGGCGGTGGCGCGAGCGCGTTGGCCGCCCGCGACTGCGTCCGCGCCGATGCCACCGACGTCGCGACGCTCGCGAGCAGCTCGGCACGGCGCGCCACCGTCGGCCGCGCGCCGACCGTTGCGGTGGTGCGCTCGAGCGCTTCGGCGATCGCGGCCTCCGTCAGCGGCCGCATGCGCGCGTAGCCCACGCGATTCGGGTGCACGCCGTCGTTGCCGAGATCGACGCGGAGTCCACCCTCGGCGTCGGCGAGTACCGTGGCGTAGTCGACGAACACGTCGCCGTTGCCGAACGCCACGCCACGCAGCCAGCCGTTCAGCTCGCGGATCAACGGCCGCGGGTCGAGGTCGCCGCGCCAGAAGAGCTTGCGCGACGGCGGGATGCCCGCCAGCACGACCGCGATGTCGTTCGCGCGTGCCAGCTCGACCATCGCGAGGATGTTGCTCTGGTAGTCCTGCACGGTCGCGGGCCCGGTGTTGCCCGCGATGTCGTTCGTGCCGGCCATGATGTGCACGACGCGCGGATGCAACGCGACCACGTCCTGCCGAAAGCGCGCCAGCATCTGTGGGGATGTTTGCCCGCCGATACCGCGGCCGATGACGCCGTTCGTGAACAGCGCGGCATCGCCGCGCGTCCAGTTGTCGGTGATCGAGTCGCCCATGAGCACCGCGCGCGGCCGTGTGCCGCCCGCGACCTCTGCGTTGGCCGCCTTGTAGCGGCAGAGATTCGGCCAATCGCGCGCGCGCTGCGCCTCGGCTTCTCCCTGTTGCGCGGGCGGTTGGCTGGCCTGCCACGATTCGAACGCTTTCCAGAACGCCTCGGACGAGGCGGCTGGCGTCATGAACAGCTCGTCGACCGGCGCGAGCCGCGCCGCGGCGCCGGGATCGGGCGGCGGGCAAGGGGAGGCGACGAGCCCCGGCGTCGGCGCCTGCGCGAGCGACGCGGCGGTGGTGCCGAGCAGAAGTGCGGTGGACAATACGAGCACGAGGCGGTGATGCATGGATCTTCCCCTGTCGGTTGCTGGCGACCCGCGTAATCGTGGTCGAAGGGGCGCCATTTAGCTTGACGAGATCTTCCGTCCTTACCTGGGTTATTGCAATCGATTGCCACGAGCCTCCATCCGCACTTCGTCATGACATCTAACGACACGATCGCCTGCGTCGGCGAGCTGCTCTGGGACGTGCAACCGGATGCGCGCACGCTCGGCGGCGCGCCGGCCAACGTCGCGTATCACCTCGCGCGGCTCGGTTACGCGGCTACGCTCGTCACGCGTGTCGGCCGCGACGAGTTGGGCAACGCGGCGCGGGCCGAGCTCGCCGCACGCGGCCTCGACGTTGCGCGCGTGCAGGTCGACGACGAGCTTCCGACCGGCGCGGCACACGTCACGCTCGATTCGCAAGGCCACGCCGCGTACCGATTCGTGACGCCGGCGGCCTTCGACGCGATCGAGCCGCCGGCGTATTCGCCGAGGGTCGTCGTGTTCGGTACGCTCGCGCAGCGCGGCGCGCGTTCGGCGGCGACCGTCCGCGGCCTCGCGTCGGCCGCCCGCGTCGCGGTCTACGACGTGAACCTGCGCCCGCCGCACACGTCTCTCGAGGCGGTCACGGCAAGCCTGTCGCTCGCGACGCTGGTCAAGCTGAACAATGACGAGGCAGCGCTGCTGGCCGAGGCGCTCGGCTCGCCGGCGAAGCCACGCGAGTTCGCACGGCACGTCGGCGAGCGTTACGGCCCACGGCTGGTATGCATCACGCGCGGCGCAGGCGGGGCCGGTCTCTGGGCCGACGGCGAATGGCACGATGCCGCCGGAATCGCGGCGGCGACCCTCGACACGGTCGGTGCGGGTGATGCGTTCGTTGCGGCGCTGCTGGCCGGGTGGCTCGAGGGACGCGCGCCGGCCGAGAGTCTCGAGCGCGCCAATCGCCTCGGCGCGTATGTTGCCGCGCGGCGTGGCGCGATGCCGGAATACGACGCGAGCGTTCTCGGTCTGCGGTAGCCGATGGCGGCTAGCGCCGAACGGCCGGCTTTTTGTCGCGATGCCGTGTGTTGGCGATCGCAGCACTCGATTCGCGCACCATCAACTGCGTCGGCATGACGACCGATGCCGTCTTCTCACCCGCAATCCGGCGGAACACGAGCTCGACGAGCAGCTTCGCGCCTTGCTCGAGATCCTGGCGCACGGTGGTGAGCGGCGGGTTCGTATGCGCCGCCATGGCAATGCCGTCGAACCCGACCACCGCGACGTCGTGTGGCACGGATCGCCCAGCATCCGTCAGCGCGCGTATCGCGCTGATTGCGATGACGTCTGACGCGGCGAAGATCGCGTCGAAGCGTGCGCTACCGGTGGCGAGATCGTGCACTGTCTGATACGCAGCCTCGGCGGTCAGATGTGCCGGCACCTCGTGCTGCGCGGCCAGGCCCGCGGCCTTCAGCGCGCTGCGGTAGCCCGCGTAGCGCTGGCCGATCTCGGGGATGGCCGGGTCGCCGAGAAACAGGATTCGCTTGCGCCCCGTCGCCACGAGGTGGCTCACGGCCGCGGTCGCGCCGGCCTGGTTGTCGGAGCCGACGGTGCAGTAGCGCTGACCCGCCACTTCGGTGCCCCACACGACGAGCGGGCGATAGCTTTTCGCCGCCGCGTTCAGCGTCGCGTGCTCCGTGCTCTGGCCGATGACGATCACGCCGTCGGCGCGGCCGGCGGCGATCAGGCGCGGCAGCCAGTCGGCCATCGGCGGCAGCACCTTCTGCAGGAACATGCCGTAGCCCCGCAGCGTGACCTCTTCCGCGAGCCGGCCGAGCATTTCGACGAAGAACGGATCGGTCAGCGGCTGGCTCGACTCGTGGCCGAGCGGAATCACGACGGAGATGGTTTCCGTTCGCTTCAACCGCAGGCTGCGCGCCGCGGCGTTCACGACGTAGCCGCGATCCTGTGCGAGCTTCAAGATCTGCTCGCGCGTTTTGGTGTTCACGAGCGGACTGCCGGCGATCGCGCGCGACACGGTGGCGGCCGACACGCCGACGAGCGCGCCGAGCTCGGCCATGGTCCGTGGTTCGCCGCTCTTACGCATGCGCCGAGAATACCCGATTCGCGCGGTGCGCCGACGTCAGGCGGAGTGAGCCGCGCCGCTTTCGGCTTCGACGCGTTTCAGGCGCGGCCCGGCAGGGTCGCGCAGCCAGTTGTACGCGAGTCCCGCGGCGAGTAGCGCCGCCCAGATCGCGGCCAGCGCGAAGCCGGCGCGCACGCCGCCGAACACGTCGCCGACGGCGCCCATCGCGAGCGGCGCTGCAGCGGCCGCCACGGCCGTGAAGAACAGAATGATGCCGGCCACGGCGCCGTGCTCGCGCAACGGAAACCCGCTGATGCCTTTCGAGTTCAAGCTCGGGTACAGCACGGACATGAAGAGGCCGGAGAACGGCAGCAGATACACGGCGAGCGCCGGACCGCCGAGCAGGCTGCCCGCGAAGCACGCGAAGATCGCGAAGCCGAACAGCGCCAGTACGCGCCGCCACGGCTGCGTGTCGAGCAGCCAGGCGCCGACGAACCGGCCCGCCGCACGGAACACGAAGAACAACGTCAACGCGGAAGCCGCGAGCCAACCGCCGACGGCGGATTCCTGCAGCAGCGTGGGCATCCACACGTACACCGCGGTCTCGGTGCCGACATACAGCATGATCAGCACGGAGAAGCCGAGCGCGTGCGGGTCGCAGGCGAGCACGAGCGTGCGCTTCAGCGTCGCGCGCTCCGCGTCGTCGCGGCGCACGGTGGGAAACTTCAGCGGCAGCGCGACCACGATTAGCGCTACGCAGATCGCCGCGGCGATCACGTAGAGCCACTTCCACGACCAGCCGGCCGTCAGCAGCACAGCGACGATCGCGGGTCCGACGATCGAACCCACGCCGAAGCAGCCTTCGATGACGTTCATCGTGACGGTGTGTTGCCGCGCGGACGTCGACACGTCGCCGAGCAACGCGAGCGCGCCGATCTTGAACACGCTGATGCCGGCGCCCGACACGACCAGCAGCGCGACGAACACCCCGAATGTATCGCCGGCTAGGAACGCGACCGATGCGGCGGCGTACGCGGCCAGGCCGATCACGATCGTGGCCTTGCGGCCGATCCGGTCCGCGAGCAGGCCGAACGCGAGCGCGCCGCCGGCGATGGCGGCCATTGTCGCGTAGTGGAATGCGCTCGCCTGGCTCAGCGAGAGCTTGAACTCGTCGATCAGCGTCGGAATGATGCTGCCGACCGCATCGGTGGTCATCGCGAACACGAAGAACATCGCGCCGAGCAGCGCGCGCAGCAGCGTGGCGCGAACCTCTGCAGGTTGTTGCGTCATGTCGTCTTCGATCCGATGCGCGCGACTGTACACCGCTTACAATCGTTTGCATAATCGAGCCGATGGGCCGCGTCTCGCGCGGCCAGGGGGAGGGGCGAAGCGCCGCGCGGCGCCACGCCGCCGAAGATTCACAGCCAAACGAGGTCAGTCATGACCAATTCGCCCACGCTCGGCCGCCACCTGATGCGTCTCGCCGTTCTGCCGCTCTCGCTGGCGTTGCACGTCGCCGCGGCGCAGGCACAGACAGCGACCTGCGACACCGGCACCTTCGCGAAGCTCGGTCTGCCGGCCACACGCATTGTGTCCGCCACCGCGGTTAGCGACGACAAGCGGGCAGGTCCGCACTGCCTGCTGCGTGCCGCGGTCAACGAGCGGACGGGAGCGGACGGCAAACCGTATGCGATCGGCTTCGAGATGCGGCTGCCGGCGAACTGGAACGGTGGCTATTTCGACCAGGTCAACGGCGGTAACGACGGTGCTGTGGTGCCCGCCTACGGCATGCTGCCAGGCGGCACTCCCGACAACGCACTCGCACGCGGCTACGCGGTGTTGAGCTCCGACTCCGGCCACGACGGCCAGGCGAATCCGACCGCGGGTCTCGTCGGCGGCAATCTATTCGGGTTCGACGAGCAGGCGCGGCTCGACTACGGTTATACCGCCAACGTTACGCTGACGCCGATCGCGAAGAAGATCATCGAGGGTTACTACGGCCGTCGACCGCAGCACTCGTACATGGTCGGCTGCAGCAACGGCGGCCGGCACGCGCTCGTCGGCGCCACGCGGCTCGCGAAGGATTTCGACGGATTCCTGGCCGGCGCGCCCGGCTACAACCTGCCGATGGTCTCGCTGCAGCACGCGTGGGACCTGCAAAGCTTCGAGAAGGCGGGTGGCGACATCCGTAAGGCGCTGTCGCGCGCCGACATGCAGACGCTGGCCGACGGCGTGCGTCAGCAGTGCGATGCGCTCGACGGTGCGGCCGACGGCATCGTCGGCGCGGTCGCGCAGTGCCAGAAGACATTCGACATCAAGAAGCTGCGGTGCGAAGCCGGCGGCGGGAAGGCGTGCCTCGCCGACGTGCAGATCGCGGCCATCGAACGCTCGTTCGGTGGCCCCAAGGACAGGAGCGGCAAGGCGCTATACACGTCGTGGCCGTACGACGCGGGCCTCGGGTCGGACGGCTGGCGCACATGGAAGCTCGAGAGCCCGATCCCGGGCTTCGAGGGTTTGCCGTTGATCGCCACGCTCGGTGCCGGGTCGCTCGCGCAGGTCTTCACGACGCCGCCGACGAAGCTCGACGGCACGCCTGCGGGTCTCGTCGAGTTTTTGCGCAGGTTCGAGTTCGATCGCGACGCGCAGAAGGTTCTCGCGACGACGAAGGATTACCCCGTCTCGGCCATGGACTTCATGGCGCCGACAGACTGGCGCAACCCGAAGCTCGCGGAGCTCAAGGGCGCGGGCGGCAAAGTCATCGTGTATCACGGCGCGGCCGACGGCGCGTTCTCGCTGCAGGCCACGATCGACTGGTACGAGAAGGTCCGCGCGAACAACGGCGGCGACGCGAGCGGCTTCGCGCGGTTCTATCCGGTGCCTGGCATGACGCATTGTGGCGGCGGGCCTTCGACCGATCGCTTCGACCTCTTCGGCGCGCTCGTCGACTGGGTCGAGCACGGCAAGGCGCCGCAGAGCCCGATCGCGACCGCGCGCGCCGACAACCGCGATCTGCCGGCGGAGTGGAGCAAGACGCGCACGCGGCCGCTCTGCGACTGGCCGCAAGGTCGCTCGCTACCGCGGCACGGGCGATCTCGACTCGGCGGAGAGTTTCCGCTGCGAATGACACGGCTCCACGTGGAGGGATCAGCATGAAGTTTCACGCACTCGCACCGGTCGTCGCCGTTGCCGCAATGCTCGCCGCCGTCGCAACGCCAGCTGCCGACCCGCCCCGCGTGGGCGTGGCCGCGGATGGCACGGTGTCCGTGCCGGCGCAGACGGTGCCGATGACGCCGTATCTCAGCCCCGAGGCTCGCGCGTACGTAACGCAGCATCTGCTCGACATGCAGGTGCCCGAGCGGCTCGTGCAGGACAACGGCGTGCCGCGTTTCATGACGGGCTACCTCGCGCGCCAGCGCGAGCTGTATCCGCACACACGCACGGACACGAAGATCGGCGGCGTGCACGTGTACGACTACACGCCGAAGGCCGGCATCTCGCGCGGCCAACAGCAAGCGCGTGCTGATCAATCTGCACGGCGGCGGCTTCTCGGGCTGCTGGCCCGGCTGCGCGGAGCTCGAGTCGATCCCGATCGCGTCGGTCGCGAAGATTCGCGTCGTGAGCGTCGACTACCGCGAGGCGCCGGAGTTCAAGCACCCAGCGGCCAGCGAGGACGTCGCGGCCGTGTACCGCGAGCTGCTGAAGAACCTATCGCGCCGAGAACATCGGCATCTTCGGCTGCTCGGCCGGCGGCATGCTGACGGCGATGGCGGTGGCGTGGTTCCAGCAGCACGGGCTGCCGCGGCCCGGCGCCGTCGGCATTTTCTGCGCCGGCGCGGGCTCGCCGAAGGGCATCAGCACGTTCGAAGGTGACGCCGCGTACACGGCGGGGCCGCTCGGTGAAGTGCGCGTGCCGCAGGGTCGGCAGCGCGCCGCCGCCCGCCGGCTATTTCGCCGGCACCGATCCCGCCGATCCGCTCGTGGCGCCGATCAACTCGCCGCAGGTGCTGGCGAAATTTCCGCCGACGCTGCTGATCACCGGCACGCGCGGTTTCGAGCTCTCCTCGGCCGTCTACACGCACACGCAGCTCGTGAAGAACGGCGTCGACGCGCGCATCCACGTGTGGGAGGGCCTTTTCCACGGCTTCTTCTACAACCCGGACGTGCCGGAGTCGCAGGACTGCTACCGCGTGATCGCGGACTTCTTCGCGCGCACGCTTGGCAAGCGGAGCTGAGGCGCGCTCAAGTCGTCACGGCGAACGACGGCTGGCGCGAAGTCGACCGCGAGTTCCGCGCGCTCGCGCCCCGCGGTCCAGCGCAGGCGCAGCGAGTGCGCGGGGCTCTCGAGCAGCTCGAACGCGCCGGCGAACGCCGGGTGCGAGTTGCGCAGCCGGATCAGATCGCAGAGCCGCTGCACCAACGGGCTCGCTAGCGCGCTCTCGATCTCGGCGCGCGTGTAGTAGTGACGATTGATGTCGCGGCCCACCTGCGTGCGCGTAAGCAGCTCCATGTCGTTCGTGCCGCCGAGGAGGCCGACGTAGTAGATCTGCGGGACCCCGGGCAGGAACAGCTGCAGCGCGCGAGCGGCGAGATACCCCTCGGCGTTGCGGCCGCACGCGTCGAAGTACGTGCAGTTGACCTGGTAGAGATCGAGGTTCGACGCGTGCTCGCCGGTCGCGCGCCGACTCTGCCCGCCGCTTCGCTCGTGGATGTACTCCACGAGTCGATCGAGCTCTGCGGGAGGCACCAGGCCCGGCTTGTCGCTGTCGGCGCCGATGTCGACGATGCCGATGCCGTCGTGCGTATCGAGCACGGTGAAGCAGTTGCGAGGCCGCACACGGATCCAGCGCTTCAGCGCCTCGGCCGTGCCGTGACAGAACGCGTGCAGAACGAGCGGCGGCAACGCGAAGTCGTAGACCCAATCGACCTGCGCAGCGATCGCCACCTGCGTGGCGTAGTGCGAGTGGATTTCCACGAGCACGTCGATGCCGCGCTCGTGCGCGCGACTCGCGATCTCGCGTATGAACGCGAACGTCTCCGGCAGCATGAAGCAGCTCGTGCCGCGTTTCTTGATCGCGTAACCCGCGGCGTCGAGGCGGATGGCGCGCACGCCGGCACCTGCGAACCGGTCGAGGATCGAGAGCAGGTACTCGCGCCCCGCGGGGTGGTGTACGTCGATGTCGATTTGGTTCGACGTGAACGTGGTCCAGAGGGCGCGTGTCTCGCCGCTCGCGATCCGCACGTCAGTGAACGGCGCACCGGGCCGCGGCCGATAGATGCGAGCGAGCTCTTCAGTCGTGGCGCCGCCGGGGAACACTTTGTCGCGCGTAAGGAACAAGCCTGCCCAGTGCGCGGCGTCGCCGCGCGCGACGAAATCCTTGAATTGCGGCGACCCGGCAGACACGTGATTGACGATCAGGTCAGCCATGACCTCCGTGCGCGCTGCCAGCGCCTGCACGTCAGGCCAGTCGCCGAGACGCGGGTCGACGCGCAAGTGGTCGATGGGGTCGAAGCCCGCATCGGCGCCGTCGATCGGGTGGAAGAACGGCAAGAGGTGCACACCGCCGAAGAGCCCGGCCATCGGGCCGTCCAGTAGCGCCGTGAGCTCCCGTAGCCCGCCGCCGCCGAGGCGGTCGACGTACGTGATCAGCTGAGTCTGGTTACGCATCGACCTGCTCGTGTTCGGCGTCAAACGGTCGGGCGCCTATTTTCTAGGATGGTTCGGAACTGCAGCATGTGTGGATGGAAGGGGAAGGAGAGTCTGGCCTGCCGGGCGGCCCGAACGATGATCTTGTGAATGGCCGATGCCGTCAACGGCCTTTCGCTCGTTGACGAACGCAGCGGTGTTTCCGGTTCGCCACCTAAACTCGCCGTCATTTGGATCACTACGCGAAGCCAGCTTTTTGTGCGTGGGCGTATCATCCAGCTCTAACGACGACGGCTCATTACGCACTACGGGGGGCCAAACATGCCGGTGGGTCAGTATCTGATGAGCAGTGAGTGGCACGGACTAAAGAATGGCCAGATTTACGACGGTCCTAAGGCGGGCAGTTGGACTGCCGGTCTTGGTCCCCCATAGTCCGCGACGCGCGATCGGCTCGACTGTTGTCGTACTCGGTATTGCGGAGGCGCTCCCATGCCCGATAGTCGAGATCACAAGATAGAGATCGTCGCCGAATCTCGCACTGAGTCACGAGACCCCTCGCCTTGGAGATTGCCGGCGAAGTGGAGAATCGAATTCCGGGGTAAATCCAACGTGCGACTATCATTCAAAGCGGCAATCGTCTGCGATGGGCACGTTGCAAATGTGGAGACTCCTGAGGAGTTCAATCGCACGACTGCTCTCGCACTAAGATGCATCTTTCTCAGATCGGTTACTGCCTTTTGGTTTTCGATAGAGGATGGACATGAACTCACGTATCTCGTTGCTGTCGCGTCTGGCGATAGCGGGTCTGTTCGCTACTTGTCTCAGTCTGGCCCAGGCCGCGCCGCCGAAGGAGCAGCAGGCCATCGTGCAAAAGGCCGGCAGCGATGCGCTGCAGCTTCAGACGGTGCCGGTGCCCACGCCTGCCGCCAATCAAGTCTTGATCCGCATCTACGCGGCGGCCGTGAATCCGGCCGACTGGAAGAGCGGTGCACCTTCGGATGATCAAATTCCCGGCGGTGACGTTGCCGGAGTCGTCGCAGCGCTCGGCGAGGGCGTGACGGGCTTCAGCGTAGGTGACCCGGTATGCGGCATCGCGCTTCGTCGTGGCGGTGTTCTCAACGGCGGTTACGCCGAGTATGCGGTGGCAGCCGTCGCCAACGTCGTGCGCAAGCCTGCGAACATCACTTATGCTCAGGCAGCCGGACTAGGGATCGCGACCGTGACCGGTGTCAGGGTCGTCGATGTCACCGAGGTCGCGAAGGGACAACGCGTGTTGATCACCGGCGTCGCGGGGGGCGTCGGCAGCGCTGCGGCGCAAACGGCCAAGGCCAGAGACGCCTATGTGATCGGCACCGCTTCGGCGCGACACAACGCTTATCTACGCTCCATCGGCGTGGATCAGGTGATCGACTACACGAAGGGTCGATTTCGAAACCCAGGTCGGGCACGTAGATGTCGTGATCGATACGGTCGGCGGAGAGACCGCTATCCGTGCAATGAAAACGCTGCCGCGCGGCGGCTGGTTTGTCAGCACGGGGTCGCACGACCTCGACGCGCAGTGCGCGGCAGCGGGCTTGAAGTGTGCTCCTTATAGCAGTGCCGCCGACGTCGCGCGCCGCATCTACGAGGAAGTCGCGTCGCTGGTGAGCGCCGGCAAGCTCGAAGTCAACATCGACAAATCATTCCCGCTCGCGGACGCATCTCAAGGCACGAGCCTACAGCATGGACGGCCATGCCGAAGGGAAGATCATCCTGCTCGTCGACGCGGCGCACGCCGAGCGAAAGTAAGAAGAGAGCGTCAGGTCCAATTTTCACCGGGTCTCGACGAGGAAAGGTGAATGAAGATTGTGTTGATCAAACCGCTGATGCTCTCCGCCCTGCTCATTGCGGCGCCGACCATGGCGCAGGTCATGCCGGACGTCGGCTTCAAGAGTGTCGGGCGCGGCTGGCCGCTCGCTGCCAGCGTTCAGAATCGGCCGATCGTCGGGCCCGCCTGGACGAGCGGGGCGTTTTCCAGGGCGTCCCCTGACCAGAAGCTCGACGGATTCCGCGGCCCGCCGAAAGGCATAAAACCACTGCCGGTCGATATCTTCACGAGTAAGGACTTCTACAAAGACAAGGCGCTGTGGACCGACAAACGCTACTACCGCTGCAACAGCCCACAGGCGAGTGAGGTTCAGCGCGGCATCCTGACTCCGAATCCGCTGAACACCGGCAAGGATGAGGACGCCCCGTGGGGTCATTGCGACCGCGACCTGCCGCGCGAGGCGATCGTGAGCCCTTATCCCTTCAAGAGCGCGCAGGAACATTACGAAGCGTTGCTGAAGGAGACGCAAGGCCGCGGCGGCCCGAACAGTTTACACGTTCAAGGATTTTCCGGCAGCCGAGTGGAACGGCGTGTACGGTGCCCCGCGACAGCCACGAGTCGCGGGCGGCCCGCCCGCGCAGCAGAACTGGTACTGGGGCGCGCACACGCAGATCGCCACCGTCGTGTCGCTTCTGAAGCCCGAGTACCAGCAGCGCACGGTGCAGGAGGCGTATCACCAGATGCGCGGGCAGGCGATGTGGCCGTCGACGTTCTGCTGGCCGGAAGGGTTCATGCGGCGCTGGTATCCGGCGGCCGTCGCCGAGCACTACGTGGTCGCCACGCCGGACTTTGTGCAGGTGCGGACGGGTCGTATCGAAAACTTCGACCAGGACATCCACATCGGGCGTCAGTTCGACATGACGGATGTGGCCGCGGGCGGTGTTCCGCGCCTCGGGCCGCCGGTGCCGCGCTGGTATGGCGAGACCATTGGCTTCTGGGACAAAGACGTATTGATCACCTGGACGAGCAACATCCAGGGTTGGAAGTCGCACTCTGAGTTCGAGTTTTCGAACAGGATGCAGTCGATCGAGATGTACACGCCGATCCGCGAGAACGGCTTGTTTCTCGGCCTGAACCATGAAGCCGTCTTCTACGACGACGAGGCGCTCGTACGGCCGCTGCGCATCGTCCGCAACTTCATCAAGATCAATCAGTACGGCGACAAGGCGGAGACGCCGTTCGTGTCGAGCCACTGTATCCAGACGATCTACCTAAAGAATGGCGTGAACGAGCCGCTCGTGCCGGGTGCGAAGATCGAGTTCGAGATGCCCGACATGTTCGGTCGCCCGTGGGCCCACGTCTGGGAACAGTACTTCGAGCAAGGCATGAGCAGGCCCGAGCCCGAGGACTTGTTCGATTTCAGCAAGAAGTAACTGCGGACCGGGGCAGTCCACGCCGACCTGAGGTATCGTCTATTCCCCGAGCCCCACCGCGAGGTCCGCCGATGAAGACCGCCTATGCCGTAGCGACGTTCGTTTCGTTGGTCGCAGCGTTGCACGTGTCGCTCGCGCCGCAGCACGTGAAGGGACCGGAGGCCAACGCCGTGTTCAAGGAGCTCGCGCGGCAGACCCAGGAGCCGCAGTGGAACTTCAACAAGTACCTCGTCGCCGCCGACGGTAGGGTTGCGCAGTACTTCGACAGCCAAGTGGCGCCAGACTCGCGACGATTCAACGAGGCGGTCGAAAAGCTGCTGAAGTAGCCGGCGCCGGGCGGTCGCCGGCTTGTGCGGGCCGGTGATAGGATTGGGCCGCACAAAGCCGAATCGGAAAGCGGGGGCGCCTCGTGGGAAAGCTGCTCTTTGCGTCGTTCGCCGCCGCGTCGATCGCAGCCGCCATCATCGATCCGCAGGCTCAGCCATCCGTCAACCCGTCGTCACGCGCCCATGAACTCGTCCAGCGTGGCGACGTCGCTATCGACGTGATCGTCGAGGGCCGTGGTCCGTTGATTGTGCTGCTGCCCTCTCTCGGCCGCGACTCGGAAGAGTTCGATCCCCTGGCGGAATCGATCGCGGCGGCGGGTTATCGCGTGCTGCGGCCCCAACCGCGTGGGTACGGGTGGAGTGCGGGCCCGATGCAGGGCATCACGCTGCACGACGCTGCCAGAGACGTGGCGGCCGCGATCGAGCACGAACACGGCGGGCCCGCGATTGTGGCTGGGCACGCTTACGGCCACCTCGTCGCGAAGATGACGGCCGTTGATTTCCCGGCCGACGTCCGTGCGGTCGTCCTCGTCGCGGCTGCCCAGAAGAACATCGATCCAAAGATCCGGAAATGGCTCGCCGTCGCCACCGATCCGTCGCAGCCTGAGCCGGAACGCTTAAAGCACCTGCAGCTGGTGTTCTTCGCGCCGGGCCACGACCCGAGCGTCTGGCTCACCGGCTTTCATCCCAACGTGCAGCGCGCGCAGGAGCTGGCGCGCGATGCCACGCCGCAGGCCGAGTACTGGGCGGCGGGCACCGCGCCGATTCTCGACATCCAGGCCGAGTACGATCCGTTTCGGCCGCGGGCAACCGCCGACGAGCTCGTGGCGGAGTTCGGATCGGCCCGCGTGTCGACCGTGTTCGTGCGCGGCGCGTCTCACGCGTTGCCGATCGAGAATCCAGGCGCCGTCGCGGATGCCATCGTTTCGTACGCGAAGAGTTGTGGAGCACTCTCTTGCACCGTACTTAAGGCCACACCGTAGAGTGGCTTTGGGAGTATCAACAATGAACGAAGAGAGCTTGAAGGGGCTGAAATTCAAGGCTCGTCGAGCGAAAGGGGCCGGTGATCCAAGTAGCGATGCTACCCCCACGCCCAAGGGCCTCCTCGTAGAGGCGCCAGCCTGTGATGCTCTGCCGGATGGTTGTCCGGCCTTTTCGGCGGAATGGTACCTTTGCTGATCACAACTTTGCGGGGGCACAAATGATTAGACGAGCTTTGGGATGTGTCGTCGTGTTCGGGGGTCTGCTGGCCGGTGCGTCGGTCCAGGCGCATCACTCCACCGCCGGCATCTACGACCCGGCGAAGGAGGGGGAAGTCACGGGCGCGCTGAGCAAGCTCCAGTTCGTGAATCCGCACGGATCGATAACGGTTACGGTGAAGAACGCCGACGGCACGACGACCGACTGGGTGTTCACGACCGGTTCGGCTACGGCGCTCGCCCAGCGCGGGATCAGCAAAGTCGGCCCGAACGCGCTCAAGATCGGCGAACAGGTGACCGCGACGTTCACCCCGGCACGGAACGGGGCTCCATTGGGAGGTCTCAAGACGCTTAAGCGGGCGGACGGCTCGATCATCGCACCCCCTGCCAATTAGTAAACGGCACCCTCGACTGGAGATCACTATGGCTTCTCGAGAAAGAATGATGTGGACGACGCGTCGCAATCGTCGCGACTCTCATGATCAGCGTGCCGTCCCTGTCGAGCGCTCAAGTTCAAAGCGCACCGACGGCAACGGCAGCCGGCGACCAAGGCGCGCAACCGTCGCGGCGGCGCGCCGAGGTGACGCGGCCCCCGAGTACACCCCTGCAGCCGGCGCAAAGGACCTGAAGTCGGTCCTGTTCAACTGGGCTTGGTACACGGGCATGCTGCGGAGCACTGAGGAACGAGATCTGATCATGACGCTCGTCTATCAGGGCAAGGGCACCATCCAAGTGGACGGACAGCCCTGCAATGTGACGATGTACCGAGCCGACATCAGCTACCGCGCGTCGGGTGAGCGGATCCGGATCACCGGCACTCGGCCCAATGGTCAGAGTTGCTCCAATATCGAAGTCCTCAGTGGAGCATATGCCTGGAACGAAGACATTCAGGGCGCCGAACTCGTCCCGGGCCAAGGCAAAGCCACTCCGATGCCGGCAACCGTAGAGGAGCGGATGATTCGCCTGTGGGCAAACCCGCAGGGTGCGTGGAAGGCCGCAATGGCCGGCACTCAGTACCCAAACGCCACCTGAAATGGCAGCCAGACCGCAACGGGTACCCGCCGATGTGATGACGGCAGGTAAAACGTCAGTCAAATGGGAAGGCAACAAGCCGGTGCTGACGTTCCCGATCCCGGGCGTCCCCAATGCAACGGCGACCGCCACACTCGACGCAAAATTCATGGCCGAGAGCGTCGTGGTGAAAAATGGCGCGAACACGTACGAGTTCACTTACAGCAACTATAAAGATTGGAACAATCCGCTCAACCCTGCCGAGGTGTTCTATGCCGGCAAGATGACGGAGAAGAAGAACGGCACCGTCGTCCGCGACATTACGACGACGGTGACGGAAACGGGACAGATGTATGTCGTGGTGCCTGTGCCGGCAAGCGTCAAGGCGGCGATCAAGCCAACGCATCAGCCTCCCAACTGGACGCTGTCGGCCGACGCACCGCCCGCGACGAAGACTGCAGCCGTCGCCACGCCGCGCCGCGCCGATGGGAAGCCGGACCTGACCGGAAACTGGGGTCGCGCGCCTAATCCAGTCGCGGGCAATGGACACCGCCGATGTGGTCCAACGCAGGTGAAGGGTGGAGGAATCAACCCCGAGACCGGCTGCACAGGCGGGCAAGACAACTTCTGGGTGGAATACGAGTGGATCTCGCCCTCGCGGTTTGGGGTGTTAGGTCTTCCCACTTACAAACCCGAGTTCTGGGACAAGATTCAGGAACTCGATCAGTGGACGAACAAGTACGATCCAGTCATGACGTGCAAGCCGCTGGGACTCCCGCGGCACGGCACGCCCACGCGGATCATCCAAACCGATAAAGACGTCATCTTCTTCTATCCAATCAATGCCGATTACGGTGGCGGAAACAACGAATACCGCGACATCCCCACGGATGGTCGCGCGCGGAGCACGGAGGCGGAGAACCTCGCAACGTTCTACGGGCAGAGCATAGGAACCTGGCAAGGGGATACGCTCGTCATCGACTCCATTAATTTCGACGATGGGACGTGGTTGGGACGAGGGGGCTTCTTCCACTCCGGCAGCATGCATATCGTCGAGAAACTCACACGTGTCGGAAATGAGCTCCGCTACGACATGACGATCGAAGATCCAGAGTCGTTTATCGAGCCCTGGGTGATGCCGACCCGCGTCCTGCCCCTGGACGGCGGCTGCCAGGCGCCAGCGGCCGAATCCAGGCAGAGCGCGCGAATTGCGAAGTGTACGAAGAGGGCAACGAAACGCGTCAGGTTCGACACTGAGAACTGACCAACAGCAGCAATGAAGGGACAGGGAGCACTGCTCTCTGTCCCTTTTTTCGGATGAAACGCCCCTGCTGTCGCCGTGAATACCGAATTCTCGCACGCGATCCGCGCGTGGTTACGTGCTCATCCCCGCATCGGCGCCACCGCTTTCTGCCAAGACTCGCGTGATTCGAGGCGGTTGATCCACGTCGCGACATTCGCAAACGGCTCGAGATCGATGCCGGCCGCTTTGCGCTGCGTGAGCGTGGTTCCGAGCGCGAAGTCGGCGATGCTAAGATCGCCCGCGATCCAATTGCGTCCCGTGAGACCTTGGTCGAACACGCCGAGCAGCTTCGTCGTTTCCTTGGCTTCGGCGGCGATCACTCGGATCGAGGCTGGCGAGGCCCGCACTCGCACGCAGTTCGGAGAAAAGTTCGCGTTGTACCGTTTCATCGGTACCTCTGAAGTTGAACGCTAGCTCGAGCTCGATAATCCAGCCGGCTTCGCCGATCCGTCGCCCGGATCCCGAACATCGTCCTCCGCGAACAGCCGCGCATACGGAAAGTCCGAGCCCAAGCGCGCGAGCTCTTCCTGGAAATGCGCGTCGATGCGCCTGCGCTGCTCGAGCGTCAGCATTTCGCCCGAACGCCCCGCCTGGCCCTGACGCATCATCTTCAGACCCTCACCCCAGGGCAAGGTGCCTTGCGGGACCGGTGTGAATTTGTTTTCGAGGGTGCTCATGTACGTGAAGGTGCTTCTTTCGATCACCGCATTCAGTTCGGCGCCCGTCAGCGGCACGCCCATCACGTCGGCCACCTGCTGCACCGCACCGTTCAGGTCGCGTTTCATGTCTTGAAACATCAATACGAGCACATTCGGTCGGTGTCTCTGCGCCCAGTAACCTGCGGTGTGCTCCGCCCACGTGCTACCGAAGCCGAGCGGGAATCTCGTCAAGAACAGCTCGAACCACACGTCGAACGTCGGCATCAGTGGACCCGCCGCGCCTGCGGCGAAGTGGTAACTCGATACGAGTATCTCCTTGGGATCCCGGACGACCACGAGGTAGCGGGCGCTCTCGTGGTAGGGGACGTAGCGTGCGGCCAAGTGCGTCTTGATGACGCGCAGATGCGTGGGCGACGCGTTCCGAACCCGCTCATCGTCCAAGGGCACCGCCATTCGTCGGCCTCGTCTCCCGCCCATGTCGGGCCAACTGATCACGTCATGGATATGCGCGTAGTCGCCGGCGCCGCGGAACGCGACTTGGTGGGCGATTTGCATCATCCAGTTCGTGCCGCTCTTGGCGAACGTGCTGACGAACACGTCGCTGGCCGAGGGTGCGTACCCTCGAAAGATCTTCTCGAAGCGGCCGCGTGCCGGTGTCCGGCGCATCAACGAGAAGAGCCCAGCTTTGAACCCCAGGCGGGTCAGGAGCCCGTTCAACGGGACGAGCACGCCGTAAAACACGATCGAAAGCAGGAAGATTCTGCGTTTCGATATCGTCCGGTCGAGGCTGGGCAGTGCGGATGTACTCATTGGGGTCTCGGTCATTTGCACGCGCGGTGCAGACAGGGTCGGCATGCTCGAGCCCAGCCACGTCGTTCATTGTGAGTGAGCACTCACTCATATAGTATGAATGCAATGAAGAAGAGGCAAGTCCGGTCCAGGCCGATGGCGGCTGCCGACCGGCGCCGCGCGATTCTCGACGTCGTGGTTCCGCTCTTGGTCAAGAAAGGCTCGTCGCTGACCACGGCGGAAGTGGCGCAGGCGGCGGGCATCGCGGAGGGCACGATCTTCCGCGTCTTTCCGGACAAGTCGGCACTCATCTACGAAGCAGTGAAAGCGACCATGGATCCGACTCCGGTGGCCGATGCAATCCGAGCCATCGGCCCGTCCGCGCCCATGAGAGCGCAGCTCGCCGATGCAGTGCGCGTGTTGCGCGACCACTTCAACCAGATGATGGCCCTTGGCGAGTCGTTACGTTCCGTCTCGGCGCTACCCGGCGCACGGCAGCGTGACGTAGGGCGGTTGATAAAGGAATCCAGTACCGTGATCTCCGCGGCGCTCGCGGAGCTGTTCGAGCGCCATCGCGCTGCGCTTCGAGTTCCGCCTTCCACCGCGACAGCGGCCTTCCGCGGTCTGGTCTTTGCGAGCGCACATCCGCTACTGCCGCCGCGAGAGCGACTCGCGATGGAGGAGACTGTGAGTATTTTGCTTTCCGGCATCGCGAAACACGAAGAGGCATAGGTACCCATGCTGCTGCAACTGCTCCGGACGTATCTGGCCCCGTACAAGCGGCTGATCGCAGCGATCGTCGCGCTTCAGCTCCTGTCGACGATCGCGTCGCTGTACCTCCCGAGCTTGAACGCGGACATCATCGACAAAGGCGTCGTGCGCGGGGACACGGGCTACATCGTCCGCATCGGTGCGCTCATGCTCGGGATCTCGTTCGTGCAGATCCTGGGGTCGATGGCGGCCGTGTATCTCGGCGCTCGCACCGCCATGGGATTCGGGCGCGACCTGCGCAGCGCCGTATTTCGGCGAGTGGGCGAGTTCTCGAGTCGCGAGGTGGCGTCCTTCGGTGCGCCGTCGCTGATCACGCGCAACACGAACGACGTCCAGCAGGTGCAGATGCTCGCCATGATGACCTTCACGCTGATGGTCATGGCGCCGATCATGATGATCGGCGGAATCATCATGGCGATGCGGCAGGACTTCGGCTTGTCGTGGCTCGTCGTCGTGGCGGTGCCTGCGCTCGCGATCGCGCTCGGCTTCATCATGTGGCGAATGATTCCGGCTTATCGAACGATGCAGACGCGCATCGACGGGGTCAACCGCGTGCTGCGCGAGCAGGCCACGGGCATTCGTGTCTTGCGTGCGTTCGTCCGCGAGCCGTTCGAAGCGGCGCGCTTCGCCAAGGCGAATACCGAGCTCACCGACGTATCGATCACCGTCGGCCGGTGGATCGCGGCGATGTTCCCCGTCGTCATGCTGGTGCTGAACGTGGCCAGCGTGGCGGTGCTCTGGTTCGGGGGCTTGCGGGTCGATAGCGGGGAGATGCAGATCGGGTCGTTGACGGCGTTCCTGGCCTATCTGATACAGATCCTGATGTCGGTGATGATGGCGACGTTCACGCTGATCATGGTGCCGCGGGCCTCGGTCAGCGCCGAGCGCATCGGTGCCGTGCTCGCTACGAAGTCTTCGGTGGTCCCGCCGGTCGCGGGGGTTACGCATGTCGAGCAACGCGGTCGCCTGCATCTGCGCAACGTCCAGTACACCTACCCGGGAGCGAGCGATCCCGTGCTCCGCGACGTCTCGTTCGAGGCTCATCCGGGAAAGATCACCGCGATCATCGGCTCCACGGGCGCCGGCAAGACGACCCTGATCAGCTTGATCCCGCGGCTGTTCGATGTGACGTCCGGCGAGGTGCTCGTGGACGGTGTCGACGTCCGCAAGCTCGATCCCGACACGCTCTGGTCGAAGATCGGTCTCGTGCCGCAGACGCCGTATCTGTTCTCCGGCACCGTGGCCAGCAACCTGCGGTACGGGAGTCCGAACGCGACCGAGGACGAGATGTGGAGCTGCGCTCGAGATCGCGCAGGCCAAGGAGTTCGTGGCCGCGATGCCCGGCGGCCTCGAGGCGCCGATCGTCGCAGGGAGGAACGAACGTTTCCGGCGGGCAGCGCCAACGCCTCTCGATCGCGAGAGCGCTCGTTCGCAAACCGGAGCTGTACCTGTTCGACGATTCGTTCTCGGCGCTCGACCTCGCGACCGAAGCGCGGTTGCGGCAGGCATTGAGGCGCGTGACGCGCGACGCCACGGTCTTGATCGTCGCGCAACGCGTGTCGACGATCAAAGACGCGGACCAGATCGTGGTTCTCGAGCACGGAGCCGTCGTCGGCCTAGGAACCCACGAGTCGCTGCTCGAAGACGTGTGAGACCTACGTCGAGATCGTCGAGTCGCAGCAGATGCTGCAGGTGGCCTCATGAACGCCAAGACGATGAAGGCGACCGAGCGCATCCAGATGCAGGGTGGGCCGGGTCGCGGAATGGGCCCCAGCACCATCAACCAGAAGCCCATGTCCTTCAAAGCCTCTGGAAAACGCGTGCTTCGCAGGCTGCGGCCGCAGCGCGTCAAGATCATCGCCGTGCTTCTTGCCGGCATCGCCAGCGTCGCGCTGGCCGCGCTCGGGCCCAAAGTGCTCGGCGGCGCCACGGATCTGATATTCGCCGGCGTCATCGGCAAAACATTACCCGCGAATACGACGAAGCAGCAGGCCATCGAGTCCGCGATAGCCCAAGGACAAACTCGGACCGCCGACTTGTTGTCCGGGTATGAATGTCGTGCCGGGGCAGGGCATCGACTTCGCGGCTGTCGGCCACGTTCTGCTGATCGTGCTGGCGCTCTATGGCGCATCCGCGCTGCTGTCGTTTCTGCAGGGCTACGTGCTCAACGAGGCGGTGCAGCGCACCGTGTTCGAGCTGCGGTCCGACGTGGAGAACAAGCTGAATCGGCTGCCGCTGCGCTATTTCGATCGACAGCCGCGCGGAGAAATCCTGAGCCGAGTCACTAACGATATCGACAACGTGTCGCAGAGCCTCCAGCAGACGTTGAGCCAACTGCTGGGCTCCCTGCTGACGATCGTGTTCGTCGTGACGCATGATGTTCGTGATCTCCTGCGACGCTGGCGTTGATCGCACTCGTGACCATTCCCGTCACGATGGTCGTCGCGGGTCTCGTCATGCGCCATTCGCAGAAGGAGTTCGTCGCGCAGTGGCGGCGCACGGGCGCTCTGAACGCCAAGATCGAAGAAGCGTTCACCGGTCACTCGCTCATGAAGGTGTTCGGCCGCCACAAGGAGGTTCAGGCGTCGTTCGAAGTGGACAACGAGGCGCTCTATGCAAGCGAGCTTTCGCGCGCAGTTCCTGTCGGGGCTGATCATGCCCATCATGATGTTCGTCGGTAACCTGAACTACGTGGTCATTGCGGTGCTCGGCGGCCTGCGGGTCGCGGCCGGAACGATGAGTCTCGGCGACGTGCAGGCCTTCATCCAGTACTCGCGCCAGTTCACGCAGCCCGTCACCCAGGCGGCGTCGATGATCAACCTGCTTCAGTCGGGAGTGGCCTCGGCGGAGCGAGTGTTCGAGTTGTTGGATGCCGAAGAGGAGATCTCGGACGCGTCGCATGCGCAGCTCACCGGGGTTCCGCATGGGCGAGTGACGTTCGACCACGTGTCGTTCCGCTACGATCCGGCGCGACCGCTGATCGACGATCTGTCGATGACCGTCGAGCCTGGCCAGACCGTGGCCATCGTCGGGCCTACCGGCGCCGGCAAGACGACGCTGGTGAACCTGATCATGCGCTTCTACGAGCTCGATTCCGGCCGGATAGCGCTCGACGGTGTCGATATCGCGGCCATGTCGCGCGCCGATCTACGATCCCGGATCGGCATGGTGCTGCAGGACACGTGGCTGTTCAAAGGCACGATCCGCGACAACATCGCGTACGGCCGTCCCGACGCCACCGAGGCCGAGATTCTCGAAGCCGCCAAGGCGACGTTCGTCGATCGGTTCGTGCGCAGCCTGCCCGCCGGCTACGACACGGTCATCGACGACGAGGGCACAAACATCAGCGCCGGCGAGAAGCAGCTGATCACGATCGCCCGGGCGTTCGTTGCCCATCCGGCGCTGCTGATTCTCGATGAGGCTACGAGCTCCGTCGATACGCGGACGGAAGTGCTGCTGCAACATGCCATGGCGGCGTTGCGCTCCGATCGAACGAGCTTCGTGATCGCCCATCGTCTATCGACGATCCGCGACGCGGACCTGATTCTCGTGATGGAGGAGGGGCGGATCGTGGAACGAGGCACGCACGCGGAGCTCGTCGCGCGATCCGGTGCTTACGCGGCGCTGTACAACTCGCAGTTCGCGGGTCCCGAAACCGCCGCTGCATGAGTCGAGTTAGAGTGCCTGGAACAGCTCTCCAATCGTGCGCTTGAGCCACTGGTGCGGCGCCGAGTTCTGCACGCGCCGGTGGCTCACGAGGCAATAGGCCAGTTTGAACGGCGGTGCGGTGGGTGACTCCAGCGGCTGGAAATTCAGATCGCGGGTGGCCAATCGGTTCAATAGACCTCCCGCGAGCAACAGACAGTCCGTGCGTGACACGGTGGCCAGGGCCACGGTCAGGTCGTCGGTCTCGTAGGCAGCCGGCCACAGTTGGCTCAACGGCGGCTGACCTGCGCGCGGCTTGAATACCAGGAATTTGTCCGCGTCCGGCACGCGCAACGCGATGCGCGGATAACGCAGCAGATCGTCGCGGGTCCACTGCTTCTTGCGCAGCGGATGAGCCGTGCGTGCCAGGATCGCGGGCGCATCCGTATACATCACGTCCGACTCGAAGTCGGCAGAGAGCTCGGAAAACTCGAGATTCAGCACGAAGTCGATGTCGCCGCGCTCGAGCCCTTTCAGCTGCTGGTTGTACTGACTGTGTACCTTGAGCTTCATACCGGGTGCGCGTTCGTGCAGCAGCGCCAGCAAACGTGGAACGAGTGTGACGTGCAGGAACTCGTGTGCCACCAATGTGAGCTCGCCCTTCCATGTGGCGGGATCGAAATCGCTTTGCACGAACAATCCGGCGGCCGTCTCCAGCCAGTCGTGCAGGGGCTGCTTGAGGCGTTGCGCGAACGGCGTCGGCACCAACCCCTTCGAGACGCGCAGGAACAGCGGATCGTTGAACTGCACGCGCAGCCGCGATAGCGCCTTGCTGATGGCGGACTGGGTGAGGTGCAACTGGCGCGCGGCCGACGACACGCTGTGACACTCGAGCAGTACCTGCAGCGTCAGCAGCAGGTTCAAGTCCATGCGAGCCAGTTGGCGAATCGACATAGTGATATGAACCTAGGTCATGGATATACGGAAAACATGTCACTTGGAATCATATCACCGCGGCGCTATCGTATGCGCCATGGATCGAGAGGAGTAAGGGAAATGACCATCATCGCAATCGTCGCAATCGTCTGCTTGGGCCTGTTGGCCGGCGTGGCGGCTAGCGAAGTCGCAACGGCCTAAGAAGCACGTGGGGACGTGTCAAGTTGCGGGCCCATCCGGACGCCCGCAACTCCCCATTTCGGTCTACCAACGAATCGGGACCGTGTAAGTCAGCATCGTTCCGCCGTCCATAGGCCTGAGCGAGACCTCTCCGCGCGGTTCCGCGCGCTCGCGCCGTTTCATGACGAACTTGGCCGCTGCAATCCCTAGAGCAGCGCCGGCGACGGTGTCGGACAGCCAATGCGCATCGTGATTCAGTCGTTGATAGCCCGTGCCTATTCCAAGTCCGTAGCCGATCACTCGGCGCAACCAGCGGTGTCTGTCGTCGCCCGACTCGGCTAGCACGGTGCCGATCGCAAACGCGGCCGCCGTGTGCCCGGAAGGAAACGACAATCCACCGCCGTTCCAGTGATCCGGCGGTACGCCCGGGCCGGGCCGTTTGCGCCGGAAGGCCACCTTCATGACCTCCGAGCTTATGGTCTCAAGCACGATGGCTCGGCGCATCACGGCCGACTCCCAGCGAGCTTCATCGTTGTGCGCAAGTTTTGCCGCGAACCACACGCCGCCAAATACCAAGGCCGCGGGCATCGAGTCGACGACCTCGTGATAGTTCGGCTCACCATCGTTGGCGAAATGTGCACGAACCTTGTCGTCATAGTGATAGGCCACGCCTACCGCGGCGACGACGCCGCTGAACCGCAGCCACTCTTTACCGCGCCAGCGTAGAGGTTCGCTGGCGAATGCTCTCAAATCGTCGGGCAAGCGGGTGGTTTGTGCGGGTTCCGGTTCCGGCGCAGGGGAGGGGCCGGCGTCCTCTGCTGTCTGCGCGTAAGCCGACAGGGGCACGAGCACTGTACCGAGGACGATGGCTGCGAGCGTTAGCTTCCACCGCTGCACGGACCCCTGGTTGCATGACCTCAACGCAGATCCACCGTACCCGCGAGCTGCTTCACGGTTTCGCGCGCGTCGTCCATCTGCATCGTCTCGCCGACCGCCAACAGTTGGAGATAGCTGCCGCCCGGCAGCACGCGCAGGAACAGGAGCACCGTACGGCTCTCGACGACGGCCGAGACGAAAGCACCCTGACCGCCCGCGAACGGCGTGGTCGCCCGTTCCTTGATGACGGCGTTCGCGGCCATGGTCTTCAGGCTCTGCTCGGCCGTTTTCGCGCTCTCGGTCGGTAGCGCGGCCGTTCCGCCGCGCGTGATGACTGCGATCGGCTTCAGCCCCGTGGCGTCCGTACCGTCGAATGTCGAGAGCATCGCGGTATTCGAGTCCGGCGAGGCCGTGAAGCGAAACGGCGGCTCGGCCTTGAACACGAACGGGAGCCGCGCGAGCGTTTCCTCGAGCGTCGGCAGCCGTTTGACCTTGATCGAGCGCACGACCGTTTCCACGTCGCTGCGACTCAGCCCTTGCGCCGCGCCGATCGTGAACGTCACGAGAACTGCGTTCGCATCGCCGCCGCCGAATACGGCGATGTACTTCTGGAACTCTTTGCCGTTCTTGACTTGTTGCCCGATTGCGAGCTGCACGGAGCCGCCATCGACCGCGACCGGTTCGATCCGCGTGAACCGCACACCTTCGCCCGCGTAGCGGGTAGAGGCCGTTTTCGGCGATGCGAACACGGCCACCGTTTCCGCGTACTTCGCGGGCGGGTACTCGGCGATCTGGATCGTCGAGGCCGTCATCGTGCTCTCGAGCCCAGGGAAGTTACGCGCGATGCGAAAGTCCTGTGGCGCCGCGAGGGTGACGGAGGTGTTCGGTATCTGGACGAGCTGCGCGTCGCTCAAAGACGGCACAAGCGCCGCGGCCGCGAGCCACGAGGCGAACGTCAGTTTCACGTGTGTCTGCGCCAATTTACTGCTGATAGCCGGGCTTGCAATTGTACCGCTCGTGCCAGCGTTCGGTACGCACATACGTTTCTTTCTGTGTGAGGCGCCGCTTGAAGATCAGCGGATCGTCGATCGTCCAGCTGATTTCGAGCTCGTGCGTGGCCGGGTTCACCTCGAGGCGCTCGGTCAGCTTCAGATTCTCGCTGTGCATGACGCCCCAGCGCGGCTCGAGCGAGGCCGCCTTGAAGTTCGCGGTCTCGATCACGAGCGCGGCGCCGTCGAAACGGCCCGTGGAGTAGCCCATCGCGCTGCGCGCGAGGCCCGCGCGGCGGCGCCGGGGCGTTCAGATGCACGACGCGCTGGCTGTCCATGAATTGATGCTCGATCACGACCTGAGTCGCCTCGCGCCGAATCTCGAACGGCTCGTTCACGTTGATCCAGAAGCGCACCGGGCTCGCAGGGTCGCAGTAGATGGCCGGGTCGTCCTTCACGGGGTCGAACGCGGCACGGCGCCGTTCGCCTTCGTCCGTCAGGTCGCCGATGTAGCGCGAGACACTGAACCGCTTCATGGCCCACACGCCTTCGATCGCGTCGCTTTGCGCGGCGGGTACCGGAGTCGCCGCCGGCGTGGCCCCGAACAACGTCGAGGAACGCAGCATGCTGCCGTCGTCGAAATGCGCTTCGCGCAGCGCGCAGCCGGTCGGGTTCTGCCGGGCCTGGCTACCCTCGATCCGCACGTGCTTGCCGGGCGCGAACATCTGCGCGCTGAGGCCGTTGCGCTCGAGCACGCTACGCGATGCCATCTCGCAATGCCACACGGCTTCCTGGCCGTTCGCGGTCACGCGCAGGTACACGAACGAGTGCGGGTTGATGAACTGGAACTCGCTGACGGTGCCGTCGAGCGTGACGGTCTTCGAGTCGTCGTAGTGCGGTGCTACGCCGTGGTGCGCGAAGCATGGCGGTGCCGCCAACGCGGCGGCGAGCGCAAGGGCAGTTGGCGTACGGATCATGCCCGGATCCCTCGTTCGTCGTAGCCACAAACGCGGAGGCGGCCGAGTGGCCGCCTCCATTTCGAGAGACTTAAGCGAAAACTAGAACTTGAAGCTCAACCCGACGCCGAGCTCGCGCGAGCGGCCGACGATCGAGAAGTCGTAACCCCACGTGTCGCGCGTGTCGAAGCCGCCGTTCACGTACAGCGAGTCGAGCAGGTTTTTGCCCCACACCTCGACGCTGTAGTTGCGAGCCGCGGGCTCGTACACGAAGCGCGCGTTGAAGATGCCGTATGCGGGCTCGAGTACCGGGTTGCCCTTTGCATCGATCTGCGTGCGCTGATACGCCGCGTCGCGCGCGTACGGGCCTGTGTAGCCGTAGTTGCCGGCGATTGTCACCTGTGCCCCGTTCTTCATCGGGATCTTGTAGGTGGTGCCGACCGTGCCCGTGGTATCCGCCGCATACGCGAACGGCGCGCCGGGGTAGTTACCCGTGATGCTCGCCTGGCCAACAGCGCCCGTCAGCGCGCCGGCCTGGATGTAGTTCGTATCGATCAGGCCCAATCCCGCATTGATCGTCAGGCGATCCGTCGGCGCCCAATCCACCTGGAACTCCCAGCCCTTCGCGACACCCTTGCCCTCGCCGGAGTTGTACGGGAACGGTTGCGTGTTGTTCGAGCCGTCCTTCGGCAGCAACGCGACGCGCATGCCGTCCCACTTCGAGTCGAAGTACGTCGCGTTGAAGCGCAACTTACCCTGGAGCAGGTCCGAGCGAATGCCGATCTCGGTATTCGAGATGACCTCGACCGGCAGATCGATCCGGATCTGATCCGGGCAATCGAGCGTCGGACACGTCGTCGGCATACCGGTCGTTGGCGTTGATATGCCGGTGATCGCCCGCGGGTTCGTGCCGGCCGGAATCGACGTGATGACCGAACTCGGGCCGATTCGCACCTGTGGGCTGCTGGCCGCCGTGAAGCCCTCCGCATACGTCAGGTACCCCATCATGCGGTCCCGGAAGTGATAGGACGTCGAGAACTTGTACGTGTGGATCAGCGGCTTCACCGGATCGGGGAGCTCGGTCGCGACCTTGCTGTACGCGAACGGATCGCCCTGCGGCCGAATGCCGGGGTCCGGCGTCCGGAACGCGTCGGTCGGAATGTAGCGGCGGTTGCCGCCCGACTTGTCGCTGATGCGCATGCCGAGGGTGAGGTCGAGCTTCTTCGTGACGCTGAACGTCGCCTCGCCGAACCACGCAGTGTCTTTGGCCCAGAGCTTCAGTCAACGAGTCGTCGCTGATGGCCGGTCAGCGCCCATGGGTACAGGGCACCGGCGGTCGTCAGCATGTTGCCGCCCGTGAAGCCGTTCAGGTTCAGCAGGAACGCGGTCTGGCGAACGTACTCCTCGTACGCCACGTTACCCGGCGGCAGCACCGGGCTGCCGTTGAGGGGATTGTTCGTCGACGTGATGGCTCCCGTGTTCACGAACTCCCACATGCCCCAGCGGTAGAAGCGCTGCAGGTTGTCGGTGTCGAGACTGTAGTGGCCCGCGATCCAGTTGATCCTGTCGTCCAGCGCGTTGCCCGTCAGGTGCAGCTCGACGGTCTTGTTTTTCTGAATCTGCGGAATGTCGTCCGTCGTGACCAGGAACTCCGTGCCGTCGAAGTCGACGACCTGACGCTGGTGCTGTTTCCAGTCCGATAGGATGGCCTGGAATTGCAGCTTGTCGCTGATGTCCCAGTCCAGCGTCAACGAGCTGTAGCGCAGGTCCGCGGTGATGCCGTTCTCCATCGAGTCCGACTTCGTTTCCCACTTGCCGACCTGGCCCGGACCGAAGCCCGCATCCGGCAGGAAGGGTTGGGTGTGTACGTGGAGCCCAGTGTCTCGACGGTCTGTGCGCCGATGCTCGTCGGCTGCGTACTGCGTAGTTGCCGTAGCGGCTCTGCTGATCGCCGACGTAGTTGACCGGATAGTTCGTCGTGTGCGTCGCCGGCGTCCAAGTCGGCGGCTTCACGCCGGTGTAACGCGTGCCGAGCTGTTCGCAGGCGGCGCGCTCCACACGCCGTTCGTGCACGGTAGTGCAGGCGCCGCGACGCCGCCGGCGTTCCGCGCGGGCACGGTGAACACGTTGCCCAGCTGCGCGCAGCGCGCGTTGGCCGCCGACTGGAACGCGCCGAGCATGACGTTGTACGCGTAGATCTTCGAGTTGTCGTAGCGCGTCATCCGCTGGATCTTCGGATCAGTGCCGCGCTTCTTCTCGTCGTTGATCGTGAAGCGCATCGTGAACTTGTCCGTCGGCTCGAACAGCACGTCGGCGCGCAGCATCGTGTCGTCTTCGGCGCCGAAGTCCCACGGCGTCGTGAGGCCCTTCAGGAAGCCGTCGTTCTTATGCGTGGCGCCCATGAACTTCGTCTTCAGCTTCGACGTGATCGGCACGTCGACCGCGAGCGATGCGTCGCGCCGGTTGAACTGGCCCACGTCGAGCTTGACGCGGGCGCCGAACTCGTCGGCCGGCTTGCGCGTGGTCATGTTGACCGCGCCGCCGTTGGTGTTGCGGCCGAACAGCGTGCCCTGCGGGCCGCGCAGCACCTCGACGCGCTCCATCTCGGAGAAGTTCATCTGCTGGAAGCCGAAGCCGTCCTGCCACACGCCGTCGACGTAGAGGCCGACGCCCGGTAGACCGCGGATGTAGAAGTTCGCTTGCGCGCCGCCGGTGCTCGGGATTCAGCGTGACGTTCGGCACCATGATGCCGAGGTCGCGGCCGTTCGTGATGCCGCCGAGCTCGAGCTGCTGTGCGGTGAACGCCTGGATCGAGATCGGTGTGCTCTGGAGATCCGTCTCACGCCGCGTGGCGGTGACGACGATCTCTTCGAGTTGCGCGTGTGCGCCGAACGGAATGCAGCCAATGACTGCCGCCGACAAGGCGGCGAGACGTAGTGGTGTTCGCATGCAGATTCCCCCCTTAAAAGACCAGCATGATCGAGAAAGCCCCGAGGCCGAGTATGGCGCAAGTTTGTGTTTATGCAAACCCGCGAACGCTTGAGCGACGCGCTCCGCGGGCGTTGTGTTGCTCGAAGCCCACATTTGCTCGCCGTCGCGAAACCGCACCGTGCGGTTCGGGCTGGCGCGCTTGTTCGCCCGAAACATCGTCGCTAGAGTGTCAGTGACCCACCGAGTACTCAACTGCTCGGCGGGCCGTCACCAAACGACTGCTAACAGCGACCTAAGGGGGGCGGTGTTGCACGCAGCGAACCCTGGGCGCCTCAGCGTCGCCGTGGACATCGGCGGCACCTTCACCGACCTCGTCGCCTACGACCCGGACACCGGCCGAGTCATGGAGAGCAAGGCGCTCACCACGCACGGCGATCTGCCGCAGGGCGTGTGGGACTGTTTGCGCAAAGCCGGCGTGACGCCGCGCGCCGCCGGCACCGTGGTACACGGCTCGACGATCGCGATCAACATCGCGATCGAGGAGAAAGGCGCGAAGACGGCGCTCGTCGTCACGCGGGGAACCCGTGATGTGTACAAGATCGGCCGCCAGAATCGCCCCGAGGCCTACAACTTCGGCTTCAAGCGCCCGGTGCCGCTCGTGCCGCGCTCGCGCACGTTCGAGGCGAACGAGCGTCTTGCCGCCGGCGGCGAGGTGCTGATGCCGCTGACCGCCGAGCACGCGGCCGAGATCGTCGAGGCGGTGCGGGCGTCCGACGCCGAAGCGGTGGCCGTGTGCTTCCTGCACTCGTACGCCGATCCCCTGCACGAGGCGGCGCTCGGCGAGTTGCTGCGCGCCATGCTGCCGCTACGTGTACGTGTCGCTGTCGCACGAGATCGTGCGCGAATACCGCGAGTACGAGCGCACGTCGACCACCGTCATGAACGCCTACATCGGGCCGAAGACGAGCGCGTACGTGGGCAGCATGGACGAGCGCCTGCGCGCCGACGACTTCGACGGCCGGTTCCTGATCATGCAGTCGAACGGCGGCGTGATGTCGCCCGCGACGGCGAAGAAGCTGCCGGTCGCGATGATGGAGTCCGGCCCCGTCGGCGGCGTGATCGCGACCGCACGAGTGGGCGCGGCGCTCGGCTTCAAGAACCTGATCGCGTTCGACATGGGCGGCACCACGGCCAAGACCAGCCTCATCAGGGACAACGAAGTGCAGGTCGCGCAGGGGTATCACATCGGCGGCTACGCGAGCGGCCACCCCGTGATGTTCCCGGTCGTCGACATCGTGGAAGTCGGCGCCGGCGGCGGCAGCATCGCGTGGATCGACGAAGTCGGCGCGCTGAAGCTCGGGCCGCACAGCGCCGGCTCCGATCCCGGCCCCATCTGTTACCGCCGCGGCGGCGAGCTGCCGGCCGTCACCGACGCGAACGTCGTGCTCGGGCGCATCGGCGCCACGAGCTTCCTGGGCGGCGAGATGCCGCTCGACGTCGACGCCGCGCGGCGCGGGCTCGAGGCGAAGCTCTGCGCGCCGCTGAAGATGAACGCGACGGAAGTCGCGCACGGCATCGTCAAGATCGCCGTCGCCAAGATGTCGCTCGCCGTGCGCGGCGTGTCGGTCGAGCGCGGCTACGACCCGCGCGACTTCGCGCTCGTCGCGATCGGCGGCGCGGGCCCGTTGCACGCGGTGGAGATCGCGCGCGACTTGCAGATCCCGACCGTGATCGTGCCGAATCTGCCGGCGCATTTCTCGGCGCTCGGCATGCTGCTGGCCGACGTGCGCCAGGATTACGTGCGCACGTACTACAAGCGGCTGCTCGAAGCCGACTACGCGGTACTCGCGAGCATCTTCGCGGAGCTCTTGCGCGAGGGTCATGCGACGCTCGACAACGCCGGCGTCGAGCACTGCGGCCCGCGGGTTCCAGTACTGGCTCGACCTGCGCTACGTCGGCCAGGAGTTCTGGTTGCAGGTGCCGGTCAACGAGAGCGAGATCAGGAGCGCGGACGGCGCCGCGATCCACCGGCGGTTCAGCGAGATCCACGATCACCGCTTCGGCCACGCCGCGCTCGACGAGCCGCTCGAGCTCGTGAACCTGCGCCTGACGGCGATCGGCGCCCGGCCGAAGATCGAGTTTCCGAAGTTGGCGCGCACCGCGGCCGATGCCCGCGTCGGCACGCGCGAGATCCATCTCGATGATGCGGCGCGCTCGACGACCTGCGCCGTGTATCGGCGCGAGAAGCTCACGCCGACCGTGGCGATCGAAGGCCCGGCGGTGATCGAGGAGTATGCGTCGACGACGGTGCTGTTCCCGGGCGACACGCTGCGCGTGGCCGACACGGGCGAGCTGATCGTCACGGTGCGACGGAGCTAGCCGCATGACCAAGACGCTCGATCCCATCACGCTCGAAGTCATCCGCAACGCGTTGCCGGCCATCTCCGACGAGATGAGCGTGGATCTGCAGCGCACGTCGTACAACATGATGATCTACGAGGTGCGCGACTACTGCACGGCGCTGCTCGACCCCGACGGCTCGCTGATCTCGCAGAACATCGGCGGCGTGTCGCACTTCGTCGCGGATCTCGGCGTGGTGGTGAAGGACGCGGTCGCGCGCTACGGCCGAACGGGCTTCAAGCCGGGCGACGTGCTGCTGCACAACCATCAGGCCACGGCCGGCCAGCACCTGAACAACGTGGTCGTGTACGCGCCGATCTTCTACGAAGGCGAGCTCGTGGCGTTCGCGATGGTGCGCGCGCACTGGGTCGACGTCGGCGGCCTCTCGACCGGCTTCGGGGCCGGTAACCGCGCGTACGATCCGTGGAGCGAAGGGCTGCAGTTCAACCAGCTGAAGATCTACGAAGGCGGCGTCGTCGATCAGAAGATGCTCGCGTTCATCCGCGACAACATCCGTTTTCCCGATAACGCGATGGGCGACATGCGCTCGCAGCTCGCGGCCTGCAGGCTCGGCGAGCGGCGCTTCGTCGAGCTGCTCGACCGCTACGGCAAGAGACGTGGTGCAGGAAGCCATCCGCCGGTTCTACGCCGAGACGGAGCAGAAGTGCCGCGCGGCCGTCGCGAAGATTCCGGACGGCACGTACGAGGCCGAGAGCTACATCGACTGGCGCGGCAGGGGCTACGACATCCGCGTGAAAGTCGATCGTCAGCGGCAGCGACATGACGATCGACCTGTCCGGTTGCTCGCCCGAGCGCGAGGGCGGCGCGAACTCGCGCACGTATGCCGGCGCGTACATCGCGTACAAGGCGCTCACGACGCCGCTCGAGCCGCTGAACGAAGGCGCGTTCTCGGCGCTCACGGTCATCATCCCCGAGGGCAACATGATGATGGCGCGATTTCCCGCATTCATGGCGGGCTGGAGCATGCCGCTGCCCACCGTCGTCGACACGATCCTGCTGGCGCTTGCAAAAGCGATCCCGGATCAAATTCCCGCCGCGCACAGCGGCTCGCTGGGCGCCGCGCTCTCGTACTCGGGCCGCGACCGCGAGCACAACCGCGACTTCGTGCTGATGAGCATCGAGTCCGGCGGCTGGGGCGGGCGTCATGATGCCGACGGCGAGGACGTGTCGATGTCCGTGTGCCAGGGCGACGTGCGTAACGCGCCGATCGAGAACATGGAGTTGAAGGGCCCGGTCGTGGTCGAGGAGCGCGCGCTGCGCCCGGACTCGGGCGGTGCGGGTGCGTTTCGCGGTGGGCTCGGCGTGCGCACGCGGATTCGTACGCTCGCGGATGGCCGCGTGAACGTCGCGGGCGGCGACGGCGGGCGGCTCACGTGCCCGCCGTGGGGGTTGCTCGGCGGCGGTCCCGGCGTCACTGCCACCACCCTCGTGAAGGCGCCCGGCGAGAAGGAGTTCCATGTGCCGAAGAGTCAGCCGCTCACGTGGCCCGCGGGCACCGAGGTGCTGTACATGACGGCGGGCGGCGGCGGTTGGGGCGAGCCGCTCGCGCGCGATGTGAGCCGCGTGCTGCGCGACGTGCGTGAAGGCTACGTGTCGGCCGACAAGGCGCGCGAGTTGTACGGCGTGGTGCTCGGCGCGGACGAGAGCGAGGTCGATGCAGCGGCGACGCGTGCGCTGCGCGCGCGGTTGAAGTCGAGCGCCGCCGGAGCGAAGCCATGACGGCGAATCTGTCCGCGGCGGAAGTCCCGATTCGGGCGCGCAGCGTCGAGCGGCGCCAGGGCGTCGTGCGCGCGTGGCTCGCAGCGAACGATCTCGACGCGCTGATCGCGTACGGTTCCGGCCTGCACGCGTTCACGGGCACGAACCCCGCGTGGTATCTCGCGGCGTTCAAGCAGATCGGCCCGCACGCGGCCGTCGTCGTGCCGCAGCGCGGCGAGCCGCTCTTGATCATGACGCCCGCGTGGGACGCGCCGCGCTACCGCGAACGGGCGACGATGGAGTTTCTAGCCGTGGCGCCGGAGGAGTTCCTCGCGACGGTGGCCGCGGAAGTGAAGCGCCGCGGTTTTCGCGGCGGCAAGGTGGCCGTGGCCGGCGGCAACCTCCAGCCCCGCGCGATCGGCGAGGCGTGGCCCGCCATGCTCGGTGCCACGCCGCCGAGCGCGGAGAAGCTGATCGTCGACACGTCGAAGATCCGCGACGAGTGGTCGCTGAACTGTACGCGGCGCGGCGTCGCGATCGCGGAACGCGGCTACGACAACCTTCTGAAGACCACGAAGCCCGGCATGCGCGAGTACGAGCTCGCGGCGAATCTCGAGACCTCGATGCGCGAGCAGGGCGCGGAGGACAATTTCCAGTTGATGTCGGCGTCTCAGCACAACCAGGCCGGGCACTTCCCGACCGATCGTGTGCTCGAGCGGGGCGACCTGTTCCTGGCCGAGATCACGCCGGCCGTCGAAGGCGAATTCATCCAGATCTGCCGCAGCTGCGTGCTCGGCACGCCGACGCCGCTGCAGTACGAAAAGTTCGCGTTGCTGCGCGGGGCGCTCGAGGCCGGCATGCGCGCCGCGAAACCCGGCGTGTCCGTCACCGAGATCGTCGACGTGATCAATGCGCCGATCTCGGCGGCCGGCTACGAGCGCTACACGAAGCCGCCGTTCATGCGCACGCGCGGCCACAGCATGGGGATGGGCTCGATGGAGCCCGAAATCGCACCGGGCTACGAGCACACCATGCAGGAGAACATGGTGTTCGTCATGCATCCGAACCAATACATTCCGGAGACCGGCTACTTGATGTGCGGCGAGCCCGTGATCATCACGCCGGCCGGTGCCGTGGCGCTCACGAGCCGCATGGGCGAGCTCGGCGCGATCGGTTGAGCGGGAGGCGACTTGTGATCAGCATGGAACCGGTGTTGAAGCGCGGCTACTCGTCGTGGGATCGCGCCGTGCTGCCCGACGACGAGTTCGCGCTGCGCGTCGAAGGCGTGCGGCACGCGCTGCGCGAAGCGCGGCTTGGCGCGCTCGTCGTCGTGAACTACAGCCTGCTCGGTGTCATGGTCGACTACGCCGACATGGCGTATCTGTCGGGGCTCCAGTCCGGCGGCGCGCTGCTCGTGCCGCTCGAAGGCGAGCCCGCGTTCGTGAGCTTCGGCGGCGGCCGCGAGCTCGCGTTCATGCGCGCGCTGACCTGGCTGCCCATCGTGCCGGGAGCGGGCAAAGCGTTCGAGCTGTTACCGAGCGAGCTCAAGGCGCGCGGCGTGGCGAGTGGGCGGATCGGCGTCGTCGGCGTCTTAGGTCTTGCCCCCACGGTTGCGGCGCGGATTCGCGATGCGCTCTTAGGTGTAGAGCTCGTGCCGTTCGACGCGGAGCTGCGCGCGCTGCGCGCCGTCAAACGGCCGCGCGAGCTGCTCGCGATGCGGATCACGCAGGGCATCGTGGATGCGGCGGTGGCCGCCGGCGCGGCCGCGTTCGCGGCGGGCGGCGACAACCGCACCGCGATGCTCGAAGCGGAACGCGCGGCGCGTGGGTTGAAGGCGCGCGACGTTCGCGTGCTCGCGAGCATGGGCGGCCCCGAGTTGCGACCGTGGGAAGGGCGGCTCGACGGCCGGCACGCGCCGCTGCGCCTGTGGGTGGCCGCGCAGTATCAGGGGTATTGGGCCGAAGCTGCGGCGACGGCGCCGCTGCCGCGCGACGACGCGGCCGGCAAGGCCGTGCGTGCGATGCAGGCCGCGGTTCGCGCGGGCGTCACGGCCGGCGAAGTAGCGGCTGCCGGCGTCGCGGCGTTGCCGTCGTCCACCGTCGCCTCCGCGCTCTCGTACGGGCTCGGCGGCACGATGGGTCTCGCACATAGGGAAGGAATTGAAATCGTGCCGCGCAGCGGAGAGCGACTCGCGGCGGGCAGCGTCGTGGCGCTGCGCGCGCACGTCAGCGAAGCGCCGCAGGCATCCCTCTCGAGCACTGTGGTGGTGGTCGGGCCGGAAGGCGCCACGCCGCTCGGCGCAATGCGCCTGGCCGACTAGCCCACGCCGCGCGCGCAGAGCCGCGCGGTCAGCCGGCCACGTGATGTTTGCCGACGACGTGCACGGTGCTCGCTTGCGGGCCTTTGTCACCGGCCTCTTCGTCGAAGCGAACCTCTGCGCCGACTTCGAGCGCATCGAACTTCGCGTTCAGCACGCTGTTGCGGTGGAAGTAGATCTCGCGCCCGTCCGGCGTGCCGATGCGGCCGAAGTTCGCGCGCTTGTCGAGCGCCACGATTTTGCCGTGATTCGGCGGCTCGTGGTGTTTGACGTCACCGCGGCGCACGCTCATTCCATCCTGGAGCTGGCGGCGCGCGGCGTGGAACGCGTCGCGCAGCGCGACGTAGACGTCCTCGTGTGCCTGTTTCGCGTTCGGTGCGCGATTCGCGACGGCCTCGCCGCCCGAATACCGCAGGTCTACGCTGACGGTATAGAGATTGCCCTGGTGATGATGGCGGTGGGGCGCCTCGATCGTCACGCGGCAGCTGATGATCGTATCGGCGAGGCGTTCGAGCTTCGCAACGCTCTCGCGGGCAGCCGCTTCCACGGCCTCGGACGCATCCATGTTGCGGAACTGGATCTCCAACGGCACTTGCATGCGGGTTAGCCCTTCCCCGCGTCGGTAGCGCCTGCCGGTATCCAGATACCGTTGTCGCAGCGCAGCAGCACCGTGCCGCTGCTGACCACGATGCCGTGCGCGTACGCGCCGTCGTTGAAGAAGCAGGTGGGCTCCTCGTCGGGAAGCGTCTCGCGCAGGGTGTCGATGTCCTCGTCGGTCTCCCACGCGACCGGGGAGTTCTTGCGCTCCGGATCCTGCCCGCCGAGCTGTTGGGGGTGGCCTTTCATGCGTTTCTCCGCTGATCTTCGACAGCTTGAACGTTACGCGCTCGGTGTGTGGACCAGCATCCGAATAACTACCTATGGGCCGGCGGTCGCGAGCCAAGCCGTCTTCTACATATCGTGGGACATAATCGGCGCTACACTCGAGCGGAGGGGGGAAATATTCATGCGTGCCACTTGGAGCAACACGTAGCCGGAGCCGCGCTCGCGGATCTCGCCGCGCAGCTCGCGGCCGTGTCGTATGACGCCATCGGGGCAGCCGCGCAGGGGGCCGCCCGGCAGCGGTTGCTCGACACGCTCGCAGCCGCCGCGCTCGGCCGCCGCACGCCGGAAGGCCTGCTGCTCGAACGTTACGCAGAGCGCGGTCGCAGCGCCGGCCTCGAGCACGGTGCGATGTGCCGCCTATTGACGGGCGCCGCGCGCAGCACCGAAGTCGACGACATCGACCTGCCGGGCTGCACCACCGTCGGTGCTGTCGTCGTGCCCGTCGCCGTGACGGCCGCGGCCGCGCGGCCTGGCATCGGCGACCGCGCGTTGCTCTGCGCCGTCGTGGCCGGCTACGAAGCGATGACGCGCCTCGGTCGCGCGATCGGCGGCGCGACGCTGCTGTACCGCGGCGTGTGGCCCACGTACGTGACGGCGGCGTTCGGCGCCGCGGCCGTAACGGCGCGGTTGCTCGAGCTCGACGCGCCCGTCACGGCGCGCGCACTTGCGCTCGCGTTGGCGCGCACCGGCAACTTGCCCGCGGCCGCGCTCACACGGTTTGGCTATCGCTACTACGCGCTCGGCTGCGCTGCCGTCGACGGCCGCGATGCGGCGCTGGCTGCGGCGGCCGGGGTCGATGCGGATCGCGAGGGCGTCGCGGCGTTCGCCGAGCGGCTCGGCGCCACGCTCGACATCGCCGAGTTCCGCACGGAGCTCGGCGCGCCGTGGCGCGTGCTGAGCGTCGACACGAAGCCATGGCCCACCTCGCGGCAGGCGCTCGCGAGCGTGGCCGCGTTTCGGCAACTCACGCTGCCGCCGCCGCACGAGATCGAGCGGATCGTCGCCGGGGTGCCGCTGGTCTATCGCGGCATGATCGACCGGCCCGCGATGCCCGCGAACCGCATCGAGTCGATGCTGAGCGTGCAGTACCAGATCGCGCTCGCAGCGTTCGCGCCCGCGACGCTCGACGACGTGCTGCGCGAACCGCTGCCGCACGACACGCGCATCGCGGCGTTGATGCAGAAGGTGCACGTGCGCGCGGACGACGCGCTCGGCGCGCAGTTCCCGCGAGTGTGGGGCAGTCGCGTGACGCTGGAGCTGCGCGCCGGAGAGCCGACGACCGTCGAAGTGCTGGCGCCGCCCGGCAGCGGCACGCGAGCGCTCGCGTGGGTGGAGCTCACGGCCAAGCTCGAGCGCGTGCTCACGGCGAGCGGCGTGAAGCCCGGCACGCGATTGGCCGCGCTCGCCAGCTACTGCCAGCGAATCGGAGTCGGTGAGAGCAGCGGCGCGGCCGGCGAGCTTCTGGCCATGACCGAGGAGCTCGCGCGCGCATGAGTATTCCGGAGCCGAAGACGTTCGACGTCAATCAATTCCTCGACACCCGCAGCATCGGCCGCGCGCACATCGTGACGGTCGTGCTGCTGATCTTCACGATGATCGTCGACGGCTACGACATTTTCCTCGTGGGTATCGTGTTGCCGTTTCTCGCGAAGGATTTGGGGCTAGCGCCGGCCGCGCTGACCGTCGTGGTCGTCGTCCAGCAGTTTGGCCTGCTGCTCGGCAACTTCGTCGTCGGGCCGATCGCGGATCGCTACGGCCGCCGCGTCACCCTGCTGAGCTGCCTCGCGGCGTTCGGCGCGCTGACGCTGGTGGCACCGTTTGCCGGCACGGTGCAAGAGTTCGTCGTGTTGCGCTTCGTTACCGGCGTGTTCTTGAGCGGCGTGATCCCGAACGCGATCGCACTGGTTTCGGAGCTCATGCCGGCACGCGTGCGCGCCACGTTCGTGTCGATCACGTTCGCGGGTTTCACGATGGGCACCACGGTCATCGGCGCGCCCGTGGTCAAGTGGCTCGTGCCGTACGGCTGGGAGTACGCGTTTGTCGCCGGCGGCGTGCTGCCGCTGCTGCTCGTCGTGGTGCTGTACTTCGCACTGCCGGAGTCGCTGCGCTTCCTGGCGGGGCGCACTCCACGCGATCCGCGGATTCCGCGCCAGCTGCGCCGGATCGACCCCGGCCTCGTGCTGGAAGGTGACGAGGTGTTCGTCGCGCGCGGCGCGGAGGCGGGTGCCGGCAAGGTGCCGATCCTCATGCTGTTTCGCGACGGCCGCGCCGCGACCACGCTGCTCTTGTGGGTCGGTTTCCACATGGCGTTCATCGTCAGCAACTTGATGGGCACGTGGCGCAATCAGGTGCTGACCGACGGCGGGCTGTCGTTGAATCAGATCGCGTCGATCATGTTCTTTCCCGGCATCGCGGGCGTTATAGGCACGTTGACGAGCGGCTACGTCATGGATCGCTTAGGTCCCACGCGTGTGCTGCCCGTGTATCTCGCGGGCGCGTCGTTCGCGATGGCGGCCATCGCCTTCACCGATCTGCCTTCGGTGTGGATGATGCTCGCGTTCGTCGTCTATGGTTACTTCGCAACGGCGGCTTGAGCGGACTGAACGCGCTCGCGTCGATCACGTACCCGTCGCAGGTGAGAGCGACGGGCGTCAGCTGGGCGCACGCGGCCGGCCGTGCGGGCTCGATGGTGGGGCCGGCGCTCGGCGGCGCATTGATCGCGAGCGGCTTCGGCGTGTCGGGCGTGTTCCTCGTGACGGCGGTTCCGCAGCTGTGCGCCGGGCTCGCGATCCTCGCGATGTGGCGGCTGCACGCGGGCGTGCGCGCCAAAGACTTAAGCTCAGGCGTCTTCGCGGTCCGGTGCGCTCCAGGCCGGGTCTGCGTCGGTCGCGACCTCGCCGCGATCGGACGCCAGCACGTTCGCGATCTCCGCGCGCGACTGGCGCCAGGTGTCGATCAGCTTGCTCGTGTCGCCCTGGTGCGCCGCGGAGACGCGCGTCATGCGCTCGTCGTGCGCCTTGAACAGCGCGGCGGCGCGTTGCGCTTCGAACGGATGCCGGCCGAGCGCCGTCAGCACGTCGCGGCCCATGTCGACCGACGAGCCGAACATCTCGCGGTAGACGTCGGTGATGCCCGTGCCAAGCAGCTCGTAGGCGTGCACGCGGTCGAACGCGCGCGCGAAGACCTTCAGGTGCGGGAAGTGCTTACGCGCCGTCTCGATCATGCTGAGCACTTTCTCGCGGTCGTCGATCGCAATCACGAGTACCTTCGCGTCCTTCGCACCGGCGGCCTCGAGCAGGTCGAGCCGCGACGCGTCGCCGTAGAAGATCTTGAAGCCGAACTGGCGCAGCGCGTCGATCTGCTCCGCGTCGTGATCGAGTACCACCGCGCGCACTCGGTTCGCCTGCAGCAGCCGCCCGATCGTCATGCCGAACCGCCCGTGGCCGGCGATGATGGCTTCGGGCGCATCGGCCTCGATGCGATCGGCGGCCCGGACCAGGCCGCTGGCGGCAAATCGCCGTTGCAGCACGCGGTCGTCGAACATCATCAAGAGCGGCGCGAACGCCATCGAGATCGCGACCGCGGCCACGAGCAATCCCGCTTCGTCGCTTCCGAGCAGCTTGAGACCGAGCGCGAACGAGACGAGCACGAACGCGAACTCGCCGCCCTGGGCTAGCGAGAACGCGAACCGCGTGGCGTCCGCGAGCGGCATTCGGAACACGCGCGCGAGCGGCAGCAGCACGAGCAGCTTCAGCACGATGACGGCGGCCACGGTGCCGAGCAGCAGGACCGGCATGCGCGCGAGCAGCGCGAAGTCGATGCCGGAGCCGACCGCGATGAAGAACACGGCGAGCAGCAGACCCTTGAACGGATCGAGATCCATCTCGAGCTCGTGGCGGTACTCGCTGTCGGCCAGCACGACGCCCGCGAGGAACGTGCCGAGCGCCGCCGAGAGACCCACGAGCTGCATCAGCAGCGTGATGCCGACCACGATCAGCAGCGCGAACGCGACGAAGATCTCGCGAATGCCCGTGCCCGCGACCCAGCGGAACAGCGGCCGCGTGAGATACCGTCCGCCGAGCACGATGGCGGCGACCGCGCCGAGCACGGCGACCGTGTGCGCCCAGGCCGGCAGCCCCGCGGTCAACGAGTGGTCGTCGACGGCTACGGCCTGCTGCGCGAGCAACGGCAGCAGCGCCAGCATCGGGATCACGGCCACGTCCTGGAACAGCAGCACCGCAAAGCTCGAACGGCCGGCCGCGGTTTTCAAGAGCCCGCGCTCGTTCAGGCTCTGCACGACGATCGCGGTCGACGACAGCGCGAGCGCGAGTCCTGCGACGAGCGCCGCCTCCCACGCATGGCCGCGAACCAGGCCGCGCCGCCGAGCACGGTGGCCGTCGCGGCCACCTGGAGCGTGCCGAGGCCGAGGATCGGCTTGCGCAGCTCCCACAGCTTCGCAGGCTGCAGCTCGAGGCCGACGAGGAACAGCATCACGATCACGCCGAACTCGGCGAAGTGCATGACGTCGGCCGAGTCGTTGCCCGCGAGTCCGAGCACGCTCGGCCCGATCACGACGCCGGCGATCAGATAGCCGAGCACGGAGCCCAAGCCTAAGCGCGCGAACAGCGGCGCCGCGATCACGGCGGCGGCGAGATACACGAATGCGCCGAGCAGGAACTGATCAAGTTGCATGGCTAGTGTGCTCCGCGCGCTGTGTGAAGCCGCGCGGCAGCGCGTAGCCTTCGGCGAGATGCTTGACCGGATCGTGCCGGCCGTCGCGTAGCCCCACGAGCAACTCGCGATAGCTTTCGGACTTGCGCGTCAGCGTCGCGAAGTCGAGCTTGCGGCCCGCGTGAATCACGAACGGCTCGAGCCAGCCCATGCCGCACAGATACGCGGTCTGATCGTACGGTGCCAGCAGTTGTCGCACCGCGAACCGATTGCGGCCTTTGCTGTGGTAGGCCTCCGTCGGGCCGCCCGTTGACAGTGCGTTCAGCAGGAACTTGCCGTTCAGGATCGTGCCGCCGGGGCCGTAGGCCCACCCTTCCTCGAGCACGACGTCGAGCCACTCCTTGACGATCGCCGGCGCCGAGTACCAGTACAGCGGGTGCTGGAGCACGACGACGTCGTGCTCGACGAGCAGCTCCTGCTCGCGGCGCGCGTCGACCATGAAGTCCGGATACTCGGCGTACAGATCCCGCACCGTGATGTCGGGCAACCCGCTGATCGACGCGAGCATGGCGCGTTGCACGACGGATTGTCGCGGCCTCGGGTGGGCGAATAGCACGAGTAAACGCATCATGAACATTCTGGCTGGCCGTAGGCCCGGATGCTAGGCTCTGCGCGCGATGAGCTTACCGCCCCTCCAGTACGCAAAAACCCGAGACGGCGTGCGTATTGCCTTCATCAGCTGCGGCGACGGCCCGTCCATCGTCTTTGCATCGAACATCTTCGGCGACGCCCATTGGTATCAGATGGGCATGCCCCACGCTCGGCACGCGACGGACCGGCTCGTGGAGCTCGGCTTCAGCGTCGTGAGACACGACATTCGCGGGATGGGAGCCTCGGACCGTGACGTCGAGGATTTGACGCTTGCCGCACGCGTGCGGGACATCGAGGCCGTCGTCGAGAAACTCGGGCTTAAGCAGTTCACGCTCGCGGGCTCGGATCTCGGCGCAGCAACGGCCGTCGCGTTCGCGGTCGCACACCCGGAGCAGGTATCGCGCTTGATCCTGGTGAGCCCCTGGGCCTCGGGCAAGGCCATGTTCGCGCTGCCGGATTTCAAGGTGATCCGCGGCATGTCGCCGCAGGCGGAGCGCGAGTGGCACGTGTTCACGAAATCGTTGGGCGACGTCGTGACTGGCTTCGACAAGCCCGAGCTCCGCAACCTGCTCGCGGAGACAATGCGCCAGGGCGCGTCGCCAAGCGGCCTGTTCGCGTACTACGATGCTTCCGAGAAGATCGATGTCACTTCACAGCTCGACGCGATCGAGATCCCGACGCTCGTGATCCACGACACGGAGTTCCCGTTCGGCTCGTTCGAGATGTCCCGCGGCGTCGCGGCTGGAATCAGGAATGCGCAGCTCACGGTGCTGAGCGGCCCGTTCATCTCCGGGACCGACCAGGACGCCTATGTCACGGCAGTGCACGGTTTCCTCGGTGGCGCCACGGTCAGCGCTGCGCCGCCGGGTCGCGGCGCCGGGGCGAACCTGACGGCGAGGGAGATCGAGGTATTGGGCCTGATCGCCAAAGGGCGCACGAACCATGAAATCGCCCGCGCGCTCATCTTGAGCGAGCGCACCGTCGCGCGGCACATCACGAACCTCTACGCGAAGATCGACGTCAAGAGCAAAGCCGGTGCGACGGCTTACGCGCTGCGTCATCAGCTCGTCTGAGCTACGCGGTTCACGCCACTCACACGAGTTCCCGGCTACGCGGTTCAGCCGATGCGCCGGATCTCGGATGCCCCTAGCATCCCCCCAGTCGTCTATCGGCCTGGAGGCAAATGTTCATGACCACGCTCACTCGTCGCGATCTCTTGGCCAGTGCTGCAGCCGGTGCCGCGGTGGTCGGACTCGGTACCGCGCGCGCAGCGGCGCAGCCCGGTCGCCTCGTCGAGCTGCCGGCGCGACCTGCGCCCGTGCAGATCGACACTGCGAAAACCGCCGTGCTCGTCGTCGACATGCAGAACGACTTCGGCGCGCGGGGCGGCATGTTCGATCGTGCGGGGATCGACATCACGGGAATCCAGCGTGCGGTCGCACCGACCGCACGTGCGCTCGACGCGGCGCGGCGTGCGGGCATCAAGGTCATCTATTTGAAGATGGCATATCGCGCCGACTTGTCGGACCTCGGGGCGCCGAATTCGCCGAACCGGATGCGCCACCTGCAACTGGGCGTCGGCCAGCCAATGCGTGCGCCCGACGGTCGCGACAGCCGAATATTGATTCGCGACACCTGGAATACCGATATCGTGGCCGGCCTCGAGTCGAAGCCCGGTGACGTCGTGTTGTACAAGACGCGGTTCAGCGGGTTCTACAGGACCGATCTCGACGACCGGCTCACGAGCCTCGGTGTGCAGCATCTGATCGTCACCGGGTGCACCACGAGCATCTGCGTGGAGTCGACGGTGCGGGATGCAATGTTCCGCGACTACTCGTGCGTGCTGCTCGAGGACTGCATGAGTGAGCCGATCGGTGGCGCGCTGTCTCGAAGCAATCACGAGGCATCCTTGCTGTCCGTCGAGACGCTGCTCGGCTGGGTGTCGACGTCGACTCACGCCGTCGCCGCGCTGGCATAGGCCGTTTGTTCGGGCTCCCTGGCCAAGTGTCGCGAGTGGCTTGACCATGCCCCCGGTGGCGTGGCTATCTGGTCTCGGGTATCTACGAGGGGAGCGGCGCGTGGATCGTTCGAAGCTGCAGCCGAGCCGGCGGATGCTCGCCAGGGGAACGATGGTTCTCGGACTCGCCGTCATGCTCTGCTCGGCGCCGCTCCTTCGCGCTCAGCAGAGCGTCGGCCGCGGCTCCGCCATGGCGACGAAGGCTGAGTGGGTCGGGGCCGGAGTGCCTCTCTACAATATCGACGCGGCGACGGCGAAGGGCGGCGCGGCGCCCAAAGGGATCACGCCGCTGGCGCGTGACATCTTCACGAGCGACGACTTCTACGTCGACCGCGATCTGTGGCGCGATCCGCGCTACTTCCGCTGTAACAGCACGCTCGCGCTGGATTCGCAGTGGGGCGACTACTTGAGCGGCCCAAAGTACATCAAGGACGATCCCGCGACGGGTGCCTGGGGGCATTGCGACGTGGACTACTCCCGCGAGAACATCGTGAGTCCCTATCCGTTCACGACGGCCCAAGCGCACTACGAGGCGTTGCTCAAGGAAACCCGCGCCAAGCGCGGCCCAACCCAATACAGCCGCGAGCGCATGCCGCCGAATTGGGACGGACGCTACACGACCAATATCGGCATCGTGTTCCGACTGGTGCGCGCCGGAAAGAAGCCCGACATCCCGCGGGAGTTCAGCGAGCCGCCGCAATGGATCATCGGCTACTACAATCAGACTCCGACGATTCTTTCCCTGCTCACGCCGGAATATCAGCAACGGCTCGTCCAGCAGCTCTATCACCAGGCGCACGATCACGCGCCGCAATGGTCGGCGATGCTCTGCGGCCCGAGGGCTTCATGCGTTGGTGGTCGGGCCCCGGCGGTCCAAGCTCGCTCGACGTGATGGTGACGCCGACGCGCGTACAGTTTCTCGGCGGCTCCGGCAATGCGATCCGCAATGTGCACGTGGGCCGCAAGCTTCGATCTGTCGGGCGCCGTGCCGCGTCTCGGCGCGGACGTGCCGCAATGGATGGGCGAAACCATCGGCTTCTGGGATGGCGACGCGCTCATCGCGTGGACCTCGAACATCCAGGGGTGGTTCAACCATTCCAGCTGGGAGTATTCGAACAAGCTGCAAACGGTGGAGATCTGGACGCCGCGCTCGGATGGGCAGGGCAAACTCATTGGGCTCGAGCACGAGGCGGTCTTCTATGACCCGGAGGGTTTGGTGCAGCCGATTCGCAGCGTTCGGTTTCTGCCGCGACAGGGCGATTTGAACGACGTGCCGCCCAACAACCTGACGCACTGCAATCAGACGTTGTTCCCCGTCAACGGTCGGGCGACGCCGGTGGTTCCGGGCGTTGTGCTCCAGTACCGGGTCGAGGACCTCTACGGCCGACCCTGGGCCGCCGTGTGGGAAGAGTACTTCGAACAGAAGATGCAACGCCCGAAGCGCGAGGACCTGTTCGATTTCGAGCGGAAATAGAGACACGACAACGCCGACCAGGATGCGGCGGAGACCGCGCCTCGGTGTCAGGTCGGTCGCAACAGCGGGATGATCTGACGGCCATTGCGACGGTAGTGCTCGAAATCGCTGTCTAGCGTAAACAGAAGGCAATCCGGTAGACGCTCGGTCAGTCGTACCAGACACGCATCCGCCAGCGACATGGGCGTATCCCGGTACCGTTGCATGAGCGATTCAAGTCCGGATGCGTCGTCCTCAAGGTTTATTCCGATTTCGAGACTCCGCTGGACGACTTTGCGGGTCAAATCCTCGGGCCGGCCTCCTGATTTCTGAATCAGGAAACACGCCTCCGTGAGAACCGCCTCACACGTCACCAGCGGTGGGCTGAGCGTGGCCATTTGCTCCGTAGCCCAGCGATGCCATCGGTCGCGGCGATTGAAATATGCGACCAGCGGGCCAGTGTCAACGATGACGCGTGTCATTCACCGAATCCGGCCATGTGCTTTGGATTCGTGGAGAGACCCGAATCAGCCGCGGTCAGGATTCGTCAGATCGCAGCCGGCTTTCTGTTTGCACAGCTCGGTGAGCCGCGCGGCTGTCTTGTCGTAGACCTCGATCGTGGCGCCGCGGCCGTGGCCGCCCGCGCGCCCCATGGCTGCGTCGACCGGTGTGAGGCCGGTCGGGTCCGCCACGTCGATCTTCGCGCCGCGCGTGACGAGGTAGTCGACGACGTCGCTCCAACCCCAGAACGCGGCGCCGTACAGCGCCGTGCGGCCGGGGCTGCGGGCAGCGGCGCGCACCCCGATCGTGCGCTTGTTCACGTCCGCTCCGCCGTCGAACAGCAGCTTCAACGCCTCGATCGATTTGGCCTGCGTGTCGGGCGCCAGGTAGTGCGGAATGCCGGGCCCGTAGCCGCGCGCGTCGCATTCGACCGAGCCGTAGCCGGCCGCCGCCATCAACGGCGTGATGCCGCCTTCGTTCGGCAGGTCGACGTTCGCGCCGTGCTTCAAGAGCAGCGCGATCGCGCCCGCGTCGAAGGTTTTCGCGGCCCGCAGCAACGGCGTCATGCCTGTCGTCAGCATCAGGTCGCAGCCGCGGTCGTCGCCGATGTGGCGAAACGGCTGGAGCATTTTGAGCTGCACGTTCGGCCATGCGCCGGCTTTGAGCAGCAGGTCGACGATCTCGAGGCCCGTCGTCGCGTCGGTCGACGGCAGGTCCGGGCGGCCGCCGTGCGGCACTGTGTTGACGTCCACCGCGGAGTAGAGCGGCGTGCGGCCCCACCAGTCCCACTTGTTCGGGTTCGCGCCTTTCTCGATCAGGTACTTCGCGAGATCGAAATGGAAGTTGTCGATCGCGAGGAACAGCGCCGTGACGCCTTTCGGATCGGGCAGGTCGAGCTTCGCGCCGCCCTCGACGAGCGTGCGCGCACACTGAAGACAGCCTTCGCGCGCCGCGAACAGCAGCGGTGTGATCCCGCCGAACGGCCGATACATGCGCCGCGGCTCGCCTGTGACCTGCCGCGGCCATTGATTGACGGCCGAACGCGCGTCGACCTCCGCGCCGTGCTTCACGAGCAGCTTGACCATCGCGGGCTGGTTTTGCGCCGCGGCCCACATGAGCGCCGTCTGCTCGCGCCACGTCTCGCGCGCGTTGACGTTCGCGCCGTGCTTCAGCAGCGTCTCGGCCGCCGCGACATTGCCGCTGCGCGCCACGACCATGAGCGCCGTCTGGCCGTCCGCGCCGCGCGATTCGGCGTCGGCGCCGGCCGTGAGCAGCGCGTCGATGACCGCTGCGTCGCCTACGACCGCCGCCTCGGCCATCGGCGTCGACCCGAACTCGTTCTTCGTCTTGACGTCGGCGCCCGCCTTGATCAGCCGCTGCACGACCTGCACGTTGTCGCGATAGATCGCCCAATGCAGCGCTGTGGTCCCGTCCGCCGACTTCGCGTTGACGTCGACCTTGTCCGCGATCGCAGCCAGCGCCGTCGTCGTGTCGTTCGCGCGCGCCGCCTCGATCAAGCTCGGCGCGGCCGATGCGCCAAACGCGCCGACGAGCCCAATCGCGGCAACCACCGCGCCAAAAAGAGTCCTCCAACAGACAATGCGTCGTTCCAGCGAGGCGCGTTTGTGTGCGCCGAGGGCCTCCCGCGGGACCGTCTGCGCACAGGGATGTGCGCAGACGAGCCGCAGGGATGCGATTTCCGGCGTGTCCCGCGGGAGGCCCTCGGCACACACAAACGCGCCTCGGTGGAACGACACCACCACCCTCAAACCTCAGTCATCTCTTGCGTGCTATCGCCCACCTTGTCGACGGGCACGCCCGCGCGCAGCAGCAGCGTGAAGAGAAGATTCGCGATCGGTGTGCGATCCGGGTAACGAAGGTGCTGGCCGCCCTTGATCGTGCCACCGGCGCGCCCGAGCACGATCGTCGGCAACGGGAAGTTGGTTGTGCACGTTGCTGTTGCTCATGTTGCTGCCGTACAGGAACACCGAGTTGTCGAGCACCGAGCCGCGATCGCCGTCCGGCATCTTCGCGAGCTTCGCGAGGAAGTCCGCGAACACGCTCGTGTGATAGCGCTGCACGCGTGCGAGCTTCTCCATCGCCGCCTTGTTGTCCGCGTGATGCGACAGCGGATGGAACGCGTCCGGAATGCCGATGTGGCCGTACGACTGGTTGCTGACCTCGGCCGCCATCATGTAGCTCACGATGCGCGTCATGTTGGCCTGAAACGCTGCGGCGATCAGGTCGAACTGCAGACGCAGCAGCTGGTCGAAGCTCGGCCGCGCGACCGGCACGTCGGGCAACGCGATCTTCGTGAGATCGCGCTGGCCCATGAGCTCGATGCGCCGCTCGATCTCGCGCACGCTGTCGAGATAGTCGTCGACGAGCGAACGATCGGCGGGGCCGAGCGTCTTCTTCAGGCTGCCCGCCTCGCCGAGCACCATGTCGAGCAGGCTCTGATAGTCGCGCGACACGGCTTTGCGCTGCGCTTCGCTCTTGCCGCGGCCGAAGATCTTCTCGAACGTCTTGCGCGCGTCGAACTCCATCGGCATCGGTGTGGTGGGAGTGCGGAACGAGATCGTGCGGCCGTACGCGCAGCCGTACGTGCCGTCGCAGGCGGCGCCCCCACCTTCTTCTTCCGTCGCGACCTCGAGCGAGGGCAGGGGTGTGTCCTGGCCGATGTGCTGCGCTGCGATCTGGTCGATCGTGACGCCGGCGTACGGTGCGTGACTCTGCCGCGGGTGCACGCACGAGAGCCACGTGCCGGGAACGATCGCGTGCACGGCCGAGCTTTCGGCCGGTTTGTTGCCGAGGCCGCTGACGACCGTCAGATGTTTCGCGAACGGCTTGAACGGCTCGAGTATCGGTTTGAAGTCGAAGTCGCGGCCGACGGTGTCCGGTGTCCAGCGGTTCACTTCGGCGCCGTAGCGCGTGTTGTCCATGATCGCGCCGTGCGGCAGGTAGAAGAAGCCCATGCGCGGCTTCGCCGTCGCGGCTGTCTGCGCGAGCGCCGTGGCGGCGGGCACCATCGCTTCGAGCAGCGGCAGCCCGATCGCTGCGCTGCCGGCTTTCAGCAGCGTGCGTCTCGACAAGTGCTTCTTCGTGATGAACATCGTCAGTCTCCTGCGCCGTCCGGCGCGGCGCGCATGCGAAACGGCACGCTCTTCGCGACGCCGAGCACCAGTGAAGCGAAACTATAGTGGTCGCGCTGCGCGTCCGCCACGATCTCACGCACGACCGGCATGTCGTAGTACTTCAAGCCTCGGCCTAGTGCGAAGACCATCAGGCGCTCGGTCATGCCGCGCACGAATAGCGTGGGGTCGTCCGTGAGTATGCGCCGTAGGTCCGCGGGGTTATTGACCGGCCGGCCGTCGGCCAGCATGCCGGTCGAGTCGATCGCGATGCCGTTGTTGCGCTCCTTCGTCCGCCACTCGCCGACGGGGTCGAAGTTCTCGAGCGCCTGGCCCAGAGGATCGATGACGCCGTGGCAGTGATTGCACGAGGGCATGGTGCGATGGCGCGCGAGCCGCTCGCGGACCGAGCGCGGAATGTCGCCGGGCGGCGGCGTGAGATCGGTCGACACGGTGGGCGGTGGCGGGGTCGGCGGCGAGGCCAGGATCGTGTCGAGCACCCACGCGCCGCGCAGCACGGGCGACGTGCGGTCGGGGTACGACGTGACCATCAGCACGCTGCCCTTGCCGAACAGGCCGAAGCGGTGCGAATCGTTGAGCTCCACGCGGCGGAACTGATCGCCGCGCACGTCGGGTAGGCCGTAGTGACGCGCGAGCCGTTCGTTGACGAACGTGTGCTTCGCGTTCAGCAAATCGATCACGCTGCGCTTGTTGTCGCGCAGGATGCTGTCGACGTAGAGCTCCATCTCGGTCTTGAACGCACGGCGCAGGTCGTCGTCGAACGTCGGATAGAGGCGCGGGTCCGGGTCCATCGTGTCGAGCCGGCGCACGCCGAGCCACTGGAACGCGAAGTTCGTGACGAGCGAGCGCGAGCGCGGATCGGCGAGCAGCCGGTGCACCTCGCGCTCGAGGACGGCGGGCTCGTGCAGCTTGCCGTCGTTCGCGAGCGTGAGCAGCGTTTCGTCCGGTCCTTGGCTCCAGAGAAAGAAGGACAGCCGCCACGCAAGCTCGAGGTCGTTGACCGCGTACGCAGAGCCGGGCGGCAGATCGCGCGGCGGTGCGCCGGGCTCCGCGCGGTACAGGAACTTCGTGCTCGCGAGGATCGCCATCAGGCCTTTCTGGATGCCCGTGTCGAAGTCGCGCTCTGCGCGGCCTTGCTCGTAGAACGCGAGCAACGGCTCGACGTCCTGCGGATCGATGGATCTGCGGAACGCGCCGTGCGCGAGGTTCGTCAGGATCTGCGTCGCGCACGGCAGCTCTTCGTCGGCCGCTTTCGGGTAGCAGCTGAAGATTCGCGCGCGGGTCTCGGTCGGCTCCGCGATGCCGGTCGGCTCGAACGGGCCGATGATCTCCATGCCGTAGAGGCGCGGGACGTCGGGCACGCCTTCACCGGGCACGAGCGACTGCAACAGATAGTCGCCTTCGGCGAAGCTGCGCGCGACGAACGCGGCGCCCACGGTGCGCCGGCCGGCCTTGACCGCCACGCGCACGTGACGGAAGCGGTTCTTGATCGCCTCGACGGCCTGGATCTGCCCCTGGTCGAGCGCCTGCGAATCCGCGTCGCCGCCGATCGGCGCACTGAACACCTTCGCGCCGTCGATCACGAGCGCGAGCTCGTGCGCGTACTCGAGCCAGCCGTACGGATAGCCGCGCAGCTCGGAGCCCGGAATCGACGACACCGTGAGGTTGAACTCGTAGTAGCCGTCGGCGGGGAACTGGTGCTCCACGAGCAGGCCGTCGCGCGTGCCGAGCGGCAGGCCGTCGACGTGCTCCGTGTTGTTGCCGCGGCGCACGCGATAGTCGGCGCGCGCGACTTCCGGCGCGCGTTCGCCCACGGCCTGGATGCTGATGTCGCGCGCCGCGGCGAGGTATTGATCGATGTGCGTGGGCGTCACGCGCAGCACTTCGGCCACGTTGTCGAAGCCTTCGCTCGCGGTGTCGGCGGGCAGCATGCCGCGCGCGTCGATATGCAGGCTGAGCAGCTGCTCGACGGCCGTGGCGTACTCGGTGCGGTTCAGCCGGTGCAGGCCCACGCGGCCGGGCAAAGGTCCGCGCTCGGCCGCGTTCGCGTCGAGATAGCGCTCGAGCCCCACGACCAGCTGCTCGCGCTCCTTGGCGTCGGGGCGCGGCGAGCCCGGCGGCGGCATCAGGCCGCTGCGCAGCTTGCGCACGACTTTCTCGAAGATCTCGGGCTTACCCGTGACGTCCGTCGGATTCAGTTTCTGGAACGACAGATTCGCGGCGAGATCCGTGTCGTTGTGGCAGTCCGCGCAGTAACGACCGAACATCGGCCAGTGAGCCGCGACGGTTTGTGCCGGCGGTGGTGCGCTGCAGCCGGCAAGCCAGAGCGCTCGCGAGCGTCGCGAACGCCGCGGAGCAACAGCGCGGGAGCCGCTCTCTATAGAGAGTCACCGAGCCTCCCTGCCCACCACAAGCCGTTGTAGATGTTCGCGACGAACCGCTCGCGGTTCGTGCCCCATTGCGGATCGAAGCCAGCCGTCACGTCGGCCGCGAGCATCTCGGTGATGCTCTTGCCCTTGCGCATGAGGTTCTCGATGCGGCCGCGCACCGTTTTCAGCATGTCGTACTGCGCCTCGAGATGGCTGCGCGGTTGCGCGAGTCCGTCATGGGGAACGATCAAGGTGTTCGCGTTCGTGATGTTCAGCAGCTTGGCGGTTGCTTCGACGAGGCCGCCGATCCAGCCCCCCGTCGCGTAGTCGATCACGGGGTACGCGCCCGCTGCGACCGCGCCGCCCGCGACGAGCACGTTGCGCTCGCGCAAGTACACGTAGAGGTCGCCGTCGGTGTGCGCTTCCTGTAGATGGCCGTACTCGATGCGCTCGTCGCCGACTTTCAGGGTGATCGGCTGCGGATCCGACGAGTGGAACGTCGCGGTGGGCAGCGCTGCGGCCGCGCGCGGCTCGTACGTCCTGTCTTCCCAGTCGACATAATATTCGGTGGCCATCCACAGGCGCGTGTTCTCGTGCGCGACGATCTTCGTGCCCGCGCCGCCGAACGCGTCGTTACCGCCCGTGGCGGCGGGGTGCCAGTGGGTGTTCAGCAGCGTGCCTAAGGGCACGCCCGCGAGCTGCGAGCGAACCAGGGCGGAGAGTGCGGCGGCGTGTTCGGGCGCGCCGCTGTCGACGAGCGCGGCGGCGTTCGCCGTGTGGAGCAGCACAACGTTGCCACCGGCGCCGCCTACAGTCACGAGCCCGTCGCGCAGCGGCGTGGTCGTGAACGGCGCGGCGGTTTGAGCCGCAGCCGAACCGAGCAGTTTGTCGAGCGGCGGCGCACCGAGCGCGGCGGCGGCGAGCGCGAACTTGAGGAAGTCGCGCCGGCGCGAGCCCGGCCGTAACGCGGTCGTCGTGCGGCCAGGCGGGCGGTAGCGCGGATCATCGAGCATGCGTAAGCCCCCAAAATCGAAACTCTCGGTCACAGTTTGGCCCAATTCAACCCCTTAAGCCCATGGCGGCGACCGAACTTGTATACACTTTGCGGTCACCGGCCGTTGCGGTGGGTGGGGGAGAGCACGCTTGAGCAGCCGAAGGTTAACTATCAGAGACCCGGACGACACCCTGGCAGTGGAGGGTCGCGGCGCCGATCTGCTGCGCGATCCAATGTTGAACAAGGGCACCGCGTTCTCGCCCGCGAAGAGCGCCGCGGGCTCGGCATCGAAGGGTTGATGCCGTACAAGAGCACGACGCAGGCGCAACAGGCCGCGCGGATCTACGAGCAGCTGCACGCGCAGCCGGACGATCTTCAGCGCTACCTGCTGTTGTCCGCACTGCAGAATCGCAACACACGGTTGTTCTATCGATTGCTGCGCGACCATATCGAGGAGCTGATGCCGATCGTCTATACGCCGACGGTGGGCCTTGCGACGCAGCGGTTCAGCCGCGTGTTCCAGAGCGGCAGTGGCGTCTGGATCACGCCGGACATGAAAGGGCGCATGCAGGACGTGCTGCGCGGCGTGCTGCGGGGACGCACGATCCGGCTGCTCGTCGTGACGGACAACGAATCGATTCTCGGCATCGGCGATCAGGGCGCGGGTGGCATGGCGATCTCGGTCGGCAAGCTCGCGTTGTACACGGCCGCGGCAGGTATCGATCCCGATCAGGTGTTGCCGGTGAGCCTCGACTTCGGCACCGACAACGAAGCGCTGCTCGCGGACGATCAATATCTCGGCTGGCCGTCGAAGCGCCTGCGCGGTGCGGAGTACCTCGCGCTCGTCGACGAGTTCGTGGCCGCGGTGCAGGCGTTGATGCCGGAAGCGCTCGTGCAGTGGGAAGATTTTCGTAAGGACAACGCGCTCGCGATCCTCGATCGGTTTGCCGATCGGGTGCCGTCGTTCAACGACGACATCCAGGGCACGGGCGCCGTCGTCGTGGCCGGTCTGAACAGCGCGCTGAAGATCAAGCGCGAGCGGTTGGTCGACCAGCGCATCGTGATCTTCGGTGCCGGCGCGGCCGGCCTCGGCGTCACGCGGCAGATCAAGACTCAGCTCAAGGAGGAAGGCGTCACGGGCGACCAGCTCGCGGCCACGGTCGCTGTGCTCGACCGCAACGGCCTGCTCGTGGACGACGGCGGCATTCGCGACGCGTACAAGCGCGAGCTCGCGTGGCCGGCGGCGGTCGCGGCGCAACACGGATTCGGGCCCGGCAAGCCGCGGCACCTGCTCGACGTCGTCGCGCACTACAAGCCGACGATGCTGATCGGCGTGTCCGGCGTGCCCGGCGCGTTCGACGAGCGCCTCGTGCGCGAGATGGCGAAGCACGTCGAGCGGCCCGTGATCTTCCCGTCGTCGAATCCGAGCTCGCAGTGCGAGGCCAAGCCGGCCGATCTGTATGCCTGGACGGACGGTCGTTGCCTGGTCGCGGCCGGCAGCCCGTTCCCGGACGTGCACTGCGGAGGCAAGACTTTTCCGCGTGGGCCAGGGTAACAACGTGTTCGTGTTCCCGGGGCTCGGTCTTGGTGCGCTCGCGGTGCGCGCGCGCCGCGTGACGAATCACATGATCCAGGCGGCGTCGAAGACGCTCGCTTCGCAAATCACGAGCGACGAGCTCGCGAGCGGCCTGCTGTTCCCGTCTGTCTCGCGCCTGCGCGCGGTGTCGTTGGCCGTTGCGCGGGCGGTTGCGCACCAGGCCGTGCGCGACGGTGTAGCCGGCGTGAGCGAGGACGCGGTCGATCGCGCCGTCGAGGAGACGGCGTGGGAGCCGGACTACCCCTCGCTCGAGCCCGCCTGACGGTGTACCGCCTGAGGTTGTACAGTGATGGCAGCACGCTCGAGGGTCTCGCGATGAGCAGAATCCTGTCGGTATGCGGCCTCGCGCTGCTCGGCGCAGTGTTCGCGGCCGCGCCTGCGGCCGCGCATCACGGCGCCGCACTGTACGAGCCGGAGAAGACGATCGACGTGGCCGGCACCGTCGCCGAGTTTCAGTTCGTGAATCCGCACGTGCTCGTCTACGTCGATGCCAAGGGCGCCGACGGCAAGGACGTGAAGTGGGGCGGTGAGCTCACGAGCCCGAACCGGTTGGCGCGCATGGGCGGGCCGGTCAAGTGGCACAAGGACCTCTTGAAGCCCGGCGACAAGGTCACGCTGCGCGGGCGCCCGGCGCGCAACGGCGCGCCGGCCATGATCATCACGCAGATCGTCGACGCGCACGGCCAGGCGCTGCTCGGCGACAATTGATCGGATGCGCGTGACGTCGTTGTACCGGCTCGCTCCGCTCGCGCTCGCCGCGTGGTTGTCTGTCGCGCCATCGCAGCCTGTCGCCGCGCAGACGGCAGCGCCGAACTTGAGTGGCGTGTGGACCAGTGTCACGCCGCCCGGCACCGGCGGCCGGTGGGCGATCGATACGTTCAGCGAGAAAGCGCCTGCGCTGACGGCGTGGGGGCAGGCCAGGTTCAACGCGGCGAAGCCGCAACGCGGTCCGCGCGGCGTGGCCGTCTCCGAGACGGACGACCTCGTGTATCAGTGCTTTCCGCCCGGCGTGCCGCGCATCTACCTGCATCCGTTCCCGTTCGAGATCCTGCAGACCCAAGGCCGCGTGCTGATGGTGTTCGAGTACGACCACCTCGTGCGGCAGATCTTCACAGACGGCCGTGGGCATCGCGACGATCTGCCGCCGAGTTGGATGGGCGACTCGATCGCCAAATGGGAGGGCGCGACGCTCGTCGTCGAGACCTCAGGTTTCAACGATCGGACGTGGATCGACCGCATCGCGGTGCCGCACAGCGAAGACATGCGCGTGATCGAGCGCATGCACCTGAACTCGGACGGCTACCTGCAGATCGACATGCACGTCGAGGACCCGAAAGCGTTGGCGCAGCCGTGGGAGTTCACGCGCTACTTCAAGAAGACCGACTGGACGATCGACGAGCTGATCTGCAAGGACAACGCGAACTTCGACGACTTCGAGAACACCGTCACCGATTTCAAGAAGTGAAGAGGGTGCCAGGCCTTGCGTAGTTGCACAGATCGCCGGTCGCGGCGCAGTCAGCCCGCGAGACCGGAGCGGCGATCTGTGCAACTACGCAAGGCCTGGCACCCTCTTCACTCCAGGTCGGCGATGATCTGGCCGTCGTAGCGGTGCATGACGAGTGCTGCGAGGAACGACAGTGCCGCGCACCCGATCATGATGTAGGCGGCGTTGGCCGGCATTGAGGTGCCGTGTGCGAGCAGCGTCGCACCGAGCGGTGCCAGGCCGCTCAGGAACGTGAACGCGATGTTGAAGCTGAGTGCCACGCCGGTGAAACGGATGCGCGTCGGGAACAGATCGGCGGCGATCGGGATCGTGACGCCGTTGAAGATCGACGCCACGATGCCGACGAGCGCGAATAGCACGATCAGATTCACGGTGTGCGCCTGCGCGGCAGCGAAGAACGGCAGCGACAGCAGCATCGCGAGCGCAGTGCCTGTGAGCACGAGCGCTTTGCGCGACACGAAATCGCTGAACCACGACACCGTGAGCAGACCGAACGACAGGATCACGAGGCACGCGTTCTGCGCGAGGATCGCGGTCACCGCGTCGTAGCCCATCGTCTGCGGCAGGAACGCCGGCATCGCGAACAACAGGCCGTTGAAGCCGGCGGTCACCGCGAGAATACCGACGCCGACGATCACGGCGAGCGGATATTTGCGCAGGACTTCGGCGACAGGTACGGCCGACGCGCCGGCCACAGTGCGGATCCGCGCGAACTCCTTGCTCTCCTCGAGCGTGAGGCGTAGCAGGAAGCTGCCGATGCCGAGCACGCCGCCCACGAGGAAGCCGATGCGCCAACCCCAGGCGGCGATCTCGTCGACCGTCAGCGTGTTGTGCACGATCAGGTTCAGCAGCGCCGCGAGCCCGACGCCGGAGTTCACGCAGCAGAACACGATGCCCACGGAGAACCCGGAGCGCCGCGGCGCCGTCTCGACGACGTATGCGATGGCGCCTGGCAGCTCGCCGCCCAGGCAGAAGCCCTGCACGATGCGCAGCAGCACGAGCGCGACGGACGCCGTGACGCCCCACTGCGCGTACGTCGGCAGCAGGCCAATGCCTACGGTCGCGGCCGACATCGTGAGGATCGTGATGATCAGCACGCGGCGGCGGCCGATCCGGTCGCCGATGTGGCTGAAGAATATGCCGCCGACCGGCCGCGCGAGATAGCCGACGGCGAACACACTGAACGATACGACGAGCGACACCATCGCGTCGTCGTTCGGATAGAAGTTGCGGCCGATGTACTGCGCGAACTGGCTGTAGACGACGAAGTCGTAGAACTCGAGCGCACCGCCCAAGCTCGCGAGCAGGATCACACGCCAGTCGGACCAAGGAATCGAAGTCGAAGGTCGTTGCATCTGAGATTCCTAGCGGGTGCGCTGCAGCGCGGCGGCTGGAGCCACCAGGTAAGCGGGATTGGCGTTCGGCAGCGGCCTGAACTTCTGCACGCGCCCCGTATCGACCTCGGCCACGTAGAAGTTGCCTTCGCTGTCGACGCTCATGCCGTGCACGCCCCAGAAGCCGCCCGGGAACGTGCCCCACGTGCCCCACGAGTACAGCAGCGTGCCGTCGAGCGAGTATTTCAGGATCTTGCTCGTGCCGCGGTCGGCCACCCAGAGATACCCGTCGCTCGCCATCAGGAACAGGTGGATGTCGGACGGCGCGCCGCCGAAGCTCCATTGATCGAGGAACTTGCCGTTCTCGTCGAACACCTGCGCGCGGTTATTGGCGCGGTCGTTCACGAACACGCGCCGCGTACGCGGGTCCACGGCGATGCCGTGCACGTTGTTCATGTACCCCGGCCGCGTGTCGTTCGGCGGCGTGCCTTTCTGCCCCCAGGCGGTGAGGTACTTGCCGTTCGCGTCGAACTTCACGACGCGCGTGTTCTCGTAGCCGTCGGCGACGAAGAACGTGCCGTCCGGCAGCCAGGCCATGAACGTCGGGCGGAAGAAGTGCGTGGCGTCGGCGCCGTGCTCGTTGTACGTGCCGATCGTCTGCACGAGCTTCTTGCCGTCGTTCGTGAACTTGAAGATCGCGTGGCGGAAATCGTCGACGATCCAGACGTGCTGCTCGGGGTCGTACGGGCTCACGTACACGGCGTGCGGGCGCGCCAGCATCGAGTCCCACTGCGTCCAGTCCTCGACGAGGTTGCCGCTCCTGTCGAACACGAGGATGCAGTGCTCCCAGCGTGCGTCGACGCCGAGCACGCCGCCTTGCTCCTGCCACGCTTTGAGACCGTCCGGCGGCATCTGGCCGGCGCCGCCGCCGCCCGGCGGGCTCGCGACCGTCGCGTCGCGAACGGGCAAGCGGAACACGGGAAACTCGAGGCTCGGGCCGATATCGCGCACGCGCCGCGTGGCGGGCCGCTCGAGCACCGGCAACTCGCCGCGCTGCAGCACGAACACGCGATCGGGGCTCACGGCGAACACGCTCTGACCGGCGCCGTACGTCCACGCCGCATGTCCCGGCAGCTGCGACAGCGGCTTCGGCCAATCCGCGACGATGGCGTAGTGGCCGAACGTGTCCTGGCCGCCTTTGCGGCCCGGGAACACGGCGCCGTCCTGCGCGTGGCAGAGCGACGTGCCGGCGACGCTCGATGGCGATCGCCCATAGAAACGATTGCGTGGAACGGCGCATCGACTCCCCCCTGTTTCGAAGCCCTTGTGCGCACGGCGCGTACGGGCCATCGTATATCGGCCGACGTGCTCGGGGGAGAGCCACGTGCAGCGAGGTGTTCGATGATCCGGCGGATCGCGGTATTCGTGTTCGCGTGGTGGGCCATGGCGATGGCAATAGCGGCGACGGCGCAGACCGCGGCGTGCCGCCGGTCGTCAAGGACCCGGCCGTCGCGAGAGCCATGACCGGCGCGGCGCGCACGTTGCTCGAATCCGTGCGCGGCGATCCCGAGTTCTCGGAGCGGCTGCGTAACTTTTCGATGGAGGACCGGCTGCTGCTGAAGCTCGACGACGCGCCAGCGCCAGCAGTGGGTGTATTGGCCGGCCGATCGCTCGGGTTTGAGCATCGCGCTCATGCACGCGAAGCACCGCGCGCTGCTGCACGAGCTCTTGTGGACGCTCGTGAGCGCGAAGGGCTACCACAAGCTGCTGAACATCATGCAGCTCGAGAATTTCCTCGAAGCCACGTCGAGCACGGGCTTTCCGCGCGGAGTGGAGGCGTACACCGTGACGCTATTCGGCGAGCCGAGCGACAGCGCGCCGTGGGCGTGGCGATTCGAAGGCCACCACATTTCGCTCAGCATCACGGTGCAGCCTAAGCAGGGGTTTACCGTGACGCCGACGTTCTTGGGCGCCGATCCGGCCGAGGTGCCGTTCGGGCCGCTGGCCGGCGAGCGCGTGCTGCGCGTGGAGGAGGATCTCGGCCGGCAGCTGATCACCTCGCTCACCGACGCGCAGCGGCAGACCGCGACGCTGAAGGGCGACGCCGCGTTCAACGACAAGGCGGGTTTCAAGTACGCGTACGACACGCCGTGGGATCTGCACACGAGCAACATCTTCAAGCCGCGCAGCGAGTGGGACGCGTGGAAGACGGAGCTCACGCCCGACGGCATCGCGTTCGCGGCGCTGAACGGTGCGCAGCAGGCGACGCTGCTGGCGCTGCTCGACGAAGTGTTCACCACGTATCGCCCCGAAGTGGCCACGGTCTACCGGCAATCGCTCGACTTGGACGCGCTGAAGTTCGCGTGGATCGGTGGCCTGAAGAAGGGCGAGCCGCACTACTATCGGATCCAGGGCAAGGACTTCGTGTTCGAGTACGACAACGCGCAGGGCAACGGCAACCACGTGCACGAAGTGTGGCGCAGCCGCGCTGGGGATTTCGGCGAGGACCTGCTGCGCCGCCACAAAGCGACTGAGCGCTAGCGCGAGCGAACGTCGAGTTAACCGACGACGGTTGCGAGCCAGGCCGTCCAGCTGTGCCAGGCGGCGGACTCGCGGACAGGCGCTGTGCCGAACGCGCGTGCGGCGATCACGCCGACGCCGAGCACATAGATCCACGGAATCGCTCGGCGGCGAACGACGTCGTAGACCGCGCCGAGCAGCAGCGGTGAGCTCCAGACCAGCAGCATGGGCCACGGTTTGCCGACGAACGTCATGCGGCCGACGGCGGCGACGAGCAGCAACGTCGTCGCGACGATCATGAGACGTTTGTGGATCTCGGGTTTGCGCCGCAAGAGAACGGCCGCAGAGAACAGCGGCGCGAAGAAGACCATGTCGGACAGCGGCGCGACGAGTCGTCCCGCGGCGTCCTCAAAGTTCCCGGCGTGCATGCGCACTGCGAACATCGAAATCGCGACGGTCACGCCCATGACGATCACGAGCACGCCGTAGCCGATGGCGAAGTTGCCGAGCCTGACGTGCAGGTCCATGCGCTTCGTGGCCGCGAACGTGGCTTGCGCGATGAAGATCGCGAGCCAGCCCACGTAGACTGCTGCGTGCACGTGAATGACCGGCAGCTTGTCGACCGTGCCTGCGAACAGCGGGCCGAAGTACGTGGGCCAGAAGCCGACGAACGCGATGGCCGTGACGAGCAGGCTGAGCGCGATATAGAACCGGTTCGACGCCGCGAGGCTTTGCACAGGATCGCTCCCTGGTGAGTGCGCGTCCAATCGCGCTACTCTACTCGGGTCGTTCGCGCAGTGCCGCAGTACCGCGCGGTTCGATCGATGCGAGTGGTTGAGGCGCTTCTAAACCCGGAATCGTGGGCGTAGCATCAGTTCCGATCGCGCTCCGCATTGGCGCGAGCGCGCGCCCAGCAACGATTGGTTTCTTGAGGGGGGAACTATGAGTAGCGACCAGACGGGCGAGGGTGGCGGCACGATCGAGCGGCGGGCGTTTCTGAAGTACGCGGGGGCGGCAGCCGTGGCGGGTGCCGTGGGCGTTTCGACGACGAGCGCCGCCGCGCCGGCGAAGTCGTTCACGCCCGGAGCGAGCACGACCGAGTACGACCGGATGTACGTGGCGAGTGTCACGCCGTACAAGCCCGGCACCGAAGACATCGACTTCACGGCGTTTCGCAACTACATGCGCTACTGGGCGCAGCCGAAGTTCGTCGGCGCCGGCGGCGCGATGCTCGCTTCGCCCGAAGCGGGCGAAGCGTTCTACCTCACGCAACAGGAGAAGCTCCAGCTCGCCGACATCGCGCTCGAGGAACTCGGCGACAAGACCGTCGTGTTCTCCGGCGTGATGCAGACCACGACGCGAGGCTGTATCGAGGAGGCCAAAGCGCTGAAGCGGGCCGGCGTGCACGGCCTGTTCCTGATGCCGCCGATCGGCACGATCGACGTCGTCGCGGCCTGGGACCCGAACAAGAACCCCGAAGTCTGGATCGACATGCTGAAGGCAATCGCCGACGCGGTCGATCTGCCGGTCATCATCCATCCGACCGGCGGCAAGTTCTTTGCGCTGCCGCGTGAGGTCGGAATGAAGATCGTCGACTCGGTGCCGCAGATCGTCGGCTACAAGATGATCACTGACGACTTCAACGCGATGGCGAAGTCGCTGCGCGCGTACACGAAGCGCCACGTCGCGATCCTGCCGGCCGGGGCCGGGAACATGCATGGCGCGATCATGGATGGCTACTTCGACGGCACGGTGAGCGGTTCGTGGAACTACGCCATGGAGCCGACCGTAGCGGCGATCGTGGCGGCGCGCGACGAGAAGAACCCGGCCAAGGCCAAAGCGATGTGGGCCGACGGCTTGCTCGAGCTGCATCGCGCAGTCACGGACTCGACGCTTGGCTATCGGCTGCACGCGGCCTACAAGCTCTGCACGTGGCTGCGCGGCCTGATCCCGAGCCCGTTCCTGCGCGCTCCGCAACGGCGGTTGCCGATCGAGCAGCTCGTCGAGCTGCGCGACAAGCTCAAAGCCGCGCATCTCGAGGTGATCTCGGATCAGGTCATCCGCAAAGCCTATCCGCAACTGAGCTAGCCGGAGGGCCGATGCGAGACAAATGGTCACGCCGCGAGATGTTGCGGCGTGGTGTGGTGCTCGGCGCCATCACCACGATTCCGGCCAACCTGTTGGCGCAGGCGGCGCGCAACGAACCGTACGTGAATTTGACCGCGACCGAAGCGGCTACGCTCGAGGCCGTCGTCGCGCGGTTGATCCCGAGCGATGCGAACGGTCCGGGCGCGGTCGAGGCCGGTGCGGTGCGCTACATCGACGGCGCACTCGGCGATGCGCTCGCGGTGCAGCGGCCCGCGTACGCCGCAGGCCTCGCCGCGCTCGAGGCGTACGCGCGCAGCACCGCCGGCCGCTCGCTCGCTGCGCTCGATCCCGAGCGGCAGGATGCGCTGCTCACGGATCTCGAGCAGAACCGCGCGGCAGGGTTCAACGGCGGTTCGGCGGCTTTCTTCGAGCTGGTGTTGGGTCACACGCTAGAAGGCACGTTCGGCGATCCGCACTACGGGGGTAATCAGCACTACGTCGGCTGGGAGCTCGTGGGTTACCCAGGGTTGAGGCTCGGCGTGACGGCAGAGCAGCAACGCATGAACGCGGTGCTCGAGCCGAGTCGCAGCAGTGCCTACGATTCTGCGATGTTCGACGCGCATACGACGGCCGGCGCGCGTCATGACGACTAAGCTCCCTCCGACCGACGTCGTCGTGATCGGGCTCGGCGGCGCGGGTGGCGTGGCGGTCGAGCCGTTGGCCGCAGCGGGGCTCAAAGTCATCGGGCTCGAGGCAGGCACGCGGCTCGGTCCGCGTGACTTCGCGCCCGACGAGCTGCGTAACAATTTCCGTGGTTGGCCGCATGCGGCGCAGAAGGCCAATCGCGAGATTCCCGTGCATCGGCCGAACGCGGCGGCGCCCGATTCCCCGCGCGCGGCGATTCACCCGATGATGAACGGCGTCGGCGGCACGACGATTCACTATTGGGCGCAGAGCTGGCGCCTGAATCCCTGGGACTTCAAAGTCGTGAGCGAGACGAAGCGCCGCTACGGCGCGGCGCGCATTCCGGCGGGTTCGACCGTCGCGGACTGGCCGTTCGGGCTCGACGAGCTCGAGCCTTACTACGACAAGGTCGAGCACGCGCTCGGCGTCTCGGGGCAGGCCGGCAACGTCAAGGGCACGATCGACCCGCGCGGCAACATCTTCGAAGGCGCTCGCGCGCGGCCGTATCCGATGCCGCCGCTGCGCGGCACGGAGTTCACCGACCTCATGGCGAGCGCGGCCGGACGTTTGGGCTGGCATCCGTTCCCGGGCCCCGCCGCCATCAACTCCGAGCTTTATCAGAATCGCAGCGGCTGCATGTATCACGGTTTCTGCAATCGCGGCGGTTGTCACGTGTCGGCGAAGAACTCGACGGCGGTGTCGACCATTCCGCGCGGCGGAGCAGACCGGCAATCTCACGCTCGTGACGCAGGCTCACGTCACGCGGATCGACGTCGATGGCGACGGGCGCGCCACCGGCGTCCAGTATCTGAAGGGCGGCGAGGTGTACATTCAGCCGGCCGCCGTCGTGCTGCTGGCCGGCTACACCTACGAGAACACGCGCCTGCTGCTGCTGTCGTCATCGGCCGCGTATCCGCGCGGTCTCGCCAACAACCACGGCCAGGTGGGGCGCCATTACTTCACGCACAACCAGGGCGCAGGCGTGCTCGCGCTGTTTCCGCGCAAGCTCAATCGCTGGTACGGGCTGCCGGCGCAAGGTGTCGCCATCGACGACTGGGCCGACGACAACTTCGATCACGGCGGTCTCGACTTCATCGGCGGCGGCAATCTGTGGGTGTACTCCGATCAGCGGCCGATCGCGGCGGCCGGCATGCCGACGTTTGGCCGTGCCCCGCGCTGGGGATCACGGTGGAAGTCGTTCGTCATGGAGAACGCGGATCGCTGGACCAATTCGTACCTGCAGAAGACCACGTTGCCATACGAGGACAACTACCTCGATCTGCACCCCACGGTCAAAGACCCGCTCGGGTTCCCCGTGGTGCGGATCACGGCGGACTACAAGGACAACGAAAAGCGCGTTGCGGCGTTCGCGCAGGACAAGATGGAGCGGTGGTTCATCGAAGCCGGTGCGATCGCGACGTTGCGCCAGCCCGTCGGCACAATGGGTGTGTCGACGCACGCGTACGGCGGCACGCGCATGGGCGACGATCCCGCAACCAATGTCGTCAATCGCTGGGGCTTCACGCACGAGGTGCCGAATCTCGGCGTGCTCGGTGCCTCGGTGATGGGCACGAGCGGCGCACGCAATCCCACGCTCACCGCACAGGCGCTCGCCTGGCGCACGGCCGAGCGGCTCACTTCCAACTGGGCGGCGATCGCGCGCTGACCCAGCGTAAGCCGTTAGAAGCCGTACTCGAGCGAGATCGCGGTGTAGCGATCGGTTTTCTCGATGCCTACCGGCACGTCGCTGTTGCTCTTGATCACGTACGACGCCACGAGCGCCAGGTTGCCGCGGATCTTGGCCTTGATGGCCGACGTGGATTCCGTGTAGTGGTTCTTGTTGCCCGCTTCGAGCAGCAGCTTCTGCGTGAACTGCGAGGTCTCGCCCAGGTGGATCAGGTAATCGAGGCCGCCGTGCAGGATGCTCTCGTCGACTTCCGTGCCGTTGACCAACGAGGCCTGTTTCTTACCGAGACCGCCTTCGACCGATAGCGTCTGCTTGTCGGTGGTCACGAGCCTGCGGCCGTAGCCGACGGCTTCCGTCGCCTGCCGGCTGTAGCCCGAGAACTGATCCTGGCGCCAGTCGCCGGTCCCGAACAGATACGCCTTCATGCCGAATGCGCGTTGCGCTTTGTAGCCTGCGGCGTAGGCCTCGGCCGTCGTTAGGCCATTCGTGCGCGCGGAGATCGCGAGCGCCGACCAGCTGTGCACCCAGTCGCGGCCGCGGTCCCAGGTCGCTTTGAAAGAGGCATTCGTATTCGTGCTGTCGGTGTTGCCGCTGGTCGAGAGATAGCCCAGTGCGATCGTGCCGACGAGCGGGTCTTTCGTTGGGGCGGGGTTCTGCGCGAGGGCCGATGCGGACGCGAGGCAGAGCGCGATGGCGAGAGCGGCACGCATGGGATGCTCATTGGCGGATAGAAGGAGCGGCATGGTACTCAAGGCATGTCGCAAACGCCACGCTTCATTGTCGGCGACACTCTGCCGGCGGTTGGCGACATCGCGATCGGACGTGCGCCGGAGTTCCGTCGAAAAAGTGGACGCCCCTCCGTTAATTCAGGGATGTTCACTAAACCGAAGGAGCTGTCGTGGGAAACGCCCGGGGATAGTTAGCCCATTCGCTCGCGCAGAAGAATCGTTCGGGAATCTCAGCGATCGCAGTGCGCGAAGCCTCAATGTCCCAGACATGCTCCCACCCGCCCGTCGAGTAGGTCTCAACGCGCACGTCGCTCGGCCACCGCTCTATCCACTGCCGCACAAACGCGAAGTCCGTATCGTCGTTGCCTGGATGGTCGGCAAACAATGTGACACGCACCAGATCACGGAGCCCGGACATTGGCCGAACCCGCTACTCGCTCACTTCAAGGCTGACGTCGTACAGCGGAACGACAGTTGATGACTCCGCCAAACATTCGCGCATCACCTCTCGATGCTCGAGATCGATGTTATGGCGCGATCCGGCGAACGCCTTTGAGCCTCGCTCAAAGTCCTCAGCTTCCATGACGTAAACGAGGAGCGGACCTGTGGCACCAGCGACGATGAACGCTTGCTCCGCGCGCACGGTCTCATCACGGAACGTTTGACGCACCTCATCCGCTCGCGAGTTGAGCTCTGCCAGCCACGCCCGAAGCCGACCCTCTTTCTCGGGACGAATCGGTTTTATCGCAACGCGAAGCATGTGAGTCCCCCAAACGTGCGATGCGGCTGGTCCGGCGTATAACGCGGCGCATCAGCGACGCGCCGATGCCCTAGACGTAGAACACATTTATCCATAACGCGCGCTCGCTGCATGCGCTTGTTCGGCGACAGCGGTGCGGCGAATCCTAAGCCGCAACCTCAATGAGCACCTCCGGATGCCGCTCTGCAATCAGCAGCAGTGTCTTGGCTGCTCCAGACGGCTGGCGCCGACCTTGCTCCCACTGCTCGAGCGTCCGTTTAGAAACACCGAGTGCAGCCGCGAATTGGGCCTGTGAGAGGCCGCTGTTCAGCCGCACCCGTACCACTTGAGATTGCGGCCTCACCTTCGTTCGCTTGCCACCCCCAGCCTTGATCTCCCGGGCGCTGTCCAGCACCTCCTGCCAAACATTGCGACCCGCTTCGAAATCCGCCAAAGCCTTACCGCTGAGTTTCTTAGCCATTACGAAATACCTCCAACAACTGTTTCAGAATGTGTCCGGGTACATTCTCGTGTTTGGCTTTAGCGTAGAGCGACAACATCCAAAACTCGTTCGGCTCATACCGCACGAAATAGACCACTCTCAATCCGCCTCGTTTGCCCATGCCCGGCCGAATCCATCGAAGCTTACGAACACCACTAGAACCGCGGACGAGCTGACCAGCTTCCGGGTTCTGCATCATGTGCTGCTGCAGCTCGGCGTATTCATCGTCGTCCAGATAGACTGAACACAGTCTCTGGAACACCGCGGATTCGATGAACGTGAACACGTCACCCACTATACGCCAATGGCGTAGACGAGGCAACGACGCCTATTCTGTCGCCGAACGCTCGAGTTGAGCGACGCGCCGCCGCCGTATCAGAAGAACAAAGTTATCCATCCCGCGCTCGCTCCAACTCGTTGTTAGGCGGCTGGCACCGACTTTCAGCCAGCGAACGGCAATAGGACACTCAGAACGTCTTCATACGACTCTGTCGCGATAACGGCACGAAAACGCTCCGTCTCTTCGTGCGCCTGACGAACCTGCTCGGCGGGCATTCGCGTGAATGTCCGAGGAACTGGAGGACCAGAACTCCCTCTCGCTGTTCGTGCCTTCGTGAGACTGAGTTCCTCGACGATCATTACCATCGCGCTCCAGTCTCCAGCGTCGATTGCCGCTTTGTCACGCGGTGTGCCGTCTCGCTGCAAAAGACCGATGTCGCCTCCGTACTTGGCGTAGACGCGCGCTTTGACCACCGTAATCATGTGTCGCTTAACTATAAGTAGGCGGCATGTCGCCGCAGATGAAATGCGACATGTTGTCGCATATCGCGCTGGATGCATGGAGGAGGCTAGGTTGTTCCATGGGCGCGTCGCAGTTATGCGTCGAAACCCCACGTGTAGATATGCGACTCATCAGGCAGCCTCCTCGGCGCGTAAACCGACCCCTCGCGACTCCAGTCCCCGTTTCGTCAGGGCGCGGCCAGAGTCCCGCGCTTCAGCAGCGCAGCGACTTCGTCCGACACCACG
>CAVVIC010000029.1:0-9999 GCA_963748045.1 uncultured Gammaproteobacteria bacterium
CTACCGGCTTCATGGAGTATCCGAAGAAAGAGCGTCCGGGACCCGGGACTCGGCCTGAGCGGATTGGCGACTACGGGGAGATTTTAACTCCGCCCGAGGAGGAGCGCTGCGCATCCAGGGGGCGCGGTGCATGGACTGCGGCGTGCCGTTCTGCCAGTCGGACAACGGCTGCCCGATCGACAACCTGATCCCGGAGTGGAACGACCTGGTCTATCAGGGCCGCTGGCGCGAGGCGCTCGACCGGCTGCACAAGACCAACAATTTCCCCGAGTTCACCGGCCGCGTCTGCCCGGCCCCGTGCGAAGGCGCCTGCGTGCTGGGGATCATCGACCCGCCGGTCACGATCAAGAATATCGAAAACGCGATCATCGACCGCGGCTTCGACGAAGGGTGGATCTCCCGCGGCCGCCGACGGCGCGGACCGGCAAGCAGCGTGGCGATCGTCGGCATCGGGCCCCGCGGGCCTCGCGGCGGCGGCTCAGCTCAACAAGGCCGGGCACAGCGTCACGGTCTACGAACGGGCCGACCGCATCGGCGGCCTGCTGATGTACGGCATCCCGAACATGAAGCTCGACAAGCAGGTCGTCCAGCGCCGGGTCGACCTGCTGGCGGCACGAAGGCGTCAAGTTCGTCACCAACGCCGACGTCGGCCGCAACGTCGACGCCGCGAAGCTGCGCGCCGAAAACGACGCCGTGCTGCTGGCCACCGGCGCGACCAAGCCGCGCGATCTGCCGATCCCCGGCCGCGACTGCAAGGGGGTCCACTTCGCGATGGAGTTCCTGACCGCCAACACCAAGAGCCTGCTGGACAGCAACCTCGCGAACGGCAAGTTCATCTCGCGCCGAAGGGCAAGGACGTGATCGTCATCGGCGGCGGCGACACGGGCACCGACTGCATCGGCACCTCGCTGCGCCACGGCTGCAAGAGTCTGGTGAATTTCGAGCTGCTGGACGAGCCGCCGCAGAAGCGCGCGGCCGACAATCCGTGGCCGCTGTGGCCGAAGATCCTGCGCACCGACTACGCGCACGAAGAGTCGATCGCGCGCTTCGGCGCCGACCCGCGCAACTACTGCGGTGGTGTCGAAGGAGTTTCGGCGACGGCGGTGGCAAGGTCGAGTCGGATGCGCATCGTGCGCGTCGAGTGGCAGCGCGTCGACGGCCCGCCGAAGATGGTCGAGCTGCCGGCCACGGCGGAGACGCTCGAGGCCGATCTCGTGCTGCTCGCGATGGGCTTCCTCGGCCCCGAGGCCTACCTCTCGCAGGCGCTGGGCATCGAGCTCGACGCCCGCTCGAACTACCGCGCTGAGCACGGCCGGTTCACGACGAGCCAGCACGGCGTGTTCGCCGCGGGCGATTGCCGCCGCGGCCAATCGCTCGTCGTGTGGGCCATCAACGAGGGCCGAGGCGCAGCGCGAGCCGTCGATGAGTTCCTGATGGGTTCGAGCCTGCTGCCGGCACCGAAGCTCACGATGGGTGGCACGACCGGCTGATACACCGCCGTCAGCTCACCAAGTTCGGAGGTGTTGGGGCGAGACGGAGGGGATTTAGGTGAGACGAGAACCAGAATCATCGCCGACGAAGGCGATCCAGCCAGCACCGAGACGCTGAAGGCCTCGCGCGACGCGCTCGTCACGATCCGGGCACGGGTTCAGAAGCTGATCGCAGTTGGAGCGGTGCCCGCGTCACGCTAACCGGCGTCGGCGCGCCGCGGAAACCACACGCGAAACACCACGCCGCTGCCGTCCGGCAAGTCGTCGGCTTCGCAGCGGCCGCCGTGGAATTCCGCCACGAGCGCGACGATGTGCAGGCCAAGCCCGAGATGCGGCCGGCGACCCTTGGAAGTAACCGAAGGGGTGCCGTCGCGTTGCTCGCGGATCGACACGAGCGAATCGAACAACTGTCGGCGCATCTTGGCCGGCAGCGTGGGGCCCTTGTTCGTAACGGAGAGCGCAAGCTCGCGGCCGGCATCCACGATCTCGACGTCGATGCGGCTGCCGGGCGTGCTGAAGCTCGCGGCGTTGTCGACGAGCTTGTCGAGCAGCTGCGCCACGAGCTCGCCCGAGCCCACGATGCCGGTCGCCGTGGCGCCGCCGCGAAACACGATCTCGCGCTCGCGGTACACGTCGCGATACGCGTTGCAGCACGACTCGACCACGGCTTGCAGATCGACGGGCTCCGCCGCCGTCTCCTGGATCGCCTGCTCGAGCTGCGTGGCCTCGCTCATCGCTGCGAGGATCGCGTCGAGCCGCGTCGTGCCTTCGCGCAGCCGCTTCAGGTACTCCTCGGCCGCACCGGCCTTGACCTCGTGCTCGAGGTTGTCGAGCGAGGTCGTGACGACCGCGAGCGGGGTGCGCAACTCGTGCGATAGCTTGCCCGACAGCGTGCGCTGGTACTCCGTGTGCTCGCGCAACCGCTCGAGCAGCTGCGTGAAGGTGCGCGCGAGCACACCGAGCTCGTCGCTCGCGAGCGCGCCCGGCATCCGCGTGCGGATCTCGCCGCGCGGACCGAGCGCCGTCTCGGCCGCATGCGCGAGCCGCCGCACGCGCAGCGACAGCCAGGTCGCGTAGCCGAGCAGCCCCGAGCCCACGACCATGGTCGCAAGCAGCGTGACCGTCATCAGGCGCACGAGCGCCTCGTTCGTCAGCGTCAGGATCGGATCGCTGGCTTGCTCGAGCAGCACGGCGCCGCGCGGCGCGCTCGCGCCCATGATCGGCACGGCGGCGGCGACAATCGCCTCGCGGTCCGGTCCACTGCCGTACCAAGCCGTCGCGCCGCGGCCGGCGAGCGCTACGCGGAGCGCGGGGTCGGCCACGCGCCCCGGCGGGAGCTCGCCCAAGTACGGCGGGTCGTCGCGGCGCAGCAGCCAGCGGAACAGCTCCCCTACGAGCGTCGTGGTGCCGCGTTCCGTCGCGCGCGGCTCCACGTTGCCCGCCGCCGACAGCACCCAGCCGTCGGCGTCGAGGATGCGGAACCGCCCGGCGCCGCGGCCGAACTGGTCGAGTAGCGCCGTCAGCTCCGGCCGCTGATAGATGAACCGTCCCGGCGCGCCGCTCGTCTCGTCCCAGGTCGCGGCGAGTGCAGCGGTGTAGTCGGCGCCGCTGCGATCGACGTCGATGATGCCGACGCCGAGCGCCGCGCCGACGAGGTTCAGCGGCACGCGCACCTCGAGCGCGTAACCGGTCGCGGTTTCCTGCCAGGCACCGATCACGCGCGCGTCGTAGGCCTCGGTAGGCTCGAAGCGGTCGGGGCTCGTCTCCTGCGCCCGAAACGCGCCGGGCGCCGACGTGTTCAGCAGCAGCCAACGCAACGTGCCAGGCGTCGGCTCGAGCGCGAGCGCCACCCGATCGCCATACGGCCTCTGGCCCGGTAAGCGTTGATACACGAGGTCGCGATCCGCGACCGTGACGAACAGATACACGAACCGGCCGTAGACGCCGGCGTACAGGCGAGCGCCGTCGCCGATCTGGACTGCGACGTCCCCGCTATTCCAGTCGTCGCGCACGCCGTCGAGACTCGGCTCGACGTTGAGCGGCACGGCGTAGACCGTCGTGCCGCGAGCGGTCTCGTCGGCCGTGCACGCCGGCACGCCGCAAAGCGGCAGGTTCTGCTCTTCGAGCGCGGCGGCGACCGTCGTCGCCCTACCCTGCAGCGACTGCTCGAGGCCGCCCCGCAACGCACCTTCCATCTCGCGCACGTAGCGCAGACCCGTCCACGGCAGGACGAGCGTCAAGAGGCCGACCAGCAGCAGTTGAAGCCGCAGCGACACGGCCCCGGGCTAACGCTCTGCGATAGTCGTCAGCGGCACGTCGCCGCTCGAGGTGAACGGCATCTCGCCCTTGACCTTGGGGCGGCGATCGATCGTGACCTTGCCGTAGATCTCGTACGGCAACAGGTTGGTCGGACCGCGTGTGAACGCCTGTAGCCGCGACAGCGACGACACGATGTCGCTGTGTAGATCGAGCGTAACGGTCTGCTGTTCGAGCGCGCCCACGGCCAACAACCCGTAGGAGTCGCCGTCGATGATGCCTTCGCTCGCGAGCTTGAGCTTGAACTCCAGCGCCTTGATCGTCACCGGCGCGGTGTTCAGGTTGTCGATGCGCAGCGTGACGCGGAAGCGCTGTGGCGAGGAGGACGGCAACGCGGCGACGGTCTGGACCGTGATGCGCGGCGCTACGACCGGTGGCTTCTTGGCCGCCATCGCGGGCTCGGCCGGCTGCGCCAGAAGACCCGCGAGCATGCACATTGCCATCAAACGCCGCATGTCACTCTCCATCCGCGCGATGCACCAGGCGCCAATGATGCGCCAATCGCCGCCCTCCTTCACGAACCCAAGTCCGGGCCTTGCCCCGGCGGTGCCGGCGCTGGTCCGTTGGCAGCGCCGTATTTTAGTGCGTGTGCCGGAACGGAAACACGACGCCGTACCACCTCACGGCGAGCGACGGCGCGTCTATACTTCGTTACTCGCATTCGGCCGGAGCATATTGATGCGGAATCAGCCAGCCCGTCGCGTCGCCATCATCGGCGGCGTGCGCATACCATTCTGCCGCGCGCACACGGCGTACGCGCGCGCTTCGAATCAGGACATGATGACTGCGGTGCTGCAGGGGCTCGTGAAGCGCTACGGGCTCGAAGGCCAGACTTTAGGCGACGTGTCGCTCGGCGCCGTGATCAAACACTCTCGCGACTACAACCTCGCACGCGAGTCGACGCTGTCGTCGGGGCTCGCGCCGCAGACCCCAGCGTTCGACGTGCAACGCGCGTGCGGCACGAGCCTCACCGCGGCGATCCTGATCGCGGCGAAGATCTCGACCGGTCTCATCGACGCCGGCATCGCCGGCGGCACCGACACCATCAGCGACGTCCCGATCGTGTACTCGGAAGCGTACCGAGCGCTGCTGCTTCAGAGCGCGCGCGGCCGCACGTTGATTCAACGCCTGAAGCCGTGGCTCAAGCTGCGGCCGGGCCACTTCAAGCCCGTACTACCTGAGGTCGTCGAGCCGCGCACGGGGCTCTCGATGGGTGAGAGCATGGAGATCACGGCGAAGCAGTGGCGGATCTCGCGCGAGGAGCAGGACAAGCTCACGCTCGCAAGCCACCAGAATGCCGCGAAGGCGTACGCCGAAGGCTTCTACGACGACCTCATCGTCGAGTACTTAGGCGTGAAGCGCGACAACAACGTGCGCACAGACACGAGCCTCGAGAAGCTAGCGAAGCTGCAACCCGCGTTCGATCGCAGCGGTAGCGGCACGATGACGGCGGGTAACAGCACGCCGCTGACCGACGGCGCATCGGGCGTGCTGCTCAGTTCCGAGCAGTGGGCGCGTGAGCGCTCGTTGCCGATCGCAGCATTCCTCACGTACGCGCGCGAAGCGGCCGTCGATTTCGTCGGCGGCGAAGGGCTGCTGATGGCGCCGGCGTACGCGGTCTCCGCGATGCTGGCGGAAGCGAATCTCTCGCTACAGGACTTCGACTACTACGAGATTCACGAGGCCTTCGCTTCGCAGACGCTCGCGACGCTGAAGGCGTGGGAGTCGGAGAAGTTCTGCCGCGAACGACTGGGGCGCGACCGCGCGTTGGGCCCCATCGATCGCAGCAAGCTGAACGTGAAGGGCGGCAGCGTGGCCGTCGGCCATCCGTTCGCAGCGACGGGCACGCGCCTGGTCGCGACGCTCGCCAAACTCCTGCGCGAGCGCGGCCGCGGCCGCGGCCTGATCTCCGTCTGCACCGCGGGCGGCATGGGCGTCACCGCCATCCTCGAAGCCACCTGACCGCGCTGCGCGGAGCGAGAGCGAGCCCGGTTGACGGCGATGCCAACCGCGGCGGCGGGCTCGCGACTAGGCCGAGACGCCGACGCGGCCGCGCCAGAGGCCGCCGTAGGTGTACGCGCGCCAGGCCCAGGGCAGCCAGCGCAGCAGGCGGAAGCTGAGCCACAGCGACCATGCGAGCATCGCGGCTTTGTAGAACCAGATCGACACGGAGAGTACGCCCGCATCCGGGGTGAGGCCGTCGCTGCGATCCGCGAACCAGCTCAGGTGCTCGTAACTGACCGGCGACACCACCTGCATGTCCGGTTGGCCGAGCAACCCCCACGGAATCGACCCTAGCAGCGCGCCGAGCGCCGCGACTGTCAACAGCGCGAGCGCGACCTGCAGCGCGTTGAATCTGCCAGCCGAGTGCCGCCACTCCAGGCGCTCGCGTGCGCTCATCACGAACGCCCAGGCCGCGAACAGCGCAAACACGGGCCAAGCGAACGTCGAGAGCCCCCAACCCAGCAGCAGCCACTCGTGCGTGCGCAGCGGGCTCAGCGCAAGCCGGCCGAGCGCAAAGGCGATCACGATGAACGCCAGCAGCTCGGGCCAGTACAGCACGGCCGGACCGACGCGCGGTCCGAACGCGAACAACACCCAGCGATCCTGCGGCACACGCAGCGTCGCGCTGACGTTGCTCGCACCGCCGCCGAGATCGACCTGCTCCACGTGCGTCGCGAAGGTCGGCCCGCCTGCATTGCGCCATACGATCTCGACTTCGTGCTTGCCCGGGGTCACCGGCAGACCCAGCGTGTTGCCGTCGAGCCGTAACGGGACGAGCATGCCGTCGATCGTAACGCGCTCGAGCTCGCTCGCCGCCGGCAGCGTCATGCGCCGCTCCGCACCACGCGTGCTGCGATACGCAAGTCGCAGCGTCGATTGCGCCGCGCGCGCACCAACGTCGCGCCGGTAGTCGACGGAATCGAAGGCGATCGTGTCGCCGCTCGCGGGATCGGGTCTGCGCAACGCAACCGTCAACGTCTCACCGGGACGCGGATAGTATGCAGGCACGTATAACGCGGAATCGGGCGTTGCCGGGTCCGTGGCCGGCACGCCGTTGTAGTCCGCGTGCCAGATCTGGCCCACGGCGAACTGCCAGCTCTCGGACCACGCCGCGGCGGCGGGCGCGGCGAGCGTGAGCGTCTCCGCGGTAGGCAACCGTGATTCCCACGCGACCTCGTCCTCCCCCACCGCGAACGCGACGGTCGCACGGCCGCCGGCCACCTCGATGCCCGGTGTCAGCACGGCTTCGTTCGCGACCAGGTCGATCGGCAGCGTGAAAGCGCCCGTGTCCGGTGCGATCCGCGCGACCGTCGTTCGCACACGCCAATCGATATCGAACGAGATCTTGCGCACGACGCTGACGAACGGCGGGAACACGCTGCCGCCGAGCTGGCCGCCCGCGGCCGCGTTGCGTTGCCGCACGAACTCGATCGTGCCGGACGGCAGCCGACCGTCGCTGACGCCCGCGATGTCCCAACCCGGCGCGGTGACGACCGCGCGCCGCGGCCGCAGCGGAAACGCGATGCTCACGGTGTCGACGGCCGGTAGCGGACCGCGCAGCGCGACGCGGTGAACGCCCGCAGGCAGCGACAACCACACGACTTCGGTCTGGTCGCGAAAGACGAAGCCGCTCTGTGCGCCGTCGACCGTCACGGACGCTGGTCGCCACACACGAGCGGCGCCCGGTATCGGCACTGCAGTCGGCGCGGCCAGCGCGTACGTCACGTCGACGCTGAGTTGATTCGAGCGCAGCTCGACGCTAGCGGCGGTCGCCTCCGCGCACACGGGGTAACAGGGCGCGGGCTTCGTGAGCCGAGCCTTGAGCTCATCGAGCAACTGCTGTGGTGGAATGTCGTTAGCGTTCTGCGCAGCCGCGCGCTGCACCGGTGCGAGCAACAACGCTCCGAGCATGAGCGTCGCAACGACGCCGCCGCGCACGAGACCTTCGGGCAATCGTCGCGGCCGGCCGACGAGCACCCACAGCAACGCAAGCGTTAGCAACACGCTCGCGATGCGCCAGGCGCCGACGAGGACGGGGCCAAACAGCACGAGTCGTACCGACTGCTGCTCCGCCACGGGGCCGCTGAACCCGAGCTGGTACTGCGTCCAGGTCCAATCGGGCAACCCGGGGCCGGTCTGCACGAGCGCACCGGGCAGGTAACGCGACAGCGTTCCGCCGATGCCCCGGCGCGTGGCCGTGACGACGATCTCCTCGGAGCGCTGCCTACTTTCCGTGAGAGCACTCGAGCGAGTCGGCCGAAACCGGACTCGCAAGTTTGCGCAGATAGCCAGCATTCGGGTCGCGTCCGAGATCCCGGCCGAGCTGCGACAGCTCGAGCTGCGGATGCAACGCGAGCCGGACCTGATCGATCGTGAACGGCACGAGCAACAGCGCCACCAGCGCGATGCTGACCCACTGATAACGGCGCGCGAAATTCCCGAGGCGCCCTTCCGGCGCTACACGCAACAGCGCGAGTGCAACGACGAGGTTCAACCACGTCCAGCGCGGCACATCGGGCTCGTGGAACGCGACGACGAGCGCGACGAGCGCAATGCCGCCCGCGACCGGCCCTAGCAGTCGCCACGCGGCGACCGTGATGATCAACACGACGAACACGTCGAGCAGTCGCCAGCGCTCGAGCCACGCACCGCCCGCGCGATCCGCGCCCGGCGCGGCGACGAGCCGGTAGCCCGGCGGCGTGTGCAGCGTCGTGTTCACGTCGTCGAAGCTCTCGCGATAGCCCGACACCGGCACCGCGCCATCGCGCGCGAGCCGCGCCGTGGTCGTCAGATTGACGTTCGCGGCGCGCAGCTCGACGCCCTGCAGACCGGGCTCGGCGCCCTGCGTCACGAGCAGGTTGTCCTCGTCGATGCTCGCCATCGTCATGACGTACGGCGCGCCCATGTCGAGACGCCAGCGGCTCGACATGCTGCCGCTCACGCGATCGCGCGCCGTGAATCCGCCACCGTCGAAGTCGAGCCACAAATCGCGCGCGAGGTGCAGGCGGTTCGCCTGCGCGGCATCGTTGCGGCTGCGCTCGACGACGTTGACGGATTGTCCCGCCACGACACGGTAGCTCGGCAACGCGCGCCAGTCGCTGGGCACGCCGCTGCGGTCGGCATCGACCGACTCCGCGCCCTCGAGCGCCGAGACGCGCAGCCGAGGCTCCGTCGCAAAGCTCCAGATCTCGTCGCTCGGCCACGGCTCTACGGCGTTCGGCCGCGCGACCGTGGCCGCCGGCGCCGCGGCGCGCGCGACGAGCGTGAGCTCCCATTGCCCCGGCCTCACTTGCACGCGTAGACGCCCTTCGGCCGTCAGCAGAGCGGGCAAGTCTGCGTCGAGCGACTCGGCCACGAACCCCGCGACCGCAGGCGCCTTCGAGCGTGAGCTCGCGGCCCTGCCCCGCGACATCGAGCGTGATCTGCGTCTCGAGCCGCATCGGCAGCGTGTCGTCGAGCCGGCGGTGCACGACGACGTCGAGGCGGTCCTCTTCCACCTCCGCCTCGGGCCGCAGACCGAGCCACAACGTGCCGGCCTCGAGCTGGGGGTTCTGCACGGCCGCGCCGTCGAGCCGCAGCGCGACGAGTCCGGTCTCGGCGGGCACGGGGATCGAGGCCGGCCGTGTGGACCACGCGAAACTGCCCGCCACGCGATGCGTGCCGCGCACGAGCCGCACCATGGGCCGGCTGTCGCGCAGCACGACGGGCTCGCTCGCGGCGCCGACGGTCACGTCGGCCGGCCACAGCTCGGCGTTGCCGGGCAACGGCACCCAGCTCTCCGCGTACACGGTCCAGGTCTGATCGAACTTGGCGCTCGCGGCGGCGACGTCGAGCGTCAGCGCGCCGGGCCACGCGCACAGGTGATTCGGGGCTTGGCCCGGTAACGTGCCGTTGCGCACGGGGCAGGCGCGAAACTCTTCGCCGTACAGCACCCAGTTGCGCCACGGCGCGAGCGCCGCCGGCACGTCCGGCATTGGCTGCGCGAGCAGCTCCGCACTTGGCAACGCAGTGACGATCAGCAAGCCAACGACGCGCAGCACTCGGTGCATGTCGATCCCCGTGTCGATGGTCGCCGCATCTTTGCACAGTTGCGCGCGGCGCCGCACGCGACTCGCACCGCGCGCGAGCCCGTGTTCCGGTGGTGCCAATCGCGTGACGTCGCTGCGAGAGAGCGTTTTCGGCAGCGTCA
>CAVVIC010000030.1:0-48540 GCA_963748045.1 uncultured Gammaproteobacteria bacterium
GTGCTCGGACGAGTGGTTGCGTCGACGACCACGAGGTCGGCTTCGACGACCTCGGAGTCCGCCGCCAGCACCGTGAGACCGAGCGACGACGCGTGGCGCGCGAGCGACTCGGTGAGCGATGGGCGGCGCGACAGTATGCGCACGCGTCCGGCCGCGAGAGTCCGCTGCCTGCGGCTCGATGGCAGCGCCGAGTCTCAGCGGCAACGACAGATTGAACGTGGAGCCGATCTGCGGCTGGCTCTCGACGGTGATGCGGCCGCCCATCAAGTCGGCGAGCTCGCGGCAGATCGCTAGCCCTAAGCCCGTGCCGCCGAAGCGGCGCGTGGTCGTCTCGTCGGCCTGCGAGAACGGCTCGAAGATCTTGCCGACCGCGGCTGCGTCCATGCCGATGCCGGTGTCCGACACCGCCAAGCGCACGATGGCGCGGTCCGCCTCGACCGACTCGATGTCGGCCTTCACGACGACTTCGCCTTGCTCGGTGAACTTCACGGCGTTGCCGATCGAGGTTCATCAGATCTGGCGCACGCGCAGCGGGTCGCCGAGCAGCACGCGTTCGCGCACGCGCGGGCGGGCACACGATGAGCTCGATGCCCTTCGCCTCGGCCGCGCCGGCGAACAGGCTCGTGCATTCCTCGAGCACCTGGCCAAGATCGATCGGCAGCGCTTCGAGCGCGACCTTGCCGGCGCGGATCTTCGAGAGATCGAGCAAGTCGTTGACGATCTGCAGCAGGATCTGCGCGGACGAGCGGATCGTCTTCGTGAGATGCGACTGCGTCGGCGACAGCGTCGTGCGGGACAGAAGCTCGGTCATGCCGACCACGCCGTTCATCGGCGTGCGCAGCTCGTGACTCATGCGATCGAGGAAGTCGCTCTTGGCCCGTGCGGCTTCGGCGAGCTGCTGATTGCTTTCGAGAAGCTCGCGCGTGCGCAGCTGCACTTCGGATTCGAGGCGCTCCCGCGCTTGCGCCATCTCCTGGAACTTCCGCCGGTGTCGGTGAATCCGCTGTGCGGCGAGCCCGAGCAGCGCGAGCGCGTAGATCGCATAGGCGAGCGGGAGACGCCCAGGGCGCGGGATCGCGGTGGATCGTGAGCTTCAGCGGCGTGGTGCTCCACACGGAATCCGAGTTCGCCGCGCGCACCTCGAGCACGTGATCGCCGGAATCGAGGTTCGTCAGCGTGACGCGGCGCTGTGCGCCGAGATCGATCCAGTCGTCGGTCAGGCCCGTCATGCGATACGCGAGCCGGTTGTGCGTGGGCGACGTGAAGTCCAGCACGCCGAAGTCGAGCGAGACGATCGTGCCGCGATAGTCGAGCGCCACGCGGTCGCGCAGCCAGAAAGGCGTGTCGCCCGCGGCTCGCACGCCGAGCACCTCGACGCTCGTCAGCGCCACGCGCGGCGGCTGCGTGTTCTCCGATAGCGTCGCCGGATCGAAGATGTTGAAGCCGCCCGGCCCGCCGAAGGCCACGCGCCCGTCGCGCAGCCGAAAGGCCGCGCCGAACGAGAACTCCTCGCCCTGCAGGCCGTGCTCGCGGTGATACGTCTTGATGGCGCGCGTCTCGGGATCGAAGCGCATGAGCCCCGCGTTGCCGCTCAGCCAGAGACGGCCTCTGGCGTCCGGCACGATGCCCCACAGCGTGTCGCTCGAGAGACCGTCGGCGCGCGACAGCACCTGAAACTCGATCGCGTCGGGTGTCGCGCCGGGATCGACGACGCGCGCGAGCCCGCCGCCGTCGGTCGCGACCCACACGTGCCCGTCGCCATCGACCGCGAGCGCGTACACGGTGTTGGCCGGCAACGTGCGCGGGTTGCCCGGATCGTTGCGGAAGACTTTCAGCACGGTGCCGTCGGCGCGCGCGAGGTCGAGGCCGCCGCCTATCGTGCCGAGCCAGAGATTGCCGTGCGTGTCCTCGACCATCGCCGTGACGTTCGGCGCGCTGACCTCACCGGCGCTGGAACCGAAGGCAAGCTGGCGAACGGTCCGCGTGGCGGGGTCGAGGACGTTGACGCCGCCGTCGAACGTGCCGATCCAGATCTCGCCGTCACGCGACTCGAGAATGCTCTGCACGCCGTCGACCGCGAGCGAACGCGAATCGCCTCGCCGCACGGGAATCGATTCGATGCGGCCGTCTGGTGTGAGGACTTTCAGCCCGTGCCCGATCGTGCCGATCCATAGCGCGCCGCGACTGTCCTGCTTGAGCGACGTCACGGGCCCGTCGCCGAGCGGGTTCTCGCGGCCGACGAGTTTGCTGAGAGGCGTGGCAACACCGGTGGCGGCGTCGAAGCGGACGAGCCCGGCGGCGAGCGAGGCGATCCACACGTTGTTGTCGGGAGCGTCCGCAAAGGCCGTGACGGATTGATTTTCCAGCCAGGCCGGGCGATGCCCGCCGAGCTCCCAGCTGCGAGGGTTCCAGCGGCTGACGCCGCCGGTGCGCGTGCCGACCCACACGAGCCCGTCGCGGTCCTGATACAACGACATGACGAACGAATCGCGCAGCGACGCGCTGTCGTTCGCGTCGTGGCGGTAGTGGCTGAACGCGCGCGTCGAACGGTCGAGCAGTGCGAGCCCGTCCGCCGTGCCGACCCACAGGTGCCCCGCCTGGTCCTCGAGGATGGCCCGCACGTCGTCGCTGCCGAGGGAGGTCGGGTTGCGCGCGTCGTGACGAAACGTCTCGAGGACGCGGCCGTCGCGATCCATGCGCACGAGGCCCGCGTTGAGAGCGAGCCGATCCAGAGCGCGCCGGTCTGATCTTCGAGCACGGCGAGATCTTTTCGTCGCTGAGCGAGTGCGCGTCGCCGACGGGCGGGCCGACGCGAACGAGCGTGCGCGTGTCGGAGCGCCAGCGATCGAGTCCTTGTCCGTGCCGATCCAAACGTCACCCGCGCGATCGAGCGCGAGCGTCGAAACGTGATCGCTGCCGAGCGACGCGGGATCGTTCGCGTCGTGGCGCAGATGCTCGATACGCCCCGACGACGGGTCGAGCACGTCGACGCCCGCGTCGAACGTGCCGATCCACACGTACCCGCGCGCGTCGATGAGCACCGTGCGCACTCTGTCGCTCGCAAGCGAGCTCGCGTCGTTCGGATCGTGCCGATAGCTCGTGAAGGTGTCGCTGCGGCGATTCCATTCGCGACACCGGCGTCGTTGGTCGCAATCCACAGATCGGCGTGCGCGTCCTCGACGATCTGCCAGACGTAGTTGCCGGGCAGCGAGCTCGGCTCCGTGCGCGGAGTGCGCGTAGCGGTGCAGCTCGTGACCGTCGTAGCGCACGAGGCCGTCTTCGGTGCCGAGCCAGACGAAGCCCTGCGAGTCCTGCAGGGTCGTCATCACGGTGGCCTGCGGCAGGCCGTCCGAGGTGGTGAGGTGTTCCAGAATGAGCGGCGGCGCGTCGGCCGCAGCAACGGACGCCGCCGAGCAGTGCACAGCGATGCAACGGTCAGGCGCGCCAGTCGCCCGCCGCTCGATCGTTCCGTTGGTGTCACTCGTCGAGCTATCCGCGAGCGCCGTCGGCGGCGCGTTGATCGCCGTTCGGAATCGGGCCGCGAGCCCGCCGTGCCGGAACTGGATCACAGTCGTCAGGTCACTCCCGCTACTGGTTCGGCACCCAGGTCGCGATCGACGCGGGCTTCGTCGGCGAGCGGATCGACGGGCGGCGCGTTCCACCACGTCAGGCTGCGGCTCCAGGTGTAACCGTTGCTCCACGTATAGCCGCGCGACCAGGTGTAACCGCTTGCTCCAGGTATAGCCCTTGCACCACGTGTAGCCCGGCTCCAGGTGTAGCCCTCGCTCCAGGTGTAGCCCTGATTCCACGGATAGGCCTCGCGACCACGTGTAGCCGTCCGAGCCGAGCGGATCGCCCCAGGTCGAGCTGCCCATGTCCATGACGTAGTAGTTGCCGTCGTCGTCCTGGTTCGCGGGACCGCCGAAGTGCTCCGTGCCCGCGAGATCGGCGTCGATGTCGAGACCGCTGTTCGCGCAGCTCGTGGCCGAGCTGTTGCGCGGCTCGTAGCGCGTTGATGAGGCCCGCGCCCTGCTGGAACACGCTGTAGGCGAGCTTGCCGTTCGACTTCACGGCCGGCCGCGCCGGAGGCGATCAGGCGGCACTTCACGGCATCGGGAGTCAGCGTCGGATCGTCCTGCAGCATCAGCGCGACGACGCCCGTCGTCACCGCCGCCGCCTGCGACGTGCCCGACATCGTGAACAGCTGGCGCAGAGCGTCCATCGAGTCCGGGTCGATGTTGGCGAGGTAGCTGCTGCTCGACATCGACGCCTCGATGTGGCCGCCCGGCGCGACGACTTCGGGCTTCACGAAGCCTTCGTACGTCGGGCCGGTCGACGAGAACGACGCGAGGCGATCGTCGGTGAAGTCGTACGGCGTGTCGTTGTCCGTCAGCGCGCCGACCGTGATCACGTACGGCACGTTGCCCGGCACGTTGATCGTCATCGGCTTCGGGCCGTCGTTGCCGGCCGCCACGACCACGACGATGCCGGCCTTCCACGCGGCCATCACGGCCTGGTTCAGCGGATCGTCCCAGTAGTACGACTGCGGCTCGGCGCCGAACGACAGGTTCAGCACGCGGATGTTGTACTTCGCCTTGTTCGCGACGATCCAGTTCAGGCCCGCGATCACGTCGACGTAGCGGCCGGCGCCCTTGCCGTCGAACGCGCGCACGACCACGAGGTTCGCCTGCGGCGCGATGCCCTGATACGGCGCCGTTCAGCGCCTGCGCGCCGCTCGCGGCGATGGACGTGACGTGCGTGCCGTGACCGTACGGGTCCGTCGTCACGCGGCCCGTGCCGCCGTTCGTCACGTCGATCGACGCGAGGATACGGTCGCCGTAGAACTGGAACGTGTCCTGCCAGAGTCCCGTGTCGAGCACGGCGATCGTGACGCCGCGGCCGGTGATGCCGTCGCACTGCAGCTTGTCTGCGCCGATCATCGCCGGATAGTTCGTCTCGTATACCAACGGCAACGAGGCGAGATTCGTCTTGTCCTGCAGGCGCGTCGCGGCGCTCACGACCGGCGAAGTGACCGCGCTCACGAGCGGGTTACAGGCCACGGCCGCGACGACCGGCGCGGCAACCGTCTGCACGGTCTTCACCAAGGCGGTCTTGCGCGAGTTTCGTGTTGACGTTGTTCACGGTGTCCTGCAAGCCGCCGAGCAGCGTGCCCTGCGTGCTGAGCGCTCGATCTTCGTAGACACGCACGCTCGAATCCGCGCGCAAACGAGCCAGCTGAGATTCCGTGAGCGATGCGGCGACCGCATTGATGATGTCGAGGTTGCGGCCAGGCTCGGCGCCTACGCGGCTGACATGCGTTCGCGCTGCATCCAGCGTTGCGCCCTGAACGATGTAAGAGGCCAGCGCTTCGGCCTGCGCCGCGTGAGTGGCGACCTCCAGTCATCGCGACCAGCATTGCGGGTAGGAGCTTTTTCATAGTTCTTCTCAGCGCGAAAACGATGGGCGTATTTGAAAGGTTTCGGGCGAGGAGGGCGTTGGCGCAGGCGATCGCAGGCCTCCCGCATTTTGTGACGCGAGTCTCATAAGCCAGGTGTAAAACGAGGCCCCACGCGGGGCCGGGCGCGGCGCGCGCTAGGCGGATTCCGCCACCGGCGGGAGCGCGCTCATGGCGGAGTCCACGCTGCCGTAGAGATCGCCGAGCCCATAGCGGCAGCCGAGATCGAGCAGGGCGGTGCGCTGCGCCTCGTCATCGACACCGGTGGCGATGGGCGTGAGACCGAGCGCCGCGGCCATGGCAATGCCCGCGCGGCACACGTTGTGCGCGACCACGTCGCTGCGCAGTGCGGACACCCAGGCGCGATCGAGCTGCAAACCCCAGATCGGCGCGCGAGCCGAGCGCGGCCAGCGAGCCGGCGCCGCGCCCCACCTCGTCCACGACGAACTGCACGCCGAGGCGGTGCAGCGAACGGAAATCGGCGCTGTCTCGCGCGACGAACACCTTCTCCGCGACGCGCAGCTCGAACCGCTCGGGTGGCACGGCTGCGTCCGAGAGGAAACGATGCAGATCGGCTGACGAAGTCCTCGTGGAGCACGTGATCGCGCAGCGCGCCGAGCGAGATGCGCACGTCCGAATCCGACTGCGCTGCGAAGCGCCTCGAAGTCCTGCGGCAGGTGCTCGAGCACGCTGCGCGACAGGCTCGTCGCGAGGCCCGTGGTCTGCGCCACGCGCAAGAACTCCGGATGGGCGAATCTCGCCGCGCAGCGGATGCAGCCAGCGAACGTAGCCCGACCCACGCGACCCTGCGCCCGCTGCGTAAGTCGTGCCGGCCCGTGTAGCGCAGGCGAATTGCGCGGCTCGCGATCGCGTCGCGCAGCTCGCGCGCGATGTCGATGCGCGCGAGTGATTTCAATTGCAGCGTATCGCTGAAGAAGAAGACGTTATTGGAGGCCGCGCGGCGCGCTTCCGCGGCGGCGGCCCGCGCGTGGTCGAGTAGTACGCGCGGGTTCGAAGCATCCACGCCGAGAATGCCGACGCCGGCATAGGGCGTGAGGTGAAATTCCGCGTCGCCGACGACGATCGGCTCGCGCAGGCTCGCGCTGACACTCGCGACGCACGCTTCGATGGTGTCGCGGTCCGCGCTGTGCACGACGAGCGCGAGCAGATTCTCGCCGAGCTGGCCGACGTACCACTCGGGTGAGCTCTCCGGGCCGCTGCCGAGCGGAAGTCGCGAGAGCGCCGTGGTCATGATCTGCTCGGACACTCGCGTCGCGATGATCTCCGCGATGTCCGCGATCTCGTCGACGTAGACGACGGCGACGGCGAGCGGCCGCTCGCGCAGCGCCGCGACGGAAATCGATTCCTTGAAGCGGCGCAGAAAACCGCGGCGATCGAGCCGCAGCTGCGGATGCTCGCCGGTCGACGCGGCGGCGTCGCCACCTTCGCCGCCAAGCACCGGCCGAATGATGCACGTCGCCCGATCCGGGCCTTGCGGAGTGACGCGGATCTCGTAGCGCGTCTCGCGTTCCTGGAAACGGGCCTCGACCGCGGTGCGGTCGGCGATGGCCTTGCGCGTGAGCTGGCGGATGAGCGCCGCGGTCGACTCGGACCACGCGGGCACGAATCGCTCGCGGTCCGCGCGTCGGCGCCGCCAAGCTCGGCGACGGCCCGGCCGCCCGCGTGCGCGACCGGGGTTCCGTCGCGTTTCACGAGCAGGACCAGGTCGGGCAGTGCCTCGATGAGATCCGGCTTCGACATCGGGGCCACTCTAGCGAGAAGGTGCCCCGGGAAACCTAGACGCAAGTCATGCGGCCGCGGTCTGGCCCGTAGGGGCCGGGCTCCCGTGGTGTGCGTTTCGTCTAGAATCTTGGCGCACGGCCCGAAAATCCGCGTGGTCGACAGCGACCGCCCGTTGCACACTGGAGGCGTGGGACTCGTGACGGCGAAACTACTGCTCAGCAATCCACGCGACGCGTCGCTCGCACCTATCGAGGTAGCCGCGCTCGCCGACACGGGCTCGGTGTTCCTCTGCATCCCCGAGCACGTGCGGTTGCAGCTGAAGCTCGAAGCGCTCGAGCAACGCGAGGTCAAGCTAGCGGATGGCTCGCGCGCGAGCTATCCCTACGTCGGCCCGCTCGTCGTGCGGTTCAAGAATCGCACGGGCTTCATGGGCGCGCTCGTGCTCGGCGACGAAGTGCTGCTCGGCGCGATTCCGGTGGAGGAGATGGACCTCGTCGTGAATCCGCGCGACCGCACCATCGACGTGAATCCCGAAAGCCCAAACATCGCGACCGGGATCTGCAAACGAGCGGCTTGAACCACGTGGCTGAACGACGCTGTTTGCGTTGCGGCATGGTCGCGACCGCGTTGCGCTTCGAGCTCGACCAGGCGCCGCCGCGTCTGAATTGCGTGAAGTGCGACGAGAATCTCTACCTCCAGCACGACGGCCGTTTCCTCGCCCGCGATATCGCGCACGGTCGCGAGACCGTGGCTCGGGCCCTGGAGAAACTGGACGACCTGCTGCTCGAGGGCTGGCGCGGCTACTACCGCGGCGTGCGCATCGTCGTGGGCGGTGGCTTGATCCGCGAGGAGGTGCTGCGGCAACTCGCCTACTACCGGCAGCGCGGCAGCGTGCGCGGGTATCGAGAGGACAGCCCCAATCGCGGCGCCATCGTCGTTACGCTGCGAGACTGAGAGGTGCGTGGCTGAGGCTCCGCGTTGCACGGTCAACCCGTGGACCGCGGTGTGACGGCCAGCGTACGATGCCCCGCAAGTCATCACTCGGGGAAGATCCGTGAAGTTCACTCGACGTCTTTGGACGGCCGCGGCCGCCGCAAGTCTTGCGACCTCTTTCGCCGCACCCGTCATTGCGCAGCAGGTCGTCGACCCCGGCTTCAAGAGCGTGGGCCGCGGCGCGCCGGTGGCCGCGGCGCTGCCCGCGGTAACACTTCAGCTCGGCCCTCGGGCTGCAAACGCGGATCCCGCGGAGACGCAGCGCGCCATGGAGGTGGTCAACCGCGTGTTCGTCGGGCCGTTTGCCTTCGGCCCCGTGCGCGTCGTCGCCGCGCAAGACGGCGCCGTGCCGGCGGGCGTGCAGGCGCTGCCGATCGACCTCTTCACGTCGAAGGACTTCTACACGGATCGCGCGCTCTGGACCGACAAGCGCTACTTCCGCTGCAACAGCCCGCTCGCGCTCGAGTCGCAGCGCGGCGCGTTGAGCGGCAGCGCTGATCGGCAATGATCCGCCGCGCACTGCCGCGTGGGGATATTGCGATCGCGACTACCCGCGCGAAGGCATCGTGAGCCCGTACAAGTTCAAGACCGCGCAGGAGCACTACGAAGCGCTGCTCGCCGAAACGAAGAAGCGCGGCGGACCCACGCAGCACACGTACGCGACCGTGCCGGGCGAGTTGAACGGCCGCTACGCGCCGGGCGGCTTCTTCGACAACTGGTACTCGGCGATGCTCGCAGTGCAGCTCCCGACCGTGCTGTCGGTGCTGACGCCGGAGTACCAGAAGCGCTTCGTCCAGGACATGTACCACCAGGGCAACACCAACGCGCCGCAGTGGCCGTCGCAGTACTGCTGGCCCGAGGGGTTCATGCGGCGCTGGTACTCCGCCGCGATCCAGTTCCCGCAGACCGTGATCGTGACGCCGTCGCTCGTGCACATCGAGGCCGGCGTCGCCGACAACTTCATCACGAACGTCCACATCGGCCGCGACGTTCAACATGGAGGACGTCGCGAAGGGCGGCGTGCCGCGCCTGGGCCCGGCCGTGCCGCGCTGGTACGGCGAGACGATCGGCTTCTGGGACAAGGACGCGCTGATCACGTGGACGTCGAACATCCAGGGCTGGGCCGGCCACGGCGTGTTCGAGTTCTCGAGCAAGCTGCAGACGATCGAGATCTACACGCCGGTGCGCGACAAGGCGGGCAAGGTCACGGCGCTGAACCACGAGTCGGTCTTCTACGATCCGGAAGCGTTCGTCGAGCCGATCCGCATCGTGCGCAACTACGCGCGGCTCTCCGGCTTCGAGGAAGGCGATCCGCCGCCGTTCATCGAGTGCATCGCCACGATCTATCCGATCAAGGGGCACTCGACGCCCGTGACGCCCGGCAGCGGTCATCGAGTACGAAGTGCCCGACATGTACGGGCGGCCGTGGGCGCAGATGTGGGAGAAGTACTTCGAGCAGGGCATGAAGCAGGCCGGAGCAGAGCGACATCTTCGACTTCAGCAAGAAGTGAGATGAGCCACGACCACACGCCGAAGTGGAAGTTCGAGGGCGTGCGCGTCGTGCAGTCGAGCGAGCTCGACATCAACACGCCGCAGACGCCCGGCATGAATCGCGCGGCCGCGATCACGACCGCGCGCACCGGCGCGGAGAAGCTCTGGGCCGGCACGGTGACGATCCATCCGAAGGCGAAGACGGGCGCGCATCACCACGGCCCGGTCGAGAGCGTGATCTACGTGGTGAGCGGCAAGGCGCGCATGCGCTGGGGCGAGCAGCTCGAGTTCGTCGCCGAGGCGGGTCCGGGCGACTTCATCTTCGTGCCGCCGTACGTCCCGCACCAGGAGATCAACGCGTCCGACACCGAGCCGCTATTCTGCGTGCTCTGCCGCTCGGGCCAGGAGCCGGTCGTCGTCAACCTCGACATCCCGGCGGTCGAGAAACCCGAGGAAGTGCACTGGGTGGACAACATTCACCCGGCGCCGAAGTCGTAGCGTCACCGCCTCAACGTTTGCGAGCGGTCGCGTACACCTCGATCCACGACACGTTGGTGCAGCCGGCAGTGCCGTGTCCGCCGCCGGGCATGAGATCGACGTAACCGATCTCGTCCACGCGGCTCAAGTCCGGGTTGTTGACCTCGAGCTTCACGATGACCTTCTCCGGATCGAGCTCGAACCAGCGCTGATCGTCGAACGTCACCTCGGACACGACGAAGTTGCCGGTGTATCCGGTAGATCCCGTCATCCGCCTCTGCGGGCTTTCGAACGTCTGGCTGCCGACGAGCAGCTTGCCGTCCGCGAGCTTCACGACCGGATGCAGCACGTGCAGATTCTCCGTGCGCGTTCGCCAGCGCATCCTCGTGAGGCCGGTCAGATCGAGGTACGCGTCCTTGTGCTTCAGCGTCAGCGCCACGGGCGAGGTCGTGAAGCCGTTCCACAGATCGGGAACGCCGTTGTGCGAGGTCACCTGGATGTTGCGCGCGTCCGCGCCGTAGAGCTTGAGCTCGAGCTTCGCGTTGGTCAGGGCCTGCGGCGTGATGCGGCGGTTCTCGTCGGTCAGCGCTCCGGTATGCGGCGGCTGCTGCCAGACTTCGCGAAACAAGAGCGGCGGCGTCACCGCGTCGTGCTCCAAGCCAAAGGCGCTGTTCAGATCGCCCGGCTGTGCGAGCGCGTTACCCGCGCCGCACGCCAACGACATGATCGAGCCCGCGACGATCCACGCACGCGAACGAAAGTAGGTCGACATCATGGCACCCTCCGAAAGCCCCCCGCGGGCCGACGGCTAAGATCGTACGTCACGGCCCGACAAGCCGGCTACGGCTCTGGACATCGTTGTGAGGCGTGAGCATGCTTCAGCGGTCCCGTCGTCCTGATTCCAGGAGATGTTCATGTTCGCCGCGCAGCCAAGAATGGCCTTTCGCTTGCTCCCGTCGATCGCGCTCGCTTTGTCGGTAGCGCTGCTGCCGAAGACGGCTCCGGCCGACGTGCATGCGAGCCGCAAGACGCCGGCGTCGGCGCAGGCGCGCGCCGGCGAAGACGCGTTCCGCGCGCTCTACAAAGAGCTCGTCGAGATCAACACGACACTGTCGGTGGGGTCTTGCACGCAGGCCGTGACCGCGATGAAGGCTCACCTGCTGCGCGCCGGCTTCCCGGATTCCGACGTGAGCATCGTCGTGCCGCCGGGGCGTGCGAAGGACGGCAATCTGGTCGCGCTGTTGCCCGGGACTGACTTGAGCAGGAAACCGCTGCTGTTGCTCGCGCACGTGGACGTCGTCGAGGCGAAACGCGAGGACTGGGAGCGCGACCCGTTCAAGCTGATCGAGGAGGGCGGTTACTTCTACGCGCGTGGGTCGGCCGACGACAAGTCGATGGCCGCGATCTTCACGGATTCGATGGTCCGTTTCCGGCGGGAGGGCTATGCGCCGCGGCGCGGCATCAAGCTCGCATTGACGTGCGGCGAAGAGTCGCCGAACACGTTCGACGGCGCTCTTTATCTCGTCGAGAACCACCGCGACCTGATCGACGCCGCGTTCGCTCTGAACGAAGGCGGAGGCGGGAGACTGGACGGCAAGACGGGCCGGTATCTCTTCAACGGCATCCTGGCCGGCGAAAAACTCTATCAAGACTTCACGCTCGAGACGACGAACGCGGGCGGCCATTCGAGCCGACCGACACCCGACAACGCGATCTACGATATGGCGCAAGTGCTGGTCAAGATCGGTGCCTACAAATTTCCGGCCGAGTTCAACGACACCACCCGCCGCTTCTTGACGCGGTACGGTGAGATCGTCGGCGGGGCAGTGGGCGCCGACACGAAGGCGGCGGTCGCCGGCGATACGGCCGCGATCGAACGACTGGAGAAGGATCCGACTCTGAATGGATCCTTGCGCACGACGTGCGTCGCGACGCAGCTCCAAGGCGGGCACGCGCCAAATGCGCTGCCGCAACACGTGAGCGCGAACGTGAATTGCCGGATTTTCCCCGGCCACGCGCCCGAGGAAATACGCCAGACGTTGATCCAGGTCGTTGGGAACGCCAGCGTGAAGGTGGCATTCGAGTCGGAGCCGGAGAAGCCAGGCCCCCCGCCCAAGCTGACCGAGGAGATTCTCGGCTCCGTCGAGGGACTTACCGAGGACATGTTCCCCGGAGTGCCGGTCATTCCGATACAGGCGGCCGGGGCGACCGACGGGCGCTTTCTGACGCCGGTCGGGATACCGACGTACGGGATTTCCGGCCTGTTCGCGGACCCCGAGACGACCCGCGCGCATGGCTTGAACGAGCGCGTGCCGGTGCAATCGTTGCTCGAGAGCCGCGAGTTCCTCTACCGTTTGACGAAGGCGTTGGCCGACCGAAAGTAGCTGCTCGCTCGGAGCTCAGTGCAGGCTCACGGACTCGCGATCGTTGCCGTAGTGGGCGCCGTCGACCGTGCGATGCGACAGGTACACCCAGCGCCCATCGCGTTTGGCATAGACCTTCTCGTACCATACGGAGAACCAGCGGCGCCCTTCGGGCGATCCCGGGATGTGACCGACGTAGTGACCATAGGTGATGGCCACGTCGCCGTGCATCTCGACGGCCTGCACGTCGACGTCCACCGCTTCGTAGATCTTGCCGCTGACGCGTTTCATGAAGCTCGTGCGATCGTCGACGAGCGACGGCGCGTCGCCGTGAGTCCAGCCGTCGCCGTGCACCATGACGAAGTCGGGCGCGATGGCCTTTTCCATGTAGGCGACGTCGCCGCGCACGAGCGCGGCGGCGAGCTCGCGTTCGAACGCGAGCACTTCGGCGCCGGCGGCCGCTTGGGCCGCAGGTGCAATCGTCTCGTGGGCGTGCACCGGTTTGCGTAGGTGCTTGTGCGAGGCTGGTGGCTGCGATGCAGGGCGCACCGGCAATCGCGGTGAACAAAGCCACTCTGAACGCGTTCATGCTCCGTCCCTCCCTCGTTTGCAGCGCGTGCCGCTGCGGGATTGGAGCATGGGCTCACTCGGCCGTCTAGTTTGCGGGTTGCTTCCTCGCTGCCCTAGCTAGCCGTTTCGCGAAAAAGAGCGCGAGAAGCAGCAAGGCGATGCCCGTGAAGACGAAGCTCGGGGCGTAGCCAAACGCGTTGATCGCGCGGCCGAACAACGCCACGCCTAAGGCTTGGCCGCAGAACAGGCACAACGCGAAGGCCGAGATGGCGGTGCCGCGGGCGCGCGGGTACATCTCGGTCGCTTTGGTTTGCAGCGTGTTGTGCAGCAGGTAGAAGCCGAAACCGCCGAGCATGCAAAGCGGCCCCGCCACCTGCCAGATCGGCGAAAAGGGCAGACAGACGAAGAACACGAGCAGAACGAGCGCGGCGCCGAGTGCGAAGCCCGCTTCGCTGAGCCGGCGCAGCAACCAGCGCACGAGCACGCTGTAGACCAATCCGCCGATACCGAATCCTGCCAGCAGGGCGCCGATGATCAGATACGAGAGATCGAAAGTTTCCTTGAGCCATGCGCCGGCGTAGGCAAAGCCGCCGTAGAAAAGGGCGCCTTCCAGGAACACGATCAGCAGGATCGTCCGCACCCAGGGAACGCGGAGGAGTTCTTGGTAAGTGCGCAGAAAGTTCTCGGCCGCGTGTGCCGGCGGAACGTTGCCGAGGAGTCGGCGTTCGCTACGGTCGAGTCTGAGCAGCGCAATGGCCACTACGAGAAACGCGACCGTGAGCAGGTAGAAGACTTCGCGCCAGCTGAGCCACTCGGCCAGCGCGCCGCCCAGCGCGGGACCCAAGATCTGGCCGGTGATGCTGAAGCCGATGAAGCGCCCGAGCGTCGCCTGCCGGTTCTCGTAGGAGGTGTGATCGCCGATCCAGGCAATCGCGACCGGAATGATGCCGGCGGCGCCGATGCCGGCGATGAAGCGCAGCACGGTCAGCCACGTCAGCGTCGGCGCCAGCGCCGAGCCGAGCGAGCCCAAGCAGGCGATGAGCATCGCCACGGCAACGGTTCGCAGGCGGCCCATCCGGTCGCCGAGCGGGCCGTGGACCAGCTGAAACACTCCATAGGAAAAGGTGAACGCCGTGATGACGATGGAGGCGACGGTGGGGGCAACGCCAAAGTCCTCCGCCAGCGTCGGCAGCAGCGCGTCGAACATGCGCAGGTTCGCGCCGGAAATGAGCGCGGCGCTGGCGAGGAACGCGAACGCGGGGCTCAGGCGAGTGTTCGTCAACCCGTCGCCGCGTGAGCGCCTTCGTGAGTCGCGCCACGGTGCCGTCCACGTCACCGAGCTTGTCGAGCCCGAAGAGCCCGATGCGAAACGCGCGGTAGTCCGCGGGCTCGCCGCACTGGAGCGGTACGCCGGCCGCGACTTGCGCGCCGGCCTTGCAAAGCGCGCGACGATGTCGGCGCTCTTGCGTGTACGACACGACGACGCACGGTGCCTCGAACCCTGAGCCCGCGACGCTCGGAAAGCCGCGCTCCTTCAGCAACGCACGCACGCGCCGCCCAAGCTCGATCTGCCGCTCGCGCAGTTTCTCGAAACCGAACTTCTCCGTCTCGATCATCAGGTCGCGCAGGCGACGCAGGCTGTCGGTCGGCATCGTGGCGTGATACGCGTGGCCGCCGCCTTCGTACGTCTCCATGATCTTGAGCCACTGCGCGAGATCCATCGCGAAGCTCGTGCTCTTCGTGGTGGTGACGCGCTCGCGCGCGCGTTCGCTCAACATCACGAGCCCGGCGCCCGGCGTGCCGGACCAGCCCTTCTGCGGCGCGCTGATCAGCACGTCGACGCCGGTCGCCTGCATGTTCACCCACAGCGTGCCGGACGCGATGCAGTCGAGCACGAACAGTCCGCCGACGGCGTGCACGGCGGCGGCGACGCGCTTCAGGTAGTCGTCCGGCAGCAGAATGCCGGATGCCGTCTCGACGTGCGGCGCGAACACGAGGTCGGGACGCTCCTTGGCAATGTGCGCCTCCACCTCTTCGATGGGAGCGGGCACCCACGGCGAATCGATGGCGGTGCCGGTGCGGCGTGCTTGCAGCACCGTTGCCGCGGCCGGGATGCCGCCGGTTTCGAAGATCTGCGTCCAGCGGTAGCTGAACCAGCCGTTGCGCAGCACCAGGCAGCGCTTGCCCGTGGCGAGCTGTCGCGCGACGGATTCCATGCCGTACGTGCCGCCGCCCGGCACGACGGCGACCGAGCGTGCGCCGTAGACCTTCTTCAAGCGTGGCGGAGATGTCGCGCATCACGGCCTGGAAGCTTGCCGACATGTGGTTCAGCGAGCGGTCGGTGAAGACGACCGAGAATTCGAGCAGGCCGTCGGGATCGACGGCAGAGACGGGGTTCGTGGGCATCCGTGCGCTCCGAAGCGGTGAGCTTTTGGGGGCGCTAGCATACCGCGGCGGGCCGCATGCCGTGACCCGGCGGTGCGGGCTGCGTGACGGCGTCGCTACAGGGCGCCGTCGGCGCCGAACGGGTGTGCCGGCGGGTGTTGCGGCCGCGGGCTCGGCCTCCGGCTCACGTAGGGCATCGCACGCGGCCGCGTCGCTGCCGGTTTCGTTGCACGCTCGATCCACGGGGCCGCGTGCCAGCACCAACGTCTCGGCATCGGCAGCGGGCTCGTCGCCGGCGCCGCGTTCGCGCGCCAGGTGTTCGGCCGTCTGCTTCAACGCTTGCAGCTGGGCGTTGATCTCGTCGCGCATGCCGCGGAGCTCTTCGTGCATGGCGCGCGCATCTTCGATTGCCTGTTGCTGCCGAAATTCCGCGAACAGGTAGCCGCCGGCCGCCGACGCGATCATCAGCACGGCAATGGCGACGTACGAGCGCAGCACGCTCGTCTTCTTCGGACGCGAATCCGTTTTGGGTTTGACGCGCAGCGCGGTGTACAGCTGGAACACCGCCGCCATGAGGGTGGCCGCTCCACCGATGCCGGCTGCGAGGATGGTCTCGGAGATGCCCATTCGCGTGCCCCGACCGCCAGGGATGGCGGGAGTGCCGCGATTGCAGGATGCAAATCGTGGCCCGATGCGATCTTGGCAGCGGGGCGGGTGGAGCTGTTGTGATGAGCGTCACGCGCCCAAGCGCGGCCGCGATCGTCAGGTGAGCACAGTCGGTGCCGCGTTTGACATAGGGTGGGCGGCGGTCGCGGCCAGCGCTGTCAGATCCAACCGAAGCCGCGCGCCATCGTCCCGAGCATGCTGGCCGCGAGTGCGAAGTACAGCAGCAGCGCCCAGACCTTCGCGCCTGCGATCTCGGTAGAGAACTTGTCGAGCTTCGTCTCGAAGCGGTCCATGCGCGTGTCGAGTCTGTCGAATCGCGCGCGGAAGTCGACTTTGATGTCGACGATGTCGCCGCCGATGTGCGCGACGTCGGCTTCGATTCGAGCGATGCGCGCTTCCATGGGCGGTTCCGCTGGTGCCGGTCCTGCGGCCAATTGTATGTCCTCGAGCTTTGGCGAAGTCCAGAGGCAACGGCGAGTATTCCACCGCGGTGGGCGGAGGCGGGCAACCCGAGTTTCTCGGCGATCGGCAGGTAAATCCGCTGTGCGCGGCGCGCGGACGTACGGGTTCTAGCGCGACGGCGGCGTGAGGATGAACTTACCGTCGACGATCGGGTTGCGCTCCTCGCCCTCGCAGTCCTCGTACACCATGCGGTGGATTTGCGTGACGCGCTGGTAGGTGCGCGTCATGTGCCAGGGCTCCGTGAGATTCTTGGGATCGACGATCGTGATCTGATTCTCCAGCAGATCCTTGTGCAGCATTCGGATGCGCTCGGTGAAGTGCGCCTCCGCGCTCAAGAACGCGATCATCTGCGATTCCTCGATGCCGCCAAACGCGATCACGGCCGAGCCCTCGCGCCCCGGGAAGGCCGACTTCACCGCGATGGTGTCGATGACGAGCGTCTCACCTTCCCAGTGGCCGATCGAATCGCCCCAGGGCGTGGGCCACAGGTCGTCCTTGCCGGGGTGTTCGCGCCCGTCCGTGTACACGTGGCGGATCTCGCGGCTCGAGAAGATCAGCGCCGTCTCGTTCGGCGTCGGCAAAATCTCGAACATCAGCGGCGACTCGAGCATCACCGTGGGATAGCCGAACGTGCAGGCCGTCACGGCGCCGCCCGGATCCTTGCCTTGGCGCATCGCTTCCATGGCGGCGCGCTGCGCTGCGACGACTTTGTCGATGACCGCTTGCGAGTCGGGCTTGAGCGGCGGCGACCACTCGAGCTCCTTCAGCACCTGCTCGAGCGGCTCGTAGAATCCGCCGTCCGGGCTCGGCGTGGCGCCGACGTTTTCCCATTGACCCGCCCAGTCCGGCAGCGGCGCTGGCGCCGGCGTGCATGCCGCTGTCACGCACGCGCAGAGCAGCGCCGCGGCGGCGCGTGCCGGTCGGCGTCCGCTCACTTGCGTTGCTCCGGTCGCGCGGGCGGTGCGCTGCCGATCAGGGGCCCGCTAGGGCCGGTGCCCGACGAGGTACTGGCCGCCCTTGTCGCCGTCGACGAGCGGATGGATGTTCAGCGTGACTTTGTCGCCGGGCTTCAGCGTTCCCGGCCGCCAACCGGTTCGCGCCAGGTGCTCGGGGCTCGTCATCTCGATGCTCCACTCGTCTTCGGCGCCTGTGTCGTTCTTCACGAGCACCTGGATGAAGACGTGCGGGTTGGTCCAGCGCAGCTCTTTGACGGCGCCTTGCAGCGTGAGCGTTTTCGTCTGGTCGAACATCGCGAACGAGTGGTGCGCGAGGGCTGAGCCTGTCGCGAGCAGGATCGCGAATGCGATGAAGGCGCGGGCCGGCACGGTGTTCATGGCCCGAGTATCGCACTTCATGTCGTCTACCACTCGTGCCGGCTGCCGTTCCAGTTCCAGAAGCCGCCGGTGTTTTGGGGCGAGAGCTGGTCGATGACTTTCGCGATGCCGGCCGCGCTTTCGCTCGGCGTGATCGACGCGCCCGGGCCGCCCATGTCCGTTTTGACCCAGCCCGAATGAATCACGCCCACGGCAACGCCTTGTGGCTTCAGCTGGGAGGCCGCCAGGCGCATGAACTTGTTCAGCGCCGCTTTGCTCGCGGCGTAGCCTAGAGCGAAAGCCATATCGAGCGAGATCGCGCCAAGCTGACTGGTGACGCTCATCACCTTCGCGCTTCGCGAACGTTTCAGCGCCGGCAACAGCGCTTGCAGCACGCGAACCGGGCCGAGCGTGTTGACGTTGAACGTCTCCGCCCATGCAGCGAAATTCATGTTCGTCGCCGTTTGTTGTTCGGACGGGCCGCCGCTCACGCCTGCATTGTTGATCAGCGCGTCGACGGGGGCGTTGGCGAGAAGTTTCGCGAGCGCGGCGACGGATTCGTCATCGCCTACGTCGAGCGGAACGACGGTGACCGAATGAGCCTTCGCGAGCGCCTGAAGCTCGGTGGCTTTGCTCGGTGTGCGGCAGCAGGCGAACACCGTGTCGCCGCGGTGGGCGTAGAGGTTCGCCAGCGCCAAGCCAATGCCGCGATTGGATCCTGTAATGACAACGGTGCTCATGAGCTCATCGACGTCGCGCGGTTGGTACTTTCACATCTCAGTGTCGTACGTGCTCGCGCTACGTCTTCGCCGTCTGCAAGGCTGCCAGCACGCGCTCCTTGCGGAACGGCGCGCCGCCGCAGACGCACGCCGGTCGCGTCGTAGATCGCGTTCGCTACGGCCGCGATCACCGGCTTGTGGCTCGCCTCACCCGCGCCGTAGTGCGGCAAATCGGGGCGATTCGGGTTCGGGTCGCCGTTCACGATCACGACGTCGATCTTCTCCGGCGCGTCGGAGTGCCGCATGCTCGGATGCGTGGCCCAGTCGACGCTCGTGACCTTCTCGGTGTCGAACTGCACTTCTTCCCACAGGGCACGACTCAAGCCGTGCTGCATGCCGCACTCGACGGTGCGCGTGAGTCCGAGCGGGTTGATCGTGAGCCCGCAGTCGTGCGCGCACACGAGCCGCTTCGCCCATACGCGTCCCGTGTCGCGGTTCACTTCCACTTCCGCGATCACGGCGACGACCGTGTTGCTGCGATACGTGTACGCGATGCCGCGGCCCGTGACCACGGGACCCGCTGGCACGCGCGCTTCGGCGACGGCCGCGTGTCCCAGCCGTACGCCTCTGCGGCCGCCTTGATCACGGCGAGCGAGCGCGCGCGCCGGAACACGTCGTCCTCGGTGCTGCCGGCGATCATGTCGAGGCGGAACTTCACGGGATCGGCTTTGGCAGCCGCCGCGAGCTCGTCGATGAAAGACTCGAACGCGAACGTGACCTGCGGGCCGTTCGGGTCGCGCAGGTTGCCGGTGCGTAGCGGCGTCTCCCAGATCATCGGCAGGCCCACGACGCTGGCCGTCATGCGCTGATGCGGAATCGCGTACTGCACCGACGGCTTCTCCGCGCTGCCGGGCGCCGTCTTCGCGGGCCGCTTGCCCATGAGCTGCGCGATCAGCACCGTCTCGGGCTCGTTGTACCAGAGGTGGTTGTAGTCGAGCGAGCGCGCGTCGTACTCGAGCGCAACGAGCTTGCCTTGCGCGTCGAGCCCGCCGCGCAGCTTGAACGTGTACGGCGGACCCTTCGTGTCCCAGGCCGTCTCCTCGTGCCGCATCCACTGCACGCGCACGGGCCGGCCGAGCTCGCGCGCGAGGAACGCGGCCTCGAAGCCGACGTCGTCGGCCGCCGTGCGGCCGTACACCTGCGGCCCGTCCATGTAGACCACGCGCACTTTTTCGCGCGGCACTCCGAGGAATTGCGCCACGCCGTTTCTCTGGCCGTACGACTTCATGTCGTTCGTGTAGATCGTCATCTGATCGCCGGAGGGATCGGCCAGCGCAAGCGCCGGACCGATCGCGGTGTGGCCCTGGAACGGCACTTCGTATTCGGCCTCGACGACGTGCGCGGCGCCCGCGAGCGCCGTGTCCACGTCGCCCTTGATCTCGGGCTTCTCGTTCGACGTGGGTTTCGCGCCGCGGATGTAGTCGAACAGCTTGTCGGACGAGGGGAACGGCGCTTCGGCCGGCTTCGCCCAGTCGGCCTTCAGCTGCCGCGACGCCTGGATGGCCTGCTCTTCGCGCTCGCACACGACGGCCAAGATAGTTGCCATGGCGCACGATGCGCACGAGTCCAGAGATGCTAGAGATGGACGATTCGTCGACGCTGCGCAGCGTGGCGCCCGCGACCGGCGGCTTCACGTTGCGCGCGTGCAGCATGCCTGGCAGCTTCATGTCGCAGGCCCACTTCAGCGAACCGTCGACCTTGCCCGGGATGTCGTAGCGCGGGATCGGCTTGCCGACGGTGTGCAGCTCCTGCACGGCTTTGACATTCGCCGTGCCGGTCGTGAAATCCACGTTCTTACCCGTCAGCGCGACGTTAAAGCGTTTGCCGCCGACGAGCTCGGCGTAGGTCACCGACTTCTTCGGGTCGGCCTTCGCGGAGATCACGGCGCCCTGCACCGCGAGCCCTGCGACCGGCACCTTCAAGTGCTCCGCGCCGAGATCGAGCAGTACGCGCCGCGCTTCGGCGGCGACGCGGCGCGCGGGCCAGCCGTCGCGCTCGATCGCATCCGAGCCGCCGGAGCCGCCCTGGTCCGGCGTCGTGTCCGTGCTGCCCATGACGAGGCGCGTCTTGTCGTACGCGATGTCGAGCTCGTCGGACATCATCTGCCGGAACGCCGTACCCGTGCCCTGGCCGCCGTCCGTCTTGCCGACGAAGAACGTCGCGGTGTTGTCGGGGTGGATCACGATCCAGGTGTCGAGTTTCAGGAAATCTGGGTCGGCGTAGGGACCCGCGTTCGCGGCTTGTGCGAGCGCGCGGCCGCTCAATGCGTCGCCTACGCTCAAGCTCACGACGACGGCGCCTGACGACAGCAGGAAGCCGCGCCGCGAGAGCTGCGGGTTCGCGTGGTACAGCGCGTCCTCGATGGCTTTTGGAAGCGAGACCTGCGTGCTCATTTCTCACCTTCCGTGGCGCTCGACAGAGTGCCGTTGGCGACGCGCTTGATGGCCTGCTGCACGCGGTAGTACGTCATGCAGCGGCAGAGGATCCCTTCCATGCCGTCGCGGATCTGCGCGTCGGTCGGGTGTGGATTGCGGTCGAGCATGGCTTTTGCCGTCATGATCTGGCCGTTCTGGCAGTAACCGCACTGCGGCACCTGCTCCTCGACCCATGCCTGCTGCAGCGGATGCGGCTTGCCGTTCTTCGCGATGCCTTCGAGTGTCGTGATCTCACCCGTGGCCCCACTGACGGGCGTGATGCATGAGCGGATTGCGACGCCGTCGACGATGACGGTGCAGGCGCCGCACTGCGCGAGACCGCAGCCGAACCGCGGGCCCTGGAGGCCCAAGTCGTTGCGCAGCACGTATAGAAGAGGAGTGGAGGGATCGATCTCCACCTGGTGCGTGGAGCCGTTGACGCGCAAAGAGACGGTGGCCATGGGTACCCCCGGGAGGTTAGGCGGTCACTTACATAAGAGCGACCCTAGAGCAAAGCCGCCCCGAGTTCAAAGGGCGCGCCGAACCGGTCGGTCTTCGGGATTCTTGGATTCCGCAGCGCGCCCCTTCTGAGCCACAATGGGTGGATGGGCTTGCGGGATCCTCATGAGACGTAATCTCTGGCTGGCCGGCGCCGCCGTCGCTCTCGCGGTGGCCGCCGTAGCGATCGTGGTAGCGATGCGTTTCGCGCACCCGCGCGATCAGGAGCGCCTCGCGCTGTTCGCGAAGTATTGCACCGACTGCCACAACCCGGGCGACTTCGCGGGCAACCTGTCGTTCGAGGGCGTTACACCTGAGTCCGTGCCGCAGCACGCCGCTCAGTTCGAGGCGGCCATCGTCAAGCTGCGTGGCCGCCTCATGCCGCCGCCCGGCAATCCGCAGCCCTCGAAGGACGACATCGACGGGCTCGTCGCGACCCTCGAGCGCACGATCGACGAGCACGCGCCGAAACAGGCGGGCTACGTCGCGGCGCAGCGGCTCGACCGCACGGAATACGCGAACGCCGTGAAAGCACTGCTCGACGTCGACATCGATGCGAAGGAATACCTGCCGGCCGAGATCGAGATCCACGGCTTCACGAACATCGCCGCTGCGCTCAGCACCTCGCCCTCGTTCGTCGAGCAGTACGTGGACGCCGCGGGTGCCGTCGCGCATCTCGCCGTCGGCGAGCCGAAGCCGAAGGTCGCGAACGCGTACTTCCCGCCGCCCACCGTGCGCCAGGACGCCTACGTGCCGGGCCTGCCGCTCGGCACGCGCGGCGGCATGAAGTTCACGCACGCGTTCCCGGCCGACGGCGAGTACCGGCTCAGCATCGCGGATCTCGGCGTGGGCCTCTATCCGCGCGCGGTCGAGACGCGGCAGACGCTCGTGGTGCTCGTCGACCGCGCCGAGCAGTTCCGCGCCGACATCGGCGGGCCCGAGGACCTCGCGCTCGTGAATCGCGGCGGCGCGCCCGCGCGCGCCGAGGTCATGAATCGCTTCACAGAACATTCCGCTGAACGTCACGGCCGGCACGCACGAGGTCGCCGTCACGTTCATCGAGCGCTCGCGCGCGGCAGACGACGAGCAGATCGCGGACTACGCCCCAGCGCCGGCTTCGCATTTTCCAGCGGGCAGACGCGTAGCGGGCGTGCTCGGCGGCATCAACATGACGGGCCCGTTCAATTCCACGGGGCTCACGAAGACGGCGAGCCGCAAGAAGCTGTTCGTGTGCGAGCCCGAGGTCGCGGCTCGCGAACGCGAGTGCGCGCTGCGAGATCACTGCGCAACCTCGCGCGGCGCGCGTTCCGCCGGCCCGTGGGCCAGTCCGACGTCGACCGGCTCATGCCGTTCTTCGAGCGAAGGCCGCAAGGGTGCCGGCGGCTTCGACGAAGGTATCGAGCGTCATGACCACGGCCGTGCTCGCGAGCCCCGATTTTCTGTATCGCGGCGATCGCGCCGCGCGACAGGACGCGGCCGCCGCGACGTCACGCGCTGCTCGACGCTCGAGCTCGCGTCGCGGCTCTCGTTCTTCCTGTGGAGTCAGGGTCCGGACGACGAGCTGCTGAACCTCGCGGCGGCCGGCAAGCTGCACAGAGCCCGAGCGTGCTGACGCGCAGGTCACGCGCATGCTCGCGGACCCGCGCGCCGAAGTGCTCGTCACGAGCTTCGCCGCTGCGCTGGCTCAACGTCGACGATCTCGACGCCATCGAGCCCGACAAGAATCTGTATCCCGAGTTCAACGAACGGCGCTGCGCGAGCGACTTCGCCGAGGAGATCGAGCTGTTCCTCGAGAGCGTGCTGCTCGAGGACCACGACGTGCAGGACGCTGCTGACGGCCGACTACACGTTCTTGAACGAGCGTCTCGCGCGCCACTACGGCATCGACGGCGTCGTCGGCCCGCAGTTCCGGCGCGTGAAGCTCGACGGATCCGGCGGCACGGGCTGCTCGGCAAGGGCGCCGTGCTGCTGCGCACGTCGTACGGCAATCGCACGTCGCCGGTGCTGCGCGGCGCCTGGGTGCTCGACAAGCTCATGGGCACGCCGCCGACTCCGCCGCCGCCGGGCGTCGAGACGAATCTCGACACGCCGGCAGGGCGAGAAGCCGAAGACCGTGCGCGCGCGGCTCGAGCAGCATCGCAAGAGTCCCACGTGTGCAACGGCGTGTCACGGCGTGATCGATCCGTACGGCCTGGCGCTCGAGAACTTCACGGCCACCGGCGCCTGGCGCGACGACGACCGACGAGGCCGGCGCAGCCCATCGACGCGCAGCACGGAGCTGCCGAGCGGCGCGCCGGTCAACGGCCCCGTCGAGCTGCGCGAACGCGCTGCTCGCGCGCCGCGACCAGTTCGTGCAGGCCCTGACGCAGAAGCTCATGATGTATGCGCTCGGGCGCGAGCTCGAGTACTACGACATGCCGCAGGTGCGCGCGATCGTGCGCGACGCCGCGAAGCGCAGGACTACAGGTTCTCGGCGCTCGTGACCGGCATCGTGCACGAGCGACGCGTTCCGCATGCAGGCGGCCGTCCAGACGGCAGAAGCGCCGAAGCAGGCGTCGGCGCAGGCGACGGCTTCGGCTCGGCGTTCAGGGGTAAGCGCCATGTTCATGACGAAGAAGCATCTCTCGCGGCGCACGGTGCTCAAAGGCGCCGGCGTGGCGTTCGCGCCTGCCGCTGCTCGACGCGATGATTCCCGCCGCCACGGCGCTCGCGCACACGGCCGCGGCGCCGAAGCTGCGCGCCGGCTTCTTCTATATTCCGCACGGCGCGATCATGTGGAACACGCCGTACGGCCCGGAGATGGACCACTGGACGCCGAGCGGCGCCGGCGACGGACTTCAAGCTCTCGCCCGATCATGAAGCCGCTCGAGAAGCTACAAGCGCTACGTGACCTCGTTCGGCAACCTCGAGAACAAGGCGACCGCGAACTCGGTGCACACGATCGTGCCGGCCACGTGGCTCTCGGGCGTGAAGCCCGACCAGAAGGCCGACCGGCGCGCACATGGCGCCGACGATCGACCAGATGATCGCCGCGAAGATCGGCCAGGACACGGCGCTGCCGTCGCTCGAGGTGGCCTCCGAGACCACGATGCAGAGTCGCCGCGTGCGGCACGGGCGCCGCTGCTACTACAGCTCGACGCTGTCGTTCCGCAACGCGACGTCGCCGCTGCCGATGGAGTTCAATCCGCGCAAGGTGTTCATGCAGCTGTTCGGCGAGGGCGATACGCCGGAGGAGCGCGACGCGATCGCGCGCCGAGACGCACGAGCCTGCTCGACCTGATCACCGACCGCACGAACGCGCTCGAAGCGCGAGCTCGGCACCGAGCGACCGCGCGGTGCTCGACGAGCTACCTCGAGACCGTGCGCGAGATCGAGCGGCGCGTCGCAGAAGGCTTCGAGCAGCGCGATCTGACGGCATCGACGCTGCCCGAAGCGCCGATCGGCGAGCTGACCGAACTTCGACGCGCAGGTGAAGCTGATGTTCGACCTGATCGCGCTCGCGTATCAGGCGAACCTCACGCGCGTGGCGTCGTACATCATGGTGGCCGAGGGCACGAACCGCACGTACAACCACATCGGCGTGTCGGATGCGTTCCATCCGCTGTCGCACCACGCGAACGACAAGGAGCGCTCGAGAAGCTCGTGAAGGTCCAGACGCTACCACGTGCGAGCGCTTCGCGGACTTCGTCGCCAAGATCGCCGCGACGCCGGACGGCGACGGCTCGCTGCTCGATCACTCGCTATTCATGTACGGCTCGAACATGAGCAACAGCGACCGGCACAACAACTATCCGTTGCCGATCATTCTCGTCGGCGGCGCGCACGGCGCGCTCAAGGGCGGCCAGCACGTCGAGCTGCCGGAGCACACGACGTTCGCGAACCTGCACCTCACGGTGCTCAACAAGGCCGGGCTCGAGCAGAAGAGCTTCGGCGACAGCACCGGCGAGATCGCGGGCGTCTAGCTCGGCGTGATCGCGATGGCCTTCGCAACGGAAATCCGCGGCGCGATGTGCTGCTCGGGCTCGGCGGCGCTGGTCTGCCGCCGCTCGCCGCGTCGCATCGCGCGCGCGGCGGACTCGCTGACCGTCGACGATCGCTCGCGCCACGGCATCAACGCTCATCTCCGGCGCCGGCGGCAACGTGCTCGTGCTCGCGACCGGCGCGGGGCTCGTCGTCGTCGACAGCGGAATGCGGCGAGCAAGAGAGGAGACTCTCGCTAAGATCGCAAGCTCGCCAAGGAAGAAAACACTGCGGGGCGGGCGGGAAGGTCGTCACGCTCGTTCAACACGCACTGGCACCTGGATCAGACCGGCGCGCAACGAAGCGCTCGGCATGGCCGGCGCCACGATCGTCGCGCACGCGAAGACTCGGCAGCGGCTGACTGCCGGCTATTACGTGCCGAAAGAAGATCGATACGAGAAGCCGCTTGCGCGAGGCCGGGCGGCCGACGAAGACGTTCTTTACTACCGAGACGGCTGCGTTTGGGGACAAGAAGATCGAGCTACGGGTACCTGCTCGAGGCGCACACCGACGGCGACGTGTACGTGCACTTCGCCGACGCGAACGTGATCGCGGTCGGCGACGCGGTTTCGCCGCAGCGCGACCCGGAGCTCGATTGGTTCGGCGGCGGCTGGCTCGGCGGCCGCGTCGATTCGCTCAAGAAGCTGCTCAAGCTCGGCGACGCGCGCACGCGCTACGTGCCGAGCTTCGGGCCCGTGGTCGGCCGCGCCGACGTGCAGGCCGAGCACGACCTCATGCTTGCGATGTTCGAGCGCTTCGTCGAGAATCGTGCGGCAAGGGCAGACGGCCGCCGACATGCAGAAGGCGGGCGTGCTCGACGGCTTGCCACGCACGTTCGCGGATCCCGCCAAGTTCGTGTACGACGCACACAAAGGTTTCTGGGCGCATCACAACACGCTGATGCCGGACATCGTATGAACAAGTGGCTCAATCAGCTTCGGCTCTGGCTCTTACGCTGTCGGTTCGGCGCTGCGCGGACAGCCCGCTCGCCGACGCGATCGAGAATGGCCACCGCGACGCGGCGCTCGAAGCTCATCGAGCAGGGCGCGGATGTCAACGCCGCGCAGGGCGACGGCACCACGCCGCTGCACTGGGCCGCGTACAAGGCTCGACGCCGATCTCGTCGAGCGGCTGTTGAAGCGCGGCGCGAAAGCGGCCACGCAGAACCGCTTCGGCGCCACGCCGCTCGGCGAAGCCGCGAAGGCCGGCGAACGTGCAAGATCGTGCGGCTGCTGCTGAAGGCCGGCGCGCCCGTGGATGCTGCGAACGGCGACGGCGAGACGGCGCTGATGCTCGCCGCGCGCACGGGCTCGCGTCGAGGTCGTGAGCGCGCTGATCGCGCGCGGGCGCGAACGTCAACGCACGCGAGGCGTGGCGCGATCAGACCGCGCTGATGTGGGCTGCCGAAGCCGGGGACGCGAAGGTCGTGAAGCTCCTGATCGATCACGGCGCGGACGTGCACGCGCGCGCCGCGACCAACGATTGGGGCACGCAGATCACGAACGAGCCGCGCGCGCAGTATCGCCCCACCGGCGGTCTCACGCCGCTGCTTGTACGCCGCGCGCGCGGGTTGCATCGATTGCGTGCGCACGATCCTCGCCGCCGGTGAGAGCGTGGATCAGGCCGACACCCGACGGCGAGACCGCGCTCATGCTCGCGATCGACAACTACGAGTTCGACACGGCGAAGGTGCTGCTCGACGTCCGGCGCGAATACGCTCGCGGTCGGACTGGTGGGGCCGCACGGCGCTCTACATCGCCGTCGACATGAACACGTACCGGCCGCGCACGGGAGAGCCGCATCCGCGCTCGAAGACGACGACCGGCATGCAGCTCGTGACCGCGTTGATCGCCTCGGGCGTGGACGTGAACGCGCAGCTGAACTTCCATCGGCCGGGGCGCGGCGGCAACAGCCAGCGCTTCGTCGACGATCTGCTCACGACGGGCGCGAGCCCGCTGCTGCGCGCCGCGATCATGCACGACAACGACGCGCTGCACGCGCTGCTCGCGGCCGGCGCGCAGGTCGACCTGCCGAACGTCATGGGCGTGACGCCGTTCATGGCCGCGGCGCGGCGTGGGCGTGCGCGAGCCCGGCTTCGGCGCGAATCGCGCGCCGGACTTCACGAGCAAGAAGATCGAGAGCGAGGTCATCGCTTCGCTCGACATCCTGCTCGCCGCCGGCGCCGACGTGAACGCCGCGATCGCGGATCTGCAGAGTCGCACCGCGCGAATTGCACGCCAGAACTCGATGACGGATCGCCAGGGGCAATCGGCGCTGCACCAGGCGGCAGGGCGCGGCTGGCCCGACGTGGTGGCGTACTTGCTCGCGCACGGCGCGAACGCCGGCGGCGAAGGACGGGCTCGGCCGCGACGGCGCTAGCCCTTGCGACGACGCCGGTGCAGGGCCGGCCGGTGCCGAACGGCGAGAAGATCGCCGAGATGCTGAAGACCGCGGCCGCAGGCGGCAGTGCGACCGCGCGCGCGGGGAACTGACAGGGGGTTATCACGTATGCGGATTCTTTCGAAGCGCGCGATGCTCGCGGCGCTTGCGGTGGTGCTCGGTTCGAGCGACCGCGCTTGCGCAACGCGCGCCCGCTTCGCCGCCGAAGTTCACGGCGAAACAACTGACGGCCCCATCCGCCGACGGCTGGATCACGAACGGCGGCAACGTCTACAACCAACGCTACTCGCCGCTCACGGTCGTGAACCGCGACAACGTCGCCAAGCTCAAGCCGAGCTGGCGCACGCACCTGAACGGCTCGGCCACGGAGAGCAAGTACTCGGGCCAGGCGCAGCCCATCGTCTACGACGGCGTGATCTACATTTCGACCGGCGCGAACGACGTGTTCGCGCTCGACGTCGACACCGGCAAGATTCTCTGGAGCTACGAAGCGCACCTCGACGCAGGCATCAGCGTGGTCTGCTGCGGCTGGGAGAGCCGAGGCGTCGCGTATCGGCGACGGCAAGATCTTTGCGGGTCAGCTCGACGGCAAGCTCCTCGCGCTCGATCACAAGACGGGCAAAGTCGTGTGGCAGGTGCAGGCCGAGACGAACGCCGACGGCTTCAGCATCACCACCGCGCCGCTGTACTACGACGGTCTCGTGATCACGGGCTTTGCGGGCGGTGACAAGGCCGCGCGCGGCCGCGTGAAAGCGTTCGACGCACGTAACGGCAAGCTCGTGTGGACGTTCTACACGGTGCCGGCGCCCGGCGAAGTGGGCCACGATACGTGGCCCAGCCACAACGACACGTGGAAGCACGGCGGCGCGGCCGTGTGGCAGACGCCGGCCGTGGACCCCGAGCTCGGGCTCGTCTACTTCTCCACCGGCAACCCCGGCCCCGATCTGAACGGCTCCGTGCGGCCCGGCGACAATCTCTTCACTGTGTCGATGGTCGCCATCGAGGCGAAGACCGGCAAGTACCGCTGGCACTTCCAGCAGGTGCATCACGATCTTTGGGATTACGACTCGCCGAATCCCGTCGTGCTGTTCGACGCCACGATCAACGGCACGCTGCGCAAGGGCATCGTCGAGATCGGCAAGACGGGCTACGTCTACATTCTCGATCGCGTCACGGGCAAGCCGCTCGTCGGCATCGAGGAGCGGCCCGTGATGCAGGAGCCGCGCCAGGCGACGGCCGCGACGCAGCCGATCCCGATCGGCGACGAGGTCATTCCGCACGAGATCGACATCGAGCCCGAAGGCTTCAAGCTCATCAACAACGGCCGCATCTTCACGCCGTTCTGGGACCAGCCCGTGGTCATGAAGCCGCTCGGCACCGGTGGCGCCAATTGGCCGCCGAGCTCGCTACGACCCCGAGACGAGTCTGTTCTACGTGTGCACGGGTGATGGCGCCGCGGCGTACTCCACGAAGGAAGGCGGCACGGAGTGGGTGATACCGAAGCCCGGCAGCCGCTACTTCGGCGGCGACTACACGCGCTCGCGCGTGCCGCGCCGCGGCGTGCTCGCGGCCGTGGACGTGCGGACCAATCGCCTCGCGTGGCGGCAACAGTGGGGCGAGCTCTGCTACGCGGGTTCCACCGTGACGCGCGGCGGACTGCTCTTCATCGGCCGCAACGACGGCCGCTTGCAGGCACTCGACAAATCGAACGGCGCGCTGCTCTGGGAGTATGAGACGGACGCCGGCATCCACGCGGCCGTCAGCACGTTCGAGCGCAACGGGCAGCAGTACGTGGTGGCGCTATCGGCAGGCGGGTTCTTCCCCGGCACCAAGCGCGGCGACAGCGTGTATATGTTCGCGCTCGACGGCGGCGGCATCCTAAGTGGCGCCAAGGCGGAGCCTTCGGGCGGCGGGGCGGAGCTCACGCACTAGCGGTGCGCCGTCACCCGGGGAACGCGAGCTCGACGCTGGGTGGAATAGCGAAGTCGTAGCCTTTCGTGAAGCCGATCCAGCGGCCGAGTAGCACCACGGCGGCCCAGAGCACGATCGACGCGAGGCCAGCTACGCGCGCCGCCGGCGGCGGCCGCGCTTTCATTCCAGGCCCTCACGCTGCGCGCCGTGAGCAGCTGAAACAGCGCCATGTTCAATCCCGCACCGAGCAACGCGAGCGCTTTCCACTGGAACGCGGCGTTGTAGAAGTAAGTCTGTGGGCTCGTCGTGAACATCAACGAGCCCGTGATCACGGAGATGCCGAACGCGAGCCACGTGAGGCGCAGCGTCTCGCGGCTCACACGCGTGAACTCTCGCGACGAATCGACGAGCGTCAGCAACCGCAGGTCCACGATCAGCACCGTGCCGAATAGCAGCACGGCGGCTAGCACGTGCGTGGCCTCGACGACCGGCATGGCGCCGTTCGTGTAGCGCATCCAAGTTCCGAGCGCGGAGCCTTGAATGCTTTCGAGGATGGACTGCGTGCTCATGTGCGCATCGACAGGCTGCCCCAGATCGCGCGGTCGTAGGCGATCATGCGGCCGAGCAGCACGATGCAGAGCCAGAAGACGACGAGCCCCGCCGCCGTGAGCTTCGCGGCGAAGGAAAAGTCAACCGCGGGCGCCGTGGGCGACACACGCCACGCGGCGCGGGTGAGCAGCAGCGTGCCCAGCGCGCAGCAGAGCACCAACACCAACTTGAGCCAGTAGGAAAAGGAAGTGAATTCGCGCACGGGGTCGCCGAGCGTTTGGGCGATGCCGGTGAGAAGCATGAGGCCCAAGCTCACGGCCAGCCATGGCGCGAAGCGCGTCCACACTGCGGTGAAGGATTGGTCCGCTCGCTGCAGGCCGAGCACGCGCAGCGCGATCATCAAGCCCGACACGGAAGCCACGCCGGCGGTGATCAAGTGCGTGGCCTGCAACAGGCGAATGAACCAGAACCGCGATTGAATCGCGACGCTCGGCGCGGTCGTGGAGAGCCATTCGGCGAAGGCGCGCACGCGGAGTTAGCGCTTGGCGAGTGGGTCCCGGTACCGCTTGATCATCGCGGCCGACACGCTATGCATCTTCGTACGCCAACTTATCCATCATCTCGGCGAACTTGGTCCAGTTGATGCGCTTGCTCTTGTGCCGGCTGCGGCCGTACCAGTACAGCGAGCCTCTGCCCACCTCGAGCTCGCCGATCTTTTCATCGAAGGCGTAGATCTGGAGATTCAGCGACGACCCGGCCTTCGCCAGATCGAAGTTGGAGAGGTGAGCCTTGACCTCGTGCCTGTGCACAGAGCGGCGGCGTTCTTCTTCTTGGCCATGCCGTTGGTCTCCCTCAGCGTATGCGCAGCAGCGTCAGCCCCTCGCCCACGGTCAGCATCGCCTGCTCTACGCGCTCGTCCGTGCGCAGCTGCTCGTTGAACGCGACCATCGCCTTCGCGTTCGCGGAGCCTTGCGTCATCACAGGCGCGCCCGCGAGCGCGAGCGTGTTGTCCACGGCGATCAGTCCGTTGCGGCGCACGAGCTTCAGCAGCCGCTCGTAGTAGGCGGGGTAGTTCGGCTTGTCGGCGTCGATGAACGCGAAGTCGAAGCGGCCCGCTTCGCCCGCCGCGAGCAGCTCGTCGAGTGTTTCGAGCGCGGGTTTCAAACGTAGATCGATGCGGTCGGCCACGCCGGCCTTGCGCCACAGCGTCTGGCCGACGGCGGTCCACTCGGCGCTGATGTCGCAGGTGATGAGTTTGCCGTCCGCCGGCAGCGCGAGCGCCACGGCGAGCGCCGAGTAGCCTGTGTAGGTGCCTACCTCGAGGCAGCGCTTTGCACCGATCAGGCGCACGAGCAGCGCCATCAGCGCACCCTGGTCCGCGCCGATCTGCATGACGCTGTGCGGTACCGACGCCGTGGCTGCGCGCAACTGCGCGAGCGCCTCGGGCTCGCGCGTCATTTGCAGCACGTAGTCGTACACGTCGCCGGGCAAGAGTTTGGTTCGTCCTGTCATGCTGCGCACTGTAGCAAACCCCGAACCCGAGAGTCGGCGCACTCGGGTGCGGGTCTAGCGCGGCGCCGAGCGCCGAACGTGGGGCGCGTGACAACCCCTTCCCTCACTGCGCGTGCGGTTCCGCGCCGCCGGCCGCCGCGCGCTTCGCGTCTTCTTCCGCCTTCGCCGCGTGCGCCAGCGACACGATGTATTCGCGCACGTCTGAAGCGTCGGCGCGCGACAGCGCCGCCGCGAACGACACCATGCCGTTCTGCTCGCGCGCACCGCCGAGCACGATGGCGTCGAAGAGTGCCTGCGTCTGGATTGCGGGCGACACCTTCAGGTCCGGAAAATTGCTGATGTTGTTGCCGTGGCACTGCACGCAGTTCTGACCATACAACTCGGCGCCGTGCGCCAGCACCGCGGCTGACGCGGTGCTCGGCGGTGGATTCAGCGGCGGTGGCACGTACGTGGCGGCGATCGGTAAGGTCGCCGTGCCCCCGCGCTTGAATACGAGCAGGCGCGAGTAGTTCGGCTGGTAGTACGGTTGCAAGCCGCGTCCTGCGGCCACGGCGATGTACTGCACGCCATCGAGCTCGTAGCTGACCGGGCCCGCGGCCACACCGGTCTGTGCGTCGAAGCTCCACAGCCGCGTGCCGTCATCCGCGCGATACGCGATGAATTCGTTGTTGCCGCCGCCGGCGAATACGAGATCGCCTGCCGTGGCTAGCGTGCCGCCGTCGATGCCATTGCCGGGGTTCACGGTGCGCCAGCGCGGCTTGCGTGCGATGGGGTCCCAGCCGATCAGGGCGCCGCGATCGGCGAACTGCAAGTCGGGCCGTTTCGCCAATTCCGCCTCGAGCTCCGGCGGCACGGGCCGCGTAATGCCGATGTTCGTGCCGACGTTAGTCACGGTGAACTTCTCGGCCGGCGTGGGGATGTACACCTGCGCGTTGTGCCGGCTGCCGAAGTACACGAGTCCCGTCTTCGGGCTGAAGCTCATCGGCCGCCAGTTGTGCGCGCCCTGGCCCGTGGGAGTGACGAACGCCGGACGGCCGGTTTGGTCGTAGCGCGTTTCTGGATTCTGGATGGGCTTGCCCGTGGCCATGTCGATGCCACTCGCCCAGTTCACGGGCGCGAACGGATCGGCCGAGATCAGCTCGCCGGTCTTCGCGTCGAGCACGTAGAAGAAGCCGTTCTTCGGCGCCTGCATGAGCACGCGCCGCAGTCGTGCCGCCGAAAATCAGATTCGCGACGATGATCGGCTGCGTCGCGGTGAAGTCCCACGTTTCGCCGGGCGCGGTCTGGTAGTGCCAGCGATATTCGCCGGTGTCGGGATCGAGCGCGACGATCGACGCGAGAAACAGGTTGTCGCCGCCGCCGGGGCTGCGCAGCGCCTGGTTCCACGGGCTGCCGTTGCCCGTGCCTATATAAAGGAGTGCGCTTTCGGGGTCGTAGACCATCGCATCCCACGGCGTGCCGCCGCCGCCGAGCTTCCACCACTCGCCGTGCCACGTCTTCGCGGCCATGGCCATCGCTTCGTTCTCGAAGCCGTCGGCCGGATTGCCCGGCACGGTGTAGAAGCGCCACGCGAGCTTGCCGGTCTCCGCGTCGTACGCGGTGACGTAGCCGCGCACGCCGAATTCGGCGCCGGAATTGCCGATCAGCACTTTGCCTTTCACGATGCGCACGGCGCCCGTGGTCGAGTAGCGCTTCGATTTGTCGATCGTATCGACGCTCCAGAGTTCGCGCCCGCTGGAAGCATCGAGCGCGACGAGCCGGCCGTCGAGCGTGCCGACGTAGACCTTGCCGTGCCACACGGCCACGCCGCGGTTCACCACATCGCAGCACACGTTCACGGCCCACTCGCGCGGCACCTTCGGGTCGTAACGCCACAGCGAAGCGCCCGTGCGCGCATCGAACGCGAACACGTTGCTCCAGCTCGATGCGAGATAGATCACGCCGTCGACGACGAGTGGCGTCGCTTCCTGACCCTGGTTCAGCGGAATGTCGGCGAACCACGCGAGCCCGAGCTCGCGCACGTTCGTCGTGTCGATCTGCGCGAGGGGTGAGTAGTGTTGCTCGTCGTACGTGCGGCCGTACGACAGCCATTGGCCGGGCTCGCGGTCGGCGGCGGCGAGGCGCGCGTCGTCGACGGCGGCCGCGCTGCGCGCCGGTGCCGCAGCGCCCTCACCGCTGTCATGCGACGAGCAGCCCGCAAGCGTGACTAGGACCAACGCAAGAAGAGGGTGCCAGGCACCGCACACTTGCACAGATTTGTCGGTCGTCGCGCAAGACCGAAGTCGCTGCGAAAAATCTGCGCAAGTGTGCAAGGCCTGGCACCTCCCCTTGCGCCCATCGTACCGCAGCCGTGGGCGACCGCGGCCGGGTGCTTCTAAGACTCCTGCGGAGGGGCTTCCGTTAGCGCGGCAGCGGCTCGTCGTTGACGAGTGCCACGAGGCCGCGCACGTGGCGATACACGTACCAGGCCCATGCGGCGATACAGATCGACACAGCCGAGGCCCAGCGTCCAGCGCGTGAGCCAGCCGATCACGACGAACAGCAAGCGCCCACCAGAACGAGCGGATCATCCAGGCGTGGTGGCTCGAGGGCACTTCGCCGTAACCGCGGCGACTCACGTAGTTCACGATCAGGCCGATGATGCTCGGCACACCGGCGATGGCGCCGAACAGATGCAGCACGTAGGCGACCAACGCCATGGTGCGGTTCGAAGTCACGGTCAAGGTTCCTGCGTTCATCTCGAAGTGTCCTCCCGGCCACGTTGTCGATGCGGTTCTCTTTGCAGGCACCGTGCCAACCCGGGTTTTGGACGGGAACGACTGATCCGGCGCGGGTGTCGGCGTCCGTCAGAGCGCCTGGTCGCTGTGTTGAATCGCCAAGTCGTAGCGAATTCGCTCAAGCTTTGGCGAAAACGCGAGGCGCCATAAGGCGGGCACGCGCCTGCGGCGGGTGCGGCGCGGCCCGGGAATGCGCGCGGATGAAGCAGTTGCGAGCCTACCGGCGGGGCTGGCACGGGACCTGCAAATAGCCGCTCGCGAAACGTTACCGATTCCGGGGAGGAACAGGTCATGAACGCCATGGACGACTGCGGTCGCCCCCCTTACTCTCTACCCGCCACCAGCGACGGGCCTTACGGGCCCCACGAGGCTAGAAGAATGAGCACACCGATGCAGTATCTCGACAAAGCCATGGTCCGCCTGAAGAACCTGGGGCTCATGCCCGACAAGACCGAGGAGGCGCCGGTCGTGGCTTTGCTGCGGCGCGTGTCCGACCTCGATCAGGACAAGGTCGTGGCGATCGCGCGCACGCTGTCGCAAGCCTCGCTGTTCAATCAGGTGGTGCGCGAGCAGGTCGCGTCGATGCAGATCAGCGACCGCTACACGATCATCACGAATGCGTTCAACAGCATTCGCGACGACGCGAAGTCCATGGTCGAGCAGCTCGAGGACGGCAAGGTCAACACGTGGGAGCGGCTCCAGAACGTGTGGATGAAGGCCACGCGCGGCGACATCCCGCAGCGCTTCGACAAGATCAAGAAGACGTACCTCGAGGTCGCGAAGGACACGAACGACCAGATCGAGCGCGAGCACCTGATCCTCTCGGCGTACCAGGACTTCCGCGGTGCGGTGAAGGAATCCGAGGTGCTGGCGCTTGCAGGTCATGAAGACGGCGCAAGCGGCACTCGAGGTCGAGCAGGGCAAGCTGAAAGTCGGCGATGGACGCCGTCGACAAAGCGCCGGCCGACGACCTGATCGCGCGCGCCAAGCTCGAGCTCGCGCGCGACGAGCAGTTGCGCGCGGTGCAGACCGCCGAGGACCGCTACCAGATCTGCAAGGACATCTCCGACAACCTGACGGTGGGCTACAACACGTCCGAGGTCGTGATGACGCGGCTCGTGCAGACCACGAGCGCGAAGGACCGCGTGTACAAGCAGGCCGTCGCGTTCTTCGGCACGAACGAGACGGTGCTGACGGCGCTCTCGGCTTCGTTCACCGGGCTGGCCGGCCTGCACGAGAGCACGCGCACGCTCGAAGAGATGAAGGAAGGCGTCAGCAGGAGCCTCGAGGACCTGGCCGAGATCGGCGGCAAGGTGCAGGAGGCCGCGCTGAAGGCCGGCTACGGCCCGACGATTCGCGCCGAAGCCGTCAAGAAGCTCGTGACGTCCGTCGTGAACTACCAGGAGCGCTCGCGACAGATCATCGCCGAGATGCGCGATCTCTCGACGAAGAACGCGGCCGAGATCCGCGACGCCGTCGAGACCGGCAAGCAGCGCCTGGCGCAGCTCGTCGCGAGCGGCCAGGCGATGGACCTCGTCGCGCCGCGCACCGTCCCACTGATGGAACGCAAGTAGCGGACTTCCGTCTTCAGGCCGATGAACGAAGTTGTCGTCAAGGAGACAGGCGCCGCTCGACGAGCTGATGCTCGCGATGGACGTCGTCGACACGCTGCGCCACAAGGAGCTGATGCTCGCGCGCGAGGTCGAGGCGGACGATCGCGAGCAACGCTTGCTCGAGCGGCTGCGCGAGATCTACACCGGGCAGGGCATCGCCGTCAGCGACGACGTGCTGAAGCAGGGCGTGGCCGCGCTCCAGGAGGAGCGGTTCCACTACAATGGTCCGGTGCCGAGCTTCTCGCGTTCGCTCGCGACGCTGTACGTCACGCGCGCGCGGTGGGGCAAGTGGGTCACGACGGGCGTGGCCGTGGTCGCGATCGGCGCGGCCGCGTTCCAGTTCGGCATTCGCGGGCCGGAGCTGCGCGCAGAGGCCACGTTGCCCGGCGAGCTGCAGAGCGCGTACCAGACGGTCGTGGCGGAGACGCAGGACCCGGCCGCGCTCACCGAAGGCGCGAGCAGCTGCTCGACCGACGGCAAGGCGCAGATCGACCAGCACGACTTCAGCGAGGCGGGTGCAACCGTCGGCGCGCTGCACGGGCTCGACTTCAAGCTGCGCGCAGCAGTACCAGCTCAAGATCGTGCAACGGCGTGGCGAGCGCAGCGGCGTGTACCGTGTGCCGGACGACAATCGGCGCGCGCGCAACTACTACGTGATCGTCGAGGCGCTCGGGCCGGACGGCAGAGCGCTGACGATGCCGATCAAGAGCGAAGAGGACGGCACGCACGAAGCGCGTAGCGGAATGGGGTCTGCGCGTCGACGAGGCCACGTACAACAAGGTCGCCGCCGACAAGCGCGACGACGGCATCATCGAGCAGGACATGGTCGGCGACGAAACGCCGCGGCGTGCTCGAGACCCGAATACACCGTGGCGACGACGGGCGCCGCGATCACGGAGTGGTAGCCAATGATCAGCGGTAACGATTTGCTTGCGCTGATCGAGAAGCTGCTCGGCGATACGCGCACGGAGCTGGAGAAGGTGGACGCTGCGTTGCAGCGCTCCACGGCGCAGCTCGACGATCTGCGCCAGCGCGAGCTCGGCGTACTCGGCGTGCTGGCGCGCGCGCGGCTCCAGGAGATCGAGCGCGGCGAGTTGCAGGAAGCGCTCGACGACACCGGCAAGCAGGTCCACGCGCTGCTCGCGCAGCGCGGCGAAGCGCAGGCGGCCGTTGGCGGCGAAATCACAGCAGCGCAGCAAGCGCTGGCGGATCTCGGCACGCAGCGGACCGCACAGCAGGCCGTTGTCGACGCGGCGGCGAAGGCCGTGGACGCAGCGCAAGCCGACGCGCAGCAGAAGCTCGCGGCCGACGCCGCGTATCGCGCGCGGCTCGACGCCGCCAAGGCGTCCGACGCCATGGCCGCGCTCGCGGAGCAGAAAGCCGAAGCCGCGCGCACGGATCGCGTGCAGAAGGGCCAGCCGTACGAGGCCGACCCGCTGTTCATGTATCTGTGGGCGCGCGGTTACGGCACGGGCCGTTACGCCGCAGCTCCGTTCACGCGGCTGCTCGACAAGTGGGTGGCGCACGTCGTCGACGTTCGAGCCGCTGCGCCAGGACTACTGGATGCTGAGCGAGCTGCCGTCGCGCTTCGACGATCACTCGAAACGCATGCGCGCGGCCGCCGACGCCGACGTCGCCGCCGTGCGCGAGCTCGAGACGGCCGCGGCCGTCGCGGCCGGCGTGCCGGAGCGCGCGGCCGTCCACGCGAAAGCCGAAGATGCGCTGGTCGGCGTCGATCACGGCATCGAGCAGAAGGAAGCGGAGATCAACGCGCTGATCGAGAAGCGCGCGGCGTTCTCGTCGGGCCAGGACGATCTGTCGCGCAAGGCTACACAGCTGCTGTCCGACACGTTCCGCACGGAGCAGATGCGCACGCTGCGCGAGCGCGCGAGCCGCACTCCGAATCCCGAGGACGATGCGGCCGTCGACGAGCTGACCGTGATCCGCACGGACCTGCCGCGCACCTCGGACGCGGTCGAACGTTATCGCAAGCTGCACGACACGCACCGCGATCGCAGCGCCAAGCTCGAGGAAGTGCGTAAGCTTTTCAAGGAGCAGCGCTTCGACGCTGTGACGTCGGAGTTCATGAACAGCACGCTGATCGCGACCTTGCTGAACCAGCTGCTCGGCGGCGCGCTCGGCGTGCCGGACATGTGGGACGCGTTGACTAAACAGCAGCGCCACCGCAATCTCGGCGCAGACCCGCTGTTCGGCAGCGGCCGGTTTCCGCGCGGGCCGCGCGGACCGTGGGGCGGCTGGGGCGGCGGCGGAGGCGGTGGTGGGGCGGCGGCGGCCGCGGCGGCGGGTTCGGGGGCGGCGGCTTCGGTCGCGGGGGCGGCTTCGGCGGCGGCGGATTCAAGTCGGGCGGGGGATTCTAAGCGTGCGAAATTGGTTCATGGTCGCCGGCGTCGCAATCGCCGGTGCAGGCGGCGTGGCTTCGGCGGAGCAGCCACTGCGCGTCTACGGCAACACCACCACGATCGAGTTGGCACCCGTGCTGCTCGCGGCGAAGCAGCTCGGCAGCAGCGCGGTCACCGTCACGAACGGCGGCATTCCGAATCTGTACGACGCGAGCGCCGCGGATGTCGCGACGAACGCCGAGACGCAGGCGCTGCGCCAATCCGTCGATCACCCCGATCTGCGCATCGTGCTGACGGTGGCCGAGGGCTTCTACCGCATCGTGGCGCGCCGCTCGGCCGGCATCAACAGATTGCCCGATTTGCGCGGCAAGAAGATCGCGACGATTGCCACGACGTCGTCGGGTTACTACCTGCACAAGATGCTCGGCACGGTGGGCCTATCGATCGACGACGTCACCGTCGTGCCGCTGAATCCGCTGTCGAAAATGCCCCTCGCGCTCGCGAATCGCGAGGTCGACGCCGTGACGATCTGGGAGCCCGAGGTCGAGCACGCGGCAGCCGCGATCGGCGCGGATGCGATCGAGTTCCAGCAAGTCGAGCAACGCACCGTGTACCGCGAGCTGTTCAACCTGAACACGACGGCCGCGAACCTCGCGAACCCGGCGAAGCGCAAGCAGATCGTCGCGTTCGTGCGCGCGCTGCTGACGGCGTCCGCCGAGATCCGTCGGCGGCCCCAGATCGTGTGGCCGCTCGTGGCGCAGTCCACGGGCTACGACCCAGCGCTCATAGAGAAGGTGTGGCATCACGAAGGCTATCCCGGCGCGCTCGTGCCGGACCTTCTCGACGTGATCGTCGAGGAAGACGTCTACATCGCGCGCGAGCGCGGGCGCGCTCCTCGCACACGCTCCGAGCTCGCGGTGCTGATCGACGCGAGCGTGCTGCGCGACGCCTTGGCGCGCTGAGTCGGCGCGCCCACGCGTACGCCCGTCACGACGTAGCGTTCGGGGTCGCCGGTCATCACGGCGTCGAACGGCCAGCAAGTGACGAGCGCCACCACGCTTTCATCCGCATCGAGCCGCAGCACGTCGCGGTCGACATCGATCACGTCGAGCGCGGCTACGGCATAGCGCAACGTCACGCCGTCGGGCCGCTCGAGCGTGAACTCGTCGCCAAGCGCGAGCTTTTCCAGCGCGCGAAAGTGCGTGTCGCGATGCCCCGCGATCACCGTGACGCCCGGAGTGCCCGGCTCGGCACTGCCGTCGAGCAACGTGGGCGCGAATGCCAGGTTCCGACCCGACGCGCCCGCGAGCACCGTGAGCGGCGCGCGCTCGCCCGGCAATTGCAGCCGCGCGACGGGCCACGTGTCGGCCCACGGCCACGGCTTCACGGCCGCGCGGTGGTCGTCGCGGGTGGCGACCCACGCGCGATTCAAGAGCTCCTGCGCCAGCGCGGCCTTGGCCGGCAGGTACCAGCCGATCGCGAGCAACGCGGCGCCGAGCAACAGCAGCGCGATTACGCCTAAGCGGCGCAGCCGCTGCTGTCGCGCGCGCCGGCGGTGAGCGAAGCCGAGCGGTAACGTCACCGTGATACCGAACTGATCGCGGAACGACGAGCGCCTCATGACGCATACCTCCGGCCGCCACGCAGCGTCGCCGCGCCCGCGCCGGCGATCACTAGCACCAGCGATCCCGAGCCAGCGGAACAACGGCGCAGGCGTCGCCGTGCGCGGCAGCGCGGTCTGCCACTGCGCGCCGGCGGGCGTGTTGTTCACGAGTCGCAAGCGCTCGAGCGCCGCGGTGATCGAACGCGCCGGCGTCTTGTCCACGGCCACGAGGCTCGTGTACGGGCTCACGAGGTGATGCTCGAGCGCCGTGTCGATGATCAGCTTGCGGATCAGCGCTTCGTTCGTGCCGTCGACGCGGCTGTCGACGAGTGACTCGATCTTGCGCCGCGCCCACAGTGCTGCGATGCCGTGCAGCTCCGTCGGCACGCCGCCCACGGTCTGGCGCCATGGCACGCCCGCCGCGGTGCCGAACGCCGTCGCGAGAATCGGATCGTCGGGCCGCGTGGGGTAGCTCGCGGCCAGCACCAGCGGTTCGCCGGCGTAGAGATCCGGCACCTGATTCGGATAGAGCTCCACCGCCACGGGCCAGTCGACGAGCACGTCCTTGAGCGCCACGCGCTCGAGCTTCGCGAACAGCGTCTGCATCTTCGGCGCCACTTCACTCGTGTCGCCGATGTGCGTGTACGTGCCGCGGCCGAATTGCGCCGCCTTGCGCATGAAGTACGAGTTCGGCGCGGAGCCAATGCCGATCGTGAACAGGCGCGCGCCCGCCAAGTTCTTTTTGATGGTGTCGAACAGCGCGGTCTCCGCGCCGACGGCGCCGTCGGTCAGGAAGATCACCTGCCGCACGTAGCCGGGCGTTGCGGGTTGCGCGAGCGCGGCGCGGATCGCGCCCTCGATCTCGGTGCCGCCCGTGGCGTACAGGCCTTGCACGTACACGAGCGCCTGGGCCTGTGCTCTGCGGCGTGAACGGCACCGGTGCGCGGTACAGGCTCGACGTGACCGAGTTGAACTGGAACACGTTGAAGCGATCGGCGGTCGTGAGCCTGCCGAGCGCATCGTTAAGCGCGGCCTGCGCCTGCGGCAGCGAGCCGCCGCCCATCGAACCGGACGTGTCGATCACGAAGATCTGCTCGCGCGGTTGGCCGCGCTGCGTGTGCGCGTTCTCGGGCGGCAGGATCATCAGCAGCGCATAGGTGGTGTCACCGCGCGTTTCCGTGAGCGCCGCGACGGCCGGGGAGGAGCCGACGGACGGCCGCCAAGCGATGAGGAGATCGCGGTCCATCGGGACGCGCGGCGACACCGAACTCAACTCGTACACATCCGTGCCGCTGCGTCTTGCGGCACGTAATTCATGGCCGCGGCCGGCGATCTCCTTCAGCGGCATGCCGGCGGCGATTACCGCGTGAATGCTCGCTTCGTTTTGTGTGGGCGGTGGCCCCTCACTCACACCGGCGAGGGGCTCGAGCGCTAGCGTGGGTTCGGAAATCACAGTCGACGCGTAGGAGGCTTGGGCTTCGGGCGTGTCGCCGGCGCCGTAGCGCGGCGTCAGCGTGAGCGGCAGGCGCAGGGTGAACTCGCCGGAGTCGTAGTGGGCGGTTTGGAAGTACTCGATCGTGATGTCGATCGGACTCGCCCGGCGCGATGTTCGCGACCGCCGTCGTGAAGAGGTTCGCGCTGGTCTGGCGCACGAGGCTCGCGTGCTGGCCGGCGGCGCGCGCTTCGCCGTAGATCTTCTCGGCTTGCGCGCGCTCGTGGATCTCGCCTTCGATCACGCGCTCGCCGATCGTCATCTTCAGCGTGTCGACGGCCGCGTCGTCCGGCAGCGGCAGCGCGTACACGGCCTCGGCCCAGGTCGTGCCCGTGTTCCGGAAGCGCTGCGCGATCGCGACGCGCGCGACCACGCCGGCGACTGAGATCCGCATGTCGGTGGCGAGCGGTGCGGCGGGGTCGAAGCCGCCGTCGGCCGTCTGGAACAGCAACGTGCCGGCGCCGACTTCCTTCGGAAACTCCGCCGCGCGCGCCATCTGCGTCTTCAGCGTGGCGAGCAGCAGCAGCCCGACGCCAATCGCGAACAGAATCCCGGCCCAGTCCTCGAGCGACGAGACGGATGTCTTGCGACACGCGCTCGATCCGGAACAGTCTCGTTTTTCGCATGGCGATCTCCCCTTCGTTGCCGTGGGGGAGATTTCACGCCGCGCTGAGGGCGGCGCGGCGGCGAATCGTGGCGCGCTGCCGCTAGATTCTGATGAATTCTGACGCTGCCAGGAGGCGCGCCCCTCGAGCGCGGTCAGCTACTCGGGGCCGCGGTAGCGAGGGGGTCAGCGGGCGGTAACCTTGCGGCGCAGTTTCAGCCACCCCGCAGCGCCTCGTTGACGACCTTGGCGTTGGATCACCGCGCCGCACGCGCGGGAGCATTGTGCTGGCCTGCGCCGCAGGCGAATATTGGGTGAATCCACTTGGGGGGGCAGATCAATGAACCATTGGCTTCGCCGCGCCTGTTTCGCAGCCGCCGCGTGCGCGCTCTATTTCTCCGCCGCTGCGCAAGTGATGACCGTCACGGTCGCCGGCGGTGTAGTGGATGGCTCGAGCGCCAACGGCATCGCCGCGTTCAAGGGCATTCCATTCGCGGCTCCGCCGACCGGCGCGCTGCGCTGGAAGAAGCCGCAGCCCGTCATCGCGTGGCAGGGCGTGAAGATGGCGAGCGACTTCGCGCCGAGCTGCATGCAGGACGCCGCGATGCTGCAGTTCATGCAGTCGCCGCCAAGCATGAGCGAGGACTGCCTTTACTTGAACGTGTGGACGCCGGCGAAAACCGCGCGCGAGCGGCTGCCCGTGATGGTGTGGATCTACGGCGGCGGCTTCGCGGCCGGTGCCACGAGTTCGCCCACCTACGACGGCACGCGGCTCGCGGCGAAAGGCGTGGTGCTCGTGAGCGTGGCGTACCGCGTGGGTGCGTTCGGCTTCCTCGCGCACCCGGAGCTCTCGCGCGAGAGCGGCAAAGGCTCCGGCAACTACGGCCTGCAAGACATGATCGCGGGTCTGAAGTGGGTGCACGACAACATCGCGGCCTTCGGCGGCGACGCGCGCAACGTGACGATCTTCGGCGAGTCCGCCGGCGGGATCGCCGTCAGCATGCTCGCCGCGTCGCCGGCCGCGAAGGGGCTGTTCCACAAGGCGATCTCGGAAAGCGGCGGCTCGTTCGCGCCGTCGCGTCGCGCGCAGGAAGGCGGAGAGAACGTGCCGACGCTCGCCGCGGCCGAAAGCGTGGGCCAGCAGTTCTTGAGCAAGCTCGGCGTCAACACCATCGCCGCCGCGCGCGCGTTGGCCGCGGACAAGATTCAAGCGGGGCAGGGGCCGGGACTCGGCGGCGGCTTCTGGCCCGTGGACGACGGCGACGTGCTGCCGGGCGATCAATACGTGCTCTACAGCCGGGGGCACTTCAACGACACGCCGGTGCTGATCGGCACGAACTCCGACGAGGGCGCGTTGTTCATCCGCGGCGGCGTGACGGGCGCCGCGTTCGAAACGCAGATTCGCGGCGGCTACGGCGAGCGCGCGGATCAGATTCTCGCCGCGTACAGCCACGCTACCGATGCCGACGCGCTGCAGTCGGCGCGCAATATCTTCCGCGACTCGGCGTTCGCATGGCCCACGTGGACGTGGGCGCGTCTGCAGTCGCAGAAAGGCAAAGGCGCCGCGTACGTGTACTACTTCGATCACCGCACGCCGCAATCGCCGAACGGCGCGTCGCACGCCGACGAGCTGCCGTACGTGTTCGGCACCTTGGCCAGCCCCGGGCGCGCGGCGCCGCGCCGCGAAGACACGGCGATGTCCGCACTGGTGATGGCGTACTGGACGAACTTCGCGAAGACCGGCAGTCCGAACGCCGGCGGCTTACCGCAGTGGCCCGCCTTCACGGAGAAGAGCCAGCAGGTGATGGTGCTCGATGCGGCGCCGAGTGCGCGGCCGGTGCCGAACGTGCCGCAGCTTACGGCGTTCGACGCGTACTACGCGTGGCGCAGAGCGCAGGTGCGCTAGGCGGCGGCGACGACCGCGAGGCGCTCTTTCGAGAGCTTCACCGTGGTGGCGCCGAACGAAGCCTCGTGGCGCAGCACGAACGCTTCGAACGCAAGGTCTTCCAACCCGAGCTCGCGCAACGCCGTGCAGTTCTCGGTGGCCGCCCGCCGGTTCACGGCTTTCTGGATGGCCTCGATGACTCCGTAGCGCTTCACAGCTTGCCAGGTGGCGGTGGCGCGCTTCTTCTTGCCGTCGTTCTGGTGCGTGAGCAGTGCGTCGAGGGCGTAGACCGTCGACAGACCCTCGGCTTCGAGCGGCGAGACCGACTCGTGCGTCGCGACCTTCAGGTTCACCGCCTTGCGGTGAGCTTCGAGCGCGAGATCCGGGCGTTTCTTGGCCGTGGCATTGCGGGCGAAGATTTCGCACTCGGCGGGCGTTCGCAGTCTCTCGACTCTGTGGTCCATGACGTTCTCCTCGTGCGGTTGATCAGTGTGGGCGCATGGGGAGGGGTTGTCCAATTGGGGGGTAGACTATCGACGATGACGGATTCCACCCGCGCGAATGGTCTGCAACCCCGGGGACGTAGTACCCGCGGCATCGCGCTACCCCCGCACAAGACCGCGAGCACGCAGCGGCCGCTCGAGCCCGCGCCTCTGCCGAGCGAGCTCATCCTGCCGTTCGAAGGCGGCCTCTCTGCGCGCGACATCAAGCCCGCCGTCGTGAGTGGCCAGCGCGTGCTGCGCGGGCAGCCGCTCGTGCAGGGCGGCGGACCGCTCTCCACATGGACGCATGCCAGCACCTCGGGCATCGTGCGTTCGCTCGAAAGGCGGCCGATCGCGCACCCGCGCCGCAGCGAGTCTCTGTGCGCCGTGCTCGAGGTCGACGGACTCGACGAAGTGTTGGCCGGAGCTCACGCCGCCCGATCCCACGCAGTGGGACACGCCGGAAAAGCTCGCCGCGGCGCTGTCGCGGGCGGGTCTCGCCGGGCTCGGCGGCGCCGTGTTCCCTACCGGGCTCAAGCTCGCTGCGACCATGCGCCGGCGAATGCGCCTGGTCGTCATCAACGGCGTGGAGTGCGAGCCCTACATCAGCTGCGACGACATGCTGATGCGAACCGCGCCGCGCGACGTATTGGCAGGCGCTCTCGCGCTCGTGGAGCTCGACGGGCGCGGAGCACGGCATCGTCGCAGTCGAAGAGGACAAGCCCGAAGCTCTGCAGGCGCTGCAACGCGCGCTGCCCACGCTCGACGCGCGCCAGCAACTCTCCGTCGTCACCGTGCCGGCGATGTACCCCGCCGGCGGCGAGCGGCAGCTGATCCAGGCGCTGACGGGGCACGAGGTGCCGTCGCTCGCCAAACCCACCGACATCGGTTACCTCTGCCAGAACGTGGGCACTGCGGCTGCGCTCTATCGATATCTCAACACCGGCCAGCCCGGTCACGAGCCGTATCACGACGGTGACCGGCGGCGCCATCGCGACGCCGCGCAATCTCGAAGTGCGGCTCGGCACGCCCATCGCGGATCTCGTCGCGGCGTGCGGCGGGTACACGGGCGCGGTCGCCCGGCTGATCATGGGCGGCAGCATGATGGGCGTTGCGCTGAGCAGCGATCTCGTACCGGTGGGCGCCGCCACCAACTGTATCGTGGCGGCCACGGCGCGGGAGTTGCGCCCGAGTGTCGAGGCGATGCCCTGCATTCGCTGCGGGAACTGCTCGGAGGCGTGCCCCGCCTTCCTGATGCCGCAGGAGCTCAATCTCGCCGCCGAGCACGACGAGTTCGCCTCGCTCGAAACTCTGGGGCTCTTCGATTGCATCGAGTGCGGGTGCTGCGATGTGGTGTGCCCGAGCCAGATTCGGCTCACCGATACCTTCAAGGCCGGCAAGCGCAAGGTCGTGCAGGCGATGGACCACGACGCTCGCGTCCGCTGGCTCGATGGCCGCGAGCAGCTGCGCCGGCAAGGAGTCGAGAGCTGGGAGCGCCAGCACAGCGGCAGCGCCGGCGAAGAGCAGCCACCGCGAAAACGTCTAGAGGCCGTGGCCGAACTCATTGCGCGTGTAAGGGGGGAGGAAACCAGTGCATAGCATCCGAGACATTCTGCGCGAGAAGGGGACGAAGGTTCAGTCCATCGATCCGAACGAAAACGTGTACGAGGCGCTGCGCCAAATGGACGAGTATGGGATAGGCGCCCTGCTCGTGATGGAGGGCAACAAACCGATCGGCTTGTTCTCCGAACGCGACTACGCGCGCAAGTTGGCGCTGCGCGGGCTGCGTTCTCGGGAGACGAGCGTGAGAACCATCATGAGCAGCCCTCTGCTCACGATTTCGCCCGACGCTTCGGTTCAGGAAGCGTTGTCGATGATGACCGAGAAATTCATCCGCCATCTGCCGGTGGTGGACGGCTCCGGTGTGCTTGGCATGGTATCGATCGGCGATCTCGTGAAGGCCGTGATAAAGGACCAGCAGTCGCTGATCGATCAGCTGGAGAGCTACCTTACGCGCTGAGGGTTGTAGCTGAACGCCGGATAAACGGCGCGTTCAGGCGGCCTTAAGGCGCCGGGTGCCATCCTGCTCCCAACGTCGAATCGACGTGGTTTGGCAGGAGACTCACATGCGACGCGCAGCACTGATCGGTACCTTGGTTGTCTCGCTCGTGACGGGTTCGGCGGCCTTCGCTGACGGCCGTGGCCATGGTCATGATTCCGATCGCGGTGGCCGCGATTACGATCGCGAGCGCTCTTGGTCTCAGCACGGGGAACGCCGCGACAACGACCGCCGTGACTTCGACCGTCACGACTTCGGACGCCGCGACTACGACCGCCACGACTTCCGTCCGTACGCGTACTCGCGCGACGGGTATCGAGCGCCAGAGCGGTACGGCCGCTACGGCTACCACAGCTACAACAGGCCGCGTGACTACTACTCGCATCGCTGGGGTCGTGGTGAGCGGTTGCCGCTGGCGTACTACGAGCGCCCGTACGTGATCGACGATTACTACGGCTACGGCCTGTATGACCCGCCGCGTGGCCACCACTGGGTTCGCGTGGACGGCGACGCCGTGCTGGCGGCGGTGGCGACGGGCATCGTGCTCGACACCGTGTTCCACGCCTTCCACTAGCGCGCTTCTGGAGCGGCTGGGGGTTTCGAACCTCGGCCGCTCCAGTCAGAACGGCGTACTTCGTGGTATTTTTGCGCTGGTCCGAAACCGGTAGAACAAGGAACAACGCCATGCGTTTCCGTGCCTCTGTACGATCCCTGCTCGCCGTTGCTCTTTGCGGCGCGCTGATTCAGGTTGCTCACGCGCAGGACGAGCAGACCACGCGCATGCGCACCGCGCTCGCGGCGCCCGAGCGCTCCGCGGAGAACAAAGCTCGCGACGCGGAGCGCAAGCCGATCGAGAGCGTCCAGTTCTTCGGCATCAAGACCGGTGACACCGCGGTCGACATGATCGCGGTGGGTGGCTGGTTCTCCGAGGTGCTCTCGGCCGCCGTGGGCCCGAGCGGCCACGTGTACTCGCAGAATCCGCCGTTCATTCCGGCGAGCGAGCCCCTGAAGGCGTTGCTCAAGCGGCTCGGCAACGCGGAGGAGGTACGCGTGCCGCTCGCGCAGGCGGGCGTCGTTGGCAAGGCCGACGCCGTCGTCACCGCGATGAACCTGCACGACATCTACAACGGCTTCGCCAACCAGCCCGCCGGCGAGCCGGCAGCGGTCGACTTGCTGAAGGCGATCTACGCGGCGCTGAAACCGGGCGGCGTGCTCGGTCTGATCGATCACGTGGGCGTCGCGGGCCAGGACAACGCGAAGCTGCACCGCATGCTGCCGCAGCAGGCCCGCGATGCGATCACGAAGGCCGGCTTCACGATCGAGGCCGAGTCGAAGCTGCTCGCAAACCCCGCCGACGATCACACGAAGATGGTGTTCGATCCCGCGATCCGCGGGCACACCGATCAGTTCATGTTGCGCGCGCGCAAGCCGCGCTGAAAGGCTGTCGGCGCGGGGCCGGGGCGAGGCAGCGCGCCAAGCTTGCTCGGCCGTTCTCAAAACGGCCACACGTGTTCTCATTATGAGAACGAGTAAGAGCTCGCCGGAGCCTATGGCGCGGCTATCGCTCAAGTAACGACCAGACTTCATATTTGGACTATGGAAACAAAAAGTTACGAACTTGAGGTCCTCAAAGCGGATGCGGTGGTGGTACCTAAAGTAGTACA
>CAVVIC010000031.1:0-86258 GCA_963748045.1 uncultured Gammaproteobacteria bacterium
CACTAATGCGCCCAGACTTCCATATGTGCCAGCGGCCCCTGTTGCAGCAGGAGCAGCAGCAGCAGGAGCAGCACCAAGCCCCAACAGCCCCCCAACTTTGCTTCCGATAGTGCCGGCAAGACTTCCCGGTGCAGCACCCAGTATGTCAGCGCCCAGCCCAAACAGCCCGCTAGTCACCGCGTTGCGATTGCCTGACTGGATGGCCTGTTGCTGGATCTGGTCAGCAGAACTCTTGTAAGCGTTCCCAGCCGGGTCAGAAGCAGCAGCCAATGGCGTCTGGGCTGGGTTGAACTGCGGGATATTGACCGGAGCAGCGCCCTTCAGGGCGTTGTACTCAGCCAATGGCTCGTTGCGCAGTTGGAGGGCTTGATTGAGTTGCTGGCCTGCCGCGTTGGCATTGCCCGTCATCTCACCCAAGCTCTGCGTAATGGCCGAGTCACGCGCCTGCCCGTAGTCGAACGAACGGCTACGGTTGAACGTATCCATCGCCAGCTTGTAGGCGTCTGGATTGGTCGCGAGGTTCACGCCCTGCTGCGACAGGCGGTTCGCCAGGGCGTCGCTCAAGTTGCTGGTACTGCGGGTCAAGGTAGGCTGGACTGCTTGCCATACAGCGCATCCTGAGTCTGCTGGCGGGCCGTATTAAGGTCAGTCCAGCTATAAGAGGGAGTGGGCATAGGCGCGCCATATGCGGCCCCCACCTGTCCTGCCACCCCTCCTGCAACTCCGCCCAGCTGAAGTGCCTGCTTGTTCTGCATATCCAGCAGCGCCTGCTGGTCAGGTGTGAGCGATACATTTGTGTCATAGACCGTAGCGCCCGTGGCGGGGTCGATATGACTTGTGTATGTCTGACTGCCCAGCGGCGTCGTGGTATTGCCGTGAGTGAGGGCATTGTTGTAGGCACTATTCTGCTGGTTCGAAGCCGTCTGCGCAGCCGTGGCTGAATTTGGGTCAGGCACGCCATTAGAGGTCGTGATGGGCGGGAGCGGGGCAGGGCCAGAGGCGGGAGCGCCCTGAGCAAATGCTGTCGGGCGCGGGTCCATCATGCCTGCCCTGCGACCCGTTGTTCCAAGAGACATCAGTCCTTGTACGGCCATTATGCGACTACTCCACCTGTTTCATACACCACATCCGTCGCGCTCCACAACAGCGTAGCGCCGACGTTCTGTATATTTAGGCGTGGCGATAAAGCGTGCCCCACGCCTGTCACCCCATACCAATTCAACGTAATGACGGCAGACCCAGACCACGGTGTGGCCCATAGCCCACCCCAAGGATCGCTGTTACCTGCATTGACCGAGCGGTACACGCCCGGATCAACGGCCTTGTAGTCCACATCAATACTGATAGCGAGGTTATAGGTGCGATCCGTGGTGATGATGGGCCGCAACAGCTTGGCGTGCTTTGCCCGCCCGCGCGTCCCAAAGTAGTTGTAGGACTGCCGAGCCTGACAGGTAATGCTGCTTGCCCCATCAAGAGGAGTCGTGTCAGCCTTTAACATTGTGCCCGCCCCGCCCATGTAGAGCGTGTCCCGAGCGACCTCAAAGTTAAAAGCTGTCCATCCCGTAAACTTGCACCACGCCCCGGTCTGCGTGTTCATCACATACTGGTAACTCGACCGCGTCCTCACTGGTGGGGACATTGACGATCAGCTTGTTCCCGCTGGAGTGCAGCATGACCTGCCAGCCATAATTGGCCCCATAGAGCGCAATGTCGCTGTTAATAAGGTTGCGTATCTTATCCGACACAGATAACCCTTCAATCTTCCTGTCCGCTTGAATGGCCTTACGGAGCGGGTACACGCCATCCGTGACAAAGCACCAGTGCGTCCGTTCCCCACTTGCACCATGTCCGGTTGCCCATGATGACAGGACGGCCAATGCGGAAGTGGGCAGCATTGTCCAGGTGGAGGTGCCCCTGCGGGGTCAGTGCCCGTAAAGCAGATCACTTCACCCTCAGAGGTAATGAAGGCGATGTAATCCACCAGTCCGCCCCCGTCGTCCGTGACAGAGGCAATCGCCATGATGTGACCGCCCAACTTAAAGAGCGATCCCAGGTTCAGCGCCGTAGCACTGGCTCCTGCAATAGTCTCGGTCGCCCAGTAGCGCACCACAAAACTGTTCTTCTCCACCACAAAGATGCGCTTGCTGTACACACCAATGGTCTGATAGTTGGCAGGGGTCCCACCTGTGAGTCCTGAGACTGTCCAGGTTGTGCCGTCGAACTGAAGCGGGTTATCGCTCCCGTTCACTGCGATCAGATACTGCCCGCCAGCCGTGCCATAGTTGATGTAGTCGAAGCGTGTATTGGTCAACGCCTCAACCGTCGCCCCGCCACCGCCCACTACTGCGTTGATAGTGCCCCGGCAGATGTGCCGTCATAGACCGAGAATGTCGCCGCCGTTCTTCACGCAGGGATAGACCTTCGTAGCGGTCAGCCCGGTATAGACCATGATGGTCTGGCAAGTTCCCGTAAAGGTGTTCCAATGCCGTGTAGCCGTTCCTCACCTGCACGCTGGTCGTGGTCGGGAACCAGTTCTCCAGCGCCACAGCGTCCGCAGGGGGCATCTCGGTAATGGAGTCCCGTGCATTCAACCCACCCACGGGAGCTGGAATGGAAGTCGTATTGGACTTCTCAGCCCCCGGCCTGACCCTGCGTTCAGCGGCTTGTCTCACTGCGCTTGTCTCACAGCGGCCAACTACCCGATGGGATGAACGTCCCCGGCCTGCGTTCGTTGAACTGACCGTCCATGTGAAGAATAGCGTGAGTGCGCTCATTGCCAATAGCATCTGCCACCAGCATCTCATAGCTGTTGAATTCCTCAGCATAGCTCAGGCCCTTCTTACGGAGCCATCTCCACTCAAGGCCCGCCATGATGAGTTCTTCGTCTACCAGGAACACATCCGTATCAGCCGTGACGTTCACCTTGAACGTACTGCCACCGACATCCGTGCACCAGCACTTGCTCACATACTCGAAGTAGCAGGAGTGCCCGGCTGACGGGACGGGATAGAAAATGATCGCATTACCGCGAATCCGATACTGCGGGTAAGGGCCGGTTAAGACGAGCGCCTTATTACCCTGCCAGATCCGGGGCGACAGCGGCCCCCAAACGGGTTGCTGCTGGGTGCGATCCCAAATGGTGTCATCGGTGATCTTCTTGAGAACCTGCGTAGCACCAATAATGGTCGAGAGTGACCCCTGCGACTCTGTCGCAACGGTCGTGAAATTGGCCTCAAAGGTAAGCGCCTGCCAGTCGTGACGAGCAGCCAATGCCCGTCCCTCCTGGTTAAGCAGTTCCACCACCTGAAGCACATCCTGCGATGTGCTAGCCACTGCGACAGTTGGGCTTGGGAACCCTACAGCGGTGGCGAATCTCTGAATAGCGCCCAGTACATTCACGTTACGCGCCTTTTCATTGTCTTGTGGTGTTTATCCACCGCATCATCCACATACCCCATGGGGCGGCGCAGCTTCGCATCCGCTACAGCCCTGATATGGGCACGAGCAGAAGCGGGAGCCTTGTTGATGAGCATCAAGGCCGCACGAGCGTGTGCCTTGTCAGGGATCGGAAAGCTACGCCCCGGACCGGCAAAAGTGGATGACGGCAACGCTTTGCGCTGACTTGCCGATAACTTAGCCAATGGGGCCTCCTATCCGAGTGGTAAGGTGTCGGCCTCACTATCGCTTAGGATGTCGTCTGCTGCGATGGTGACTTTCGGTGATGCCTTACGGCTTGTCTGCTGCGGCCTGTCAGCCATCAGCGCCTTTACCTGTGCTTCGAGCGTAGCAATGGACGACTTGAGCGTCGCGTTCTCGTTCTCAACCGCTGCAATCTTCTGAGTGAGCGGGCCCTTATCCGCCAACTGGGCGAGCCACGCCTTGGCCTTGTTCTTGAGGTCAAGCGAGCCCATGCCAATGTTCTTAGCCCCTTCGTCGTTGATACCAGCGAGATCCTCAACTGTGAGGATGTTCAGGCGAATCAGCATTTCCTGCTGGGCCGGGGATATGACGCCCCAACCGCGAATAGCAGCACCGTTCAGAGGCATTTCCTGCCCCTTACGCCACGCCTCAAGTTGTTCCAGATACTCCTTCTGCCACTGACGGGGGAGTCGGTCATTTCTGACGTTATCCTCCATCTGCGAAAGCCATGTCGTGACCTTCTGCCTCACGACATCCTTGGAATAGGGTGGTGTAATCAGCGCAAACTCAACGTTCTTGGCAACGTATCTGCCAGCAGCCAGCGATGCCTGTTTATCCTCTACTGCAACTCCCTCAAAGCGCACATGCGCGGGACGCTCTGAGCGTTCTGGCACATCACCCACTGCTGCAAAGGACATCTGCTTCTCCTAGAAAGGGAGGGGTTTGAAGTCCCCCTCCACACACACAGGATCTTACGCAACAGCCGTAGACATCGAGGGATACATGATGTTCGCTGCGCCAAAGCCGGTGTAAGTGCCGGTCAGCGTAATCGAACCAGTCGCCGTCGAGTTCTTGTCACCGAGCGTACCGATGGCCGATCCCGTATAGATCGTCCGACCATCCGGGTCCAACTTGGCAACCACAGTCGAGGCCGGGATACCCGTGCCGGACAGTGCCATGCCAATGAAGAACCCGTCATACCCGCCGGTGTTCAGAATGCCCGTGCCGTTGGTGGTCACAGCCGTGACAGTCGTGGTCGCCGTTGCTGACTTGACATTGTGAATGTTCACCATGCCTTTCAGCGTCGCATAAGCGCCCAGAATGCCAGCCGCCGTAACGCCTAGAGCCGCATCAGCCGCAACCGTGGCATTCGTCTTGATGACCACAGATCCTGCGACCTGAAGCCAGCCGAACGAAGCAGACGGGATCGGAGCCATCGCAAAGGCAACCTGCTGCTGCAAACTCGCAGTATTGGGCAGCAGGGTAGCCAGGAAGGTCGGCATCGTGCCAACCACGCAAGCCGACCCCTTCAGGATCGCGTCATTGCTCTTGACGTACTGGAAAGAACCGTAACCCCAGTAGGGGTCCACGGCTTCCACGACCAGACCCAGCTGGTGTCGCTGGGTCGTGTCCGGGGTGAACCAGTCATTCATGCTGGTCGCCCCTGCAAAGTTCATCGGTGCAAACATTTCAGTCTCCTAAGTTAAGTAAGTTAAAAATCAATGTCCTAAGGGACTGATGGTTTACGGAACAATGCAAGCCTGGAGGTGACGGTTTGAGCAAGTCACATTGCCCATCCAGAGTAGCTGCGTCACGCTGCCATCCTGGTTAACCGGACGCACGGCATCCATGATCTCAAGGTCCGCCTGAGAGTGAACGACCAGATTCAGGTAGTTCAGGTTCAGGAAGTACATATGAGAGGCAGGAATGCCCGAGTTGCCGTCATAGATCACATCGGCGTTCTTGTAACGGAGCGACGTAAAGCCAGCGGGGCCTTTGGTCGTATCGTTATAACGCTTCAGCGACACCTGCGAAGCCTCAAAGAACTGGTAGTAGTCGTTGGAGGCCACGATCAGTTCCGGCTGGTCATCCGGGCCGCGATCCACAGCAAGCCAAGCGGGGAGCATGAGCGAGCCTTCAATCGTGGTCGCAGACGGCGTGACCGACAGGTTAGAGGCGTCAATGACGGTGTTCTGCCAGAACGGGAAGGCAGACGAGTCGATACCACCGACCGTGCCAGTGCCGACATCCGCCACAATGGCCTGAAGGCCGTTGATCTGGTTCGTGAGCGTGCCAGCCGAGTACAGGTCGCTGGAGAAGTTGTTGTTGAAGGTGCGGATCGCATTCTTCACTCTCGACTTGACGAGATTGATGATGCGCGATTCGCCACTGTTGATGCGCAGTTCGCGGCCAGAAGCCACGACATTCAGCGCAATCTGCCGCCACTGGTATTCAGCCGAGCTGAATAACGTCAGATGCTGAGATATTCAGGGTATCCCAGTCGCTGTAACGCTGGTAGGTAGCATTGCTGTTGTAATCAAGCGGCGTAACGATGGTAAGACCGCCATCCTCGCGCAGCTTGTTACCTTTCTGCATCATATATTTCAGAAAGGCGTTGCGGTTACTCAGGTTGTCCTGAATTTCCTTACGGTGGTTACGGAATGTGGTCGAAACCAGTTCCGTGAAAGTAGCATTCGGTGAGGCCATGTCAGAAACTCCTTAAGGGTTAGTTGACGCGCTCCTGCAATTTCTTGTAGGCAGCACGCATCGTATCTTCCATACTTCCCTTGGGTTCTGTCGGAGCCTTGCGGGACTCGCTACTACGGACATTGGTAGCCGTAGCTTTCCTGGCAGCTTCCCCCTCACCCCGCGCTTTCTCTTTGAGCTTGGCAGTCGCTTCTGTCTGAAGCCGGGCCATCTCTTTAGCGCGAGTCGTGGGATTGGCCCAGACTGCCTTCTCATACGCATCCTTGAGCGATAAACCTGAATTAACGAAACTCACCATGTCGGGGGAGACTTCGTTCAAGTACAGGTTCGCCGGGTCCGATGCGAACTTCGTAACTTCTGCTGCGGCTGCGGCTTGGGCGGCTTGTGCGTCCGCCTGTTGCCTTTGCTGCAGGGTGGACTTTACACCATTCAATTCCTGACGCAAGTATGCGATTTCAGGGGCTACTTGTTCCTCTGGCTCGTTCTGGGCAAGCCCAAGGTCCACCCCCATCTGCCGGTAAGCCGCTGCCCGTTCCTCTGGCGTACCATTGGTGAGCCGGTACTGGGCATTCATCAGGTACTGGATCGCCTGGGTTTCATTCACCCCTTGGGCTGAGAGCATGGCCCGATAAGGCGTCAGTACGTCCTTGAATTGCTTGGCAGTCATGGCGTCTGACTTGTACTGCTCCAGCCCGTCGAGGAAGTCCTTTTCGCGCTTTTCGATGTACTCTTGCTGCTTTGGAGTCAGTTTCGACCAGTCCTCATGGTAGTCCTTGGCCCAGCTTTTGGGTGGGGGACGGGCCTCCACAACGGGTTCCCCGAGGGGTAGTTCGGCCTGCGCTTCCTCAACAGGCTCAGCCTCAGCCTCAACAGGCTCTGCTTCGACCTCTGGCTCAGCCTCGACTTCTACCTCTGGTTCCTCATCGGTCTTGCCAAACCCCAAACTCTTGCTGATGTCAGCCAAAGCTTCGGCCCTAAAAGTGCTGTCGGCACTCTCTGGTTCGCTCATTTCAAACGCTCCTTCTGACCACTTCAACGTCCGCACCGGACTTGATTTCGTTCTCTAGCTGCTCGCGCTTACGCACGGGCATCCGTTCAAATTCCTTTTCCACAGTCTCATCCACCTTGCGATCCAGTTCAGCATCCTGACGCGCCTTGAAACGGTCTGCGTCCTTTTTCATCTCTGGGTCGTAAGGTTGACACCCTGCGCGGGCAAGGTCGTCACGGCGCTGTGCCATTGAAGTGATGGGCCGTCCATCCACGGGACTGTCATAGCGAATATCAGGGGCGGCAGTTACAAGACGCGGAAGCGAGATAATGCGCCGTGAGTCTGCCCCGCACTCACAAATCTGTGGGGTCTGGTAGTCGGCGACCATCAGAACACGCTCGAAGTGATGGCCGCGCTTACATGAGTATTCGTATATCAAACAGGCCACACTGGGATGAAGTTGGGCTGATCTGGAATCTTAAGCGCGCTTAATATTGCATCTGCCTTGGATTGATCGTCTATATAGGCTAGAACATTTACCCAACGTCCCCTTCCAGGGTATATATCAATGCTTGTAACGTAGTAACTGATGATCCCTTCCGTGTCATGCCGTCTTATCAGCATGACGCCAGTGCCGTTATGGTCAGGATCTAAAATATCCTGAAGTGGGCCGTCAGCAGCTACCGTAATGGACATAGATACTGGGAATAGATTAGTGCTGTCCCCAGTAATATCTGTCGCAGTAACGGACGGGGTAAAACCGCCTGCCTGCGTCACTATCCCGTTCAAGCTGCTACCAACCAGCGTTACTCCTGCTGGCAAAGTAGCGGGGTCCACAGAATAGGTGAGGGTGTCGCCTTCTATGTCCAAGATATACTGGTTTAAGTCAATGTTCCCGATATTCCCACCGACGACAAAATTAAGGTCATCTGCGCTATTTGGCTGGACTGGTGAATTGTTGTTGACCCAGGTAGTGAATAGTCCCTGATTCACCGTAAAGGAAGAATTATAGACATCCGACACAAAGGACTGTCTTGCAGTATCACCATTCACCGCTATTTTGAAGGTGCCGTCTGAGTTCATCGTAATGGGATAGTTCCCCGGAGTTGATCTCAAGTCCGTCATTATCACATCGCCGTTGATAACTGTTGGACTAGCGCCTGTAAGGATCGAATACGCCGTCACAGACCAAGGCAACCCAGAGACAGTCACAATCTGTTTACCGGCAGGGACTGCAATGCCAGCCGTTATCTGGAACCCGAAGCGCACCACGTTCTTGATCGCCCCGCTGGTTCCATAACCAAAGGTGGCGAGTGAACTGGTAACGGTGTTTTGACTTGAGAACCCACCGCGCGTAACAAGGGCAATGCTGCCGTCCAGATGCCCGGCAGCACTGTACCCAAAGGTTGCAAGCCCAGCGTAGGCCATTAACTCGTCCGATCAGAACTCGTCGGCGTCGTCGAACTATCGAGAGTACAAACCATCGCGGTCGTGGAGCCATCGAGCTTCTTGACCGTTTTAGTAGTTCCGCTATAGGCGAACTGGGTCAAGTTCTGTAAACATCCCATGAGTGCCTGAGCCGGAGTCGGGGCCGTGCCATCAGCATTGTAGCTCTCAGTCATCTGGCTCGTGAACATCGCCGGGATCGAGTAGAGATCCACCTCAGTCACGATGATCTTGAGCGTATGGGTTGCCATGCTGGCAGCGCCGTTGAATACGATATTGGTTTCGCCCTTTGTCGCTATCTGGGCGTTAGGGATATCGAAGCGATAGAGCCCCGGCATGTTGGTGGAGCTGATCTCCACGAACCCGCCGCTACTGTATGCCCCACCTACAGTCTGGGTGGCGAGTGTGATAGAGGTCGCGCTACTCGTAGCACCTGTGCGGTGATAGCAGGTAAGCGAGCCTGTATTAAAGGCAAGCCCAGTGATGGGATCACCAGGCGAGGTGGCCGATGCCTTCTGCACGAGGGCAATGTCCACTGTCTTGCTGGTTGAGCCTGCGGTCAGGAATACTGTTTGAGTAGACATTAGAAGCCACCGTAATTAGATTCTTGGGTGAGAAGTGATCCGCCCACATTGGCGGCTATAAATGCAATCGTTAGCCCGCGCTGAGTGACGCTACCCCCTCCTGTCACCGTAGGGGTGCCTTGGGTGATATTCGTCTTGCTGGTCTGGATCTGGTATTGAATCTGAAATGAGTATCCTGAGGCACCAGAGTTGTAGTCCTCAATCTCTGTAAATCCAGAAGTATTCAAAACACTCGTGATGTTTCCCTTGTCCAGACAGAACGTAAAAATAATCTCGTTATCGTTCGCAATCGTGAGGGCAGGGTAAATCATATCAGTCGCCGGAGAGGTCGAAGCGGAAGCGAAAGCATCAAGTGATGAGGATGCCTGCCCACGAATAGCAGCCATCGACGCATAAGTCCTATTGCCGCCCGTGTTGATCGTGGGCGCAGTAGCGGACCCATCGTAAGTCGCGGTCCATATCTTCTGATCGTTTTGGACGGAATTGGTCGCCACTTCGGTCCATGTAAGCGTGCTCGTGGGAGGGTTTAGAATGGCCGAATTGGGTTTTATTCCAGCAAAAACTATCAGTAAATCACCACTGGCTATGCTTGCCGGGTAGGCAATCGTCGACGTGCCAGATCCCACATCAGTCCTGGCCCCGAGATTGACGTAAGTGTTTGCCATTAGGGCCTAGCTCCTGCATAGGTAACTGGGTTTACGACATCGAAGTTTCCGCCATTAGTGGTTTTTATGAGGCGAATCTCGTCGTGGTAAACCTCGAAAAATGTTTTGGCATTTCTGCTCAAGATTCCGTGATAAATCCCAAACTTCCACCAATAACTGTTGACGCTCAAGCCGTTTGAAAAAGGTGCGGCATTCGGATAACCGATTGCTCCAGAGAAATTTACTACCGGCGCATCCCCACTTGCAGCGTTCATCCACACCCGCCAATAACCATTGGCACCCACGCGGAAATTGTAAATAAAGTCATGCCATTTATTGGATACGACAGACGTAATAGGAATATCTTTATTGACCTCGTAACTCGGTGGCGGCACGCCACCTGATCCGGTGTTGTTCGTAATAACTGCCATCGTTTGTGACGAACCGAGTAGCTGAACAGTCCACGTTGGCAAATTCGTTATGGGATCTGTCGGCGTAGCAAGATGGAAAGGTGGATTCAGGCCATTGGAACCGCCACTGATAGTAGTGTAAGCACTGGTGCTGTCGTGCATCTGATTGACAATCTTAAAGCCCGAATTCGATGGATCGTGAGGGCTATCCCAATCTTTTAAGTATATGGAGAATCCAAGCCAATAGTCGATGTTATCAAAAATATCGTACAGGGGACTGCCAAGCATGCGTATTTCAGTTCGATTCTTGACCCCAGGCTTAAGGGTGTCTGTGTAGGCAAAGTCATCAAGATTTTGGTATAGAGAATAACTTCCGCCACGCTTGATGGCTGTCTGCACCTGCCGGCGGGTTGCCGGGATTATCCCATTGTTCGTCGTTGACCACTGCGAAATCGGGGAATTGAAAACCCCCGACTCCCAGTTCTCTTGCAGCATGAATGCCTGCGATCCACCTGGAGTCACAGCGTTAATCTGAGCGCTCACCGCCGACTCATTCAGCGCAATATCGCGCGCCGTGATGGTGTAGTTATGCGAAGCACCGGCTACGTTACCGGCATCCGTAAACGATGGCCCTGCAATGTTCTGGATCGACAGCTGCTGAATACTGGCCGTGCAGACGTTCGCCAAATCGGCGCTATCCATCGCCACGCCGACGTAGAGCGTGTCGGGAAGGCCCACGATGTTGCTGACCACACCAGCCGCATTCCACGCCGTACCGTCCAGGAGTAGTAACAGGTGATCCCCACGCCAACGCGAGCGATCTTGAAGTATACGGGCGGATTGCAAGCGGTCGTCGCGCCGTTCTGCACCACCGTCGCCCCAGCGCTGGGTCGGTAGAACACCTTGATCCCCACCCCGCCGGCGGGTTTGATGGCAATCCACACCGCGGGCGAGCCAGGCCGTCATGTCAGCCCGCATCATCAGTGCGACATTGGAGCTGAGGCTCGAGGCCGTGAACGAGGCCACCTTGAATGTCGCGACGCAATCCCCGACCACTGGCGCGAATAGTGTCCCGCAGGAATCCGCCGTGCTGCCGATGTTCGTGCCGGCAGCGTTTATCGTCCAGTTCGCCCCAGACTGCACGGCACTACCAGAAACGCCCACGTTCCCGATATCTGCATAGATGAACGCAGGGGATAATCCAAGTCCAGATGAGGCGACGGTTTGGCTGAGTACCGATCCTTGTAAAGCCGATAGTCCTTTAGACCCACTCACCACACGCATTGGCAACCAGTGGATCGGTGGAGGCATCTGCAGTGATTGTATTCGTGGTACCTGTTGTAACTACCGATATCCCATGGGTATTGTCGGGGCCGTTGTATCAGCATGCTGCTCGCAATGGACTCGATCTGAAAGAAATTGCTCGTGGCCATCTTGCCGCTACGCGTGGCGCTGATCTGACATGGTCACCTTCCCAGCTCCGGTGCCCGTAAAGGTCAGGTTATCAGCCCCCAGTGCCCACCCAGGTGGGAACGGAGGCCCTACATAGGCAAGCGTGGCGCTGGGACTTCCTGGCTCAGTGAGGTACGTGGCCCGGATAGTGATTGTGACCGGCGTACCCTGTACATTCCCGGTGAAGTATTAGGGATCGTCGCCCACACCAGCGGGATTGCCGCATTACCATCATTACCATCCGGGTAGAGGCTATTGACGTTCCCAGAGGAGGTCAGGGTGATGTGAAAGCTATGATTAGGGATTGGCGTACAGCCCCCTAGCGCGGCCGACATGCCGCCGCAGAACCACTCGATCCACTCGCGCCGGTCCATCCTTCATAGTGGGCGTGCCATTATCGGTTTAGCCATGTGTTGCTCATTGGCGTCATTCCATCATCAGCCAATCTTCTTCGTCGTCAAGCTCATTCTGCCATGCCGTCCACAGTCTGATAATCTGTCCGGTTCGCTTACTATCGGCTTCAAGGGCGTTCCAGTCAATTTTCTCTTGCTGAACAAAGGGCGCGACGATCTTGGCGACCTTGCGCTGGATAGTGGCCGGGGCAGCAGGCTCGCCCTGCATCTTCCCCATGACCTCCTGCACGACTTCCTCAAGTATCCTGTCAATACTCTTGAAGTGGTGATGGAAGCGCGGCCCATAGACTATCCGGCCACCACCGCCGCCGCCAGATGGGCCAATAATATCAGGGGCGAGGCGGAGTAACCTGGGGCTGCTGTAAGAACATCCCCCAAGGATTGGCGGGCGCTACCGTGTAGCTTTCGGCCTCAAGACGGTAACTGGGCTGGGGCCACAACAGGCTCCACGGCTGGCCCACGCCACCAAAAGGCTGTGTCCAGCGGAACTGGTGGATCGCCTGAAGGTCCGTACTGACCGTGTAGGTTTCAGCATCTAGTCTCAGGCTTGTAGTAGCCCAGAGCAGGTTCCACGGTGCCCCTACAGTCGGGGTGGTGGTCGCCCTGCCATAAAGCGGGGTCTGATCGGTCGGACGGACGGTATAGGCTTCAGGCTCTAACCTAGGAGCAGGCGTCGTGAACAGCGCATTCCAAGGCTGTCCAACCGTCTGATAGCTAGTCCTGTGACGGTGGAGTTGCTGAAGATCAGCGCGTCGCGCCTGATCGAGTTCAGGCTCTAACCGATAGCTGGGTTGCGGTCTGGCGAGGCTCCAAGGCTGTCCAACCGTTTGATAGGTTGTGCGGAACAGATGGAGCGTCTGGGTATCGGTCTTGACTTCATAGGTTGGGGGGTCGAGTCGCAGACTGGCCGGCCCAAACAATACGCTCCACGGCGCTCCCGCCGTAACAGTAGGAGCCGGGGCGCGCATCGCAAAAAGAGTCTGCGTACTGTCGGGAGGACGCAGATCTGGTGCAAGCAGGACGACCTTGGTCGAATACTCTGCCCCGCCACCGCCAAAGACAGCCTGATTACGATAAAGGTGGAGTTGCCCGTGATCTGCGCGACGGCCAGAATCAAGCTCCTGCTCTATCCGATAGCTGGCACGCGGCCAGGTAAGGTGTGGCTGACCTACCGTCTGGTAGGTAGTTCGGTGCCGGTGAAGCTGTTGAAGATCCGCACGCCGAGCCAAATCTGCTTCGGGTTCAACCCGCAGACTCGGCGGGGCATAGAGCAGCATCCAAATGGAAACAACTGCTGCCCCCGCACTCGGCACCTGGATCTGGAAGGCATTGTCCTGGAATGCGTTATTCTGGAAACTCATGGTTTACAACTTCGTGATTGTAGCGATGAGTTCCTGTGCGGCTTCCTTCCAGTATGAAACGGCCTGCTGCTGATAGTCCGAGTTGCGCGAGAGGATACTGGGGTGCATCCCATAGCCTAAGCCGATGTCGAAGTTGCACTTATACCCGGTGGTATCGACCCAGTTCTGAGCATCCCGCCATGCCTTGTTCAGATGCCCGAACCACGACTCTGACACCGGCGGGTAATGCGTCCGCAAGTCCCCGTAAGCCTTGGCCGCACACCAGTAGGGCGTGACGATCTCCGCCTTCGAGCCTACCTTCAGCACCCGGTAAAGCTCATTGGCGAAGTGGACGCGCTCAGTGGCGGTGAGGTAGTTCACCAGGTAGTGGCAACTGCACCTCATCGACGCTGTTCGCCTTCCAAGGCCAGCGCTTGCGAAGGTCTACGACCTTGACGCCCTTCCACTTGCATAGGTCTACGGGCGTGAAGCCCTCGGGGGTGTTGCCGCCCTTGCCTGCGCCGAGGTCGAGCTTCAGGAGCTTAGTCTCCGGCTTCTGCTCCTTGAACTTGAGGCGCTTCACCAGATCGTCGTCCGCGATTGACATCGAAGTGGCCCACACGCACCGAGCAGTCAATGGCACAGCGATAGCCGTGCTTCTTGGCATCTGCCCAGAAGTACAGATCCTGCGTCGCCACACCGCTTCGCCTCTTCTGCGTCACGAACCACGGCCGGCGCAGCTTCTTATCGCGGAACATCTTGATTCGCCACAGATTGAAGCCCATCCCGGTCCCGTTGCACTCCACCAGCCCACCCGCTGGGATCAGGCACACGCGGCCGGAAGTTCAGCACCGGGTCCTTCGGATCGCCCCATATCTGCGCCGCGCCACCGTAGCCCTTGACGAAGTAGAGGCCACCGATGCAGTCGTACTTGGGATTCGCCTCCATGCGCTCGAGTAGCTTCAGCACCCCATCCTGCGGGGGCATGTTGTCGCTCTCGATGGTCAGCAGGTATTCCCACGTCGATAGTTCCGGGTGCGCCAGGATCTGCTCAATCGCAGTGCTGTAGGCCTCCCCCACCTCAGTCTCTACCGCCAGCATCCGCACCACGGGATTGTTGGGCGGAAAGACCAGGTTCCAGTGCGTGAGCGCGACCTTGGCCGAGATCATCTTCGCGGTCGGGAAGCATCACGATGATCCGCTGGCGCTTCCAGGTCGCCGAGGCTCTTAGGCTGCGCAGCTCTTGCGCTTGATGTCCCCATTGTTCCGGCCAATGTTCGACAGATCCTGGATGATCAACTGAGGCTTCACGGCGCACTCTGGCCATCATAGTTCCAGTACATCCGGCCCGTGGTGTAGCGCATGTTCGACTCAGCCATCGCCGAGGTCGGCGCAGAAGTGGTCGTCAGCAAGGCTCCGTGGAAGCTGAATGGCGTGGTAGTCGTCTGCGATACCGATAACCCCATGCTCTTGAAGCCCTGCAGGCTGTTCTCCAGCATCCCCAGCCGGTTCTGCGTCGAGAATATCGTTCCGGCCGTGTAGGTCGCGCCTGAGGAGGATGAGTTCGAGGAGAACATGTGCGCGATCCAGTATTGATCGGGCACCAGCGTGGTACTCAGTCCGATCATGTCGACACGGGAACCGGATAGGAACGCCACTACTCCGGTCAGCAGGTTATTGGCGAGCGTCGAAGCGCCGGTACTCACTGATGTCGAAGTCGTTGCGCTCTGGGAGGTCGAGGAATAGCTCTATCCACCCGTGCTATTGATGGACACCGGGAAGCTCAATGCCAAGGGCATTCGTGATAATCACCCCGGTCGTCGTACCGCCTCCAGCCGTCGTGCTGTTGACATTCAGGAGTTGGTGGCGCGAATCTCATAGCAGTTCGACCAGAAACTCTCAATGCGGGTGCTGTTGGCTCCTGGTCGGTCGCGAGTAGAGTGCAATCGTTGTTCGAGATCGACTGGATGATTGATGCCGATCCCGTCGAAGCAGAGGAATAGACCTGCCGCCCTAAGAACCCCGCCGCATTGGTCACGAACAGACGTTGATAACCCCCTGATCGATCCTGAAGGGCAGGCAGAAGGGCTCTACATACCAGCTACCTATCGAGGGCGCTGAGAGTGTCGAGTTCGTGTTGGCAAAGGACGAAAGGGCTCAAAGAACTCGACATTCTTGATACCAATGGAGATACCACTCGCGTCGCTAGAACTAGTCAGTCCACTACCGATATTGAACAGACTCGCTATTTCCGACCCAGTGAGCGAGAGGGTAATCTGATGCCCGCTGTTCCAGTCGGAGGGCCTGACCAAGATCAGTGGCCGCAACCGTGGTGGTACCGCCTGAACTGTTAAAGTCAGTAATGGTGCCGGTAAAGTCGGCAATCGTGTCCGATCTTGGCATGGGTGACGGTCAGTGGCATTAGAGTCCCAGCCTTTGCAATAGAACCTTGGCGGGCTTTTCCTTGAACGCATAGGCATGAAGGTTCATCCCATCGCTTGCGGTCATCACAGGTTTGAACTTCGCTTCATGCAGCGCCTTGGTTAATGACTGTTCGGTAAAGCCCGTCTTGTGACAGTAATGCAGATTCCCATTGGCGACCATCTTGCCCCAGCCGTAGATCACATCATGGAATGAGATCGGCCCGGCAGTCACTCCGATACCAGGTATCGTTGATATCCCGATCCTTGAGTGCTTCGAACACCGCGTTCATGTCAGGCACCATGATGTGAGCGAACCCATCGGCCTTGAGTACGTGCTGAAAACCAGCCAGCACGTTAGGGACCTCATGCCGGTAGAAGTGTTCAAGGTTGTGCGAGCAATAGACGGCATCGTAAGCACCTCTCGGTAACTTCCCCATCTGCTTCGCGTCGCACACCACATCGGGCTTCACCTGCGGGTCAATGTCGAGTAATACCTGCGTCCAACCCTTGTAGAAGATCGGCAAATCCCTGGTCGGGCCTCCACCGACGTTCAATACCTTCTTCACGCCGCCATCTTAATGCCCTGCATCAGCCAATGCGGGTTTTCCATCGACCATGCAACAATCTTCTTAATACTCTGCTCAATCGCGCACGGAGGCGTCCAACCCATCGCAGCCATCTTGGCACCGGAAAGAGCGTATCTGAGGTCATGTCCCGGGCGCTGGGAGTGGAAATCGGTGAGACGGTAACGGAGAGGCTCCCCCACGGCTTTTGAAATGCGCTGTGCGAGTTCGAGATTGTCCATCTCGCGCTCCCCGACGATGTTGTACTTGTCTCCGGCAACACCGTGGTCAAGCAGGAAGAGCACAGCATCGGCAACGTTTCCCGCGTCAATGTAATAACGACTGCCCGGCCTCGTGCAAGTGGGATCCGCATGGATGATAACCTCCTGACCAGTGCTGATCTTGGCGATGCACATCGGCACCATCTTTTCAGGATGCTGGCGAGTACCGATCACGTTCATCGTATGTGTCGTGATGACGGGCAGCTTATAGGTGTTGTGATACGAAAGCCCAAGCTGCGCGGCCCCCGCTTTCGTCGCGGCATACGGATTACCGGCGTTGTACCGGGAATCCTCTGCGTAAGCGACACCTATGGGGGCAGGTCCAAAGACCTCATCAGTGCTGAAATTCAGGAACTTGTCGCATCCGGTAAGACGAGCAAAGTCTAGGATGTTGCAGGTAGCAACCACATTATCGAGAACGAACTCCATCGGACTCTCGATCGAGCGATCGACGTGAGTGGCCGCTGCCAGGTGCAGGATGTAATCGTGCGCCCCTATCTGGGCCGCCAACTGATCGTTGGTTGCTGCTCTAAGATCATGGTAGACAAACCTCACTCTTGAGTTCTTGGCCGCACCGACCTCTGCCAGACGGTTCAGATTTCCAGAACAATCCAGCCGGTCGATCAGCGTGATACGCCAATCCGTGCGCGCGAGAATATCGGCCACCAGATGATGGCCGATAAACCCTGCGCCCCCTGTAATGAGGACTTTAGCCATTCCTATTACAGTTCTTCGAACTCTACGGTCGAGCTGAATGCCAGAGTGCCAATACTGGCTTCCAGATTCAGGCACCACCGGGTCGCAGCAGGAACGAAGATACGCTGCGCTGGGGTATAAATGCGCTCGTAAGGGACAATCACCGACACTTCATCAGCGTCCCAGACGTTACCGGCAGTACCAGGAGTGGTCACGGTGCGGGTCGTTGTGGTGGCCGCAGCCAGCGTATTGCGCGGGTTGGTGGCGCGAGGCGTCACAGCAGCTCCACCCGATCCCGTAGTGGAACGCACCAACTGGCGCAATTGCATACGCACGTCCTGTGCGACACCAGAAGTGATGGTTGGGACAACGGTGAGTCTGATCGAGTGGATCAGGACACCGACTGTCGCACCAGCGACGAATTCCCAGATATCCTGAGCGGCAGCAGTCAAGCTGACGTTATCTGCGGAAGTCTTATACATCAGGCCATTTGCTGCACTACTCATCGAATTGCTCCTTAAAAGAAACTAAAGTTGAACGAACTGCGTCCGCTGATACGGCACGCGAAAGTAATTACCAAAAGGGTCGAGCGAAGTAAAGTTGGACGATGTTACGGTCAATGAATTGGCGGTCAGGGTGCTCGGCTCAGGACTCTGATTGCCGTTAAGAGGCCAGTATTCCACCAGATTCGCCTGTTGCACACCGTTGGGACCACGAGAAAATAGATCGGCGGCATCCTGCGCGGAGAGCGCAATATTCCAAATAGCAAAATGTGCATAGTCCGCCGCAGGAGTCCCACTGGTCTGATCTAGACTCATGACGTAAGCCGCTGTCGTCGCCCCGCAGGTGCGTGCAGTTGTGTTGTTGACCGCATTTCCGCCATCCACATATATGGTGCGATTATTGTGCGCGGCAAATACGCCCGTGATGTTGTGCCATACGTTGCTGCTTATAGCCCCAGCCGTCTGCGCATTGCTTGATACCGTATCGGCCTCAACAGCTTGCGCCCGATTTGTAGAGCCGAGCGAAAGCCTGTATTGATTGTTAGTTGACCCAAGCGTTCCCACGCCACAAATGCTATCAGAGATATTGTTGTATACCCTGATCCATATCGAAAGCGACAGCGGCGTAGTGGCAAATCCGGTACATGTACCAGAGAGATACTCAAAAGGAGTTCGTGACATGCGGCTCATTGCAGCATCTCATCGCGTATTTTACTAATACGCCCGTCCTTACCGCGAACAGGAGTACGTTCACGAGGCGCTTTAACAGCAGCAATCAATTGCTGGGTATTTTCTGATTGGGTGGTAATAGTCTCTACCAGTTTCTCAATCATCCCGCCCAGCGCCTTCACGCTCTCGCCCATTTTGCTATCGACCGTCTTGCTCACAACCTGCTCAGTCTTGGCCTGCTTAGCCTCAAGTCCGGTCATCTGCTTCTTGTGATCGAGTTTCGTATTCTCGACCGTCACATTGTTCTTGATGCTCTCAACAGCCTGCTTCTGCTCAAGCCTAAAACGCGCTTCCTCATCCCGTAGCTTCTGTTCGCGGAGCGCCAGCTGGGTTTCCTTCTGATGGAGTCCCAGTTCCATGTCCTTAGAGGCTAACTGACCTTTCAACTGGTCAGCGCCCTGCGAAATCTTGGCAATCTGCGTGTCAGAGGCCAGTTTGTCCGATGCAGCCTGTTGCTTTGTCTGTTGCAACTCAGCAGCTGCGGCCTGTGCCTTACCATCATCGGGAGGCGGCGGTGGGGGCTGCATGGCGCGTATCTGATCCTCGACTTCATCCCCAAAACGGAAGCGGCGGGTGATCGCTAGTAACATGCTTTGTGCGACTTGAAATGGCATGACTCCCTGGGCAACCAATGGGCCTACCCCTTGGAGAAATTGTGCCATCGCGCCGAGTAGGTCGGATATGTTCTTTTGATCCTCCGCCGCTTCCGGTTCAATGGTCGAATTGGTTTCAATATCGACCTTATAGGCTCTCTGAATGTCATCCTTCAGACTCGCCAGCACTTCCGGCCATTTCGGGGCCTGCATCTGCTGCGTGATCTGCTGGATCTGCTGTTGCGCCTGCTGCATCTGCTGCTGCATGGCCTGTACAGCCATCTGCTGCTGCGGGGTCTGCATATGCGCGGCTGTGACCGCTGATTGCTGTGCCTGCGCTGCTGCAGCCTGAGCTGCTGGATTGGCCTGTATCTGCTGAAGCTGTTGCTGTGCAGCCTGGAGCATGATCTGCCCCTGCTGGATCTGCTGTGTTGTCAGATATGGCAACCCGGTCATTTTGGCCCAAGTTTCCTCACTGAACTTGGTCGCTGCAATCTCCAGCATGATGCGCAGCATGTCGCGCGCATAACGCTGGACTTCAGCCTGCTTGGGCTTTATGCGGAGCGTTCCCCACTGGGATTTGATTTGCTGCGCACCGAGTGTTTCGCTTGCCTTAGAAGCTCCTCGTATGATGTCACTAATTCCAGTGATCTCATAGATAACCTGCTTGCACTGCTCACGAGCTGCAACCAACTCTCGTAAAGTGGCGATGAGTACGTCGAGCGGCATGAACCAGATTGCGTTCTGGAGTCCCTTTTCTGCCGCCAGAGAGCTAGACTTGTCGGCGGCCATGAGTTCATTGTCATCACCCTCCATGATCTTCTGAATGTCATCGCCCAGTTCCTTGTCATACACGCCGCGCGCCTTGATGGCGCTGATAATCCGCGTAATACGCACGGTGAGCGAGTTGAGTTCAGTCGCCTGCTGCTCATAGAGCCGATAAAGCGCTGTTGGGGTCAGATCGTCGTGTTTTCGAGTGAACTGGATGGGCTTCGGGCAGTTAAAGAACCCCGTGAGCTTCAGAGTGTCATCATCGACCTTTAAGTAGCCATCCGTGTACTGCGGCGAGATATAACGGACCTTCCGCCCGCCGTTCTTGTCCCAAATCTGGTAGATCAGTGCAGTCTTACGGCGACCGGTGTTCCGTCCATCACTGCTACTACGATCCATTGCGCCATCGGAATTGGTTTCACTGTCCTCGCCTTCCGAGAACTTGATCTTGTCAGTAACGTCCGCTCCGAACAGCCGGGTGGCCTCTTTTTTGTCGATGTGTTCTTCATAAGCCACCCACGGAACCTTGGACCATTTACGGGCAAAGCCAAAATAGACCCTATCCCCAACTCCTTATTTCCGGGCAGACCAACTCTGAGCACGAGCTCACGGCCGTGATCGTGGAGCCGCTCGTGCAAGCCGCGGGCGGCATGAAGTTCCATTCGCCGGAGACGCTCGCGCACGATCGCCGCGGTCGCGCGTCGTTTCGATCTGCTGCTGATCTTCGACGAGATCGCGACGGGCTTCGGCGCGCACGGGCACGATGTTCGCGTGCGAGCAGGCGGGCGTCGCGCCGGACATCGTCACGCTGTCGAAGGCGCTGACGGGCGGCACGCTGCCGCTCGCGGCCACGATAGCGAGCACAGTCGGTGTATGAAGCATTCCTGTCCGACGACGCGAGCCGCGCGCTGATGCACGGGCCGACCTACGCCGGCAACGCGCTCGCGTGCGCCGCGGCCAACGCGTCGCTCGATCTGTTCGAGACCGAGCCGCGGTTACAGCAGGTGGCTGCGATCGCCGCGCAGCTCGCGGCCGGGCTCGCGGCGTGCCGCGGATCTGGCCGGCGTGCGCGACGTGCGCGTGAAGGGCGCGATCGGCGTCGTGCAGCTCGAAAGAACGCCGCGCCTCGAAGCGCTGCGGCAGCGGTTCGTGGCGCACGGCGTGTGGGTGCGGCCGTTCGGCGACGTGGTGTATCTGATGCCGCCGCTCGTGATCGGCAGCGACGACCTCGAGCGGCTGATCGCCGCGGTCTACAACGTGCTGGTCGAGGCGGCCGCTGCCGGCGAGCTCTAGAAGCCCGAGCTGCTCGGCGGCGGCGGCTTGCCCAAGTTCGCGTAGCGGTTCGGGATGAAATCGCCGGTGATCATCTCGTGGTACGACAGGCCCGGGCCCACCATCGGGTACACGCCGGCCTCCGGGTCGATCACGACCTCGAGGAACGCCGCGCCCTTGAAGCTCAGGAACTCCTCGACCACGCGCGGCACGTCGGCCTTCGCGTCGAGGCGCTTCGCGAAGCCGAAGCCGTCGGCCTGCGCGGTCTTGACGAAGTCCTTCTTGCGCAGCGACTTGTCGCTCGAGACGAGGCGGCCCTTGAAGAACAGCCGCTGCCACTGCATGACCATGCCGTCGCCGAAGTTGTTCAGCACCACGACCTTGATCGGCAGGCCGTAGGTGGTGACGGTCTCGAGCTCGCCCAGGTTCATGCGGATGCTCGCGTCGCCGTCGACGTCGATGACGAGCTTGTCGCGGCTGCGCGAACTGCGCGCCGATCGCCGCGGGCAGGCCGAAGCCCATCGTGCCCATGCTGCCCGACGTGAGCCACAGGCGCGGCTCGCGGAAGTCGAAGTACTGCGCGGCCCACATCTGATGCTGGCCGACGCCGGTGGTGATGATCGCTTCGCCCGCGTGATGCGATTCATCGTCTCGATCACGTATTGCGGCTGAATCAACTGGCTCGCGCGGTCGTAGTTCAGACCGTACGTGGCCTTCAGCTCGCGCGATCTCCGTGTGCCAGCTCGGCGAAAGTCTGCGCTGAAGCCCGTGCGCCGGCCGTAGGCGACGAGCGCGTCGAGCGCGTTCGAGCAACAGGCCCACGTGGTGCCAGTCGGCGCGTCTTGACCTTGTGGATCTCGGACGGATCGATGTCGAAGTGCAGCACGCGTTTCGCCTTCGGCGCGAACTTCGGCGGCACGCCGGCCACGCGATCGTCGAAGCGCGCGCCGACCGCGATCAGCAGGTCGCAGTCGTCGACCGCGTAGTTCGCGCTGGCCGAGCCGTGCATGCCGAGCATGTGCAGCGACAGCGGGTGCTTCGTGTCGAAGCGCGCCGAGGCCCATCAACGTGGTGGTCGACCGGAATCTTGTAAGCGCTCGGCGAGCGCGCGCAGCGCGGCGCTCGCGTTGCCGTTGATGACGCCGCCGCCGGCGTAGATCAGCGGCCGTTTGCTCTCGGCCAGCATGCGAAGAACTGCTGCGCAGCGCGCCTCGGTCAGCACGTTGCCCTCGACGCTCGGCCTGCCGCTGCCGGTAGCCCGGGATCGGCAAGTGACTGTCGCCGCTGGAACGTGCCGATCCAGTTCTGCACGTCCTTCGGCACGTCGATCACGACGGGCCCCGGGCGGCCCGTGCGCGCGATTTCGAACGCCGTGCGCATCGTGGCCTCGAGGCGCAGCGGGATCCGTCACGAGGAACACGTGCTTGGCGACGGAGCCCATGACGCCGTGACGGGCGCCTCCTGGAACGCGTCGGTGCCGATCGCGCCGGTCGACACCTGGCCGCAGATCACGACGATCGGGATCGAGTCGGCCATGCAGTCGCGAACCGGCGTCACGCAGTTCGTGGCGCCGGGGCCCGACGTGACGATCACGACGCCGACGCGGCCGCTCGCGCGCGCATAGCCGGCCGCCATGAAGCCCGCGCCTTGCTCGTTGGCGGGCACGATCAGCGGCATCGGCTCGACGCCGTTGCGCGGTGTGTCCTCGTTGTAGCGGAACACGGCGTCGTAGGTCGGCAGGATCGCGCCGCCGCTGTAGCCGAAGATCGTCTCGACGCCCTCGTCGGCCAGTACCTGGACGATCATGTCCGCGCCGGTCATGGCTTGCGCCGGCGAGCGGATGTGAGCGGCGTGATCTTCGGTTGAGTCAGGGTGTCCATCGGGCTAGTAGTCGGAGTCGTTACGCGCTGGAGTAACAGCGCGCGGCCCCGCGAGTTTTGACGAAAAAGCCATGCATTGCAATAGCGTGATGTTCTGCGCCAACATGGCGGGCTCTCGTGCGCCGCGGCTTCCACGACCATGCGACATATCATTTCCATCCTGCTGCAGAACGAGGCCGGCGCGCTCGCCCGCGTCGCGAATTTGTTCTCTTCGCGCGGCTACAACATCGAGAGCTTGAACGTCGCTCCGACGGCGGACGCGACGGTTTCGCGGCTCACGCTCGTCACGAGCGGCTCCGAACCCGTGATCGACCAGATCAGCAAGCAGCTCGGCAAGCTCGTCGACGTCGTCGAGATCGCGGACATGACGAGCGCCGATCACATCGAGCGCGAGCTCGCGCTGTTCAAGCTGCACGTCACGAACGGCGACGCCGGCAAGCTCGCCGCGCGTGCTCAAGCAGTTCGACGCGCGCGTGCTGAACGATCAGCAGCGGCCAGTACACGGTCGAGATCGTCGGCGGCAGCCAGGAGATCGATCGGTTCTTGAAGCGCGTCGCGGGAATCACGGACGTCGTCACGTCGGTGCGCAGCGGCGCGATGGCCGTGTCGCGCGGTGCCTCCGCGCTCGCCCCGAGGCTGAGCGCGGGCGAGGCGCTACCGCGGCGCCCGACGGCGACGCAGCGCAGAGCACCGACGCCTCCATCACGAACAACGCGGAGCGGCTCGCCAAGCGCGCGCACGGCTCGTCATCAAGATCGGCTCGGCGCTGTTCGTCGATCAGCAGACCGGCACGCTCGATCGCGCATGGCTCGAAGGCGTTTGCGCCGACGTCGCCGATCTGCGCGCGCGCGGGCAAGGAAGTCGTGATCGTGTCGTCCGGCGCGGTGGCGCTCGGGCGCGCGCGAGCTCAAGCTCGATCCGCGCCGCGCGCGTCTCGAGGAGAAGCAGGCCGCGGCGGCCACGGGACAGATCGTGCTCGCGCACGCGTATCACGAGGTGCTTCGGCGGCTTCGGCATCACGGCGGCACAGGTGCTGCTCACGATCGACGACAGCGAGAGCCGGCGCCGCTACTTGAACGCGAGCCGCGACGCTGCTCGACGCTGCTCGGCTACGGCGTGGTGCCCGTCGTGAACGAGAACGACACCGTTGCGACGCAAGAGCTGCGCTACGGCGACAACGACCGGCTTGCGGCGCGCGTCGCGCAGATGGTCAGCGCCGACTGCCTCGTGCTGCTGTCGGACGTCGACGGGCTCTACACGGCCGACCCGCGGCGCGACACCAGGCGCGGCTACGTGGACGAAGTCACGGAGATCACAGCGCGAGCTCGCGACATGGCCGGCGGGCCGGGCTCGAGCCACGGCTCCGGCGGCATGCGCACGAAGCTCGACGCGGCCCGCATCGCGATCGGCGCCGGTTGCCGAATGTGCATCGCGACGCGGCCGCGTCGCGCGGCCGATCAGCGCGCTGCTCGCGGGCGGCAAGGCCACGTGGTTCCTGCCGAGCGCGACACCCGGCGCCGCGCGCAAGCAGTGGATCGCGGGCACGCTGAAACCGAAAGGCGCCGTGCGCGTCGACGCGCGGCGCGGAGCGCGCGCTCGCTCGGCGGGCGCAGCCTGCTGCCGGCCGGCGTCGCGGGCGTCGACGGCCAGTTCGAGCGCGGCGACGCCGTCAGCGTGCTCGGCGCCGACGGCCGCGAGCTCGCGCGCGGTCTCGTGGCGTATGCGTCCGACGAGGCGCGTCTGATCGCGGGCGCGCAGACGGCCGGCATTGCGGAGGTCTTGGGTTACAGCGGTCGCGATGAGATCATTCACCGCGACGACCTGGTTCTTCCTGAGGCCGCGCGGCACGGTAGTCATGAGCACCGCAGAGCGTAAAGATCCGCTCGAGCCTCCTCGAGCAGATGCTCGAGGTTGGGCGCGCAGCGCGCGCGGCCGCGGCGCAGCTCGCGCAGGCGCCGCGCGGGCGTCAAACGCGCAGCGCTCGAGACCGCGGCGCGCGAATTGCGCGCCGCGCGCGCGGCCGTGCTGCGCGCCAACGCCGACGACGTCGCGGAAGCCAAGGCGCGCGGCCTGTCGAACGCGATGCTCGATCGGCTCGCGCTCGACGACAAACGCCTCGAGGCCACCGCCGTCGGACTCGAGACGGTCGCCGCGCTCGAGGATCCGGTCGGGCAGGTCATCGCAGCCTGGGAGCGGCCGAACGGGCTCAAGATCTCGCGCGTGCGCGTGCCGCTCGGCGTGATCGGCATCATCTACGAGAGCCGGCCCAACGTGACGGCCGATGCCGCGGCGCTTGTGCCTCAAGAGCGGCAACGCGGCGATCCTGCGCGGCGGCTCGGAGAGCGCGCGCTCGAGCGCCGCGATTCACGCGTGTTTGCGCCGCGCACTGGTGCAGCACGGTCTGCCCGAGACGGCGATCCAGATGGTGCCGACGCAGGATCGCGAGGCCGTCGGCATCATGCTGCGCGACATGGCGGCGTACATCGACGTGATCGTGCCGCGCGGCGGCAAAGGGCCTCGTCGCGCGCGTGCAGCAGGATGCGCGCGTACCCGTCATGGCGCACCTCGAGGGCATCTGCCACACCTACGTACACGCCGGCGCCGATCTCGCGATGGCGCGCAGATCGTCGTGAACGCGAAGCTGCGCCGCACGGGCGTGTGCGGCGCGACGGAGACGGTGCTGATCGACCGCGCGTGCGCGGCCACGCATCTCGCGCCGATCGTCGGCGACTTGCTGGACAAGGGCTGTGAGGTGCGCGGCGACGTGCGCGACGCAGGCGAGCGATCCGCGCGTGAAGGCGGCGGTCGACAGCGACTGGGGCCAGGAATTCCTCGACGCGATCGTCGCGATCCGCGTGGTCGACGGTCTCGACGAGGCGCTCGCGCACATTCGCCGCTACGGCTCGGCGCACACCGACGCGATCATCACGAGCGACGCGGCGGCCGCGGAGCGCTTCCTGAACGAGCTCGACAGCGCGATCGTGCTGCTACAACGCGTCGACGCAGTTCGCCGACGGCGGCGAATTCGGCATGGGCGCGGAGATCGGCATCGCCACCGGCAAGATCCACGCGCGCGGCCCGGTCGGCGCCGCCGAGCTCACGAGCTACAAATACGTCGTGCGCGGCACGGGCCAGATCCGGCCGTAGCGTCAGCTTGCCGCGACGCCTCTCTATTGCCGCGAGCCCGCAATCGATCGTGTGCCAGCGTGCCGGCGGCGTGAGAGCGCCCTTTCGGCACCGCCGCAAGTACGTCCCTGTAGGCTGCGTCAGCGCCGTCCATGGCGCTGACGCTGCCGAAAGGGCGCTCTCACACCGCCGGCACTTCACGTTCGCAGTGGTGCGGGCTCGCTTGGTTCGTCATGCAACCCCGTCAATCTGACGCTACGTTCGAGCTCATTGTTATTGGGGCCGGCATCAATGGCGCCGCGATCGCGCGCGAGGCCGCGCTCGCCGGGCTCAAGGTGTTGGTGGTCGAGCGCGGCGACGTCGGCGGCGGGACGAGCAGCGCGTCGTCGCGGTTGATTCATGGCGGGCTGCGCTACCTCGAGTACGGCGAGCTCGGGCTCGTGTACGAGTCGCTGCACGAGCGCGAGAGGTTGCTGCGGCTCGCGCCGCATCTCGTGGCGCCGCTCGAGCTCGTGATTCCGGTGTACCGCAGTGCGCGTCGCCCGCGCTGGCAGATCGCGCTCGGGCTCGCGCTGTACGATCTGCTGTCGATCGGACGGTCGGTGCCGGGGCGCACGCTGCTCGGCTCGCGACGAGTTGCTCGCGCGCATGCCGGGGCTGAATCCGCGCGAGCTCGTCGGTGGTGCGAGCTACTACGACGCTCAGGTGCGCTATCCCGAGCGGCTCGTCGTGGAGAATGTGCGCGACGCCGTGGCCAACGGCGCGGTGCTGAAGACGAGGACGCGCGTCACTCGTGTGCGTGTCGAGGGCGGCCGCGCGGTCGGCGTCGAGTGGCGCGCGGCGGACGGCGCGAGCCGGGCGGCGCGGCGCGCGCCGCTGATCGTGAACGCGGCGGGGCCGTGGGTCGACGAAGTGCTCGGGCCGATTCAGCACACGCGGCTGCTCGGCGGCACGAAAGGCAGCCACGTGATCGTGCCGCTGTTTCCCGGCGCGCCGCGTACGGGCGTGTACGTGGAGGCGGGCGCGGACGGTCGGCCGTTCTTCATCCTGCCGTGGAACGAGTTGCTGCTGATCGGCACCACGGACGAGCGCTTCGAAGGCGACGCCGGTGCGCCGCGATCGATTCGCACGAGATCGCGTATCTCACGAGCGAGACGGAGCGCGTGTTTCCCGGCGCGGCCGGTCTCGCGGACCGCGTGCTGTACACGCATACGCGGAATTCGACCGCTGCCGTGGCAGCCGCGGGGAGCGACGGCCGCAATCACGCGTCGGCACGTGATTCGACGGCATCGCTCGGCGCGCGGCCTGTATTCGGTGGTCGGCGGCAAGCTCACGACGCATCGCGCGCTGGCCGAGGACGTGCTGCGCAAGGTGCGCGGCGAGCTGCCGCGACCGATCGCCGGACACCCGACGCGCACGCGGCCGTTGCCCGGTGCGCTCGATGCGCCGGCGCGCGACGCGCTGCTCGCCGAGCTCGGCGCGCGGCTTGGGAGCGGCGCAGGCGCAGCGCTTGTGGAACGTCTACGGTGGCGCCGCCGCAGAGATCGCAGCGCTCGCGGCGCGGCCGGAGCTGGCGGCGCAAGTCGACACCGCCAGCGGCGTGCTCGTGGCCGAGCTCATCTACGCGACCGAGCGCGAATGGGCCGTCACGCTCGAGGATCTGCTGCAGCGCCGCTGCATGGCAGGGTTAGGCGCCGATTTCGGTCTCGGCGCGCGGTCGCGGTGCGGCCGCGGCGCTCGTGCGGCTCGGAATCTGGGACGCGACGCGCGCGGCGTCGGAGCTCGACGCTTACCGAGCGCTGGCCGAGCGCCATCGCGTCGCGGCGTCGACGCTCGCAGCGAGCTAGTCGACGCTAGCTGCCGATCGCGACGGGCGCCGGCGGCTGCACGTCGATCGCGGGCAGCGCGATCTCGGGCGTCACGCCGTTCAACGAATCGCGTATGCCTGCCGAGAGCTCGGCACCGATTTCCTGTTGCGGCGTCAGCAGCGAATCCGACTCGAGCGGCGACGTTTCCTCCGCTGCGGCGGCGAAACCAGTCAACAGCGCGACGGCCGTCATTCCATACAACCAATGAGAACGTGTGGTCATTGCTCGACTCCTTGTGATCTCGTCACATGGAGCAGCAACGCGGCGCGAGGCCGCGAGGACTACGGCGCGGCCGTCAAGAAACGTCGAGAATCACGAAGGTGGCTGAAGACCGAGAGGTCGCAGCGGCGGGGATCAGTTCTTCTGCTCGAGGGCCTCGAACTTGAGCGTCGGTCGATCGCCGCTGCGCGAGTACAGGTGCTCGCTCGCCATATCGGCCAGCACCTTGTCGCGCTCCTCGCGCGTGGCGAACCAGTGGTGACGTTCCCACGCGTTGCCGACCAGGCGGGCAAACGTGTCGGTCGGGCGAATGCTGACGCGAATCCCGTAGGGCTTCGGCACGTCGAGCGGTTGGGCGAGGTTGTGAGCGTGGCAGATGTCCATCCTGGAATAGTAGCCGATTAGCGTTCGGTCGGTCCGACACGGTCGCGCCAACCGAGCACGCGTCGCGTGAGCGAGTGGTACACGGGTTTCCACCAGGCTTGCCAGAGCTGCGTGGGCCACGGCCGCGTCGCGAGCATGCGGTGCTGCCGTGCCGTGAGGCCGTCCGGCAGATACGTCCGCTTGTGTTTCAGCAGGTGCCGCAAGTCCTCGTGCGCGAGATAGCGAAACCAGAAGCCGCGCCTGCGCGAGCGCACGGCCAGCTGAAAGTCGACGAGGCCGGGCACGTCGCCTGCCCCACGGAGCCAGTTCGCTTCCTTCGCGAGATCGTTGTGCGTGACGCCCGCACGGTGCAGCGCGCGAACGAGCCGCAGAGCGCGCACGAAGAAGTCGCGCGACGGTGGTGAGCCGGCGAACAGGGGCTCGCCGGGCAGCGCGCTGCGGCGCAGCACGCGGCCGTCGAACTCGATCAGCCGCGGCACGCCAACGGCCAGGGCTCGTAACGCGACCAGCGCGGCCGCCTCGCGCGCGGCGAGCCGCCGCGCGAGCCAGCGTAACCCACGCCGCGCCGTGCGCGTGTCGCGCTCGATCGCGGTCGCGGCGCCGTCCGCGACGAGCCGGACCGTGCCGAGCGCGTCGTGTTTGAGCTCTCGTGGTGGCATTCGTCCGGTCAGAATAGGTTGCGCTGCTACAATCCTACTGCATGTCGAAAGCGATCCACGCCACCGAGTTCTACGTGGTCGGCGGCCCCGTCCAGCCGGATCGCGCCTGCTACGTCGAACGTTCCGCGGACGCTGAGCTGACCGCTGCCGTTCGAGCCCGGCGCCTGTGCTGTGTGCTCGGCGCGCGCGGCATCGGCAAGTCGAGCCTCATGTATCGCGTCGCGCGCCGGCTCCGCGGCTCGGGAGAGCTCGTCGCGATCGTCGATCTCGTGCAGATCGGCGTGCTCGCGGAGCGCGGCTCGGGGAGCGGGTGGGGCTTGGGCGTAGCCGAGCGCGTCGCGCGCGAGCTCGCGCTCGATGCCGACGTCGGTCCCTGGTGGCGCGCGAACAAGAAGGACGAGAGTGAACGGCTCGCAGAGTTCTTCTGGCGCGTCGTGCTCGCCAACACCACGGCGCCGATCACGGTGTTCCTCGACGGGCTCGGCGCCACGGCCGCCGAGCTGCCGTTTCTGCGCGAGCTGCTCGCCGCCGTGCAGAGCTGCTACGCGCGGCGGTCGGCCGAGCCGGATTTCAGGCGCATGAGTGTCGTGCTGGTCGGCAGCACTTCGCGCCGCGCGTTGGCCGGCACCGACCGCAGCTCGCCTTTCGCGGTGGCAGACGTCATCGAGCTCGACGACTTCTCGGCGGCGGAGTCGTACACGCTCGCGTCCGGGTTCGGCGGCGAGCCCGAGGTTGCGCAGGCGCTGATGGATCGCGTGTCCGTTTGGACCGGCGGCCATCCGTATCTGACCCAAAAGGTCGCCCGCGGCGTGATCCGCAAAGGCGGCAAGCTCGAGGACGTCGAGCGCGTCGTACATGAGCAGTTGCTGGTGCCGGGCGCAGCGGAGTCCGATCCGCTGCTGAATCACATCCGCACCTGGCTCACGGCGAAGGCGCCGGGAGCGCGCCGAGCGGCGAAGCTTCTGCGCCGGCTCGCCCGCGGCGGCCGAGTCGCCGCGCCGGCCGATCCCGCGGTGCAGGAGCGGTTGCAGCTGTCGGGCGTCGTCGCGATCGACGCACAGCGCAGGCTCGCGTTTCGCAACCGGATTTTCCGTGAGCTCGTGGGCCAATGGGTCAAGGGCGCGGGCTTGGGCTGGCGCCTCGCGGCCGCCGCTGTCGTGTTGTTGCTGATCGCCGCAGCGGGTGGCTATTGGTACGTGCAGTACTTGCCGACGGCCGATGTCGCGACGCTCGAGAGCTCGAGCGCGGATCTCGCCGCCGTCGACGCCGCGTATCAAAGGTTGCACGCGTTGCCGGGCTTCACGGAGCGGGCCGAGCGTTTGTTCGCGACCGCGCTCGCGCGTCAGAGCGCGGCGGCGCGCACCGTGGCGGAAGTCGCCGCCATCGACACGCGTTTGCGCGGTCTGGCCGGTCAGGACGAAGCGGCCGACGGTCTGCTCGCGGCGTTCTGGCTGCGGCGCGCAGCCGACGCGGCGCACGCCGAGCAGCGCGACGCAGCGCTGCTGTTCGCTCTGCGGGCGGCGGACCTGCCGGCCGCGCCGGCGGCTGCGAGCGGCACGCTGGCCGAGCTCGTTGCCGCCGACTACCCGCACCTCGAGCGAACGCTGCATTTGGGCGCCGCGCCGGCGGCGTGGCGCATGCAGTTCGACCAGTCGACGCTGGTGGCGCTCGACGCCGATAGGCAATGGCAACGCGCGCCGTTCGGCGAAGCGGCCGGGCTCGGCGCCGCCGGCAGCGCGCCGGTGCGTCTCACGGCATTGCAACACGTCGCGATCACGCGCGACCTCGCCGTCGAAGGCGATGGCACCGCCGGCGTATTCGAGTTGACGCTCGTGCTCGAGCATCCGGCGGCCGACGAGCTGCTCCTGACGTTGACCGCGCCGAGTGGCGAACAGGCGTCCGTGGCGGTGCCGCATCGTGACGATGGCGCGGCCGGGACTTTCACGTTCAACGCGGCGCACGGCACACCGCTCGAGACGTTGGCGGACGAAGGTCGGCGCGGCGTGTGGCGACTCACGCTCGTCGACCGACGCGCGGAGAACTCCGGAGCGCTCGTGGGTTGGGCGCTGCGGTTCGCCAACGATACGTGGCGCGACGAGCCGGCCGAGCCGGTGGCGATCCCCGATCCGCTGCGCACCGACGCCGTGACCGTCACGACCGAAGGCGACTGGGCGCTCGCGAGGCCGCAGACGAACGGCGCGATCGGCACGGTCGCGCTGTGGAATGTCGCGGCCGGCAAACTTCAGAACGACTTCGCGCTGCCCGTCGCGCCGAAGTATCTGGCCGTGAATTCGGCGGGCAGCCGAGTGATCGCCGCTACGACCAAGCTCGTCACCGTCTGGAACACGAGCGACGGCATGCTCGTGGCGCGGCCGGAGACCGACACCGAGTTCGTGTTGCCGCCCGTGTTCTCCTCCGATGGCGGCTACTTCGCGATCGCCGAGCGCGTCGAGGACGGCAAGCCGCTGTACAGCGTGCTGCGCGCGAACGACGGTTCGCTCGTGAGCAGCTTCGAGGGCGTGACCGACGCGCAGCACTGGTGGCTCGGTCCCGGCGCGCGCTATCTGGCTTTGCAATTGCCGGACCGCTCCATTCGCGTGCTCGGCGCACGCCGTGGCGACGTGTTGCAGACGCTCGCCGCATCGCCTCGATGTCGCACGCGTGCTGACGCCGGCGGACGGCGCGACGTTGTTGACGGTCGACAGTGGCGGCGCGATCGCGGCGTGGTCGCTTGCCGCGGGTGCCCCGCCGCAGCCGCGGCAGCTCGGCACGACCGCCGCCGCCGCGAGCGTCAGCCTGGCTGCCGGCGGCACTCGACTCGCGCTATGCGACGGCCGACGCCGCCGTCGTCGTGGTCGACGTTGCGACGGGCGCCGAGGTCGTGCGACTGCGCGGCGCGGGCGTGATGCCCGCGGCCACGCAGCTCGCGGACGATGGCGAGAAGCTCGTGACGTCGAGTGGCGCGCAGCTGCGGCTCTGGAACCTGCCCACGGGCGGCGCGCCGCCGCGCGCCGCGAGCGCGGCCGCGCCGACGGCTCTCGCGCTCGATCGCGCTACGGGACGACTCGCGATCGGGCTCGCGAACGGTCAGCTTGCGCTCGACACGGTGCCGTCGGCGGCACCGGCCGCGGAAGCGCTCGAGTACTTCGGCCATCGCGGCGCCGGTGACTGCGGTGGCCGTGAACGTGGAACGCGGGCTCGCCGTGACCGGCGGCGCCGACGGCATCGTGCGCACCTGGGATCTCGCGAGCGGCATGCCGACCGCCCTCGGCAGGGAACCGGCGCCGGCACCGATCACCGCGCTCGCGTTCGCGCCCGACGGTGCGACGCTCGCGTTCGGTGACGCGACCGGAACGTTGACGATCGCGCGGGTCGATGGGGCGGGCAGCGAGATCACGACGCAGGCGATGGGCGCGATCACTGCGCTCGCGTTCGCGCCCGGCGGCGTGCAGCTCGCGGTGGCCGACGCAGGCGGCGCGGTGCGCTTGGTGCGCGCCGCCGACGGTACCGCGATCGGCGCGCCGCGGAATCTACCGCAGCCGGTCCGCTCGCTCGACTTCGACGCCGACGGCAGCGCGTTGCTGCTCGCGACGGTCGATTGGCTGCATGCGCTGCGCGCCGACGCGGCCCTCGAGCCGATCGCGAGCCGGTTCGCGGCGCGACCGCTCGGGACGTCCGTGCTGGCGGCCGGGGACGGCCTCCAGTTGCATTTCGTAGAAATCGGTACCGACGGGGTCGGCGCAGTCACGCAATTCGATCTCGCCGTGCCGCCGGTCGCGCCGGCGAGCCAGGGCCGGCACGACTGGCCCGCCGCGCTGGGGTTCAGGCTCGACGACGGGGGCCGGCCGGCGCCGTTCGACCCCTAGCGCGGGCTTTTTTCATCGAATCTGTGAACTGTGCGGCGGGTGCTCGGCCTGCGCCCGGGTTATCGTGCCGGTCGCTCAAGTTAACCCTTCGGATTATTGCGAACGTGTCACCAGCACTTGCACAAGCAGGTCAGCGCGAACCGGTCGCACGGCTCATCGCCGTGGGCGCCGTGCTGGTGCTCGCGGGGCTGGTGGCTGCGTGCCAGGGCTCGCAGCCGGGAGGGCGTACCTTCTACGACTTCAAGGAAGACAGCGTCGCCAGGGATGGCGTTCTCTCCCGCTGTGACAGAGCTCCCGATACGTCCGCGAACGATCTGGAGTGCATCGCCGCCAGGCGCGCTGCCGCCGCCGTCGCGCTCGAGCAGGAGCGCTCGCGCACCGACGGTCTCGAGCGTCAGTCCGAGCGCAAGCTCGTGGCGCTTGCGCGACCGCTCGGCTCGACAGGAGCAGGGCGAGCCAGTCGACGACCGCGCCGGGTGCGCCGGCGTTTGGTGCGCCGCTCGGCAGCGTGCTGCCTTCGATGAGCGACTCGGCGTCGGCCGACCCGTACGACGTGCATGTCCCGAGCCGCCCGAGCTTCGAATTGGGCGAGATCGAGCCGCCGTCGAGCGAAATCGAAATCGTGCAGCCGACGCTCAAGCCCGAAGACGTCGCGGTCCAGCTCGCGCGTCTGAGCGCAACGACGAACTAACGCGTCGCTACCGCGGCGCCTGATCCAACGGAAACGTCACCGCGCCTTCGTTGCTCGAAGGCGCTGATTCGCTCCGTTTCCCGGCGGCCCGCCGACCGGCGGCGCCAGCACCGCGGATCTGCGCAAAGCATCGAGAAACGGTAGCGCCGCTCGCGGCGTGCCGACACCTTGTTCGCCGAACGCTTTCGCGCCCCCGCTACCGTAGAACGTGTCGTCGGCGTCCTCGTCGACGTCGAGCCGCAGGCCTTCGAACGTCGCCCCGGCGAACAGCCCGCGGCTGTGCTGGTAGGCGTACACCTCGGCTTTACCGGTCACGACGCCCGAGGTGCGTCGGCCCATCGGCCCGCCGATCGCGCTCGCGTCGCCGCCGAGCGTGAACTTGCCGGCCTGGATGTTGCGAATCGAGCGCTCGTTCGCGAATACGAGAACGATGTCGGCTTTCTCCGCACCGAACTGCGCGCCCAGGCTGCCGCCCGTGAGCGTGACGAACGCCGGATTGCTCCACGCGCCGCTCGGCGAGCGGATCGAGATCGCGCCGCGGCCGCGTCTACCGCCGATCATGATGCCGCCGCGGAACAGGCCCGGGATCACGACGATGCCGCGCGCCTCCTCGAGTATCTGCACCGGGATGCCGTGCTGCTCGTCGGTCGCGAATACTTCGAGCACGTGCGCGGCGTCGGCGAGCTTGTGGGCGTCGTCGTGGCGGCGCGCCTGCGCCTGCGTGGCGGCGAGCGCAGCCAACATTGCCCACAGCGCGAGGGTAATGGAGCGAACGGAACCGGTGTTGCGCATGACGGCCTCGTCGTAGCTGCGGAGCAGCATCTTAACCCGTTTGATGCTGCCACCGGCGCGCGGTTCACGGACTGCCGGGCGGCAGCGGCGTGTCGAGCGTTGCGGCGAGCATGCGGAACAATTCGCGCTCCGCAGCGCCGATCGTGCCGTCCGCCTGAATGCAGGCGAGCACGCCGCGCAGCAACCGCTGTTTCGAGCGTGGGCGCAACCCCGCGAGCGACGAGAGTGCCGCGTCGAGAGTCGCGAGATCGCGTGCAGCGGCCGGCGGATCGAACGACGGATCGTTTTGGGTGGGCTGCCAACCGAGGCTCGCGAGGCCCGCGGCGTAAGCCGCCCGCGCGCCGGCCGTTGCGTCGTTGCCGTACGCGGCGACGTTCGCGAGGAGCGCACGGATGGCGACGCGAGGGTCGAGCGGCGTGACGGCGCGTGGCGCCGCGGCGGCCGGCGTCCCGCGCAGGAACGCCCGCAGCGCATGCAGCAGAACGAAGCCAAACAGCCGCGGTTCCGGGTCGAGCGCTGCCAGGCGCGTCAGGAGCTCGAACAGGTAGGTCAGCTGCTCGCCTGGTCGCCGCTTCAGCGCCGGCACGGCCAGTTCGACGATCGGTAGATACAGGCCGTGCTCGACGGCCGCGAGCTCGGCCGCAAGACGGCGGCACAGTCCCGCGCGCGTCGCGCCGATCTGCTGCTCGAGCAGGTTCATCTGCCGTTCGCGCGCGTGCTCGTCGGGCGACAACGCAAGCGCGAGCACGAGCAACAGGCTCGAGTCGCGCGAGCGTGCGGCCGCAGCCACCTCGGCCGGCACGGCGCCGCGCAGCGCCCCGCCGATTTCCGGTGCGTCGATGTGGCCGGCGCGGTCGAGCAGCGCTGCGGCGGCGAGCGGGGACACGGCCACGTCGGCGCGCACCGCGTTCGCCGCTGCCGGAGTCGAGCTCGGCTCCGGTGGCAGGCGCGACGGCTCCGGCAGGTCGCGCGGGTCGAAGTTCGGCTCGAGCGCACGAATGCGCTCGAGCAGGGGCGGGTGCGTCGCGAACCAACCGGTGAACGCGCTCGAGCTGCGCTCGAACAGCATGTGCGCGACTTCCTCGGTATCGACCGAGTCGATGCGCGCGCCGTAGCCGGCGATCTTCTTCAGCGCTCCCGCGAGGCCGTCCGGTTCGCGCGTGAACTGCACGGCGGATGCGTCGGCGAGCCGCTCGCGCTGGCGCGCGACCCCGGCTTTGATCAGGCGGCTGCAGAGCACGCCGATGGCGCCGATGATCACGAGCGCGAGGCCGATCAGGAGCGCCGCGGCTTGACCGCCGTTCTTGTCGCGGCGCGTGTACCGGGCGCTGCGCAGCAGCCAGCGCCCGGCGACCGACAGCACGAGGATGCCGAAGGAAAGCCCCATCAGCTGCTGATTCAGCCGCATGTCGCCGTTCAAGACGTGGCTGAACTCGTGCGCGATTACGCCTTGCAGCTCCGCGCGATCGAGGCGCTCGAGCGCGCCGCGCGTGACCGTGATCGCCGCATTCGTGGGCGACATGCCTGCGGCGAACGCGTTGATGCCGGCTTCCTGCTCGAGAATGTAGATCTCCGGCACGGGCAGCCCCGCCGCCAACGCCATTTCTTCCACGACGTTCACGAGCCGCCGTTGCGACGCGTCGGCGCCTTCGCCGCTGATTTCGGTGGCGCCGAGCAGGCGCGCGACTTGGCCGCCACCGCGCGCGATCGTCGCTGCGCGATACAGGCTCGCGAGGCCCATGACCGCCAGCGTGCCGCCGACCATCACGGCCACGAGCCCTGCGTGCGCGGCGACCCACTCCTGCCAGCTCTGGCCGCCGAAGACCAACGCGTTGCTGTTCAGGTAGAGGCGCAGGCCTGCGCCCACGACGACGGTGGTGGCGAGAGCGCAGGCCAGGAACGCGAGCAGGAACAGCGCCACGAGCACGCGGCTCGTCCGTCGCGACTGCTCCTGGCGCGCGAAAAAGTCCACGGGCTATGCCCCGCGCGAGCTCAGTTGAAGGAGACCTTCGGTACTGCGCGTTTTTCGGGCTGTTCGATTTCGAGGTATTCGGCAGGCTTGAAGCCGAAGTTGTTCGCGATCAGGTTGCCCGGGAAACTCTGGCAGGAGTTGTTGTACCCGAGCACGGCGTCGTTGAACGCCTGGCGCGCGAACGCGACCTTGTTCTCGGTAGACGTGAGCTCTTCCTGGAACTGCTGCATGTTCTGGCTGGCCTTCAGGTCCGGATAAGCCTCTGCGAGCGCGAAGAGTCGGCCGAGCGTGCCGCCTAGGCTCGTTTCGGCCGCCGCGAGCGCCTTGATGGCTTCGGCATCCGACGGGTCCGCGGCCGCGCGTTTGAGGCCGGCCTGCGCGGCGTTGCGCGCCGCGATCACGGCTTCGAGCGTGCCGCGCTCGTGGCTCATGTAGCCTTTGACGGCTTCGATCAGATTCGGGATCAGGTCGTAGCGGCGCGTGAGCTGCACGTCGATTTGCGAGAAAGCGTTACGCACGCGGTTGCGCGAGCTGACAAGATTGTTGTACATGGCGATCACGTACAACACGATGGCGGCCACAATGACGAGCGTGATGATCGTTCCCATCGATAACCTCCTTCTCAACGCGGGCCTGCGGAGAATACGCCCGCGGTTCGCCGCACGCCATCGCCTCGCGGCATGCGCTGCAGCGGCGTGCGTCGCGCTTGGCGTGCTGTGCGGCGCCCGCACGCGCCGACTGGGTCGGCGAAGCGACCGACATGATGGGCACGCGCGTGTCCGTCGATCTTTGGGCAGACGACGAGCTGCGTGGCCACGATCTCGTCGCGGAGGTCATGAACTACTACCGGCACATCGACGACACGATGAGCACGTACAAGCCCGACAGCGAAATCTCGCGGGTCAACGCGCACGCTCACGAGGCGCCGATGCAGATCAGCGACGAGTTGTTCGAGCGTCGTGCAGGCTTCGCAGGAGATGTCCGCCGCGAGCCACGGCGCGTTCGACATCACTTACGAGAGCGTCGGCTATCTCTACGACTTCCACGCGCACCAGCGCCCGACGGACGCGCAGATCAAGGAGCACCTGCCGGCCGTCAGTTACCGGCACGTCGTGCTCGATCCCGTGAAGCACACGATCTACTTCACGGTACCCGGCGTGCGGATCAACTTAGGCGGCATCGCGAAGGGCTATGTCGTTCAGCACGCGGCCGACATGTTGCGCGCCCAAGGCGTCGAGCACGCGCTGTTGAACGCCGGTGGGGATACGCGCGTGATCGGCGATCGGCGCGGTCAACCGTGGCTCATGGGTATCCGCAATCCGCGCGTGAAGGGCGAGATCGTCACGAAGGTACCGCTGGTCGACGAAGCGATCTCGACGGCCGGCGACTACGAGCGGTTCTTCGAGGAGAACGGCCATCGCTATCACCACATCATCAACCCGGAAAACGGCAAGCCGACGGAAGGCATCCTGACCGTGACGGTCATCGGTCCGAGCGGCACCATCACCGACGGTCTCGATACGGCGATTTTCGTGCTCGGCGTGGAAGAGGGCATGAAGCTGATCAAGCACTACCCGGAATACGAGACGATCATCGTCGAGTCGAACGGCAAGGTCACGTACTCGAGCGGGCTGACGCCACCCGAGCAAAAGTAGCGCTTTAGGCCAGCTCGCGCCGGCCGCGATCGATGGGCGTGACGTTGCTCTCGCTTGCAAAGAACCGCCGCATCTTCAGTGCGGCGCGCAGCTTCGTGGTTCGCACGTAGCGTTGGTAGAACAGGTCCTTCACGACCTCGATCAGCACCGCGGATTGATCGGGCGCCGATCGTCGGCGGCTCGCCTTGGTCGCCGAACAGTACTCCTACGATCGTGTCCGTGGTGCCGGTGTCGATCTCGGCGAGACGTAGCACGTCGGCAACGGTGTCGCGCCAGCGTCGCGGCGCGTCCTCGTCGGCCAGCGCCAGCGCTGCGCGCACGGTGCGGCGGCACATCGACGCGAATGCGTTGTGCGTGCCGGCGGTGTAGCAGTCCAACGTCTCGCGCAGTAGTTGCTCGACGCTGGCGGGCAGGTAGCCGAACTGGAAGCGCTCGCGCGGCCGCTCGACTTCGACGAGGTGCTGCGGCGAGCTCTACACGCTCGGCGCCGATCGACCGCACGGCGGCGCGCACGAATCGCGGTTCGCCGCACGCGGCGCAGCGGAATACGAGGCCGACGTTCTTGGGCTCCGTGCGCGTGAGCTCGGCGAACGACGGCACGGCGACGGGCAGCAGTTGCGCGTGCGCGCCGCAGTGCGGGCACTCGCGCGCGACGGGCTCCGCCTGTTCGAAGCCCCCGCTCTTGTTAACATAAATCGCCACGTCTCACCTTTCTTTTCAGTCTACCCCAACCGGACCGATCGCGTGCTCGCGCGAGCCCGCGCTCGATCGGTGCCAACCGGATGGCGTCGCGCGTGGACGCCCTCGCGGGAGACGCCGGAAGTCGGGTCCCTTCGGCTCGGCGGCGCACATCCCTGTGCGCAGACGCTCCCGCGAGGGGTCCACACGCATCTCCATCCCTCGCGAGCCGCGCTGGGCGGGCCCGTGTTAGCGGACGCGCTGCCGCGTTCCGCGCAAACACGAGCCAGCCGCTGCGCTCAGAGAGTGGCGTCGGTGTGCGATGGCCCTCGCGGGACCGTCTGCGCACAGGGATGTGCGCAGCCGAGCCGCAGGGATGCGATTTCCGGCGTGTCCCGCGAGGGCCATCGCACGCCGGCGCCACGTTGGCACGACGCCAAACGCGGGCTCGCGCGATGTTCTGCGAACGCGGTCAGCCGAGCTTCTTGTAGCGGATGCGGTGCGGCTGATCGGCGTCGTCGCCTTTGCGCCGGCGCAGGTCCTCGGCGTAGTCGGCGTAGTTGCCTTGGAAGAACACGACTTCGCTGTTGCCCTCGAACGCGAGGATGTGCGTCGCGATGCGGTCCAGGAACCAGCGATCGTGCGAGATCACGACCGCGCTGCCCGGGAACGCGAGCAGCGCGTCTTCGAGCGCGCGCAGCGTCTCCACGTCGAGGTCGTTCGTCGGCTCGTCGAGCAGCAGCAGGTTGCCGCCGGCGCGCAGCACCTTCGCGAGGTGCACGCGGTTGCGCTCGCCGCCCGACAACATGGCCGACCTTCTTCTGCTGGTCGGTGCCGCGGAAGTTGAAGCGGCCGACAGTAGCGCGCGCGACGGCGTCTCGTAGGTGCCGACCTTCAGGATGTCCTGGCCGTCGCTGATCTCTTCCCACACGGTCTTGTCGTTGTTCAGCGTGTCGCGGCTCTGGTCGACGTAGGCGAGCTGCACCGTGTTGCCGGTGCGGATCGAACCGGAGTCGGGCTTCTCCTGGCCGGCCATGCATGCGGAACAGCGTGGTCTTGCCCGCGCCGTTCGGGCCGATCACGCCGACGATGCCGCCGGCCGGCAGGCTGAACGACAGGTTCTCGAACAGCACGCGGTCGCCGAACGCCTTGCCGATCTTGTCGGCTTCGATCACGAGCTCGCCCAAGCCGCGGGCCGGGCGGGATGTAGATCTCGTTCGTCTCGTTGCGCGTCTGGAATTCCTTCGACGTGAGCTCCTCGAAGCGCGCGAGTCGCGCCTTCGCCTTCGCGCGGCGCGCGCCGGGATTCGTGCGCACCCACTCGAGCTCGGTCTTGATCGTGCGCTGGCGCGCGACTTCCTGTTTCTCCTCGAGCCTCGAGTCGCTTCGTCCTTCTGCTCGAGCCACGAGGTGTAGTTGCCTTGCCACGGGATGCCGTGGCCGCGATCGAGCTCGAGGATCCAGCCCGCGACGTTGTCGAGGAAGTAGCGATCGTGCGTCACGGCGATCACGGTGCCGGGGAATTCCTTCAGGAACCGCTCGAGCCACGCGACGGATTCCGCGTCGAGATGGTTCGTGGGCTCGTCGAGCAGCAGCATGTCGGGGTTCGACAGCAGCAGCCGGCACAGCGCCACGCGGCGGCGTTCGCCGCCGGACAACGTCTGTACGTTCGAATCCCAAGGCGGCAGGCGCAGCGCGTCGGCCGCGACGTCGAGCTTGCGCTCGAGCTCCCAGCCGCCGGCCGAATCGATCGCGTCCTGCAGCTTGCCTTGCTCCTCGAGCAGGCGATTCATCTCGTCGTCTTCGAGCGGCTCGCGCGAACTTGTCGCTGATCTCGTTGAAGCGTTGTACGAGCTTCAACTGATCGGCCACGGCTTCCTCGACGATCGCGCGCACGTTCTTGGTCGGATCGAGCGCGGGTTCCTGCGCGAGATAGCCGATCTTGATGCCCGCCTGCGGCCGCGCTTCGCCTTCGAACTCCGTGTCGACGCCGGCCATGATCTTGAGCAGTGTCGACTTGCCCGAGCCGTTCAGACCGAGCACGCCGATCTTCGCGCCGGGGAAGAAACTCAAGCTGATGTCGCGCAGGATGAACCGCTTCGGCGGAACGATCTTGCCGACGCGGTTCATGGTATAGATGTACTGTGCCATAGGAGTCGAGGTAGCGAGCGGGCGCGGGATTATCGGTGCCGTGCCCAGCCGTCGGCAACTCGCAAGATGTCAGCCTCCGTCGTACTGATCGCCGGCTCCGAGCTCGCCGCTTACGGATTTCCGAACGGCCATCCGTTCGGCATGGATCGCTATGGCGCGTTCATGACCGAGCTCGAGCGCTCCGCGTCGTGCCGAAGCTCGAACGCCGGCCGCCGCGCCGTCGCGACGCGCGCGGAGCTCGAGTACTTCCACACGCCGCAGTACGTCGATCGCGTGATGCAGCTGTCGGAACGCGGCAGCGGTCTGCTCGATGCCGGCGACACGCCGGCGTTCCCCGGCGTCTACGAAGCGGCGGCGACCGTCGTCGGCGGCACGCTCGAAGCGCTCGCGGCGATCGTCGCGGGCCCGTGCGGCACGCGTTCATTCCCGATCGGCGGCCTGCACCACGCGACGCGCGACAGCGCGGCCGGCTTCTGCGTGTTCAACGACTGCGGCGTCGCGATCGAGGCGGCGCGCCGGCTCTACGACATTCGGCGCGTCGCCTACGTCGACATCGACGCTCATCATGGCGACGGCGTGTTCTACGCGTTCGAGGAAGACCCCGATGTGCTCGACGCGGATCTGCACGAGGACGGCCGGTTCCTGTATCCCGGCACCGGCAGCCGCAGCGAGACGGGTCGCGGCGCGGCCGTCGGCACGAAGCTGAACATTCCGCTGCCGCCTGGCGCCGACGACGCGGTGTTTCTCAAGGCCTGGGACGAAGTGGAGCGCTATCTCGAGGCCGCGAAGCCGGAGTTGATCCTGCTGCAGTGCGGCGCCGATTCGCTCGGCGGCGATCCGATCACGCATTTGCGGCTCACGGCCGAAGCGCATGCGCACGCGGCGCGCCGGCTCGGCGTGCTGGCCGAGCGTTACGCCGGTGGCCGCGTGCTCGGCATGGGCGGCGGCGGCTACAACCGCACGAATCTCGCGCGCGCGTGGACGCGCGTCGTCGAAGAGCTGGCGGCGTAGCGATGTTCGACGCACGCAGTCTCGCCGCGTTCGATCCGCAGCTCGCCGCCGCGCTGAAGGCCGAGCTCGCGCGGCAAGAGACCTACCTCGAGCTGATCGCTTCGGAGAACTACGTGAGCCCGCGCGTGCTCGAGGCGCAGGGCTCGCTGCTGACGAACAAGTACGCCGACGGCTATCCCGGCCATCGCCACTACGCCGGCTGCGAGCACGCCGACGTCGCGGAGAGCCTCGCGATCGAGCGAGCGGGGCGGCTGTTCGGCGCGGGTTACGCGAACGTGCAGCCGTACTCGGGCTCGCAAGCCAATCTCGCGGCGTATCTCGCGTTGCTCGCGCCCGGCGACACGCTGCTCGGCATGCGCCCGGCACACGGCGGCCACCGCACGCACGGCGCCGCCGACAATCAGTCGGGCAGCCTGTACAACGTCGTGCTGTACGACGTCGACGCGCGACGGCCCTCATCGACTACGAGCAGGTGGCCGCGCTCGCGCGCGCGCATCGGCCGAAGCTGATCGTCGCGGGATTCTCGGCGTATTCGCGCGTCGTCGACTGGGCGCGGTTTCGCGCGATCGCCGACGACGTCGGCGCGCTGTTCCTGGCCGACATCGCGCACGTGGCGGGCCTCATCGCCGCCGGGCTCTATCCGAACCCGGTGCCGCTCGCCGATCTCACGACCACGACCACGCACAAGACGCTGCGCGGCCCGCGCGGCGGCATGATCCTCGCGGCGCGCAAATCGGAGCTGACCGAACGCGTCGACGCGGCCGTATTCCCGGGCACGCAGGGCGGCCCGCTGATGCACGTGATCGCGGCGAAGGCCGTGGCGTTCGCCGAAGCGCTCGAGCCCGAGTTCGCGGCGTACCAGCGGCAAGTGCTCGCGAACGCGCGGCTGCTCTCGGCGGTGCTGATCGAGCGCGGCTACCCCGTGCTGACGGGCGGCACCGACAACCACATGCTGCTCGTCGACCTGCGCCGCGCGCCGCTCGATGCGGTGCGCGCCGAGCGCGCGCTGCACGCGGCGCACATCGCCGTGAACCGCGCGTCTCTGCCCGGCGAGACGGGCAACGAGCCGACCCAGGGCAGCGGCGGCCTGCGCCTCGGCACGCCGGCCATCACGACGCGCGGCTTCGGCGCGCCGAAACCCGCGCGCTCGCCGGCTGGATCGCCGACCTCTTCGACGCCCGCGGCAGCGACGCCGCGGTCGCCGCCGTGCGCACGAAGGTGCTCGATCTCTGCGCCGCCTTCCCGGTCTACCGCAGCAAAAGAACGGCGGCGAACGACCGCGATGCCCGCCCGAGTCGGCGCCTGAGCACGCCCGGGACGCGTCAGCGACGGACGTCGCTGACGCAGCCGAGCAGGGACGCATTCGCGGCGTGTCCCGAGGGGGCACAGGCGCCGGCTCGGGGCGCCGAGGACGCGGTCGGACGCCGCAAGGTAGAATCCGCCGTGCATTGTCCGTTCTGCAGCTTCGAGGACACGAAAGTCATCGACTCGCGTTTGGCCGGCGAGGGCCGCCAAGTGCGCCGCCGCCGCGAGTGCCTGTCCTGCGGCGAGCGCTTCACGACGTTCGAGCAGCCCGAGCTCGTCATGCCGTACGTCGTCAAGCGCGACGACCGCCGCGAGCCGTTCGACGAGAACAAGCTGCGCAACGGGTTCCTGAACTCGCTGCAGAAGCGCCCCGTGCAGCGCGAGGACATCGAGCGCAGCATCGAGCACGTCGTGCACAAGTTGCAGACGCTCGGCGAGCGCGAAGTGCCGAGCAGGCTCGTCGGCGATCTCGTCATGGAAGAGCTGCGCCGGCTCGACGAGGTGGCGTACGTGCGTTTCGCTTCCGTGTATCGCAGCTTCCAGGACGTCACCGAGTTCCAGCAGGAGATCGAGCGGCTGCAATCGATGCCGAGCCTGCTCGAGAGCCGCGAGCAGATGCCGCTGCCGATCGAAGAGACGCGAAAAAAATGAGCGCTCGAGGGACCGCGTCGCGTGGCTGACGCCGACGATCACCGTTACATGACCGAAGCGCTGCGGCTCGCGGCGAACGGTCAGTACGACACGACGCCGAACCCGACGGTCGGCTGCGTGCTCGTGAAGGACGGCCGCGTCGTCGGCACGGGCTGGACCGCGCCGGCCGGCGGCCCGCACGCCGAGCGCGTCGCGCTCGCGGCGGCGGGCGCGCAGGCGCGCGGCGCGACCGCCTACGCGACGCTCGAGCCGTGCTGCCACACGGGCCGGACGGGCCCGTGCACGCGCGCGCTGATCGAGGCTGGCGTCGCGCGCGTCGTGTTCGCCGGCCACGATCCGAATCCGCGCGTGAACGGCGGAGGCGCGAAGGAGCTCGCCGCGGCGGGCATCGCGGTCGAGGGCGGTGTGCTCGAGCAGGCCGCCGAGCCGCTGAACCGCGGCTTCTTCACGCGCATGCGCACCGGGCTGCCGTGGGTTCGCAGCAAGCTCGCCGCGTCTCTCGACGGGCGAACCGCGCTCGCGAACGGTGTGAGCCAGTGGATCACGAGCGCCGCCGCGCGCAGCGACGTGCATCGCTGGCGCGCGCTGTCGAGCGCGGTGCTGACGGGTAGCGGCACGATCGTCGACGACGATCCGTCGCTGAACGCGCGCCGCGAGGAAGCCGGAATCGACGCCGCGCATCGGCATCAAGCAGCCGCTGCGCGTGATCGTCGATTCGCGGTTGCGTACTCCGGTGACCGCCAAGACTCTGCGCTTGCCGGGCGAGGTGCTCGTGTTGACGAGCCGCGGCGTCGACGACCGGCGGCGGTCGCGCTGCGAAAGGCCGGCGCGCGCGTCGAGACCGTGGCCGGCGACGCCGAGCACTGCGATCTGCGGCGCGGTGCTCGTGCGGCTCGCCGAGCACGAGATCAACGACGTCTGGGTCGAGGCCGGCGCAGGCTTCAACGGCGCGTTGCTGAAAGCGCGGGCTCATCGACGAGCTCATCATCTATATGGCGCCGCGGCTGCTCGGCGACTCCGCGCGCGGCATGTTCAGCGTGCCGCCGCTGACGGAGCTCGCGGCCGGCTGGAGCCTGACGTTCGACGACATCCGCCAGGTCGGGCCCGACTTGCGGATCACGGCACGGGTCAGTAGGGTGGCGGGCGCTCCCGGGCCTGTTGCAGGCCACTAGACACCGAGCGAGGCGGCAGCGTGTTCTCAGGCTTAGTCAAAGGTGTCGGCCGAGTCGCAGCCCGCACCGATCTCGGCAAGGACCAACGGTTCACGATCGAGCTCGGCAGCGCCGCGTTGCCGCCGCTTATTGTCGGCGCCAGCATCGCCGTGAACGGCGTGTGCCTCACGGTCGTGACCGCGCGCCGGCGACCGGTTCACGGCCGACGTGTCGGGCGAGACGCTGGCCGTCACGACGCTCGGCCGCCTTGCGGCCGGCTCGCGCGTGAATCTCGAATCGCCGCTGCGCGCTGGCGACCCGCTCGACGGCCACATCGTGAGCGGTCACGTCGACGGCGTCGGCGAGGTCGTGGCCGTGGAGCCCGCCGGCCGTTCGCTGACGGTCGCGATCGAGGTGCCGGCCCCGCTCGCGCGTTACGTCGCGATGAAGGGCTCCGTGGCCGTGGACGGCGTGAGCCTGACCGTGAACTCGGTGCACGGCGCACGTTTTATGGTCAACATCATCCCGCATACGCAGGAGAAGACCGTGATCGGCGACTACAAGGCCGGCATCGCTGTTAATATTGAGGTGGACCTGCTGGCCCGCTATCTCGAGCGGCTCGTGCAGGCACGGGGCGACGAGAGCATCGAGCTTGAATTCCTGAAGAAACATGGCTACGCGCGTAACGACTGACACGGCCTGGTCCGGGCTCGATTCGATCGAGGACATCGTCGCGGCTATCGGCGCCGGCGAGATGGTCGTGATCCTCGACGACGAGGATCGCGAGAACGAAGGCGACCTGATCATGGCCGCCACCAAGGTGCGGGCCGAGGACGTGAACTTCATGGCGCGCTACGGGCGCGGCCTGATCTGCCTCACGTTGACGCGGCAGCGCTGCGAGCAGCTGCGGCTTGCCGCTGATGGTCAGCAACACCGACGTGCGGCGCACCACGAATTTCACGATCTCGATCGAAGCGGCCGAAGGCGTTACGACCGGCATCTCGGCGCACGATCGCGCGCGCACGGTGCAGGCCGCGGTGGCTGCGCGAAGCGCGTCCGGACGATCTGCGCCAGCCCGGCCACATCTTCCCGCTGATGGCGCAGCCGGGCGGCGTGCTGACGCGAGCCGGCCACACCGAGGCGGGCTGCGATCTCGCGCGCCTCGCGGGGCTCGAGCCCGCGGCCGTGATCGTCGAGATTCTGAACGACGACGGTGGCATGGCGCGGCGCGACGATCTGCTGAAGTTCGCGCGCCGGCACAAGCTGAAGATCGGCACGATCGCCGATCTGATCGAGTACCGCCTGCGCACGGAGCAGTCGGTCGAGATCATCAGCGAATCGACGGTCACGACGCAGTTCGGCGAGTTCCGACTCGTGTGCCTCGAGGATCACGTGAATCGCGCGGTGCACCTCGCGCTCGTGCGCGGCAAGATCGATGCGAAGACGCCGACGCTCGTGCGCGTGCATCGGCAGGATACGCTCGGCCGACGTGATCGGCGTGCAGGATCCGTCCTTGCATCGGCCGCTGCGCGATGCGCTCGCGGTGATTGCGGCGCGAGGGGCGCGGCGTGGTCGTCTTGTTGCGGCTCGAGGAGTCGGCGCGCGACCTCATGCACGCGGTGCAGTCGCTGAGCCACACGGAGCCCGAGCCTGACAAGTGCCGCGACCGCCAGATGGATTTCCGCATGTTCGGCGTCGGCGCTCAGATCCTGCGCGCGCTCGGCGTTCGCAGGATGCGCGTGCTCGGTGCGCCGAAGCACATGCACGCGCTATCGGGGTTCGGCCTCGAGATAACGGAATATGTGTCGGCGGATCCTCCGGCCGAGCGGGGAAACGTCTCATGGATGACCGCATCAAGACGATCGAGGGCGACTTCAGCGCGCGCGGCTTGCGCTTCGGCATCGTCGCGTCGCGGTTCAACGATTTCATCGTCGACCGGCTGCTCGACGCGGCCGTCGCCACGCTGACGAAGCACGGCGTCGCGCCGACCGACATCGAGGTCGTGCGCGTGCCCGGCGCATTTGAAACGCCGCTCGCCATCAAGAAGCTTGCGGCGAGCCGCCGTTATCAGGCGTTGATCGCGCTCGGCTGCGTGATTCGCGGCGCGACGGCGCATTTCGACTACGTGGCCGGCGAAGCGAGCCGCGGCATCGCGCACGTGAGCCTGACGGACGAGATCCCGGTCGGCTTCGGCATCCTGACCGTCGACACGATCGAGCAGGCGATCGAGCGCGCCGGCACGAAGGGCGGTAACAAGGGTGTCGACGCCGCGCTCGCCGCGATCCAGATGGCGAACGTTCTGCGCCAGCTGGAGCAATAGACCTTGGCTCGCGATCGCGCGACGCGAGCGCGGCATCTCGCTCGGGAATTGCTCGTCAAGGCGCTGTACCAGTGGCAGATCGCCGGGCATAGCATCCGCGGAGCTCAAGTCCCAGTTCCTGGCGGCGGAAGACTTCGAGCGCTGCGATAGCGACTACTTCGACGAGTTGCTGACGACGATCGTCGGCGACGCGCCGGCGCTCGACGAGCTGATCACGCGTTACGCCGCGCGTTCGATCGAGCAGCTCGATCGCCGTGGGTCACGCCGTCCTGTGGCTCGGTCTCGCCGAGCTCAAGTACCGCGCCGACGTTCCGACCAAGGTCGTGATCAACGAAGCCATCGAGCTCACGAAGCGCTACGGCGCGACCGACAGCCACAAGTTCGTGAACGCGGTGCTCGACAAATCGGCCCGCGACTTCAGACGCGACCCGGGGGTGCGGGAGGCGAAATCGTGATCGGCGAGTTCGACATCATCGCGCGCTACTTCACGCGTAATAGCGGCGATCCGGACGTCGTGCTCGGCGTCGGCGACGACGCGGCTGTGCTCAAGATCGACGGGCTCGCCGCCGTGACGGTCGATACGCTGGTCGCCGGCGTGCATTTTCCGGACGGCATGGCCGCGCAGCACTTGGGCTATCGGCTCATGGCCGTCAACTTGAGCGATCTCGCCGCAATGGGCGCGCAGCCGCGGTGGTGCACGCTGGCGCTGACGTTGCCCTCGGCCGAGGAAGAGTGGCTCGAGGGTTTCAGTCGCGGGCTGTTCGAGCTCGCCGAGCGCTACGGCGTGAGCCTCGTCGGCGGCGACCTCACACGCGGGCCGTTGACAGCGACGTTGCAGCTGATCGGGCGCGTGGAGCGCGAGCGCATGCTGACGCGCAGCGGCGGCAACGTCGGCGACGACATCTACGTGACGGGCACGCTCGGCGACAGCTCTGCCGGCATCGCGCTGATCATGGAGCGCGTCGCCGCGCCGGCCGGCTCGACCGGTCGCGGCGCTCGAGCAGCGGTTCTATCAGCCCGTGCCGCGCGTCGGCGCCGGGTTGGCACTCGGCGGTCTCGCGTCGGCCGCCATCGACGTTTCGGACGGCCTGCTGGCCGATCTTAAGCACATCTGTGAGCATGAGCGGCTGCGGAGCGGTGATCGACGTCGAGCGTGTGCCGCTCTCCGCCGAGCTGCTGTCGTTGTTTCCGCCGCAGGACGCGCTTGCGCACGCGCTCGGCGGCGGCGACGACTACGAGCTGTGTTTCACCGCGCCGCCGTCGCAGGCCGAAGCCATCGAAGCCGCGCTCGAGGCATCGGGCACGCTCGTGCGGCGCGTGGGTCAGCTCGTGCCGGGCCAGTCGGTCACGTGTCGGCGCGACGGCGAGTTGTACACGCCCACCGCGCACGGCTACCGCCACTTCTGAGTCGGCGCTTTGCGCGTCACATCAAGAACGCTGCTCGACCCGGTCCACTTCGTCGCGTTCGGTTTTGGCGCCGGGCTCGCGCCACGCGCGCCGGGGACCGCTGGCAGCGTCGTCGGCATCGTCATCGCCTGGTGGCTCATGCCGCTGCCGTTTCCGGTGCGGGTCGCGATCGTGCTCGTCGCGATTGCCGCCGGCATTTGGGTTTGCGGCGAGAGCGCCCGACGCCTGAACGCGCACGACCATCCGGGCATCGTGCTCGACGAGATCGTTGCGGTGCTTGCGGCGGCGCTCGTGATGGCGGAACGGAGCCTTCCGGCCCTTTTCCTAGTGTTTGTTTTGTTTAGGATTTTCGATATCGCTAAGCCCTGGCCGATCCGCGATGTGGATCACAGATTGGGCGGTGGGCTCGGAATTATGCTTGACGACCTAATAGCCGCTCTCTACGCGGCGATTGGTCTCGCAGTAATCCGAGTCCTGTTGCCAACAATCTAGCCAGCATGGTGCAGCCCAAAGCCCAGGCCGCGTCCGAGAAACGCGGCACACACGACGTGCCAGACCGAATCGGCAAGTACGTGATCATCAACGAGGTCGGGCAGGGCAGCACGGGCCGGGTGTTCCTGTCGCACGACCCGTACTACGGTCGCGACGTCGCGATCAAGCTGTACAACATCGAGAGCGAGGAAGACGAGCAGAAGAGCGCGCGTCACTCGCAAGATGTTCTTCAACGAGGCGCAGATGATGGGGCGCCTCCAGCACCCCAACATTCTGCCGATCTACGACGCCGGCGAAGAGAACGGCAGCTACTACGTCGTGACCGAGCACGTGCACGGCGCGCGTACGCTCGCCGCCTATTGCCGGCCGGACAACCTGCTGCGCATCGACGACGTCGTCGAGATCATGTTCAAGTGCGCCAAAGGCCTGCACTACGCTCACGGCCGCGGCGTGATCCATCGCGACATCAAGCCGAGCAACATCATGCTCACGCTCGACAACGACGTGCGCGTGATCGATTTCGGCATTGCGCTGATCAAGGATTCCGACGTCTCGCGCATCGAAGGCATCGCCGGCAGCCCGAGCTACATGTCGCCGGAGCAGGTGCAGTCGGCCGAGATCACGCACCGCTCCGACATCTACTCGCTCGGCGCCGTGATGTACGAGCTGCTCACGGGATATCGGCCGTTTCGGGCCAACAGTTTGAGCAAGTTGCTGCACCAGATCGTCTACGCCACGCCGCCGCCGATTCACACGCTGCGCGCCGGTATTCCGGAGGAGCTCGAAGAAGTCGTCATGACTGCTCTGCGCAAAGAGCCGGAGAACCGCTACGCCAGCGCGGTCGATTTCGCGGGTGCGCTGACCAAGCTGCACCAGAAGCTGCGCAGCGCGAACGATCGGGTCGACCAGCAGGAACAGTTCGATCAGCTGCGCAAGTTGCGCTTCTTCCATGATTTCTCGCACGCCGAGATCTGGGAAGTGCTGCGCGCGAGCGAATGGTGCAACTATTCGATGGACGACGAGATCATTCGCGAAGGCGAGCTCGACGACCGGTTCTACATCATCGTCAACGGCACGGTCAGCGTGCAGTCGGGGCGTCGCCAGATCGGCGAGCTGACCGAGGGCGATTGCTTCGGCGAGACCAGCTACGTGCGCGGCGCGCGCCGCACGGCCACGATCAAGGCGACGACGCCGGTCACGCTCGTGCGCGTGAGCTCCACGCTGCTCGAGCAAGCCTCGTCGGCGTGCCAGTTGCGCTTCAACAAGGTGTTCCTGCGCTCGCTGATCGAGCGTCTGCAGGGCGTCGCGCCCGCCGCGACCTAGGGGTCACTCGCCGTCGGCTGACGGCGTGAATGGGCTCGGCTCGGCCTGCTCGCTCTTGCGCAGCAGGATTTCCACCTTCTGTTCGGCTTCCTGCAGTGCCGCCTGACACTGGCGCGTGAGCTTCACGCCGCGCTCGAATTCCTTCAGCGCCTGCTCGAGCGGCAGATCGCCGCTCTCCATGCGCGTGACGAGCGCTTCGAGCTCCTCGAGGGACTTCTCGAGGCCGCCTAAGCCGTTGTTCTCGGATGTGCTCATGCGGGTGGGATCGACTACGGAGGCGCCACGGTACACAGCGTGCTTGCGACGGTCAAACGCGCCGCGGTTGACAGGCAATGAGGCCCGGAATAGATTGCGGGCGTCTGTTAGACAAAGTCTAAGAAACGCCGCTCAAGACCGGCAAGCGTTGCAATGACTAGGTTTTCGGAGGATCCATGCAGCTCAAAGGCAGTAAGACGGAACAGAATTTGAAGGACGCCTTCGCCGGCGAATCGCAGGCGAATCGGCGCTACCTGTATTTCGCCAACAAAGCAGACGTCGAAGGTTACAACGACGTGTCGGCCGTCTTCCGCTCGACCGCCGAGGGCGAGACCGGCCATGCGCACGGCCACCTGGACTACCTCGCGGTCGTCGGTGATCCGGCCACCGGCCTGCCGATCGGCGCCACGAACGCGAACCTGAAGGCCGCGATCGCCGGTGAAACGCACGAGTACACCGACATGTATCCCGGCATGGCCAAGGCGGCGCGCGCCGAAGGCTTCGAGGAGATCGCCGACTGGTTCGAGACGCTCGCGAAGGCGGAGCGCTCGCACGCGAACCGCTTCCAGAAGGCTCTCGATACCCTCGGCAAGTAGCCGCGACCAAGCCGTTGCGACGCGCTGCCCGGAACGCTCCGGGCAGCGCTCTGCAGGCCCCGCGCCATGACTGACACACCCGGCCCGCGTCGCGAGGGCAGCCTCGAAGCTCCGACGCGCCATCCGATCGATTGGCGCTCGCCCGAGTTCGGCGATCCGGCCGCGCTCGACGCCGAGCTCGGACGCGTCTTCGACATCTGTCACGGCTGTCGCCGTTGCTTCAGCCTCTGCAACTCGTTCCCCACGCTTGTTCGATGCCGTCGACGCCACGGCCAGCGGCGAAGTGCACGAGGTGCCGAAGACCGCGTACTGGCAAGTGGTCGAGCACTGTTACCTCTGCGACATGTGCTACATGACCAAGTGCCCGTACGTGCCGCCGCACGAGTGGAACGTCGATTTCCCGCACTTGATGTTGCGCGCCAAGGCCAAGAGCTTTCAGGACGGCAAGGCCAGCCTGCGCGACAAGGTGTTGAGCTCGACCGATGCCGTCGGGCGCGCTGGCCGGCATCCCGGTCGTGGCGGAAGCCGTCAACGCGCTGAACGCGTCGGCCGTCGGCCGCAGCGTGCTCGAGAAGGTGCTCGGCGTCGATCCCGAGTCGCCGGTGCCGAAGTATCACTCGCGCAGCGCGCGCAAGCGCCTCAAGGATCGAATCGGCCGGCGGGCCGAGCCGAGCCCGGCCGGCGAGACGCAAGGCCGGGTCGTCGTGTTCGCGACCTGCTACGGCAACCGCAATCACCCGGGCCTCGTCGAAGACCTCGTCGCGGTGTTCGATCACAACGGCATCGGCACGGCGTTGACCGGCAGCGAACGCTGCTGCGGCATGCCGAAGCTCGAGCTCGGCGATCTCGAGTCGATCGAGAAGCTGAAGGACGCCAACATCGACGAGCTCGACGCTTATGCGCGCGACGGGTTGGGATCTCACGGCCGTCGTGCCGTCGTGCGTGCTGATGTTCAAGCAGGAGTTGCCTCTGCTGTTTCCCGACGACGAACGCGTGCAGCGCGTCGCGAACGCGTTCTACGACCCGTTCGAGTACCTGATGCTGCGGCACCGCGCAGGCAAGCTGAAGACGGATTTCGCGGCGAGCTTCGGCAAGATCAGCTACCAGGTGCCGTGCCATCTGCGCGTGCAGAACATCGGCCTCAAGACACGCGACGTGCTCGCAGCTCGTTCCGGGCACCGAAGTGCACGCCATCGAGCGCTGCTCCGGTCACGACGGCACCTACGGCGTGAAGAAGGAATACGCCGCCGTGTCGCGCAAGATCGCGCGGCCGGTTGCGCGGCAGGTCGACGCCGCCGCCGCGCAGCACTTCACGAGCGATTGCCCGATGGCGGCCGAGCAGATCGCGAGCGTGGCCGAATCCAACGTCGAGCCGACCCATCCGATCCAGTTGCTGCGCCGCGCCTACGGTCTGTGACGCCCGCGTGCCCACCCCATGAACAAGCTGACGCCCGCAGACCTGCTGTCCCTCGAGGCCTACCACAAGGAGCGCGCGCGCCTGCGCGCCGAGGTGCTGGCGCACAAGCGCAGACCGGCAGGTCGGTATCGGCCCGAACGTCACGCTGTATTTCGAGGACCGGCTCACGATGCGCTACCAGGTCCAGGAGATGCTGCGCGTCGAGCGCATCTTCGAGAGCGAGGCGATCGCGGAGGAGCTCGAAGCCTACAACCCGTTGATTCCGGACGGCACGAACCTGAAGGCCACGATGATGCTCGAGTACCCCGACGTGGCCGAGCGTCGGACGGCGCTCGCGCAGCTCGGCGGCATCGAGCACGCCACTTACGTCGAGGTCGGCGCGCTCGGGCGAGTCTTCGCTCATGCCGACGAGGATCTGCCGCGCACCGAGGCCGACAAGACGTCGGCCGTCCACTTCCTGCGCTTCGAGCTCGACTCGGCAATGTGCGCGGCGCTCAAAGGCGGTGCCGCGCTGAAGCTCGGCGTCGACCACGCGCACTATCTGCACGAGGTCGAGGCGCCCGCCGCGGTCGCGCACGTCGCTCACCGCCGATCTCGACTGATTCTCCTCGAAATGCGTTTGTCGCGCGAGCGCGGGAACGCGCTACAATCGCGCCGGCTTTCGCCGTAACTCGGGTTCTCGCAGTTGCCCGAGTGCGAAACCGCACCAATGACCAGCAACTATCGCGCTGCCGACATCGAAGTACTGAGCGGCCTCGAGCCTGTGCGCCGGCGCCCCGGCATGTACACGGACACGACCCGGCCGAATCACCTGGCCCACGAGGTCGTCGACAACAGCGTCGACGAGGCGGTCGCCGGCCACTGCAAGAAGATCGACGTGACGCTGTTCGCCGACGGCTCGCTGCAGGTGGCCGACGACGGCCGCGGCATGCCGGTCGACATCCATCCCGAGGAGAAGGTGCCGGGCGTCGAGCTGATCCTCACGCGCCTGCACGCGGGCGGCAAGTTCTCGAACAAGAACTACCAGTTTTCGGGCGGCCTGCACGGCGTCGGCGTGTCGGTCGTGAACGCCCTGTCGAAGAACCTCGAGGTCTGGGTTCGTCGCGACGGCAAGGAATACAACATGAGCTTCGTCGACGGCGAGCGCCGCGGCAAGCTCGACGTCGTCGGCAAGGTGGCCAAGACCACGACGGGCACCACCGTTCGGTTCTGGCCGAATCCGAAGTACTTCGACTCGCCGCAGTTCTCGCTGCCGCGGCTGAAGCACGTGTTGCGCGCGAAGGCCGTGCTGTGCCCCGGTCTCGAGGTCACGCTCGAGGTCGAGAAGCCGAAGGAAACGGAGCGCTGGGTCTACACGGGCGGGCTCGAGCAGTATTTGAAGGAGTCGCTCGGGGACGGCGACTGGATCCCGGAGCAGCCGTTCGCGGGCAAGATGACCGGCAAGCGCGACGCCGTCGAGTGGGCCGTCGTCTGGCGGCGCGACGGCGCCGAAGCGCTGCTCGAGAGCTACGTGAACCTGATCCCGACGCCGCAGGGCGGTACGCACGTGAACGGCCTGCGCACGGGCCTGACCGACGCGCTGCGCGAGTTCTGCGAGTTCCGCAATCTGCTGCCGCGCGGCATCAAGCTCGCGCCCGAGGACGTCTGGGAAGGCGTGAGCTACGTGCTCTCGGTCAAGATCGAGGAGCCGCAGTTCTCCGGCCAGACCAAGGAGCGGCTCTCGTCGCGCGAGTGCGCCGCGTTCGTCGGCGGCCTCATCAAGGACCACTTCGCGCTGTGGCTGAACCAGCACCCGGAGACGGGTGACGCGATCGCGCAGTTCGCGATCGAGAATGCGCAGCACCGGCTCAAGGCCGCCAAGACGGTGGTCCGCAAGCGCGTGGTCGCGGGACCCGCGCTGCCCGGCAAGCTGGCCGATTGCACGATCCAGGAGCCGAGCCTGGCGGAGCTGTTCCTCGTCGAGGGTGATTCCGCCGGCGGTTCCGCGAAGCAGGCGCGCGACCGCGAGACGCAGGCGGTCATGCCGCTGCGCGGCAAGATTCTGAACACCTGGGAAGTGGATCCGGCCGAGCTGCTGGCCTCGCAGGAAGTGCACAACATCAGCATCGCGCTCGGCGTCGACCCGGGTTCGGCGAACCTCGACGGCTTGCGCTACCACAAGGTCTGCATCCTGGCCGACGCCGATTCCGACGGCCAGCACATCGCGACGCTGCTGTGCGCACTGTTCCTGAAGCATTTCGGCCCGCTCGTCGAAGCCGGGCACGTGTTCGTCGCGATGCCGCCGCTGTACCGCATCGACGTCGGCAAGGAAGTGCACTACGCGCTCGACGAAGCCGAGCGCGACGTGATCATCGATCGCATCGAGGCGGAGAAGAAGGGCGCGAAGGTCACGGTCACGCGCTTCAAGGGCCTGGGCGAGATGAACCCGTCGCAGCTGCGCGAGACGACGATGGCTGCCGACACGCGCCGGCTCGTGCAGCTCGGCGTCGACGCGAGCTCGAGGGCGGGCGCCGAGGACATGATGGACATGCTGCTCGCCAAGAAGCGCGCGTCCGACCGTCGCGACTGGCTGCAGGCCAAGGGCAACTTGGCCGACGTGTGAGTAACCGGTGCCGTGTGGTGCCAGGTGTCGTGACGGCGGTCGAGGGCCCCTCGCGGGACACGCCGGAAATCGCATCCCTGCGGCTCGTCTGCGCACATCCCTGTGCGCAGACGGTCCCGCGAGGGGCCCTCGACCGCCGTCACGACACCGATACCGCGTGCCAACCGGACAGGCGTTGTCCTCGGCGCGCTGATGAACTGAAAAGAGGTGGTGCAGCGAGGCATGAGAGGGGGCTTTCGGCTGCGTCAGCGACAGGACGTCGCTGACGCAGCCTACAGGGACGTACTTGCGGCGGTGCCGAAAGCCCCCTCTCATGCCTCGCTGCACCACCTCGCCTCGATGACGCTCGACGCGCCGCCGATCGTGCGACGCGGTTAGGGGAGATAGGAATGAGAGAGCAGGAGTTGAACTTCGACGGCATCGAGCGCGTGCCGCTCGCGGTGTTCACGGAGAAGGCGTACCTCGACTACTCGATGTACGTGATTCTCGATCGCGCGCTGCCGCACATCGGCGACGGGCTGAAGCCCGTGCAGCGGCGCATCGTGTACGCCATGAGCGACCTCGGTCTCTCGGCCGGGCAGAAGCCGAAGAAGTCCGCCCGCACCATCGGCGACGTCATCGGCAAGTTCCATCCGCACGGCGACTCCGCGTGCTACGAGGCCATGGTGCACATGGCCCAGCCGTTCAGCTTCCGGTATCCGCTCGTCGACGGCCAGGGCAACTGGGGCTCGCAGGACGATCCGAAGTCGTTCGCCGCCATGCGCTACACCGAAGCGCGCCTCACGCGCTACGCGTCGGTGCTGCTGAACGAGCTCGAGCAGGGCACCGTCGACTGGCAGCCGAACTTCGACGGCACGCTCTCCGAGCCGAAGCTGATGCCGGCGCAGCTGCCGAACCTGTTGCTGAACGGCACGAGCGGCATCGCGGTCGGCATGTCGACCGACGTGCCGCCGCACAATCTGCGCGAGGTCGTGGCCGCGCTGAACAAGCTGCTCGACGAGCCGGACGCCACGCTCGGCGACCTCATGAGACACATCAAGGGGCCCGACTTCCCGACCGGCGGCGAGCTGGTCTCGAGCCGCGCGGATCTCGTGGAGATCTACAAGACCGGCAACGGCACGCTGCGGCTGCGCGCGCGTTACGAGGTCGAGGACGGCGACATCGTGATCACCGAGCTGCCGTTCCAGACGTCCGGCGCCAAAGTGCTCGAGCAGATCGCGGCGCAGATGACGGCCAAGAAGCTGCCGATGATGGAGGATCTGCGCGACGAGTCCGACCACGAGAACCCGACACGCCTCGTGCTGGCACCGAAGTCCGGCAAGATCGATCTCGAAGCGTTGATGAATCACCTGTTCGCGACCACGGATCTCGAGCGCACCGTGCGCGTGAACATCAACGTGATCGGCATGGACGGCCGTCCGGCGGTCTACGCCCTGAAGCCTCTGCTCGAGGAGTGGCTCACGTTCCGCACGGCCACCGTGAAGCGCCGGCTACAGTATCGACTCGAGCGCGTCACGCAGCGCCTGCACATTCTCGACGGCCTGCTCGTCGCCTACCTGAACATCGACGCGGTCATCAAGATCATTCGCACGGAGGACGAGCCGAAACCCGTTCTCATGAAGCGCTTCAAGATCACGGACATTCAGGCTGAGGCGATTCTCGAGCTCAAGTTGCGGCACTTGGCCAAGCTCGAAGAGATGCAGATCCGCGGTGAGCAGGCGGCGCTGGCCGACGAGTGCGCCGATCTCGAGCAGACGCTGAAGTCCAAAGCGAAGCTCACGAAGCTGATCAAGACGGAGCTCGCGGAGCTCGCCGAGAAGCACGGCGACAAGCGCCGCACCGTCATCGTGGAGCGCGAGGCCGCGCAGGCGATCGCCGAGTCGGATCTCGTGACGAGCGAGCCGGTCACGGTCGTGCTGTCCGAGCGCGGCACGGCTCGCGCAGCAAAGGGGCACGAGATCGATGTGACGGGCCTCGCGTATCGCTCAGGCGACCAGTTCCTTTCCGCCGCGCGCGGCAAGAGCAATCAGCTCGCGGTGTTCATCGATAGCACGGGTCGCGCCTACAGCGTGGGCGCGCATACTGTTGCCGTCGGCGCGGGGTCAGGGCGAGCCCCTGTCGGGGTACTTCAATCCGCCGGACGGCGCGAATTTCCGCGCGGTGCTGATCGGCGCACCGGAGGAACGGTGGGTCGTCGCATCGTCGGCGGGCTACGGCTTCGTCGTGAAGCTCGCCGAGTTGCACTCGAACAAGAAGGCCGGAAAAACTGCGCTGCGCGTCCCGGACGGCGCGACCGTCGTGCCTGCGTCGCCGGTCGGCGTCGAAGGTGACCTCAAGGGCGTGCGGCTGGCGGCCGCTTCGAGCGACGGTCGGCTACTCGTGTTCAAGCTCTCGGAGCTGCCCGAGCTGCCGCGTGGGAAAGGCAACAAGATCGTGTCGGTGCCGAGCAAGGACGGCGTCGTGCTGGCCGGCATCTGCGTGCTCGGCAAGGAACAGTCGTTGCGGATCGACTCGGGTACGCGCCACATGGTGATCAAGGCCGCGGACCTCGCGCACTATGCCGGCGAGCGAGCGCGCCGTGGCATGGCCCTGCCGCGCGGCTGGCGAACCGTGGACCGGCTCAGCGTCGAGCCGTAGCCGCTTCTCCGAGCACGACCTCGGGTTCGTGCACGTAGTGGCCTTGAACGTAGGCCGCGCCGAGCTGGAATAGCACGGCCATCGTATTCGCGTTCTCGACGCGCTCCGCGATCGTGAGGATCGCGCGTTTGCCGGCGGCGGTGATAAAACCTCTGACCTTCTCCTGCAGCGCTTGATCGGTCGCGAGGTTCTCCATCAGCGACCCGTCGAGCTTCAGATACTGCATCGGCGTGTTCAGCAGCACGCGCGCGGAGTCGCGGCCGGTGCCGAAGTGCTCGACCGCGAACAGGTACCCGCGTGCGTTCAGCTGCTGGGCGAGCTCCTGCGTCTGCGTCAGGTACTGGGTCGCGTCGTCCTCGCTGACCTGGAAGCACAGCTGACCCGGCTTCGCGCCCGCGCTCTCGACGGCTTTGACGAGCCACTCGAGCAGCGTCTTGTCGACGAGCGATTCGCTCGACAGCTTGATGAACACGTGATCGAGCGGGGTCGTGGCGCAGAACGACAGGCTCGCGCCGATGACCCACCGATCGATGGCCCGCAGCATTCGGTTGCGGAACGCCGCCGGCATGAACTCGGCCGCGGCGACCTCTTCGCCGTGCGGGTCGATCATGCGGAGCAGCGTGTCGTACATGACCTTCTGCTCGCCGTTCAGGCATGCGACCGGCAGGTGCATGAGGCGGAAGCGGTTCTCCATGAGCGCTGTCTTGATCTGGTGTACCCAGATCTCGTCGAAGCGCTGCACGCGCGTGCTCTCGTCGGAGGTTTGCTCGAGCGTGACGCGATTGCCACCCTTGTCGCGGCCGAGCTGATTCGCATGCCTGGCGCTCGCGAGCAGCGCGTCGAGTCGATCGGTGCTTGGCCCCACTTCGGCGATGCCGATCGTGCAGGTAATGGAGACCGTGTTGTGAGCGCTCTCGAAGACGCGGCCGGCAATCGTCTTGAGCGCGTTCTGCGCCCAGGCTTCGACGTCGCGCAGCGAGCCGCGCTCGAGGAACAGCGTGAAGACCTGGCCACCGAACCGACCGTAGAAGTCCTGGGGTTGCGTGAGCTCGCGCAGCTGTTCCGCGATCTGGATCAGCACGTCTTCGGTCGCGAGCGGACCGATCTGGTCTTCGAGCTCGCGGAACTTGTCGGGCCGCAGGTAGACGAGCGCGCGCACGCCGCTGTGCGGTGCGGTGTCGAGTCGGTCGGTCAGCACCTCGAGGAAGCGGCGCCGATGGAAGAAGCCCGTGGCCGGGTCCTTGTGCACGACCTGCTCGACGAGTTCTTCCGGCTCGCGCGTCGTAACCTGCGGCCGCGGCACGCTGAGTTTGATGGCCGGCTCGCCGTCGACGGCCGTGTGCTCGAGTTGAACGTCGAGTGGCAGAGAGCCCTTGCTCGTGCGGCCGAGCAACCTGATCGGCTCGGCTTTCCATTGGCCCTTAGCGCAGGCGATCAAAGCACCCTTGAGCGCCGCCTGGCTCGCCGACTCGAACATGTCCATCATCGGCACGCCGAGCAGTTCATCCGCCTGTTCGTAACCGAACAGGCCCGCCCACGCCTGATTGGCGTCGACGACGATCCCTTCCTGCACGTGGGCGATCGCGTCGACCGAGCCGGCCATGAAGGCCTTCAGTTGCTTCTTGTACTGGCTGGCAGACGTCAACGTCTGATTCAGCGCGGTTTCGAGTCGAAACGATCGCAGCTCGCGTTCCGCGACGCTGAGCAGGCGCTGCGTCTGGCCGCGCGACACCATGTCTTGCGCGCCGGCGAGCAGCGCGTCGGCGATTTCGGTCTCTTCGGCACTCTTGCTGACGACGATCAGCGGCACGGGGCGCGCCGCCTGCTGTTTGATCTTGACGATGTCGCGAACCGGCGCCGGCAGGCTGTCGGGGAAGAAGCACAGCAGCTGCGGCGCATCGGCGTCGATGGTCTCGGCCAGCGCCTCGAGTTTCGCGACCCAGTGGCAGCGTACCGGATGACCGCCGTCCCGCAGCACGCGGTTCACGAGCTCGACGTCGTCTTGGCGACCGCTCAGGACGATTAACGGCACCGGAGCTTGAGTCATTACTCGAATGGCAAATCGCAGAGCGGGAACAGCAGTCTAAAGAGCGGCCCGTCGTGTCAGAGGGACGCGAGTCACAAACGCCGTTACGGCTTTCACCTAGGTCAGGCGATCGGCGTTTTACTTAACTCGCCCGGGCACTTCTCGAACGAAGCGCGGCACGAGGTATCCCGGCAGGCGGGCACGCAGTTCACCGACGAGCTCCGCGCCTCGGCGTTCGGCCACGTCGAAGTGTGCTGCGCCGGCCACGGGGTCGAGCGCGTGCAGGTAATAGGGCAGTACGCCGCAGTCGAACAGCCGCTCGCTGAGTGCGGCGAGCGTGCTCGCGTCGTCGTTGATGCCGGCCAGCAGTACGGCCTGGTTCAACAGCGCCGTGACGTGCGGCCGCAGCGTCGATAGTGCGCCTGCAACGCTATCGTCGAGCTCGTTCGGATGGTTGGTGTGCACGACGACGACGGTGCGCAGACGCGTGGTGTCGAGCAAGCGCACGAGATCCGAGTCGATGCGCTCCGGGATCACGATCGGGAAACGCGTGTGGATGCGGACGGTCGTGGCGGCGGTGTCGGCGAGCTTCGCGAGCAGCTCGCCGAGCCGGCGGTTCGACAGCGACAGCGGATCGCCGCCGCTCAAAATCACTTCGCCGATGTTGGCGTCGCCGCGGAGCTCCGCAATCGCAGGCTCCCACCCGTCGCGCGCCGCGAGCTGCGCCTGATACGGAAACTCGCGCCGGAAGCAGTAACGGCAGTGGACCGGACACGTGCCGCTCGCGATCAGCAGCGCGCGGCCAGCGTACTTGCGGATCAGTCCGTTCGCGGCCAGCCCTTGCTCGCGCACGGGGTCGGCCGTGAAGCCTTCGGCAAGCGTAAGTTCGGCCGGCGCCGGCAGGATCTGTTTCAGCAACGGGTCGTTCGGGTCGCCGCGGCGCATGCGTGCCACGAAGCCGCGCGGCACGAGCAGCGGGAACCTCGCGTCGGCCAACGCACCGAGCGTCGCCGGTGGCAGATCGAGCAGGCGTGCCAGCTCACCTGCGTCGCGCACTGCGTCGCGGACCGCAGCCTGCCACGCGGGCAGTCCGAGCGGCTCGGCGGCGGATTCGACCGCTGCAGCGACGCGCGCTGGGCCGGCCGTCACCTGGCTGTCGATCGTGGGTCTGATGGCGCCCTCTCGTTCCGTTCCGCTGCGCTTTCCGAGTATGATGCCGCGCTCAGTTTCTTGAGGCGCGACTCGCATGGCAGTTTACAGCACCAACGAATTCAAGAGCGGAATGAAGATTCTGCTCGACGGCGATCCGTACGCGATCCTCGAGAACGAATACGTGAAGCCGGGCAAGGGCCAGGCGTTCAACCGCGTCAAAGTGCGAAATCTGAAGACCGGTCGCGTCCTCGAGAGAAACTTCAAATCGGGCGACACGGCGGAAGCGGCCGACGTCGTCGATACGAACATGCAGTATCTGTACAACGATGGCCAGTTCTTCTACTTCATGGTGCCCGACACGTTCGAGCAGGTGGCCGCCGGCGAGGCCGCCGTGGCTGATGCGAAGCCGTGGATGAAGGAGCAGGAGAACTGCATCGTGACGTTGTGGAACGGCGTGCCGCTCTACGTGCTGGCGCCGAAACAGGTAGAGCTGAAAATCGTCGAGACCGACCCCGGCGTGCGTGGCGACACGGCCACCGGCGGTCAGAAGCCCGCGAAGCTAGAGACCGGCGCGGTCGTGCGCGTGCCGTTGTTCATCAACGAAGGCGAAGTCATTCGCGTCGACACCCGCACGGGCGACTACGTCTCGCGCGTGAAGCAGTCCTAGTTCAGCCGGGCCGCGCGTGAGCGAAGCTCATCGACCGACGCAACGTCGGTCTGCCCCGTTGCGAGCGCAATCAAGCGATCGAGCCCTACGGCGACGCCGGCGCAGTCCGGTAACCCTGCCGCGAGCGCCGCGAGCAATTCTTCGTCGAGCGGCGGCACGTCGCGGCCTGCGCGGCGGCGTGTGTCGAGATCCGCCGTGAACCGCCGTCTTTGCTCGGTCGCGTCGCCGAGCTCGTGGAAACCGTTCGCGAGCTCGATGCCGCGGCTGAAGACCTCGAACCGTGCCGCGACCGGTGGGTGGCCGGGCTTTACGCGCGCGAGCGCCGCCTGGCTCGCCGGGTAGTCGTAGACGAACACGAGCGCGGCAGCGTCGAAGCTGTCGAGCACGACGGTGGAGAGAGCGAGATCGAGCACGGCGTCGTGCTTGAGATCGCGCGGCACGTCGACGCCGGCGGCCGACAGCCGCGCCGCGATCTCCACGGTCGGCGCGTCCGCGCTGACGCCGAGCGCGGATGCAATCGCATCGCTGTAGCGAACGCGGATGCTGCGGTGCGGCCTTGAGTTCCCGTCTCGCCGCGAGCGCGGTCGCGAGCAGCGCTTCGACTTCGGCCATGAGCCGCTGCTCGTCCCACCCGATGCGATACCACTCGAGCAGCGTGAACTCGGGTTGATGCCAGCGGCCGAGCTCGTCGTCGCGAAACACACGGCAGACCTGGTAGATGTCGCCGCAGCCGGCTGCGAGCAAGCGTTTCATCGCGAACTCCGGCGACGTGTGCAGATACTGCGGCCGCGTGCCAAGGCTCTTGACGAGCGCACTGACGTTCTCGAGCGCCGGGTCGGTCACGCCGGCCGACGACAACACCGGTGTCTCGACCTCGAGCACGCCGCGCTCCGCGAAGAATTCACGGATCGACGCGAGGATCCTGGCGCGTCGGCGCAGCACGTCGTGCGAGGCGGTCGCGGCGTACGTCATCCCCGGCCGCCGTGCCGCGGGCCGAGGTCGGCCAGTGCTTCGCCTACGCGCACGGCGGCGCCGAGTGTGGCGTCGGGACGCCAGGCGGCGCGCGCGCCGGTCAGCACGATCACGGTCGATCCCATGTTGAAACGGCCGATCTCGTCGCCCTGTGGAAACGAACGCGGTTGCAGCTCGTGCCACTCGCGCGGCGCGCCGCTCGCGATCTCGCCGTGAGCAACCGTGCTGATGCTCGAGACATTCAGTGCGCCCACGAGTACCACGACCAGCGGTCCGTGCGCTGTGTCGAACCAACAGACGACGCGCTCGTTGCGGCAGAACAGTCGGCTGATCGCCGCGGCCGTCGCACGGCTCACGCTGAAGCGGTCGCCCGGGATGTAGCGCGCGCGGACGAGCGTGCCCGCGAGCGGTGCGTGGACGCGGTGATAGTTGTGCGGTGCGAGGTAGATCGTGAGATAGCTGCCGCCGTGCAGCGCGTTGACCGCTGCGCCGGTCTCGCCGAGCAACTCCGCGAGCGAGTAGTCGCGGCCTTTGGCTTGCAGCAAACGATCGCTGTCGATCGCGCCGTGCTCGGTCAGCACGCCGTCTGCAGCGGCCAGGAGAGTGTCGGGCCCGCCTTCGATCGGTCGGCTACCCGGTTGCAGCGGGCGCGTGAAGAACTCGTTGAACGTGGCGTAGCTGTCGAGATCGGGGTTGGCTGCGTCGCGCAGATCGACGCGATACGCGCGGGCGAACCAGCGAATCAGCGGTCGCTTGAGCCAACGCCGTCGCGATCGCGTCGCGTGGTACACCACGGTCGAGGACAGATTCTTTGGTATCAGGTGCTGCGAGAGCCACACCCATGCGGCGGACGTCATGCGGCGGGGCGGCGCTGGCGGATCTTGAGGTAGTCGGTCGCGACGACGACGGGATCGTGCGGGCCGTTGGCAACGGCGATCCACTCGGCGGCGGGGTTCAGCACGTAGACCGTGGCGCTGTGCATGACGTTGTACGGCGCGTCGCCGTGCGCGTGCTTCTCGACCGTGACGCCGAGCGCTGCGAGCAGCGGCTCGAGCACCCGGTCCGGCGCCGTGGCGCCGATGAAGGCTCGCGTCGAACTGAGCGACGTACGCGGCGATGCGCTCGGCGTTGTCGCGCCGCGGATCGACGCTGACGAAGACGACTCGCGGCGGCACGATGCGCGGCGCGCGCCGCGCGAGCTCCGCGCGCGCGTCGGCCAGGGCCTGCAACGTCAGCGGGCAGATGTCCGGGCAATTCGTGAAGCCGAAGAACAGCAGCGTGAACTGGCCGTGCAGATCGCGAAGATGCAGCGGTTGCCCCTGGCTGTCGACGAGCGCCACGTCCGGCAGCGTGCGCGGCTCGGGCAGCAACGTGGCGGCCTGCAGCGCGCCGCGTTCGCCGCGCGGAATCATGAACATGGCCGCGACGAGCACGACCAATCCGACGACGAGGACTCTTAGCATGCCGGCGAGCACGGCTCGGATTATCGCACATGGGGGTATGATGCGCGCCGCATGCAGGACGCAGAGCTCGAACGACGGTTGCGCGTGGCACGCGATTGCGATGCATGGATCGGCGCGGTCGCTGAGTTCTTCACGGCGCACGGGCTCGTGTTCGGTCACGGCACCGATAACGCCGGCGACGAAGCGTATTGGTTGCTGCGGCACCTGACCGGCTGGCGCGACATCGATTGGCGCGCACCGCCACCGGATGTCGTGCAGCGTGCCGTCGAGCTCGCGACACAGCGAGCGACTTCGCGCAAGCCGCTCGCGTATCTGCTCAAGTCGGCCTGGTTCGCCGGGCTCGAGTTCACCGTCGACGAGCGCGTGCTCGTGCCGCGCTCGCCGCTCGCGGAAGTCATCGAGCGCGGCTTCGCGCCGTGGTGCGCTCTGAATCCAGGCGACCGCGTGCTCGACATCGGCACGGGCAGCGGCTGCATCGCGATCGCGGTGGCGCACTACTGTCCCGACGTGCATGTCGACGCGACCGACGTCTCGCCGGCCGCGCTCGAGGTCGCGGCGACGAACGTCGCGCGGCACGGTGTGGCGGAGCGTGTGCGGCTCATCCGCGCGGATCTGTTCCCGCCGGGCGACCAACGCTATCGCGTGATCGTGTCGAATCCGCCGTACGTGCCGGCCGCAGAGGTCGCGACGTTGCCGCCGGAGTATCGGCACGAGCCCGAGGTCGGGCTCGCGAGTGGCGAGACCGGGTTCGATGCCGCGGAACGCATCGTGCGTGGGGCGGCCGCGCGGCTGACGCCGGACGGTGTGTTGCTCCTCGAGGTCGGGGCCGGCGCAGACGCATTTGCCGCGGCGCATCCGCGGCTGCCGTTGATCGCGATCGAGTTCGAGCATGGCGGGGACGGGGTGTTCGTGACCACCGCGGCCGAGATCGAGGAATTCCTTCGCGACGGCTAAGCGCGCATCATTGACACTTATTAATGAGGGGCCGGTTGGACTAGGGATCCAGGTAGCAACATGGCAGGCGACACCTACGGGCGATTGTTCACGGTCACGACGTTCGGCGAGAGCCACGGGCCCGCGCTCGGCTGCGTGGTCGACGGTTGCCCGCCGGGGCTCGCGCTGACCGAGGCGGACATCCAGAAGGATCTCGAACGCCGCGCTCCCGGGCGCTCGAAGTACGTGACGCAGCGGAAGGAGCCGGACGAGGTCAAGATTCTGTCCGGCGTGTTCGAAGGGCAGACGACCGGCACGGCGATCGGCCTCATCGTCGAGAATCAAGGATCAGCGCAGCGGCGACTACTCGAAGATCAAGGACAAGTTTCGACCGGGTCACGCCGACTACACGTATCAGCAGAAGTACGGCATCCGCGATTACCGCGGCGGCGGTCGTTCGTCCGCGCGCGAGACGGTCATGCGCGTCGCGGCCGGCGCGATTGCGCGCAAGTATCTCGCGGAACATCTCGGCGTGAAGATTCGCGGGTATCTCGCGGAGATCGGCCCGTTCAAGCTGCGGCCGCTCGATCTCGATCAGGTCGATGAGAATCCGTTCTTCTGCGCCGATCCCGCCATGGTGCCGCAGCTCGAGATGTTTCTCGACGAGCTGCGCGCGGCCGGCGACTCGATCGGCGCGCGCATCAACCTCGTCGCGTCGGGAGTGCCGGTCGGCCTCGGCGAGCCGGTGTTCGACAAGCTCGAAGGCGAGATCGCGAAGGGGCTGATGAGCATCAATGCCGTCAAAGGCGTCGAGTTCGGCGACGGCTTCGAGTGCGTGCGCCAGCGCGGCAGCGAGCATCGCGACGAGCTGACGCCCGACGGGTTCAAGAAGAATTCCTCGGGCGGCACGCTCGGCGGCATCTCGAGCGGCCAGGACATCCTGGTCAGCATGGCGCTGAAGCCGACGTCGAGCATCCAGATGCCTGGCGCGACGATCGACAAGGAAGGGCGCGCAACCGAAATCGAGACGACGGGCCGTCACGATCCGTGCGTCGGGCTGCGCGCGACGCCCATCGGCGAAGCCATGCTGGCCCTGACGCTGATGGACCACTATCTGCGCCATCGAGCACAGAACGCCGACGTGCAGTCGGCGGTGCCGGTGCTCGGCCGCCAGCACCAGTCGAAGTAACTCCCGAGCGTTCCCTCCAACCGACCGCGCGCGAGCGAGAGCCGGCCGCACGCGAATCACTGCTCGCAACTCGTTGGCCGACGAGGGTATTATGGTAAATCTTTCCCCGATCCGAGCCGCGGGCCCGATTCATGTCGAAACTCGAACAAAGGTCACAGTTGCCCGAATCCGGAAATTGTTAAATTCGGCGGCGGATGGGTCTCGGTGCTTCCCTGCGATAGGGGGCGGCCGTGGCCCCAGAGATTTTGGTAAATCAGTTTTTTATGTAAGGTATGTTTCGGCCCGATCGAGGAATTTGCGCCCCCTGCGGCGCGGGTCCTTCGGCCGCGGACTGGATGGCCGAGTAGCTAGGGAGATTGCATGAGAGCACTGGCACGTTGGGGCATCACGCCGCTGCTGGCCGCTCCCGTTGGGGCATGGGCGCTGGGACTGGGCAACATCGAGCTCAAGTCCGCGCTGAATCAGCCATTCCAGGCACAAATCGAGGTCGTCTCCGCGACGCCCGACGAGCTGCAGGGGCTCAAGGTCGCCCTGGCCCCGTCCGAGATGTTCGAACGCTACGGCCTCGACCGCCCCGCATTCCTGCAGAACCTGGAGTTTCGCGTCGTTTCCGACCGCAGCGGTCGCGGCATCGTTCAGGTCACGTCCGCCCAGTCGATCGCCGAACCGTTCGTGACTTTGCTCGTCGAAGCCACCTGGCCGCGCGGCCGCGTGCTGCGCGAGTACACGGTGTTGCTCGATCCGCCGGTTCTGTTGCCGGCGCCCGCTACGCCGCAAGCCGTGCAGCCTGCCGAGACCCGGCCGGCCGCCAGCAACTCGTCGGGCGGTGCGATCAATCGTCCGGCGCCGCAACAGCCCGCTCGCCAGCCGGCACCCGAGCCCGCGCGCGCAGGCCGCGCCGGCGCCCGTGTCGCGCACGGAGCCCGAGTCCGCGGCACCGGTATCGCGTTCTGCTCCGCCGCGTGCGCCGGCGAGCGTCGCGGGAGGCGCCTATGGACCCGTGCAGCGTGGCGACACGCTGTGGGTCATCGCGGATCGCTTCAGACCCGAAGGCGTGACCATCAATCAGATGATGGTGGCGATGTATCGCTCGAACCCGGATGCGTTCGGCGGCAACATCAATCTGCTGCGCGCCGGCGCTTCTTTGCATCTGCCGGAAGCCACCGATTTCGATCAGCTCACGCGTACCGCCGCCAACTCCGAGGTGCAGCGTCAGACCGACGAGTGGTCGTCGCGCGCGCGTCGGGTGGGCAGTTGCGTCTGTTGCCTCCTGCAGCGCCCGAAGTCGCGCGCACGCCGGCGCCGACCCGCCAGCCGAGCACGGAGCGGGTGCGGGCGCTGCGCCGAGCACGAGCAACACGAACGGCCGCCGCTGCGGCCACGAGCCCCGCGCCTTCGCCGGCCACCGAGACCCGGCGACCGGTCGAGGTCAATAGCCCGACGTTGCAGAACTTGCAGCAGCAAGCGGCTGCTGCGACCGCGCCGCCTGCGGCCGCTGCCGGTGGCGCCGCCGGTGTCGATCTCGAGAAGGAACAGGTGTTCGCCGACGACAAGCCGCGAGACCGCGGCACCGCGCAGCGACCCGCACCCGCGGCGCCGGCACCCGCGCCCGTCGCGACTGGACCGTCGCTGCTGTCGCAGGTGCTCGACTGGGTCATGTCGCCGTTGCTGTGGATCAGCCTCGGCGTTGCGGCACTGCTGCTGACCGGCCCTCTGGTTCGTCCGTCGCCGGCGTCAGGAACAGCAGGAGCCCGAGGGAATCACGGGCCGCTGGGAACAGCTCGAGTCCGAAGTCGATGACGACCAGGTGCGGGAAGCCACGGAGCGCATGCGCCGGCAGTTGCCCGAGCAGACGATCGTCGTCGAAGAACAACGCGCGGAGCGTCCGCAACGCGCCGAGCCCGAGGAAGAGCGACACGCGTCCGCGAAGCCCGCTCGCGCCGAGCGGCCGACGCCGGCCGCTGCTCTCCCGTCGAGGAGACGTTGTCGAACCAGACCGTCATCAACCTCGACCAGGCCGACGCCGTCGCGGAAGCCGATTTCCACATGGCCTACGGTCTCTACGATCAGGCCGCCGAGCTCGTGCAGAAGGCTCTGGAAGCGTCGCCGAATCGTCGCGACCTGAAGCTCAAGCTGCTCGAGGTCTTCTTCGTCTGGGGCAACAAGGATTCGTTCCTGAAGGCCGCGCAGAGTCTGCGCAGCGAAATCGGCCAGGGCGCCGATGCCGACTGGGACAAGGTGGTCATCATGGGCCGCCAGATTTGCCCCGGCGAAAAGCTGTTCGCCGACGCGACGGCTGCGCCCGATCGCGTCGACGTGGATCTCGAGGCCGGCGATTCGCCGCTCGATCTCGCGTTCGACGATGTGCCCGCGAGCGGCGCGAACTCCGCAACGGACGATATCGGCGCGGCGCTCGACTTCAATCTCGAAACCTCGGACGAGCGGCCCGCGCTGAAGGCCGCGAAGCCCAAGTCGGCCGCGAAGCCGATACCCTCGCGCGATCTCGGCGGCGACTCGCTCGACATCGGCGCGCAGACGGCGGCGGGTCTCGAGGCTGCCTTGTTCTCCTCTGACGAATTGGTCGACGGCTCGGACACCGACGTCGGCGGCGACGCCCTCTCGATCACGCAGGAGTCGCCGACAGTCGAGCGAGGACGCCGCGGATTTCAATTTCGCCGTAGACGCGCCGACGGTCGAGACGCCCACGATCGAAAGTCCGGCGGCCGCGTTCGCACACGTTGGTCGAGACGGTCGAAACACCGTTCCGTCGCGGCGATTCGCCTACCGTCGAGCAACCGACGATGGCCGCGGGCTCGGGTTCGGGCGAGTTCACGGCCGAGATCGACCTCGACGACCTCGGTCTCGACGTGAAGGACATCGAAGACTTGCCGCAGGACCTCGGCGATTTGCCGACCGCCGCGAGCCGCGACACGGATACCCGCGAGCAGCTCGGCGCTGCGCGTCGACGACGAGTTGTTGTCGGCGACGGGCGTGACGAAGGTGCTTCGCGACAGCGATGCCGAGGACGACGACGTCGAGCAGAGCAAGACGTCCTTGTTGAGCGACGGGGATGCGACGATGCTCGCGCCGGGTTTCGGCGACAGCAGGCACCGAGGTGCTCGAAGGCCGGTTCGAACGACGATCAGTCCGGCGACACCTCGCTCGTGAGGTCGCTGAAAAAGGACGATGGCATCGATCTCGATCTCGCGGATCTGACGCAGGCGCTGCATGGCGCGGACACCGTCGAGCAGCCGCGCGCGCAGACCTTCTCGCGTGAGGTGTTCGGCGGCGGCGAAACACCGCTCGATCTCGACGTCGGCAGCGATCCGCTGCTGAACGACGAGGACCCGACCGGCACGGAAGGGGCGAGCCCGCTCGATCCGCAGACAATGACCGAGGTGGGCACCAAGCTCGACCTCGCTCGCGCCTACATCGACATGGGCGACCCTGAGGGTGCGCGCAGCATCCTCGAGGAAGTGCTTGACGAGGGCGATCCGAATCAACGCCGCGAGGCGCAGAGTCTGATCGACGTGTTGACGGCCTAAGCCGTCTTATAGGTCTCGACGCACGGCCGCCGCGTGGCGGCCGTTGCGTTTTGGGCGGCGCATGCCACGAATCGCACTGGGTCTCGAGTACGACGGCACCGATTTCGTCGGCTGGCAGATCCAGCAGACCGGGCGCAGTGTGGAAGGCGTGCTCGCCGCCGCGGTCGGTCGGGTGGCGGGCGAGACCGTGAACGTGCACGGCTCCGGGCGCACCGACGCCGGCGTGCACGCGTTGCATCAGGTGGCGCATTTCGATGCGGCCGCGACGCGTACGCAGCGCCAGTGGCTGCTCGGCATCAACTCGAATCTGCCACCCGATGTCGCGGTGCGCTGGGTGCGCGAAGTGTCGCCCGAGTTCGACGCGCGCCGCTCGGCGCTGTCCCGCCGCTATCGTTACTCGATTCTGCAGCAGGGGACGCGATCCGCGGTCGCGCACCGGCGCGTCTGGTGGGTTCGGGAGCCGCTCGACTGCGCTGCGATGACGGCGGCCGCGACGAGTTGGCTCGGGGAGCACGACTTCTCGTCGTTTCGGGCCGCGGGCTGTCAGGCCCGTTCGCCGAATCGCCGGTTGATAGCCGTGCAGATCGCACAACGGCCGCATGGCTCGGGCGTGCTCGTGACCTGCGAGTTCACGGCGAATGCGTTTCTGCAACACATGGTGCGGAATTTCGTAGGCACGCTGGTGGCGATCGGGCGCGGTTCGCTGCCGCCCAGCGCTGCCGCGGAGATTCTCGCGCGCCGCGACCGTACCGAAGCCGGTGTAGCGGCGCCGCCCGCGGGGCTCGCGTTGGTCGAGGTGTTGTATCCGCCGCACTACGAGCTGCCGCGGTACGCCGACGAGGCGTGATGCGGGGCCGGCGCTTTCGGCTATTATTCGCCGATCGCAGATCAGCGGGTGGGTATGAGCTGGTTCGACAAATTGATGCCATCGCGGATTCGGACCGAGAAGCGCAAGCACTCGGTGCCCGAAGGTCTTTGGGTCAAGTGCTCGGGCTGCGCCGCACAGCTGTATCGCGCCGAGCTGAACCGCAACCTGCACGTCTGCCCGAAGTGCGGCCATCACTTGCGGATCGGCGCGCGCGAGCGCCTCGAGATGTTCCTCGATCCCGAGTCCGGCTACGAGCTGGCCGGCAACCTCGAGCCACAGGATCCGCTGCGCTTCAAGGACAGCAAGCGCTATCGCGAGCGCGTGAATGAAGCTCAGCGCGACACCGACGAACGCGACGCGCTCGTGGTCATGGCGGGTACGCTGAAGGGCATGCCACTGGTGGCGGCGGCGTTCGAGTTCCGGTTTCTCGGCGGATCGATGGGCTCGGTCGTGGGCGAGCGGTTCGCGCGCGCCGTCGCGTATTGCATCCAGCACCGCCGTCCGCTCGTGTGCTTCGCCGCCAGCGGTGGCGCGCGAATGCAGGAAGGCCTGTACTCGCTGCTGCAAATGGCAAAGACGAGCGCGGCGCTGGCGCAGCTCGCCGCCGCCAGGTTGCCGTACATCTCAGTCATGACGGACCCCACCACCGGCGGCGTATCGGCGAGTCTCGCGCTGCTCGGCGACATCAACATCGCGGAGCCCGGGGCGCTGATCTGTTTCGCGGGTCCGCGCGTGATCGAGCAGACCACGGGCGAGACGTTGCCCGAGGGCTTCCAGCGTGCCGAGTTCCTGCTCGAGAAAGGCGCCATCGACATGATCCTGGACCGCCGCCAGTCACGCGATCAGATTGCGGCTCTGCTCGCCAAGTTGATGGCCAAACCGGCTCTGTCCTGAGCGGAAGGGTTAGTGGCAGTGGCTTCGTCGTCGCGGCGCGACTTCACGCTCGAGCGCTGGCTCTCGTGGTTCGAGACGCTGCATCCGAAGAAGATCGACCTCACGCTCGATCGCGTGATCGCCGTGCTCGAGCGACTGAAGCTCAAGCCGCCGCCGTACAAAGTCATCACGGTCGCGGGCACCAACGGCAAAGGGTCGTGCGTCGCGATGCTCGAGAGCATCTATTGGCACGCGGGCTTCGACGTCGGCACGTTCACGTCGCCGCACCTGTGGCGGTTCAACGAGCGGATTCGCTGCAACGGCGCGGACGCCACCGACGCCGAGCTCGTCGAGCTCTTCCGCGAGATCGATTCGACACTCGGCTCGATCACGTTGTCGTATTTCGAGTCGTCGGCTGTGGCGGCGTTCATGTACTTCGCGCGCCGCGAGATCGACGTCGCGATTCTCGAGGTCGGCATGGGCGGCCGGCTCGACGCCACGAATACGCTGGACGCGGACTGCGCGCTGATCGTCAGCATCGACATGGACCACATGGAGTTTCTCGGCGATACACGTGAGGCGATCGGCCGCGAGAAGGCCGGCATCGTCCGCCGCGGCAAACCGGTCGTGATCGCGGATCGCGCCATTCCGCAGAGCGTGCTCGGCACACGCCGCGGCCGAAGGAGCTGTGCCGTACGTGATCGGGCGCGAGTTCGACCTGCGTCGCGCCGGCGCAGGCTGGCGCCGCAGCAGCGATCCCGACACCGCGCCGGTGCTGCCGCTGCCGCCGTTCGGCGGCGACGAGCAGTTCGGCAACGCTGCGGCCTGCGCTGCCGTCGTCGAGCGCATGGCCGGCGCTTTGCCGGTCAGCGATGTAGCGCTCGCGGCCGGCATCGAGCGCGCATACCTGCGCGGCCGGCTCGAGCGGCACACCATCGACGGCGTCGAGTGGGTGTTCGACGTGGGCCACAATCCGGCGGCGGCCGAAGTCCTGCGCGCTTCGCTCGAGCGTCTGCCGCCGGCGCGGCGCACGTTCGTGGTGTTCGCAGCCATGCGCGACAAGGACGTCGCCGGCGTCGTCGGGCCGTTCGTGCCGCTCGCGGAGCGTTGGTTCGTCACGCAGGGCAACGCTGATCGCGGTGCGACGGCCGCGGAGCTCGCGGCGCTGCTCACGAGCGCCGGCGCGCCGCGTGTGTCGACGGCGCCGACGGTGGCCGATGCGTGCGCGGCCGCGCGGGCTGCAGCGCAGCCTTTGGATCGCGTGCTCGTGTTCGGATCGTTCGTCACGGTAGGCGCCGCGACCGAGGCGCTTCGGCTATACTGCGCATCCTCCCCGTTGGTTGACCGACCCGCCACATGGACCAGGGTTTGAAGGAACGACTCGTCGGCGCAGCAGTGCTCGTCGCGATCGCCGTGTGGCTGATTCCCTGGGTGCTCGACGGCCCCGAAAATCCCGTCGAGACCGGTCCCGCTTCTCTGCAGTTGCCGGCCGCGCAAGAGCCGGTGCCGATGCGCACGCAGACGCTGAAGCTCGGTGAGCCGCCCGCGGCCGCACAGCCCGCCGCGACAGCCATCGAGAAGACCGACGCGCCGGCTGAGACCGTCGTCGCTGCCGCGACACCGGAGCCCACGCAACCCGCGCCTGCGGCCGCTCCGGCCAGCGTGGCGCTACGCCACCGACGACGGCGGCATCGACGCCGAAGGCCGTTGCAGCCGAAACGCCGCGCAAACCCGTTGCGCCCCCGCCCGCCGCCGCAGCGACGAGCACGGCCAAAGGCGACTGGACCGTACAACTCGGCAGCTTCGGCGACGAGAGCAACGCGCGGCGTCTGGCCGATCGCGCGTCCACGTTCGGCTACAAGGCCAACGTCGCGAGCTACAAGGCCAATGGCAAGACGCTGTACCGCGTCCGCGTCGGCGCGTACGGCTCGAAAGGGCAGGCCGAGGCCACGGCTTCGGCGCTCAGCGCTCACGGACTCACCGCGAAAGTCGTGGCTGCCGACTAGACACCGATGACACCTGCCGACTACGTGATTCTGTTTCTGTGCGTGGCATCGGCCCTGATCGGCCTGTGGCGCGGATTCACGGCCGAAGCGCTGTCGCTTTTGACGTTGCTCGTCGTCGATCTGGCTGGCGTGGGCGTTCGCCGGGCGCTTCGAGGGCATGCTCGGCACCTGGATCGGCGCGTCGCCCGAGGTTCGGATCTGGGCCGCGCGCGTCGTCGTGTTCGTGCTTGCTTTGCTCGTGGGTGGCCTCATCTCGTGGCTTGCGCGAAAATTGATTCGCCACACAGGCTTGAGCGGGCTCGATCGGCTGCTCGGCGCGGGCTTCGGCTTCCTGCGCGCCGTGGTGCTGATCGGCCTCGCCGTCATCGTGATGGAGTTTCTGGGGCTGCAGCAGGAGCCCTGGTGGCAGGAGTCCCGGCTGAAGCCGTACGCCGACCGTGCGGCGGCAGCAGTCAAGTACTACGCAGAGCTCGGCAATCGGTATTTGCAGGATCTCAAAGAGCGGCCCGCGGCCTCGGCCTAGGGCCGCCGCTGGTCAGAGTCGCGGCGTTCTCACCTCAGGTATTCGCACATGTGTGGACTCGTCGGAATCGTCGGCCATGAACCCGTGAACCAGGCGCTCTACGATGCGCTGACGGTGTTGCAGCATCGCGGCCAGGACGCCGCAGGCATCATGACCGACGATGGCGGGCGGTTGCGGGTTCGCAAGAGCAACGGCCTGGTCCGTGACGTGTTCCAGGAACGGCACATGCTGAAGCTCGCGGGCAACGTGGGTCTCGGCCACGTGCGCTACCCGACGGCCGGCAGCGCGAGCCTGTCCGAAGCGCAGCCGTTCTACGTGAACTCGCCGTACGGTATCTGTCTCGCGCACAACGGCAATCTCGTGAACATGGACGAGCTCAAACGCCTCGTCGAGCAGCACGATCACCGCCACCTGAACACGAACTCCGATTCCGAAGTCCTGCTGAATGTTTTTGCGCACGAGCTCGGCAAGCACGCCGCGAATGGCGTGAAACCGCAGCAGATCCTCGACGCCGTCGAGGCGTTGTACAAACGTTGCTCCGGCGGCTATGCGGTCGTTGCGATGATCATCGGCTACGGCATCGTGGCGTTCCGCGACCCGCATGGCATCCGCCCGCTCGTGCTCGGCATTCGCGAGACACCGAACGGCGTGGAGCACATGGTGGCCTCCGAGAGCGTGGCGCTCGATGCCGTCGGCTTCGAGCTCGAGCGCGACATCCTGCCGGGCGAGGCCGTGTTCATCGACAAGCGCGGCTATCTGCACAGCCGCCAGACCTCGGCTCGCGTCGGTTACACGCCGTGCATCTTCGAGTTCGTGTACTTCGCACGGCCGGACTCGATCATCGACAACCTGTCGGTCTACAAGGCACGCATGCGCATGGGCGAGAAGCTCGCCGCAAAGATCCTGCGCGTGCGCCCCGATCACGACATCGACGTCGTGATTCCGATCCCGGACACGTCGCGCACGGCCGCCATGCAGGTCGCGCAGGGCCTCGGCGTGAAATACCGCGAGGGCTTCATCAAGAATCGTTACATCGGTCGCACGTTCATCATGCCCGAGCAGTCGGAGCGCAAAGCGTCCGTGCGGCGCAAGCTGAACGCGATCGGTCTCGAGTTCCAGGGCAAGAACGTCATGCTCGTCGACGACTCCGTGGTGCGCGGCACCACGTCGCAGCAGATCATCGACATGGCCCGCGAAGCCGGCGCGAAGAAAGTCTACTTCGCCTCTGCCGCGCCGCCGGTGCGTTACCCGAACGTCTACGGCATCGACATGCCGGCCGCCGGCGAGCTCGTCGCTGCGGGGCGCACGGTCGAGCAGGTGCAGCGGAAGATCGGCGCCGACTGGCTCGTGTACCAGGATCTCGACGATCTCGTGCAGGCCGTACGCCACGAGAAGGCCGGCATCGACGGCTTCGACACCTCGTGCTTCTCCGGTGAGTACGTGACGGGCGACGTGAGCCGAGCGTATCTCGACGCGCTCGAGATCATCCGCTCGAACTCGGCCAAGGCGCGCCGCGACGCGAAGGTCCGCGCCGAAGAGTTCGACGACGACACGATGCAAGTAGCGAGCGGCCTCTAGAGCCTTGCGCTTCCTGATCGTCGATGACGACGCCGACTACCGGCAGCTGCTGCGTTATCACCTCGAGGTCGAGTGGCCCGATGCGGTCATCGACGAATATCAGCCGAGCTCGGCCGGGCCGCTGCCGGCGAGTCTGGCGCTCGCCGGCGTAGATCTCGTCCTGCTCGGCCACCCGACGGCGGCCGATGACGGCCTGAAGTTCCTCGAGGGCTTGTGCAAGCGCGCCGACTGTCCGCCCGTGCTGCTGTTCGCGGCCGAGAGCGACGAATTCCTGGCCGTGGACGCGCTGAAGGCCGGTGCCGCGAACTTCTTTCCGAAAGATCGTGTGAAGCACCAGCGGCTGATTGCCGCCGTGAGCGCCGAGCTGAAGGTCGATCGTGTGGATCCGGCCGGGATGCTGCTCGCAAACCACCGAGTGCTGAACGGCACGCGTAAACGGCGCGTCGTCGCGAAGCTGTACGCGAGCGACCTGTCGTCGGTCTATCTCGCGGAGTCGGAGGATGGAACCGAGCGGCTCGCGCTGAAAGTCCTGCGCCACGTGCCCGACGCGGGCGGCGGCAGGCTGTTCGATCGCTTTCTGCAGGAGTACGAGGTCATCGCTCGCGTCGACCATCCGAACGTCGTGCGGATCTTCGATCTCGGCGTCGCCGACGATCACGCGTACCTCGCGATGGAATATCTCGGCGCCGGCAGCCTCGCCGAGCGGCTCGTGCGGCCGCTCGAGCCCGCGACGGCGCTCGGGTACGTACGCCAGATCGGCGGCGCATTGCAGGCGATTCACGGCGCCGGCGTGCTGCACCGCGACTTGAAGCCCGGCAACATCATGTTCCGCGACGACGGCAGTCTCGCGCTGATCGACTTCGGGCTCGCGAAGCAGATGCGGCTGCACGCCGCGATCACGGGCACCGGACAGATCTTCGGCACGCCGTACTACATGAGCCCCGAGCAAGGCCATGCGGAGCCCACGGACGAGCGCAGCGATCTCTACAGCGTGGGGTGCATCCTGTACGAGATGCTGACGGGCGACAGGCCGTTCACCGCGAGCTCGCCGATGGGCGTGATCTACCGGCACGCGCACGCGCCGCGACCGCGTTTGGTGCGGGGCACTTACGCATTTTCAGCCGGTGCTCGATCGGTTGCTGGCCGTCGAGCGTCTCGAGCGTTTTCAGTCCGCGGCCGAGCTGCTCGCGGCGCTCGACGACGTCAGGGTGGCGGCGTAGCGGCGGAGGGCGTCAGCGCCGCGCCGCGCTCGTCCCAGCGCACGAAGCTCGCCTGCTCGTACCACGCGCCGAGCACGATGCGCTGCGCCGGGCGGCCGTCGAGCGTGAAGCGGTGGATCGCGGGGCGGTGCGTGTGGCCGTGCAGCAGCAGCCGCACGTCGAACTCGCGCATCGTGCGCTCCACGGTCGCCCTGATTCACGTCCATGATGTCTTCGGACTTGGCCGCGATCTCGGCGGCGCTCATCTGACGCAGGTCGGTCGCGATCTTGCGGCGCTCGGCCAGCGTCTTCGCGAGGAAGTCGCTCTGCCAGGCCGGGGCTGCGCAACTGGCCGCGCAATGCCTGATAGCGCGTGTCGTCGGTGCACAGCAGATCGCCGTGCGTCAGTAGCACCGGCTCACCGTTGATCTCGATGCGCTCGTAGTCGCCGAGCAACCGACAACCCGTAGCGGCGCAGAACCGTTCGCCGATCAGGAAGTCACGGTTGCCGTGCATGATGGCGCACGGCACGCCGCTGCGTGTGACCTCGCGTAGAGCGGCGACGATCGGTGTGAGACGCGGATCGTCGTCGTCGTCGCCGATCCAGGCTTCGAACAAATCGCCGAGGATATACAGCTCGCTGGCGTTGCGCGCCTCGCCCTGCATGAACGTCGTAAAACGCAGAATCGTCTCCGGATGCCCTGCATCGAGATGCAGGTCGGAGATGAACAGCACGGTCACGGGACCGTCACTCGCCGACGACTTCCATGCGCTCGATCGTGATCGGCATGATCGGGACGTTGCGATCGAACGGCGCCGCGGGTCCGGTCGGACGGTGACCGATATCGTCGACGACTTCCATGCCCTCGACGATTTTGCCGAACACGGCGTAGCCCCAGCGTGTCGGCCGCGGATTCAAGTCGAGGTTGTCGGCGAGATTGACGTAGAACTGGCTGGTGCCGGAATGGGGCTCGTTCGAGCGCGCGAACCCGACGGTGCCGCGCAAGTTGCTCAAGCCGTTACCGGACTCGTTCGCCACGCTGGCGGTGACGGGCTTCTGCTGCATGTCGGCTGTGTACCCGCCTGCCTGCGCGATGAACCCTGCGACGACGCGGTGGAAGATCAGCCCGGAGTAGAAGCCCTGCTTCGCGTACTTCAGGAACGCATCGACGGTCAGCGGCGCTCGGCCGCGGTCGAGCTCGATCACGAAGCTGCCGACCGAAGTCTGCACCCGCACGCGAGTGGCGGGCGCGCCGGACTCCTGGGTGGTGCCGAGCGTCGGCACCACCAGGATGCACAGTAGGAGACTCGCCAGTCGCATGTGTGTAAGCCTCGCAGCGTTAGCCGTGATCATAGCCGACGCACACCGCGGCCTGCATGCTCAACGGGCGCTTAGCTCGGCGGCCCTCACGGTGTTGGCCATCAACATGGCGATCGTCAGCGGCCCGACGCCGCCTGGCACGGGGGTCAAGGCGCCGGCCGCGACGGCTACATCGGGGTGCACGTCGCCGACCAGCACCGAGCCGCGCTTGCGGAACACCTCGAGCCGATCGGGGTAGCGCGCGAAGATCCGTTGCGCTTCTTCCGGCTTCGTCACGGAATTGATGCCGACGTCGATCACGACGGCGCCAGGTTTGACGAACTCGGGCGTGACGAACGCCGGGCGACCAATCGCTGCGACCAGGATGTCGCCCTCGCGCGCCATGGCCGGCAAGTCGCGCGTGCGCGAATGGCAAATGGTGACGGTGGCGTTCTTGTGCAGCAGCAGCGCGGCCATCGGCTTGCCGACGATGTCGGAGCGGCCGATCACGACGGCGTGCTTGCCTTCGATCTGGATCTTCGCGCGGACGAGCAGCTCGATGACGCCTGCCGGCGTGCACGGTGCGAACCCTTCGCGATTCTGCACGACGCGGCCCGCCGAAATTGGGCTGAAGCCGTCGACGTCTTTGGCGGGATCGATCGTGTCGAATACCTGTTGTTCCGCATCCTTGCCGAGCGATTTCGGCAGGGGTGCCTGCACCAGGATGCCGTCGAAGCGCGAGTCGTGGTTGAAGCGCTCCACGGTGCTGAGCACCGTAGCGAGCGCGGTTGCGCTTGGCAGTCTCTCGAGATGCACGCCCATGCCCGCGTCTTCGGCGGTCTTCAGCTTGTTGCGGACATAGACTTCCGACGCCGGATCGTCCCCGACGAGGATGATGGCAAGCGCCGGCGGCCGCCCGAGCTTCTTCTTCACGCTGGCGACGCGCGTAGTGAGCTCGTCGCGGATTTGCTGGGCCACGGCTTTGCCGTCGAGTAGGGTCGCAGTCACGGGGATTCTCTGGTTTAAGCGCGGGACGCGGATTCTCGCACGAGCTTCTTCGGGGCCTCAAGGCTCGGCGCTGCTTGGTTTGCGGTCCTGCGCCGGCCCGCATAAGATGCCCGCCGTAGCAGCGGGGCATGGCGCAGTCTGGTAGCGCATCTGCTTTGGGAGCAGAGGGTCGCAGGTTCGAATCCTGCTGCCCCGACCATTAACCTCGAGTAGGAACGGCGCCCGTAGCTCAAGGGATAGAGCATCGGCCTTCTAAGCCGGGGGTTGCAGGTTCGAATCCTGCCGGGCGCGCCATGATCGTTGCTATACAATGCCAAGACGCTGGTGGACGTAGCTCAGTTGGTAGAGCCCCGGATTGTGATTCCGGCCGTCGTGGGTTCGAGTCCCATCGTCCACCCCAACTCTTGGGGCAGCGCAAAAAGCATTGGGCCGTTAGCTCAACTGGTAGAGCAGTGGACTCTTAATCCATTGGTTGTAGGTTCGAGTCCTACACGGCCCACCATTCCGTGCCGATCCGCACGGCGCGTCGCGAGCGACGCATGTGGCCGAGCTGTTTGACGAGGCCACGTGCAGTATCGACTCATGCGCGCGCAGCTCTTCCTGAAAAAACTCGATCTCTACAGCGGCACCGGCCAGTTGCTTCGCACGCAGGTGCAGGCGCTGCGCGCCGAGGGCGTCGACGCGACGCTGGCGTGCGAGCGCGGTGGGCTGCGTTATTACCTCCGCACCGGCATCAAGACGAAGCGAACTTCCGTGGCCGCGCTTCGCGCGCGCGCCGGCGATCCGGACGCGTTGATCGTCGACCACAATCTCGCGATTCCGGAAGCCGACGCGGTGTTCGTGCACAACCTCGCAACCGACGCGAATCGGTTTCTGCCCGCGCCCGATCTGCGCAGCGCGGTGGCTGAGCGCGAGTTCTTCCTCGCGCTGCCCGAAGGCACGCCCTTGATCGCGAACTCTGCGCTCGTGAAAGCGGCGCTGGTCGGAGCACTTCGCGTTGCGGCCCGAGCGCATCGTCGTGCACCACCCGGGCCATGAGGCTGACCGATTTGCGTCGGGCTCGCGGCAGGAGCTGCGCGCACGGGCCCGTCGGCGACTCGGCTGGGGCGATTCCACGCCCGTCGTGGGCTTCGTCACCTCCGGCAATTTTCGCAAACGCGGTCTCGACCTGATGCTGTCGGCCGCGGAGCGCATCGCTGAGGCGGAGCCCGAAACGCGGTTCTTGATCGTCGGCGCGCGCGAGTTGCCGAAGGAAGCAGCGCAGCACGCGTTGTTCGCGAGCGGCAAAGCGGCGTATCGGCCGAAGAACCACTGGCCGGAGCTGTGGATGGCCGCGCTCGATCTGTTCGTCTACCCCGCGCGCTACGAGGAATTCGGCATGGTGGTGCTCGAAGCCGCCGCGCTCGGCGTGCCCATCGTGACGTCGCTGCGGGTGGGCGCCGCCGAGTGTCTGCCACCCGAGTACGCGCGCTGGCTCAGTGCGGCGCCGGACGTCGACGAGTTCGCTGCGCGCACGCTGACTCTATTGCGCGACGCCCCCGCGCGAGCGCAACTGGCCGCCGCCGGCACGCGTGCCGCGGCAGCGCAGGACGCGCGTCGTTACGGCGTCGAGACCGCGGCCACGATCCTCGCTCAGAAGCGCCAGCTCAAGTAGACGCTGATTCCGGTCAGGTCGTAGAAGTTGTCGGGGCTGCCGCCCTGCGGGTCCGTCGGCAGCAGATTGTCGCGTGCGATCTTGTCGCCGTAACGCAGGTCGACGCTCAAGTCCCACTTCGGCCGCAGATCTTTGAACTGCACGCCGCCGCCGAAGTAGTAGCCGTACGCCGGCGTCGCGAGGTTCAGGCGCGCGGCGCCCGCGAACGCGTTGAGGCCGAGGCGCTGCGACAGATTGAAGCGATAGTCGAGCGCGCGAATCGCGAGCAGCATGTTCGAGTCGACGTCGTCGAGCTCGAGCCGCACGCCGATGTTGCCGCCCTTCGGCAGATCGCGGCGCACGCCGACGCCGAGGTGCATGCCGGTGGTATTCGTCACGCCTACTGCGCGTTGATTCGCGATTCTGGCTTCGACGCGCGATGAGTTGAGCCCGAGGTCGACGAACGGCTCGGCGAGCGCCGTGCCGGCCTGCAATGCGAACACTGCGCAGCCTACGACCGCGAGGCGCGTGGAGCGCTGCGTGAGTGTTTGCATTCTGCTCGCCATCAATACCGAACGAACACGCTCGAGTCGGCCGAACGATTCCCCGAAACTGTCGCGGCCCGCGTTGGCTTCGCCGCCGACGGTGAACTGCCGCCAACGCCGACTGTAGCGGACGTCGACGAGGTGCGCGCGCTCGTAATCGACGCCGGCGTAGGACTGGTTCTCGAGCGTCCGGTACGTGGCCTCGATCTCGGCGCCGCCACGCGCGCGAAAGCCTACGCGCGCGAGCCAGCTGCGCGCCCCGACGTCGTTGCCGGTCACGCGCCAGTCGGCGCCCCAGTGCCCGATCACGCGGCCGTCGTTGCGCAGCCCGTCCTGATAGATGTGGTGCTCGTACCAGGCGTTCTGCCACTCGCTGATCTCGAACGTCAGCGCGAACCGGCCTTTGATCTGCGGCAGCTCGACACCGGCCGCGAGCGCCGAATTGCCGAGGCGCAAGCTGTTGTGGGTCGACGTGTCTTCGCCGGCATACTCGAGATAGACCGCCACCGGGATCGTGGCCGGCACGAGGAACCGAGACGTGAACGACGCCGCCTGGTTGCCGAATTCCGCGTTCGGATCGCTGCCGGTGCTCGTGTTGTCGGACGACGGTTTAACGAACGCGTTGAACAAGTCGCTGACGGAGTGCGGCACGCTCGCCGCCGCCGAACTGTAGCAGCCGGTTCACGCCGAACGACCAGCCCGGGAACGGTTCGATCGACAGATGCATGCCCGCCAGCAGCGGCCGCCCGGAGATCAAGCCGCCGTGAAACACGATGCGATCCGAGCTGCTCATCTGCGCGACGAATGCTTCGTAGTGGATGTTGAAGCGCGTGAACAGCTGGTAGTTGGAAATCGTGACCGACGGCATCGTCGCCGCCTCGGTGCTGAGCAGCATCGCGCTCTCGCTCAAAGGCGACATGCCAATGGTCGCGATAGCCGATGTCGAGCTGCAGGAACTCGCGGCCGTAGCTGACCATCGTTCCGGTCGGCGTAGTGTTGCCGTCGTAGGCTTGCACGCCGCCGCTGACGAGCAGGTAGTCGCTGGGCTGCCAGAACACGGCGCCCGTGATCTCGTAGCTGCTGTCGCTCGACATGCCGTGCCGGTTCGGCAACGCCGTGTTGGCGCCCGAGCCGCCGCCGGCGGCGGCGGAGAGATAACTGATGCCCGCGGTCCGCATGAAGCCGGCGAGATACTCGCGCACGTCGTCGCAGAGCTGTGCGTCGCGCTCGCACGCTTTCGGCAACGCGTCGAGCACGGTGGCGGCCGCGATCGGCCGCGTGAGGATCGGTCGATCCGCGAGAATCAGGAGCCGCTCGATCTTGCGTTCGATCTCCGGCGACTGGTGCAGCGGCAAGTACGGGCTCACGCCGCGCGCTTGCGCCGGCGCGGCGCAGATCGACGACGCCAGGGCCAACCACGTTGCGAGCGGTCGTAAGGCCGTAGGTGTTGGTATTCTTCTCGCCGACAATCGAGCCCCGAACCGCACCGGGTGAAACGTGGCCCGCATCATATCGTCTAGGTTCCCGCAACGCGATTCGCTGCTGTTCGTGTACGGCACGTTGCGGCCGTTCGTCGACATTCCGATGGCCCGCTGGCTGCAACGCGTCGCGCGCTACATCGGGCCTGCGAAGACGCGCGGCCGACTCTACGATCTCGGGCCATACCCCGGCTTGAAGCCGGCGCGCCGCGCCCGCGACTGGGTCTGCGGCGATCTGTACGAGGTTCGCGATCCGTTCGTCGTGCGCGCGCTCGACCGCTACGAGGCTGGCACGGGAGCCGGTCGGCCGCGCTTCGTTCGCTCTGCGTGCATCGTTTCGGTAGGCCGCCGTCGGCAGCGCGCAGCGTGGGTGTACGTCTATCAACGCAACCCGTCGCATCGCGCGCGGATCGCGCACGGCGATTACCGCGCGCGTCGTCGCAATCCCTGATTGTCGCGCTGCCGTTATGTCGCGCGTCGCTAGATCGCGACCGCTTCGATTCGCGAGTGACGCGACGGCCGCGCTCAACCCTGGCGCCACCCACACGCGCACATAGACAGCGCGCGGCCTCCCGATCGCGCTGACGTTGTCGGGATCCGCCGACGTGGTTTGCCGCCACTTCGGCTCGTTCGCTCGGTGTCCGTCGGCAAACGGGGACACATTCGACCGTCGCCGATTGACGTCAGTGTCGCTGCGATCTGCGCCCCTGCTCAGTCACGTGCACTTGGCACGCAACGTGGAATCCGTTCGCGTCACCTTTGCATGTGGGTTCAGGGATGGCGCGCACGCGACACGGGATTGTCTTTTCGGGGGTCGTCGCATTCAGCGCGATTCTTTCGGCTTGCACTCAGGGAGACGCGAACGATCTAGCCAGCGGCACGAATCACGCGCCGACGATCAGCGGCACGCCGGGGACGACGGTGGCGCAGGACGCGGCTTACTCGTTCACGCCCGACCGCGGCCGACTCCGACGGCGACCCGTTGATCTTCGGCATCGACGCCAAGCCCGTGTGGGCGACGTTCAACACGAGTACCGGGCAGGTCAGCGGCACGCCGACGGCGGCCGACGTCGGCACGTATCGCGGCATCGTCGTGTGGGTGTCGGACGGCAAATCGCAAACGTTGCTGCCGGCGTTCGATCTGACCGTATCGGGTACGTCGACGACGAATCGTGCGCCGTCGGTTTCGGGCACACCGACGGCGTCGGTGGTCGCCGGTACGGCCTACACGTTCACGCCGACGGCGAGCGATCCGGACGGTAACGCCCTGACGTTCTCGATTCGCAACCGTCCCGGCGTGGGCCAGCTTCAGCGCCCTGAACGGTATGCTGAGCGGCACTCCGCTCGTGGCGAACGTCGGCACGTTCGCCGACGTCAACATCTCGGTCAGCGATGGCCAATCCGCGGTCGCGCTGGCACCGTTCAGCATCGTCGTGACGCCGCCCACGGGTAACACGCCGCCCGTGATCTCCGGCACGCCGATGACGAGCGTCGCCGCCGGCACCGCCTACGCGTTCGTGCCGACGGCGAGCGACGCCGACGGCAATACGCTGACCTTCAGCGTGACGGGGCTGCCGAGCTGGGCGTCGTTCAGCACGACCATGGGGCGGATATCGGGAACGCCGCCGACCGGTACGACGGGCACGTTCAGCGGCATCGGGATCTCGGTCAGCGACGGGTCGGCGACCGCGTCGCTGCCGGCGTTCTCGATCACGGTTACGGCACCGACGACGAACCGCGCGCCGACGATCAGCGGCGCTCCGGCGACGACGGCGACGCAGGGCACCGCCTACAACTTCCAGCCATCGGCCGCCGACGCCGACTCGGATCCGCTGACGTTCGCGATCGCGAACCGGCCGACGTGGGCCACGTTCAACGTGAACACGGGCCTGCTGCAGGGCACGCCCGGTGCGAGCAACGTCGGCACGTTCACCAACATCGTCATCAGCGTCAGCGACGGCAAGGCGTCGACGCCGCTGCCGGCGTTCTCGATCACGGTGGCGTCGTCGAATACTCCGCCCGTGATCTCGGGCACACCGCCGACCACCGCGACGGTCGGCACGCAGTACGCGTTCACGCCGACCGCGAGCGACGCGAATGCCGGGACGACGCTGACGTTCAGCATCACGAACAAGCCGAGCTGGGCGACGTTCAGCACGACCACGGGTCGCCTCCAAGGAACGCCGGCGACCGCGAACATCGGCGCGTTCGCGAACGTCACGATCAAGGTCAGCGATGGTCAGGACACGGCGCAGCTGCCCGCGTTCACGATCACCGTCAGCGCGCCGCCGAATCGCGTCCCGACGATCTCCGGTGCTCCGGCGACAACCGTCATGCAGGGGAACGCGTACGCGTTCACGCCGACGGCCAGCGATCCGGACGGCAATACGCTGACCTTCAGCATCACGAACAAGCCCACGTGGGCCGCGTTCAGCACGAGCACCGGCGCTCTGTCGGGCACGCCTCAAGCCGGCGACGTCGGCACGACGAGCGGCATCGTGATCACGGTCAGCGACGGCACCCTGACCGCATCGCTGGCGGCGTTCAGCGTGACGGTACAGGCCATGGCGACGGGCTCTGCCACGCTGTCGTGGACCGCGCCGACGCAGAACACGGACGGTACGCCGTTGACGGATCTGGCGGGGTTCAAGATCTACTGGGGCCCTGCGGCCGGTAGCTATCCGAATTCGGTGACCCTGAACAACCCGGGCCTGAGCACCTATGTGGTCGACAACCTCGCCTCCGGCACCTATTTCTTCACGGCGTCCGCGTTGAATTCGGCGGGCGTCGAGAGCTCGCTGTCGGCGCCGGCCAGTAAGGTCATTCAATAGCTCCCGCCCCCCCTAGGCCCGGCCGGCGCCCCTGCGTCGCGCCGGGCCTTCTTTTTATCGATCACGCGCTTGGGATTCGCCCGCCGCGCCCGTCTATAATGCGTAGTCGGGTAGCCGCCCGGGCGAG
>CAVVIC010000032.1:0-18656 GCA_963748045.1 uncultured Gammaproteobacteria bacterium
GGCCGGCGTACTGGCGACCTGGCCCAGAGGCACGGGAATGCCGTAATCGGCGAACAGTTGCTTCGACTGGTACTCGTGAAGATTCATGCGGGATTCGTTATGTGAAGTTCGAGCAGGGCTGCGTATTCTCCACGAAAGCATCTTCGCTCGTAAAGGCGACGTCGCATATCAGGGGATATCTCGCGCGGCACGCGACTGTAACCGTCACAAATTGAGAAGTGCGTTCCTTCGGCACCGGCCCAATCGGACATAATCCTCGGCGGCCACATCGACAGGTGTCTTCGCCCATGAGCTCCACGACGTTACCTTCGACGACCGGTGTCACGTTCGCGCAACCGGCGCCACGCTGGGTTTTCTTCGCGGTGTTCGCGATCTCCGGTTTCTCCGGGCTCATCTACGAATCGATCTGGTCCCACTACCTCAAGCTGTTCCTCGGCCACGCCGCGTACGCCCAATCGCTTGTATTGATGATCTTCATGGGGGGCCTCGCCATCGGTTCGTGGCTCGTCGCGCGGCTCTCGCAGCACTGGCGCTCGCCGCTGCTCTGGTACGCGCTCGTCGAGGGAGTGATTGGCGTACTCGCGCTCGTGTTCCACAAGACCTTCGTGTCGATGTCGGACGCGTTCTATCTGTCGATCCTTCCGACCGTCGACTCCGTGTGGCTCGGACATCTATTGAAATGGTCCGCGGCCGCGGCGTTGATCCTGCCCCAGTCCGTGCTGCTCGGTATGACGTTCCCGCTGATGAGCACCGGCGTGATCAGGCGCTACCCGGACCACCAGGGCGGCAGCCTCGCGATGCTCTACTTCACGAACAGCATCGGCGCGGCCGTCGGCGTGCTCGCGAGCGGCTTCTGGCTCATCGGGCTCGTCGGGCTCCCGGGCACGATCCTGACCGCTGGTCTACTCAACGTTGCGCTCGCACTCGTGGTCTGGGTGCTCACGAAACTCGATCCGAATCCGCAGACCACGCCGATTGCGGCCGCGGCCGCGCCGGTAGCCGGAAACGATGGCCTCGCACGGCTGTTTCTCGTGGCCGCCGCGATCACCGGTGCCTCGTCCTTCATGTACGAGATCGGCTGGCTCCGGATGCTGAGCCTCGTGCTCGGCAGCACGACGCACTCGTTCGAGCTGATGCTGAGCGCGTTCATCACGGGGCTCGCGTTTGGCGGCCTTTGGATCAAGAAGCGCATCGACCGAATCGACGATCCTGTTCGTTTCTCGGGATGGGTCCAGGTGCTCATGGGCACGACCGCGATCCTGACGCTGCCGCTGTACGTTCAGTCGTTCGACTGGATGGCAGCAATCCTGCTCGGCCTCAAGCAGAACGACTCCGGCTATGTGATGTTCACGGGCTTCAGTTACGGCATCACGCTGCTCATCATGGTGCCTACGGCCTTTCTCGCCGGCACCACACTGCCGTTGTTCACGCACGTGCTGATGCGGCACCGGGAGGGGGAGCGAGCGATCGGGCGCATCTATGCGGCAAATACGCTCGGAGCCATCGCGGGCGTCCTCGTAGCCGTGCATGTCTTGATGCCCCTGCTCGGTCTGAAGGCGCTAATCGGTATCGCCGCCACGCTCGATGTCGCGCTCGGCCTCGTGCTTCTCGCGCGCAGCGGCGCGAAGCAGCGCGTCCGAATGGTCATGCAGGGCGCATTGACTGGCGCGACGGCACTCGTGGTCGTCATGGTCGGTGTGCAACTGGAGCCGCAACGCCTCAGCTCTGGGGTCTACCGGTACCGCTCGGCGGAGCTCGCGCCAAAAACGGCCGTGCTGTTCTATCAGGACGGCAAGACGGCCAGCATCAGCGTTACGGCACACGGCAGCCAGCTCATGATTTCCACCAACGGCAAGCCGGACGCGAGCATCGAAATGGATCCGGCGTATCCTTCCGGGCCCGACGAGATCACCATGGTCATGGCCGGCACGCTGGCGCTCGTCTACAAGCCGGACGCTCGCCGCGTCGCCAACATCGGTCTCGGGTCCGGGCTCACGACGCACACGCTGCTCGGCGATCCGGCGATCGAGCGCGTCGACACGGTCGAGATCGAAGCCGCAATGACGGTGGGCGCTCGCGCCTTCGGCGACCGCGTCGCGCGGACGTTCACCGATTCCCGCAGCACGATACACCTCGAGGACGCAAAGACGTTCTTCTCCCAACAGAAGCAGGCGTATGACGTGATCGTCGCCGAACCGTCGAATCCTTGGGTCAGCGGCGTATCGAGCCTGTTCTCCGAGGAGTTCTACCGCACGATCGGCGCTTACCTGACGGAGGACGGTGTCCTTATCCAATGGCTACAGCTCTACGAGTTCAACGACGAGCTCGCGTTCTCAGTACTCAAGGGCTTGACCAGACACTTCAGCGATTACGCCATTTACAATACCGACGACACCAACGTTCTGATTGTTGCGAAACGCTCCGGTCGCCTACCGGAGCCGTCGTTCGATCGCGTTTTCGCGGGACCGCTCGCTGCCGAGATCGCGCGCGTGGGTTTGAAAGGGCCAGACGACCTGCTCGTGCGAAAAACCGGCTCAAAGGCCGTTCTAGAGGCGCTTCTCGCTGAAGCGCGTGCCCCAGTGAACTCCGACTACTTCCCGTTCCTGGACCTGAACGCAGGCGCGGCGCGTTTCCGCGGAGACAGAGCGACTCTTTTCCATGCGTTCAGCACCCTACCAGTTCCGCTGCTCGAGATGCTGGACACTGCGAACGTTCGCTATCACTCCGTCACGGCGGCCAGTACGTTCCAACGCGCACAACTGATCCGAAACGCACAGGCCCGTCTCTCGGTCCTCAGGGGCGAGACGGCCACGGACGGCACGAATGGTACGGCGCTCACGGACCTGCTGCTGGCGCTGCACACCTCCTGCGGCGCGGGGGTCGAGCGGAGCTGGTCTGACGCACTGCACGCGCTTGCGCGAGACACGCTGCCATACCTAGACGCCGACGCGGGGGCCGAGCTGCTGACGGCAGCCGCACCGCCGGCGTGTCGCGACCGGCTGCCTCTCGACACACGGCAGTGGCTCGACCTGTACACAGCAGTCGCGGCTCGTGACGGTCGCGCGATGGCCGACGTAGGCGAGCCACTGCTCGACCGAACTGCGGCCCGTGATCGCAAGCTATATGCGCTCACAGCGGCGATGCTCGGCCGGCTTACAGCTCACGAGTCCGAGCGCGTAATCGCCAGCTACGAGACGCACAAGGATGTCGTCGGGGATCTGCGCTCCAGCCCGGAAATCAGGTTGATGCTCGCGCTTGCCAAGAATCGCTGACGCTCGACAGACCCGTCCCGGGACGAACGCATCGATCGGGTAGAATTCGCGCCATGTCCGCCGTCGATTCTCCCCACACCGCGCGTCCGAGCTCCCACTTAGGGCCCAGCGCCGACTCGGCGACGGGAGACTTCGCGTGGCGGGTTCTGATTCTGCTGAACCTGTTCCGGCTCGCGATCGGCGGCCTGCTGCTGGCCGTCTTCTATCTCGTGGATTCGCCGCGGATCGTGGGCGAGAGCAACTCGACTCTCGCGTGGCAGGTGCTGATCGGGTTGCTCGCAATGGGCTGCGTCGAGCTCGTGCTGCTGCAACGCCGCTACCCGAACGCCAAAGTGCAGACGTACCTCCAGTTCTGCACCGATCTCGTAGGCATGACACTGCTGGTCCACGCGAGCGGCGGCATCTCGAGCGGTCTCGGTGGCGTGTTGATCGTCTCCGTCGGCACGCTGGCATTGCTCGTTGCGTCCGAGCGCGCGTTCCTGTTAGCCGCCGTTACCGCACTCGCGCTGCTGCTCGAGCAGGCGTATTCGCAATTCCAGGGCATTACGACCAGCGCACAATTTGCGCCCGCCGGCATCTTAGGCGCCGTGATCTTCGTGATCACCGCCGTCGTGCAGCTGCTGCGGCACCGGATCGTCGAGACCGAAGCGCTCGCCGAACAACGCGGTCTCGATCTGCGCAATCTCGTCGAATTGAACGACTACATCATTCAACACCTGCGTGAGAGCATCGTCGTTGTCGACGGCGACGATCAGATTCGGCTCATCAACGAATCGGCCAGCAAGCACCTGAGTGTCCGAACCAACGTAGGCGGTCAGGTAGTCGCCACGGTGTCCCCGGACCTTGCGGAGCAGCTTTCGTCGTGGCGCAACGCCGCGCTGCCGAGCCGCCCCCCGCAGAAGTTCAGCGCCCAGGACGGCGCGAACCTTCAACCGCACTTTGCGCCGCTGGGCGGCGACCGACACGGCGGTGTCGTGATCTTCCTCGAGGACACGTCGCTGATCGAGGACCGCGTGCAGCAAGCCAAGCTCGCGGCGCTCGGCCGGTTGAGCGCGAGCATCGCGCACGAGATCCGCAACCCACTCGGCGCCATGAGCCATGCCGGGCAGCTGCTCGCGGAGTCGCCAAGCATCGGCAAGGACGATCAGCGACTCACGGACATCATTCGCCTGAACGCGCGGCGCGTGAGTCAAATCGTCGAGAGCGTGCTCGCGTTGTCACGCCGCGGGCAGAGCCGCCCCGAGCGCCTGCAGCTGACGCCGTGGGTCGAGGACTTTGCGCGCGAGTTCGTGCAGACGCTCGAGCTCTACGAGGGCGCGGTCTCCGTCGTCGATACGGCGCCCGAGATCGAGGTGCGCATGGATCCGACGCAACTGCACCAGGTGCTCTGGAACCTCTGCGACAACGCAGTCAAATACGCGAGCGCTGCAGCCGGCGCGATCGCCGTCGAAATCACCTGCGGCGTGCTCGAGCAGTCGGGACGACCGTTTCTCGAAGTCGCGGACCGCGGCCCCGGCATCAAGCCGGACAAGGTGGAGCAGATCTTCGAGCCGTTCTACACCACCCAGTCCGGCGGCACGGGCTTAGGCCTCTATATATCGCGCGAGCTCGCGGAGCGTAACGGCGCTTCGCTGCGCTACCAGCCGCGCCCTGGCGGGGGCAGCGCATTCCGAATAGTGTTTGCAGATCCGAATCGCTGGCACTCCAGCGAAGAGTCACTATGAAGCCGATGGCGCTGGTCGTGGATGACGAGCCGCACATTTGCGAGCTGCTGTCGATCACGCTCGAACGCATGGACATCAGTACGCGCACGAGCGGCGACGTCGCGGGGGCGAAGCAAGCGCTGCTGGAACAGGCGTTCGATCTGTGCCTGACCGATATGCGGCTGCCCGACGGCGACGGACTGGAGCTCGTCGAATGGATTCAACGCGAAGTGCCCGGCACGCCGGTCGCGGTGATCACGGCGCACGGCAGCGTCGAGGCGGCGGTGCGGGCTTTGAAGCTCGGTGCGTTCGACTTCGTCTCCAAACCGCTCGACTTGAACGACCTGCGCAAGCTCGTCACGGCGGCGCTGAAGCTCCGCGGCACCGTGGTTGCGGCGCGCGGCACGGCCACCGACGGGCTGGTCGGTAAGTCGCCGCCGATCGAGCGCGTGCGCACGATGGTCGCGAAAGTCGCGCGCAGCCAGGCGCCCGTGCACATCTCCGGCGAATCCGGCACAGGCAAGGAGCTCGTCGCCCGCATGATCCATGACAGTGGCCCGCGGCGCGAAGGGCCGTTCGTGCCGATCAACTGCGGCGCAATTCCGACGGAGCTCATGGAGAGCGAATTTTTCGGCCACAAGAAAGGCAGCTTCACCGGCGCCGTGGCCGACAAGATGGGGCTCATCCAAACGGCCGAGGGCGGCACGCTGTTCTTAGACGAGGTCGCCGACCTGCCGCTGCACATGCAAGTCAAGCTGTTGCGCGTGATCCAAGAGAAGACGATTCGCCCCGTCGGCCAGGCCAATGAAGTCCCCGTCGACGTCCGGATCCTGAGCGCCACGCACAAAGACCTGAGCGAGCTCGTCGCGGAAGGCAGCTTCCGCGAAGACCTGTTCTACCGCATCAACGTGATCGGCGTGCACGTGCCGCCGCTACGCGAGCGCGGCGAGGACGTGCTGATGCTCGCGCATCACACGTTGTCGCGCCTGGCCGCGGAACAGGGCGTGGCGACGCCACATCTGACATCCAACGCGCAGGAAACGCTATTCACCTATCGTTTCCCGGGCAACGTGCGCGAGCTCGAGAACATTCTCGAGCGGGCGTTGACGCTGTGCTCCGGCGAGCAGATCGACGTCGCGGACCTCCAGCTGCGAGACGACGAGGAACCGACCGAAGAACCGCCGAGCCTCGGCAACGATTCGCCGCTCGGCACACAGCTCGAGGAAATCGAACGCGAAGCGATCGTCGCCGCGCTCGAGCAGACTCGCTACAACAAGACGGCGGCCGCCAAACGCCTCGGCATCACGTTCCGCGCGCTGCGCTATCGCATCAAGAAGCTCGGCATCGAGTGAGTGAGCGGCGGCCTTTACCGAACGTCTGTCGCCACACACCGAAAGCGCTGACAATTTTGGGCAGATAGTGCCGCAAATACAGCTTCGCCGAGGGTGCCGAAGACTGCAATATGTCGAAGCTCGCGGGCACGAGCCCTTTGAATGTGCGGCGCAACCCGCGTCGTGATGCGGAAATTGACATAGTCACGGGGCGCTGGCACATGGCTTGCAGTAATGCCGGCCAGACGCGTTGCGCGTCACTGCTGAAAACCATTGAAACCGTTAGAGGAGCTTGTGAAATGACGAAACTGCAAAAGGGCTTCACCTTGATCGAACTCATGATCGTGGTGGCCATCATCGGTATCCTGGCCGCGATCGCGATTCCTGCTTATCAGGACTACACGATCCGCGCGCAGGTCTCGGAAGGCATGAACCTGGCTGCTGCGGCGAAGGCTGCGGTTGCGGAGTCGTTCCTGAATCGCGGCGTCGGGCCCGCCACGCGTCTAGCTGCCGGCATGTCGCCGACCAAGACCGATACGGGCGGCAAGTACGTCACGTCCGTAGACGTCGCCGGCGGCGTGATTCAGATCCAGTACGGCGGTGCCGAAGTCAACGCAAACATCGCCAATCAGACGCTGTTCATGGTGCCGTGGGTCACGGCGGACAACTCGATCGCATGGCAATGCGGCAACGCTGTCCAGCCGATAGCCGCCACGGCGCTGATGCCGGGTGCGGCGGCGGGCGGTGGCACGCTTGCGGGCCCGAACTTCGTGAAGTACCTGCCGTCGGCCTGCCGTTAGCAAGCTAGGCCTTGGCTCATGGTCTGGGTCACGGTCGAAACGTGGCTGACTTTGCCGAATGCGAGGCCCCTCACGGTGTGAGGGGCCTTCGCTTTTGTGACGTCCGGTCGCCGCTGCGTAACCGCACCATGAAATTGCCGGCACGAGATACGCGAGCCACGGCGGGATTCACGCTCGTCGAGCTCGCTGCGGTGTTGGCCGTCACGGCCATCATCGGGGCCCTTGGCGTGTCGGCCTATCGCACCTACGCCGTGCGGGCCGAGATCGCGAACGGCATCGCCGGCACGGAAGCCGTTCGCGACCGCGTGACCGCGGCGTTCAAGACCACCGGTATCCCCGCCGTCGACCGACAAGCCGCGGGGCTCGCTCCGGGACCCGACGCGGCGTGGGGCGACTACGTCGACGACGTGCAGGTCGTCGGTGGGCGCATCGATGTACGCTTTGGCCGCGACGCCGACGATGCGATTGCCGGCCGCACACTGTCACTGACACCGTTCGAGACCGCCGACCAGCGAATCGTCTGGCTCTGCGGCAACAAGCTGCCGGGCTTGGGTCTCGAGCCGCTCGGCTTCGCCGGCGGGGCTGCGCAGCCCGTCCAGGTGCTGACTCTGATCGAAGTGCGCTACCTGCCGCCCCACTGCCGCTGAGGCTTCCCCGCTGCGCACGCCTCTCGTGAGGCCCGTCACACCGGCCGCGGGCCACTTGGGACAGACTCTGACGCGCCCCGCGACTCGGATGCTCGTGCCTGCGAGGCCACACGCAAATCTCTGTCACAAACGAAGAAGCGTGCGGTTGACAGTTCCCGCCGCCTACGGTGAAAGTACGATGCTTATGGTGAAAAGTGGCTAACGAGCCGGCATAGCAACGACGTCGATGGCAGTCACCGCAACCCAAGGTCCTCTGATCTGGCCTGCCCCGTCGCTTGGTGCAGGACGGCGTCATTTCGGAGGCCGATCTGGTGACGGCCCTCGAGGCGATCGGCGGCAAGGCCGCGCAGCTCGTGCCGCACCTGGTGGCGAACCGTCTCGGCGACCCTCGCCAGATTGCCGTCGCAGCCGCGCACGAATTCGGCGTGCCATTGCTCGACCTCGACGCCGTCGACCTCGATCTCGACATCGTCAAGCTGGTCGACGAGAAGCTGCTGCTGAAGCACCGCATCCTGCCGATCCTGCAACGCGGCAAGCGCCTGTTCGTCGCCGTCTGCGACCCGACCAATCTACAGGCACTCGACGAAATCAAATTCCAGACCACGCTGCGCATCGAGGCGGTCGTGGTCGAGCAGGACAAGCTCGATGCACGCGTCGCGCGCGCCATCGAAGCGGTCGACACCACGATGTCGAACTTGGACGAGGACGACTTCGACCTCGAGAACCTCGAGGTCTCGGCCGGCGACGAGGAAGCCGGTGCCGACGTCAACACCTCGGACATCGACGACGCGCCGATCGTGCGCTTCGTCAACAAGGTCATGGTGGACGCCATCAAGAAAGGCGCGTCCGACATCCATTTCGAACCCTACGAGAAACACTTCCGAATCCGGTTGCGCCAGGACGGCGTGTTGACCGAGATCGCCCGTCCGCCCGTAACGTTGGCGGGCAAGGTGGCAGCGCGTCTGAAGGTCATGGCGCGGCTCGACATCGCGGAGCGGCGTATTCCGCAAGACGGCCGCATCAAGTTGAAGCTGTCGAAGAACCGCGCCATCGACTTCCGCGTGAACACGTGCCCCACGTTGTTCGGCGAGAAGGTCGTGTGCCGGTTGCTCGACCCCTCGAGTGCGCAGCTCGGCATCGATGCTCTGGGCTACGAGGAACATCAGAAGAAACTCTACCTCGACACCCTCGCGAAACCGTACGGCATGATCCTCGTGACCGGCCCGACGGGCAGCGGCAAGACCGTGTCGCTGTACACGGGACTGAATATTCTGAACACGGCCGACCGCAACATCTCCACGGCCGAAGACCCGGTCGAAATCAACATGGCGGGCATCAACCAGGTCAACGTGAACCCGAAGGTCGGCCTGACGTTCGCCGCGGCGCTGCGCGCGTTCCTGCGCCAGGACCCGGACGTCATCATGGTCGGCGAGGTCCGCGACCTCGAGACGGCCGAGATCGCGATCAAGGCCGCGCAGACCGGCCATCTCGTGTTGTCCACGCTGCATACGAACGACGCCCCGAAGACGTTGACGCGTCTCGTCGACATGGGCGTCAAACCGTACGCGATCGCGAGCTCGGTCAGCCTCATCATCGCCCAGCGCCTCGCACGGCGGCTGTGCCAGAACTGCAAAGAGCCCATCGACATCCCCGCCGAAGCGCTGAAGAAGGAAGGCTTCATGCAGGCAGAAATCGAGGCCGGAATCACGATCTTCGGCCCCAAGGGCTGCCCGCAGTGCACGGCCGGCTACAAGGGGCGCATCGGCATCTACCAGGTCATGCCCGTCACCGAGACCTCGGCCGCATCATCATGGAAGGCGGCAATGCGATGCAGATCGCCGAAACGGCGAAGAAGGATGGCGTGGCCGACCTGCGCCAATCGGCACTGAAGAAAGTCAAGGACGGCCTTACCAGTCTCGAAGAGCTCAATCGCGTTACTATTGAATGAGTGCGGTGGCCCGGAAGGCCGATCGCCTTTGACCGTGCTCCGTTGGAGACCCTGAACCATGGCAACCGCTGCAACAGCCAACCAGTTCCCCTTCACGTGGGAAGGTACCGACCGGACCGGCAAGAAGGTCAAGGGAAAGGTCGTCGCGATAAGCGAGGCGGCGGTCCGTTCCGAATTGCGCCGCCAAGGCGTCGCGGCAACCCGCGTGCGCAAGCAGAGCATGCTGTTCCGCAAGCAGGGCAAGGTGACGATGGGGGACATCGCCGTGTTCTCCCGCCAGCTCGCGACGATGATGTCGGCCGGTATTCCGCTCGTGCAGTCGTTCGACATCGTCGGCGCCGGGCACGAAAACCCGGCCATGCAGAAACTGATTCTGGCGATCAAGGCGGACGTCGAAAACGGCACATCGCTCGCCGACGCGCTCGGCAAGCACCCGCTGTATTTCGACGATCTGTTCGTGAGCCTCGTCGCCGCCGGCGAGCAGGCCGGCGCGCTCGAAACGCTGCTCGACAAGATCGCCACCTACAAAGAGAAGACCGAGGTCCTGAAGAAGAAGATCAAGAAGGCCCTGTTCTATCCGGCCGCAGTCGTCGCGGTGGCGATCGTGGTCACCGCGATCCTGCTGATCTTCGTGATCCCGGAGTTCGAGTCCCTGTTCCGGGGCTTCGGCGCCGATTTGCCGGCCTTCACGCGCATGGTCATCGACATCTCGAATTTCGTGCAGCGCATGGGCTGGCTGCTGCTCATCGCAATCGTGGGCGGTGTCTGGGCTTTCCTGTACGCCAAGAAACGCAATCGCGGCGTGCAGCACTTCGTCGATCGCGCGATGCTGAAAGTCCCGGTCCTGGGCGCGATCCTGCACAAGTCCGCCATCGCGCGCTACGCGCGCACGCTCGCGACGACGTTCGCGGCCGGTGTACCGCTCGTCGAGGCGCTCGGCTCCGTCGCCGGAGCTTGCGGCAACATCGTGTACGAGGGGGCGGTACTCAAGATGCGCGACGAGGTCGCCACCGGCCAACGCTTGCAACGCGCGATGGAGAACACCGACCTGTTCCCGAACATGGTCAACCAGATGGTGGCCGTAGGCGAGGAGTCGGGCTCGCTCGACGCGATGGCGAGCAAAGTCGCGGATTTCTACGAGGAAGAAGTCGACAACGCAGTCGACAGCATGTCGAGCTTGCTCGAGCCGTTGATCATGGCGATCTTGGGCGTGCTCGTCGGCGGCCTCGTGATCGCAATGTACCTCCCGATCTTCAAGATGGGCTCGGTCGTCTAAGCGACTACCGGTCGTTGCGTGGAGATCTTCGAGGTCTGGCCCGCTCTGTTATTCGTGGCCACGGGCCTGATCGGTCTGATCGCCGGCAGCTTCCTGAACGTCGTCGCCTACCGTATCCCGATCATGATGGAGCGCGCGTGGCGCTCGCAGTGCGACGAGCTGAAATCGCAGCCGTTCACCCCACCCCCGCACGTCACGCAGAGCGGGCGCTTCGATCTGATGTGGCCGCCGTCGGCGTGCCCGGGATGCGGCACCGCGATCTCGCCGCAGCACAACGTGCCAGTGCTCGGGTTCCTGTGGCTGCGCGGCCGCTGCGCCAAGTGCGGACTCAAGATCTCGCCGCGTTATCCGGTCGTCGAGGCCCTCGCTGCAGTACTCGGGCTCGTCGTGGCCTACGTGTTCGGCCCGACCTGGCACACGCTCGCCGCACTCGGCCTCACGTGGACATTGCTGGCGCTGACGCTGATCGACCTCGACCACAAACTGCTGCCCGACTCGATGACGCTGCCCCTGCTCTGGGCCGGGTTGCTCGTCAACGCGCTGCCGCTCGGCGGCACGCCGTTGTTCGCGCCCTCGCTGCATTCGGCCGTCATCGGCGCGGCTGCCGGGTATCTCGTGCTTTGGACCGTGTTTCAGCTGTTCAAGCTGGTGACGGGCAAGGAAGGCATGGGCTACGGCGACTTCAAGCTACTCGCAGCCTTAGGCGCGTGGCTCGGGTGGCCACTGTTGCCGCTTGTGATTCTGCTGTCGGCCGTCGTAGGCAGCGTGGTCGGCATCGGCATGATCGTGTTCGGCGGTCGCTCGAGCCAGACCCAAATTCCTTTCGGCCCCTATCTTGCCGCCGCGGGGTGGATCGCCCTACTGTGGGGCGAGCGACTCGTGCACATGTACGAGGCGTTTTTCGCTCGTTGAGCGCGCCCGACGCGGAGAGGGGAGACGATGGCGGATCATGCGGCCGGCCGGCCACCGCTCGTAGTGGGATTGACCGGTGGCATCGCCAGCGGCAAATCGGCAGTGGGAGCCGTGTTCGTCGCGCTCGGCGCAGGGCTCCTCGATACCGACGCCGTGGCCCGCGAAGTCGTGGCGCCGGGAGAGCCCGGCCTCGCGGCCGTCCGCACGGCCTTCGGCACCCAGGTGATGTTGCCGTCCGGAGAGCTGGACCGGGCGGCACTGCGCGGGCTCGTGTTCGAGGATGAGGCCAAACGGCGACAGCTCGAATCCCTGCTGCACCCACTGATCCGGACGCGCACGCTCGCGAAGCTCGCGGAAGTGCGGACCCCCTACGCGATCGTTGCGGTACCGCTGCTGGTCGAAACCGATTTCCGGCAGCTCGTCGATCGCGTGCTGGTCGTCGACTGCCCCGAGCACGTGCAGCTCGAACGGCTCATGAAGCGCGACGCGATCCCGCGCCCCGAAGCGCTCGCGATGTTGCGTGCGCAGGCCGATCGCGCCACTCGTCTGCAAGCAGCGCACGACGTGATCGACAACAGCGGCACTCGCGAGGCCACGCGCACGCAGGTCGAGCTGCTGCATCGACGTTATCTCGAGCATGCCGCACAGGCTGCACGACGCGCCTGAGTTTGCCGAGCGTGCGGCGCTCGCGCAGAATAGCCGGATGAACACCGCCGCCGAGCTCCCCGCTGCGTCGCCAGAGCACGGCGTCATGACGTTCGAGCAACCGCTGTCGGAACGCATGCGCACGTTCCTGCGTGTCGAATTCCTGTTCGGGCAAACCCTATTCCACGTCGACGAGCCGACCGAGTTCAGCTCGCGAGCGGCCGTCACGGCCTTGCTCGAGATCCTGACGATCTTGGGACGCGGTGACGTGCGCTCGGACGTGGTCAAAGAGCTCGAGCGGCATGCCGACATTCTGAGCCGGTTCAAGAGCCAGCCGGGCGTCGATCCGAGCCGTCTGACGGGCCTCATCGACAACATCGGCGACCTGCGCCAGCAGCTCGCCGAGGCGGGCCCGCACTTGATCAACCCTTTGAAAGAATGTGACTTCTTGAACACCATCCGGCATCGCAGCACGATCCCGGGCGGCACGTGCATGTTCGACCTGCCGGACTACGGCTACTGGCTGAACCTGCCGCCGGCCGAGCGCCGGCGGCAGCTCGAGGACTGGACGAGTCGCCTGCGACCGATCTGCGACGCCGTCGCGGAGGTGCTGTGGCTCACGCGCGAAGCGACGGAAGCGGCGGAACAAGTCGCGGCGGGCGGTCTGTTCCAGCACGGCTTCGACCGCAGCGAGCAACCGAGCCTCGTGCGCGTCCAGTTGCCGGCGGACGCCGGCATGTTCCCTGAGATCAGCGCCGGCCAGCACCGCTTTGCGATCCGCTTCGTGCGCTGGCGCGGCGTCGACGCGCGGCCCGTCCAGGTCACGCAGGACGTGCGGTTTCAGCTCGCGATCTGCTGAAGCCGCTCGACGATCGGCCAATCGGCCGGTAGCAACGGCAGCCCGGTGAACTCGTCGACCGTGACCCAGCGCAGCCGCTGGCCCTCGCGCGCCGTGACCTCGCCCGCAAAACGCCTCACCCGCCAGATGTCGAGCCGCACGTGCAAGTCCTTGTAGTCGTGGGCGAGCTCGAACCAGGCCGTAGCTTCCAGCACGTCGATGCCGAGCTCCTCGTCGAGCTCCCGGTGCAGCGCTGCAAACGGCGCCTCGCCGGGGTGGCTCTTGCCGCCCGGAAACTCCCACATGCCCGCCATATGAGTGCCCGCGCGCCGCTGGTTCACGAGCCAGCGCCCCCGCTCGTCGGCGATCAGGCCCACGAGCACGTGCACGCGCTTGCGCCCTTTCACGTCAGCTGAGACGGCCGTGACACTGCTTGTATTTCTTCCCCGAGCCGCACGGACAAGGCTCGTTGCGCCCCACCTTCGGCTGCTCGCGAACGTACGTCTGGACCGGCTCCACGTCCGGCGAGGGCGTCCGCAGCGGCTGCCCCGCCGGCGCGGGACCGAACCCGGGCGGCGGCGACTCCTCCGGTGGCGGAGCGACCAACGACGGCGCAGCCGCGTGCTGGAAGCGCAGCGTGCTCGGATCCGGCGCAATTGGCTCGACGGCGGCCACGTCCTCCGGCCTTCGAATCTGGATCTTCGACAGGATCGTAATCGTCTCGTGCTTCACAAGATCGAGCATGCTGCTGAACATCTCGAACGCTTCGCGCTTGTACTCCTGTTTCGGATTGCGCTGCGCGTAACCGCGCAGGTGGATGCCTTGTCGCAGGTAGTCGAGCGCCGCGATGTGCTCCTTCCAGTGTGAGTCGAGCTGCCGCAGCATGATGCCCTTCTCGAGCTCGTGCATGATCTCGGAGCCGATCTCGCCGACCTTGTGCGCGTACGCTTCGTCCGCGGCCGCGACGATCAATTCGCGCAGGCGATTCTCCTCGATGGAGTGATCCTTCTCGAGCAGCGCCGTCACGTCGAACTTCACGCCGAATTCGTTCTCGAGCGCTTTCGTGAGACCGGGCTTGTCCCACACCTCCTCCACGCTCTGCGGCACCACGTATTGGCTGATCGTCGCGTTGACGACCTCCGCACGGATCCCGCGGACGGCGTCGGCGATATCGGCGGCCTCCATGAGCTCCTGCCGCTGCCCATAGACCACCTTGCGCTGGTCGTTCGCCACGTCGTCGTACTCGAGCAGCTGCTTGCGGATGTCGAAGTTGTGGGCTTCGACTTTGCGCTGTGCGCGCTCGATCTGCCGCGACAGCAACGCGCTCTCGATGACCTCGCCGGGCTTCATGCCCGCGCGGGACAGCATGCGTTTGATGCGCTCCGGGTCACCGAAGATGCGCATCAGGTTGTCTTCGAGCGACAGATAGAACCGGCTCGAGCCCGGGTCGCCCTGGCGGCCCGATCGGCCGCGCAGCTGGTTGTCGATGCGCCGCGACTCGTGGCGTTCCGTGCCGACGATGTGCAGCCCGCCCATCTCGAGCACTTTCGCGTTGCGCTCGCGCCAGTCCTTCTCGAGCGCGGCCACGTCGGCCTCGGTCGGTGCCTCGAGCTTGGCGCGCTCGGCGTCGAAGTTGCCGCCGAGCTTGATGTCGGTGCCGCGGCCCGCCATGTTGGTCGCAATCGTCACCCTGCCCGGACGACCGGCCTCGATGATGATCTCGGCCTCGCGCTCGTGGTACTTGGCGTTCAGCACCTGGTGCGGGACGTTGTGCTTCTTCAGGAGCCCCGACAGGAACTCCGACGCTTCGATCGACGTCGTGCCGACGAGCACGGGTTGACCACGCTGATTGCAATCCGTGATGTCCTCGATGATCGCCTTGAACTTGTCGTCCTGTGACAGATAGACGAGATCCGCCGCGTCGTCGCGGATCATCGGCATGTGCGTGGGAATGACGACGACCTCGAGGTTGTAGATCTGCTGGAACTCGTAGGCCTCGGTGTCGGCGGTGCCGGTCATGCCCGACAGCTTCTGGTACATACGGAAGTAGTTCTGGAAGGTGATCGACGCGACCGTCTGGTTCTCCTCCCGTACGCGCACGCCTTCCTTCGCCTCGACGGCCTGGTGCAGGCCGTCCGACCAGCGCCGCCCGACCATGGTGCGGCCGGTGAACTCGTCGACGATGATGACCTCGCCGTCGCGGACGATGTAGTCCACTTCGCGCTTGAACAACCCGTGCGCGCGCAACGCGGCGGTCAAGTGGTGCATCAACCGGATGTTGCCGGGGTCGTAGAGACTCTCGCCCTCGCCTATGAGGCCCGCCTTCAGCAGTAGCTTCTCGACGTACTCGTGACCCTCTTCCGTCAGGTGCGCCTGTTTGGTCTTCTCGTCGATCGTGTAGTCGCCGGGCACGAACAGCTGGGCTTTCGCCGGCGAGGACTCGGTATCGATCTCGATCAGGTGATGACCGTCTTCCTTCGCTTTCGCGAGCGCTTGGCCCGTCGACATCTTGCCGAGCGACTTGCCGTTGACGCTCAGCACCTCGACCTGCGAGGACTCGATCTCGTCGTTGGCTTTGCCGGACGGCGGCTTGTGAACCTTCAGCGACGGGATCAGCTGGTTGATGCGCGTGTAGAGCTCGGTGCTCTCCTCGGCGCGGCCGGAAATGATCAACGGCGTGCGAGCCTCGTCGACCAGGATCGAGTCGACCTCGTCGACGATCGCGTAGCTCAAGGTCCGCTGCACGCGGTCCTCGGGCCGGAACGCGAGGTTGTCGCGCAGATAATCGAACCCGAACTCGTTGTTGGTGCCGTAGGTCACATCCGCCGCGTACGCCGCGCGCTTCTCTTCGGTCGGCTGATTGCTCTTGATGACGCCAACCGTCAGCCCTAAGAACCGGTACACGGGGCCCATCCAGTCGGCGTCGCGCTGCGCGAGGTACTCGTTGACCGTCACGAGGTGCACGCCCTTGCCGGTCAGCGCGTTCAAATACACGGGCAGCGTGGCCATCAGCGTCTTGCCCTCGCCGGTCCGCATCTCGGCGATCTTGCCCTGATGCAGCGTGATGCCGCCGATCAGCTGCACGTCGAAGTGCCGCATCCCGAGCGTGCGGCGCGCGGCCTCGCGGACGAGCGCAAAGGCCTCGGGCAACAAGGCGTCGAGGTCCTGGTTGGCCGCGTAACGCTGCTTCAGCTCGGCGGTCTTGGCCACGAACGCGTCGTCTCCTAAGGGAGTCAGAGACGCCTCGAGCGCATTGGCCGCGGCCACGAAACTACCATAGCGCTTCAACAGCCGCTGGTTGCGGCTCCCGAAAACGCCAGTCATCAGACGGGAGACGGTGTGGAGCACGCGAGGGGGATCCTTACGGCGCAGTAAAGCGCCCTATTGTAAGGACGTCAGCTGGTTTTGGGCACCGCCCGCGGTTACGCGGGGTTAATGCGTCTGACCGACGTAGGTCAGGGGGTCGACGGGCCGGTCGTTGACCAGCACCTCGAAGTGCAGGTTCGGGCCCGTGGCACGGCCCGTATCGCCCATCCGGGCAATGCGCTGCCCGCGTTTGACCGTGTCGCCGACCGCGACCAGGTTGTCGACGTTGTGGGCGTAGCGCGTCACGTAGCCGTTACCGTGATTGATCTCGACGAGCTGGCCGTAGCCATAGCGCTCGCCGGACCAGGTGACCACGCCCGACGCGACGGCGATGACCTCCGCACCTGCGCGGCCCGCGAAATCGACACCTTTGTGGAACGCGAGCCGCCCCGTGAACGGGTCGGTACGACTACCGAATTGCGATGAGATGTAGCCGGCAGTGACAGGGCGCCCGCCCGGATGAACCTCGTCACGCAGCTTGCGGTTCAGCAGCAGGTCTTCGAGTACGTTCAACTGCCGGCCGCGGTCCGTGAGCTGGTCATCGAGCACCTGGAGCGCATTCACGATACCGTTGATCTGCATCGAGGCTGTGTCCGCGAGCGCCACGGGCTCTTCCGGACCGCCAAGCGGGGGCTCCGAGGTGAAATTGAACTCGCCGTCCTGGAGCCCCGCCATCTGCGTGAGGCGCGTGCCCAAGGCGTCGAGGCGGACGACGTGAGCGTTCATTTGGCCGAGGCGTAACGCCAGGGCGTCGAGATTCTGCTGTAGGGTGCGGCGGGTGCTGTCGACGATGGACTGTTGCTGCGCGAGCTCCGCGCGCCAGGTCTCGGCTTGCCCCTGCGTGGTAATGCCGAAAACGCGCGCCGCACTGACGCCTCCGTAGAAGGCGCCGGTACACACCGTGGAGACGACGACGGCAATGGTGAGCCACAGCCGCCGCGAGGCGAGGTTCGCGTGGCCCAAATGCCCGCGGCCCTTTGACAGGAGTATTAACTGCATGCGGTGCCCCAGGTCCTGGCTTGTAATTCTTCGATCCAGCGCCGCGGGGGGCGCCGGCATGCACCGCGAGTGTACATGCAGGTTTTGTCAAAAGTCACTCGGCAACCCCGCTATCATTGGAGAGACTCCAGCAGATCGGTGGCTTTGCGTCCCGTCCTTGCGGACGGTTTGCCTCTTATCGAGTCGGATCAGGATGCCGGCAACTCCGCGTGGGCTCAAGCAATGGGGCCCAAAAAATAGACGTTGGTCTCAGATCTATGGGGAATGAACCCAGGCATTTGTCAGAACTAGTGAGACGCGGTTCCCTCGGCGACCTCAAACGGGAGGCCGAGCGTCGCCGAATGGAGACAGTCGAGATTCGGCGTTTGCTGCCTCCCGAGGAGGCTGCGCACGTCGTGAATGCCGCCACCAATGGCGACGGCGAGATCGTGCTCGTGATGGATACGCCCGCCTGGGCGGCGCGCGTGCGTTACTGCGTCGGCGCGCTGCCGAACAAGAGGGTACGAATCAGCGTATTACCACGCGGCGGCTAGCAGGCCGTCAGTGGCTCGGGGCGAGCTGGTAGGACACCGGCGAGCGCTGCTCGCCCTCGTCGAACACCACGGCCACATGACTGTCCGGCGCCTCGAGCAGCGCGCGGAGCAACAGGTTATTCAGCTTGTGGCCGCACTTGAAGCCCGAGAACTCGCCGATCAACGACGAGCCGAGCAGATATAGATCACCGAGCGCGTCGAGCACCTTGTGACGCACGAACTCGTCGCGATACCGCAGGCCGTCCTCGTTGATCACGCGGTACTCGTCCATGACGATCGCGTTGTCGAGATTCGCGCCTAGAGCGCGTTCGCGCGCACGCGCGCCCTCGAGGTCCTTCAGGAAGCCGAACGTCCGGGCGCGGCTGATTTCTTTCAGGAACGTCGTC